>CAWIKU010000002.1:0-843702 GCA_963836705.1 uncultured Actinomycetes bacterium | reverse complement strand
GCGCGGCGGCGGTGCTGCCCCACGTTTTGTCGAAGTGGACGGTGACATCGAAGAACAGGAGGCTCAGCGAGGCGTTTCCGGCGATGTGCCAGGGGGTGGGGCCGCTGAGCGTGCCGTCCAGATGCACGGAGGCGAGAACGTCACTGCCGGCCCGCAGGTCGACACCCGCGGTCAGGTCGAACTCGAACATCAGTGGGTTGCGTTCGCAGAGCGCGTCGAAGCCGAGCCAGCCATGCACGTTGAAGCTGCCCGTGCCCGCGGTCAGCTCCACGCGCGCGCCGAACTGCAGCGTGTTCGACGTCAACGCCAGATACGACTGCGCCTCGATCCGAGCAACGCTCGAGTGAATCGAGATCGCCAGACGCTTCAGCGTCGGGAACCCGGCCGGAGGCTGGAACTGCGGATTAAACCCGCCGAGCGCGAGCGCGAATACCGCGTACTCGCCCCAGCTGTACCGGAAGGCGAGGTCGCCGCTGATCGGATAGCTCTCGAGCCGCGAGTCGTGCAAGGTCGCGTCGAAGAACGCGAGTTGCTTGCCGAAGTCGAGGCCGCCATCGAATGAGATATGCAGGACAAGCTGCGGGCTGTCCGACGGAACTCCGACCTGCACGTCCCCGATCAGCAACACCTTCACCGGTTCGGGCAGCTCGAGCAGAAGCGCCGCCTCGCCGGTCACAACGTCGGCTGCCCAGCCGATCTTCGCCAAAGGCCCGAGCACGTAGCGGCCCTCCGCCGGCGGGAAGTACGACCCCAACGCCGAGATCAGCTGCGGCGCTGCAGCGACCGGGTCGGCCGGGAACAACAGCCCATCCAGATGGTGCGCCCACAGAGCCGCCTCGACCGCATCGACCGAGATCGTCCGGTTGACACCAATCAGCCCTCCGACTCCCTTGAGTGTGAAGTCGAAGGGCAGATTGATCTCCGGTGCGAACTCGACTGAGATCACTGCGATGAACGAGTAGCCAGGTTGGCCCGTAGGCAGCGTGGTCTGGATCAGCCCGAAGGCCTTTATCGCGTATCCGCAGATGGAGAGGTCGAGGGCGCCTGCGTACTCGTCGCCGGTGTGTTTGAGGAAGCCGCCGCCTGAGGCGAGGCCTCCGGCGTCGACCGAGATGCCGACGCCGATGGGTGGTGCGAACCGCAGACCGACATCGACGTTGCCGAGCGCCGGCGCCGGAGCCCCAGCAGGCAGGGCTCGCACATCGTCGCGGGAGTATGGCTTGACCGTGCACACGAAGCCGACCTGGTCGAGGACGAAAGTGACGGGACCGAGAGAGCCGCGCACCCGGACCCCGAGGGTGAGGGCGGCGCCGGCGTTGGAGGTCATCTGTGGTGCCGTCCCGAATGCGACCGTCACCGCAGTCACGGTGATCGGGCCGAGCGTGACGCTGAGCGGCACCTCGAAGTCGAGCTTCAGCTTGCCGTTGAACGTAAGGCCTGACTTGCTCGACCAGACGATCTCGGGGGTCAGGTCGACCGCCACCTCGTCGCGGCCCGTCGCCTTCTGCGCGAAGGCGTCGGCGTCGTGCATCGGGATGACCACCCGCACGCCGCCCGGCTGTCCGCCTGCAGACGGGTTTCCTGGCGCGGTGCCAAGCGTGAGCCGCAGTTCGGGGTCATCCGCCTTGCCTGCGAGCGATAGGCGGAGCCGCGGGTTGCGCACCTCGATGCGCGCGGTCTGCGGCGTCCCTACCGGGTACCAGGGGTCGACGCGGCTGCCTGCGACCTCGATCGCCGCCCCGAGCGCTACATCGCCGCCTACCAGCTGCATGCCTCCCGGGAAAAGCGTCATCGCCAGCACGTCGCCGACGCCCGCTGCCACAGTTGCGGTCACGGTCACGGACGATCCGATCGCGATGGCTTCGCTGAGACTGCCGTTCAGTCGTGGACGCAACACGAAGCCCGTGGGGTCGGACGAGCCGCCTGCGTCCGCCGGCGCTGCCGGGAGCAGATCCGCGCCAATCTCGCAATCGATGTGCTGGCCGACCCGCACTCCGCGAGCGAGCGTGACGCGCAGGCCGTCGGCGTCATGCCGGACCTCGCTCAGCACGGTTGGGTCCAGTCCGGATTCGAACTGGACCGGCGGCATCACTCGGCTGGTGGAAAGGCCAAGCAGCCGCAGGAGCCCGCCGAGGTTCACGAGGAGCCGCTCGTGGTCGAAGGGCGCGGCGGGATCGTCCCAGTGATAGGTCCGTGCGAGTGCCGCTGACGGGTGGTCGAGCAGTGCCCCGACTTGGCCCCAGTCCAACACGACGCGCGTGTACGGAACCCGCAGCGCGCCGACGGGGGTCTGCTGGTCGTAGCGAACGCATCCGCTGGCGACCAGGAGTCCGAGGATGACTGGTTGGTGGATCCGCAGATAGCGCTCGAGCAGTTGGTCGAAGAGCTGTTCGGCTACGTCCTCCCACGTAGAGGCGTCGCTCAGCGGCACCGGGAGCGAGCTCAGTGCCGACGGGGCAAACGACGATAGGCTCGAGATCAGGTCGCTCACGATCCCCACCAGCTCCGCGATCTGCTCCGGGCCGGGGGTTCCGCCGCCACCGAGCGCCTGCCTGACCGCGGCCGCGGCTTCCTCCAATCGCTGCCGGTCGGCGGCCAGCGGGAACGCATGTTCCAGCTCGGCAACGGCGACGTCGTCTAGCCGCACGTCCCAGCCGAACTGGTACCAGAAGTATTCCATCGCCTCGACGCTGCCAGCTGCGTCGAGCACTGGGCTGACGAGGTCCTCAAAGGCCAGCAGAAGCGAGCTGGCCAGGCTGCCCGTGCCGTCAGACACGGCGAATATGGCTCAGCATCTTCTCGACCATTTGGTGAACGACGAGCACACGCAGAGCGTCGAGGTCTAGGACGCCCTCCTCGACGAGGACCGTGGTGCGGCAGGTGTCTGTCGACCCGTCATAGAGCGCTTTGCTGGCGATCTGTTCGACATCGTCGCGGAGGAAGGGCCAGCGATCCTGCATGAGCGTGGCACCTTCCGTGAAGCCGCGGTGGAAGTCCTCGATGTAGAGCATGAAGCGCATCACATTGCCCTCGTTCAATTCGTCGGCGTAGGCGTCTTCCACCTGCTGGTCTGTGTACCCGGTGAGGTCGACAGTGAGATCGTCGAGCAGGTGAGGCGCCTGCGCGGCCCGTTTGTCGAGTTCGCGCAGCCAGGTTCGCACGCCCGTGAGCCGGCCGTACGCCTCGTTTTTCTCGACGCCCTCCTGCTGCTTTTCGAGGGTCTCCAGCCATAGGAGAAACGGGAGGACGACGACCGCGTCGGCGCCCTCGAGGAACTCCAGCAAGGTTTCGCCGAATTCCCAGTCGACCACCTTGGTCACCCCCTTGAGGGCAAGCTTGCCGAACTCGTAATTGTTGGCCGGAATTTCGGGAAGCTCGAGGAACTCGCCGAACTCGGTAAGCGTCCAAAGCTGCTGCAGGCGCCCGTACTGCTCGCCGACCTCCTCGTAGATCTCGAAGTAGCTCTTCTTGCCCGGCGTTGTCTCCGCCGCGAGCGCAGCGCTCAGTTGGTCGAAGGGGAGGTCCTTCAGTTCCTGGATTCGGCGGATAGCGGTCCGGTATTCTTCACAGCCCACTGCGATGTCGGGAGGGGTGAAGGTGTCCTTCCCGGTCGTCGTCGACGAGAAGCGCTCTTGGCCGGGTTTGTTTTTTGCCAGCGAGTCGGGAGCCGAGGCCGACGGGGAATCCACGTCCTCGTCCTCGATGGCGGCCCAGGTGCTCAGCACGTTTGGGAATCGGTCGACCAGCGACTCCTCCAGAAACAGGTCGTTGTGGAAGCTCGGACGTGGACTAGTCGACTCTCTCACTTCACGCCAGTTATCGTCGAACTTGAACGCGTACGAGCGCTCGGCTAAGTCGTCGATCTGTCCGAGCGAGAGTTCGGTCACAGGGTCGCTCGTGGGAAATGGGATGTCGGCGCCGGTGGGGTACCGCTGCGCCGACCATTGCCGGTACCCCGCTTTGCGCTGCAGCGCTTCCTGGGCGTTATTCAGCTGGACGACACGGCCAGGGTCGTACGGACTATGGAGGTATGCGATCAGCTCGACGAGGTCGTCCAGGCTAAGCCTGTCTAGCGAGGCGGCCAGCTCGACGCCGGGTGAGTCGGGGTTCGTGCCAGCCCAGGCGAGCACATCGGCCTCGTACGCCGCACGTTGCTCGTCGAGGGCGAAGTGCCGCAGGAGCTTCAGTGTGTGGGAGCGGACGCGCTCGACTGTGTAGGGGTGCGTCAGCCGGATCTCCACCGCCGTGCCGGCGGCCGTCGGAGTGATCAGCCACGCCGTGTTGTGCAAGCCGCTGTCGAGCGTGTGGTCCTCGGCGACGGTGATCGTCGCGTTGTCCGCTGGCCGAAGCGACTCGTCGTGCGCAGCGATCTCGGCTCGCAGGTCCACGTCCCCCATGTTGAACGTCGAGCCGCTCGCGCCGTTCGCCGCCAGCAGGTCCGAGACGGCCCCGAAGCGCGTGACGTTAGGTGCGTCGTCCGGGTCGCCGTCCAGCTTGTAGGCGAGGATCGTGATCTCGCCCTTGAGCTCCGCGTCTTGGAAGTCGTCGAGGAAGACTTGGAGGGGAACATCTGGGCCGCCACCGAGAACGGTGCCTTGCACCACGAGGCTGCGGTGCTGCTGTTGAGCGTCTAGCTCCTCCCCGATGCGGTACTCGACGGGGAAGCTCTCCTGGTCCTGTTTGACAATGTCGAGCACGCGCCACGCGGCGTCCTTCACGGCGACGGACGCCTGAGCCGCCGAAGAGAGCTCAAACCCGTGCTGTTGAAAGGTGGTCTTAAGCTCGGGGCTGAGCTGCGCGGCGTTAAGACTGTCCATGAGTGCGCCGTACTCCGGCGGCTCGCCGCCCCCCACGACCATGCTCGCAAGTTCGAACGGCTCACTGAACGATTGCTCGTGCTCCATCGCCCGGACGAGCGCCGTCGCACGGGCGGGCGTGTGTCTTCCGGCGGGCAAGAGGCGCTGCCGGACCAGGTGGTCGTGAAAGGCCAACCGGTCCTGGAAGCGTGCGCCAGGCTTGAGGAAGACAGACCCGAAGAACTGGTACTTGAGCGGAGCGTAGACATTCACCGCGCCTCCGAAAAAGGAATAAAGGGCGTACATCCCCTCCGCTGACTGTCCGAAGCGGCAAACACGCAGCGTCACAAACGCGTCAGGCGAAAAGTGGTCGAGGACGGCAGTGCGTTTCGCGCCGAAGTCGGTAAGGCCGTCGGGGGCGTCGGGCTGCAACTTGGCTTGCAGTTCCGACAGGGAATAAGGATTGAGGTTGAGGAGGTCGGCGTCATCTGTCGCATCGAGGAGATGAACCTGGAGACCGACCGGGGACCCGTGGGCGACGAGAACGACCTCGCGGATTTGCTGAACGCCGTTGTTCGTCACGTCGTCGTGCAGGATGCGGATGAGGCTCTCAAGGCTCTTCGCGTCGTGCGCAACGTGGTTGGGATAGAACGTCGTGAAGAAGAAGCGCGCCGCGCTGCCATAGCCAGGCGGATCGGCCGGCGCGAAATAGAACACGTAGTCGCGCACACCGGGTTGCTGAGGCAGCGGGTGATCCAGTAACCCGTCGAACAGCGCCTTGCGATGGCCAACGTCTGGCAGGTGAACCTCTCGTTCTCTCCGCCGCAGATCGTGCCGGGCCTTCCCGCAGTGCGTCAGTCTGGCCGATGCGTAACCGATTGTCCAGCGATCCAGTCCTCTGGACGGGCGCTATTTCGGCGCGTGGCTCTGGACTATGGGCACAGTGGGCGCACCCGCAGTTGTTTCGCGTGCATTCGCGTTAGGTTGAGATCTCGAACATGCCGGTTGGCCGTCGCCCAGGCACTCCCGTTCGCTGCGGTCCCTACCGCAGCCAGATCCGGAGCCCCCCGCAGCAGGAAGTTAGTGGCGGCTGCCACTTGCGCCAGCCGTTGTTATGACGTTGTTCTCAACGGCGTGGTGGCCTCGATCTACCTCCTGTTGCAACATCAGGAAGGCATGCGCTTTGGACGTCATCGTTGCATCGATCAGCCTGCACGCCGTTGGACCCCGGGAGGCTAGGGGGCCGTCCCGTACACGCGGCGGTAGAGCGCTTCCCAGTTCGTCGCGATGCCGAAGCGGGCCCCAGCGAGTGTGATCTGGCGGGCGCAGACCATGGTGTGCAGCCGGTTCTCGAGCTTGTCCTTGACCTGATAGCTCACATTCCCGGCGCCGGGCTCGGGGAAGAGGTTGGCGATGTCGTTCGAGCCGCCGAGCTCGAGCGGGATGAGGTGATCGATTTCGATTGTGCGTCCGTAGAGGCGGGCGAGCATTCCGTACTCGGTCTCGGCGGCGTACTTCTCGCTTTGCGACACGTTCCTGATCGTGCTCGTGCGGAACCCGGATGAGCAGATGACGGCTCGCGTGAGGCCGCTGTAGTAAGCCCCCGGCGAACAGCGGACGTCAGGTCTCGCGCCACGCGTGCAGCCTCGTGATCTCGACCTCCTCGCAATGAGAACCGTACGGCCGACTGCCGGGGCCGTGGTGATGCTCGGCGAGCTTGGCGACCCGCCCGAAGACGTGGAGCTGCTCCCGTCAAGCCAGCGGGCGACGCCGCCGTGGTGGGAACACGTTCCGGAGTGGTGCAGCGAGAAGCTGTAGGTGCCGTCTCTACATTGCGCGGTCGCTCCTGGAGGCGAACCGCTTGCGGTGGAAACGCCAAAGCTGACGGCCGCGGCCACTGTGACGACCACGACAAGCTTCCCTGAAGTCCTTCGCAGCTCGACCGACTGGAGTTCGCCGAACCGCTTCATCATCCGCGCGACGAGCTCGAACATCGACGATCCTCTCCGCGGGCAGCGCCGCAGCCCTGGTGGGGAGACAGGTCTCGAACCAACGTAGCCGCAAAGGGTGCGCCCCGGCCAGCCTCGCCGTTCCTCCTTCTGGTGAACAAAGAGGTCGGTCCGCCCACTTGGTTCCATTAACTGACTTCGACTAGGTTCGTGAACGACATGGCGCGCCTGCTCACACTGCTCGTCTTCGCCGCGGCGGTTGCCGCCTCGACGGCGAGCGCGACGTCAGCCGTCGCGTTCTGCGGAGGGTCGCAGCTCAGCGGCTCGTTCTCCGTGATTCGCGGGAGCGCAGGCGCGGGGAACATCAGCTATCGGCTCGCGCTCAGGAACGTGTCGAACACGCAGTGCAGCGTCACCGGTCTGCCGCAGGGCCGGCTGCTCGGGAAGGGAGGGAAGCCGCTGCCCACGCACGTCACGGCGGCCTTTCCTGGAGCGTTGACGGCGATCCTCGTCAGGCTCACGCCCGGGCAGAAGGCCTATGCGACGGCGCGCTTCTCACCGGATGTGCCGGGGGTTGGGGAGCCGGCCGCGGGCAGGAAGTGTGAGCCGGCGTCGTGGTTCTTCCGCGTCGCCGGCCAGGGTGGCGGTACGACCAAGGTCAAGATCACGCCGCCGACTTCGGTGTGCGAGCACGGTCAGCTGCAGTTCTCCGCATACAACACCAACCCGAACTAAGTCGCGCGGGACCTGGGCAAGCGGCATCGCGCGTGGCCGCTACGAGTACGTGGCGTCTTCGAGCGCAGCTTCGAGCTGTTCGCCTCGACTGGTGCGACTGTCGAGTTGGTCGCTCCGAGTGATGGTCAGATAGATGACGCAGGCGATGATCAGCGCTGCAAGCAGGAAGGCGATGGGGCCGTCCCCGATGCCGAGTCCGCCGGCGGAACGGGCCTTCCCGGTCCAGTCGGCGAACGATGCGCCGAGTGGGCGCGTCATGACGTAGGCAGCCCAGAACGCGAGGATCGCGTTCAGCCCGAACAGGCGGTAGCCGATACCCGGAAGCACGAACAGGACGGCGAACAGCAGGCCGGCGGAGAAGAAGCCCAGGTTGAGGGTGTAGGCCGCCAGGTCGCCGAGGGCCGTTCCCATCGCGAACGTTGCGAGCACCGCCGCCCAGTAATAGAGCTCCCGAGGCGTGGTGGTGATGCTGTGGATCGACAGGGTTCCTTCGCTGCGCCGCCAACTCCAGAAAACTGCGACGAGCATGACGGCGAACAACCAGCTCGAGGCGATGTAGGGCACGCGGAACTCGACATGGAGGACGTCGGCCGCCATCGTTCCGAAGACGGCAACCATCGCGACCGCGAGCCAGTAGATCCAGGGCACGTACCGGTCGACGCGCAACTGGAACGCCATCGCGATCGCGAAGACGGCGAATCCGCCGATCACAGCCAGGTACGGGTTCACGTTGTGAACGAGGTAGTCGGAGGTCGACTCCCCGAATGCAGTTGTCAGCAGCTTCGTTGCCCAGAAGATCAGCGTGATCCGAGCGGGAACCTTCAGCGCGGCCGGTGGGCGGATCAGGGTCAGTTCTTGCTCCTGTGACGTCGACGAGAGAAGACGGGAGATCGGCGTACGGTTCGGGCACTCGCCTCGGGGGAAGCGGCGACGGACTGGTCGGGAAGGTGTCAGTTGACGGCGCGCTGGCGCTCTTACAGTCGCGTGGGGCCGGGCAGGCACGCGGCCCCACGCGAGCTGAGGTGGATCAAACCCGTCCGAGACTGACGAAAACCTGGCCGCCTGCACGCGGCTTGGAGTCAGCGGCGGCCGCGTCAGGTCCCGACGGTATGGCGGTAGCGCGACACCGCAAGCACGCTGAACACGGCCGCGATCCCGATCGACCAGAGGATCGCCAGCCAGATCTGGTTGCCCGCCGGCGTGCCGATGAAGAGCGACCGCTCTGCGTTGACCATGTATGTGAACGGATTGTGCTCGGCGATCGGCTTCAGCCAGTCCGGCATCGAGTCCACGGGGACGAACGCGGACGAGACGAACGTGACGGGGAAGAGGATCGTGAAGCCGTACGCATTCGCTGCCTCCGGTGACGACGCCACGAGCCCGATCAGCGCGAACACCCACGAGAACGCGTAGCCGACGAGCAACGCGAGCGCGATGCCTCCGACGATCTGAGGCGCTCCGGTCGCGAAGCGGAAACCGACCGCGAACCCGACCACGAGCATCACCACCAGCTGGAACGAGTTGGTGACCAGGTCGGCGAGCGTCCTGCCGGTCAGCACCGCGGCGCGCGACATCGGCAGCGACCGGAAGCGGTCGATCAGGCCCTTCTTGAGATCCTCCGCGAGGCCGAGGGCGGTCACGAATCCGCCGAAGCACATCGACTGGATGATGATTCCGGGGATCAGGTAGTCGACGTAGCTGGCGCCCGGAGTCGAGATCGCCCCGCCGAAGACGTAGACGAACAACAGCACGAACATGATCGGCTGCACCGTGAAGCCGACCAGCAGATCGGGCTGACGCGGGATGCGCAGCAGGCTGCGCCGCGCGAGAACGAGCGTGTCGGCGACGGACTGCCCGGCGGTCATTGCTGCTCCTCGCTCTCCTCGGCGACGTGGCCGGTCAGCTGCAAGAAGACGTCGTCGAGCGTAGGCGTGACGACCGCGAGATCCTCGGCTGCCACTCCTGCCTCGTCGAGCCGCCGAACCGCTTCGGCGACCGCGCCGGCGCGCGTGCGCAGCGGCAGGCTCAGCAGCAAGCCGTCTGCGCGCACGGGGCCGTCGCTCGAGAGCGGCAGGAGCGCACTGCTCGCCGCCTCGATGCCCGCCGGATCGGTGAGCTGCACCTCGAGCCGCTCGCCGCCGCTCTGGGTCTTCAGCTCGGCCGGCGTCCCTTCGGCGATCACACGTCCCGCGTCGATGACCGCAAGCTGCTCGGCGAGCCGGTCGGCCTCATCGAGGTACTGCGTCGTCAGCAGCACCGTCGCCCCGTGCGCGACCAGACCCTCGATCGTCGCCCAGAGAGCGATTCTGCTGCGCGGGTCGATGCCGGTCGTCGGCTCGTCGAGGAACAGGACAGCCGGGCGCGCGACCATCGCCGCGGCCAGGTCGAGGCGCCGGCGCATCCCGCCCGAGTACGTGCGCACGAGCCGCCCGCCGGCGTAGCTGAGCTCGAACTCGTCCAGCAGCTCACGTGCCCGCTCGCGCGCCTTGCCGCCGCCGAGGTGGTAGAGACGCCCGACCATCTCGAGGTTCTCGGAGCCGGTCAGGTTGTCGTCGACCGCTGCGTACTGGCCGGCCAGGCCGATGCGCTCGCGAACCTGGCCCGGATGGCGGAGCACGTCGATGCCGGCGACGCTCGCCGAGCCCTCGTCGGGCTGGAGCAGCGTGGTGAGGATCCGCACAGCAGTCGTCTTCCCTGCGCCATTCGGCCCGAGCAGGCCGAACACGATCCCGCGCTCCACGCGCAGGTCGACCCCGTCGAGCGCGACGACCTTGCCATAGCGCTTGCGCAGCCCGGTCGTCTCGATCGCGAACTCGTGGTCGCCGGTCATCGTCGTCGTCTATCAGTTCGCGCGGTGGCCACGGCGCACCAAGCGACCGCGCTCAGTCCGGGTACTCGTCCTTCCGCCAGACACGAACCTCGGCGGGTTGTGGCATCGGCGTTCGGTCGAGCAGGAAGCTGAAGTACGGCGCGACGAACGGGTCGGGCGCCATCACCGTGTACGTGTGGTAGACGGTCCCGTTCTCGCGCGCGAACGCGATCCAGCTCGGGCCTTCGCGCAGCCCGTCCTTCAGCTCGGCACCGATCTGGCGTGACCACTCCTGGAGCCACTCGGGCGGGTCGTCGATCATCTCCTTGACCTGCGGAATCTCCTGCGCCTGCTCCTCGGTCAGTGCCAGCCCGAAGTCGAAGGGGAAGTCGGTGTTGTAGGTGGAGACGTACGGGAACTCCCAGCCCATCCGCTGCTTGTAGGCGGTCAGCCGCTCGATCGGCGCCCGCGAGAAGCAGAGCAGCGTCACGTCGCGGTGATTCAGGTGGATCAGCGAGCCGTCGAGGCCATCGCCCAGGTTGGTGCAGCCGGGGCAGGCGCCGAGCGTGTAGTCGGGACCGAACATGATGTTGTAGGCGAGCAGCTGCGAGCGCCCGTCGAACAGCTCGGCGAGAGTCTTCTGGCCGTCCTCGGTGTCGAACACGTACTCCTTGTCGACCGGCACCCACGGCAGAGCGAGCCGCTTCTCCTTGATCTCCTCGTCGCGTTTCGCCTGCTCGGCCTCGAGCTTCGCGAGGTCGTCGCGGGCGGCTTGCCACTCCTCGCGCGTTCCAACCCTGTGTTCAGCCATCTCGTCCTCCCTCCGTCGGACCGGGGTCCTAGCAGGGACCCCAGGCAGCGCGGAAACTCATCGCCAGTCGTTTTCCTTGCCCCCGGAGAATCCCTGAAACGCGCGATGCGGCGCTTCAGGCGGCGGCTCGCCGTGTCGATACGCGTCAGATGCGGCGAGTGCCACTGACTGCGGCTGTGCTCCTGCTCGGTCTGTCGCTGCCGCTCGTCTTCGTGCTCTCCGAGTTCGGCCATGTGATGGTGATGCCGCCGCTCTGGGTGCACTTCTACGGCGTCGGCGTCAGCGCCCTCGCAGCGACCGTCCTGGCATTCCTGCTGATGTCGGTCGGCGCCAGCCGTGGTGACGCGCGGACCGTGCTGGTCGGCGGCGGGTTCACGGTCATGGCCGTCCTGCTGGCGGTGCACGGCCTCGTGACGCCGGGTGTGCTGGTCGGGCCGAACGGCGTCATCGCCCTGACCGGCGGCGCGACGCTGCCGGTCGGCGCGGCGGTGCTTGCGCTGTCGGGCGTGCCACGGCTGAACGCGCGGCGGTCGATTCCTTTCCTGCTCTCACTCGTGGCCGCAAGCGTCGCCGTGATCGTCGCGGTGAGCGTGCTGGGCGTGCTGGTGCCGAGCCTCGTGCCGAGTGTCCCGGAAGCACGCTCGCCGGCGGCGTGGGGGCTGATGGCGGTCGGGATGCTGCTCCTGGGCGCGCTGGCGATCCGCGCCGCACGCACCTTCCTGCTCACGCGCCGGACTGCCGACCTCGTGGTCGTGATCGGGCTGCTGCTCCTCGCGAGCGCGGTCTGGGGCGCGCTGGCGCTCACCTTCACCGATCTCGGCTGGTGGTTCGGCCACCTCTGTGAATTCGTCGGGATCACGCTCGTCGGCGCGTCGGTCGCCTACGACCTCTATCGCGCGGGCCAGTCGCGTCCCCTCGCGGGCGACCTGAGCGCATCCGAGATGGTTGCGGCCGAGGAGGCATTCCTCGGCGCGCGCGTGCGCGCCCTGATGGTCAGGCTGGCGGAGAAGGACAGCTCGACCGAGGAGCACACCCGCCGCGTTGCCGCGCTCGCCGTCGCGATCGGCGAGCGGTTCGGCCTCACGGCCGCGCGCCTACGCGCGCTGGCGATTGGCGGCCTGCTCCACGACATCGGCAAGCTCTCGATCCCGAACTCGATCCTGCAGAAGCCGGGGCCGCTCGACGACGCCGAGTTTGCGGTCATCAAGCGCCATCCGGCACACGGCTACGAACTGCTGACCGAGCTCGGCGGCTTCAACGACACCGTTGTGCACCTTGTCCTCGACCACCACGAGCGTCTCGACGGCAGTGGCTACCCGCGGGGCATCGACGCCGACGACCTTTCACTCGAAACGCGGATTCTCGCGGTCTGCGACGTCTACGACGCACTCGTCTCACCACGGGTCTACCGCGCGGCCTGGACACCCGAGCGTGCGCTGGAGCTGCTGCGCAGCGAAACCGGCACCGCCTTCGACGCGGACTGCGTGGAGGCGCTCGTGCACATCCTCTCGCCCGAGCTACCGCTGGCCGAGCCGTCCGTCCAAGCGTTGCCGAAGGCGACGGCAGGACGTAGGCTCACGCACGCGGTCCGGTAAGCACTTGCAGCGTCCCTCGATCGAGTGATCCCTGCGCTGCGAGGTTACGCGTGGCGCGATTCCGGCTATCTCATCTGCATGGGACCAGCAATGGCGTTCATCGTCAGCGAGCCTGAGCAGCCGGCAATCGAGGTCTGCGTCAATTTCGGCGTCTTCGCCGGGCGGGACGCGACACGGGCAGAGATCGACCGTCTGGCTGCGTGGTTGCTCGATGAGGTGGGGGAGGTCTCGATCATCTCCGAGGAGCGGCTGGAGACCGACGGCAGCGTCGAGGCGTCCGTGCACCAGGTACGGATCCAGGTTGAGAACGGCGCAGACGACCGCGAGGCGCTGGCCGAGCGGATCGTCGAGCGTGCCGAGTACTGGGCGCATCTCTGCGTGGCGGAGCGCCACGCAGAGATCGCAGATGACGTGTAAGCGGCGCTAGCCGAGGAATTTCGCGACCGCGATCTTCGCGAACGTGCCCATGTCTGCCGTCACCGGCCTCGACGCGGCCTCCTCGTCGAAGACACAGATCGCCTTGTGGGACTTCTTCTCCCACCAGCAGCCGATCGCAACGGTCAGCCCTTTCGCGAGCCCGGACGCCGCAGTGGTGAAGCCGGTCCCGGAGTGCCCGAGGTTGGCTACACGGATCGTGTGCGCCGGCATGCCTGCAGACGTGAAGAGCCCGGGGAACGTGGCCGATTCGTGCGCCAGCTTGCTGGTCAGCTTGGTGAAGTCCTTGGCGATCCAGGGCCGGTCGTGGCCCTTGTGGGGTGCCCACGTCTCGATTCCGATCTGGGCGGCATGGCCGGCCCGTGCGAGCGCGAACGTCGCCGCCGGACTGGTTGGCGGAGCGCCGCTCCACACACCCCAGCCGCACTGGGTGTCGACGTCCTCGGAGAGCGCACCGGTCGGGACGTTGCTGCTGAGAACGGTCGACTGGCTGAGCCCGAGGGTGGATTGGAGCTGGCTCGACGAGAGCAGCGTGCACGCGACGGCGGTCGTCGATTCGGTCGGGGCGGAGACGGCGGGCGCGCCGCCGAACGCGGCGGCGAGCACTGCGGCGACCGCGACTGCCAGGATGGCTTTGAGGGCTGGTTTCAGGTTCATTCGAGTCCTCCGGTTCGTGAAAGCGGCCAGGGCGAGTGGGCGGTGGCGAGGATGCGTTCGAACGGGACCTCCGCCAGCTCGGCGACCTCGCGGACGCTGTCCGCGGGGCCCTCGAACTGGCAGAGGACGACCTCGTCCTCGCGCAGCAGGATCGAGCCGAGATACCGAACCGCGCGTCCCGAGTCGGCGAGTTCGGCGATCACCCGGTCGATGCGCCCGTCGAGCGTGGCGAGGTCGGCGTCGTCGACGTCGGGCCAGTAGCACTCGGCGACGAAGCTCTCCCGTTCCCCCTCCATGGCGATCGAAAATAGGGCCGCACGATCGCCGCGGAAAGAGGGAACTCCCTACGAAATCGGCTCTGCCTCCCGGGCCAGCGCCTGACCCAGTTGCGCGCGCGACGAGATGCCCAGCTTCCGGTAGGCCCGTGCCAGGTTCGCCTCCACGGTCTTGCGCGAGACGTAGACGCGCGCGGAGATCTCCGGGTTGGAGAGTCCGGAGGCGGCCAGTTCGGCGATCCGCCGCTCGGTCGGTGTCAGCGCGTCGGGGGCGCGTCGCGTCGCCAGCCGGCGCAGCTCCAGAGCGGTCGTTCTCGCCCAGGTCACGTCGCCGAGCTGCTCGAACTCCGCGAGCGCCTGGTCGAGCGCCGCACGCGCCTCGCGCTTCTGCTTCAACCGGCGCAGGATCCGGCCCTGCACCAGGAGCGTGCGTGCTCGCTCGAACGGCATCGCGAGCTCCTCGTGCGCAGCGACGGCCGCCGCGGCCGCCTCGCCGGCAGCCGTCAGGTCGCCCTCGGCCGCTGCGACCAGCGCACGGCAGCGGGCGTTCGTGGCGAGGGCCCACGGACGGGGAAACACGGCCGCCCGTTGCTCGAGCCTCGCAAGCATCTCCCGCGCACGCCCCACGTCGCCGAGCTCGACGAGCGCCTCGATGTGATCGGGCTGGAAGCGGTAGCGGGCCGGCTCGCGTTGCCCCTGCGCGTCGACGATCGCCTGAGCTCGCGTGTACTCCCGGTCCGCCGTCGTCGGGTCGGCCAGCGACAGCGCGACGAAGCCGAGCAGCCAGTGGCCGAGCAGCGCTCCCTGCGTGGCCGTTCCGAACGTGGCAACGATCTCCTCGCCGGCCACCCGCGCCTCGTCCAGCCGGCCGAGGTGGGCGTCGACGAGTCCGCGTGCGTAGAGCGAGCCCCCGAGCTGCGTCGACGACGAGGTGCGGTCGGCCAGCGCCATGCACTCGTCGGCCAGGCGATCCGCCTCGACCCCGTCGCCCGTCCAGCAGGCGATCTCCGCGAGCCGGACGAGCGTTCCCTGCACGCTGGTCACGTCGCCTTCCGACCGCGCGCGCTCGAGGCCGACCTCGTAGACCGACCGCGCCTCGGCGAACCGATCGTGCAGGAGCGGCCACATGCCAAGCACGGGGCTCGTGTCGTCCCAGTCGATCGGCCGCTTCTGCAGCTCGCAGCCGCGCCGATACGCGGCTTCGTCGTCGCCGTCGCCGTTCAGGAGCCGGAGGTACGTGCCGAGGAGCAGCGCCCAGGAGTACGGCCCGGGGTGCTCCTCCGGGTCGAGCAGCGCCACCGCCGCGTCGGCGTGTTCGATCGCGCGCTCGATATCGCCGTCGTGCCAGAGCCACGCAGCGGCGGCGTGCGTGCGCGCGGCGAGCCCGTCGTCGCGGGCGTGCTCGAGCGCGTCGAGGACGAGCCGGTAGCCGGTGTCGCGCTCGCCCTCGTACCAGAGGCCGTAGCCGAGGTCGCGCAGCAGCTCCGCGCGCAGGTCGCCGTCCACCGAGGAGGCGTCGAACGCTTCCAGCGCCGCACGCGATCCGGCCGACTCGCCTGCATCGAGGAGGTAGTGCGCGAGCACGAGCGTACGACGAGCGCGCGCCTCGTTCGCAGCGTCGGGAGTCGCCTGAAGCGCGAGCCGCGCCAGCTCGCCTGCGGCCGCCGAGGCACCGCGCGCCGCCGTGTGGGCGGCAGCGGCGTCGAGCTCGGCGGCGACGGTCTCGTCGGGCCTATCGGTGGCGAGCGCGAGATGTCGCGCTCGTGTCTCGAGGTCGCCCGAAAGATCGACCAGCTGCCGGTGTACGTCACGTCGCCGGCTGGGGGAGGCGGACTCGTAGAGCGCGGCGGCCAGCAGCGGGTGCTCGAAGTGGATGCGGCCGGCGGCGTCGAGGCGGACGACGCCCGCCTGTTCGGCTGGTTCGAAGGCGTCGGCCGAGGCCACGGCGGTCGTCGGTGCCACCAGCGCCGACGCCAGCAGGAGCGCGTCACGCGTCTCGCGCGGCAGGCGTCCGACGCTGAGACGCACGAGCTCCTGCGCGCTCGCGGGAACCGGCAGCTCGCCGGGCGTGCCGTCCCCGCGGCGGACGAGCTCGCGCGCGATCTCGAGCGCATAGAAGGCATTGCCCCCCGTGCGTTCGACGATCCTCACGACCGTCGGGCGTGGCAGCGAGCGACCGACGCGTGCGCGGATCACCTCGTGCATCGCCGCGACGGTGAGGGGCCTCAGCTCGAGGTCGGCTCGCCGATCCTCGGGCAGCGCGGTCTCGAACGTGGCCGGCCGCCCTGCATCAGTGCGGATCGAGCAGAGGACGCCGATCCTCGCGTCGCTGCCACGCCGGAGCGCGAACGAGAGCGCGTCCACCGTCGCCGTGTCGAGCCACTGCGCGTCGTCGACCGCGACGAGCACCGGCTCGACGCGAGCGAGCTCGTGCAAGGCCGTCGCGGTTCCCGTCGCCAGCGCGCGGCGGTCGATCCGGCCGTCGACCGGGTCCTCCCGCAGGAGCGCCGCCGCCAGCGCGCGCCACTGCGGCGCCGGCAGGCCGTCGAGCGCCGCGTCGTCGACGTGCGCGAACAGGTCGACGAGCCCCGCGAACGAGAGCGACGCCTCCACGCCTGCCGGCCGCGCGACGAGCACCCGCCAGCCTCGCCCGGCGGCGAGCTCGACGCCGGCCTGCCAGACGGTCGTCTTCCCGATTCCCGCCGGGCCCCGGACGGCGAGCGCAGCAGCCCCGTCCGCGGCTCGCGTCAGAAACGCCTCGATCGCGGCGAGCTCACGGCGACGGCCGATCACGACTGGCTGCTCGAACCCCACTACCGACACAGTGCGCGGCCGATCCAGCCGGCGCAAGCGCTCTTGTACGATCGGTCGTCCGTTGACGACGGCTCCCACGCCGATCACCGAGTTTCGCCGGCCGCGCTTCGGCCGTACCAACGGGCTGGTCCGGTTCGTCGCCCGGCGGCTGCTGGCGTTCGTGTTCCTGCTGGTCGGCATCACCGCCGTCGTCTTCCTCCTGACGCAGCTCGTGCCGTCGAACGCGGTCGCCACGAACCTCGGTGAGCAGGCCGCCGGCGACCCGGCGGCTGTCGCGGCGTTCAAGCATCACTACGGCCTCGACAAGCCGCTGCCGGAGCGGTACGTGCTCTACCTCAACCACGTGCTCCACGGCGACCTCGGCCAGTCGTCGCTCACGCATGAAGCGGTGACGCACGACCTCGGACAGTTCATCCCGGCGACGGCCGAGCTCGCGCTCTACTCGGTGATGTTCGCCGCGTTCGTCGGGATCGCGTTCGGTGTGATCGCAGCGCTCCGGCGTAACCGTCCGACGGACCATGCCCTGCGCGTCACCTCACTCGCGGGCATCTCGATGCCGACGTTCTGGATCGCGCTCGTCGCGTTGTACGTCGGCTTCTACAAGCTCAACTGGTTCCCGGGCGCCGGACGCCTCGACCCGGGTGTCGACCCGCCGCACGACGTCACCGGCCTCTACACGATCGATGCGCTGCTGCAGGGCGACTTCGGACTCTTCGGCCAGGCGTTCCACCACATCATCCTGCCGGCGCTCGTCCTCGCGGCGTTCAACGTCAGCCTCCTGACCCGGTTCACGCGCTCGGCGGTGCTCGAGGTGATGGGGAACGACTACGTGCGCGCCGGACGCGCGAAGGGCCTGCCCGGGCGCATCGTCGTCGTCCGCTACATCCTGCGCGCCGCGCTCCCATCCGTGATCACCGTGCTCGGGCTCGTCTTCGCGAACGTCCTCACCGGAGCCGTGCTCGTGGAGAAGATCTTCTCCTGGCCAGGAATCGGCCAGTACGCGTACGAGGCAGCCGTCAACCTCGACGTGCCGGCCATCGCCGGCGTGAGCATCTTCGTCGCCGTCGTCTACGTGAGCGTCAACTTCGTCGTCGACATCCTGTACGGGGTCATCGATCCGAGGATCCGGCTCACATGACCGAGGTGAGCCTCGAGGCCGTCGCGCCGCGCAGGCGCTTCACGATCTCGGCGGCGTGGCGCCAGCCGCTGGCGATCACGGGCGCCGTGATCGCCGTCGCCTGGATCCTGATCGCGATCTTCGCGCCGCTGATCGCGCCCTACAACGCCCTTGCTCAGAACGCCGTGCCCGCCCAGAGCCCGTCGTGGTCGCACCTCTTCGGCACGGATGAGCTCGGCCGCGACGTCTTCAGCCGCGTGATCATGGGCTCGCGGGTCTCGCTCCCGATCGGGCTGATCCTGGTCTTCATCGCAGCCACGATCGGCAGCACGGTCGGCGCGGTCGCCGGCTACCTCCGCGGCCCCGTCGACGGGATCCTGATGCGTCTCACCGACCTCGTCTTCGCGTTCCCGGCGATCATCCTGGCGATGGTCGTCGCCGCCGTCCTCGGTCGCGGCCTGCTCAACGCGGCACTCGCGATCGTGGTCGTCGCGTGGCCCTCATACGCACGCGTCTCGCGCGGGCTCGTGCTCTCCGTCGGCGAGTCGGAGTACGTGCAGTCGGCACGGCTGCTCGGGGCATCGAGCCGCAAGACGCTCTTCCGGGACATCCTCCCGAACGTCGCCGGCCCGATCTTCGTGCTGGCGACGCTCGACCTCGCGACCGCGATCCTGCTCCTCTCCGGCCTGTCGTTCCTCGGCCTCGGCGCACAGCCGCCGAAGGCGGAGTGGGGGGCGATGGTCGCGGAGGGCACGCAGTACTTCCAGTGGTGGTGGATCGGGACGTTCCCCGGCCTCGCGATCTTCACCGTCGTGCTGGCGTTCAACTTCCTGGGCGACTCCCTGCGCGACGTCTTCGACCCGCGGACCGCGCGGCGCGCCGAGGAGGGGCCGTGAGCGTGCTCGCGGTCGAGGGGCTGCGCGTGCGGCTGCCGACACCGGCCGGGGAAGTCACGGTGGTCGACGGCGTCGACTACGAGGTGCAGCCGGCCGAGGTCTTCGGCATCGCCGGCGAGAGCGGCAGCGGCAAGACCGTCTCGATGCTCGCGCTGCTCGGCCTGCTGCCGGAAGGCTCGGCGGTCGAGGGGACGGCGCGCTTCGGCGACGACGATCTGATCGCGATCCCGCGACGCCGCCTCCAGAGCATCTCGGGGCGCGACATCGCGATGGTCTTCCAGGATCCGTTCACGTCGCTGCACCCGATGCTCTCGGTGGGCAAGCAGCTGACCGAGCACGTGCGACTGCACCTGGGGCTCGACCGCAAGAGCGCGAACGAGCGCGCCGTCGAGCTGCTCTCCGATGTGCGGATCCCCGACCCGCACACGGCGCTCCGGCGCTTTCCGCACCAGTTCTCGGGCGGCATGCGCCAACGGATCGCGATCGCGATTGCCCTGGCGTGCGGGCCGCGGCTCCTGATCGCCGACGAGCCGACGACGGCGCTCGACGTGACGGTGCAGGCGGGGATCCTGCGGCTGCTCGACCGGCTCCGCCGCGAGCACGAGCTGGCGGTCGTGCTGATCACCCACGACCTCGGCGTCCTCTCCTCGATCGCCGACCGGGTTTCGATCTTCTACGCGGGACGCGTCGTCGAGTCCGGTGCGCGCGAAGACGTCCTGCAGCGGCCACGCCATCCCTACACGCGCGCACTCCTCGATGCCCTCCCGCATCCGGAGGCGCCGAAGGAGCAGGATCTCGTCGCGATCGGCGGCGCCCCGCCGACGCCGGGGCGGATTCCTCCGGGTTGCGCCTTCCACCCGCGCTGCGCGTTCGTGATCGACGAGTGTCGGTCGGTCGTGCCGCCGCTGGCGCCTGCCGGAGACCGGCGTCTCGCGTGCCACGTCGATCCTTTCGTCCACGCATGAGCGCGCTCGAGCTGCACGACGTCGTCGTCGACTACCACGGCCGCGGGGGCCGGGTTCGCGCGGTCGCGGGAGCAAGCCTCTCGGTCGAACGCGGCCGGATCGTCGGCCTCGTCGGCGAGTCCGGGTGCGGCAAGTCGACGCTCGCGCGGGCCGCGGTCGGCCTCGTCAAGACGGCGGGCGGCACGGTCACCTTCGAAGGTCGGCCGGTGAGCCCGCTGGGCCGGCGGGCGCGCCCCGCGGAGCTGGTCAGGCTCCAGCTCGTCTTCCAGAACCCGTACTCCTCGCTCAACCCACGCCGGACGGTCGGCAGCCAGGTCGCCGACGGGGTCGGCGGGGGCGATCGACAGGCTCGAGTTCGCGACCTGCTCGAGCTCGTGGGCCTACCTGCGAACGCCATCCGCCGCTATCCGCACGAGTTCTCGGGCGGACAGCGCCAGCGGATCGCCGTCGCCCGCGCGCTCGCCGCCGACCCCTCCGTGATCGTCCTGGACGAGCCGCTCGCGTCACTCGACGCGTCGGCGCAGGCACAGCTCGCGAACCTCCTGGGGCACCTGTCGCGCGAGCTCGACGTGGGACTGCTGCTGATCTCGCACGACCTCGCGATCGTCCGGCACGTCGCCGACGACGTCTCGGTGATGTATCTCGGCCGGATGGTCGAGACGTCGCCCACCGTGCCGCTCTGGGAGCGGCCGGCCCACCCGTACACCGAAGCCCTGACCGCGGCGGTGCCTCGCGCGGACGGAGCGGGCGTCCTGCCCGAGAGCCTCCCCGGGGAGGTCCCCGACCCGGCCCGACCCCCGTCCGGCTGTCGATTCCACCCGCGCTGCTCCTACGCGTTCGACCGCTGCCGGGACGAGGATCCGCCTCTCATGGAGCTGACTCCCGAGCGAGCCTCCGCCTGCTGGCTGCAGACGCCGGGCGTGCCGCCGGAGCCGCTCGCCAACTTGGAGGTGCCTCACAGCGTCCAATAGTCTGGAGAAGCCCCCAAAATCAAGGAGTCGAATTGCATCGTTTCACCTCGCACAGATGGCGCCTGACTGTGCCGCTGGTCGCGTTGACCGCGCTCGTCTGCGCGGCCGCTGCGCTCGCCGCGTCCTCTCATCACGCCGCCGGGTCGACGTTCGTCGTCGACAACTCGTTCACGCTGAAGACCTCCGACCCGCAGCGCGCGTTCGACCCGACCGGGTCGATCATCGACCGCGGTATCTACGACACGCTCTTCACCTACAACAAGAGCGATCTCGCCCACGCCGTCCCGCTCCTCGTCTCGTCGTACAAGGCATCGAACGGCGCGAGGACGTTCATCTTCAACCTGAAGACGAACGTGCACTTCGCCAACGGCGACCCGCTCACGTCGGCCGACGTGGTCTTCTCGCTGAACCGGCTGATCAACCTGAAGGGGAACCCTGCGTTCCTGCTCGACGGCGTCGTGGTCAAGCCATCCGGCAGGTACCGCGTCGTGATGACCTCGAAGACGGCGGCAGGCCAGCTGCCTGCGATTCTGGCCAACCCCTCCACGGGCATCGTCAACGCGAAGCTCGTGAAGGCGCACGGCGGCACCGCCTCGGTGGGCGCCGACAAGAAGGACAAGGCCGAGAGCTGGCTCAACTCGTCTGCGTCGGTCGGCGCAGGGAGCGGCCCGTATGTCCTCTCCGCGTACAGCACCACGTCGCAGGTCACGCTCAAGCGCAACACGAAGTACTGGGGCGCGACCAAGCCGGCGTTCGACACGGTCGTCGTGCGCAACATGGTCGCTGCGACGCAGCTGATCAACGTCAGCCGCGGCTCGCATGAGGTCGCGATCGACCTCGCGTCCGACCAGGCCCAGTCGCTGAAGTCGAACTCGAAGGTGAAGGTGTCGCTGCAGCCGTCCACGTGGGTGTTCTGGCTGTTCGCGAACAACGATCCGCAGGTCTCTGCGGTGACCTCCAACAAGCAGTGGCAGAACGCGGTCCGCTTCGGGCTCGACTACAAGTCGATCCTGCAGGTGGCGGGACCGGGCGCCTACCAGACGCCGGGGATCATCCCGTCGATGTTCGCAGGCGCATTGCCCGCAAAGGAAGCGGTGAAGCAGAACGTCCCCAAGGCGAAAGCCGCGCTGCAGGCGTCGGGCCAGTCGAGCCAGACCGTCACGCTCGAGTACCCGAGCGACCTGACGATCAACGGCGTGCCGTTCGCAACGCTTGCCCAGCGGGTGCAGTCCAACCTGCAGGCGATGGGGATCAACGTGCAGCTGTCGGGCTCGCCGACCGGCACGTGGCTCACGAGCTACCGCAGCGGCAAGATGGCGTTCGGCCTGTCGCTCTGGGGCCCGGACTACCCGGATCCCGCCGACTACCTGACGTTCGCCCCGGGCGATCTCGTCGGGTTGCGCGCGGGCTGGGCGAAGGGCGCCAACGGGACGATCGAAAAGACGGCCGCCGCAGCCGCGGTGGCCACCGATCCGACCAAGCGGACGGCGCTGTTCCAGCAGTTCCAGCGTCAGCTGAACACGAGCGGGCCGTACTTCCCGCTCATGCAGCCGACGCAGGTGTTCGTCGCGACGTCCGATCTGAAGAACGCCGTCTACAACGCGGTGTACTCGATCGACGTCACGAAGGTCGCGCCGAAGTAGGCGCTAGTTGACGACGAGGGCGGCGGGGTAGGAGTTGAGGCTCCGCCCGCCGCCCTCCTCGACCACGATGATGTTCTCGATCCGGAGGCTGTAGCGGCCGGGGATGATGATCGACGGCTCGTCGGTGAACGTCATCCCGGCCTCGAGCGGCGTTTCGTCCTCGGCGGAGAGGAACGGCCGCTCGTGGACATCCATGCCGATGCCGTGACCCATCCGATGGCGGAAATGCTCACCGAGCCCGGCAGCCTCGATCGGCGCCCGGCACGCCGCGTTCACGTCCTGGGCGCGTGTGCCGGTCCTGGCGGCCGCCTTGCCCGCGTCGTAAGCGGCGAGCATCACGTCGTACGCGTCGAGGTAGTCCTGCGGCGGCTCGCCGCAGTAGACCGTGCGGCCGAAGTCGGAGCAGTAGCCGTCGACGACGCCGCCGAAGTCGAACATCACGGAAGTGCCGGCCGGGATCGGCGACCGGCCCGTTTGGGTGTGCGAGTCGAAGTCGCCCGCGACGATCCCCGTGAAGATGTGCGTTGCGAACGACGGGCACCGCGAGCCGGCAGCGAGTAGCTCGTGTTCCACCGCCTCCGCGAGCTCGAGCATCGTCACGCCCGGCGCGACGAGCGGTGCAACGGCCGCCATCGTGGTTTCCACCGTCTCGACGGCACGCCCCATCGCCGCGAGCTCTTCGTCGCTCTTCGTCCGCCGGAGCTCGTGGACGATCCTCGAGCCGGTCTGCAGCCGCTCGAACCCGACTGTAGCCCCCAGGCGGAGCGCCGTCTCGGTCCAGACGCGGTCGCCGACCGCGACGACGCCTGTCGTGCCGATCCCCTCCGCGACGCGCTCGAAGATCGCTGCCCCATCGTCGGTTTCGTTGACGACGATCACCTCGCCGGCCGGCTCCTCGCGCAGGTCGAAGGCCGCGAACATTCGCGGGAAGAGGAAGACGGGGTCGTGGCCGGCGCGGAAGAACGCGCCTGTGACCCAACCGTGCGCGTAGGACACCTCCCCGAAGTTGGGGATCTGGCGCTCGACGCCGGTCAGGTACTCGAGATCGGCAGAGGGAGCGAGGAAGAGCGCGTCGATGCCCGCCTGCTCGAGCCGCTCGGCGAGACGTCGTTGGCGGGAGGCGTAGTCGAACACGCCCTGACGCTAGCTGACGACGTCCTCGTGGTTGTGGATGCAGAGCCAGCGGCCGGCGACCTTGCGCCAGACGGAGGTGTTGCGGATCCGCTGCTCCGGCAGGTTCGCTTCGGACGGGAAGGTGACGATGAGCACGTGCCGCACGAGGGCGACGTCGCCGAAGACGTCGATCACGGGGTTCGTGGCTCGGAGGTCTGTCGGGACCGGGCCGTCGGGAGGCCGGGTGTCGCGGACGGCGTCGAGCTCCTGCCGGCCGCGGACGAGCGGTTCGTGGGCGGAGTCCCAGACCGTCGCGTCGGGCGAGATGTGCGCGTCGATCGCGGAGCGATCGCCTGCCAGGAAGCCGGCGTAGATCGCCTGTACCGCCGTCCACACGGCGTCACGGTCTGCGTCCACCGTCGCGATGCTACGCCTCGCGGCCTACGATCCGCAGCAACGTGACGCCCGCGCAGCTGACACTCACGCGACCGCAGATCCTCGCGTTCCGGCGACGGGTCGGAGCGTTGGATCAGCGGCTGCCGGCCGGACCACGCTCGCTGCAGCGCGCGGCGTGGGCAGGTCTGCAGGACAGCATGCCGCGGGCCGCGTTGCTGTCGATCCACGCCCGCGTGGACGGTGCGGGGCCGTCCGCCTGGGAGGCTCCCTCGCTCGTGCAGGTGTGGGGGCCGCGGTACCAGGTCTACGTCGTCGACGCACGCGACCTCGCCGTGTTCACGCTCGGCAGGCTTCCGGACAGCGGCATGATCCGCCGCCGGGCGGAGGATCTTGCTCCTCGGGTGCACGCTCACCTCGCCGGGGCCCGCATGCGCTACGACGACGCCGGTCAGGCGCTCGGCACGCACGGAAACAACCTTCGCTACGCGGCGTTGACCGGCACGCTCGCGATCCGGTGGGAGGGCGCTCGGCGGCCGCTTGTCTGGACGGTGCCGCCGCCGGAGATCAGTCCCGCCGAAGCGACCCGCGAGCTGGCGCGCCGCCACCTGCACGTCTTCGGCCCCTCGGAGCCGGCGACGTTCGCCAAGTGGGCGGGTGTCGGCGCCCGGAAGGCGGTCGACGTGTTCGACGAGCTCGGCCCGGAGCTGATCTCCGTCCGGACACCGTTCGGCGACGCCTGGCTGCTCGCCCGCGACGAGCCCACGACCCGCGAAGCGCCGGGACCGACGGCCGCCGCCCGGCTCCTGCCGAGCGGCGATTCCTACACCCTGCACGGCACCGGCGAGCAGCGTGCGCTGCTGGTGCCGGACGCCGGCAACCGCGGCGAGCTGTGGACTCCGCGCGTGTGGCCCGGCGCGGTGCTGGTGGCCGGCGAGATCGTGGCCACCTGGCGACGAGCGCAACGAACGTTCACCATCCAGACGTGGCAGAAGCTCTCGCCCGCCGCACGCGAGGCGGTCGTCGCCGAGGCCGAATCGTTGCCGCTGCCCGACGCCGGGCGAACCGTCGTCAACTGGCACTAACTGCGATCCTCCCGGGCCAGATGCCAGAGCAGCGCGCCGACGACCTCACCTTATCTCTTCACCGACATCGAGGGATCGACGCGGCTGCTCGCCAACCTCGGAGCCGACTACGGCCCGGTGCTCGACCGGCATCGCGAGCTGGTTCAGCAGGCGATCGAGGCCAACGGCGGCCGAGTCGTCGACCGGCGCGGTGACGAGTTCTTCGCGGCCTTCGCCGAGCCGTCCGCCGCGGTTCAAGCTGCCGTCGACGCGCAGCGGGCGCTGACCGCCGAGCAGTGGCCCGCACCGCTCCGCGTTCGCATGGGTGTGCACCGTGGCCGTGCGCACACCGCAGGCGACGGCTACGTCGGGCTGGCGGTTCACCACGCGGCGCGGGTCAGCCAGGTCGCACGCGGCGGGGAGATCCTGGTCTCCGACGCCGTCGAGGTCGAGTACGCCGGCGTCGACCTCGGTGAGGTCCAGCTGAAGGGGATCCCACAGCCGACCAGACTGCGTCGCATCCTGGCCGACGGGCTCGAGCACGAGTTCCCGCCCCTGCCCGGTGCGCGGTCCGCGGTGAAGCCGCTGCGTGTCGTGCTCGCCGACGATTCGGTGCTGCTCCGCGAAGGAGTCGCCTCGCTGCTCGAGGAGTCCGGCTTCGAGGTCGTCGGACAGGCCGGCGACGCCGAGGCCCTGCTCGTGCTCGTCGACGAAACCCTGCCGGACGTCGCGATCGTCGACATCCGGATGCCGCCGACGAAGACCGACGAGGGGATTCGCGCCGCGCACGAGATCCGCCGCCGCTATCCCCGGACGGGGGTGCTCGTCCTCTCCTCCTACATCGATGTCGAGAGCGCGCTCGACCTGTTCCAGGGCGACCGGCAAGGGCTCGGCTACCTGCTCAAGGAGCGCGTCGCGGACGTCGACGACTTCATCGCCGCGGTCCGGTTGATCGCCGACGGCAAGTCGACCGTCGACGACGTGATCGCCGGCGAGCTCCAGCTCGTACTCGACCAGGGCCGTTCGGTCTCAGCGAAGTAGCGGCAGCACCCGCTCGCAGAGGAGCTCGACACCGCCGACGGTCGTCAGTCCCTGCGGTGTGCCGAACTCGACCCGCTTCGCGCCTGCGTCGAAGAGCTGCTGCGCGTGCTCGGCCACCTGCTCCGGTGTGCCGGCGAAGGCGAACCGGTCGAGCGTCGGCGGCCCTTCGATCGTCGGATCGTTCTTGCCGATCACGTCCAGGTACATCTCGACCTCGCGCTGCGCGTGCGCGCGGGCCAGGTCGCCGTCCTCGTCGACGACGCTCACGGCGCCGACGACGATCCCGACGCGGTCGTTGCCGATCCAGTCGCGCATCAGCCGCACCATGTCGGGGTTGGCGCAGCCGCCGATCTTCACCTCGTCCGCGATCCGCCCGGCGAGCGCCGCCATGCGCGGCTTCCAGGTGCCGATCAGCAACGGCATGCGGTTTCGCTGCGGCACGTACTCGAAGCCTGCGCCCTCGGCCAGCGTGAAGTGCGCGCCGCTGAAGCCGGAACGGTCGCCGGAGAACAGGCGGCGCACGATCTCGGCCGCCTCCTCCATCCGCGCGAGCGGCGCGTCGAGGTCGAGGCCGAGCCGCTCGAGCCACGCGCCGTCGGTCAGCCCGAGGTAGGCGCGGCCGTTCGACGCCAGGTCGAGCGCCGCCGCCTGGCCTGCGAGCTCGACCGGATGCAGCGTGCGGGCGTTGAGCGCAGCAGGGCCAAGGCGCACTCGCTCGGTCGCCTGGGCGATCACGGTCAGGGGGACGATCGCCGGCTGGAAGAGGAGATCCTGGTAGACCGAGATCACGTCGAAGCCCGCGGCCTCCGCTCGGCGGGCGATCGCGGTGTAGTCGTCTGGCCGCTTGTCGGACTGGAGGCCGAGACCGACCTCCATCAGGTGAGGTCCTCCGTTCGCAGCACGCGCTCGCCGATCCGTTCGATGCGCATCACGACCCGCTCGTCGGGATCCGGGCAGCTGACGAGGCTGTCCTGTTCCAACCAGTCCTCCGCCGGGAGCCGCCGCTGCTTGGCGGGAATCAGGGGCAGCACCGACTGCAGCGCGTAGAGACAGAAGTGCTTCCCCTCGGGGATCCGGACCCGGTTCGACTCGGTCACCTCGAAGTAGTCGCCCACGGCGAGGCCGCACACCGAGCGGCCCTCGATCCGCTCGACCGTCACGCGAATGTCGTAGAGGCGCATCTCGGTCATCGCCAGAGTCCTACACGAGTTGCGGCTCGGGTACGAGCCGGCCCTCGGCGAACCGCGCGGCGTCGAGCACGCCGAGCGCCTCGTCGTGCACGCCGTCGAGGATCGCGTCGGCGAGGATCCGCGCGACCGCGGGGGCGATCATGAATCCATGGCCGCTGAACCCCGCAGCGACGTGGACGTGCTCGTCGACAGCGCCGAGGATCGGCTGATGGTCGGGTGTGACGTCGTACTCGCCGTGCACGAGCAACGGCAGCGAGACGTAGGTGAGGATCGGCAGCAGCTCGTCGATGCCGGCGCGGATGTTCGCGCGCCACCGCTCGGCGCGTGAGGGGTCGCCGCGCGCGCCGAGGTCGCTCGCGAGCACGCGGCCGTTGCCGAGCTGCTTCGCCGCGAACTGTCGTGCCGGCGAGACGACGAGCGGCTCGAGCAGCCGCTCCTGGATCGGCTCGCTGTAGAAGAGGTAGCGATCCTCGCGCACGATCGGCAGCTGGGGGAGGAGGCGCGGCGTGGCGGCGCCGGCCGCGACGACGATCGTCTCGGCGCTCAGCTCGGTGAGCGAGCGGATCTCGCCGATGCGGACGTCGAGACCGCGTGCGAACGCCTCGACGACGCCCTGGGAGCGGTCGAAATAGCCGTCGGCGGCGCACCACGCGGCTCCCTCGACCGTGTCGACTTGCAGCCCGGGTACGAGCTCGGCCACCTCTGCAGCCGAGACGAGGCGTGAGGGGATGCCTTCGGCGTTCTGCACCGCGACGTTCGCGGCGAGCCTGTCCAGCCCGTCGGCGTCGTGGGCGAGAAAGAGGTAGCCGCAAGCGCGGAAGCCGAGCGGGACCCGGCTGTCGAGCCGCTCGTCCGCGTTCTCGTAGAACGCGGCCGACTCGCGCGCGAGTCGGCACGCGATGCGCGTGCCCCATTGCCGCCGCACGCCGCCGGGTTGCACGCCTGACGCGCCTGCGCCGACCGCGGTGCGCTCGAAAACGGCGACGCGCGCACCGCGAGACACGAGCTCACGCGCGATCGCCAGCCCGACGACGCCTGCGCCGACGACCGCGACGTCGAGGCTGTCACTCACCGCTACGCAGGTCTGCGAGCGTCTCCGAGCTGAACCGGATCTCGGAGAACGTCGCGGTGCAGCCCTCGCCGAGCGGTGACTGTGCCACGAACCCGACCTCGATCGACTTGTCGTCCGTCAGAGCGAAATTGCGCACGAGCCGCCAGCGCGCTCCGTCGGTCGAGGCATGAAACGCGAACTGACGCCCGATGCGCGCGATCCGCAGCCAGACGGCGGCGTCGTCGACGACCGTCGAGTTGCAGTCGTCGGAGGTGGTGCAAGTGACCACCGAGACGACCATCGTCTCGCGGTCGGGCGAGTACTCGAAGCAGAGCTTCGCCCAGGTCTGCTCGTCGCGCCATACGGCCAGCACGCCTGCGTCGAACGTCGCCGCAAACTCGACCTCGACCCGCGCGCTGAGCTGGAAGTCGCCACTCGTCGCTCCGACCAGACCCGGTGCGTCGAGCTTGGCCGTGCCGAGGCCCGGGTCGACGAACCAGTCGGTGCGCGGCCCGGCGACGATCGTCAGGGCGTCGCCGTCGACGGAGGACGACAGCGGCGTACCCAGCGGGCGGAGCGGGAAGGGAAGCGGTGATTCAGCCATGGTTCGCGATTATCGTCATGCTCCGAGGTGTGGTGATCCCAGAACTCGTCGGTGACGCTGCCCTGTTTCCAGAAGACGACCTGCCTGCACCGCCTCCCGAGCATCCGTTTCGGCAGGTGCGCCGCAACGGCTACGTCGTCGGGCTCTTTCCGGGACAGACATTGGGAAACGTGGCCGTCCGCGCGCTTGACGCCGCTGCGGTCGAGCAGACGGTGGAGGAGGTGCGTCGCCTGCTCGCGGAGGACGGCAAGAGCCGGGGTGCCTGGATGATCGCGGAAGCGGCCTCGCCGGCCGGCCTCGCCGAGCGCCTGAAGGAGTGCGGGATGATCCCGTTCGAGGGCCAGCCGCTCGAGCCGCGCTTCGCAGCGATGGCGATCGTCGCGCCGCCCGAGGGTGACGGCGGCGTCGAGGCGCGGCCGCCTCAGAGTTTCGGGGAATTTCAGGCGAGCGCTCGCGTCGGCTTCGACGTGTTCGGCGTACCGGATCAGGACCGGGCGGCTCACGAGGTCCAGGAGCGGCGCCTGTGGGAGCTTCAACTGCAGGGGATCGCCCTCCGCTCGTTCGTCGCGCTCGTCGACGACGAGGTGGTTGGCGGTGCAGCGGTGATCCTCGGTGCGAACGCCGGCTTTCTCGCAGGTGGCTACACCCGCTCCGACATGCGCGGTCGCGGGGTCTACCGGGCGCTCGTGCGGGCCCGGTGGGACGCAGTGGTCGAGGCCGGCATCCCGGCGCTGACGGTCGCCGCCGGGCGGATGTCGCGTCCGATCCTCGAGCGGCTCGGCTTCCAGACGGTCGGCTGGATCGACTGCCTGCTCGACGACTTCGGCGGAAAACCGAGTTCCGCCGCCCGCGGTAGTGGGTAGAGGGGGAGCTACCCATCCGGAGGGAGAACCCATGCAGAAACAGACCCTGCGCGCCCTGCTCGTGGCGGCGGTCCTGGCGACGGCACTGACAGCTGCAGCGTCGGTGCCGGCCGCGCCGCACGGGGGCCAGTACACCGTCACGCCGCTCGTCTCGGACGTCCCGGGGGCGGCGAAGACGCTTGATCCGAACCTTGTCAACGGGTGGGGGCTCACCCGCACCCCGACGAGCCCGTGGTGGGTCGCAGACAACGGCCCCGGAAAGTCGACGCTCTACACGGCGGCCGGCGCGATCAATCCGCTCGTCGTGACCGTCGACGGCGGCCCGACCGGTGCCGTCTTCGCCGGAATCGCGAACAACTTCCCGGTGGCCACGTCCGCGACCACGACGCCGGGTCCGGCGAGCTTCATCTTCGCGTCCGAGGACGGACAGATCCGCGCGTGGCGCGGCGGTACGACGGCACTCGTCAGCGCCCAGGGCGGGCCTGGCGCGGTCTACAAGGGGCTCGCGATCGCCCAACCGACGCCCGGTCAGCCGCTGCTCTACGCGACTGACTTCCACAACGCACGCGTCGACGTCTTCAACGGGGCCTGGGGGTTGGTGACGCCGCCGGGCGCCTTCGTCGACCCGAGCCTGCCGGACGGCTACGCCCCGTTCGGGATCCAGACGATCGGCTCGCGGGTGTTCGTCACCTACGCGATGCAGGATGCGGACGCCCACGACGAGGTGGCCGGCGAGAGCCGTGGCTTCGTCGACGCCTACGACCTCCAGGGAAACCTGCTGGCGCGCGTCGCCCAACACGGCCAGCTGAACGCACCGTGGGGGCTCGCGCAGGCGCCGGACACGTTCGGCCCGTTTGCGGGTGACCTGCTGGTCGGCAACTTCGGCAACGGCCAGATCAACGCGTACGAGGAACTTCCCAACGGTCACTTCGAGCACCGCGGAACGCTGAGCGATGCGAGCGGCGGCAAGCTCGCGATCGACGGGCTCTGGGCCCTCGAGTTCGGCAACAGCGGCTCGAACGGGGATCCGGGAACGCTGTTCTTCACAGCGGGCCCAGCCGACGAGTCACACGGGCTCTTCGGCACGATCGCGCCCGAGTAGGCCGGCTCCAACCGCGGTCGACCCTCTCCTGACGCATTCCGGCCAGGAGAGGGTCGACCTGATCGACCCGGCGTCGGCGCTTGCGTTCCGCTGCTCGGTGCCCGAAGATCGACCAAATCGACTAACAGGGGTGGGCAGATGCCGTTTTCCTGGGTCAAGGCGCCGACAGGCACCAGCCGGAAGATCCGCGAGTGCGCGGGCGATCATCCGACGAAGGCGAAGTTCGAGAGCTGCGCGCGAGACATCGTCGCGGGCGATGGGGGCAGCGTTGACGGTGAGATCCGGTTCGAGCCGAACGGGAAGTTCGCGCACATCCACATCGAGTGGGACACGCCGGAGCAGAAGCGGCGGATCATCTTCGACCTCGATGCCGTGGAGACCGTCGACCTGTATTCGGCGGCGGAGATCGACGACATGACCGTGGAGGCCTACACCCCCTACAACCGCGAGAGCTGAGGGCCGGCGGCAGGGTCGTGCCCAGCCTCCCCGCCGGCACCGTCACCCTCCTCTTCACGGACATCGAAGGGTCGACCAAGCTCGCCCGCCGCCTCGGCGACGGGTACCGCCACGTGCTGGCGTCGCACCGGAGCGTGCTCCGTGAGGCGTTCGTCGAGCACAACGGCGTCGAGGTCGACACGCAGGGCGACTCGTTCTTCGTCGCGTTCGGACGGGCGCACGACGCCGTTGCCGCGGCTGCCGCGGCCCAGCGGGCGTTGGCCGGCACCGATGTCCGGGTGCGGATCGGGGTGCACACCGGCGAGCCGACGCTGGCCGAGGGCGGCTACTACGTCGGTGTCGACCTGTCCCGCGCCGCACGCATCTGTGCGGCAGCGCACGGCGGCCAGGTGCTGCTCTCGCGGGCGACGCGCGACCTCGTCGGCGACGACGCCGAGATCCGCGACCTCGGCGAGCATCTGCTCAAGGACATCGAGGCGCCGGAGCGCCTCTACCAGCTCCTCGTTTCCGGCCTGGAGCAGCGGTTTCCACCGGTGCGCGCGGCGACGCCCGGCAACCTGCCGCGCCTGCGCACAGGTTTCTATGGCCGGCGGCACGAGCTCGACGAGATCCGTGTGCTGCTCGCCGGTGACGCGCCCGTCGTCACGCTGACCGGTCCCGGCGGCGTCGGTAAGACGCGCCTCGCGCTGGAGGTCGCCCGCGAGGCGGTGGACTCCTTCGACGACGGCGCCTTCTTCGTCTCGCTGGCCGCGGCGCGGTCCTCCGACCTGCCGGCGGCGCTCGCGCAGACGCTCGAGGTGACCGAGCAGGCCGGCGAGTCGGCGGTCGACGCGCTCTACCGTCGCCTCGAGTCGAGCCAGGTGCTGCTCGTGCTCGACAACTTCGAGTCGGCCCTGGACGCTGCGCCCCAGGTCGCCTCACTCGTCGAGCGATGCCCTCGCCTGAAGGTGCTCGCGACGAGCCGCGAGCGTCTGCACCTCGGCGCCGAGCACGAGTACCGGCTCGACCCGCTCGAAGAGGTCGATGCCTCCGATCTCTTCGCCGCCCGCGCCTCGGCGGCGCGTCCCGACCTCGACATCGACGCACACCGCGCCGACGTCGAGGCGATCTCACGTCAAGTCGACGGGCTGCCGCTGGCGATCGAGCTCGCCGCCGCCTGGGCGCGGGTGCTGCCACTCGAGACGATTCTCGACCGGCTCGGCGAGCGCCTGTCGTTCCTGACCGGCGGCGCCCGCGACCTCCCGCTGCGGCAGCGCACGCTCGCCGCGACGATCGACTGGAGCTACGCGCTGCTCAACGAGCCGGAGCAGCGCACGTTCCTGACGCTCGCCGTCTTCGCCGGCGGCGCCTCGCTCGAGGCCGTCGACAGCGTCGTCGCGGGACCGAGCCTCGAGCTGCTCACGTCGCTCGTCGACAAGAGCCTGCTCCTGAGCCGCACCGCCGCCGACGGCTCGCCCCGCTTCACGATGCTCGAGACGATCCGCGAGTTCGCGTTCGCTCGGCTTGCCGAGTTCGGGCGCGACGCGGAGACGCGGCGCCTGCACGCCCACTACTTCCGCGACCTCGCCGAGTTCGCCGAGCACGAGATCCAGGGTCCGCTCTCGCGGCGAGCGCTGCAACAGCTCGCCGTGGAGCACCACAACCTTCGCACCGCGCTCGCCTGGGCGGCCGACAACGGAGACGACGAGACGCTGCTCCGGCTCGCCGCGGCACTGTGGCGCTTCTGGTACGTGCGCGGCCACCTCACCGAGGGCCGTACGTGGCTCGCACGCGCTCTTGCCGGCGAGGGATTGTCGGCGGACACGCGTGCCCGCGCGCTTCGCGGCTCGTCGGTGCTCGCTGCGATCGGCGGCGACCTCGACGCCGCGCGCGGCTACGCGGAGGAGCTCGTCGAAGTGCGCCGCTCGCTCGGCGACGACGAGCACATCGCCGGTGCGCTACTGGTGCTCGCGAACGTCGACGCTGCGCTCGGCGATCAGGACGCTGCTGCCGGGCTCTATGCCGAAGCCGCCACGCACGCGCGCCGCGCCGGCGCCCGGCCGGCGCTCGCCGGGATCATGAGCAACCTCGGCTATCTCTCGCTGCTCAGAGACGATCCGGCAGCCGCGCGCGAGACCTGCCGCGAGGCGGCGTCACTCTTCGAAGAGCTCGGCTTCGGCGAGGAAGCTGCAGGAGCGTGGCTGAACGCGGCGGCCGCCGAGCTCCTGCTCGGCGATCTGGCCGAGGCCCGTCTCTCGTTCGCGCGCAGCCTCGACCGCTACGTCGACCTGCAGCACGCCGAGGGCGTCGCCTACTGCCTCGACACGGCGGCCGCGATCGCCGCGCACGCCGGCGACGCGCACCGCGCCGCAATCCTCTCGGCCGCCGCCGCCGCCGCCCGCGACCGCACCGGGGGCTCGCTGCCGCCGGTCGAGCAGCGGCTGCGCGACGACACGGCCGCCACCGTCGTCGCCGCCCTCGGCCCCGCTGCCTACGCCGCAGCTCTAGACGAAGGTACGGCTCTCGACCCCGATCAGGCCGTCGCGCTCGCCCGCACATAGTGCGAGAACGGGTGCATGACACTCGTCCGGATCAGTGACCCCGGACTGATCGACCTGCTGTGCGCCGACCTGCAGAGCCGCGATGACGTGCTCGCCGAGCCGGCCGGTGGGGATCTCGTCGAGGTCGACATCGTCGGCTCCTACGGCGAAGAAGGCATGCGCCTCGCCACGCATCTGCGTGTCCAGGCCTGGGCAGCGGCACAGCGGTCGCGCGGGCTCGACGTCAGCGTCGAGCTCGCCGACGACCTCTGACGGCGTCGTTGAAGCGCCCGCGAACGAGGCGGTGAGCGCTCGGAGAGACCCGTCAGGACCCCGGCGTACACTGACCCCTCCGCGATGGCCCAGGCTGATTTCGTCCACCTGCACGTTCACTCCGAGTACTCGATTCTCGATGGTGCCTGCAGGGTCCCAGACCTGGTCGCGCGGGCCGCCGACCTGGAGATGCCGTCGGTCAGCCTGACCGATCACGGCTCGATGGCGGGGGCCGTGCAGCTCTGGAAGACGACCCGCGGCACCGGCGTCAAACCGGTGATCGGCTGCGAGGTCTACGTCGCCGCGAACCGCAAGGCGCACGAGAAGGGCAACGCGCATCTGACGCTGCTCGCCGCCGACAACACGGGCTACTCGAACCTGATCAAGCTGTCGTCGCTCGGCTACCTCGAGGGCTACTACTACAAGCCGCGGGTCGATTGGGAGCTGCTCTCGAGCCACGCCGAGGGTCTGATCGCACTCTCCGGCTGCCTCTCCGGGCGCGTCTGCAAGGCGCTCGAGGAGAACCGCGTCACCGATGCGGAGGGCGAGCTCGACCATCTGAGCCAGGTGTTCGGGCGCGACAACGTGTACGTCGAGCTCCAGAACGCCCATCTCGACGTGCAGGCGCGGATCCTGCCGCAGCTCGTCTCGCTTGCGCAGAAGCAGGGGCTGCCGACGGTCGCGACCGGCGACGTGCACTACCTGCGCGACACCGACGCGCGCGCCCACGAGGCGCTCCTCTGCATCCAGTCGGGCGACTCGCTCAAGAACCCCGAGCACTGGAAGTTCGAGACCGACCACTTCTACTTCAAGTCGCCCGAGGAGATGCTGCTCGACTTCCCGGGCCAGGAAGACGCGATGCGGCGCACGCTGGAGGTCGCCGGCCGCTGCAACGTCGAGATCGAGCTCGGCCGGATTCTGCTGCCGAAGTTCGACGTGCCGGAGGGCCGCGACGCGTTCGACTACCTCGTCGAGCTCTGCGAGAGAGGACTGCAGCGCCGCTACGACACGATCACGCCCGAGCTGACCGAGCGGCTCAAGTACGAGCTGACCACGATCAAGGAGATGGGGTTCACCGACTACTTCCTGATCGTCTGGGACTTCATCGCCTTCGCGAAGCGAAACGGCGTCTCCGTCGGCCCGGGCCGCGGCTCGTCCGCCGGCTCGCTCGTCGCGTACACGCTCGCGATCACCGACATCGACCCGATCCGCTACGACCTGATGTTCGAGCGCTTCCTCAACCCGGGCCGTAAGTCGATGCCCGACATCGACATCGACTTCGCCGTCGAGGGCCGGGAGCGCGTGATCAACTACGTGCGCGAGAAGTACGGCGCCGACCGGGTCGCGCAGATCATCACCTTCTCGACGATGGCGGCGCGCGCGGCGGTGCGCGACGCAGGCCGGGTGCTCGAGGTCCCGTACGGCGTCGTCGACAAGATCGCGAAGCTGATTCCGGAGGGGCCGGGCCAACTGCTCGACGACTGCCTGAAGCCGGGCGGCGAGCTACGAAAGGCGATCGACGGCGACCCCGTCGCGAAAGAGATCCTCGACCTGGCGCTGCCGCTCGAAGGGCTGACGCGCGCCGACTCGATCCATGCCGCCGGTGTCGTGATCGGGGCCGAGCCGCTGATCAACGTCGTACCGCTGCAGCAGAAGGGCAGCGACCAGGAAGTCGTTACGCAGTTCTCGATGAAGGACATCGAGTCGCTCGGCCTGCTCAAGATGGACTTCCTCGGCCTGCGCAACCTCGACGTGATCGTGAAGGCGTGCGAGCTGATCGGCGACCTCGATATCTCGGCGATTCCGATGGACGACAAGAAGACGTACGCGATGCTCGCGAAGGGCGAGGCGGCCGGCGTCTTCCAGTTCGAGTCGTCGGGCATGCGCGACGCGCTGCGGCAGGTCAAGCCGACCGAGTTCGAGGATCTGATCGCGCTCGTCGCGCTCTACCGGCCGGGCCCGATGGGCTACATCCCGGTCTACGGCAAGCGCAAGGCCGGCGCGGAGGGCGTCACCTTCCTCGACCCGCGGCTGAAGCCGATCCTGCGCGACACGTACGGCATCTGCGTCTACCAGGAGCAGTACATGCGGATCGCGCGCGAGCTCGCCGGCTTCTCGATCACCGAGGCCGACGATCTGCGCAAGGCGATCGGCAAGAAGATCCGCAAGCTGATGGACTCGCTCAAGGATCAGTTCCTCGAGGGCGCCGCCGCGCAGAACGTGACGCCGGGAGTCGCGAAGCAGCTCTGGGAGGACGTCGAGAAGGCGGCCGACTACTCGTTCCCGAAGGCGCATGCGGCGTGTTACGCGTTGATCGCGTATCAGACCGCGTGGCTGCGCGCGAACCATCCGTGCGAGTACATGGCGGCGCTGATCAGCTCGGTCATGAACACGAAGGATCGCGTGCCGATCTACGTCAACGCGTGCCACGAGATGGGCATCGAGGTGCTGCCGCCCGACGTGAACGAGTCGGACGTCGACTTCGCCGTGCGCAGCGGCAAGATCCGCTTCGGGCTGAACGCCGTAAAGGGCGTGGGGGAGGGCGCGGCGAGAGCACTCATCGCCGCGCGGACCGAGGGCGGCCCGTTCGAGTCGATCTGGGACTTCACCGAGCGTGTCGACCCCACGGTCTCCAACAAGCGCGTGCTGGAGGCGCTCGTCAAGTGCGGCGCGCTGCCAGGCTCGCGCAAGGGGATGCTCGAGGTGCTCGAGCAGGCCGTCTCCTGGGGGCAGAAGCAGCAGGCCGACCGGCTCGCAGGGCAGGGCTCGATCTTCGACCTCGGTCCGGCCGAGGAAGAGAAGCCGCGCCATCACCCGGTGACGCCGACCGACGAGTACGAGAAGAGCGAGCTGCTGAAGCTGGAGAAGGAGGTGCTCGGGCTGTACGTGTCGGAGCATCCGCTCGCGTCGATCCGCGATCAGCTGCGGCGCAAGTCGGATGCGACGGTCGCCGAGCTCGACCGTCGCCGCGACGGGGAGGTGGTGACGGTCGGCGGGATCGTCACGCACATCCGTCACATGACGACGAAGCGCGGCGACGCGATGGTCTTCCTCCGTTTCGAGGATGTGACCGGCGTGATCGAGACGGTCGTCTTCAACGCGACGTACGAGAAGGCGCGCGAGCTGTGCACGACGGACCGCGTGCTGATCGTCAAGGGCCGCGTCGACCGCAAGGAGGGCGAGACGAAGCTCGTCGCGCTGGAGCTGGCGGCCTTCGAAGCTGTCCCCGAGCTGCGCGAGGTGCGGCTCAGGATCGATGCGACCAAGGCGGGAGCGGGCACGATCCGCGAGCTGGCCGCGCTGATCAAGGACTTCCCCGGCGACTCGCCGGTGTACGCCGACCTGGTCACCTCGCAGGGCCGCAAGACCTACGCGTTCGGCGCGCAGTACAAGGTCAAGCCGGCGCCGGACTTCTACGCCGAGGTGAAGATGATCCTCGGCGAAGCCGCCATCGCCTAACGGCACGAAGCGCAACCCCTCGCACTTCCGATTCTCACTCGAAAGTGAGATTCGCTCCTGCACCGCAGTCGCGCATGAAACCTGCGTTTCCGCCGAGCGCGTTACACACTCGCGCAGCTTTCGACGCACTCCGTTGTGTCAGACGTGAGTCTGACTCGAGTCAGACTGAGGCTTTGAGCACCAGTTCGCGCTAAAGAAAGACCGCGAACTCGTCGAGCGACTTCCGCCGGAGCTCCGGGTACGTGGCCTCGTCGGCGGGGTAGCCCACCGGGATCAGCAAGAAGGGGCGCTCGTTCTCGGGCCGCTCCAGGATCTCTCGCAGGAAGCCCATCGGCGACGGCGCGTGCGTCAGCGCCGACAGCCCTTCGGTGTGGAGCGCCGTCAGCAGGAATCCGACCGCGATGCCGACCGACTCGCGCACGTAGTAGTGGCGGCGCTTCGAGCCGTCCGGCTCGCGGTGCCACGCCTGCTCGAAGACGGCGATCAGATACGGGGCGTCGGTGATGTGCGGCTTCGACGCGTTCGTGCCGATCGGCTTGATCGCCTCCAGATACTCGTCGCTTGCGCGCTCGCGGTAGAGCAACTCCTCCTCGTGCTCGGCTGCATCGCGGATCCGCTGCTTCGTCGCCTCGTCGGTGATCACCACGAAGGTCCACGGCTGCTGGTTCGCGCCCGAGGGTGCGGTGCCCGCGACCCGCAGCGCGTTCTCGATCAACTCGTGCGGCACCGGCCGTGAGGAGAACTGACGCAGCGAACGCCGCGTCTGCATCAGCGTCAGGTGCTGCGCCGACGCTGTCACGCTGCGCGCTCCGCGAACGCGGGCTCGAGCAGCGAGATCTCCGCGGCCGATGCCGCAAGCATACGACCGCGCAACTGGACGACGAACAGCCCGCCGGGCGTCAGCCGTTCGGCGGCTCCTTCGAGCAGCCGCCGGTAGAGCGTCATCCCGTCGCCGGCTGAGAACACCGCCGCGGCCGGCTCAGCGGCCAGCTCCGGATGCAGCGACTCCTCCTCCCACGGGAGGTAGGGCAGGTTGGCCGCGATCACGTCGAGTGAGCGCGGCAGCGGTTCGAGCAGGTCGCCGAGCCGGACGTGCACGCGCTCCGAGAGACCGTTCCGGATCGCGTTGGCGCGCGCCAGGTCGACAGCCTGCGGATCGACGTCCGTCGCCCACACCGTCGCACCCGGCGCCCGCGTCGCGATCGCGATCGCGAGCGCGCCCGAGCCGGTGCCGACGTCCGCGACCACCGCTGCAGACGATCCGACATGCTCCGCGACACGGTCGACGAGCGCCACGCTGGTGGCGCGCGGGATCATCACCACGCCGGGCAGGGATTCGAGCGAGAGACCGTCGAACTCGACAAGCATGGCCCTCTTTATACCTGATTTGGTGTTTTAGAAACCTGGAGCGAAAGCACGACCCGGCACGAGGCGTGGTCGAGCAGGCAATCGCGCGTCTCGCAGTGCACCCGCTCGACGGTCACTCCCTCGAGCGCGTGCGCGGCCAGCCCCTGCCACATGCCGCGGTCGATCTCCGCCGCGTCGGGCCGAGCTCGCACGAGCGGCCGCAGCGGGCACGTCGGGGTGGCGATCACGGCGCCGCGGTCGCTCACCTCCTCGACCGAGGCCTGGTAGCCGAGGCTCCGCACCGCCTCGCACATCCGCTCGAACCCGACCCGCACAGACCGTGTCGGCTTCAGACCGGCGAGCTGCGCGAGCTCGGAGCCGAACGTCACGCCCACGGCGCGCAGCCGGTCGGCGCGGCGCGAGGCGGGCAGCGCGTCGACGAGCAGCCCGAGCAGCGATTCGTACCGCCGCACCGGGAACTCGAGCGCGGTCAGCTCGGGGAGGACGGCGTAGACCTTCGCCGGGCGACCCGCGCCAGGCCCGGTGCGGCCGGTGCGACGCTCGTACGCGGGGCTGAGCAGCCCGGCCGCCACCAGCCGCTCGAGCCGCGAACGGGCCACATTGCGATGAACGCCCGAGGCGGTCCCGAGCTCGTCCGCGGACACCGCGCGAGCCTGTGAGCGGGCAAAAGACAGCGCCTCCCGCAATTCCGGATCGCCGATCGCGCCGAGTGCATCCATTTCTAACGCCAAGCTAGCAGGGCGTAGAAACTCGTAACCAGCCGAACGGCCAGTGGTGGAAGCCGTAAACAGTCCGTTAAATCCGTAGATCCCCCGGTATAGGGAGAACCAACTCGCTCGTTTTACCGAACAATGACCGAGGAGGAAACGACCTAGATGCCGACCGTAGAGACAAACGTTCGCCCGACTGAGCAAGAGCTCGTCGAACTGTGGCGGGCAACAGAGCTCGAGCGGGCCGGCTACCCACCTGCTGCAGCCGCCGAGCTTGCTGCGCGCAACGACGTCGACCTGCATCACGCAGTCGAACTGCTGCAGAAGGGCTGCTCGCCCGAGCTGGCCGTCGCGATCCTCCGCTAGTCCGAAAGCACCACACGAACCTGGTTCACCTGCGTGAGCCAGGTTCGACTCGTCTTCCGGACCTGCTTGACTTGCGCGGATGCTCGCCTTTATCCCGAGCCCGCACACCGGCACCGTCAGCATCGGGCCGCTGACGCTGCACATGTACGGGCTGACGCTCCTGGTCGCGATCCTCGCCTGCGTCTGGCTGACCGGCAAGCGTTGGGTCGCGCAGGGCGGCGAATGGGAGCTCGTCACCCGCGTCGCGGTCTGGGGCGTTGCCTTCGGCGTGCTCGGAGCACGGCTCTACCACGACATCACCTCGTGGAGCGAGGTGCCGACCCCGAAGTGGCAGGGCATGTTCGAGGTCTGGAAGGGCGGCCTCGGCGTCTGGGGCGGAATCGGGCTCGGCGCCGTCGTCGGCGCGATCGTCGTGCGTCGCGCCGGCGCGAACGTCAGCCTCTTCATGGATGCCGTTGCGCCCGGGCTCCTGCTGGCGCAGGGCATCGGCCGGATCGGCAACTGGTGGAACCAGGAGCTGTACGGCAAGCCGACCAACGTCTTCTGGGCGCTCAAGATCGACGCGGCGCATCGACCCGTCCAGTACTTCGACCGGGCCACCTTCCACCCGACCTTCCTGTACGAGCTGATCTGGGACTTCCTCGGGGTCGCCGTCCTGCTCTACGTGGGGCATCGGTGGCGGATCCGGCCGCCCGCGCTGTTCGCGCTCTACGTCGCCTGGTACACGTTCGGCCGCTTCTTCGAGGAGCTGCTGCGGATCGACCCGGCCCACCACATCGCCGGGCTGCGCTTGAACGCCTGGGTCTCGATCATCCTGTTCTTCGGCTCCGTCACCTATTTCGTCTGGCACCAGATCCTGAATGACGGTGCGCCGAAGCCGCGTGCGCCGGAGAAACGACCGGCCATGGCGATCCCCAAGAGCCGCGTCCGGTAACGCCAGTACCCTCTCCGGGTGGCCCTGGCCGTCCGCGAACTCGAGCTGGACCTCGACGCGTTCGAGGGTCCCTTCGACCTCCTGTTGACGCTGGTGCTCCGCGAGGAGCTGCCGCTCCGTGAGATCGACCTGGCCGAGATCGTGATCGCGTTCGTCGCGAACCTCGCCGATCGAGGCGAGCTCGATCTCGATGCGTGCGGCGAGTTCCTCGTCCTCATCTCCGCGCTGCTCGAGCTGAAGGCCCGGGCGATGTTCCCGGAGGAGGACGCCGAGCTGGCCGAGCTCGAGCCCGAGGAGGCTGCCGAGGAGCTGGCGCGGCGGCTCGCCGAGTACCGGCGTGCCAAGGAAGCGGCGCGGCTGCTGCGCGAACGGCTCGACCTGCGCCGAGACCTCTTCTTCCGGCTGGGGCCGGCGCCGCTCGCGCCGCGGCCCGAGCGCAAGCTCGCGCAACAGGAGCCGGAGCAGCTCGCGGCCGCGCTCCGCGTGCTCGCGACGCCGCCACCGCAGCCGTCGACCGCTCACATGGCGCTCCGCTTCCCTCCGGTGGCGCAGTTCCTCGACCGCTGGCGCTCGCTGCTTCGCCGCCGCGCCCGCTTCGACTTCGACCAGGAGGTGGCGGGGTTGACGCGCGTCGAGGTCGCCGTCGCCTTCCTCGCGCTGCTCGAGCTGCGCAAGCAGGACGAGATCGCGATCGCGCAGGCCTCGCCCTTCGCTCCGATAAGGATTTCTCGTGCCGACGCCGAAAGGAGTCTCTCTTGGAACGTCCGCTCCGCCTGATTCCCACCGAGGTGACGCCGGCTGCAGAGCTGGCGCGCACGCTCGAGGCGCTGCTCGTCGTCGCGTCGCAGCCGCTCTCGCTGGTTGAGCTCGAAGCCGCGACCGAGGCCGACGCCGTGCCCGTCCAGGACGCGCTGGAACTGCTCGCCGAGCGCTACGCCGAAGGGCGCAGCGGCATCGTGCTCGAGCAGGTGGCCGGCGGTTTCGCCTTCCGCGCCGCGGCCGAGGCCTCCGACGCGTGCGCACGCCTGTTCGAGAAGCCGGTCGAGAAGGGGCTCTCGCAAGCAGCGCTCGAGACGCTCGCGGTGGTCGCCTACCTCGGGCCGGTGACGCGACCGGAGATCGCCCGCATCCGCGGCGTCAACGTCGACGGCGTGATCGCCGGGCTCGTCGAGCGCGGCCTCGTCGCCGAAGGTGGCCGCGAGAACGAGTTCGGTGCAATTCGCTACCGCACGACGCCGCTCTTCGAGCGCGTCTTCGGGCTCGAGTCGCTCGCCGCGCTGCCCCGCGTCGACGACCTTGGCGACGAGGTCGCCCAGATCCGCGAACGGCTCGAAGCCGTCGGCAGGTAACACGGAGGAGGGGGACCTCGCGGTCCCCCTCCGAACCGCTCAGGGCTTGATGTTCTGGTTGAGCCGGAACAGGTTGCCCGGGTCGTACTTCTGCTTCAGCGTCTTCAGCCGCGCCAACCGGCCGCCGAAGCTGTCGACGATCTCGTCGTCGCCGACCTCGGTGTAGAAGTTCAGCGCCATTCCGGACGAGATCCACGGCTTGAACGCGGTGGTGGAGGCGCGTGTCCAGGCGATGTTCGCGTCGTCGTTCTCGGCGCCCTCCCACATCGTGTTCAGGTGGATCGAGAACGGCGCCGACCGGCCGCCGAGCGCGGTCGCGTCGTCGTCGACGTCGGCGATCGCACCGGCCATGTTCAGGACGATCATCGCGCTGAACGGCGACGGCATCGACTCTGCCCGTTCCAGGATCGCGTCGGTCAGCTTGTCGTCGAAGTCGGCCAGGTTGTGCGCCCGCCAGTAGTTGCGGCGGCCGTACGGGTTGGCTCCGTCGAGCAGGCCCTGGATCATCGTGTACGGCATCGGCTGGAAGAGGTCGAACTCCGGGCCGAGCGCCCGCATCGGCGCCAGGATCTTCTCGGCGTCGTCCTGGGAGCCTGAGAACTGGCCGGCGATCGCCCACATCCGCTTGCCGTGCCACTGCTCCGGCACGAACGGCTCCGGCGGTGCGACCACGGACGCGACGCCCCAGCCCAGCTCGCCCGCCGCGCCGTCGCAGAGTTCCCGCCAGGTGTTGATCACCTCGCGGCCCTTCGTCGGGTCGAACGCCGTCAATCCGGCGTAGACGATCGGCCCAGCCGGGTGCAGGTTGAACTCCAGCTCGGTGATGACGCCGAAGTTGCCACCGCCGCCGCGGAGCCCCCAGAACAGATCCGAGTTCTCACTCTCGTTGGCGACGACGACTTCGCCGTCCGCCGTGACGATGTCCGCCGAGACCAAGTTGTCGCACGCGAAGCCGTACTTGCGCTCGAGCCAGCCGCTGCCGCTGCCGGTCGTGAAGCCGGCGACGCCCGTCGTCGTGACGCGCCCACCCGTCACGGCGAGCCCGAACTGCTGCGTTTCGCGGTCGAACGTGCCCCAGTTGACGCCGCCCTGGGCACGGCCCGTCCGTTTCTCGGGGTCGACCCTGACGCCGGACATGGCGGTCAGGTCGAGCACGATCCCGTCGTCGCAGCTCGAGAAGCCCGCGACCGAGTGGCCGCCGCTTCGGATCGCGAACGGCAGGCCGCTCGTCTTGACCAGGCCGAGCGCGCGAATCACGTCCGCCGTGCCCGTCGGCCGCAGGATCACCGCCGGGCGGCGGTCGAACATCCCGTTGAAGACCACGCGCGCGTCGTCGTAGTGCGCATGATCCGGTTCGATGATCTCGCCCCGGAAGCCTTCACGAAGCTCGCGTAGCGCGTCAGCGTCGAGGGCTGCCGAGCCTGCGGCGACCGCAGTGTCTGCCATCGGATCTCCTTCTTGTCGCAGGTCGCGCGAACCTACGCCTCTCGGGCGGACGGTGCAAGGATGAGGCTGAACGCCTGGCTCGCCCGCGCCGGCGTCGCCTCGCGCCGGGCGTCCGACGAGCTGATCAAGGCCGGCCGGATCACGGTCAACGGCGAGCCCGGGCAGCTGAACACGTTCGTCACGGCCGACGACGACGTGCGCCTGGATGGGCGGCCGCTTGCGAAGCAGGGCCTCGCGTACGTGCTGCTGCACAAGCCCGCCGGTGTGATCACGACGGCGCGCGACCCGCAGGGTCGGCCCACGGTCGTCAGCCTCGTCAAGCATCCGGCGCGCATCGTCCCGGTCGGGCGGCTCGACGGCGAGACGACCGGCGTGCTGCTGCTGACGAACGACGGCGAGCTCGCGCACCGGCTGGCGCACCCGAAGTACGAGGTCGAGAAGGTGTACGTCGCCGAGCTCGACTCACGTGCAAGCGATGCGACGATCGCGAAGCTCGCCGCGGGGGTGCTCCTCGACGACGGCCCGACCGCGCCGGCGCAGGTGCGGCGACTGGGCCGCACGAAGCTCGAGCTGACGATCCACGAGGGCCGCAACCGGCAGGTGCGGCGCATGTTCGAGGCGGTCGGCCATCGCGTGCGTCACCTGCATCGCAGCCGCTACGGCCCGCTGACGCTCGGAGGGCTCGAGCCTGGCGCGTGGCGCGAGCTCGAGCCCTCCGAGGTGAAACGGTTGCGGTCGCCTACGAAGCGGCCTTGAGGGCAGCAGCCGCATCGAGCAGCTTCTGACCCTGGTCGATCCAGTTCTTCGCACTGCTCTCGTCGATGGATCCCGTCCCCTTGGCCGCGTTGTTCAACGCGTCGCGGATCGAACCCGCGACCACGTTGCGCTGTGCGGTCAGATTGGCGATCTGAGCCTCGATCGAGTCGTACTTGAGGTTCCCGGCCGCGGTGTTCTCCTGCTTGAGCGCAGACGTGGATGCGACCAGCGTGTCGAGTGCGAACGTGCCGAACGGGGCGTTGATCTGCTTGTACATCGCCCCGAGGTCGGCGGTCGTGTTGCCGTGCTGGTTCAGCCCCTTGGGCGTCGCCTGGTTGTCGAGGATCTGCGTGATCACGCGACCGTCGTTCACGTAGTCGTCGCCGAGGCCGAGGATCGCGTTGATCGTCGGCCGGACGTCGACATGGTCGGTCCAGGTAGTCGTGTCGATCCCGTTGTTCTCGACTCCAGGCCCGACGACGCCGAGCCAGGTGTTGGCGATCTCATCCTGGAAGTCGCCGTGGTTCCAGGCGAACTTCGGATCGACGCACGTCACCTGGGTGGGTGTCCCGCAGGTTCCCGAGTTCGATGCCTGGAAGAAGAAGTCGGCGTTCCCGAACAGCGTGAACGTCGGCGTCCGCTTCGGGTCGGCGTTGACCATGTGCAGCGTGTTCTCCTCGACGCTGTCGGCGAGGCGCTGTGTCAACTGCACGACCGCGCCGCCCTGGTACGGGTCGACCGCGGTGGCAGCTCCCAGATCGCGCTCCAGCTTGCGAACCGACGGATCGGTGCGCGTCGGCTGGCCGTTCACGTAGATCGTCGGTGCGTCGTCGAAGTGCAGGTCGAACGTCGGGCTGCCCGCCGGGGCGAACGCCTTCAGGTTCGTGGTGATCTCGCCGATCTGGTTCGACGGGCAGGTCGTCAACGTGGGCGCGCACGGCGTGTGCGCGTACGTGAGTGAGCCATCGGAAGCCGGCGAGCCGGTGCCGCCTGCGAAGTGGTCACCCTCGTCGACCGTGACGATGAACAGCGTGTTGCTCTTGTCGATCCCGTCGCTCTTCAGCCGGTCGAAGAAGCGGCCGAACGCGGTGTTGTAATCGGCGAGCTGCTGCGTGTAGTCCGCCTCTCCAGGCCCGGACGCGCGGCCGAGCGTGTGGTTGTCGTGGGCGTCCGAGATGTAGGCGTAGGTGACCGGGATCCCGTGCTCCTGCATCGCAGCGACCATGCCGAGCGAGTTGTTCGGCGTGGCGGAATCGAAGCCTGGGAAGCCGCACTGGTTGAACGGATCGGCGACGTTGGTGGTGCCGTCGATCGCCTTCACGCACGGCTGGTTGCTGGTGATCGCCGGGTCGACGTACTTCGCGCCGAAGAGGCCGAAGTAGCCGTCGTTCGAGCCCGGGACCGTCGTCGAGTCGTCCGGTTTGGCGTTGGGGTTGCCCTGGCACGGAGCCGCACCCTGGGCGCAGTGGATCGCGTAGCCGACGAAGTCGGTCTGCGCGAGCGCCCGGGCAGCGGTGCCGGAGGCGGCGAGCTGTGAGTCGCGGCCCTCGTTCCACTCGGGCGAGCCGACGCCGAACACCCGGGTCATGTCACCGGCCGGGTCGGGTCCGAACACGCGGGCACCTGAGGCATGCGCAGTCGCCAGCGGAGCGGTCAGGGTCACCCCGGTGCCGGTCGCTCCGGCAGTGCCGACGCTCGCGACCGTGGCGTTCTCGGCGAGGGCGCCGGTGTCGATGGTGATCACCTGGCCCGGCGCGAAGCTCGCGACGGCGCCGACCTTGATGTTCGTCGCGCCGGCCAAGGAGGCGGCCGAGAGCGAGGTGAACGCGACGGCGTTGTTGTTCTCGAGCTCGATGTTCGCTGCCGACACGCCGCCGACGTTGCAGCCGGCATGGGTGTAGGTCAGCCACGGTGCCGGTGCAGTCTGTTGGCCGTCGCCGACCATGTTCGGCAACGAGTCGTCAGAACCGTCGACGGTGTCCGTCCAGTACTTGAACGACGACGCGAACGTCGGTGTCCCGTCGTTGCGGTAGTAGTCGTAGCTGTTCGAAACGGTCTGACCGTTGCGGTCGGGGTAGAGACCGGTCAGCGACGACAGGATCCCGCCTGCGGTGTGCGAGATCAGAATCGTGTGGTCGTTCGTGAGCAGCGTGCCGTTGCCCTTGAGGAAGTTCAGCAGGTTCGGCATCTGCTCGAGATCCGACGCGACGTTCTGGTTGTCGCGGTTGTAGTGCGTGTTGTCGAACTGCAGGTAGATGACGTGCTTGATCTGACCGGCCTTTGTGCCAAGTTGGCACGGGTCGGCTGCTGCTGCGGTGGCCCCGCCGTGTGTCACTGCGGCGGTGACGGTCGCTGCCACGGCGCACGCAAGTGCGACCGCGGCGATCAGCATCGTTCGTCTCATTAGCCCTCCCCTTGATGGTCGATTGACAGTCGGCTGTCGACTTTAAGGGCGGGAGATTGACACATGTGAGACCACCGCGCGGCGGTCCTGTGACGAGGTGGCTAGCGTCGGAACCAGCCGCCTGTGGTTCGAGAGTTACGTGCGCCGCGCGCTTTGGCCTACGGGGCGACGAACCCCATCCGCTCGTACATCAGTTGCAGCGTGGGAGCAGCGGTCGCACGTGCTTTCTCGGCACCGACCCGGAGCCGTCCGCGCAGCTCGGCCTCGTCGGCGCGGAGCTCGCTGTACCGCTCCCGGACCGGGGCGAAGAGCTCGACGACGGCCTCGCCGACGTCGGCTTTCAGGTCCCCGTAGCCGCGGCCGTCGTACGACGCCTCGACGTCCTGGATCGAGCGGTCTGTGCTGACCGAGAGGATCTCGATCAGATTCGAGACGCCGGGCTTCGCGTCGGGCTCGAAGCGAATCTCGCGGCCCGAGTCGGTGACCGCCGTCTTGAACTTCCTGCGGATCGCGTCGGGCTCATCCAGCACGAGGACGGTGCCCTGTGGCGTGGCTCCCGTCGTCGACATCTTCTTCGTCGGCTCCTGCAGATCCATGATGCGCGCCCCGACCTCCGGAAACACGCCCTTCGGGATCTTGAACGTCTCGCCGTAGCGTGAGTTGAACCGCTGCCCGACGTCCCGCGCCAGCTCGACGTGCTGGCGCTGGTCGTCGCCGACCGGCACGACGTCGGTCTGGTAGAGCAGGATGTCGCCCGCCATCAGGACGGGGTAGGTGAAGAGCCCGGCGGAGACGAAGTCCTTGCCTTCGCCCTTCTCCTTGAACTGAGTCATGCGGCCGAGTTGTCCGAACCCGGTGACGGCCGAGAGCAGCCAAGCCGCCTCGGCGTGCGCCGTCACATGGCTCTGCAGGAAGAGCGTCGAGCGCTCGGGCTCGAGGCCGACGGCGAAGAGCAGCGCCGCCAGGTCGAGCGTGCGGTCGTGCAGGTCCTTCGGGTCGTAGTCGACCGTGATCGAGTGCAGATCGACGATGCAGAAGAAGGCGTCGCCCGTCTCCTGCGTCGAGACGTACTGGCGCATCGCGCCGATGTAGTTGCCGATGTGTTTGGCACCCGTGGCCTGGATGCCTGAAAAGACGCGCATTGGCTTCACCTCGCGGGGATCGATGGTCTGCTGGGCCGGGTCAGCGGACGAGGCGATCTAACGCGGGGCTTCGCCTCGCCCGCGGCGCCATGACCAGCAGGTGCGGGAGGCGAAGGTCATCGCGGCAGGATAGACGAAAGCCCGTCTCTACACTGAACCGATGGCCGTCACCTCGCGCACCTGGTCGCCGGACTCCTGGCGCGAGCGCACCGCGCTTCAGCAGCCCGACTGGCCGGACGCCGCCGCGGCGGCGACGGCGCTCGAGCGTCTGAAGGCGAGCCCTCCCCTGGTTTTCGCCGGGGAGGCGCGACAGCTCCGAGACAGCCTCGCCCGGGTGATCGACGGCCGCGCGTTCCTGCTGCAGGCCGGCGACTGCGTCGAGTCGTTCAACGAGCTCTCGACGACCCGCGTGCGCGAGAAGCTGAAGATCATCCTGCAGATGTCCGCTGTCCTGACGTACGGAGCGAGGCTGCCGGTGGTCAAGGTCGGCCGAATCGCGGGCCAGTTCACGAAGCCGCGCTCGCAGCCGTTCGAACGGTTCGGCGACGTCGAGCTGCCGAGCTTCCGCGGCCACATGATTCACGACGACGCACCCACTCCCGAGGCGCGGGTGCCCGATCCGTCCCGGATGGTCGAGGGCTACAACCAGTCCGCGTCGACGCTCAACCTGCTGCGCGCGTTCACCAAGGGCGGCTACGCCGATCTGAACCAGGTGCACCTCTGGAACCAGGAGTTCGTCGCCTCGAGTCCCGAGGGCCGCCGCTACGAGCGGCTCGCCGACGAGATCGAGCGCGCCCTCCAGTTCATGGCCGCGTGCGGGATCGACCTCACCGCCGAGCGCCGACTGCACGAGGTCGACTTCTTCACCAGCCACGAAGGCCTGCTCCTCGACTACGAGGAGGGCCTGACGCGCCGCGACTCGCTGACCGGCGACTGGTACGACTGCTCGGCACACCTGCTCTGGATCGGTGAGCGCACGCGGCAGATCGACGGCGCGCACGTGGAGTTCTTCGCAGGCGTTCACAATCCGCTGGCGGTCAAGCTCGGCCCGACGGCGACGCCGTCGGAGGTGATCGAGCTGTGCGAGAAGCTGAACCCGGACCGTGCCCCCGGCCGGCTGACGCTGGTCGCACGGATGGGTGCGGCAGATGTCACGGAGCTCCTGCCGCCGCTCCTGCGCGCGGTCGTCGACGAGTCGCACCCGGTCGTCTGGGCGTGCGACCCGATGCACGCGAACACGATCACGACTGCCGACGGCCTGAAGACGCGCCGCTTCGACGCGGTGATGAGGGAGATCGAGGGGTTCTTCAGGGCCTGCTGGGAGGCAGGGGTCCTACCGGGCGGCGTGCACCTCGAGTTCACCGGCGAGGACGTGACGGAGTGCCTCGGCGGGGCCGACGACGTGCTCGAGGAGCACCTCTCCTCGCGGTACGAGACGCTTTGCGATCCCCGTTTGAACGCCCGGCAGTCGCTCGACCTCGCGTTCAGGCTCGCCGAGCTGATGCAACGGGCGCCCCGGTAGCCGGTGCGGATCGCCGTCGTCGGAACGGGCCTGATGGGCGCCTCCGTCGCGCTCGCGGCACGGGGTCGTGGTGACGAGGTCATCGGCTTCGACCCGGATCCTGACGCGCTCGCCGCAGCCGTCGCCCGCGGCGCCGTGGCCGCAGCTGCGAGCCACGAGGAGGCCGTCTCCGGCGCCGAGCTGGTCGTCGTCGCAGCCCCGATCGCCCAGCTGCCCTCGGCTGTCGTCGCCGCACTCGCCGCAGCGGCGGAGGCGACCGTGATCGACGTCGGCTCGACGAAGGCGAGCGTGGTCGATGCCGCAGCCGGCTCGCCCCGCTTCGTCGGCAGCCATCCGATCTGTGGCTCCGAGACGCGCGGCGCCGACAACGCCAGCGCGTCGCTGTTCGAGGGCGCGACCTGGTTCCTGACGCCGGTCACGCAGACCGATCCCGACCGCTACCGCACGGTGCACGGCTTCGTCACCGACGTCGGCGCCACGCCCGTCGCGATCGACCCCGAGGCGCACGATCGGCTCGTCGCCCTGACGAGCCACGTCCCGCACGTGCTCGCCAACGTCGTCGCCAATCAGACCGGCGCGGCGCGCGTCGAGGGCCACGAGCCGCTCGCGCACGCCGGCGGCTCACTGCGCGACATGACGCGAATTGCCGGCGCCAACCCGCGGATCTGGGTCGACATCTTCCTCGACAACGCCGACAGCGTTCGCGCCGAGCTCGCCGAGCACCGCCGCCGGATCGAGCAGGTCGAGCAGGCGCTCGAGCGCGGCGACGCCGGCTTCCTCGCACGCTGGATCGGCGAGGCCTCGTCGAGCCGTCGCCGCATGCTCGAACGCGAGTACGCGGATCCCGGCGAGCTGCAACGGCTGCGCGTGCACGTCCCCGACCGGCCCGGCGTGCTCGCAGGGATCACCCAGGCGCTCGGCGCCGAGCGGATCAACATCGAGGACTTCGAGCTGCACCATGTCTCGCCCGAGCGCGGCGGCACGCTGACGCTGCTCGTCACGGGCGAGGGGGAGGCGCACCGCGCAGCCCTGCTGCTCGAGGGCCAGGGCTACAGCGTCGTCGTCTCGGCGGTGATCGATGAAGGTTGAGCCGGCCGCCTCGCTCGAGGGACATCTCGGCGTGCCGGGCGACAAGTCGATCTCGCACCGCGCGCTGCTGCTCGGAGCGATCTCCGACGGCCCGACCGTGATCCGCGGCTTCGGTCGCTCCGGCGATACCGAGTCGACGCTCGCGGCGGTGCGGGCACTCGGTGTGCAGGTGGACGAGGACGGCGACGAGCTGCACATGCACGGCGTCGGCCTGCGCGGCCTGCAGTCGGCCGAGATCGACTGCGGCAACGCCGGCACGCTCGCCCGACTGATCGTCGGGCTGCTCGCGTTCCAGGAAGGAACCTTCACGCTGACGGGCGACGAGTCGCTATCGGCGCGCCCGATGGAGCGGATCGCCACGCCGCTGCGCTTGCTGGGCGCCCAGATCGAGACGACCGACGGGCACCTGCCGCTGACCGTCACGGGTGCTGCGCTGCAGGCGATCGACTACGAGTTGCCGGTCGCGAGCGCCCAGGTGAAATCGGCGATCCTGCTCGCCGGGCTCGGGGCCGTCGGCCGCACGACCGTGATCGAGCCGGTGCCGACCCGCGACCACACCGAGCTGATGCTGCGCGCGGCCGGCGCCTCGGTGAGCATCCGTCCCAACTCGGTCAGTGTCGACGGGGCGTCGCGGATCGACGTCGGCGCGGTCGACGTTCCCGGCGACTTCTCGTCGGCGGCGCCATTCATCGTCGCTGCATCGCTCGTGCCCGAGTCGCGCGTGACGATTCACGGCGTCGGTCTCAACCCGCGACGCACGGGGCTGCTCGACGTTCTGGAGCGCATGGGCGCGCGCGTCGGCATCCTCTCGCGCAGCCGCTCGGGGCCCGAGCCGGTGGGGGAGGTCGAGATCCGTACCGGTGAGCTGACCGCGACGACGATCCGCACCGAGGAGGTGCCGCTGCTCGTCGACGAGTTGCCGCTCTTCGGGCTGCTCGCCGCCGGCTCCCGCGGCGCCAGCTGGGTCTACGGCGCCGGCGAGCTGCGCCTCAAGGAGACCGACCGGATCGAGGCGGTCGTGGATGCCCTCCGCGCCGTCGGGGCTCGCGCCCAGGCGCACGAGGACGGGTTTTCGGTCACCGGCGTGCCGACCCGGCCGCGAGGCGGACGGATCGATGCGCGCGGCGACCATCGCATTGCGATGCTGGGCGCCGTGGCCGGCTTGTGGTCACGCGACGGGGTGCAAATCCAGGACGCCGACAGTGCAGCGATATCCTTCCCCGGCTTCTACGAGCTGATCGACCGAATCGTGCAGAGATGATCATCGCCATCGACGGGCCCGCCGGGGCCGGCAAGAGCACCGTCGCCCGCCTGCTGGCGGAGCGGCTCGGCTTCCGCTACCTCGACACGGGAGCGATGTACCGCGCGCTCACGTGGCTCGCGATGCGAGAGGGGCTGCCGCTCGCCGAAGGAGAGCCGCTCGGCCGGCTCGCCCGCCAGAACCCTGTGGTCTTCGACGAGTCGGGCCGCGTGTTCATCTCCGACACCGACGTCACCTCCGCGATCCGCCATTCGCGGATCGACCGGATGGTGCCGGTGGTCGCACGCCACCACGACGTGCGCGAGGTGATGCGCGAGCGGCAACGCGAGCTGGCCGGCCACGGCAACGCCGTGATCGAGGGCCGTGACATCGGCACGGTGGTCGCGCCGGATGCCGCGGTGAAGGTCTACTTGCAGGCAAATCCGGAGATCCGGGCCTCGCGCCGGCAAGCCGAGCGGCCGGACATCGGCGCCGACGCGCTCGCGACCGACCTCCGCACGCGCGACGAGTCGGACCGCGTACGGATGCAGCCGGCCGAAGACGCCGAGCTGATCGACACGACCGATCTCGAGGTCGACGACGTCGTCGCGCGCATCCAGGAACTGATCCGAGCCCGCTCGCTCGCACCGTCTTGACCGGCCCCGAGCTCGCGTGGGCGATCGGCCGACGCACGATGGGCTGGCCGACCCGGCTGGTCACGCGCGTGCACGCCTACGGGCGAGAGCAGATACCCGAAACCGGCGGGCTGGTGTACGCGATCAACCATCTTCACTGGATCGACGTGCCGATCGTCGGCGTGACGTCGCCGCGCAACATCGACTTCGTCGCGAAGGCCGAAGCGATTCGGGTGCCGTGGCTCGGCAACTACCTGCGCTGGCATGGTGCGATCGCCGTCCGGCGGGGCGAGGGCGACCGCGACGCCGTGCGCATGATGCGGAAGTCGGCGCGCGACGGTCACGTGGTGGGGCTCTTCGTCGAGGGGACGCGTCAGACGACCGGCCGTCCCGGCACGGCGCAGCCCGGCGCCGCGATGGTGGCGATGCAGGAGAGCGTGCCGGTCGTCCCGGTTGCGGTCTACGGGACGCAGTTTTGGCGGCTCAGCAAGTGGGAACCCTGTTCGGTCGCCTACGGCTTGCCCCTACGCTTCGACGACCTGCCGAAGGGCGGGAAGGGCTACAAGGAGGCGACCGTGGAAATCGAGCGTCGCATCAACGTCCTCTTCGACTGGCTCGCCGACGTCCACACACAGGGCCGGCCGCCGAACCTGACGCCGCCTCGATGAGCGAACCGGCTGAAGGTCTCTACGGCACCGTCGCGATCGTCGGCTTCCCGAACGTCGGCAAGTCGACGCTCGTCAACCGGCTGACGGCCACGCGGCAGGCGGTCGTGCACGCCACCCAGGGGACGACCCGCGACCGCAAGGAGTTGATCGCCGACTGGAACGGCAAGCGGTTCCTGCTGATCGACACCGGAGGGGTCGACATCGCCGACCGCAGCCCGATCACGCGGCAGATCGCCGAACAGGCGCGTACGGCGATCGCCGAAGCCGACCTGGTGCTGTTCATCGTCGACGCCCGTGCCGGCGTGACGCCGGGTGACGAGGAGCTGGCGCAGATCCTGCGCGAGTCGAAGAAGGACGTGCTCCTGATCGCGAACAAGATCGACGACCCCTCGCAGGAGTCGCTGGCGCTCGACCTGCACCGGCTCGGCTTCGGCGAGCCGTTCCCGATCTCGGGGCTGCACGGCTCGAACACCGGCGACCTGCTCGACGAAGTGATCGACCGGCTCCCCGGGACCTCCTCCAGGCAGGAGCACGACGACGCGATCCGGGTTGCCATCCTCGGCCGCCCGAACGTCGGCAAGTCGTCGCTCTACAACAAGCTCGTCGGTGAGGAGCGCACGATCGTCGACGAGGTACCGGGCACGACCCGCGACACGATCGACACCGTCGTGCAGAAGGACGGCCGCACCTTCATCCTCGTCGACACGGCAGGGCTGCGGCGGAAGCGCAAGCAGCGCCAGGGGATCGACTACTACTCCGAGCTGCGCGCGCTCGACGCCGCCGAACGGGCCGACGTGGCCCTGGTGCTGATCGACGCGAGCGAGGGGATCGTCGAGGGCGACATCACCGCGGTCGAGGTGGCGCGCAAGTCGCATTCCGCGACGTTGATCGTGCTCTCGAAGTGGGACATCTCGACGATCACGATCGAGGAGGTGCGCCCCGAGCTACAGCGGCGGCTCCGGCAGCGGCCCGACTTCATCACCGTCTCGTCGACGTCGGGCCGCGGCGTCTCGCGTCTGCTCGGTAAGACGGCCGAGCTGTTCGACCGGTACGCGGCGCGTGTCCCCACCGCCGAGCTGAACAAGTTCATCGGCGAGCTGAAAGAGATGCGGCAGGCACCCTCGAAGGGCGTGCGCCGCTTGAACCTCCTCTACGGCGCGCAGGTCACCTCGAGGCCGCCGCGCTTCCGTTTCACCGTCAACGACCCCGGCCTGGTTACACGCGACTACGGGTACTGGGTCGAGAATCAGCTACGAGAGCGGTTCGAGCTCGAAGGGGTACCGGTGGCCATCGACTTCAGGGCGCGTCCGTGAACGTCGTCGTCGTGGGGGGCGGGGCGTGGGGCTCCGCATTCAGCCACGTGCTGCGCGAACGCGGCCACGACGTGACGATCGCGGTTCGCTCGACGCTCGACGAGATGCCGTACGAGGAGTCCGATCTGATCGTGCTTGCGGTCCCGTCGAGCTCCTTCCGTGAGGCGCTCGGTCATGTGCGCGGCTCGGCCCCGCTTCTCAGCCTCGTCAAGGGCCTCGACCCGTCGAGCGGCGAACGCCTCTCGACGCTCGTCACCGACCGGCCGGTCGCGGTCCTCTCCGGCCCGAACATGGCCGACGAGGTGCTCGCGGGGCTGCCCGGCGCGACGGTGATCGCATCGGAGGACGAGTCGCTGGCGCTCTGGCTGCAGGAGGCGATCAACTCGCTCGCCTTCCGGGTCTACGTGAACACGGACCTGATCGGCGTCGAGGTCTGTGCCGCCGCGAAGAACGTGATCGCGCTCTCGGCCGGCGGCGTCGACGGCCTCCGCCTCGGCGACAACGCGAAGGCTGCGCTGATCACGCGCGGGCTGGCCGAGATGGGGCGGCTCGGCGAAGCGCTCGGCGCCGAGCCGGAAACCTTCTCCGGGCTCGCCGGGATGGGCGACCTGATCTGCAGCTGCTGGCACCCGTCCGGGCGCAACCGGCGAGCCGGCGAGCTGATCGCGCAAGGTGTTTCCGTCGAAGACGCAAGAGCCGAGATCGGCCAGGTGGTCGAGGGGCTGACGACCGCGCCGGTGCTGCAGAACCTCTCGCGCCGGATCGGGGTCGAGCTGCCGATCACCGACGGGGTCTGCGCCGTGCTCGACGGCATGCCGCTCGACGAGCTCCTGGCGTCGTTGATGGGACGGCGGCCGACCGGAGAGTGAAACTCGCCGTCATCCTGGCCGCGGCGGCGCTGCTGGCGTCAGCCTGCGGCGGCAGCACCGAGCAGGCCGCGACGGCCGCCGACGTCGCGCCGCTCGGGACGTACGCGCTTCTCTCCGGCAGCCCGGAGCACGTGCGGCGTGCGCTCGAGCTGATCCCGGAGGGGCGACGCCTCGTTCGCCTGTTCGCCGACGCTCGAGCGGTCACCGGTGGCGGTGCGCAGATCGCAGTGCTCGATTCGTCCGGCCGCACCGCGGTGGCGATCGTGCGCCACGCGGACACGAAGGCGCTCGATCGAGCCGGAATCGCACACGCGAGCGTCCGTGGCTGGACCGTCTTCTCGCACCAGGCTGCGTCGGTCGCGGCCGTCCGGTACGCGAAGCGCCACCTGGCCGACGCCGCCTGGTACCGGCCCGCGGCAGGCGACGTCGTCTTCGCGCTCCCTTCCTTGACGCTCGTCGCCACGCGGCACGGTGAACGTGAAGTCGCCGAGCGAACAGCGCGCGGCGCCGGCACCGATGGCGAGCAGCCCCTCGCGAGGTGGGTTCCGGCCGACGCCGTCGCGGCCGCCGGCTTCCACACCGGCGGTTCGGTGTTCCGCGGGCTCTCGTTCGGGTCGGCGCTGCAGCGCGGCCTTGGGTTGCGGCTCGCCGATCTGGCTGCGGCGGCTCCGGGCGCCGGTGTCGTGTACGCGCGCCCAGGGGTGCCGGTGCCGACGGTGACGCTGCTCGCGCGCGGCGGCACGCTCGCCGCCGCCCGGAGGCTGGTGCGCGACCTCGACCCGGCCGCACCGTCGCCTGAGCCGGCGGTGCTCGACGGGGTGTCGCTGCAGGTCGTGCACCTCGGCGCTCTCGATCTCTACTACGGGCGCACCGACGGCACGCTCGTGGTCACCGACGACCCCGACGCGCGTCTGCATGCGGCGAGCTCGGCGCTCGAGCCCGACGGTCTGCCGCGCCGCACCTCCGCCTGGGCGTACCTCGACGTCAAGGCCGGCCTGCCGGGGCTCGAGCAGCTCGCGAGGCTGGCCGGCACGACACTCACACCTGATTTCGTCCGCAGGATCTCGCCCCTTCGCAGCGTCCTGGCGTACCGGGTTCAGCACGGGCCGCGGACGAGCCTGGTCGTCGTCGCGCGTTAGCGGTACCCTGCTCGCGATGTCGCAGCGGACGTTCCTGTTCACATCCGAGTCGGTCACCGAAGGGCATCCCGACAAGATCGCCGACCAGATCTCGGACTCGGTCCTCGACGCAGCGCTCGCGAACGACCCGCTGAGCCGCGTCGCCTGCGAGACGCTGATCACCACGGGCCTGGTCGTCGTGGCCGGTGAGATGACGACGAGCACCTACATCGACATTCCGCGCCTCGTGCGCGAGACCGTCAAGGGGATCGGCTACACGCGTGCCAAGTACGGCTTCGACGCAGAGACGTGCGGCGTTGTCGTCGCGATCGACGAGCAGTCGCCCGACATCGCGCAGGGCGTCGACCATGCCTACGAGAGCGGCGACGATCCGCTCGACGGAGTCGGCGCCGGCGACCAGGGGATGATGTTCGGGTACGCGTCGAACGAGACGCGCGAGTTGATGCCGCTACCGATCATGCTTGCGCACCGGATCGCGAAGCGTCTGTCGGAGGTGCGCAAGGCGGACGTGCTGCCGTACCTGCGGCCGGATGGCAAGGCGCAGGTGTCGATCCGCTACGAGGTCGACGCCGACGGTCGGCAGACGCCCGTGGCGATCGAGCGGGTGCTGGTCTCCACGCAGCATCGTGAAGGGCTCGATCCCGAGGCGATGATCAAGCCGGATCTGATCGAGCACGTGCTCCACCCGATCCTCCCGAAGGATCTCTACGACGAGCGGCAGCTCGAGGATCCGAATTTCGTGTTCGTCAACCCGACCGGCAAGTTCGTGATCGGCGGCCCGATGGGCGATACGGGCCTGACGGGGCGCAAGATCATCGTCGATACCTATGGCGGCGCGGCGCCGCACGGTGGGGGCGCCTTCTCGGGCAAGGATCCGACGAAGGTCGACCGTTCGGCCGCCTATGCGGCCCGCTACGTGGCGAAGAACGTCGTCGCCGCCGGGCTCGCCGACCGCTGTCAGATCCAGGTCGCGTACGCGATCGGCGTCGCGCGGCCGTTCTCGATCCTCGTCGAGACGTTCGGGACGGAGAAGCTGCCGGTCGAGAAGATCGAGGCGCTCGTCCACCAGCACTTCGACCTGCGGCCCGCCGCGATCGTGCAGGACCTCGAGCTGCGCCGGCCGATCTACGCGAAGACCGCCGCGTACGGCCATTTCGGGCGTGACGACCACGACTTCACGTGGGAGCGCACGAACAAGGCGGAACTCCTGCGCGAGGCCGCCGGCCTCGCGGCTGCAACCGTCTAGCCGGGCCGCCGCGCGCCGGCAAACCGCGGCGCGGCGCGTAACCCCCGCGTCTGACACGAGTCAGACACGTGTCTGACACATGGAAGTGGAACGCGATGCGAGCGGAAGTGTGTCGCGGTTCCCGCGAGCGGTGCTGCGACGCGGTCTAGGGCCGCAGTCGGTCTTCTGGGTTGCAAGTGCGAAAGGCAGCCGCTCCCGCCGATCGCTTGCGGCCGCGACCAACCGCGCCCTCGTCAGACTCGTGTCTGACACGAGTCAGACGAGGTGGTTCGCGGCGCGCGGCCTACGAGCGCTTGACGAACAGCCCGGCCGCGGCCTTGTCGCTGACGGCGCGCTCGACGCCGTCGACGGTGACCCTGAGCTGAGCCGCAGCCGGCTCGGCGACCCGCAGCTCGACGTGGGCGCCCGGTGCGAGGCCCTGGTCGTAGAACCAATGCAGGAGGTCGCCGTCGTGCTCGGCGAGGCGGACGATCGTCGCCGACTGGCCGGGTTCGAGGTCCGAGAGCGGCTCGAGCTCGCGGTTCTCGGCCTGCTCGACGTCGGGATCGATCGGCCAGCCGTGCGGACACCGGTCCGGGTGCCCGAGCTTCTCCTCGATGCGGGCGACCATGTCGTCGCTGAACGTCCCGCCGAGCTCGTCGGCGTGCACGTGGGCCTCGGCGGCCGTGTAGCCCATGAAGTCCGTTAGGAGCCGCTCGATCACCCGATGCTTGCGCACGACCAGGCGCGCGCGGGCGGCGCCGGCGGGCGTGAGGATCGCCTCCTTGTGCTCGCCGCGCTCGACCAAACCCTCCGCTTCGAGCCGTTTCAGCATCTCGCCGGCGGAAGCACGCGAGACGCCGAGCATCTCCGCCACCCGGGAGGCGATCGTCTGCGAGCCGGTCGCGGCGGGCCGGTACTCGCCGATCGGGAAGGCGAGGAAGTAGATCGTCTCCAGGTACTCGTCGATCCCGTGTCCGGTGGCCACGTTTGGACAATAGAGGTCGCATCTCTGTAAGGTGTGCCTTACATGAGCACCACGCAGACCCTGATCCTGGGCGCGATCGCCGGGGCCACCATCTTCCTCGGCCTGCCGCTCGGCCGCGTCGGCACGACGTCGGCCGCGATGCGAACCGGGCTGACGGCGTTCGCAACCGGCATCCTCATCTTCCTGCTCTGGGACGTGCTCGGGCACGGGGTCGAGCCGGTCGAGACGGCCGTCTCGGGTCACAACTGGAGCCGCGTCGCCGAGCTGGCTCCGCTGCTCGCCGGCGGCCTGGCGGTCGGCTTGATGAGCCTCGTCTACTACGACCGCTGGATGACCAACAAGCGTGCGACGCCGCTCGTCGGCCCGGGCGCCGCCGCCGTCGACGAGTTCACCTCGCGCTCGTGGATCGAGAGCCTGACCCCCGGTCGACGGCTCGCGCTGCTGATCGCAACCGGGATCGGGCTGCACAACTTCGGCGAAGGACTCGCGATCGGCCAGGCAGCCGCTGCCGACGAGGTCTCGCTGGCGCTCGTCCTGATCATCGGCTTCGCCCTGCACAACGCGACCGAGGGCTTCGGCATCGTCGGCCCGATGTCAGGCGAGTCGGAGCGTCCGAGCTGGGGCTTCCTCGCGCTGATGGGCCTGATCGGTGGCGGACCCACCTTCGTCGGCACAGTCATCGGTCAGGCGTGGGTCAGCGAAGCGCTCGGCGTCGTCTTCTTCGCGCTGGCGGCGGGCTCGATCCTCTACGTCGTGATCCAGTTGCTCGAGGTGTGCCGCCGCCACGCGATGCCGGTCGTCGTCGCCTGGTGGATCCTCGCCGGCCTCGTCCTCGGCTTCGCCACCGATTTCGTCCTGGTCGCCGCCGGCGCGTAGAGACACGGAGGGAGCCCGAAGGTTGCCCTCCCGACTGACTGTCTACCGTAGGCGTCTGTGGGCGCCTTCTGGCATGCGGTCGCGGTTTTCTTCGAGCATCTCGCGGATGTGAAGTGGTCGGCACTCGGGCTGGCGCTCGCGTGCCATGTGATCAAGCTGCTCTTCCGGGCGCGAGCCTGGCAGAACATCGTCAAGGCGGCGTATCCCGGTTCGCGCCTCCGCTACCGCAGCGCGGTCGGCGCCTACTTCGCGGGCGTGGGCGTCAACTCGATCCTCCCGGCTCGCGGCGGCGACGTCGTCAAGATCTACCTCGTCAAGCACCGCACCGAGGGCTCGACGTATCCGACGCTCGCTGCGACGCTCGTCGTGGAGACGATCCTCGACTTCTTCGTTGCCGGTGCGTTGATGATCTGGGCGCTGTCGATCGGGGTGCTGCCGACTCACCAGGTCTACGCCCGGATCCCGACCGTGGACTGGAAGTTCTTCCTGCTGCACGAGCGGGCGACGCTGATCGGTCTCGGCCTCCTCGCCGCCGCGGGGGTCGTCGCCTTCCTCTGGGCGCGGATCCGCGTCGAGAAGTTCTGGGCCCGCGTGCGGCAGGGTTTCGCGATTCTCGGCCAGCGCAGGCGGTTCGTACTCGGCGTGCTGCTGCCCCAGGCGATCTCGTGGGGCTTTCGGATCGCGACCCTCTACTTCTTCCTCGAGGCGTTCGGTGTGCACGCCTCGATCCACAACGCGCTCCTTGCGCAGGTCGTCGACTCGCTGGCCACCCTGTTCCCGGCGACCCCTGGCGGCGCGGGCACGAAACAGGGTCTGATCGTCTACCTCTTCCGCGGCCAGGCGATCTCCAAGGCGCTGCTGCTCGCGTTCAGCGTCGGCATCTACATCGCGATCACGATCACCAACATCGTGCTCGGGTTGATCGCGATCGGCCTGATGGCGAGGACGCTCTCCTTCAAGAACCTGCGCCAGCAGTCGCGCGCAGAGCAAGAGCAACCCGTCTAGTGCTCGCATCGGTCTACCCGCTCGTGACGGCGCGCGCCGTGGCGCGGGAGTTCACGTACGAGGTCGCTGACGACGTCGGTATCGGCGCGATCGTCCGGATCCCGTTCGGCCGCTCGCGGGCCCGCGGAATCGTCGTCGGACTGGTCGAGTCCGCGCCGCCGGGTGTCGAGGCGCGGCCGGTCGACGCCGTGATCGGGCAGGTGCCGCCCGCGCTCGTTTCGCTGGCGCTCTGGATCGCCGACTACTACGGCTCGACCCCGGCCCGAGCGCTTGCGCTCGTCGCACCCGAGTTGCCGAAACGCCGCAAGGAACAGGCGCCGCCGGCCGAGCGGCAGGCTCTCGGCGGTGAGGCGGAGCCGCTCACGCTCGCGCCGGAACAGATTGCGGCCGTGACGAGGGTGGTCGAGGCGATGGACGCTGCGGACGGCGGCAACTTTCTGCTCTACGGCGCGACCGGCTCCGGCAAGACGGAGGTGTATCTCCAGGCGTGCGCGGCCGCGCTCGAGCGCGGCCTCGGTGCGATCGTGCTCGTCCCGGAGATCGCCCTGGCGCCGCAGACGGTCGGCCGCGTGCGCGCCCGCTTCGGCGACCGGGTCGCCATCCTGCATTCGGCCCTGAGCGATGCCGAGCGGCGCGACGAGCGCGTACGGATCGCGAGCGGCGAGGCGCGGATCGTCGTCGGTGCACGCTCGGCCGTCTTCGCGCCGGTCGCCGGGCTCGGCCTGATCGTCGTCGACGAGGAGCACGACCCGTCGTACAAGCAGGACTCCGATCCGCGTTACGACGCGCGGACAGTGGCCGCGAAGCGCGCCTCGCTCGAGGGCGCGGTTGCGGTGTACGGCTCGGCAACGCCGCGGCCGGAGAGCTGGGCGGCGCTCGAGCGGCTCTCGCTCGGCGGGCGGATCGGCGCCGGCCTCCCGCCGGTGCGCGTCGTCGACCTGCGGCGCGAGGCCGGCTATCCGCTGTCGGCGCCGCTGCTCGAGTCGCTGCGCGGGGTGGCCGAGCGGCGCGGCAAGGCGATCCTCCTGCTGAACCGGCGCGGGATCGCGCCCGCGCTCCACTGCCGCGCCTGCGGGACCACCGTGCGCTGTCCCGACTGCGACGTCTCGCTCGTCCTGCACAGCGACACGTCGCTTCGCTGCCATCACTGCGGCTACGCGACCGATGCCCGCTCGAACTGTCGCGTGTGCGGGTCGCCGGACCTGGCCCGCCTCGGCGCCGGCACGCAGAAGCTGGAGGGCGAGCTGCGTCGCGAAGTGCCGGAGCTGGAGCTGATCCGGCTGGACGCCGACGCCGTCGCGAAGCCGGAGCAGCTCGCTGCGTCGCTGGCGCGGTTCCGCGACGCGGAGGGTGCGGTGCTGCTCGGCACGCAGATGGTCGCGAAGGGCCATCATTTCGCCGGCGTCGAGCTCGCAGCGGTGATCGACGCCGACACAGGCCTCGCAATGCCCGACTTCAGAGCCGAGGAGCGCACGTTCCAACTCGTCACGCAGCTCGCAGGGCGCAGCGGGCGGGACGCGCCGGGCCGCGTGATCGTGCAGACGTTCCAGCCCGACTCGCGCACGGTTGCACACGCAGCGCGACACGACGTCGAGCGTTTCCTCGCCGAGGAGCTGGAGCGGCGTGAGGCTCTCGGCTATCCGCCGTTCGCGCACCTCGTCCGGATCCTGGTCAGCGGGCCGGAGCCGGAGCCGGTGCTGCGCGCGCTCTCGGAGCTGAAGGCGGGGATGGAGGGTGCCGAGCTGCTCGGGCCGGCACCGCTCCTGCGACTGCGCGGCAAGCACCGCGCGCAGCTGGTCGCCAAGACGCAGCACCCACGGCGGATCGCCTCGCATGCGGCGAGGCTGCTCGCCTCGGCAGCGCCGGCGATGCGGCGAGCGCGGCTGACAGCGGTCGTCGACGTCGACCCGCAGTCCCTCTGAGGCTCACCGCGTGGTGCCGGTTCGGCACCATGTCGCCATGAAGGGCCGGCGCCCCGAGGACGTGATCGGCGAGTGGGGGATCCGCGACGTCACCCCTGCGTCGCGGCAGGAGCGCCGTGCGCTCGAGGGCGAGCTGGATCTGAACCCGCTCGCCGGCAAGCCGCTCCGGCGGAGGCTGCGCAACTTCGTCGCCGAGCCCGACTCCTACTTCGCATCGCTCGGCGGGCCGCTGCCGTACATGCGCCGGTTGAGCGAGATCGAACGTGAGACCGACCGTCACCTCGCCGAGCTCACCGCCGCGTACGAGGAACAGCGCGGGGACGCCGAGGCCTGGCGGCTCGTTGCCGAACGCTGGGACTTCGGCTCGGTCAACGAGTTGATCGAGAAGCACAACCGATGGTTTCCGGTCGAGGCACGGCTGCGCATGAACCCGCGGACCCGGGACTTCGTCGAGGTCGGTGGGAAGCCCTACCGCCGCGAGCCGCTCGATGCGGCGTGGATCCTCGACAGGTTCCCAGCAGGCAGCTGACTACACTGCCCAACGCCGATGGCCGACGACCACGATCACAACCACGATCACGAGCACGACCACGAGACCGACGAGGAGCTGCAGGCCGAAGCCGAGGCCGACGCGCGGCGCCGCTTTGCGCTCGCGCAGATCCGCCAGTACGGCGATCCCGCGCTGCGGCTGACCGCGTACGAGGTCTCCGACTTCGACGACGACCTGCGCCGGCTCGTCGACCGGATGACCGAGCTGATGCACGACGCGCAGGGCGTCGGCCTGGCCGCAACGCAGGTCGGCGTGCTCCGCCGCGTCTTCGTCTTCGAGCCGGACGAGGATGGCCCGCGGATCGTCGTCAACCCGACGATCGTCACGCTCGGCGACGAGCTCGAGTCCGACGGCGAAGGCTGCCTCTCACTGCAAGGGGTGCGGGTCCCGGTCGAGCGTCCGACAGCCCTCACGATCGCCGGCAAGAACCAGGACGGGGAGGACGTCAGCTACGAGCTCGCCGGCTACGAGGCGCGCATCGCGCAGCACGAGCTCGACCATCTCGACGGGGTGCTGATCATCGACCGCACAGACGAGGAGCACCGCAAGGAAGCGCTCGCCACGTTGCGGCCCCGCGTCACGTTGCGGTGAGGATCGGCGTCGCCGCGACGGCGCCGATCGGCGCCGACGTGCTCGAGCGGCTGGCAGAACGACACGAGATCGCCTTCCTGCTGACCCGGCCCGACGCCCCGCGCGGCCGAGGCCGGCAGCTCGCCGCGCCGCCTGCGGCCGAGACGGCCGTGCGGCTCGGCATCCCCATCCACCAGCCGGTGAAGCCGGAGCTGCCGACCGAAGTCGAGCGCATGGTCGTGTGCGCGTACGGGCTCTACATCCCGCCGCGCCTCCTCGAGCGGTCGCTGTGGCTGAACGTGCACCCGTCCCTGTTGCCGCGCTGGCGCGGCGCCGCGCCCGTCGAGCGCGCGATTCTCGCCGGTGACGCCGAGACCGGCGTGACGATCCACCGGACGGTCGCCGAGCTCGACGCCGGCCCGATCGCAGCGCACGAGGCGTTCGCGGTCGGCGAGCTCGACGCAGGCGAGGTGTTCGAGCGCGCCGGAGAGATCGCGGCCCGCCTGCTCGACGCAGTGCTCGACGCGCCGTCGTTCGAGCCGCAGGCAGACGAGGGCGTCACCTATGCCGACAAGATCACGCCGGCCGACCGCGAGCTCGATCTCGCGGATCCGCTCGATGCCTGGCGGCGCGTCCGCGCCCTCTCGCCGCACATCGGCGCCTGGGCGATGCTGCATCGACGCCGCGTCACGATCTGGCGCGCCCATCTCGACGACGGCGCGTTCGCTGCAGACGTCGTGCAGCCCGAGGGCAAGGCTCGCATGAGCTACGACGAGTTCCTGCGCGGCGTGCGATGATCGCGCCGGCGCGGCGGGCCGCATTCGAGGTCGTGCGCCGCGTCTTCGAGGAGGATGCGTACGCCGATCGGGCGCTCGCGGCTGCGGTCGAAGGGCTCGACGACCGCGACCGGGCGCTCGCTCAGCGCCTTGCGTACGGAACCGTGCAGCGCAGGCGAACGATCGACTTCGGGATCGAGCAGCTCGGCAAGCGGCCGGTGCGCAAGCTCGATCCGCCGGTGCGCACGGCGCTGCGACTCGGCGCGTACCAGCTGGCCTGGAGCGACCAGGCGGTGCACGCGGTCGTCGACGACAGCGTCGAGCTCGTCCGCTCCGCCGGACGTGAGCGCGCCGTGCCGTTCACGAACGCCGTCATGCGCCGGCTCTCGCAGGGGCTGCAGGGTCTCGTCGCCTCGCTGCCCGAGGGGCCCGTGAAGCAGTCGTATCCCGACTGGATCGCCGACGTGTGGACGCGTGACTTCGGTGCCGAGGGCGCGGTCTCGCTGATGGGGGCCCAGAACGAGCCGCCCGCCCTCGAGGTCCACGCGGCGGAACCGGTCGGCGAGCCGACGGACATTCCGGGCGCGTATGTCGTCGACCGCGTCGACATCGCCCACATGCGCCCGATGAGCCGCGCCTCTCAGCTCGCGGCACTCGTCGTCGGCTCGCGCGACGGCGACCGCGTGCTCGACGCGTGCGCTGCACCGGGCGGTAAGACGCTGCTGCTGACCGGTGAGATCACCGCGGTCGAGGTTCATCCTGGACGGGCACGGCAGCTGGCCGAGGAGATGCCGGCGAACGTGCGCGTCGTCACCGCAGACGTGCGCGAGCTGGACGAGACGGGCTTCGACCGCGCGCTCGTCGACGCGCCCTGCTCGGGGCTCGGCGTCCTCGCCCGCCGCCCGGATCTGCGCTGGCGCGCGAAGCCACTGCCGGAGCTGCAGCTCGAGCTGCTGCAGGCCGCGGCGAAGCGCACGAAGCCGGGCGGCACGATCGTCTACGCCGTCTGCACGCTGAACGCCGACGAGAACGAAGCCGTGGTCGACGCCCTCGGCCTGCCGGTCGAGCCGCTCGGCGACGAGTGGCCCGCCTACGCCCATCCGCGGCGGCCGGAGTTCCTGCTCACGCGGCCCGACCGCGACCGGACGTCGGGGTTCTTCATCGCACGCCTGCGTAACATCGCCTGATGCCCTGGCGCGACTGGATCAGGACGGTCGAGGTGGAGCCGTCGCTCTACGGGGCCGACTTCTCACGCCTCGGCGAGCAGATCGACGCCCTGCTCGACGTGGACTGCCGCGTCTTCCATTTCGACGTCGGCGACGGACATTTCGTCGAGCCGATCACGATCGGGCCGATCGTGCTGCAGTGGATCTCGCCGCGGGTTCACGCGCGCGGCGGCGCACTCGACGTGCACCTGATGGTCGACCGCCCGGCCAAGTACTTCGAGGCGATCGCGGCTGCCGGCGGCGACAGCGTCACCTTCCACGTCGAAGCCGTCGACGACGTTCAGGCGACGATCGACGCGGCGCGCGAACAGGGGTTGCAGGCAGGCGTCGCGTTCAATCCCGAGACGGAGCCCGAGCGGGTCGCCGCGGCCGCGGGGGGCGCGGACCTCGTGCTCTGCATGTCGATCCACCCTGGGTACTCGGGCCAGCCGTTTCGCGAGGAGACGTTCGGCCGGGTCGAACGCCTGCGCGCTGCGCTGCCCGCCGACGTGGCGATCCAGGTGGACGGCGGGGTCGGCATGGCGAACATCACCGAGCTCCGCGACCGCGGTGCCTCGCTCTTCGTGGCCGCGTCGTCGATCTTCGGGCGTGACGATCAGCCGGCCGCGTACCGCGAGCTCCTGCGCGCACTCGCGTGACGATCGCGCGCGCGGTCGAGCTCGCGGCGGCGGCCGGGCAGCGGGCGTTCCCGAAGCCGACCGTCGGTGCCGTGATCGTCCGGGACGGCGAAGTCGTCGGAGAAGGCGTCACCGAGGCGACCGGGCGGCACGCCGAGATCGTCGCGCTCGAGGCCGCAGGCGAGCGTGCGCACGGCTCGACGCTGTACGTCACGCTCGAGCCCTGCGCCCACCACGGCACGACCCCTCCCTGCACCGAGGCGATCCTCGCCGCCGGGGTCGAGCGGGTCGTGTTCGGCGCGTGGGATCCGAATCCGGAGGCCGCGGGCGGGGAAGCGAAGCTGCGCGCGCAGGGCGTCGATGTCGAGTACGTCGACTCCTGGGCTGCGCGCACCCAGAACGAGGCGTGGCGCACCTGGGTGCGCGAGCGGCGTCCGTTCGTGATCTACAAGGTCGCTGCGACGCTCGACGGGCGCGTCGTCGTGCCGGGGGCACGCTTCGTGACGGGTGAGGAGAGTCGTCGCCTCGTCCACGTGCTGCGGGCCGAGGTCGACGCGGTGGCAGTCGGCGGCGGCACGGCGCGGGCCGACCGGCCGCGCCTCGATGCGCGCGAGGTCGCGACCCCGAAGGGCCAGCCGCGGCGGCTCGTCTTCTCGCGCGGGCCGCTGCCCGACGGGCTCGACCTGGAGCTTCGGACCGGCCCGCTCGCGGCCGAGCTCGCGCTGCTCGCCGCCGACGGCGTCCAGTCGCTGCTCCTCGAGGGTGGCCCGACCCTGGCCTCGGCATTCCTCGAAGCCGAGCTCGTCGACAAGCTCCTGGTCTTCGTGGCGCCCGTCCTGGCCGGCGACGGGCCGTCGTCGACGGCTTCGCTACCCTCACCCCGCACGCTGTCGCATCTAACGGCCAGGCCGGTGGGTGCCGATGTGCTCCTCCAAGCCTATGTCCACGACCCCTGATACCGGTGCTCCGAGCAGTGGGCGTGCCGATGACCAGCTCGTCACCCACCTGAGTCACTGGTTGACCCGCCAGATCGGCAACGACGAGCTGCTGCGCAAGCTGCAGGAGATCGACACCGCCGAACTGCCGCCGAGCGGTCGCTCGGCGATCGCGGAGCTGCTCGTCGAGTTGCGTGCCGCCGCGCCGGGCGAACGGGCTCAGCTCGAGGTCTCGGTGCGCGAGACCCTCGAGACGCTCGTCTACGGCGACTGACCGTCTAGCCTGGCGGAATGTTCACTGGCCTGATCCGCGAGGTCGGGGCGGTCGTCTCCCTCGCGGGCGGTGACGCCGGCGTCCGGCTCGTGGTCGCAGCACCCGAGGCCGCAGCCGCGGCGGCGCCCGGGGACTCGATCTCGGTCGACGGGGTTTGCCTGACCGTGGTCGAGGTCGGCGATGGCCGGCTCGGCTTCGACGCCGTCCCGGAGACCTTGGCGCGGACGTCGCTGCAAACCCTCGAGCAAGGGTCGAGGGTCAACCTCGAGCCGGCGCTGCGCGCGGGCGAACCGCTCGGCGGCCACTACGTCCAGGGCCACGTCGACGGTGTCGCCACCGTGCGCTCGGTCGAGCCGGAGGGCGACGGGCGGCGTCTCTGGTTCGACGCCGACGAGGCGTTGCTTCGCTATCTCGTCGAGAAGGGCTCGGTGGCGGTGCAGGGCACGAGCCTGACCGTCGCCGCCCTGGACGACAGCGGCTTCGCCGTCGCGTTGATCCCGCACACGCTCGACGCGACGACGCTTGGCTCCCTCGAGGCAGGCGATCGAGTGAACCTCGAGGTGGACGTGCTCGCGAAGTACGTCGAGAAGCTGCTTGCGCGCTAGCCTGCCGGTGTGGCCGTGACGACCCCGTTCGCGACGATCGAGGAGGCGATCGAGGACATCCGTGAGGGCCGGATGGTCGTCGTCGTCGACGACGAGGACCGCGAGAACGAGGGCGACCTGACGATCGCCGCGCAGTTCGCAACGCCCGAGGCGATCAACTTCATGGCGACCCACGCGCGCGGGCTGATCTGCCTCTGTCTGACCGAGGAGCGCGCAGACGTGATGGCGCTGCGCCCGATGACCGACCACAACGAAGCGCCGCTCGGAACTGCGTTCACGGTCTCGGTCGAGGCGCGCGAGGGGGTCACCACCGGCATCTCGGCGGCCGATCGGAGCCACACGATCCAGGTCGCGATCAATCACGACTCGACGCCGCGCGACCTCGTGCAGCCCGGGCACGTGTTCCCGCTGCGCGCCCGCCCGGGAGGAGTGCTCGAGCGGATCGGCCAGACCGAGGCCGCGGTCGACCTCGCCCGGCTCGCCGGCCTCGACCCCTCGGGCGTCGTCTGCGAGATCATGAACGACGACGGCACGATGGCCCGCGTTGGCGACCTTGCTCCCTACTGCGAGCGCCACGGCCTGAAGATGATCACCGTCGCCGACCTGGTCGAGTACCGGCGCCGGCACGAGAAGCTCGTCGAGCGTGGCGCCGCGGTGCGCCTGCCGACGGACTACGGGGAATTCACCGCCGTCGCCTTCCGCGAGAAGCTGACCGGCAAGACGCATGTCGCGCTCGTCAAGGGCGAGGTCGACGGCGTCGAAGACGTTCTCGTCCGGGTCCACTCGGAATGCCTCACGGGCGACGTCTTCCACTCGCTGCGCTGCGACTGCGGCGAGCAGCTCGAGCTCGCACTCGCCCAGATCGAGGCGGAGGGATGCGGTGTTCTGCTCTACATGGCGCAGGAAGGGCGCGGCATCGGGCTGCTCAACAAGCTGCGCGCCTATGAGCTGCAGGAGCAGGGCCTCGACACCGTCGAGGCGAACCTCGAGCTCGGCTTCCCCGCCGACGCACGCGACTACGGCATCGGCAACCAGATCCTCTCCGACCTCGGCCTGACCACCCTCCGGATCCTCACGAACAACCCGAAGAAGCTCGTCGGGATCGACGGGTTCGGCCTCACGGTCGTCGAGCAGGTGCCGATCGAGACGGCGCCGCAGGCCGAAAACCGCCGCTACCTCGCGACCAAGCGGGCTAAGCTCGGGCACAGACTGCATCACCAGGACCTGAAGAACCTCGACTACGGACCGGAGACCGAGTGACCGACATCGACGAAAGCAAGGAGCAGGCCGGCACGACCGACGAGCCGGAGGACGACGCGGAGCCCGGGGTCGAGGCCGAAGTCGAGGCCGACGTCGAGGCCGACGCCGCCCCCGAGACGGACGTCGAGGAGGAGGAGCAGCAGGGCGATGCCTTCGAAGGCTGGCCGGCTGCCGAGTCGGCCAGCGTGATCGAGGAGGTCCCCGCCGATGTCAGCGTCGAGCACGTGCGCGGCGAGATCGACGTCCCGGACGGCTACACCGTCCTCGAGGGAGCGCCGCTCGGCGAGCACCGTTCCGTCGGCGTCGTCGTCTCGCGGTTCAACGGCGGCGTCACGAACCTGTTGCTGCGCCGCGCGCTCGAGGCGCTCACCGCCGCCGGCGTCTCGAACGACGGCATCACGGTGCTGCCGGTCCCCGGTGCCTTCGAGTTGCCGCTGGCCGCGATGGCGCTCGCGAAGACCCGTCGCTACGCGTGCATCGTCGCGCTCGGCGCGATCGTCCGCGGCGAGACGCCGCACTTCGATTACGTGGCCGCGGAGTGCGCATCCGGGCTGCAGCTCGCCGGGATCGAGACCGGAGTGCCGGTCGCGTTCGGCGTGCTCACCGTCGACAACGTGGCGCAGGCGGAGGCCCGGATCGAGAAGGCCGCCGACGCGGTCCGCTCGGCGCTCGAGATGGCCGACCTGTTCGCACGGCTACGCGCCAGTTCTCGCTAGACTGCCGCCCGCGATGTCGAAGATTTGCGCCTACTGCGGGAAAAAGCCGGCATTCGGCAACCACCGCTCCCACTCGATGGTCGCCACGAAGCGCCGGTTCGATCCGAACCTGCAGCGCGTCCGGGTGCTCCTCGACGGCTCGCCGAAGCGCGCCTATGTCTGCACCCGCTGCCTGAAGTCCGGCGTCGTCGTCAAAGCTGTCTGAGTAACCAGCTCAGGCGCCGCTAGGGTCTAACGCGGTGCCGTGGCTGACGACCTGACGCTGGACCTCGAGCTCGGCCGACTCACCATCTCGCGCGACGCGTTCGCCGAGATCGTCGCCGAAACGGCGCTCGGCTGTTACGGCGTCGTCGGCCTGTCGGCCGGCACGCGCGTCGGCAGGCTGTTGCGGCGGGAGGGAATCGCCGTCGAAGGCGACGCCACGGGCCTCCGGATCCAGCTGCACGTCGTCGTCGAGCACGGCCTCAATCTCGCCGAGGTCGCCGCGACGATCCGCTCGCAGGTTGCCTACGAGGTGACGAGGCTGACCGGCTTCGCGGTGACGGCGGTCGAGGTCGTCATCCAGCGCGTCAGGGTCGGCGCATGAGAGCGCGCGTCAAGGAGCTCGTCGACGGCGCGCGTACCGCGATCGAGGCGCACCGGCACCGGATCGACGACCTGAACGTGTATCCGGTCCCCGACGGCGACACCGGCACCAACCTGACCTTGACCGTGCGCGCGGTTGCCGAGGCGCTCGCGGGCGACGGCGCCGACGACCGGGCCGGCCTGGCCAGGGAGGTCTCGCGCGCAGCGCTGATGGGCGCACGCGGCAACTCGGGAGTGATCCTCTCGCAGATCGTGCGCGGCGCGACCGACTCGCTCGCCGAGACCGACGATCTCGCCAAGGCGTTCCGCTCGGCGAGCGACGCGGCGTATCGCGCGGTCAAGAAGCCCGTCGAAGGGACGATGTTGACCGCGATCCGCGCGCTCGCGGACGCAGCCGAGCGCGGGTCGTCGTTGCCCGAGATCGTCGTCGCCGGCGATGAGGTCGTCGCGCGAACGCGGGAGATGCTGCCCGTGCTGCGCGAGGCGGGAGTGGTGGACGCAGGCGCCGCCGGGCTCGTCGAGATCGTGCGCGGCATCGCGGCCGTCGTCGCGGGCGAGCCGTTGCCGGACGCGCCGCAGCTGGACGAGGCGATCGGGATCGAAGCGATCCACCAGGAGCTGTCGCGCTTCCGTTACTGCACGGTGTTCGTCGTCGAAGGCGACGATCTCGACTTGCCCCGGCTCGAGTCGGAGCTCGAGCTGATCGGCGACTCGCTGCTCGTCGTCGGCGACCGCACGGCGCTCAAGGTGCATGTCCACACCGACGACCCCGGACGCGCGCTCTCGCTCGGCGTCGCGCGAGGTGCGATCGGCGGCGTCGAGATCGCGAACATGCACGAGCAGACGCTCGAGCGCGAAGACCGCCTGTTGCATGCGGTCCCAGGGGACACCCGGACGGCGGTCGTCGCGGTGGCGGCCGGCGTCGGGAACCGGGCGCTGTTCGAGAGCGGCGGCGCCGTCGTCGTCGACGGCGGGGAGACGATGAACCCCTCGACCGCCGATCTCGTCGCCGCAATCGAGGGCGCGGACGCGGGCGAGATCGTGCTGCTGCCGAACAACAAGAACGTGATCATGGCCGCCGAGCAGGCTGCCGACCACTCCTCGAAGGTCGTCCGCGTCGTGCCGACGACGTCGCTGCAGGCCGGGCTGGCGGCGCTCGTCGCATTCGACCCCTCCGCCGACGCCGCCACGAACAGTGCCGCGCTCGCCGAGGTGGCCGGCGAACTGGCGACAGGCGCCGTGACGGTTGCGTCTCGTGACGTGCACCTCGACGGTCTGGAGATCCACAAGGGAGCGTGGCTCGGACTCGCGAACGGTGAGCCGGTGGCGGGCGGAGGCGCGTTCGACGATGTCGTGCGCTCGGTGCTCGAGCGGATGCTCGCCGAGCCGCGCGGCATCCTGACGCTCTTGACCGGTGACGACGCACCTGTCCTCGACGGCCTGCTCAGCGAGCTGGCCCGTACGCACCCCGACCTCGAGCTCGAGGTTCACGAGGGCGGGCAGCCGCACTACCCGCTGCTCTTGGCGGCCGAATGAGCCCGATTCGCGTGGTTCTGGTGGAGGACAACGACGCCTTTCGCGAGACGCTCGAGCTCCTGTTCGGGATGCGCGACGAGGTCGAGGTGGTCGGCAGCGTCGCCACCGGCGACGACGCGTCGGCGGTCTGTGCGTCGGTGCGGCCCGATGTCGTGCTGATGGACTACCGCATGCCCGGCCTGAACGGGGCCGAGGCGACGCGGGCGGTGCTCGTCGCCTGCCCCGAGACGCGAGTCGTGTGCCTGAGCGCGTCGATGACGCAGCAGGAGATCGGCGAGGTTCATGCCGCCGGCGCCGTCGCCTGTGTGACGAAGGACAAGGATTTCGATGTGCTGATCGCGACGGTGTGCGAGGCGGCGGCATGAAGCTCACCGCTGAGAACACGGCGATCGTCGTCGACTCGACCGCCGACTTTCCGGAGGCGCCGTCGCTGTACCCGAACTTCCGGGTCGTCCCGCTCTACGTTCGCTTCGGCGACGAGAGCTTTCGCGACTACGAGGAGATGACGCCCGACCGGTTCTACGAGCGTCTCGCGCAGGCGCCGGAGCTGCCGACCACCTCACAGCCGACGCCGGGCGACTTCCTCGCGGTGTACGAGGAGCTGCTGCCGAGCTACGAGCGGATCCTGTCGCTGCACATCTCGTCGACCCTCTCCGGCACGTTCGCGAGCGCGCAGACCGCGGCCGGCATGGCCGGCGACAAGGTGCGGGTGATCGACTCGCGCACGGCCTCGGCGTCGCTCGCGATGATGGCTCTCGGCGTGCAGCGCAGGCTCGAGCGCGGCACCACCGATGACGAGGTCGACGCGTTCGTCGAGCGGTACCGGCGCGAGCACAGCCTGCTCTTCACCGTCAACACGCTCGAGTATCTGGCCAAGGGCGGCCGGATCGGCCGGGCCGCGGCGCTCGCGGGCAACCTCCTGAACGTGAAGCCGATCCTGACCATTCGCGACGGTGAGGTCGTGCCGCTCAAGAAGGTTCGCGGCAACCACAAGGCGTTCGCCGAGTTCCGCGAGCTGTTCGTCGCAACCTCGACCGACTCGCCCGACCTGAAGGTCGGGATCGCGCACGCGGCAGCCCCGGACCGCCTCGCAGCGCTCCGGGAGCTGGTCGAGCACGAACGGCCGAACGCACAGATCGAGATCACGACGACCCTCGGCGCGGTCGTCGGCACGCACGCCGGGCCGGGCACGGTCGGCTTCTTCTGGTTCGAAGACGACCGGTAGACGCGCTCGCTGCAGGGCGTGACGTCCGGACCGGGTCCTATGCTCGATTGAGATGCTCGACCGGCTATTGCTCGCCGCCGCGGCTGGGGGTCTGCACGCGGCGCATTGCGCCCGCCTCGCCCGGCACCAAGGCCAACCGGCCTTGGCACCGGTCGAGTCGACCACAGTGCTTGGTGCAGGCCCTCCCCGCGACGACGCCAATAGCCGACCGAGCATCTAGTGGCAACCTTGACCCGAATGCACCCGGGTTTCTCAGGTGTGGTCCAGAACGAGTGGCCGAGGCCGCGCGGGTTTCAGGCGCCCGAACAGCTCGACGCGCTGCCGATTGCGACGCTTCCCGGCGTCGGGGTGACGCTCGCCCGCCACCTGCGGGCGCTCGGCATCGTCACGGTCCGCGACCTGTTGCTCCATCGCCCCCGCCGCTACGAGCGCGCGGTCGACGAGATCGCGATCTCGCAGCTCTGGGGCGACGACGAGGTTGCGATCGCGGGCGAAGTCGTCGATGTGCGCACGCGCAGGATCGGCGGCCGGCGCTCGATCGTCACCGCCCGGGTCAAGGACGACACCGGCACGATCGGCGCGTCGTGGTTCAACCAGCCGTGGCTGGCCGACAAGCTCGCGCCGGGCACCCAGCTGCGGCTGCGCGGCCGGCTGGGCCGCTACGGCTTCGACGTGAAGAGCTACGACGTCGGCGCTGCGCGCGCGACGGCGGACTTCGCTCCTGTCTACCCGGCGAGCGAGCGCGTGCCCGCGACCCGTCTCCGCGACCTTGCGCGAGCGGCGATCGTGCAACACGGACGGTTCCTACCCGACCCGCTGCCCGCGGAGCTCGAGCTGCCGCTGCGCTGCGACGCGATCGCGGCGATTCACTTTCCCGAGACGGAGGCGCAGGCCGAGGAGGCGCGCCGTCGGCTCGCGCTCGACGAGCTGCTCGCCCTGCAGCTCGTCGTCGCTCGCTCGCGCGCCGACGACTCGGTCGCAACCGCGCTCGGTGCGCCGGGTGACCTGATCGAGCGCTACCGCGAGGTGCTGCCGTTCACGCTCACCGAGCACCAGGAGCGGGCGATCACCGAGCTCGACCTGGACCTCGCGCAGACGGTGCCGATGCAGCGCCTGCTGCAGGGCGACGTCGGCTCCGGCAAGACGGTCGTCGCGCTCTACGCACTCCTCCGCGCGGTCGAGACCGGCCGGCAGGGAGCGTTGATGGCGCCGACCGAAACCCTGGCCGAGCAGCACTTCCTGACGATCGAGCCGCTCTGCGCGGCGCTCGGCGTGCGCGCAGTGCTGTTGACCGGCTCGGTCGGCTCCAAGAAGATCCGCGCCGAGCTGGCGAACGGCGCGGCCCACCTCGCCGTCGGCACGCACGCGTTGATCCAGCGCGACGTCGAGTTCGCCGACCTCGCGGTCGCAGTCGTCGACGAGCAGCACCGCTTCGGCGTCGAGCAGCGCCACGCACTCGCCGTCGGCCGAAGCCCACACGTGCTGCACATGACCGCCACGCCGATCCCCCGCACGCTCGCGTTGACGATCTACGGCGACCTCGCCGTCAGCGAGATTGCAAAGCCGCCGGCGAACCGCAAGCCGATCGTGACGGCGTGGGTGGGAGCGGAGCGTTCGAGCGAGGCCTACGCACGGCTCCGCGTGCACCTCGACGCCGGTCGGCAGGCCTACGTCGTCTGCCCGCTGATCGAGCAATCCGAGACCCGCCTCGCCCGCGCGGCCGAGGTCGAGGCCGAACGGCTGAACCGGGCCGAGCTCGCGGGTTACCGCGTCGGCCTCCTGCACGGGAAGCTGAAGACGGCCGACCGACGGGAGGTGATGCGCCGCTTCAAGGACGGCGAGCTCGACGTGCTTGTCGCGACGACCGTGATCGAGGTAGGGATCGACGTCCCGAACGCGACGATCATGATCGTGCAGGAAGCGGACCGGTTCGGCCTCGCCCAGCTGCACCAGCTCCGAGGGCGCGTCGGCCGTGGCGCCGAGCAGAGCTACTGCCTCCTGATCTCGCGCGACAAGGTCGAGCTGACCGACGTTGCGCAGTCCCGGCTGCAGGCCCTCGTCGACACGACCGACGGCTTCGAGCTCGCAGAGGTCGACCTGGAGCTTCGCGGCGAGGGCCAGCTGCTCGGCACGCGCCAGTCGGGCTGGAGCGACCTGCGCTTCACGAAGCTCCGGCAGGACCGGGACCTGATCGCGCAGGCTCGCTCGCTCGCGCACGAGCTGTGCGACGTCGACGGTCCGTGGCAGGACGAGGCAGACAGAATGGTCGGCGATGCGGATCATCGCGGGGTCGCATAGGGGGCACAGGATCGCGGCGCCGAAGGGCCGCGACACCCGTCCGACGTCGGACCGGGTTCGCGAGAGCGCTTTCAACCTGGTCGGCCCCGTCGACGACGCCGCCGTCCTCGATCTCTTCGCGGGCTCGGGCGCGCTCGGGCTGGAGGCGTTGAGCCGGGGAGCGGCGTCGGCGGTCCTCGTCGAGTCGGACCGGGAAGCGTGCCGCACGATCAACGCGAACCTGGACAAGCTGAAGCTGCACGCGACGGTCCTCTGCTCCGACGCGGTCCGCGCGGTCGCCTCCGACCGGCGGACCTACGACCTGATCCTCTGCGATCCCCCCTACGGCTACGACGCGAGCCGCCTCGCCCCGCAACTCGCCCGGCTCCTGAGCGAGGACGGTGTGCTCGTCTGGGAGAGCGCCGGCCGCGAGCCGCCGCCCGTGATTCCGGGCCTCCAGGAACGCACATCGCGCCGGTACGGGTCCTCACGGCTTACGCTGTTCGAGCTGTGATCACCGCCATCTACCCCGGCACCTACGACCCGGTCACGAACGGCCACGTCGACGTGATCGGCCGCGCCGCTCAGATCTTCGACCGGGTGGTCGTCGGCGTGGTCGGGAATCCGCATCACAAGACGCCCCTCTTCGACGTTCCGGAGCGGGTCGCGCAGATCAAGGAAGCGCTCGCCGGCGTCGTCACGAACGTCGAGGTGGACGTGTTCAGCGAGCTCGTCGTCGATTTCGCGCGCCGCTGGGATGCACGGGTGATCGTCAAGGGCCTCCGGGTCGTCTCCGACTTCGAGTGGGAGTTCCAGATGAACCAGCTCAACCGGACGCTCGCCCCGGAGATCGAAACCGTCTATGTGATGGCCAGCCCGGCGGTCAGTTTCGTGTCGTCGAGCGGGGTGAAGGAGATCGCCTCGTTCGGCGGAAATGTCGAGGAACTCGTGCCCCCCGGCGTCGCCCGGCGCCTGAAGGAGATGTTCCCGACCAGCCGCGGCGGTGCTCCGCTGTCCGACCAGGAGTAGACTGCACCGCTGATGGACGTCCTCGTACTCATCGACAAGCTCGACGACCTCGTGCACAACGCGAAGGCCGTGCCCCTGACCGACCAGGTACGGATCGACCGCGAAGAGATCTACGACATCCTCGATCAGATGCGGGCGACGATCCCCGAGGAGATCAAGCAGGCCCGCTGGATCGTCAAGGAACGCCAGGAGATGCTCGCCGAGGCCAAGCGCGAGCAGGACAGGCTGCTGCAGGAAGCACGAGAGCAGGCCGTGCGCGAGGCGTCCCAGACCGAGATCGTCAAGCTCGCCGAGCGCCAGGCCCAGGAGATCATCGACGAGGCACGCCGGAACGCGCGCGAGATGCGGCTCGAGATGGAGGACTGGGCCGACGGGATGCTCGCGACGCTCGAGACGAACCTCGACAAGTTCCTCGTCGCCGTGCGCCGTGGCCGGGAGCGCCTGCACGAACGCTCGCAGGAGTCGGTGGTGGCCGGAATCGGCCCCGTCGACCTCTCCGACAACGGCGACTCCAGCTACTAACCGTCGGCTACCCTCGTCTCGATGACGAGCTTCAACCTGCGTCAGGTGAAGCTGCGTCCGGGCGAGCAGCTGCGGGACGAGCTCGAGGTCGAGCTGGCGCCGCTGCAGTACGGCGGCCAGCGCTACCTCCCGGTGCCGTCGACGGTGCCGGGGGCGTTCGAGCTGACCCGCGCGACCACGGGCACGGTCTTCACGCTGGCCTTCAGCACCCGGCTGCATGGACCGTGCTACCGCTGCCTCGGCGATGCGGTGCTCGAGGTGCCGGTGCATGCGCGGGAGTACCAGGCTTCCTCGCCCGACGACCCGGAGCTGACGACTCCCTACATCGAAGGCGCGAATCTCGACGTCTCCGCGTGGGCCCGGGACGCGGTCGCGCTCGGTCTGCCGGAGAAGATCCTCTGCCGGCCCGACTGTGCCGGCCTGTGCGGCGAGTGCGGCAAGAACCTGAACGACGAGCCGCATACGCACGAGGAAGCACACGCCGACCCCCGCTGGGCCGCGCTCGAAGCGCTGCGCGACCAGGTCTGAGCCGGCTCGCCTAGCTCACAACGTCCGAGCGGCGTTCCATGAGGACGACGTCGCGCCACGTGCCGCGCTTCTTCGCGATCCGCTCGCGGGCTCCGACGATGCGGAAGCCGCAGCGTTCGTGGAGCGCGATCGACGCGTCGTTGCCGGCCAGGATTCCGGCCTGGATCGTCCACAACCCGATCGCGTCGGCGCGCCGCACGAGCTCTTCGAGGAGGGCGGTCCCGAGACCTCGGCCGCGCGCCGCCCAGCCGACGTAGACCGAGTTCTCGACGACGCCGCTGTAGCAGGGACGTGTCGAGAAGGGCGCGAGCGCAGCCCAGCCGAGCACGGTGTCCTCGCGGGCGACGAGCCGCGGCGACGGCAGGTGCGCCGCATCCCAGGCCTCCCAGGTGGGCACGTCCTCCTCGAACGTGCCCACGTCGAGGCCCTCTTCGTAGATGCGGGCGCACACCGTCCAGTCCTCCGGGCGCATCTCCTCGATCGTCACAACGAGATCGTACGATTCACGCGGAGCCGCTCGAGGAAGCGACGGTCGTGGGTGACGACGACGAGGCAGCCCGCGAACGTCTCGAGAGCGGTCTCGAGCTCCTCGATCGCCTCGAGATCGAGGTGGTTGGTCGGCTCGTCGAGCACGAGGCAGTTGACGCCCCGCGCGGCGAGGAGGGCGAGACCGGCCCGTGTGCGCTCACCCGGCGAGAGCCGCGGCGCGGGGCGATTGACGTCGTCGTCCCCGAGCGCGAACTTGGCGAGGAGTGTCCGCGCCTCGGCCGGCAGCAGTCCCGAGGCCTCGACGAAATCGTCGAGCAGCACTCCGGTGAACTGGTCGCGCGCCTGGTTGAGCTCGCCGAAGACCACCGCCGGGCCGAGCCGCCGCTCGCCCCGCGACAGCGGCAGTTCGCCGAGGAAGGCCCGAATCAGGGTCGTCTTGCCGGAGCCGTTCGCACCGACGATCGCGAGCCGGTCACCCCAGTGCAGCTCGAGCGAGATCGGCCCGAGGCGGAACGAGCCCCGCTCGACGACAGCGCGAGCGAGCTCGGCGATCACTCCGGCCGGCGGCGCGGCGGGCAGATCGAGCCGCAACCGCCACGGCGACCACGGTTTCTCGACCTCCTCCAGGCGCTCGAGGTGGTTCTTGGCCTGTTGCACCTTGCCGCGGAGGGCGTTCGTCGCGCGACGGTCGGAGCCGCCCGTCTGCCGCGCCAGCTTCCGTGGCCCACCGAGCTGCTGCGCCTGCGTCCGTCGGTCGCGAAGGAGCGCTGTGTAGCGGCTCTTCTCGCCGACGTAGTCGGCGTAGTCGCGCTCGTGCTGCGCCCTTGCTCGCTCGCGGGCGGCTTCGTACTCGGACCACGTGCCGGCGTACTCGTGCACGTTCCGCGTCTCCGCCTCGATCTCGACCACCCGCGTGACCGCTCGGTCGAGGAAGGCGCGGTCGTGCGAGACGAGGACGACACCGGCGACGAGCGATTCGAGGAAGAGCTCGAGCCGTTCGAGCCCGGCGAAGTCGAGGTTGTTCGTCGGCTCGTCGAGCAGGAAGACGTCGAACCGGGCGAGCAGGATTGCCGCCAGGGCGGCCTTCGCGGCCTCGCCGCCCGAGAGCGTCGTCATCGCCTGTTCGGTTCGTGCGTCGAGCCCGACCTCGGCGAGTGCAGCGCGGGCGCGCGGCTCGAAGTCCTCGCCGCCGAGGGAGAGAAACCGCTCGAGCGCGTCCGAGTAGTCGCCGGCCAGCCCCGGCTCGGCACCGAGGCGCGCTGCGAGCCCATCCATCGCCTCTTCGGCCTCCCCGACGCCGGTGCGCCGCGCGAGGTAGCCCAGCACCGTCTCGCCCGTGACCGGCTCGTGCTCCTGGGGCAGGTAGCCGACCGCGCCGCTCACGATCAACTGTCCCGCGTCGGGCGCCTCGAGCCCGGCGAGCACCTTCAGCAGCGTCGACTTGCCGATCCCGTTCGGGCCGACGATCCCGATCCGATCGCCCGGAGAGACGACGAGCGAGACCCGGTCGAGGACCTGGCGAGCGGCGAAACTCTTCGAGATGTCACGTGCTGCAAGTGAGCCCGGCACGGGGCGGACCTCCATCAGTCGACAGGGACGAGAAACTGCGGTCTGTGACTTAGAAGTCCGTCATAGGAAGGCCCGCGGGCCTGCGCGAACGATAGCCGACCCTCGCTATAGTGAGCGGCCGCAATGGCAGTCCCGAAGAGGAAAACGTCGAAGGCACGCCGCGATCAGCGGCGCGCGCAGCACTCGATCGAGGCGCCGCGTGTGAACACGTGTCCGCAGTGCGGCTCGCCGAAGCGCGCACATCGCATCTGCCCGACCTGCGGTATGTACAAGGGCCGCGAGGTCGAACCTCTCCGGCTCCAAGCTCCGTAGTCGCCGGTGCCGCGCGTCGCAGTCGACGCCCTGGGCGGAGACAAGGCGCCCACCGAGGTCGTGCTCGGTGCGCTCGACGCCGCCGCCGACGGCATCGAGGTGACGCTCTACGGCCCGGCCGGGCTCGACACGCACGGGTTGCCGCTTGTCGTTGCGCCGGACCGGATCGAAATGGCCGACAAGCCGGCCGAGGCCGTACGCGCCAAGCCGGATTCGAGCCTCGTCGCCGCGGTCCGGGCGGTCGGCGTGGGCGAGGCCGACGCCGTCGTGTCGGCCGGCAACACCGGCGCGATGCTCGCCGCCGGCCTGCTGCACCTGCGCCGGATCCCCGGCGTGATGCGTCCGGCGATCGCAGTGCCGATCCCGGCCCGTGAGGGGGTCTCCGTCCTCCTCGATGCCGGTGCGAACGCCGATGCGCGCGCCGAGCACCTGCTGCAGTTCGGGCACATGGGCTCGATCTTCAGCGAGGAACTACTCGGCGTCGCGAGCCCCAAGGTGCAGTTGCTGTCGATCGGCGAGGAGGACGAGAAGGGAAACGCCCTCACGCTCGACGCCCACGCCCTCCTGCGTGGCAGCGGACTCAACTTTCACGGCAACCTCGAGAGCCGTGAGCTGCTCCGGGGGGACGCCGACGTCGTCGTCACCGACGGCTTCACCGGCAACGTCGCGCTGAAGCTGCTCGAAGGCACGATCAAGGATCTGCTCGACGCGCTCCGGAGCGAGATCGGCTCGACGACCACCGGCAAGCTCGGCGGGCTCCTGATCCGGCCCGCGGCGCGGCGGCTGCGGACCCGGTTCGACCCCGACACGTACGGCGGTGCCTACCTGCTCGGGTTGAGAGGGCTGGCCGTGATCGCCCACGGGTCGAGCGGCCGCCGGGCCGTCGCGAACGCGATCAGGCTCGCCGCCCGGGGCGTCGACCACCGCGTCGTCGATCGGCTCGCCGAGCGACTCGGCGAGCGCGTCCGTGTATGATCGCGCGGTTTTACAGGTAGCTCATTTCTTCGCCCCCAACCCACAAATTGAGGTGACATGGCAGCGTCGCGTGAAGAGGTCTTCGAGCGAGTCAAGGACGTTCTGACGGAGCAGCTCGGAGTCGAAGAGGATCAGATCACGGAGGAGGCATCGTTCCAGGACGACCTCGATGCCGACTCCCTCGACCTGGTCGAGCTGATCATGGAGCTCGAGGATCAGTTCGGGATCAAGATCTCCGACGAGGACGCACAGAAGATCACGACCGTCGGTCAGGCCGTCGACTACGTCACGTCCCACCAGTAAGCGGTCGACAGCCAGCTCGGACAGTCTGCGAGAGCTGATCGCGGCGTTGCCGGCTGCCCGGACGGAGGCGGTCTTCACGCACTCGTCGTGGGCCGCCGACCGCGCGGCCTCCTACGAGCGGCTCGAGTTCCTCGGTGACTCGGTGCTCGAGCTCGCGATCGCCCGCACCCTGTTCGACCGGTTCCCCGCGTTCAGCGAGGGGCGGATGGCGAAGATCCGCTCGCACGTCGTCTCGCGTGCCAGTTGCGCGATCGTCGCACGCGAGCTGGCGCTCGGCGAGCGCCTTCTGGCCGAGTCCGAGAGCCAGCCGAGCGCCGAGGTGACCCGGCTCGCGCAGAACCGAAACGTGCTCGCGGCGCTGCTCGAGGCGGCGATGGCGGCGCTCTACCTCGAACACGGTTTCGAGCCGATCGCGGGAGCGATCGTCGAGGCGTTCGAGCCGCAGATCGAGTTCGCGCTGACGTCGCAGTTCGACCACAAGACGGATCTGCAGGAGCGCCTCGCCCGCAGCGGCCGGACCGTCAACTACATCGTCCTCGAGGTCGCGGGCCCGCCGCACGACCGGACGTTCACCGCCGCGGCGGTGATCGACTCCCAGATCGTCGGCACCGGCAGCGGCCGTTCGAAGAAGGACGCCGAGCAGACCGCTGCGCGGCAGGCGCTCGCCGTCTACCCGGCTCCGGACGAGGGGTAGCCGGGGTCGATCGGGCCCATCCGCCACGACCGATAGCCTCCTCGCGCGTGCATCTGAAGGCAATCAAGCTCCGTGGCTTCAAGTCGTTCGTCGAGCCGGTGGAGATCCGTCTCGAGCCGGGAGTCTCGGTCGTCGTCGGCCCGAACGGGTCCGGGAAGTCGAACGTCTCCGACTCGATCCTCTGGGCCACAGGCTCGATGAGCCCGGGCGAATTGCGCGCCGAGAAGCCCGACGATGTCCTCTTCGCGGGCTCGGTCGGCCGGGGGGCGATCGATCTATGCGAGGTCGACCTGTTGTTCGACAACGCCGACGGTGCGTGGCCGGATCTCCCCTACGCCGAGGTGTCGGTCGCGCGCAAGCTGCAGCGCGGTGGGGAGGGCCAGTACCTCGTCAACAAGACGCCGGTGCGCCGCATCGACCTCGTCGAATTGCTCTCCGACGTCGGCCTCGGCGGCGGACTGCGCTCGGTGATCAGCCAGGGGCGCGTCGAGACCGTGCTCAACTCGAAGCCACAGGAACGGCGCGAGCTGATCGAGGAGGCGGCCGGGCTCGGCCGCTTCAAGCGCCGCCGCCACCGTGCGGAGCTGAAGCTGGCGCGCGTTGCCGTTCAGGTCGAGCGCGCGCGCGACCTCGAGGACGAGGTGCGCAAGCGGCTGCGGCCGCTCGCGCTCCAGGCGACCGCCGCCGAGCGCGCCGAGAAGCTCGGGCTCGAGATTGCCCGGCTGCAGGCAGCGATCGCAACGCTCGACCTGGCCCGCCTCGCCGCGCGACGGGGCGAGGCAGACGCACGCCGTACCGAGACCGCCGCCGAGCGGAACGCGCTCGACGAACGGATCGCAGCCCTCGTCGCCGAACGTGAGCGAGCCGAAGAGGAGCTCACCGATTCCGCCGGCGCCCGCGAACAGGCGACCGCAGCGCTCTACCGGCTGCGGAGCGACGGCGAGCGCATCGTGCTGCGTCGCGAGTCGGCGGCGGCGCTGACGACGACGCTGCGCTACGAGCTGGAGGCGGCCCGCAGGCACGACCCGTCCGCATCGGTCGAGCTCGAGGTAGCGGCACGCCAAGCCGCGGCCACCGCACAGGCCGCCGCGGGTGAGCGGGCGCGGCTCCAGGTCGAGGCCGAAGAGCGTTGGGCGCGCGTCGCCGCTGTCGAGCGTGGCGCTCAGGCGCTGCTCGCGGCCGAGCTCGACACGGTGCTCGGGCGCCGCGCGGAGGCAGAGTCGCTCCTCACCGGCGGCGGCCGCGACGCCTTGCTCGCATTGCGCGGCGCAGCGCAGCGCCTCGGTGTGAGGCACGAATCGGCCGAGCGGCTCCTCGGCGAGCTGCAGCGGGATCTTGCCGCGGCGAGCCGCGCGCCCAGCGGACCGACACCGGCCCAGCTCGGCCGGGCGGCGGACGATGCCGATCGCGAAGCTCGCGCTGCCGCGCGTGTGCACGAGGATCTCGCCGCCCGCGTGACGATGGCGGGTGAGCGGCTGACGGCGCTCGAACAGTCGCTCGCCGAGCGCGAAGGGCTGCCTCCTGCGGCGCGCGCGCTCGCCGAGGCGGGTGAACAGCTCGCCTTGCAACTGCTCGACGTGGCGCCGGGTCACGAGCGCTCCGTCGCGGCCGCACTGTCCCATCGGGCCTCCGCGATCGTCGCGGACTCGCCCGCCCGCGCTCTGGAGCTCGTCGTGAGCGCGATGTCGTCCGGGCTCGGCTCGCTGCTCGTGCTCGTCGGGCGTGATCCGCAGCAGCTCGTCGACCTCCCGGTCGTCGAGCGCGACGACCTGCTCGCCTCGCCCGTACCGGCGGTCACCGCCGACGGCATCGGCTGGGATCCGCAGCGGGGTGAGCTGTGGTTCGCCGGCGAGACCGCCGAGGCCGTGCTGCTCGAGCTCGACGCCCGCCGGCGCGCGCTTCGCGACGAGGTGTCGGCGCTGGCCGTGCAGGCGGCCGAGGCTGCCGAGCGCGCCGGGCTCGCGCGCTCGGAGGCGGAGGCAGCCGCAGTTCGGTTCGCGCCGGTTGCTCACCTGCGTAGCGTTCGGCTGGCGGAGCCGGCTCGGCTCGAGCGGCTGGTCGCAGGCGCGGCAAGGCTCGATGAAACCTTGAGGGTTGCGGCTGCACTCGCCGCGCGGCTCGAGGCACCGCTCGCCGAGCGCGCGGGCCGCCTCGCCGAGGATCTGCGCGGGATCGCATCTCGCGAGGGTGAGCTGCGCCGGGCCGTCGGCGACGCCGACGTGCGCGCGCTGGCTGCCGAGCGGCGGGCCGCCGGGCGTACCGCCGAGGCGAGTGGCGAGCCGGAGGAGCTGCGCGCGGCAGCCGAGTCGCTGTCGGCGCGGGCCGACGAGGCGGCAGCGGCCGCGGAGTCGTCGGCCGAACGCGCCAGGATCGCAGCCCGTGCGCTGACGGACGCCGACCCGGGACGCGCACGGCGTCCGGGTGAGCACGTGCTGGCGCGGCTCGTCGACGGCGCCGAGCGGCTCGAGCGCTCACTGGCCGTGGACGTCGAACGGTTCGAGCTGCCGGTACGCGAACGCGCGCAAGCACAGGCCACGCGAACGACCGAGCTCGGCGCCGAGCTGCGCCGGCTCGGTGCCACCGAGGTCGAGCTCCGCCAGCACGCGGCGAACGCCGGTGAGCGTCTCGCTGCGATCGACGTGGAGCTCGCGCGTACCGACGCCGAGCGCGACGAGGCGCAGCGCCGCCTTGCCGGTGCGAACGCCGAGCCGGCGGAAGGCACCGACCGTGCCGAGCTCGCCGACAAGCTCGACCGGTACGAGCGGCGCCGCGAGCAGCTCGGTCAGGTCAACCCGCTCGCCAAGGAGGAGTACGAAGCCGAGAAGGAGCGGCTCCAGGAGCTGACCGTGCAGCGGGCAGATCTCGAGGCCAGCCTCGACGAGCTCGAGAAACTCCGCGACGATCTGACGAAGACCGTCGAGACCCGCTTCGCCGAGACGTTCGCCGCCGTCGAAGAGCACTTCCACGACGTCGCTGCGACGCTCTTCCCCGGTGGCGAGGGGCGCCTGCGGATGACCGAGCCGGACGACGAAGGCGAGGAGCCCGGCATCGAGGTGGAGCTGCGCCCCGCCGGGAAGCGCGTGACGCGCCTGTCGCTGCTCTCCGGCGGCGAGAAGGCGCTCGGCGCGATCGCGTTCCTGTTCTCGCTGTTCCTCGCCCGGCCGAGCCCGTTCTACCTCCTCGACGAGGTCGAGGCGGCACTCGACGACACGAACATCGGGCGCTTCACCGAGTTGCTGCGGACCTATGCCGACCGGGCGCAGTTCATCGTGATCACTCACCAGAAGCGGACAATGGAGGCAGCGGATGTGCTCTACGGCGTGACGATGGGCGCCGACGGCGTCTCGCAGATCGTCTCCCGGCGCCTGCCGCGCGACGAGGTCGCCAAAACGGCGTGAACGACCTCGACTTCGTCGTACGCACCGTCGACCTGCTCTGGTCGCACGGCGCCAAGACGTGGGTGTTCGGGAGCTGGGGCGAAGAGCTACGAGGGCTCGTGCCGCCGCAGCAGCACACCGAGCTCGAGTTGCTCTATCCAGCCCGCGACTGGCAGCGCGTCGACGAGCTGGACCTCGACTGGGTCGCCGCCGGGCACGAGCGCTGGCAGCGCACGTTCCAGCTCGAGAGCGTGATCGTAGAGCTGCTCCTCGTCGAACGCGGCGAGCGCGGCTGGGTGACGAGCCTGCCGCGGCGTCTGCACGAGTGGCCGGACGACGTCTTCTCCGCGAACGGCCGCATCCCGGTCGCCTCCGCGGCCGCCCTCGCCGGCTACCCGGCCGCCCGCCGCCGCGCCGCCTAGCCCGCCCGGGCCACGCCCCTCCGCGGCACGCCAGGTGGCAGCCACCCGCACGGAAGCGCAACGCGGCTGTGCCAATTCTGTCACGTCGGGTTACGTCGGGTGGCAGCCACCCGCACGGAAGTGCAACGCGGCTGTGCCAATTGTGTGACGAGTTTTCAGCGCAGGCGTGCAGTACCCTCCGCGGCCATGGCGAGAAGCTGGGCTGAGCTGCTGGGTGACGCCGACGCGCGGGCGGAGAGCACCGAGGAGCGGCGCGGCGTCTTCGGGCGGCTCCGCGAGTCGCTCGGCAAATCGCGCCGCGCGCTCACCGAGCAGCTACAGGTCGCCGCCTTCGACCCGCAGGACGACGCGTCGTGGGAGCGCCTCGAGGAGGCGCTCATCTACGCCGACGTCGGCGTCCGGGCGTCGGCGGAGCTGATCCGCCGGCTCGAGGCACGCCAGGACCTGACCGAGCTGCAGGCGGCGCTCGCGGAGGAGATCGCGGCTCTCTTCGGCGAGGCGCCGACGCTCGACGTGGCGCACGAGCCGGCGGTGATCCTCGTGGTCGGGGTCAACGGGACCGGCAAGACGACCACGATCGGCAAGCTCGCCAAGCGCCTTCGCGAGAGCGGTCGCGAGGTCACGGTCGGCGCTGCCGACACGTTCCGCGCCGCTGCCGAGGAGCAACTCGAGATCTGGGCGAAGCGCGCCGACGCACGGTTCGTCGGCGGCGAGCGGGGCGGCGATCCCGCCGCCGTCGCCTACGACGCCGTCGGCGCCGAGCAGGGCGTCGTGCTCGTCGACACCGCGGGGCGTCTCCATACGCAGACGAACCTGATGGACGAGCTCGCCAAGGTGCGCCGCGTGATCGCCGCTCGCCGCGAGGGTGCGCCACACGAGGTGCTGCTCGTGGTCGACGCGACGACCGGCCAGAACGGGCTGCAACAAGCGCGCCTCTTCAACGACGCGGTCGGCGTGACGGGCGTCGCGCTGACCAAGCTCGACGGGTCGGCGAAAGGTGGCATTGCCGTCGCGATCGCGTACGAGCTCGGCCTGCCGGTGAAGCTCGTCGGCGTCGGCGAGTCACTCGACGATCTGCGCCCCTTCGACGCGGCGGACTTCGCGCAGGCCCTAGTCGCTGCTTGAGCGTGCCCAGATGTTGATGTGCGCGTCGGTCGCGTAGCGGTCGATCGTCGCCAGCTCTTCGTCGCCGAAGTCGACGTTGTTGAGCGCGCCGAGCGAGTCGTCGAGCTGCTCGACGCTGGACGCGCCCACCAGGGTCGACGTCATCCGCGGGTCACGTAGCGTCCAGGCCAGCGCCATTTGCGCGAGGCTCTGTCCGCGCTCGCGGGCGTGGCCGTTGAGCGCGCGGATCTTTGCGAGGGCGTCGTCAGTGAGCAGATCTGGGGACAGCGACGAGCCCTGGGTGGCGCGGGAGCCCTCGGGAATGCCGTCCAGGTACTTGTCCGTGAGCATGCCCTGTGCGAGTGGCGAGAACCCGATGCAGCCGACGCCGAGCTCGCCGAGCGTGTCGAGGAGATCGGGTTCGATCCAGCGGTTGAGCAGCGAGTACGACGGCTGGTGGATGAGGAGTGGGGTGCCGAGCGACGCGAGGATCGCATGCGCCTCGCGCGTCTTCTCTGGCGAGTACGACGAGATCCCGACATACAGGGCCTTGCCCTGGCGCACCGCAGTGTCGAGCGCGCCCATGGTCTCGGCGAGCGGCGTCTCGGGGTCGAACCGATGCGAGTAGAAGATGTCGACGTAGTCGAGACCCATCCGACCCAGTGACTGGTCGAGCGACGCCAGCAGGTACTTGCGCGACCCCCATTCGCCGTACGGTCCCGGCCACATGTCGTAGCCCGCCTTCGTCGAGATCACGAGCTCGTCGCGGAACGGCTTCAGGTCGTCGCGCACAGCGCGGCCGAACGTCTGCTCGGCCGAGCCGTACGGCGGCCCGTAGTTGTTCGCCAGGTCGATGTGCGTGACGCCGCGGTCGAACGCACGGCGCAGGAGCGCGCGCGCCGTCTCGTACGGGCGGTCGCGGCCGAAGTTGTGCCAGAGCCCGAGCGAGATCGCCGGCAGCTTCAGGCCGCTGGCGCCGCTGCGGCGATACTGCATCGCGTCGTAGCGGTCTGTGGCAGGGGTGTAGGGCATGCCCGGATCGTATTCACCCGGGGCCTGCAGACGGCGCGGCTACGATGCGCGGTCGTGTTCGACAGCCTGTCCGACAAGCTGCAAAGCGCTCTCGGCGACCTCCGGAAGAAGGGGGCGCTCGACGAGGAGGCGATCTCGCGTGCGATGCGCGAGATCCGGCTCGCCCTGCTCGAAGCCGACGTCAACTTCACGGTCGTCCGAGACTTCGTTGCCCGCGTGCGTGAGAGGGCGCTCGGGGAGGCGGTGCTAAAGAGCCTGACGCCGGGCCAGCAGGTCGTCAAGATCGTGCATGACGAGCTGACCCAGCTGATGGGGGAGGGCGAGTCCGGGCTCGCCTTCGGCAAGTTCACCGTCATCCTGCTGGCGGGCCTGCAGGGCGCCGGCAAGACGACGACTGCTGCGAAGCTGGCACTACACCTGCGCGGCCAGGGCCGCAAACCGGGCTTGATCGCCGCCGACTTGCAGCGCCCCGCGGCGATCGACCAGCTCGAGCAGCTCGGCACCCAGATTCAGATCCCCGTCTTCCGCACCGACACCAAGGACGCGGTCGAAGCGACGCGCAACGGGCTCGCCCGCGCGCGCGAGGCGGGTCTCGACACGGTGATCGTCGACACCGCCGGCCGGCTGCAGATCGACGAGGAGCTGATGGCCGAGCTCGAGCGCGTGCGCGACGAGGCGAAGCCCCAGAACGTGATCCTCGTCGTTGACGCGATGACCGGCCAGGAAGCGGTCAACGTCGCCGAGGCGTTCCAGCAGCGTGTCGCGTTCGACGGCGTGATCCTGACGAAGCTCGACGGCGACGCCCGCGGCGGTGCCGCCCTGAGCGTCAAGGCGATCACCGGTCGGCCGATCAAGTTCGCCTCGACGGGTGAGAAGCTCGACGCGCTCGAGGTCTTCCACCCCGACCGTATGGCGTCGCGGATCCTCGGCATGGGCGACGTCCTGACGCTGATCGAACGGGCGGAGGCGGCCGTCGAGGAAGACGACCAAGCGGAGCTGGAGCGCCAGCTGCGCGCAGGGCAGTTCACCTTCGACGACTTCCTGAAGGCGTACAAGATGCTGCGACGGATGGGCCCATTGAAAGGGGTCCTGAAGATGATCCCCGGCCTGAGCCAGCAGATGGGCGACGTCGACATCGACGACAAGGAGCTCGGACGGGTCGAGGCGATCGTGCTCTCGATGACGCCCTTGGAACGAGGCAAGCCGATCGTGATCGACGGGAAGAGGCGCCTGCGCATCGCCCGCGGCTCCGGCACGACGGTCCAGCAGGTGAACAACCTGCTCGCCGCCCGCAAGCAGATGGAGAAGATGATGAAGCAGATGGGGCGGGGGAAGCTACCGGCCCTCCCGAACCAGCAGGCGCCCGGCGGTATGCCTTCCGCAACGCGGAAGTCGTCGTCGAAGCGCCGGAAAAAGAAGGCCGGACGGAGGTAAAGGAAGCAGATGGCTGTGAAACTGAGGCTCACGCGTGTGGGCTCGAAGAAGAACCCGATCTACCGCGTCGTCGCCGCCGACTCGCGCTCGCCGCGTGACGGCAAGTTCCTGGAGATCGTCGGTCGCTACAACCCGCAGACCGACCCGTCGACGATCGATCTCGACGCGGCGAAGGTGAAGGACTGGCTCGGCAAGGGCGCACAGCCCACAGAGGCGGTCGCGAAGCTGATCAAGATCCAGGGCATCGAGAAATAGCCGGAGGACGCTGATGGCCGAGCTGCTCGCCTACCTGGCGCGAGAGCTCGTCGACGACCCGGATGCCGTGCGCGTCGAGTCCGACGAGCGCGACGGTGCTCTCGTGCTCGTGTTGCACGTCGCACCCGACGACGTCGGCAAGGTGATCGGCAGGCAGGGCAGGATCGTGCGGGCCCTCCGGACGCTCGTGCGCGCAAGCGCCGTGCGCGAGGGACGCCGCGTGCTGGTCGAGATCGCCGACCCGGCGGCCTAGGCATGAAGGTCGCCGCGCTGTACGACGTGCATGCGATGCCGTGGGCGCTCTCGGCCGTCCTGGCGGACGTCGACGCAGACGCGATCGTGCTTGGCGGCGACTACCTCTACGGCCCCTATCCGCGGGAGACGGTCGCGATCATCCGCTCGCTCGACGCTCACGTGCTTCGTGGCAACTGCGAGGACCTCGCCGAGGAGTGGGAGCGGTCACAACTCACGCCCGCAGACCTGGCGTGGCTTCGGGCGCTGCCCCTGGCGACGACGCTCGACGGCGTTCTCTACTGCCATGCAGCTCCGACGAGCAACCTGCCGATCACGACGGCGATCACTCCGGAGGAGGCAGTCCTCCGCACCTTCGCGGGTGTCCACGGCATGGTTGTGATCGGCCACACGCACCATCAGTTCGACCGCAGCTTCGGAGAGCTCCGGGTTGTCAATGCAGGGTCTGTCGGGATGCCGTACGAGGGCGAGGTCGCGGCGTTCTGGACGCTCGTCGAGGACGGAGAGCCCGCGTTCCGCCGGACCCCGATCGACGTCGAGAGAGCCGCAGTGGAGACCCGCGCGAGCGCGTGGCCGCACGCGCAGGAATTCGCAGCCGAGAACCTGCTCGTCGCGCAATCGCGTGACGAGGCCATCGCGCAGCTTGAGAGCCGGCGGGCGTGAGGGTGAGCATCGGCCGTGTCGGGAAGCCGCACGGCCTCGACGGCTCGTTCTACGTCGAGCATCCGAGCCTCGACGAGCGCTGGTGGCAGCCGGGCGCCCGCTTCCTGGCCGGCGGGGTCGAGGTGTCGGTCGTCGGGGCGCGCCGCGCCCAGGGGCGTCCGGTGATCTCGCTCGACCGCCGAGTCGAACGCGGGACGACACTCGAGATCGAGCGCTCGGAGCTTCCTCCGACGGGTGACGACGAGTACTACGCCTTTCAGCTGATCGGACTCGAGGTAGTGGAGGAGAACGGGCGCTCTCTCGGAACGGTGGCGGACGTGCTTCCGGGGATCGCGAACGACGTGCTCTCGCTCGACGACGGCGTGCTGCTGCCGATGGTCGAGGACTGCGTTCGCCTCGTCGACCTCGGCGCGGGGCGCATCGTCGTTGCCGAGGGCTTCGCCGACTGATGCGCCTCGACGTGTTCACCCTCGTCCCGCATGCGTTCGCGTGGCTGACCGAGCAACGACCGGTCGCCACGGTGCTGGGCGGTGAGCTCGAGCTGCGGCTCTTCTCCTACCGCGAGACGACACCCCTTCGGAACGGCCAGGTCGACGACGAGCCGTACGGCGGTGGCGCGGGGATGGTCCTGCGCGTCGATGTCGTCGCGGCCGCGCTCGAGGCGGCCTACGGCGGGCGTCCGGACAACCGCGTAGTCGCGCTCAGCCCGCAGGGCCGCCAGCTGACCCAGGCGGTCGTCGAGGAGCTGGCTGCCGAGGATCGTCTGACGCTGCTCTCGGCGCGCTTCGAGGGCTTCGACGAGCGAATCGTGGAGCACCTCGCAACCGACGCGATCTCGATCGGTCCGTATGTCCTCTCGAACGGCGATCTGCCGGCGATGGTGCTCGTCGATTCGATCGCGCGGCGGCTCCCCGGAGCGCTCAGCGAAGGCTCCGGCGAGCTCGAATCATTCTCCGCCGAACTCGGGGGTGGACTTGAGTACCCTCACTACACACGGCCGGCGGAGTTCCGCGGCTGGCAAGTCCCCGAGGTTCTGCTCTCGGGTGACCATGCGCGGATCGCGAGCTGGCGGAAGGAGCATGTGCGGTGAGAAACCCGATCGACCATCTGACCGAGGGGCTGCCGCACGGCTGGCGCGTGACGATCGACTGGCTGGTGACGATCCTCGGTGCGATCGCGATCGTGCTCGCGATCAAGGCCTGGGTCGTCAATCCCTACCGGATCCCGTCCAGCTCGATGGAGCCGACGCTGCACTGCGCACGCCCGGACACCGGCTGCGAGGCGCGGTTCTCGGACAGGGTGCTCGCCTGCCGGTTCTGCTACCGCCTCTGGTCGCCGAAGCGAGGCGACATCGTGGTCTTCCACACGCCGCCGCTCGCAGACGTCCGTTGCGGCGCCGGCGGCACCTTCGTGAAACGGTTGATCGGCTTGCCCGGGGAGACCTGGGAGGAGCGCGCCGGGTACGTCTACATCAACGGCAAGCGGCTCGACGAGCCGTACGTGAAGCCCGACCGGCGTGACGCGCGGACGATCTCACCGATCAAGATCAGGCCCGGCCACTACTTCATGATGGGCGACAACCGCAGCTCGTCGTGCGACTCGCGGGCATGGGGAACGGTGCCGCGGGGGAACCTGATCGGCAAGGTCTTCGCGACCTACTGGCCGCCAGGCCGGGTCACGATCCGCTAGAGGCTTGACTGCGCTACGATTGGCCACGCCCTTCGGGGCCTCCTCGCTATGAGCACCATCATCCAGGACATCGAGCGCCGCCAGCTGCGTGAGGTCCCGCAGTTCAAGGCGGGCGACACCGTGCGCGTGCATTTCCGCGTGATCGAGGGCAGCCGCCAGCGCATCCAGGTGTTCGAGGGGATCGTGATCAAGCGCCAGGGTGCGGGCGCCCGCGAGACGTTCACCGTCCGCAAGAACTCATTCGGTGTCGGCGTCGAGCGGACGTTCCCGCTGCATTCGCCGAAGATCGACAAGATCGAGGTGCAGGCGATCGGTGACGTGAACCGCGCAAAGCTCTACTACCTGCGCGGCAAGGTCGGCAAGAAGGCTCGCGTACGCGAGCTCCGCCAGCGCTGAGCCGGCTCGCGGCGCTCGCCGCTCTCGTCCTCGCGGTCGCGGGGTGTGGCACGGCCGCGCACCTCGACGCGGTCCGGCAGGCACAGACCTGGGCGGACGCGCACGATGTCGCGGGCCGCGTCACCTGCAGCTCAGGGCTGAAGCCACCCGCCGCGGTCGGCGTGCGACCGGACTTCATCTGCCTGGTTCGCCGTGCTCCGCTCGACTGCACCGTGCTGCACGTCTCAGGCCGCTTCCCGGCCGGCGTCCGGCTGGTCCGAAAGACCGGCGATTGTGTCGAGCCTCTGTGACTTCTTCGCAACGAGCGCCCGCGCCGGGCGAAGCCGGCTGGAGCCGGGGCTATCCTCGGCGAGATGGCGCGGAAGCGCACAGGTCAGAAGCTCCTTCGGTTCGACCGCGATCTCGGGGTGCGGTTCGTCGCGGGCACGGACGAGGCGGGGCGAGGGCCCCTGGCCGGCCCGCTCGTCGTCGCCGGCGTGCTGCTCGACTATGCGGCTCTGCGTGACCACCGCGTGCGGCCGCTCGCGCTGCTGAACGACTCGAAACAGGTCGACGAAGCGACGCGCGACGAGCTGTATCTGGCCGTGCTCGCGTGCGCCGAGCGCGTCTCGGTGCACGTCTTCCCGCCCGGCGTGATCGATCGCGAGGGCCTGCACAAGTCGAATCTGCGCGGCCTGCGCGCGGCGTTATGGGCCTGCCAGCCCGCCGATGTCTCGCTCGTCGACGGCTTCAAGCTCGGACCGACCGCCCCGCCTCACCGTGCGATCGTCGACGGCGACACGAAGAGCGCGGCGATCGCCGCGGCGTCGATCGTCGCGAAGGTGACGCGCGACCGCTACATGCGGGCCGCCGACGCGCTCTACCCAGGCTACGGGTTCGGCTCGCACGTCGGCTACATCACTCCTGCGCACACGAAGGTCGTACGGGAACGCGGCCCGTGCGAGATCCACCGCCGCTCGTGGCGGGCGCGCGCCTACCTGCCCGTCGAGGAACAGGTCGCCGCCTCGTAACGACGCCGAGCGGCGAGCGGCGCGCTGGTATCGCCTCCGCGGTTACCGCATCCTCGCCGCGAACTGCTGGCTCGCCGGCGGCGAGCTCGACCTGGTCGTCCGCCGCGGCCGGCGGATCGTGTTCTGCGAGGTCAAGTCGAAGAGCGGCACGACGTTCGGCGACCCGCTGGAGATGGTCGACGAGGCGAAGGTGCGCCGAATCTGCGCAGCCGCCGATGCCTGGCTCGCCCGGCGGCCCGAGCTGGACGGGTTGGAGGTCCGATTCGACCTGATCGCAGAGCGCTCCGGCCGCCTCGAGCACGTCCCGAACGCGTTCTGAGGGAGGTCCGCGAGCGCTTCCGTTGAACGTGGGTGCGTGGGCGTCTCGCAGGAGGAGATCTACTCAGGACTCGATCTCGACCTTTCGTGGTCGGAGAGCGACCTGCCCGAACGGGAGCGCACGAGGCACGTTCACCGCCTTCATCCCTATCTCGGGAAGTACATCCCACAGCTCGTCGAGGAGCTCTTTCGCCGTCACGTCCCGCCGGGTGGGCGCGTCCTCGATCCGTTTGCCGGATCGGGGACGACGCTCGTCCAGGCGCTCGAGAGCGGCCTCGACTCGGTCGGCGTCGACGTTGCGGCCTTCAACTGCCTCCTGATGCGCGTCAAGACGACTGCGCACAATCCGTTCGTGCTCGAGCGCGACCTGCGCGACGCGCTCGCGCGCTTCCAGGCCGGCGAAGGCGTCGTCGGCAGCGCACCGCGTTACGTCGACGAGTGGTTCGCACCGCAGGCGCGCGACGAGCTGCTCCGCTTCCGCTCGCTGGCCGCCGACTACGAGCACGCCGACGTGCTGCGGATCGTCCTCGCGCGCGCCGCCCGCTCGGCGCGGCGTACGACGCACTTCGATCTTGACTTTCCGACCAAGCCGCAGCTCGCGCCGTACTGGTGTTTCAAGCACAAGCGGGAATGCCGTCCCGTCGAGCGAGCCGAGCACTTCATCCGCCGCTACACGCTCGACACGCTCGGGCGCCTCAAGGAGTTCGCGCGTGTCCGGGGCAAGCGCTCGGCCGACGTGTTGCACGGCGACACGCGAGAGCTGGAGCTGCCAGGGGCGTACGACGCCGTCGTCACCTCGCCCCCGTATCCGGGCCTGATCGACTACCACGAGCAACATCGCTACGCCTACGAGCTACTCGGGCTCGACGACCGGCGGCTGCGGGAGATCGGTGCGGCGGCCAGTGGCACGTCGCGCGCCGCGCTGGCTGCGTACACGGAAGGGATCTCGGAGGTTTTCGCCTCGTGCGCGGCCGCTCTCCAGGCCCGCGGGCGTGTCGTGGTCGTCGTCAACGACCGTCGCGGGCTCTACCCCGAGATCCTCGAGCGCGCAGGGCTATGCCTGGAGCAGCGCTACCAGAGGCACGTGAACCGGCGCACCGGCCGGCGGGCCGGCGAGTACTTCGAGGACGTGCTCGTCGCGCGCCGTGCGTGATTCGGCACGCTTTTGGCACAGACACGTCACGCTTCGCCGCCTAGCGTGGCACCGTGCTCGCTCGCACGGTCACGCACGCGCTCGTCGGTCTCGATCCGCGCCGGGTCGAAGTCGAGGCGCACCTGCAGCGCGCCCGGCCCTCCTTCGCAATCGTCGGGCTCGCCGACCGTGCCTGCCAGGAGGCGAAGGAACGGGTGCGGAGCGGGATCAGCTCGGCGGAGCTCGAATTCCCCGTGCGGCGGATCACGGTCAACCTCGCACCGGCCGGCCTGCGGAAGGAGGGCTCCGGGTTCGACCTGCCGATCGCGCTCGCCGTGCTCGCCGCCTCGCAGCAGCTGCCTCGCGACGCGCTCGACGGCATCGCGGCGTTCGGGGAGTTGGCGCTCGACGGGCGCGTGCGACCGGTACCGGGAGCGCTCATCGCCGCCGAGGGCGCTCGGCGCTCGCGGCTCAGCAGGCTCGTCTGCGCCGCCGAGTCGGGCGCGGAGGTCGCGCTCGCGGGCATCCAACCGATTCCGGTGCACCATCTCGCCGACGCCGTCGCCTACCTGAGTGGCACGTGCGAGCCACCTGAGCCGCTGCCGCTCCGCGAGCTCGCCGCCGAGCCGATCCCCGATCTGGGCGACGTCCGGGGCCAGGAGCGGGCGCGGCGGGCGCTCGAGATCGCAGCCGCCGGGTGCCACAACGTGCTGTTCGCCGGCCCGCCGGGCACGGGCAAGACGATGCTCGCCCGGCGCCTGCCGGGCATCCTGCCGCCCCTCATGGACGATGCGGCGCTCGAGGCGACCCGGATCCACTCGGTGGCCGGCATGCTCGCGCCGGGTGCGGGGCTGATCCGCGTGCCACCGTTTCGCGCTCCGCACCATTCGACATCGGCGCCCGCGGTCGTGGGCGGCGGCGCGACCACCCCGCGTCCGGGAGAGGCCAGCCTCGCGCACCACGGCGTCCTGTTCCTCGACGAGCTCCCCGAGTTCGCCCGGCCGGTGCTCGAAGCGCTCCGCCAGCCGCTCGAGGACGGCGTCGTGATCGTCGCGCGCGTGATGGGCCGGGCAGCGTTTCCCGCTCGCTTCCAGTTGGTCGCGGCGATGAACCTCTGTCCGTGCGGAGCCCGCGGCGATCCCGCGACGGAGTGCGCGTGCACGCCCGAGCGGGTCCAGCGCTACCGCGAGAAGCTGTCCCGCGCGCTGCTCGATCGCTTCGACCTGACACTCGCGGTGCCACGTGCGCGCGCCGTCGAGCTCGCCGGGCCGCCCGGCGAAACGTCGGAGCAGGTGCGGAACCGGGTCGTCGAGGCGCGCCGTCGCCTCCGCGACGCCGAGCCTCCGTTCGCCGACGACTCACAGAAGCTGCTCACTCGCGCCGTCGAGCGTTTGCCGCTGTCCGGTCGTGGCCGGGCGCGGGTGGCACGCGTGGCGACGACGATCGCCGCGCTGGCAGCGGCAGATGCGGTTGCGCCCGAGCACCTCGCTGAAGCGCTCTCCTATCGCTCACCCCGGGAGCTCGGCGCGTGAGTGGTCTGGCCGTCGCTGTTTTCGCCGCAGACGCCGGTGAACATGTGCCGGACGCGCCGCGCGGCCGTCGCTTCGAGCTCTTCCGGCGCTCCTTCGACGAGGCCGCCTATCGGCGACGTCTCACCGTCGACGGCATCTCGTGGATCGGCCGCGCCGACGAGCTGTTCCCACCGCGACTGCGGGCGATCCACGATCCGCCGGCCGGTCTCTTCGCCCGCACGCTCGAGCCGCCCGACCTCGGTGCGCGGCCGACGGTGGCGATCGTCGGCGCTCGCGCGTGCTCGCCATACGGGTCGAACGTCGCGCACGGCCTGGCGCGCGAGCTCGCTGCAGCGGGCGTCGTGATCGTCTCGGGACTGGCGCGTGGGGTCGATGCCGCCGCGCATCGCGGCGCGCTCGAAACAGGCACCACGATCGCGGTCCTCGGGTGTGGCATCGATCGCGACTACCCGCGGGCACACGCAGCTCTGGCGGCGGAGATTGCGCAGCGCGGCCTGATCGTCTCCGAGTACGCGCCGGGAGTCGACCCGGCCCCGTGGCGCTTCCCGGCCCGGAACCGGATCGTCGCCGGGCTCGCCGACGCGACGGTCGTCGTCGAGGCACGCGAGCGGAGTGGGGCGCTGATCACGGCCGACCTCGCGCTCGACGAGGGCCGAGAGGTGCTCGCGGTGCCCGGCGAGATCACGAGCTCGCTGGCACGTGGCACGAACCATCTCCTGCGGCTCGGAGCGACGCCGGTCACCTGCGTGGGCGACGTGTTCACGTCGCTCGGGCTGCCCCCGCGGCCCGTCGCGCCGCGAGCGCCGCTCGAGCAGCGTCTGGAAGACGTCCGTGCGCTGATCGCCGACGCCCCGGCTTCGGTCGACGAGCTCGTGCAGCGAACGACGCATGATGCGGGGCGGATCGCCGGGGCGCTCGCCGAGCTCGAGCTGCTCGGACTGGTCGTCCAGGCCGACGGCCGTTACCGGGAGGTGATGCCCTCGGCATAGGATCGGTGGATGGCCGACGGCCAGATCTTCGAAGAGCCACGCAAGGGCTGGCTGGAGCGGCTGGCCGGCGCGCTCGTGGGCCGAGGGCCGCGCACGGTGCGCCGGCGCGAGCAGCTCAGCCTGACGGTTCCAGCCGCCAGGGCGGCTGCCGTGCAGCCTGCGATCGAGCAGTGGCTGCGAGGACACGGGGTCGCCGCGGCCCTGGTCGCGACGGATGCCGGCAACGGCAAGACGATGCTGCGCGCGAAGCTCGACGAAGCCGAGGCGGCCAAGCTCGACCTGTCCGCCGATGCCGTGCAGGCGGAGCTGCAGGCCGTGCTCGAAGCCGCGATCCACTGACTCGCCGACGACCGGACCACACCTGACGAGCGCTACGACAACCTCATACTGGCTCGACGAGCCGCGGCTCGGGTTGCCGGCGTCGCGCTTCGACGGCCGCGCGGACGTCGCCGTGATCGGGGGCGGGGTCACCGGCTGCTCGTGCGCGCTCACCCTCGCCCAGCGGGGCGTGGGAGTGCGGCTGCACGAGGCCGGCGAGATCGCGGCGGGCGCGAGCGGCCGGAACGGCGGCTTCGCGTTGCGCGGCGCGACCCCCGCGTACGACCGCGCCCGCGTCGACTTCGGAGCCGGGCACGCGCGCCGGTTGATGGCGCTGTCCGAAGGCGCGCTCGACCGGATGGAACAGCTCGCGGGCGACGCGTTCCGCCGGGTTGGCAGCTTCCGGCTGGCCGTCGATGAAGCCGAGCGGGACGAGCTTCGCGCCGAGTACGACGCTCTGCGCGAGGACGGCTTCGCGGTCGACTGGGTCGACGAGCTCGCCGCGCCGCTCGACCGCCTCTACGCGGGCGCGATCCACCACCCGCCGGACGGCGCTCTGCAGCCGGCGCGGTGGGTGAGGCGGCTGGCCGCGCATGCTGCGGCCGCCGGCGCCGACGTGCGCGAGCACGAACCGGTTCGCGTCGACTCGCTCGACGCGGACGTGGTCGTCGTGGCGGGCGACGGCTTCACGGCCTCGCTCCTGCCCGAGCTGGCGCCGCAGGTGCGCCCGACGCGCGGGCAGGTGCTCGTCACCGCGCCGCTCGCGGAGCTTCGCTACTCGAGCCCGCACTACGCTCGGAGCGGCTACGACTACTGGCAGCAGCTGCCGGACGGCCGGCTCGTGCTCGGCGGCAACCGCGACGCGTCGCTCGAGACGGAGGACACCGACGTGATCGCGACGACGGCCGCGATCCAACAGGGGCTCGACGAGCTGGCCGAGCGGCTGGTCGGGGAACGACCCGAGGTGACGAAGCGTTGGGCCGGTATCTGGGGTACGACGCCGGACCTGCTGCCGCTCGTCGGCCCGGTGCCCGGGCGCGACGGCGTCTGGGTCGCCGGCGGGTACTCCGGCCACGGCAACGCACTCGGCCTCGCCTGCGGCGAGCTCGTCGCTCGCGCGATCCTCGGCGAGCGACCGCCGGAGCTCGGGCTGTTCGATCCGGCCCGGTTCAGGCTGCCTTGACGCCCGCGGCGAGCTTGGCCACGGAGTCCTTGGCATCCCCGAACAGCATCACCGTCTTCGGGTTCAGGAAGAGCGGATTCTCGATCCCCGCAAAGCCCGGGTTCATCGAGCGCTTCAACACGACGATCGCTTGCGCCTGGTCGACGTTCAGGATCGGCATCCCGTAGATCGGACTGCTCGCGTTCGCGCGTGCGTCCGGATTGACGACGTCGTTGGCGCCGATCACCAGTGCGACGTCTGTGCGCGCGAACTCGCCGTTCGCCTCGTCCATCTCCTTCAGCTGCGGGTACGGCACGTTCGCCTCGGCGAGCAGCACGTTCATGTGGCCCGGCATCCGACCGGCGACAGGATGGATCGCGTAGGTCACCTCGACACCTCGTGCCTCGAGGATGTCGGCGAGTGCGCGAACATCGTGCTGAGCCTGCGCCACCGCCATCCCGTACCCGGGGACGACGACGACCTTGCTCGCGTACGCGAGCATCACCGCCACGTCGTCGGCGCTCGCCGACCGGACCGCGCCGTTCGCAGTCGCGGCACCGCCGCCCGCCGAGGTCCCGGCGGCAACCTGGCCGAACGCTCCGAACAGCACATTCGTGATCGAGCGGTTCATCGCGCGCCCCATCAGCAGCGTCAGCATCGTCCCCGATGCGCCGACGAGCATGCCGCTGACGATCAGCACGTTGTTCGAGAGCTCGAAGCCGGTCGCCGCCGCCGCGAGTCCCGTGAACGCGTTCAGCAGCGAAATCACGACCGGCATGTCCGCACCGCCGATCGGCAACACGAACAGCACGCCGAAGACGAGTGCGCCGGCGACCATCAGCCAGAGGAGCCAGCTGCGCTCGGAGCCGAGCAGGATCGCCGCGCCGAGCGCGAGGCAGGCGCTCATCAGGGTCGCGTTCACGAGCTTCTGGCCCCGGTAGACGATCGGCCGGCCCTGGATCAGCTCCTGCAGCTTCGCGAACGCGACGAGCGAGCCGGAGAACGAGATCGAGCCGATCAAGGCGGAGAGCAGGATCGAGAGGGAAACGTCGCCGTGGATCCGGCCGGGAACCGGCGTCAGCTTGTGGAACTCCGCCAGCGCGACCAGTGCGGCTGCGCCGCCGCCGACGCCGTTGAACAGCGCCACCATCTGCGGCATCGCGGTCATCTTCACGCGACGCGCGGCGACCGCTCCGAACGAGCCGCCGATCAGCGCGCCGATCACCATCAGCCACGTGATGTGGACGCCCGTTTCGAGCAGCGTCGCAACGATCGCGACGACCATGCCGACGGCGCCGATCTGGTTGCCCCGTCGCGCGGTTGCCGGTGACGACAGGAAGCGCAGGGCGAGGATGAAGCACGCGATCGTGACCAGGTAGAGCAGGTTGACGCCGTTCGTCCCCAATGCGCCTCCCGGTTACCCGTCCTGCTTCGGCGGCTCGCGTTTCTTGAACATCTCCAGCATGCGGTCGGTGACGACGAAGCCGCCGACGACGTTCGCCGACGCCAGCACCATCGCGACGAAGCCGATCACCTTGAGCAGGCCGTCCTGATGCGGTGAGCCCGCGATGATCATCGCGCCCACGATCACGATCCCGTGGATCGCGTTCGTGCCCGACATCAGCGGTGTGTGCAGCATCGTCGGCACCTTCGAGATCACCTCGAAGCCGAGGAAGATCGCGAGCACCAGCACCGTCAGTTCGGCGACAAGCGTCGCGGTATGACTCACGTCCGTACCTCCTTTCGCGTCACGCAGGCACCAGACACGATCTCGTCCTCCCAATCGAGCGAGACGGCACCGTCGGAAACGATCAACCCGAGCACCGCCGCGACGTTGCGCGACAAGAGTTGGCTGGCGTGCGTCGGCATCGTCGCCGGCAGGTTTGTGAGGCCGACGATCGTGATGCCGTCGCGCTCGATCTCGGCGCCAGGCTCAGTCAGCTCGCAATTGCCGCCTGTCTCTGCGGCGAGGTCGACGATCACGGAGCCGGGCCGCATTCCCCGAACGGCTGCCGCGGTGACCAGCGTCGGCGCCGGGCGGCCCGGGATCGCTGCCGTCGTGATCACGGCGTCGAACTGTGGGATCCGTTCCTGCAGCGCTGCTTGCTGCTGTGCCTGCTGCTCCGGCGTGAGCTCCTGCGCGTAGCCGCCGGCGGTCTCCTCGCCGCGGACGCCGAGGTCGAGGAACGTCGCCCCGAGCGACTCCACCTGCTCGGCCACCGCCGGGCGCACGTCGAACGCCGAGACGATGGCGCCGAGACGCCGCGCGGTTGCGATCGCCTGGAGCCCGGCGACGCCGGCACCCAGCACGAGCACCTTCGCCGGGGGAATCGTGCCTGCTGCCGTCATCAGCATGGGCAGGAACCGCGGCAGGCGGTCGGCGGCGATCAGGGCCGCCTTGTAGCCGCTGACGGTCGCCTGGGAGGAGAGGGCGTCCATCGGCTGCGCGCGCGTGATGCGGGGCACCGACTCGAGCGCCAGCGCGACGACTCCGGCGCTCGCCAGCCGCTCGACGCCGGCGGCATCCGTCAGCGGTTGCAGGAAGCCGATCAGAACCTGCCCGTCGCGCAGCCGTGCCACCTCGGCTGCGCTTGGCGGCGCGACCTTGACGATCACCTCGGCGGGCCACGGGTCGCCGAGGGTCGCGCCGGCCTCGGTGTACGCGTCGTCCGTGAACGCAGCGGCGCTGCCCGCGCCCGGCTCGACCACGACCTCGACTCCTTCCGGCAACCGTCCGATCGTCTCCGGCACGAGCGCGACCCGGCGCTCACCGGGCGTGGTCTCTTTCGGCACTCCGATCCGCATGACGCGCGACGCTACCGGAAGGCGCGGCCGAACCCTCCTACACTTCTCCTGCGTGACCCACCTGCTCGAGCAGTACGGCTTGATTCTGCTCTTCGCCGCCGTCGCGATCGAGTCGGCGGGTGTGCCGATTCCCGGCGAGACGACGTTGATCGTCGCCGCCTACCTCGCCCGGCCCGAGCAGCATCACTTCTCACTGCTGGCGGTGATCATCGTCGCGTCGCTTGCAGCGATCATCGGCGACAACATCGGCTACTGGGTCGGTCGAACCGGCGGCCGCAGGCTGCTGAACCGCTGGTCGGTCACCCGGCGCCACTCCGAGCGGGTGTTGCCCCCTGCAGAGCGCTTCTTCAAGCGCCACGGTCCGAAGACCGTCTTCATCGCCCGCTTCGTCGCGTTGCTGCGCGTCACGGTCGCCGTGCTGGCCGGGATCACCCGCATGCAGTGGTGGAAGTTCTTGCTCTGGAACGCCGCGGGCGGCATCGCCTGGGCGACCGCCGTGTCGCTGCTCAGCTACGAAGCGGGGAAGGCCGTCGCCGAGACCGTCAACCGCTACGGGCTCTACGGAGTCCTCGGGCTGATCGCGCTCGGGGTGATCGCCTTCCTCGCGCTGCGGCTCTGGCGGCGCCGCCTGGCCGCCAGACTGTCGTAGCTAAAGGCTCGACCACACCTCGAGCTTCGTTCGCGTCCGGCGGATCACCTCGTCGGTGTACTCGCTCGTGGGGGCATGGCCGCCGAGGTCGGCGGTCTTCGTCCCCTGGGCGACGGCCTCGAGTGCGCTCTCGCGGATCGCCCGCCCGGCCGCCCGCCCGGCGTCGGTCTGCGACAACAGCGCCGCGGCCGCCAGGATCATCGCCAGCGGGTTGGCGACGTTCTTGCCCTCCAGCGACGGCGCTGTCCCGTGAGCCGCCTCCGCCATCAGCGCTGTGGGCTCGAGGTCGTCGCCCTCGAACGCGACGAGCATCGACTCCGAGCCCGCAATCGACCCGAAGAGCGGCAGCACGAGGTCGGAGAGAATGTCGCCGTCCCGGTTCAGCGCCGGGATCACGAGCGGATCGCCGGTCGAGGCGATCAGCAGCGCGAACGTCGCGTCGATCAGCTGCGGCTCATACGGCACCTCCGGATGTCGGGCCGCCGCCGCGTCCATCTCCTCCTTCAGCATTCCCTCGTAGGTCGGCGAAACGGTGAACTTCGGCCCGCCGAAGACCTTCGCGCCCGTCCGCGTAGCCTCGCGAAACGCGAACTCCGCGACCGCGCGACAGACGCTGCGCTCGATCCGTTCCGTCCGGTAGGCGACCTCGTCTGCTCCTTCGCCCTCACGCCACTCCCGCGCGCCGTAGGCGTCGCCGACGGCCATCCGCACCACCGAGATCGGCGCATGCACGCCGCCGAGCGGCACGACGCCGGGAATGCGCCGGCCGGTCCGCACGATCACCTTGCCGCCGATCTCCTCGCGGAGGATCCGGTTCGGCGAGCCGACGTCGTCGCGCGCCTCGGGCGTCACCGTCGCTGCCTTCAGGCCGAGGCCGTGCTCGCGGATCGCCGCCGCCGCGTCGTGGACGACCTGGTTCGCGGTCTCCCTGCGATGGGCGAGCGAGAGATCGAAGCGGGGGAGCGCGAGCTCGACGCCGACGACCTCTGGATCGAGCACGCGCAGCGCTTCCTCGAGCAGCTCCTGGCCGGTCTGGTCGCCCTCGAGCACGACGATCGCATGCAGATCCATCGGGACAGCAGACTAGCCACACGGAATTCGCTGTTGTACAGAAGCGCTGATTTCCGATTAGAATCCGGGACTCGAAACTCGTTCAGGAGGCGAATTTGGCGCGGAAAACAGTGCTCGTTTGTGACAGCTGCGGTCGCGAGGTCGACGAGGCGCAAGGAGCCTCGCTGCGGGTCACGTATTCCGACGCCCGGCGAGGGTCGAAGGTCGCCGACCTGTGCGACGAGTGCGCCGGGAAGATGCCCGGCCGCGCCGCGGCCCGCCGGGGCCGACGGCCGAAAGCACAGGCGTCGGCCTAGCTGCGAGCGGGAAACCCGTCGAGGGCGGCCCGGGACCCGTCCTGCGGCCGCTCTACGATGGGAAGGTGGGACTCTCCCTGCTCGCAGGGCCTGCGCACGCGGGCAAAGTCGCGCTTCTGCTCGAGCGCTATCTGGCGCGCCTCGACGACGAACCCGTCCTGATCGTGCCGAACCGGTCGGACGTCGACCGGGTCGAGCGCGACCTGCTCGCCCGCTGCGGCTGCCTCCTCGGCGGCACGATCGGCACCTTCGACGACCTGTTCGCCCGGCTCGCGGCAGGCGATCCCCGGTGGCGGCGGGTCGCGGGCGAGGCCGAGCGTTCGCTGGTCGTCCGACGGGCGCTCGCCGATGTCGCGCTCGACGACCTCGCCGGCTCTGCGCGCACGGCCGGTTTCTCGGACTCGCTCCTGAGGACGCTCGGCGAGCTGGAATCCGGCCTGCTCGACCCCGCCGACGTCGACGGCGAGCTGGCAGTGCTCTACGCCGCGTACCGCGCCGAGCTCGAGCGGCTCGGTCTCTGGGACCGCGACACCGAACGCCGACGCGCGGTCGAACGCCTGCAGAACGATCTCGCCTCCTGGAGCGGCGAGCCCGTCTTTGCGTACGGCTTCGAGGATCTGACCGGCGCCGAATGGACGCTGCTCGAGGCGCTGTCCGGCCGCGCCGAGGTCTTCGTCTCGCTCCCGTACGAGCCCGGACGCCTCGCCTTCGCTTCGCTGGCGCGGACGGCCACCGACCTGTCCGCGCTCGCCGACGGGTCGATCCAGGAGCTCGCGCCGCGCTCTGCGGAATACGCCCACCCGGCGCTGGCTCATCTCGAGCGGGCGCTGTTCGAGGAATCGCCGCCGCCGCCCGTCGAGCTCGACGGCGCCGTTCGCTTCTTCGAGGGCGCGGGCGCCCGCGGCACGCTGGAGCTCGTCGGCGACGAGTTGCTCGAGTTGATCCGCGGCGGCACCCCTCCCGAGCAGATCGCGCTCGTCGCACCGTCGCTCGACGGCTGGCGCGCGCCGCTCGAGACGGTGCTCGGCGCACTCGGCGTGCCGTACGCCGTCGAGTCGCGTGCACGCCTCGGCGCGACGCCGTTCGGCCACGCCCTGCTGCAGCTTCTGCGCTACGCCTGGGCCGACGGCGAGCGCCGGGAGCTCTTTGCGTACCTGCGATCGCCCTACTCCGGGCTGGCCCGCTCGTCCGTCGACTTCGTCGAGGGCCGGCTGCGCGGTCGTGCGATCCAGGCCGCCGCTCGCGTCGAGGAGGAGGCCGAGAAGCTCCGCGAGGCGCCGATCCCGCATCTCGCCGAGCTGCGCGCCGCGATCTCCGCGACCGGCGGCGTGCGCACGCTGCTCCGGGCGATGATCCGGTCGGCGTACGGGACCGAGGCCCCACCGGCCGGCGAGACGTCGCGGCTCGACCTGCGCGCCTATGACGCGGTGCTGCGGCTGCTCGACGAGCTCGAGGGCTTCGCTGCACTCGGCGGCGAGGCGTCGCCTGAAGACGTGCTCTCAGCGCTCGAGCATGGGCAGGTGCGCCTTGCCGGGGCCGGCGACTCCGGGCGGGTCGCCGTGCTCGACCTGCTGCGCGCGCGCACACGGCAGTTCGAGGTCGTCTTCCTGCTCGGTCTGGAGGAAGGTGTGCTGCCTCGCCGCCAGCGGGTGTCGCCGTTCCTCGACGACGACGCGCGGCGGGCGCTCGGCGCGCGTCTCGAGCGGCCCGACCAGGTCAGCCGCGACCGCTACCTCTTCTATACGGCATGCACGCGTGCGACGCGACGCCTCTATCTCGTCCGGGAGGCCGCAACCGACGACGGCGGCCCGCGCGAGCCCAGCCCCTTCTGGGACGAGGTCGCGTCGCTGTTCGCCGCAGAGGACGTCAGCCGAGCGACGACACGCCGACCCTTGTCGGCGCTCACCTGGACGCTCGATGGGGCGCCCACCGACCGAGAGCGTCTGCGCGCCGTCGCCCGCCTCGTCGCCACCGACTGCGACGCAGCCCGTGCGATCGCCGACGCGAACGGCTGGGAACGGCGGCTCACTCGCGCACGCACTGCGTTCGACCGGCGCACGCGGCTCGAGAACCCCGAGGTGCTCGCCTGGCTGCGTGCGAAGACGACGTTCGGGGTCACCGAGCTGGAGCGCTTCGCGGACTGCTCGTCGGCCTGGTTGTTCGAGCGCATCGTCTCGCCGAAGACGATCGACGCCGTCGTCGACCCGATGCTTCGCGGCTCGGTTGCTCACAGCGCTCTGCACAAGTTCTACGCGGGGCTCCCAAAGGAGCTCGGCCATGACCGGGTCACCCCGGAGAACGTCGAGCGTGCGGTCGGGTTCCTGCGGCGCTGCCTGGACGATGCGATGCGCGGCGGCGTTCGGCTCGACCTGACCGAGCTGCAGGAAGCCGAGCTGGAGGAAGGGTTGTGGCGCGACCTCGAGGGGTTCGTGCGCGACGAGGCGCGTTCGCCGCTGCAGCTGGTGCCGCGCCGCTTCGAGGTCGGGTTCGGCTCCGAGCGCTCGGCACCCGAGCTGCAGCGTGGCCTACCGCTCGGTGAGGGCCTTCATCTGAGCGGCAAGATCGACCGCATCGACGTCGACCCGTACAGCGCCCGCGGGATCGTCCAGGACTACAAGTCGGGCCGCACCGCGCACACAGCGCGGCAGATCGACGAGGAGCTGCGGCTGCAGGTGCCGCTCTACATGCTCGTGCTGCGCGACCTCGTCGGCGTCGAGCCACTCGGCGGTGTGTACCGGGCGCTCGCGGGCGCGCGTGTGACCCGCGGGCTGCTGCTCGCCGACGCCGCCGACGACCTGCCCGGCTACCAGAAGAACGACTACCTGCCGGACGAGGAGTTCTGGGCGATCGTCGAAACCTCCCGCGACCGAGCACGCAGCTACGCGCAGCGCATCCACGCCGGTGATGTGACACACGATCCCAAAGGCGGCACGTGTCCCGTGTGGTGTGACCTCTGGACGATGTGCCGGATCGAGCGCTCGTGAACAGCGAGCAGCGGGCGGCGGTCGAGGCGACCGGCGAGGTCTTCGTCTCCGCCGGGGCGGGGACGGGGAAGACCACAGTCCTGGTCGAGCGGTTCGTCCGCGCGGTCTGCGAGCAGGGCCTCGATGTCGAGTCGCTGCTCGTGATCACCTACACCCGCAAGGCGGCCGGTGAGCTGCGGGCGCGCATCCGGGCGGCGCTGCACGCTCGCGGACGCCACGATCTGGCACGTCGGCTCGACGGCGCCTGGATCTCGACGATCCACGGCTTCTGCTCGCGACTCCTGCGGGCGCACCCGTTCCCGGTCGGCCTCGACCCTCGTTTCCACGAGCTCGCCGACGACCAGGCAGCGGTCCTGCGCGGCGAGGCGTTCGAGAGCGCGCTGGGCGCGTTCTGCGGCGGGCGAGACCCGGAGCGCCTCCGACTGCTTGCGACCTACGGCGCGCCCGGCCTGCGCAAGATGCTGACCGGCGTCTACGAGACGCTGCGCTCGGCCGGGCGCGACCTGTCGCTGGAGCTCGGCGAGCACGCGGGCGTCACCGAGCGGCTCGGCGAGCTGCACGAAGCTGCGCGCGGCCTGGCCGCCGATCCCGACGCGACCGCGAACCAGCTCGCGGCTGCTGCGGCGGCGCTCGCCCTCGGCTCGAACCCGGAGCAGCTGCTCGATCTCGACCTGCCGGCCACGGGCGAGCGCACGCTCGAGTTCCGCGCTGCCCGCGACCGGCTGCAGCAGGCTGCGCTCGAGGAGCTTGCGGCGCGCGACAGCGAACTGCTGCAGGAGCTGCTCGACCTGTTCGCCGCCGAGTACGCGGCGGCGAAGCAGCGCGAGTCCGCACTCGACTTCGAAGATCTGCAGCTCTACGCGCGCGACCTGCTGCGCGACCATGCGGACGTCCGTGAGCTCGAGCAGTTGCGGTTCCGCTCGATCATGGTCGACGAGTTCCAGGACACGAACCGGCTGCAGTGCGACGTCATCGACCTGATGCGCAGCGGCCCCGGCGCGTCCGACGTCTTCTTCGTCGGCGACGAGTTCCAGTCGATCTACGGCTTCCGCCACGCCGACGTCGCCGTCTTCCGTGAGCGCCGCGCGGCGGCTGCCCAGCGTCTGCCGCTGACCCGCAACTACCGCTCCCGGCCCGAGGTGCTCGCTGCGGTCAACCACCTCTTCGGCGAGGAGTTCGGCGACGACTACCAGGCGCTCGCCGCTTCCGGCGAGTTCACGGATCCGGTCTTCGGCCATCCGGTCGAGCTTCAGGTCAGCGACAAGCAGAGCTACAAGGGCACCGGCCTGAGCTGGCGCGACGGCGAGGCGACCTCGATCGCGCACCGCGTCCGTGAGCTCGTCGACAACGGCGCGGCCACCTGCGGCGAGATCGTGTTGCTGTTCGCCGCGGGCACCGACGCCGAGCGCTACGAGTCGGCGCTCCGGGCCGAAGGGCTCCCGACCTACCGGGCGACCGGTCGCGGCTACTTCGGCCAGCAGCAGGTCGTCGACCTGCTCTCGTACCTGCGACTCCTGCACAACCGCTACGACGACGAGGCACTCGCAACCGTGCTCGCCTCGCCGTTCGTCGGCGTCTCGAACGACGCGATCGTCCTGATCCGGAGGCACGCGGGCCGCCGGCCGCTCTACACCGGAATCGAACGCACGCTGCCCGAGGCACTCGCGCCGGACGACGAGCGGCTGGTCCGCGCGTTCAAGCAGCGCTACGAGCGGCTCGTCGCCGCGTCGGCCCGCACCAGTCTCGAGCGGCTCTGCGAAGAGATCGTCTCCGCGCACGACTACGACCTCGCCGTGCTCGCGCGCTGGGACGGCAAGCGCCGCTACGCCAACCTGCGCAAGCTGATGCGGCTCGCGCGCTCGTACGAGGAGCTGCGAGGCCCGGACATCGCCGGGTTCGTCGATGTGATCCGCGATCAGGAAGCGGTCGGTGCGGCGCAGCTGGAGGCCGTCTCCGAGGAGGAGGGCGCAGACGCCGTCCGCCTGCTGACGATCCATGCGGCCAAGGGGCTCGAGTTCAAGGTGGTGATCGTCGCCGACGCGGGGCGCGACACGGCGGGCGCACCCTCCGCCGACGAGATCCTCGTCCGGCCCGACGGCAGCTTCGGCTTTCGCGTGATCGACCCGACGTCGGGCAAGCGCAAGGGCGTCTTCGACTACGAGGCGGTGCGCGCGGCCGAGCAGGCCGAGGACGACGCCGAGCGCCTGCGGCTCTACTACGTCGCGATGACGCGCGCGGTCGACCGGCTGATCGTCTCCGGCGCGATCGATCTCGAACGCGCGAAGGACCGCACCACCCCGATCGGTTGGGTGCTCGACCGGCTCGGTGCGCGCGGCGAGATCGAGCGCGCGCCCACGGAGCCGGTCGAGCTCGAACGTGGAGATGCGCGGTTCGTCCTCACCGTCGATCGTTACGCGCCCCAGGTCGAGGCGGTCGACGAGCCGGAGGCCGAGCCTGGGCAACTGGCGCTGTTCGACGCGCTCCCGACGGCGCCGAGCGTCCGCGGCTACCGACTCCCCGAGCTCGTGCCACCCGAGCCTGCGCCCCTCCATCGCGTGCGGCGCCTCTCGTATTCCGCGCTGGCGCTGTTCGAGCGCTGTTCGTACCGCTACTACGCCGAGCGCGTCGCGGGTCTCCGCGAGGAGCGCGGCTCCGGTTCCGCCGGCGGGCCCGGCGGGCTGAAGGCGACCGAGATCGGCGACGCCGTGCATCGCCTGCTCGAGCTGACCGATCTTGCGGCGCCGGTCGTGCCCGATCTCGAGCCGGTGCGGGCGTGGTACCCGGCGGTGAGCGAGGAGGAGCTCGAGCGCATCCGCGCCTTCGTCGTCTCCTACTGCGAATCCGAGCTCGCGGCGCGGATCGCGACGCTCGCAGGCGCGCGGCCGGAGCGGCCGTTCGCGTTCGAGCACGACGGCGTGCTGCTGCACGGCCGCCTCGACGTGCTCTGGCGCGAGGGCGGCCGGGCGCTGGTGCTCGACTACAAGACGAACTCGCTTGCCGAGGGGACCCCGGAGGAGATCGTCGAGGCCGACTACCGTTTGCAGCGCCTCGTCTACGCGCTTGCCTGCTTCCGCGCCGGGGCCGACGAGGTCGAGGTCGTCTACCACTTCCTCGAGCGCCCCGACGCGGTGGTCTCGACGCGGTTCGAGCGACTCGAGGTGCCGCTGCTCGAGGCCGAGCTCTCGGCCGCCATCGCACGCATCAACGCCGGGGAGTTCCTGCCGACTCCGAGCGACTTCAACTGCGCCGGCTGCCCGGCGCTCGATCTCGTGTGCGCCGGACCGCGGCTCGGTGGCGGGGCGTGGCCGCCGCAGGAGCCCGTCGCGGCACATGCCTCGTAGCTTCGTTCGCGAGGCGCGGAAGCGCGTCGGTCCGAAGCGCACGCGCGTTCGTCCCGTGATCGAGCGACTCGCCGTCGAACACGCGGACGCCGCGATCGCGTTGACCTTCGCGAACCCGCTCGAGTTGCTCGTCTCGGTGCTGTTGTCCGCACAGACGACCGACGTGAACGTGAACCGGGTCACCGCGAAGCTGTTCGAGAAGTACCGCCGGCCCGAGGACTACCTCGCGGTGCCGCAGGCCGAGCTCGAGCAGGACATCTTCGCGACAGGCTTCTACCGGCAGAAGGCGAGGGCGCTTCGGGGGACGATGACGCTGCTGATCGAGGAGTTCGACGGCGAGGTGCCGGAGCGGTTCGAGGATCTGCTCCGGCTGCCGGGGGTCGCCCGCAAGACGGCGAACGTCGTCACTGCCGAGCGCGGCAACCCGCAGGGCGTGGTCGTCGACACGCACGTGCGGCGGCTCTCGCAGCGACTCGGGTTCACCCGCCAGGAAGATCCCGTGAAGATCGAGCGCGACCTGATGCGGCTCGTGCCACGCGAGGACTGGGCCCGCTTCCCGCACCTGCTGATCTGGCACGGCCGCCGGATCTGCGACGCGAGGCGGCCTCGGTGCGAGGAGTGCCCGCTCGCGGCCGATCTCTGCCCGTCGAGCCGCGTTTAGGCGAGCCGGTCCCAGAGGTTCTCGAGCAGCTGCGCGCTCGCGGGCCAGAGCAGGATCTGGCCGCCGAAGTTGAGCACTCCGGCCGAGAAGACCTTCGCCCCGCTCGCGTGCTCGTAGTAGGTCATCTCGGCCGAGCGGCCGGGGCCGAACAGATCTGGGATCGTCGCGAGCACCTGCGTTCCCGGCGGAGAGACTGGGCTGCGAGCGTCGATCTCGATCCCGTAGAGGCCGAACTGCGCGCCGTTGGCGAGCCCGGTGTTGGCGAACGCCCAGGTCGCGGCATCTGCACCGACAACGGTGAGAGCCGCGTGTCGCTGACCCCGGTCGGAGGCGATGTACTGCACACCGAGCAGCGCGGACTCCGCGCGACCGAGGTCGCGCCATTCGTCGATCAGCTTCACGTGGGGCTCGTGCCGGTCGACCCGGCGGAAGAAGTTGTTCGCCGCCAGGAACATCAGGTTGCCGCCGAGATCGCGGAAACCCTGCACGAGGTCGTAGAGGCGACCGGTCACGTACTCGGTGTGCCCGGGGAAGACGATCAGGTCATAGGCCGCGCGCAGCGCCGCGGCCGAGGCGAACGTCTCGAGATCCTCATCGGCATACATGTCGACGTGCTTGCCGGTCTGGGCGAGCCAGTGCTGGAACGCCAGGTCGTAGCTGCGGTAGCGGTAGGGGATGCCGCGATTCGGATGCGGCCGTGTCAGATCGACGAGCGACGTCTTCCAGTGCGAGTACCAGGTGTCGCCCCACCCGTCGCCGTCGGCGTCGTAGAAGTTGTACGCCTGCCACGTGGTCGTCGGGAGCACGACTGCGATGCGCTGGGACGGTGCGGCCGGGCGGATCACGAGCGGCGCGAACCCGAGTCGGCCGTCGTCGGCGGTCAACTGGGCGAAGTAGACACCGGTCGGCCAGTCGGCCCCGATCTCGACCGGGACGGTGCCGGGCTGGTCGCGGTTCGCAGCCCAGTCCAGCGTGGTCGCGCCGCCTGCGGGGACGCCGTTGATCACGTTGTTCGCGTAGGTCGGCACTTGCTCGGTGCCGCTTCGCAACATCTGCACCGTCACGCGCCTCGCGTCGGTGCGCAGGACGAGCTCGACGGTGTCGCCGGGCTTCGCGCTTCGCACGGTGAACGCCGCGTCGACGCCGAGCACGCGGGCGACCCCGCGCGCGGTGACTGCGTGCCCTCCACCGCGTACAGGCTGTGCGGTCAGCCGCACGATGTACGTGCGTGCAGGCAGCGTCGTCGCCGGCCGCCATTGCAACGCGTGCTCGCCGGCGGGCAACGTGACGAGGCGGGTACTGAGCTCCGATTGCGCGACTGCGACCGGCTGTTCCGACGCCGCGCCCTGTCCAGTCTCGAGCACCTCGAGCGAGACGAGCGACGGACGCGACAGCGCGAACTGCAGCCGGGCCGCAACGCGACCCGAGCCCGGTCCGAGCGTCGTGAGCGTGACGGTGTCGCCTGCGAACGGCCGTCCGCCGTTGCCGATGCTGAAACGCGAGAGCAAGGGCGTGACGCCGAACGCCGCGGTGCGGCGGCCGAGCGAAGCTGCGAGCCCGAGCCCGGTCAGGGCGAGCAGGCGGCCGCGGGTTCCGGACCAGCTCATCGGTTCCGAACCCTAGCCCCAGTGTGTAAGGACGGCCTTACAAACGTCCCTGGGCCGCCACTCCCGGCGAACGATCCAGCTAGACCTTCGCCATGCACCGCATCGTCGCAGCGCTCGTCGCGGCCGTGCTGGCGCTCGTGGTCGGGTGCGGAGGCACGAGCGCGCGCAGCGCGACCGACCTGCGCGCCTGTGTCGACAAGCAACTGCCGAAGGGCGCCGTCGACCGGATCTTCGCGAACACCGAGGAGGGCGTGACCAGCATCAACTACTTCCATCGTGGCGGAGAGACGGACCTGACCATCTTCAAGACGGCGGCCGACGCCGAGGCGGCGGAGAAGGCGGAGGCCCGGCTTGGCGACGCGCACGACCGCCGGGTTGCGAACGTGCTCTACAGCGGCGGCGGCGTAGTCGAGCGCGCGATCGTGAGCTGTCTGCGCTGAGCTGCGCCCCAGCGGCCATGGCTACCCTGGCGCCTCGTGCCGTACTTCATCTGCCCACGCTGCAAGGAGCGCTCCGTCGACATCGACGCGCGCGAGGGGTTTTCCGACCAGGCGCCGGCGTGCCGTCACTGCGGATTCGGCTTCCTCTTCGAGTTGCTCGACGACTACTACCCGGCGCCGGACACTGGACTGCTCGTGACCGACCGCGACCGGCGCGTGCTCGCGATCGGGCGCGGCATCTTCGAGCTCACCGGCTTCCCGGAGGCCGACCTCATGGGCCTCGATGTCGTCGAGGCGCTGGCGTTCTCGGACGCAAAGCCGGTGGAGCTGGCACGCGAGTGGGGCGTCCGCAGACTGGGCGAGCAGCTCTCGATCCGCACCCGTGGCGGGCACGAAAAGAAGATCGTCGCCGACGTCTTCCCGGCCTATGACGACGACGGCGGCCTGCTACTCGCACTGACGCCGATCCGCGGTTAGATCCAGCGCTTCGCGCGGAAGAACAGCAGCTGGCCGATCGTCGTGACGATGATCAGGCTCCACGACCACCAGTAGCCGAAGCCCCAGTGCAGCTCGGGGATGTGTCTGAAGTTCTGCCCGTACAGGCCGACGATGAACGTCGGGACGAGGAGCAGCGATGCGATCACCGTCAGTCGCTTCATCACCTCGTTCTGATCGTTCGCGATCTTTCCCTGCACGTAGTCGCGCACACCCGAGAGGGCGTCGCGCGACGACTCGAGACCCTCCGACGCGCGCAGGAGCTTGTCGTACGCGTCGCCGAAGGCGATCTCGACGTCGCGGGGAAACAGCTCGCCCTCGTCGAGCTCGACGCGGTTATCGACGATCTTGTGGACCGCATCGCGTGTCGGTGCCAGGGTGCGGCGGATGCCTCGTACGTCATGGCGTAGCTCGCGCAGCCGGATAGCGACGACACGCACGGGATGGTCGACGATCTGATCCTCGAGGTCGTCGATCTCGTCGTCCAGGCTGTCGACGAGATCGAGGTAGCGCTCCGCGATCGTGTCGATGAGGTGGTAGACGAACATGCCGACGTCCTCGTGCGTCCGACAGGCCTCCTTCGCCGGCTGCGGGTCGAACGGCTGCTCGCCGGGAGGCGTCTTCGAGATCGAGACGAGTTGCTCTGTCGTCGCGATCATGTCGATCTCCTGGTAGAAGACTCGGTCCTCGTCCGCGACGACGACCGGCAGCAGGAAGATGCCGAGGACGTAGTCGCCGTGCGACTCGATCCTCGGCCGCGGCTCGTCGTCATGGACGTGAGGCGCGAGGAGTGCGGCGCGAGCAGTGGCGTGGATGTGCTCCGGCAGCTGTGTCCGCAGCTCCGCTTCGGTCGGATCGACGAGGTCGACCCACCGGGTGTCGAGGTCAGTCACGCCGCGAGCTTAGGACCTCGGCGGCTTCCGCCTGGGCCGGGGCGTGTGCCGCGGCCGAGAGGAACCGCTCGGCGTCGAGCGCGGCCATACAACCGGAACCGGCCGCCGTCACGGCTTGCCGGTAGATGTGGTCCTGCACGTCGCCGGCGGCGAAGACACCAGGCACATTCGTCGCGGTCGAGCCGGGCCGTGTGACGAGGTAGCCCCCGTCGTCGTGGTCGAGCTGGTCGACGAAGAGCGCGGTGTTCGGATCGTGGCCGATCGCGACGAACAGGCCGTCAGCCTCGACCTCCCACGTCTCGCCGGTGTCGGTGCTGCGCAGGCGCAACCCTTCGACCTTGACGTCGCCGAGCACCTCGGTCACCTCGGCGCTCAGGATGAAGTCGAGCTTGTCGTTGGCCCGCGCGCGGTCGATCATGATCTTCGAGGCGCGGAACTCGTCGCGGCGGTGTACCAGGTGGACGTGTGAGGCGAACTTGGTCAGGAACAGCGCCTCCTCGAACGCGGAGTCGCCGCCGCCGACCACGTAGACCTCCTTCTCCCGGAAGAACGACGCGTCACAGGTCGCACAGGCAGAGACCCCGCGGCCCTTGTGCTGTTCCTCCGACTCGATCCCGAGCCAGCGAGCGCTCGCACCGGTGGCCACGATCACGCTGCGCGCCACGTACTCGTCGTTGCCGACGAAGACCCTGAACGGCTGCGCGGAGAGATCGACGCTCGTCACGTCGTCGGTGATGAACTCGGCACCGAACCGCTCGGCCTGGCGCCGGAAGTCCGACATCATCTCGGGTCCCATGATTCCGTCGGCGTAGCCGGGGTAGTTCTCGACATCGCTGGTGATCATCAGCTGGCCGCCCCAGGCGAAGCCCTCGATCACGAGCGGCTCCAGATCGGCGCGCGCGGCGTACAGGGCTGCCGTGTATCCCGCTGGCCCACCGCCGATGATGATCAGCTCACGGACGTTCTCCTCGCTCAACATGCTCCTCTCGACATTCTCTTTCTTACTGAGAGTAAACGTGATCGAGAGCCGGAATGTTCCTGCTCAGGCGGCGTCTGCGTCGGCGCGGGGGAGGGCGACGACCTCGGGTGCACTCAGCACCATCGGCCGGCGTTCGACCTGCTTCGTCTCGGGCAGCTCGTCGTTCGTGACCCCCAGCTCGGGGAACTTGCGGGCCGTGACGAGCAGCCGTGTCTCGAACGAGCTGACGGCCTGGTTGAAGGCGCCGACGGCCGTGTCGAGGCCGCGACCGACCTTGGCGAAGTGGCCGGCGAAGATGCCGAGCCGGTCGTACAGCTCGCGGCCGAGACTCGAGATCGCGCGTGCGCTCTCGGCGACCGTCTCCTGCTGCCAACCGTAGGCGACGGTCCGCAGCAGTCCGATCAGGGTGGCGGGTGACGCGACGATCACGCCCGACTCGGCGCCGGCTTCGAACAGCGATCCATCCTCGTCCAGCGCTGCGCGGTAGAGGCCCTCGTCGACGAACATGACGACGAACTCCGGGGAGGGCTCGAACTGACGCCAGTAGCGCTTCTGCCCGAGCTTGCCGATGTGATCGCGGACCTGGGCTGCGTGCCGCGCCATGTGTGTGCGCTTCACCTCGACGTCGTCGGCGTTGACCGCGTCGAGGTAGGCGCCGATCGGCACCTTCGCGTCGACGACGATGCTCTTGCCACCCGGAAGCTTGACCACCAGGTCGGGGCGGAGGAGCCGGCCCTCGTCGTCACGCTCGCTCTCCTGGGTGCGGAAGTCGCAGTAGTCGACCATCCCGGCTAGCTCGACGACGCGTTTCAGCTGCACCTCGCCCCAGCTGCCGCGGATGTGCGGGGCGCGGAGCGCGGTGACGAGACTGCCCGTCTCGGTGCGCAGGCGCTCCTGTCCTTCGGCGACGGCGCGCAGCTGCTCGCCCACCGCCGTGACCGCCCGCAGACGCTGCTCCTCGAGCGCTTTCGCCTGCACCTCGAAGCGGGTCAGCGTCTCCTTGATGGGAGCGAGCTTCGCGTCCGCGAGCTCGAGCAGCGACGACTGGCTCTTCAGCAGTGCGTCGCCTGTGGCCGCCTTGAGCCGCTCTTCCCACTCGCCGTGGCTCTGCTCGGACGCGCTGATCCTGCCGTCGGCCGCGGCAAGCGAGCCGCGGGCCCAGAGGTAGACCACGGCGGCGCCGAACAGGAAGCCGATTGCGAGGAATGCGAGTGCCATAGAGCCGGTGAACGCTAGAGCCAGCGTCGGACGGAACGGCCTCGGCACCAAAAAAATCAGCCCCGGCGAACCCGAAGGTCTACCGGAGCTGAGTGCCGGATCCAGCGACTCCGAAGAGCTACCGGATCCGACGAGGGGAACCTATCGACGGCCGTCGCGGCCCGTCAAGTGGGCTTGTGTCCGAAAGTCGCTACGAGCGGATTTTTCGACGATTTCGCTCGCATCAGAACATCCGTTCGATTGCGTAGGCTGGCGGCGATGGACGACCACTTCGGCCCCGGCGGCACGCTGGCGCGGGCGCTGCCCGAGTTCGAGCAGCGCCCGCAGCAGGCCGCGCTCGCGGCCGAGGTCGCCTCATCGCTCGCGGCCGGCCGGCACCTCGTCGCCGAGGCCGGCACCGGCGTCGGCAAGAGCCTCGCCTATCTCCTGCCCGCGCTCGAGTCGGGGCTGCGGGTCGTGGTGGCCACCGCGACCAAGGCGCTTCAGGAGCAGTTGCTTCGCTACGACGTCCCGCTCGCGGCTGCCGCACTCGGGCGTGACGTATCGGTGGCGGTGGTCAAGGGCCGCCAGAACTACCTCTGCCGCCGCCAGCTGCACGGCTTCCAGCCGACGTTGCTGCCCGACGGCCGCGACGGGCGCGCGTGGGAGGCGATGCAGGCGTGGCTCGACGAGACCGAGACCGGCGACCGGGCCGAGCTCGAGGTCGAGCCGTCCGAGGCGCTCTGGGCCGAGCTCGCCGTCGGGGGCGACCGCTGTGCCGGGCGTCGGTGCCCGTTCGTCGGGAACTGCTTCGCCGAGACGGCCCGCGAGCGCGCCGGGGAGGCCGACCTCGTGATCGCCAACCACGCGCTCTACTTCGCGCACCTCGCCGCCGGGGGCGGCGTTCTGCCCGAGCACGACGCGGTGATCTTCGACGAGGCGCACCGGCTCGAGGAGTCGGCCGCCTCGTGGCTCGGCGGCCGGGTCTCCCGCGCCGGCCTGCGGCGACTCGGTCTCGACGTCGAGCGTGCGTGCCGCGATGGCCAGAAGCCGTTGCCCGCACGCCAGGTGGATCGCGTCGAGCGGGCCGGTGAGCGCCTGCTCCGCGCGGTCGCCCCGACTTCCGGACGCCGACGCCTGCGGACCGTCCCGCCGGAGGCCGCGCTGGTGTTGAGCGACGCTCTCGGCGAGCTCGCCACCTCGCTGCACGGCCAGGGCGAGGAGCTCGACGCACTCGGGCGGCGTGCGCTCGGACTGGCGGCACAGGTCGAGGCGTGCCTCGAGCCGGCGGACGGCGAGCGGGTCGTCTGGTCCGAGCCCGACGCGCTCGCGTGGGCGCCGGTGAGCGTCGCCGAGGAGCTACGCGAGCGCCTGTGGGAGGACGGCCCGACCGCCGTGCTCGTCTCGGCCACGCTGACGACCGGCGACGACGCCGGGTTCGTGCGCCGCAGGCTCGGGCTCGCCGACGCGAGCGAGGCCGTCGTGGGCTCGCCGTTCGACTTCGCCGACCAGGCGCTCCTCTACCTGCCGCGCACGATGCCGGACCCGCGTAGCGATGCTTTCCTCGAGCGTGCAGCCGAGGAGATCCTCGCGCTGCTCGCGCTCTCCGAGGGGCGCGCGCTCGTGCTCACGTCGAGCTATCGCGCACTCGACGCCTACCGCGAGCGCGTGCGCGGCCGGGTCCCTTACGACGTGCTCGTCCAGGGCGAGGAGCCGCGCGAGCGACTGCTGGCGCGGTTTCGGGCGGAGGTCGGCTCGGTGCTGATCGCTACCTCGACGTTCTGGCAGGGCGTCGACGTCCCGGGCGAGTCGCTCTCGCTGCTTGTGATCGACAAGCTGCCGTTTTCGGCGCCCGGGGACCCGTTGCACGAGGCGCGCTGCGAGGCGGTCGAGCGGGCCGGGGGCGACTGGTTCACCGACTATGCGCTGCCCGCCGCGACGCTGCAGCTGCGACAGGGGTTCGGCCGGTTGATCCGCAGCCACAGCGATCGCGGCGTTGTCGCGATCCTCGATCCTCGGCTCCGGACGCGCGGTTACGGGCGTGCCTTCATGGGTGCGCTGCCGCGGTGCCCGGTCGTCGAGGATCCGGCGGCCGTCGCCACGTTTTTCGGCGACGCGGTCGCGGTTTCCGCTTGAATGGTCGGCCCCGATGGCCAAGAAGAAGCCCCGCACTCCACCGCCGCCCCGGCGCGTTCAGGCGCCGAAGACCCGCACCGGATCGAGCGGCAAGGGCAGGGCCGCCACGGGCGTGGAGCTCGGCGAGCTCGGCGCGCGGCAGCGGACGATCCTCTATGGCGTCGCAGCGTCGGGCATCGTCGCCCTGATCGCGGTCGTCTTGCTGGTCGTGCTCGGTGGCGGCAACTCGGGGGCGAAGAACGCTGCGAAGACGCTCGTCGCTGCGAGCTGCACGTACAAGCACTATCCGGCGCAGCCGCGAACGCCGCACTACACGACGCTCAATCCGAGCCCGAAGCCGAGCTGGAACTCGTATCCGCCGACGAGCGGCAGGCACTTCTACCAGTGGGTCCTCTGGGGCGACTACACCGAGCCCGTGCCGCTGATCAAGGAAGTGCACAACCTCGAGCACGGCGGGATGATCATCCAGTACGGCAACCGGGTCTCGAAGGACGACATCGCGAGCATCGACGCGTTCTGGCGGAAGGATCCGACCGCGATGCTCGTGGCGCCGCTGCCGAACCTCGGGAACAAGATCGCCCTGACCGCGTGGACGAACTGGGCCGAGTGCACGTCCTTCAACCAGAAGGCATTCAAGGCGTTCCAGTCGGCGTTCCGCTTTCACGCCCCCGAGTCGCCGATCTTCCCGAAGAGCGCGCTGCAGCCAGGCATGTAACTGGAAGGGAGACCACGGGTTTTCCTCCCAGCCCTTCCTTCCGGGATCGCCGCCCGCGCGGCCGTGCGTCGCTTCCCGCCTGACGAAGCCGGCTTCGGGCAGCGGACGGTTGTGACTCGGACGATGAGTGAGCGTGATCCGATTGCCGCTGGAGCCCAAGGTCGTGGCACGAACCGCTGCGTCTGACTCCTGTCAGACACGAGTCTGACCAGACCGCAGCGCGCACCCGGGGCCGACGCGCCGACGATCGACCATTCTTTCCCGACTTGCGAAGCATGAACGTCCAGCCGCCGCGATCAGGCACGGCAAAACGTGTTTCGACCAGCTCGGCACACTTGCGTTTGCTCCGCGTGTCACTTCCGTGTGTCAGACACGAGTCTGACTGGAGTCAGACTGAGGGGTCTCGCGCCGACGGCCAGGCGCCTTCCCGTCAGACCTTGCTTCCCTTCCCGTCCGGCAAGGCCGGCTTCGGCAGTGGGGCAGGTTGTGGCCTGAAGCAATGAGTGAACGCGATCCCGATTGCCGCCGCAGCCGCGGGCTTGGCCAGGCGGGGAGGCGACGAACGAAGGGGCGACGCGTGCAACAAGGAAGGGAGGCCCGCGGAGGGAAACCGTAGGTTTCACTCCGTGATCTTCGCCGGGGTGGCGGAACTGGTCAGACGCGGCCGGCTTAAAACCGGCTGTCCTGTACGGACATGGGGGTTCGAGTCCCTCCCCCGGCACTAGCAGCGGTGTGTGCGAGCGGAGAGCTCGCGGAGCGCGTGTGCGTTCTCCGCGGTCAGGGCGCGGGCGTGGAACCGCCACTGCCAGTTGCCCTCCTCCGTCCCTGGCAGGTTCATGCGCGCCTCCGTTCCGAGCTCGAGCACGTCCTGCAACGGCGCGATCGCGAGCGCAGCGCGCGAGGACCAGGCGACCTCGATCAGGCTCCACGCCGGGTGCGCCGGGTCGAGCTCGGTCCACGCCTGCTCCTGCGGTGACAGCGAGTCGAACCAGCCCTGCGTCGTGTCGTTGTCGTGCGTCCCCGTGTAGACGACCGCGTGCTGCTCGTGGTTTCGCGGCAGGTGCGGATTCGTCGGATCGTCACCGAGCGCGAACTGCAGCACCACCATCCCGGGCAGCCCGAGTGACCGTCTCAGCCGGACCACCGGCTCCGTGATCACGCCGAGATCCTCGGCCACCACCGGCAGGTCGCCGAGCGCCGCCTCGAGCGCCTCGAACAGATCGAGACCCGGCCCGCGCAGCCAACGTCCCTTGACCGCGGTCTTGTTCTTCGACGGCACGGCCCAGTACGAGACGAAGCCGCGGAAATGGTCGATGCGCGTCAGGTCGACGAGCTCGAACATTCGGCGCAGGCGCTCGATCCACCAGCGGTAGTCGTCGGCGCGCATCGCGCTCCAGTCGTACAGCGGATTCCCCCACAGCTGGCCGGTGCGCGTGAATGCGTCGGGCGGCACCCCGGCGACCTCTCCGTGGCGGAAGAGCTGCGCGTGCGAGATGTGGTCGGCGCCGCCCTGCGACACGTAGATCGGGACGTCGCCGAACAGCCGCACCCCGCGGTCCAGTGCGTAGGAGCGGAGCGCCTGCCATTCACGTTCGAAGCGCACCTGGTCGTCGAGCGAGCCGCCGTGGGCGAGCCAATCGTCGATCCAGTACGCGTTCCGCGCGTGAAACGCGAACGCCTCCTCGCGCGTGACGCGGCTACGCGGCTTTGCGAGGAGGTCCGGCGAGCCTGCGAACGCCGACGGCGACATATATGGCGAGCCGGTGATTCCCTCGGGCGGGCCGAGCGGCAGCACCTGCCACCAGTGCTGCCCCGCCGCTTCCAGCCAGTCCACGAACCGGTACGCGTGCTCGTCCAGCACACCGTTCGGCAATGACGTCGGATGCAGCAGGATCCCAGAAGAACGTGTGAGATCCATTGCGTTCGGTGAGAATCTCACGACCTTGCCCCTTCCGCGGACAGAGCAACCGCCGGCACGCATCCAGATTCAGGCGATCGAGCCGATCATCGATTGCGGTCGCTACCCGGTCAAACGAACCGTCGGCGATCGCGTGGACGTCTACGCGACCGTCTTCAAGGACGGCCATGACACCCTCCGGGGGGCCGTTCGCGTCCGCGGCCCGGGGGAGCGGACCTGGCGCGAGGTGCGGCTCGAGTCGCTCGGCAACGACCGGTTCGCCGGAACGTTCGCGCCCGACCGTCCCGGCCGCTGGCAGTTCGCGGTGGCCGCGTGGACGGATCGAATCGCGACCTGGCAGGACGAGATCCGGCGCAAGCTCGCCGCCGGGCAGAAGGAGCTGACGGGCGAACTCGCTGAAGGCGCGGTGCTGCTCGGAGTCGAGCGAGTCACCGTCGACGACGGGTTGGCCGTCACGTCGACGGATCGGCACGGTGAGGTCGTCTCGGCCCGCTTCGAGGTCGACGTCGACCGTGTGCTCGCGCGGTTCGGCGCCTGGTATGAGCTCTTCCCGCGCTCCTTCGGCGGCTTCAACGGCGTGGCGAAGGTGCTGCCGCGGCTGGCCGAGCTCGGCTTCGACGTCGTCTACCTGCCGCCGATCCATCCGATCGGGGAGACGAACCGGAAAGGCCCCAACAACGCACTGGTCGCAGGACCGGACGACCCGGGCTCGCCGTGGGCGATCGGGTCAGCCGCAGGGGGCCACGAGGCGATCGATCCCGGCCTCGGCACGTGGGCCGACTTCGACGCGATGGTCGCCGCAGCGCGAAAGGCGGGTCTCGAGCTGGCGCTCGACTTCGCGATCCAGTGCTCGCCGGATCATCCGTGGCTCCGCGAGCACCCGGAGTGGTTCAACCGGCGACCGGACGGGACGCTCAAGTACGCCGAGAATCCTCCGAAGCGCTACCAGGACATCTACAACGTCAACTTCGAATCGGAGGACTGGCGCGGCCTGTGGCAAGCGCTGCTCGACGTGGTGCTCGGCTGGGTCGACCGTGGGATCACGGTCTTCCGCGTCGACAATCCGCACACGAAGCCGGCGGCATTCTGGGAGTGGCTGATCCAGGAGGTGCGCCGCAAGCACCCCGAGGTGCTGTTCCTCGCCGAGGCGTTCACCAGGCCCTCGCTGATGACGACGCTCGCCAAGCTCGGGTTCGCTCAGAGCTACACGTACTTCACCTGGAAGAACCTGAAGGGCGAGCTGCACGAGTACATGCTGCAGCTGATCGCGTGGTCGCAGTTCTACCGTCCGAACGCGTTCGTCAACACGCCGGACATCCTCCACGAGTATCTGCAGGTCGGCGGGCCGCCGGCGTTCGAGGCGCGGCTCGTCCTGGCGGCGACGCTCTCGCCGAGCTACGGGATCTATTCCGGCTTCGAATCGTTCGAGAACGTGGCGTTGCAGGCCGGGTCGGAGGAGTACCTCGACTCGGAGAAGTACCAGCTCAAGCGGAGAACGCTCGACGGGCCGCTGCTGCCGCTGGTGCAGGCGCTGAACGAGGTGCGGCGTGCGGAGCCCGCGCTGCAGCGGGTCGACAACCTCCGCTGGCTCGAGACCGAGAACGATGCGCTCGTCGCGTACGCCAAGGACGATGTCATCTCCATCGTCAACATCGATCCGTTCGCCGAGCAAGCCGGCGTCTGCGTGATCCCGGTCGCGCTCGGCTTCCCGCCGGCGTTCGAAGCACGCGAGCTGCTGACCGGCACCACCTTCACGTGGCGCGCAGGCCGCAACTACGTCCAACTGGCCCCCGGGAAGGCGCACATCGTCAAAGTGACGCCGTGACCGGCGCAGCTTTCACACTTTTGTTCCACTCGCGTGACGCTTCCGCCGCGGTGGCTGCCACCGGTGGTGTCTGGACTGGCCGTGTCTGAGCCGGGGCACTGGTTCGAGCGGGAGCCGCTCTGGTTCAAGACGGCGGTCTTCTACGAGATCCACCTGCGCGGCTTCTTCGACGGGAACGACGACGGCTCCGGCGACTTCGTCGGGCTCGCCGACAAGCTCGACTACCTCCAGGAGATCGGCGTCGACTGCATCTGGCTGCTGCCGTTCTATCCGAGCCCGCTCCGCGACGGCGGCTACGACATCGCCGACTTCTATTCGATCCACCCCGACTACGGCACGATCGACGACTTCAAGTTCTTCATCGAGCAGGCCCACCAGCGCGGGCTGCGCGTGATCGCCGACCTGGTCATGAACCACACCTCCTCCGACCACCCGTGGTTCCAGGAGAGTCGCACCGACCCGACCGGACCGTACGGCGACTGGTACGTCTGGGGCGACGACGACATGCGCTGGGGCGACGCGCGGATCATCTTCCTCGACTCCGAGCCGTCGAACTGGACCTGGGACGCGGCACGTGGTCAGTACTACTGGCACCGCTTCTTCGCCCACCAGCCCGACCTCAACTACGACAACCCGGACGTGCAGGAGCAGATGCTGAACGCACTGCGCTTCTGGCTCGACCTCGGGCTCGACGGCTTCCGGCTGGACGCGGTGCCGTACCTCTACGAGCGCGACGGCACCAACGGGGAGAACCTTGCCGAGACACACGCCTTCTTGAAACGCGTCCGCGCCGAGGTCGACGACGGCTACGCCGACCGCGTGCTGCTCGCCGAGGCGAACCAGTGGCCCGGTGACGTCGTCGAGTACTTCGGCGACGGGGACGAGTGCCACATGGCGTTCCACTTCCCCGTCATGCCGCGCATGTTCATGGCGGTGCGCCGCGAGGATGCGCTGCCGATCATCGAGATCCTCGAGCAGACGCCGCCGATCCCCGACAGCACGCAGTGGGGGCTCTTCCTGCGCAACCACGACGAGCTGACGCTCGAGATGGTCACCGACGAGGAACGCGACTACATGTACGAGGAGTACGCGAAGGACCCCCGCATGAAGATCAACCTCGGGATCCGCCGCCGCCTCGCCCCGTTGCTCGACAACGGCCGCGACGAGGTGGAGCTGATGCACGCGATGCTCTTCTCGCTCCCGGGCTCGCCGGTTCTCTACTACGGCGACGAGATCGGCATGGGCGACAACATCTTCCTCGGCGACCGCGACGGCGTGCGCACGCCGATGCAGTGGACGGGCGACCGGAACGGCGGCTTCTCGCGCGCGGACTTCGCGCAGCTTTACCTGCCGCCGCTGATGGATCCGGTGTACGGCTACCAGGCGGTCAACGTCGAGGCCCAGCTGCGGCAACCGAACTCGCTGCTGCGCTGGTTGCGACGCCTGATCGCGCTCCGCAAACAGCATCCGGTCTTCGGCCTCGGCACGTACGAAGCACTGCGTCCAGACAACCCGCGGATCTTCGCGCACGTGCGGACCTATGAGGACGACATCGTCCTCTGCGTCCACAACGTCGCGCGATCGGCTCAGGCGGTCGAGCTCGACCTGTCGCGGTTCGAGGGCCTGATCCCGGTCGAGATGTTCGGCCAGACGGCGTTCCCGCGGATCGGAGAGCTGCCGTACCTGCTGACGCTCGGGCCTCGCGGTTTCTTCTGGTTCCAACTGCGGAGAGAAGACTCCCTGTGACCGACGAACGCACCCTGATCGACTTCGTCTCCGAGCAGCGCTGGTTCGGCTCGAAGTCGCGGCAGGTCGGCCACGCGACGGTGATCGACCGGGCAATCCTGCGCGAGGGCGATCCGGCGCTCGAGCTGCAACTGGTGGAGGTCCGCTTCGACACCGGAACGCACGAGACGTATCAACTGCTCGTCGACGGCGGCCTCGACGCGCTCGCCGACCCGCGCCAGGTGCGCGAGCTCGTGGCGATGATCAGCGCAGGAGCGAGGCTGCCGGCCGAGGAGGGGACCGTGGAGTTCGGCGCCGTCGCGAGCTTCGCCGGAACCGCCGTTGAGCTGCGAGAGGCGCGGTCGGTCGGCGCGGAGCAATCGAACACCTCGATCGTGTTCGACGAGGAGCTGATCATGAAGGTCTACCGGCGGCTCGAGGCCGGCATCAACCCCGAGCTCGAGCTCCTGCGGTTCCTGACCGAGCGCGGCTTCGAGAACATCGCACAGCTCGCCGGCTGGTACGCGTACTCGGGACGTCCGATGGACGCGACCCTCGGGATTCTCCAACGGTTCATTCCCGGGGGGAGCGACGGGTTCGCCCTGGCGCTCGACTCGATGGGCGACACGGCCGACGCGTTCCTGGCGAGCCTGCACGGCCTCGGCGAGGCGACGGCGCGTATGCACACGCTGCTCGGCAGCGACCTCACCGACCCCAGCTTCGCTCCCGAATCGCCGTCGTCCGAGTCGCTCGGTTTGCTGACCGCGTCGATCGACGACGAGATCGCCAGCGTCTTCGTCGACCTTCCCGACGACAACGAGGACGTCGACCCGATCAGGGGTCGTGGCGAAGAAGTGCGGGAGCGGCTGCGGCTCTGGACGCAATTCGGCGGCAGCGGCCAGGTGATCCGTCACCACGGCGACTTCCACCTCGGCCAGACGCTTCGCGCCGGCGACGACTGGGTGCTCCTCGACTTCGAGGGCGAGCCGGCGCGCTCGCTGCCAGAGCGCCGCCGCAAGCGCAGCCCGCTGCGCGACGTCGCCGGGATGCTCCGCTCGTTCTCGTACGCCGCCTCGGCGTCGCAGCTGCTCCGCGCGACCGAGCCTCCGCCGGGCTGGGAAGCGGGTGCGCGTTCCTCGTTCCTCGCGGGCTACCGGTCTGCGATCGACCCCGCGCTCGTGCCCTCCGGCGCTGCACTTGACAAGCTGCTCGCGGTGTTCGAGCTCGAGAAGGCCGTGTACGAACTGCGCTACGAGCTGAATCATCGGCCGGACTGGCTCCGGATCCCGGTCGCGGGGCTGGTCAGGATGCTCGACGAAGAGGTGGCTCCGTGACGCAAGCGCGCGCGAGCGCGTTCGGCGAGCTCGACATCTGGCTGGCACGGGCGGGGCGCCACGAGGAGCTGTGGGCGAAGCTCGGAGCGCATCCCGTCGAGGGCGGCGTCCGCTTCGCCGTCTGGGCGCCGAACGCCCGCCAGGTCGGCGTCGTCGGCGATTTCAACGGCTGGAGCCCCGCCGCCGATCTCCTGCAGCCGGTCGCCGAGACCGGGATCTGGGAAGGAATCGTCGACGGCGCCGAGCCCGGGCAGCACTACAAGTACGACGTCGACGGCCACGAGAAAGCCGACCCCGTCGCGTTCGAGGCGGAGGTGCCGCCGAAGACGGCATCGGTCGTGCACGCCTCGTCGTATGTGTGGCAGGACGAGGACTGGATCGACGAGCGACGGTCCCAGGTGCAGCTCGAACGGCCGATCTCGATCTACGAGCTGCACGCGCCGTCGTGGCGCACCGGGCTTGGCTGGCGCGAGTTGGCACACGAGCTTGCGACGTACGTGCAGGACCTCGGCTTCACGCATGTCGAGCTGATGCCCGTGATGCACCACCCGTTCTCCGGTTCGTGGGGTTACCAGGTCACCGGCTACTACGCACCGCTCGCCTCGATGGGGTCGCCCGAGGACTTCCGCTACTTCGTCGACCACCTGCATCAGGCCGGGATCGGCGTGATCCTGGACTGGGTCCCCGCGCACTTTCCGCGCGACGAGTGGGCGCTGGCGCGCTTCGACGGGACGGCGCTCTACGAGCATGCCGACGAGCGGCGCGGCTCGCACCCCGACTGGGGCACGTTGGTGTTCAACCTCGGCCGGAGCGAAGTGCAGAACTTCCTGCTTGCGAATGCGCTGTTCTGGCTGCGCGAGTACCACGCCGACGGGCTGCGCGTCGATGCGGTCGCCTCGATGCTCTATCTCGACTACTCCCGCAAGGAAGGGCAGTGGCTGCCGAACGTCTTCGGCGGCCGTGAGGATCTCGAGGCGGTCGCGTTCCTGAAGGAGCTGAACGAACTCGTACACGCGCGGGAGCCCGGTGTGATCTCGGCCGCCGAGGAGTCGACTGCCTGGCCCGGTGTCTCACGGCCGACCTACATGGGCGGCCTCGGCTTCGGCTTCAAATGGAACATGGGGTGGATGCACGACACGCTCGGCTACTTCGAACAGGATCCGATCCACCGCCGCTACCACCACCACGAGCTGACCTTCTCGCTCGTCTACGCGTGGACGGAGAACTTCATCCTGCCGCTGTCGCACGACGAGGTCGTGCACGGAAAGGGATCGCTGCTGCAGAAGATGCCGGGCGACCGCTGGCAGCAGCTCGCGAACCTGCGGGCGCTCTACGCGTACATGTGGGCGCACCCCGGCAAGAAGCTGCTCTTCATGGGTGGTGAGATCGCCTCGCCGTGGGAGTGGTCCGAGACCGCAGAGCTGCCGTGGTGGCTGCTCGAGCATGCCGATCACGCCGGCATGCGGGATCTCGTCCGCGACCTGAATCGCCTGTACCGAGCCGAACCGGCGCTCTGGGAGGTCGACTTCTCGCACGAGGGGTTCGTCTGGATCGAGCCGAACGACGCGTCGAACAACGTGATCGCGTTCATGCGCGTCTCGCGCGACGGCTCGAACCAGGTCGTCTGCGTCGCGAACCTTTCGCCGGTGCCGCGCGAGGGCTACCGAGTCGGGTTGCCGCAGGGCGGCCCGTGGGAGGAGCTCCTCAACACCGACTCGGCGTACTACGGCGGCACGGGCGTCGGCAACCTGGGCGAAGTCGATGCGGATGGGCGCGGCTGGCACGGCCAGCGGTTCTCGGCCGAGGTGACGCTCCCGCCGCTCTCGGTGCTCTGGCTGCGGCCCGTTCCGGCTTAACGGTCGGCCGACTGGAAGAAGCTCGCAAGCGCGCCCGCCGAGCCCGCGACGACGATCACGGCCCACAGTTCGAGCACCACGTCGACGATGCGGCCGCCCGTCGTGAGCGGGTTCTTGATCTGCGATGACACCGTCAGCAGTTGCACCGTCGTGAAGAACAGGGCATCGCCGAACGAGTGGATGTCGGTGCCGGCGGCCCGATGCTCGAAGACGTACACCGCGACCGTGCCGAGGATGTCGATGACCGCCGTCAAGACCAGCACGAGCAGCAGGCGGCCGACGAGGCGTTCGTGCCGCTCGCTCCAGGTGGCGAGCTGTCTGAACTCGGCGCCGATCACCGCCTGATCGTCGCCTTCGCCGCGGACGGCATCGGGCGGCGTGGGTAGCGTCCTGCCGATGTCGACACGTCCGGTCTGGGCCGGCAAGCCGTTTCCGCTCGGCCCCGAGTGGGACGGAGCCGGTACGAACTTCGCGCTCTTCTCGGAGCATGCGGAACGCGTCGAGCTGTGCTTGTTCGACGAGCATGGCGACGAGGAGCGCGTCGAGGTCCACGAGCGGACCGCCTACAACTGGCATTGCTACCTCCCCGGCGTCGGCCCCGGCCAGCACTATGGCTACCGCGTGTACGGGCCGTACGACCCGGCAGCGGGCAAGCGGTTCAACCCGGCGAAGCTGCTGATCGACCCGTACGCGAAGGCGATCGACGGAGCCGTCGACTGGCGCGCCGCGAACACGCTGCCCTACGTGCCCGGCTCGGGCGCAGAGGACGCCGACCTGACGATCGACCACTCCGACTCGGCGCCCGCGATGCCGAAGTGCGTCGTGATCGACCCGGCGTTCGAGTGGGAGGACGACGACCTCGTGCGCCCGCGCACGCCGCTCAACGAGACGGTGATCTACGAACTGCACGTGAAGGGCTTCACCGCGCTGCGAGCCGGCGTGCGCGAAGATCTTCGCGGCACCTACGGCGGCCTTGCGAGCGCGGACGCGGTCCGCCACCTGACCTCTCTCGGCGTGACGGCGGTCGAGCTCCTGCCGGTGCATCACATCATCGACGAGAGCTTTCTCGACGACCGCGGCCTGACGAACTACTGGGGTTACTCGAGCATCGGCTACCTCGCGCCGCACTCGCTGTACGCCGCAACCGGCGACCAGGTGCGCGAGTTCAAGGGCATGGTCAAGGCGCTGCATCGCGCCGGGATCGAGGTGATCCTCGACGTCGTCTACAACCACACCGCGGAGGGCAACCACCTCGGGCCGATGCTCTCCTTCCGCGGCGTCGACAACGAGAGCTACTACCGGCTCATCCCCGAGACGCCGCGCTTCTACATGGACTACACCGGCACGGGCAACACGCTCAACCCGGTCCACCCGAGTGTGCTGCGGCTGATCATGGACTCGCTCCGCTACTTCGTCACCGAGTGTCACGTCGACGGTTTCCGGTTCGACCTCGCGTCGGCGCTCGCCCGCGAGTTCTACGACGTCGACCGGCTCTCGGCGTTCTTCGACGTCATCCACCAGGACCCGGTGCTCTCGCAGGTGAAGCTGATCGCGGAGCCATGGGACGTCGGGCCCGGCGGCTACCAGGTCGGGAACTTCCCGATCCTCTGGTCCGAGTGGAACGGTATCTATCGCGACACGATGCGCGACTTCTGGCGCGGGCAGGCGACGGTCGCCGAGTTCGCCTCGCGCTTCGGCGGCTCCGCCGACCTCTACGAGAGTGACGGTCGCAAGCCCTTCGCGTCGGTCAACTTCATCACTGCGCACGACGGCTTCACGCTTCGCGACCTCGTCTCGTACGACGGCAAGCACAACGAGGCGAACGGCGAGTCGAACCGCGACGGCACCGACGACAACCGCTCCTGGAACTGCGGCGCGGAGGGGCCGACCGACGACCCGGCTGTCAGCGCGTTGCGGGCGCGCCAGCAGCGGAACTTCCTCGCGACGCTGCTCCTCTCGCAGGGCGTGCCGATGGTGCTAGGCGGAGACGAGTGGGGGAGGTCGCAGGGCGGCAACAACAATGCGTGGTGCCAGGACAACGAGGTCTCGTGGTTCGACTGGGAGGCGGGCGACGACGAGCTACTCGAGTTCACGAGGCGACTGATCGAACTGCGGCGCAACCACCCCGTCTTCCGTCGCACCCGCTTCTTCGACGGAACGGGAGAGCAGCTTCCCGACGTCTGGTGGATGCGGCCTGACGGACGCCGGATGACGCGCCGCGACTGGGACAACGCCGGGGCGCGAGCGATCGGTGCGTTCCTGAACGGCGAGGAGCTCTCGACCCAGAACGCGCGCGGCGAGGAGGTGCGCGACGACTCGTTCCTCCTTCTCTTCAACGGTCACTTCGAGGAGATCACCTTTCGCCTCCCGGCGCGCCGCTTCGCGACGCGCTGGGAGATCGTGCTCGCCAGCGGCCGCTGCGAAGGCGAGCGGCTCGTCCCCGGCGGCGACCTCCTGGTCGACTCCCGCTCGCTCGCCCTGCTGCGGCGCATCTAGCCGGCGGACGGCTCGCCGGGCTGCACGACGCCTGCCTCGTAGGCGAGAACGACCGCCTGGACGCGGTCGCGCAGTCCGAGCTTCATCAGGATCCGCGCCACATGGGTCTTGACCGTCGTCTCCGAGACGAAGAGCTCCTTGGCGATCTCGGCGTTCGACAGGCCGCGGGCGATCGCCAGCAGCACCTCGAGCTCGCGGGCGGTCAGATCCTCGAGTCGCGGGAACTGCGCCTGCGGCTTCGGACCGGTCCCCTTGACGAACTCCGAGATCACCCGGCGCGTGATCGACGGTGAGAGCAGCGCGTCCCCCTGTGCGACCACGTGGATCGCGCCGACGAGCTGCTCGGGCGGCGTGTCCTTGAGCAGGAAGCCGCTCGCACCGGCGCGCAGCGCCTCGTAGACGTACTCGTCGAGGTCGAACGTCGTCAACATCAAGATCTTGGGCGCGTCGTCGCCGTTGGCCGAGATGATCCGCCGCGAGGCCTCGAGACCGTCGAGCTCGGGCATCCGGATATCCATCAGCACGACGTCAGGGCGCAGCGAGCGCACCTGGTCGATCGCCTCGCGGCCGTCTCCCGCCTCGCCGACCACCTCGATGTCGGGCTCTGCGTCGAGGATCATCCGGAAGCCGGCGCGCACGAGCGCCTGGTCGTCGACGAGCAGGATGCGGATCAACGCCGTGTCTCCACCGGCAGCTCGGCGCGCAGGACGAAACCGCCGCCCTCGCGCCGGCTCGCGTCGAGCGTGCCGCCGTAGAGCGCGACCCGCTCGCGCATGCCCACGAGTCCGTGACCTTCGCCGCCGCCGTTCGCACCGACTCCGTCGTCGGTGATCTCGAGCTGCACCGAGTCGTCGACGTAGCGCACGACCACCTCGGCGTGACCGCCGCGCGAGTGCTTGAGCGCATTCGTCAGGCCCTCCTGCACGATCCGGTACGCCGACAGGTCGATACCGGGCGGCAGCTCCGGGCGGCGCCCCTCGATGCGCAGCGTCACGGGCAGTCCGGCCTCGCCGACCTGGGCGACCAGCCGCTCCAGATGCTGCAGCCCCGGCTGTGGCGCCAGCGACGCCATCTGGTCGCCATCGGTTCGCATCACGCCGAGCATCCTGCGCATCTCCGTCAACGCCTGCCGGCCGATCTGCTCGACCGACAACAGGGCGTCGCGCTCGCGGTGTTGATCCTCCTTCAACAGTCTGCGCACGCCCGACGCCTGCACGACCATCACGGACACCGAGTGAGCGACCACGTCATGCAGCTCGCGCGCGATCCGCGCACGCTCGTCGGCAGCCGCTTGCTCGGCCACCAGCCGGAGCTCGCGTTCCTGCTCGATGCGACGGCCGAAAAGGCGTCTGATTCGGCCGAGATGTGTGTCCACTGCGCGTGACCGTAGCGCTGTTTGCACCCGTTGTGCGTCCTCCGCAGAGCCGAACCCAAGATCATCCTCGAGGACGACGCGGACGGGCGGCTGCCGCTGCTCGGTCCCGCTACCCTCGCCCGGTTGGGGGCCGGGGTGCCGCAGCCTCGGCCCCCTCTATCGTCTGGCTGCATGGACGAGCTGCCGGACAGCGAAGAGCTGAAGACGATCGCCGAGGCGGTCGCCGCCGACTGGGGCCTCGAGCTCGGTAAGCCGTTCGCGCTCTCCCGGTACTCGTACGTCGCGCCGGTGAGTGCCGAGGTGGTACTGAAGGTCGCCTGGGCGGGCGACGACGAGTCGTTGCACGAAGCCGAGTCGCTCGTCGTCTGGGACGGCGATGGTGCGGTTCGCCTCCTCCGTAGCGACCCGTCGCGGCGGGCGTTGCTGCAGGAGCGTGCGCGGCCGGGAACGGATCTCTCCGTGTTGCCGGAAGCGCAGGCCGTCGCCGCGGCTGTCGACGTCGCGCGCAGGTTGTGGCGCCCCGCGGCGGAGCCGTTCCGCTGGATCGGCGATGTCGTGCCCGGCTGGCTCGACGCCGGCGAGCGCGACGGGGATGAGGGCAGCGAGCTCGTGCCGCTCGCACGTGAGCTGCTCGACAGCCTCGAGGTCGGACGCTCGTCGTTGATCCACGGCGACCTCCACCACCACAACATCCTGAGCCACGGCGACCGCTATGTCGCGATCGACAGCAAGGCGATGCTGGGCGATCCCGAGTACGACGTGCCGTCGTTCCTCTGGAACCCCCTGTCGTACCGGATGACCGATCGCGCGCGCACGGAGCAGCGGATTGCCGCGTTCGTCGACGCCGGGCTCGACGACTTCAAGATCCGTGCCTGGACCGTGATCCGGGCCTCCTACCTCGGGGCCGAGCCCGAGGTCGCGGCGCTGATCCGGAGTCTTGTTCGTTAACGGGAGGACTCGGCGGGATACAGGTTGTGCCGCAGAACGGCATCCCGCCAAGCTCTCCGCCCAAGAATCAGTACCCTCCCGCCGTGGCCAGCTCGACAACGGTGCACGTCGCGCCCACGCTCGAGTGGGACACGCCTCTCTATCAGCAGGCGGCTCAGCAGCTCGATCATGCCTTGGAGCTCGCGGCCGTGCCCGACTTCGTGGCGAGTCGCCTCCGCCACCCCGAACGCGCCGTGATCCTGATGCTCCCGGTCCGGCTCGACGACGGCACGGTCGCCTCCTTCCCGGCCTACCGCGTCCAGCACTCCTCGGTGCTCGGGCCGACGAAGGGCGGCATGCGCTACGACGCCGCCGTCGACCTCGGCGAGTGCGCGGCGCTCGCGATGTGGATGACCTGGAAGTGCGCGCTGCTGCGGCTGCCCTACGGAGGCGCGAAGGGCGGCGTGCGTTGTACCCCGCGCGACCTGTCGGTCAACGAGCTGACCCGCATCACGCGCCGCTTCACGGCCGAGCTGGCGCCGTTCATCGGGCCTCAGCTCGACATCCCGGCGCCCGACATGGCGACGAACGAGCAGACGATGGCCTGGATGATGGACACGTATTCGATGTTGAAGGGCTATGCGGTGCCCGAGATCGTCACTGGCAAGCCGATCTCGATCGGTGGGTCCGTGTTCAGGCACGAGGCGACCGGTGCCGGCGTCGTGATGGTGATCGAGCGCGCGTGCGCGCGGCTCGGTTGGGATCTCACCGAGCAGCGCTGCATCGTGCAAGGGTTCGGCAACGTCGGCGGCATCGCGGCCACCGAGTTGCACGAGCGCGGCGCGAAGGTGATTGGGATCTCCGATCTCTCGGGCGGCGTGCACTCGGAAGCGGGGCTCGACATACCTTCCCTCCACGCGTTCGTGGCGGAGCATGGCTCGCTCGACGGGTATGAGGCGAACTGCGAGCGGGTCACGAACGACCTGCTGCTCGAACTGCCGTGCGACATCCTCGTGCTGGCCGCGCGTGAGGACCAGGTGACCGGCGCGAACGCCGCGAACCTCCGCTGCAGGCTGGTCGCCGAAGGGGCGAACGGGCCGACGTCGATCGAGGGCGACCGGATCCTCGCCGACCGCGGCATTCCGGTGCTTCCCGACATCCTCACGAACGCCGGCGGCGTCACGGTCTCGTACTTCGAGTGGGTGCAGGATCTCGGGCGGCTCTTCTGGGACCGCGAGGAGATCCGGCGGCGGCTTGCCGACAAACTGTCCGACGCATTCGACCGCGTGTGGGAGGTGGCGCGCGAGCGGGAGATCACGTTGCGCGATGCAGCGCTCGTCGCCGCGATCCGCGAAGTCTCGGGCGCGCTCGAGGCGCGCGGCATCTACCCATGACGACGCCGCAGGTAGCCCGCGACGCGATGGTGCCGGAGCCCTTCACGCTCGAGGTCAGCGCGACCGCGAGCGAAGCAGGCGAAGTGTTGTCGCGCGATGCGGTGCGAGCCGTGCTCGTGACCGACGACGGCAGGCTGGTCGGCGTCGTCACGCGCAAGACCCTCGTGCGCGAGGTCGTGGCCGCCGGGCGCAGGCCGGGGGAGACGACGCTCGGCGAGATCGCGGAGGAGCCGAACGCGACGATCGACTCGGCGATGCCGCTCGACGAGGCGTTCGCGTTCCTCGAGCAGCAGGACTACGAGCGCGTGCCCGTCGTGGAGGGAGCGAAGCTGCTCGGCGTTCTCTCGCGCTCGGTGGTGCAGCGCCGACTGGCCGAGGACGAACCGCCGGACGAGCTCGAGAACTGACTAGGCGGCCTGCAACGCGGGAACCTCCGCGACGAGCGTGTTCAGCGCGTCGCGGAGGCCCTGGCGGGCGTCGTGGTCGACGAGTCGCCCAGCGTCGAACTTCTCGTGCGCATGCCCGATCGCGAGTTCGGCGTCGGTGACACGCGCGCCCATCGTGCCGAGCACCTTGCGGAGCTCGGCCGCGGCCCACACACCGCCGAACGCGCCCGCGCTCGCGCTGACGACGGCAACGGGCTTGTTGCGGAAGGCGTTCGTCGCGAGTGGCCGCGACGCCCAATCGAGGGCGTTCTTGAGTGCGCCCGGGACCGACGAGTTGTACTCGGGGGTCGCGAAGAAGACCGCATCCGCCTCGCGTACGAGCTCGCGGAGCGCTTCCACCGGCGCCGGCCCCGGCACGACGTCGTCGTCGCCGTCGTAGGCGGGAATCGCCTTCAGCCCGTCGTAGAGCGCGATCTCGATCCCCGCCGGCGCCTCCTCGCGCAGCGCGCGGAGGAGGGCCGTATTCGTCGAGTCGGCTCGCAGGGAGCCGCTGATCGCGAGGATCTTCATCTCTACGCCTCGGTCTGCTCGCCCTGAGCGACCAGGGTCAGCTCGGCCTTCAGCGTGACGTCGTTCGACAGCGCCGGCTCGCCGTTCGGCAGCGGCATGTTCCAGTTCATGTCGAAGGCGGTGCGGTCGACCGTCGTCGTCAGCTGCAGGCCCAGCCGGTTGGCACCGAAGTGGTCGACGGCCGGCCCGGTGGCGGTGCCGGTCAACGTCGCGGGGCGGGTGATGCCCTTGATCGTGATCTCGCCGTCGATCGACACAGCGGCACCGTTGCGGCGAATCTCGTGCGAGGCGAAGGTCACCTCGGGATGGCGCTCTGCGTCGAAGAACTCAGGCGACAGAAGGTGCGCCTCGAGGTTCTCCTCCTTGACCTGCAGGCTGCGGATCTGCGCGACACCGCGCAATGTGCCGTCCTCGAGTGACGCTTCGAACGTCGGGACCTCGCCGGTGAACGTGGCGACGGCGTAGGGGACCTCGAACGCGACGCGAGAGTGGACCGTGTCGGCCCGCCAGGTCCCGGTCGGAATCGTCTGCTCGGTCTGGTTGCTCTGCTCGATCGTGCTCATTGCTCTGTCCTCTCCGTGGGATACTTGATGACGCAAGGATCTTAGCACGAGAACATTGCGGGCGCAAGTATCTCGGGTCAGGGCCCTTTCATCGCCCAGGCGGCGACCTTGCCATGGGCGCAGTCGACGGTCCCGACTCCCCGGGCCAGCCTGCCGTGGATCCCACGGCTGCGGAAATCCGGGGCGTAGCGGGTCAGTTGATAGCTGATGTGGACGTGGTTGATGTCCTGCCCGAAGACGCGTAGTTCAAGCAGGCGATCGCGCTCGCCGAGCGCGAGACGAGCGTGGAGGTGCGCCAGGGCCGCTCCTCGGCGCCGCGTGCGGAACGCGCGTTGGTCGCTCTCCGAGGCGGCGTAGAGCTGGAAGAACGGTGCCGGAGCGAGGTCGGGATCGGCCAGGAACCCGGTCACGATCGCGTCGACCTGCTCGACGCTGCACCCCGGAGGTAGCTCCGAGCCCGCGGTCGACGCCGCCTGCTTCCCCGAACCGCCGCAACCGGCAAGCAGCACGACGGCTGTGGCCGCGGTCGCGCTTCTCAGCAGCACGTGTACGCCCCGGCAGGGGCCTCGCCCTCGGCGACCGGCGGCAGTGACGCCGCCTCCAGAGCGGCGCCGTCCAGCAGGTCCCTGACGCTGAAGCGGAGCTCGGCGAGCCCGTAGTGCTCGAGCACCTCGTCGACGACGAGGGCTCCGGCCACGATCACCGGTGCTCGCTCCGGGTCGAGACCTTCGAGGCGGCGGCGGGCCTCGAGGGGGAGGCTCGCCAGGTCGGAGAGGAGTTGTGAGACAGTCGCCCGTGTGAGCCGGTCGCTCCTCGCGAGCGCGGCCAGCTGGCCGACGGTGCCCGCGACGCCGATCGCGTCGTTGACGGTGAGCGGCGGCAGGAGCTGGTTGACCGCCGCTCGTGCGCGGGCCAACTCGAGCCGCGTCGGTGGGTCGCCGTGCAGGTAGCGCTCGGTCAGTCTCACGGAGCCGACATCGAGACTGGTCGCGAAACGATTCGTCGAGAGCTCGGTCGAGCCGCCGCCCACGTCGAGCAACAGCGTCGAGCTCGCCTGGGCGCCGACGCCGCGGCGGGTCAGCTGTGCCTCGTCCTCGCCCGAGAGCAGCTTGGTCTTGAAGCCGTACGACCACTCGATCTCACCGAGGAACGCCTCGCCGTTCTCGGCGTCGCGCACCGCGCTCGTCGCGACGGCGAGCCTTCGCTCGGCGCCGAGCGCCTCGAGCTCATGGCGGAATTCGGTGAGGACGTTGCGGACCCGCGCGACGGGCACCGGTAGCAGGCGGCGCCGGGCGTCGACGCCTTCACCGAGCCGTGTGACGACGCTGCGCCGAACGACCTCCTCCACGTGACCGTCCGAAACGTCGGCGACGAGCAGGCGGGTCGAGTTCGTGCCGAGGTCGACCGCGGCGACGCGCGTCACTTGCGCGGTACGGCGCCGCGGAGCGCGTCGAGCGAGTGCTTGACCTCGCCGGCCGCGTCACCAAGCACGGCAAGGCGGGCCAGCGAGACCTGCAGGCGCTCGACCGCGACAGTCAGCCGGTCGACGGCTCCGGGGAGTGCGTCGGCCTTGGCCTCGAGCTCGGCCGACGTGGCCATCACACCCGCGAGCAACGGTTGGGCCACGCGTGAGAACGACCTGGCAGTTCGAAACAGGCGGAGCGCGCGCAGCACGAGCACGAGCGTCGACACGACGATCGCGAACACCAGGAAGAGCAGCGAAATCAGGGTCGGCAGGGAGATTTCGGCATGGTAACGGTGCTACTCTTGCGGCTGCGACGCGGGGTGGAGCAGTCAGGTAGCTCGCCGGGCTCATAACCCGGAGGTCGCAGGTTCAAATCCTGCCCCCGCTACTCGAAAAGCCCCGGAGACGGGGCTTTTCCGTTTGGGCAGCGCGATCGTGCCCGATCTCTGTGAGTATCTCGTGGCGCTGATGCATCTGCGATGCGCCGAACATTGCGTCAAGGGAGGACACGGATGAAAAGATGGCTGCTGGCCGCCGCCGTGGTGGCGGCATTGTTCGTCTCGGTGCCGGCGGTGTTGGCCGGCGTGGTGATCTCGGCGACGCCGATTTCTCCCAACCCGAGCCCGTTCGTGAGTTGTGACAACCAGGGCCTGGCGGGTGTCTCTCCCAATGCGGAGGTCGAGCCCTGGCTCGCGGTGAGTCCGACGAACTCGAACTATGCGATCGCCTGGCAGCAAGACCGCTGGGGCGATCCGAACGAGGGCGGCGCGCACGGCCTGGTCTCGTGGTCGAGCGTCAGCAACGGCAATTCTTGGGCTCCGTTCACCAGTTGCTCGGGCGGGACCGCCGCCAACAACGGCAACTACGACCGCGCGAGCGACGTCTGGCTCTCGTACGGTCCGGATGGAAGGCTCTACCAGTCGGCTCTCGTCTTCGATTGGTTCACCGGTCGGAACGCCGTGACCGTCAGTACGTCGACCGATGACGGACGCAGCTGGAGCGATCCGAGCGTCGTCGTCAGTTCCGACCAGAAGAGCTTCACGCACGGCTTCGACAAGGAGTCGATCACGGCCGACCCCACGAAGGCGGGTGTCGCGTACGTCGTGTGGGACCGCTATTCGAACCAGAACCCGGACTACTCGTCGGGGAACGGTCAGAACGCGAACAAGGGGCCGGCGTACATCTCGACAACGGCCGACGGGGGCAAGACGTGGTCAGCGGCGAAGCCGATCTACACGCAGGGCAACGGGACGCTCGGCAACCAGCTGATCGTGCTCGAGAACGGCACGCTCGTCGACTTCTTCACGAACTTCATCGTCGGGCATCAGGGTTCCGGTGTCTCTGCGCAGCTGGACTTCGTGCGCTCGACCGATCATGGGAACAGCTGGTCGAACCCGACCGTCGTTTCGGACCTGCAACCGGTCGGGACGATCGACCCGCGAAACACGAGCTATGTCCGCGCGGGCGACAGCCTCTTCGACGTCGCCTACGACCCGTCGAGCGGAGCGCTGTACGCCGTTTGGCAAGACTCGCGGTTCAGCAACGGTGCCATCGACCAGGTCGCGTTCACCCAATCGACGAACGGCGGATCGACGTGGACGACGCCGCGCCAGATCGCCGAGACGCCGACCAACTCCAACCAGCTCCTCGAGGAGTCCTTCACGCCGTCGGTCGATGTCTCCGCTAACGGAACGATCGCGGTGACGTACTACGACTTCCGGCACTTCACCGCCGGGCCGGCCCTGCCGACAACCTACTCGGCGATCACCTCGCCCGACGCAGGCGCCACCTGGAGCTCGGAGATCACGCTTTCACCGAGTACCGACATGGAATACGCGCCGGTCGCGGGAGGCCTGATGATCGGCGACTACGAGGCACTCGCCCACGCCGGCAATACCTTCTATGCGGCGTTCCAGGTCGGCAACACGAGCACGGACCCGACCGACATCGACCTCGCGAGCTTCACGCCCTAAGCGGAACGTGGAGAAACCCGAGCGGGTGTCAGACGCCGCCGAGGCGTCTGACACCCGCTCGAGGCGTGATGCCGGTCGCAGGTAAACGGCCAGGCTCCTGCTCACTCGCCAAGCAGCTCCCCGACGCGCACCTGCTCCGTGAGCAGGCGCTGAAAGCGCTCCGGCCGATCCGCCACGTACGAGCCGCAGAGCTCACGGCCGGCGGCATAGGTGAGCACGTAGCTCCGCGAGGTCGGCTCGTTGAGGAAGCGGACCAGATGTGCCGCCAACTCTGGTGTGATCAGCCCCCACCGTTCGAGGTAGGCCTGGACCTCGGCCTCGCTCCGGCCGGACTCATGCAACAGCAGCGCAGCGTTGACCTCAGCCCAGCGACACGGCTCGAGCGCTCGCTCGACGGCGAGTGCATGGGGGAGGTCGAGCTCGCAGCCCACGTCGTGCAGGAGCGCGGCGAGGGCGCCGCCGCCCTCGCCCTCGAGGAGCACGCGCGGCGCGACCGTGGCGATTCCCTCGGAGACGAGCGACTGGGGTGTGGGCACGAGCACGATCGTCTCCTCGAGGAGACCGCGACCGTCCACGAGCAGGTGCTCCTTGAGCGAGCGTTCCGCATGGTGGCCGGCATACGTCTCGTGAAGGGTCAGGATCAGCAGTTCGAGCGCCGACAGCGGCAGGTCGACGTTCACGGAGATCCGGCTCCGCAGGCCGCCGAGGTAGGCGCAGAAGGCGAGCCAGGGCTCGTCGCGAACGATCTCCAGCACCACGCCCTCGCCCTCCGGCAGCTCGATCAGGCGACGCGTCCAGACACGCGCCTCCTCGATCACCGACGCAATCGTGCGCTCGACCTGCTCCGCGGGCACGCGGAGCGATCGTTGCCAGCGCTCGTGGCGCTCGGCCAACGGCCCGCCGCCCGGCAGCAGCTCCTCGAGCCGTTCGTGCGCTGCGGTGAAGACCGCCTCGTCGGTGTAGGTCGGCCGCACGCCGTAACACCCCTCGACCTCGTCGGCATACGACAGGGAGTCGCCCGCCAGCACGCGCGCATAGGTGTGCAGCCCGGCCACCTGGTCGCGGAGCCAGCCGTCGTCGAGCTCGTCGAGCAGGGCATCGGCGTCGGCGACGAGTGCTCGCGGCTCGACCGGCGGCGTCGCCTCGACCGCTGCCGCGAGCTCTTGCGGGCCGAAGTAGGCATCGACGATCCCCTCCACGTGCCGGCCGACCTGCAGCCCGAGCCGGAGGTAGCGCTCCGAAGCAGACAGGGACATGGGGCGACCCTAGCGTCGGCGCGTACCGTCGACCGCACCCGGACGCGGATCTCTAAGATCGTGCCCGTGCCCGGTTCCTCTTCCACGGTCACGGCAGACGTCGAGGCCCAGCTCGAGCAGCATCGCGTCGAGCTGACGGGCTACTGCTACCGCATGCTCGGCTCGGCGGAGGCCGAAGACGCGGTGCAGGAGACGATGATCCGTGCATGGCGCAGCTTCGACCGGTTCGAAGGCCGCTCGGCGCTCCGCTCGTGGCTCTACCGGATTGCCACCAACGTGTGCTTCGACATGCTGAACGGGCGCGAGCGGCGGGCGCGCCCGATGGACCTCGGACCGGCAAGTGAGCCTGACGTGGCGAACCTGAACACGCGGCCCGAGGCGACGTGGATCCAACCGCTTCCGGACAGCCTGCTCCTCGCCGGCGATCCCGCCGAGACGACCGTCGCGCGCGAGTCGATCCGGCTCGCTTTCGTGGCGGCGCTGCAGCAGCTGCCGCCGAAGCAGCGGGCTGCGCTGATCCTGTGCGAGGTGCTCCACTGGCAGGCCTCCGAGGTCGCAGAGCTCCTCGAGACGAGCGTTGCGTCGGTGAACAGCGCACTGCAACGGGCGCGCGCCACGCTGGCAGCCGACGAGACGCCGCCGCGCGATCGGCTACAGCCGCTGGACGATGAGAACCGAGCGCTGCTCGACCGCTACGTCACGGCGTTCCAGGACTACGACATGCAAGCACTGACGATGCTGATCCAGGAGGACGCGACCCAGTCGATGCCGCCGTTCGATCTCTGGCTCCGTGGCCGCGACGACATCCTCACCTGGTGGTTCGGCCCCGGGATCGGCTGCCGTGGCTCGCGGCTCGTGCCGACGCTCGCCGCCAACGGCGCGCCGGCCTACGGTCAGTACAAGCCGGCCGAGGGCGGGGGCTACGAGCCCTGGGCGCTGCAGGTGCTCGAGCTACGGGACGGGCGGATCGTCGAGTTCAGCTACTTCCTCGACACCCAGACGCTCTTCCCGATCTTCGGGCTGCCGCTGCAGTACGACGGGTAGCGCGTCGCCCAGTCCGAGCAGCGCGATCAGCTCCAGCAACTCTGCCGACGCACCCCTCAGTCGCATGCGGAAACCGCTGCGCAGAGCGCCGAGCTGCAGTCGCGCGAGCGCGTCGATCGTTCCCGCATCGGGCAGCGAGATCGCGCCCACGTCGTGGACGATCGTGCTCCGGCGAACGCCCATGCGCAGGTTGTGACCGTTCAGGCAGGTGAAATTCATCGGCGCGACGCCGATGAATTCGAGCCGGCGCCGTGGTCCTATCGCTCGAGACCTACGGAAAGGACCGCCTGATGGCCCTGGACAACCGCACCCGGTGGTTCGCGCTGATCGTGCTCTGCCTCGGCAGCCTGATGATCGTGCTCGACACCACGATCGTCAACGTCGCCCTGCCGTCGATCAGAACCGACCTCGGATTTTCGCAGACGTCGCTCGCCTGGGTCGTCAACGCCTATCTGCTCACGTTCGGCGGCTTCCTGCTGCTCGGCGGCCGGTTGGGCGACCTCTTCGGTCACCGGCGGATGTTCCTGGCCGGCATCTCGCTGTTCACCCTCGCGTCGCTGGCCTGCGGTCTCGCCAACACGCAGGGCCTGCTGATCGCTGCTCGCGCCGTCCAGGGTGTCGGCGGTGCAGTCGCCTCAGCGGTCGCACTCTCGTTGATGATGACCCTGTTCACAGAGCCCGCCGAGCGGGCGAAGGCGATGGGCGTCTTCGGGTTCGTCGCGTCGGGCGGCGGCACGATCGGCGTGCTGCTCGGCGGCGTGCTCACCGACACCCTCGACTGGCACTGGATCTTTCTCGTCAACCTGCCGATCGGCGTGCTCGTCGTCGTGCTGTCGTTGAAGCTGCTGCCGTCGGCGCGCACCAAGGCGGTCGGTCGCCGGCTCGACGTCGCCGGAGCCGTCACGGTGACGGCAGCCCTGATGCTGGCCGTCTACGCGATCGTGAACGGCAACCAGGCGGGGTGGACGTCGCTGCAGACGCTCGGTCTGCTCGGGCTCGCGGCCGCGCTCGTGGCCGTCTTCCTCGTGATCGAGTCGCGCGTCGCCTCGCCGCTCGTGCCGCTGGGACTGTTCCGGCTGAGGAACGTCGCCGTCGCGAACGGAGTCGGCGTCCTCTGGGCGGCTGCGATGTTCGCCTGGTTCTTCCTCTCCGCCCTCTACCTCCAACTGGTGCTCGGCTACTCGCCACTGCAGGTCGGCCTCGCCTTTCTTCCTGCCAACCTGATCATGGGTGCGTTCTCGCTCGGCCTCTCCGCGAAGCTCGTGCTGCGCTTCGGGATCAAGCCACCGCTGGTGACCGGGCTCCTGCTCGCTGCGGTCGGGCTGCTCCTGTTCAGCAGGGCTCCGGTCGACGGCCGCTTCGTGGTCGACGTTCTGCCCAGCATGGCCCTGCTCGGCTTCGGCGCCGGAATCGCCTTCAACCCGGTGCTGCTCGCGGCGATGTCCGACGTCGCTCCGGAGGAAGCCGGGCTCGCATCGGGCGTCGTCAACACGTCGTTCATGATGGGCGGCGCGCTCGGGCTCGCCGTGCTTGCAAGCATCGCGGCGTCGCGCACCGACACGTTGCGGTCGGGCGGAGCCGGGCCGCTCGAGGCGTTGAACGGCGGCTATCACGCCGCACTGTTCGTGGGGGCGCTGTTCGCCGCGGGCGCCGCCGGCGTCGGCGGCGCGCTGCTGCGTTCGAGCAGCCAGGAGGCGCCGCAGGGCGTGCCAGCGGCCGATTACCACTGACCTGCCGCGCAGCGGGTTAGTCTCGAAGGGTTGACTTCGACTGCAGCCCATGGTCCGGCGGGATTCGCCCGCGTGCCGACCCTCGCCGGCGCGTTCTGAGCGCAGGTATGAGTCGGCGTTTCGAGGTGCTCTCGGTCGCGGCGGTCGTCGCCGCGGCGTCCGCCGACTCGTCGATCGTTGCACTCGCGCTGCCCCAGCTCTACGGGCGCTTCCACACGACCGTCGTCGGCGTCAGCTGGGTTCTCACGACGTACAACGCCGTCGTCGCAGCGACCGCGGTGGCACTGCTGGCGCTCGGCGTCTCGCTCCGCGGGCGACGTCCCTACGCGTTCGGGGTCGCCCTCTTCCTGGTGGCGTCCGCGGCGTGCGCGTTCGCGGGCGATCTGACGTTCCTGATCGCGGCGCGTTGCGTGCAAGGGTTCGGCGCCGCGTTCGTGCTCGCGAGCTCGATCGGCGTGTTGCGCACGCTCAGCGGCTCGCGGCAGCGGGCGATCGGAGTGTGGACGCTCGCGGCAGGAGTGGGGGTGGCCGCAGGCCCGGCGCTCGGCGGCGTGCTGACCCAGGTGTTCGACTGGCGCGCGATCTTCCTGCTGCAGGTACCCGTCGCCGCGCTCGGCCTGTTCGCGCTCCGCGCCGACCCGGTCGCCGACCCGCGGAACGAACCGCACGCCGCGACGCGCGGGGCGATCCTCGCCGATCTCGGCATCGGGCTGCTCTTCGGCGCGCTCGTCGGCGCGCTCTTCCTTTCCGTGCTGTTGTTGATCCCCGGTTGGGGCTACTCGCCGATCCGCGGTGCGGCGATCGTGAGCGTGCTGCCGGTGGCGAGCCTCCTGATCGCACGCCTCGGCCGGTCGTTGCCGGAGGCGATCGCGACCATCGCCGGCGCGGCGCTGCTCGCACTCGGTCTCGTCGCGCTGGCGCTGCTGCCGCGACTCGGGGCGGTCCTGCCGCTGTGCGCGCTCGCACTGTGCGGTGCGGGACTTGGACTGGCCCTTCCCGTTCTGTCGCGGACGGCGCTCGCCGGGACCGATCTGACGCGCGACACGCTGCGCACCGTCGGCGCCCGCCACCTGGGGCTGGTGGCCTCGCTCGCCCTCGTCGCGCCGCTCCTCTCGGGTGGCTTGCCGGCAGCCGCCGACCGCGCCAAGCTGGAAGCCGCCAAGATCGTCCTCGACGCACCGGTGGGGCTGACGACCAAGATCGGCGTCGCGCTCGATCTCGGTCGCGCCTTCGACCGGGCGCGCGCAGGCGACCTGCCGAACCTGCGCCAACCCTTCGACGCACACGGGGCGGGCAGCAACCGGTCGCTCGCGCAAACGCGCGACAGGCTGGTCGGGACGGTCGGCAGGACCGCGGCAGCCGCGTTCCGATCGGCGTTCGCCGTCTGTGCAGCGTTCGCCGCCGCCGCCGCGGCAGTTGCCTTCCTCGGCGGGAGGAGGCGCACGTGAACCGCGCGCTCGCGGCGCTGTTCGCGGCTGCTCTCGTGCTGATCGCGGTCGAGTTGGTGCTCGCGGCCAGAACGAGCCCGGTCCGCATCGCCTCGCCGTGCGCGGTCCGGCCGCTCTTCCCGGGCCACGGTCTCGATGCGGGGACGCAGCGGGTCGTGCTGGACGGGCTCGGGCGCGCCGCCTGCTCGCTCGGCGTCAGCCGTGAGGCGCTGGTCCTCTCCTTCGCCGGGTCCGGAGACGGACTCGGCCGCCCGAAGCGGCAGGTCGAGAGCGCCGTGCGGAGCGGCCTCGAGAACGCGCTCGCCGACGCGACCAATCGAGGCGAGATCCCACACCTGCTGGCCGCGATCCTGCGAGCGGCGATCGAGCACGCTCCGATCGACCAGCTGATCTCGGGCAGCCTCCTCTAGCGCACGGCAGACGTGTGGTTTCTCGCCCCTCGTGCAGGACTGCGGGACAATACGGACGCGTCCCCCGTTAGGCTTCGCCCGTGACCGCGGTCGAAGAAGCCCCGGCCGAGGGCGACAGCGGCCGAAACCTCCAAGGCGTCTATCGCTACTACGAGCTCGCGAAGCGTGCCGAGTGGCAGGTGCGTGACCTGCCCTGGGGCGACCTGCCGCCGATCCCCGAATACAAGGGCTCGCCGCAGAAGCTTGCGCGCCGTCAGGACCTCTGGCGCTCGGTCGTCACTCAGCAGCTGCAGGCCGATGAGCTCGCGGTCGAGATGGCGGCGCAGCTCTTCGCGATCGCGCCCGACCACGAGGCCAAGCTCTATTACACGACGATGGTCCAGGACGAGGCACGTCACACCGAGGCGTGGCTGAAACTGATCCATGAGGCCGGCGGGATGGCGGAGCGCGATCCGTACCTCGACGACCTCGCGCGGATGACGCTGAATGCGGACACGATCGAGGAGAAGGTCTTCTTGATGCAGGTGTTCTACGAGCGCCTGATCATCCCGCGGTTCCGGATGATCGCGCGTTCCTCCCGCGGGACCGTCCTCGAGGATCTCTGCAACCGCCTGGCGATCGACGACGGCATCCACCACGGGGCCGGAATGGCGTACGAGCGCGTCCTGCTCGAGGGCGCCGGGAAGGCCGTGACGACGCAGCTGATCGAGGCGGCGAACCGGCTGCTGCCGGTGTTCGCCAAGCACGCGCTGTGGCGGCCGAAAGCACGGGAGTTCATCGGAGCGCTGATGCGCGAGACCGACATCCGGATGCTCAAGGACGATCTGGAGAACGGCGTCCGCCTGGCCAGATCGCTCGGGATCGACGTGAGCGGCATCGAACTGCCGTACTGACGGGATCAGTAGGCTCACGGTATGCCGGCGTTCCTGCTCACCGGCGGCTGCCTGTGTGGCGGCGTCCGTTACGAGATCGACGCACCGCCTGTCTCCGCCTCGTACTGCCACTGCACCCGCTGCCAGCGGCGCTCGGGGACGGCAGCCTCGGCCCAGGCCCGTGTGGCGGCCGGGTCGTTCCGGATCGTCGCAGGCCCGGAGCTCGTGCGCGAGTGGGTGCCGGAGGACCACGGCTGGCCGAAATGCTTCTGCTCGGCCTGCGGCAGCGCGCTCTGGAGCCGATCCCCGGCCGAGCCCGGAATCGTCAGCGTCAGGCTCGGCACGTTCGACAGCGACCCCCAGATCCGCCCGCAGTGGCATCAGTTCGTCGCGCACGCCGCCTCGTGGGAGGCGCTGCCGGACGACGGGTTGCCCCGGTACGACGAGCGCCCGCCGTCCTGATGGCGAGGGCGCGCGCGACACGCCGGCCGAAGACCGCGGCCGGGCTCCGGCAGCGGATCAACGAGCTCGAGCGCGAACGCGAGCTCCTGAACGCCATCGCCAACTATGCGCCCAGTCTGATCTGCCTGGTCGACGACGACGGGCGCGTGCGTCCCTACGCGTCGAATCAGGCCTTCGAGCGCACGCTCGGGTACGAGCCGCACGAGACAGGCGGCGTGCTCTTCTGGGACCGGTACGTGCCAGACGGCGAACGGGCCGCTGCGCGTGATTGCATCGAGTCGGCGATCCGGCGCCAGGCACCGGCCGAGCACGAGGGGAAGTGGGTGCAGCGGGACGGAACCGAATTCGAGGTCGCCTGGACGTGTACGCCGTTGCCGCGGATCGAGAGCGGCCCCGTCTTCCTGGTCAGCGGCACCGACGTCACCGACCGCAAGCGGCACGAGGCCGAGGTGCGGCAGTCGCGCGCTCGCATCCTGGCGGCCGCCGACAATGCGCGAAAGCGGCTCGAACGAAACCTCCACGACGGCGCGCAGCAGCGCCTGATCACATTGCTGATGCAGCTCCGCGCCGCGCAGCGAGGGCTCACCGAGCCGACGCAGGCGCTCTCCCTGGCGGTCGAGGAGCTGGCGTCGGCCGTCAAGGAGCTCCGCGAGCTCGCGCAGGGGATCCATCCCTCGGCGCTCAGCGACCGTGGGCTCGGCCCGGCGCTGCGCATGGTCGCCGCGCGTGCACCCGTGCCCGTCGAGCTCGACGTCACGGACGCGTGGCTCGACCCGCCGATCGCTGCCGCGGCCTACTACATCGTCTCCGAGTCGTTGACCAACGTGGCGAAGTACGCCGAGGCGACGCGTGCCGCAGTCCGCGTGCGGGAGACCGGCGACCGGCTCATCGTCGTGGTCGAGGACGACGGCAAGGGCGGTGCGAATCCGTTCAGCGGCTCGGGCCTGCCCGGGCTGGGCGACCGCGTGGCCGCGCTCGACGGGGTGCTCTTCGTCGACAGCCCGGCCGGCGCCGGAACCCGCATCCGCGCGGAGCTGCCGATCTAGTATCCAGCGTCGTGTGCTTCGACACCGATTCCGAGCCGCCGATCCCGCGCCTCGCCGGCGCCTCCGTCTCGCATGATTCGCTGACGCTGCGAGCCGCCGACGGCAACGAGCTGGCGGCGTTCCTCGCCACCCCGGAAGCGGAAACCGCGACCGGGGTCGTGATCCTCCCCGACGTCCGGGGGCTCTTCCACTTCTACGAAGAGCTCGCGCTTCGCTTCGCCGAGCGGGGGCACGCCGCGGTTGCGATCGACTACTTCGGACGGACGGCCGGCGTGGCGCAACGCGACGACGACTTCGAGTACCGGCCGCACGTCGACGAGACGACGGACGACGGCGTTCAGGCCGACGCACAGGCCGGCGTCGAGCGGCTGCGGGCACTCGGCGTCTCGTCGATCTTCAGCGTCGGGTTCTGCTTCGGCGGGCGCGCCTCCTGGGTCGCTGCGGCATCGGGGCACGGGCTTGCCGGCTCGGTGGGCTTCTACGGCTCGCCGACGCGGCAGCGCGGCGGCCCGAGCGTGATCGAGCGGATCGCTGCGATCGAGTGCCCGATCCTCGCCCTCCAGGCCGGCGACGACGCCGGCATCACCGCCGCGGACAACGAGGCGTTCGAGCAGGCGCTCACCGGCGCCGGCATCGAGCACGAGCTCGTCGTCTACGACGGTGCGCCACACAGCTTCTTCGATCGCAAGCAGGCCGAGTTCGCCGACGCGTCAGCCGACGCCTGGCGCCGCACGCTCGCGTTCATCGCCGCGCACGCGTGATCCTGGCGATCGACCAGGGGACGACGGGCACGACGTGCCTGGTCGTCGACGGCGAGTTGAACGTGCTCGGTCGCGGCTACCGCGAGCTGGTACAGCGGTTCCCCGAGCCCGGCTGGGTGGAGCACGACGCCGACGAGATCTGGCTCGGGACGTTGGAGGCAGCCGCGGACGCCCTCGACGACGCCGGCATCACGGCGCACGAGCTCGAGTCGATCGGGATCGCCAACCAGCGCGAGACGACCGTCCTCTGGGAGCGCGCGACCGGACGGCCGGTGGCACCGGCGATCGTCTGGCAGGACCGGCGGACGGCGGCACGCTGCCGCACCCTCGACTTCGACCTCGTGCGCGAGCGGACCGGGCTCGTCCCCGACCCGTACTTCTCGGCGACGAAGCTGGAGTGGCTGCTTCGTGACCGGGACCAGGCAGGCCTCGCGTTCGGAACCGTCGATTCGTGGCTCGTCTGGCGGCTGACGGGCGGTCAGGTCCACCTCACCGACCGGACGAACGCCTCGCGGACGCTCCTGTGCTCGCTCGAGACCCTCGACTGGGACGACGAGCTGCTGGCGCTGTTCGGCGTCGACCGAGGACTGCTCCCGGAGATCGTGCGGTCGGACGCCGACGTCGGCGAGGGCGAGCTGTTCGGCGTGCGCGTCCCGATCCGCGGCCTGGCGGGCGACCAGCAGGCGGCGCTCTACGGGCACGGCTGCCATACCGCGGGCGAGGCCAAGGTGACGTACGGCACCGGCAGCTTCGTGCTCGTCCACAGCGGACCACGGGCGCCGCAGCCGCCCCACGGGCTGCTCGCGACTGCGGCCGCCGACGGGTACGCCCTCGAGGGCGCGGTGCTGGTCAGCGGCGCTGCTCTGCAGTGGCTGCGCGACGGGCTCGGCATACTCGGGAGCGCCGCCGAGAGCGAACTGCTGGCGCGCAGCGTCGACTCGACCGGAGGCGTCGTCTTCGTGCCGGCGCTCACGGGGCTCGGCTCACCCTGGTGGGACCCGGAGGCGAGAGGGCTCGTCATGGGCCTTACCCGCGGGACGACGAGAGCGGAGCTCGTGCGCGCGGCACTCGAGGCGATCGCCCACCAGGTGGCCGACGTGGTGGACGCGCTCCCGCTGCGCCCCGCGGTGCTACGCGCCGACGGCGGAGCGAGCGCGAACAGCTTCCTGCTTCAGCACCAGGCAGACCTCCTCGGAATCCCTGTCGAGGTCGCCGCCGACCTCGAGACGACAGCCCTCGGGGCCGCCGCGCTCGCGTCCAGGACCCAGGTGAGAGTCCGCACCGGCGCCCGCTACGACCCTCGCCTGTCGGCCGACGAGGTTGCGAGCCGGCGTCAGGCCTGGAACGACGCGGTGAACCGAACACGCTCTTAACGGGAAGTTCTTAGGTGGGAAAGGCATCCTTACCTCTCCAACGAGCAAGGAGGTCCAGCGTGGAAGAGAGCGGAGGCTCACTCGAACAGGCGCTGTTCGAGATCCGGAGGGTGATCGCCGGCCAGGAGGAGATGCTCGAGCGGGTGCTGGTCTGCCTGCTCGCCGGCGGGCATGTCCTGATCGAGGGCGTGCCAGGTCTCGCGAAGACGCTGACGATCAAGACTGCAGCCGCCGTGCTCGGCGGCTCGTTCCAGCGGGTCCAGTTCACCCCGGACCTCGTCCCGTCCGACCTCGTCGGGACACGCGTCTACCGGCCCGATCGCACCGATTTCGAGACCGAGCTCGGGCCGGTCTTCTGCAACTTCCTGCTCGCCGATGAGATCAACCGCGCACCGGCCAAGGTGCAATCGGCGCTGCTCGAGGTGATGCAGGAGCGGCAGGTGACGATCGGACACAACACGTATCAGGTCCCCGAGCCGTTCCTCGTCCTCGCCACGCAGAACCCGATCGAGTCGGAAGGCACCTATCCGCTGCCCGAGGCGCAGGTCGACCGCTTCATGCTCAAGGTGCTCGTCGACTATCCCGCGCACGACCAGGAGCTGACCGTCGTCGCCCGCTCGCTCGAGCCGGCCCCGGTGCTCGAGCAGATGCTCTCGCTCGACGAGCTCAAGGCGCTGCAGGCTCAGGCCGCGGCGGTGTACGTCGATCCGGCCCTGATCAGCTGGACGGTCGACGTTGCGACTGCGACGCGGCGGCCGCGGGACCACGGCCTGAACGACATCGCGGACTACATCGCGTACGGCGCGAGCCCACGCGGTCCGATCAGCCTGGTCGCGGCGGGGCGTGCGCTCGCCCTGATTCGCGGCCGTGACTACGTGGTTCCCGCCGACCTCGATGCGCTCGTGCGCGACGCGTTCCGTCACCGGCTCGTGCTCTCGTATCGGGCGCTCGCCGAGGAGGTGGCGCCGGACGCGATCCTCGACACGGTCCTCGCGTCCGTCCCGGCGCCGCAGATCGACCTCGGACGCCGGACGGCGGCCGCGTAGCCCGACGTGACGGCGACGTCCACCGACCCATTCGCACCGACCCGGACACCGGATCACCCAGGGCCGGGCCCGCTCTCGACGTCGTCGTTGCGAGCGCTCGAGCTCTCGGTCGGCCGGCGGGTCGACGGGTTGCTCGCGGGCGACTACCGCTCGGCGTTCGCGGGCGTCGGCAGCGAGCTCTGGCAGGTGCGCCCGTACGAGCCGGGCGACGACGTGCGCCGGATCGAGTGGAACGTCACCGCCCGGACCGGCATCACGCACGTTCGTGTCGAGCTCGCCGAACGGGTCCTCGTCACCTGGCTCGTCCTCGACGCCTCCGCGTCGATGGCCTTCGGGACCGGTGACCGCCGCAAGGCCGACGTCGCCGAGGGAGTCGCCGTGGCGGTGGGCTACGCGGCGACGCGGCGCGGCAACCGCCTCGGGACGATCGCGTTCGGTGCGGAGGCGAGCGTCGAACGGCCCAGGCAGGGCCGGCGCGCGCTGCTCGAGGTGCTCCGTCTGTTGCGCGAGCTGCCGCCCGGCGGGAGCGGTTCGCTGCGCGGCGCGCTCGAGCTCGCAGATCGCGTGACGACGCAACGCGCGCTCGTGATCGTCGTCTCCGACTTCCGCGGCCCGCCCGACTGGCGGCCGCCGCTGCTGCGCCTCGCCGGGCGGCACACCGTCCTGGCGGTCGAGGTGCGTGACCCGCGCGAGCAGGAACTGGCCGCCGTCGGGGAGTTGCGGCTCGTCGATCCGGAGACGGGTCGGCAGCTCCGTGTCGACACGGGCGATCGCAGGCTCCGCGAGCGGTTCGCGGTCGCCGCGGCCGCCGAGCGGACGAACCTGCAGATCGGGCTCGCGTCGGCCGGGGTCGCCCACGTCCCGTTGTCCACCGAGGGCGACTGGCTGCGGCCGCTCGCCGCCTTCCTGCGCCGGGGTGGACGGGCCCGGTGAGCTTCTCGAACCCGGACCTGCTCGTCTGGCTGCTCGCGGTTCCGATCGCCGCCGCGTGGTATCTGTGGTTCGAGCGGCGCCGCGACCAGCGCGCTGCGGCGTGGGCACCTCTCTCCCTGTTGCCGAACATGGTCGAGCGGCCGCCCGCCTGGCGACGTCACCTCCCGGTCGCGTTGCTCCTGCTCGGCGCCACGTCGCTGCTGGTCGGGTTCGCGCGGCCGCAAACGTCGGTCCGCGTCAAACGGCAGGACGCCACGGTGATCCTCGTGGTCGACGTCTCCGGCTCGATGGCGGCGCGGGATTCGAAACCGACGCGCCTCGGAGCGGCTCAAGCCGCTGCGCAGCGCTACGTCGACAAGCTGTCGAAGGGCTACCGGATGGCCCTGATCACGTTCTCCGACCACACGACGCTGTCGGCAGCCCCGACCCACAATCTTGCACTCGTCCGAGCTGCGATCGCCCGCGCCCGAACCGGGCCGCAGGGCACCGCGCTTTCCGACGCGGTGGCCCGGGCGGTCAACGTCGGTCGATCGGTGCCGGCGAAGAAAGGGAAACGGCCGCCGGCCGTGATCGTCGTCTTCTCCGACGGGGGCCAGACCGCGGGCCGGGTGACGCCGGAACAGGCCGCGCAGCGGGCTGCGGCCGCACACATTCCCGTCACGGCTGTGGGGGTCGGGACACCAGATGGGGTCGTGCTACAGCCGGTCCAGGGTGGGTATACCGAACGGATCCAGGTGCCGACCCAACCGGCGGTGCTCCAGTCGATTGCGAAAAGGAGCGGAGGGCAGTACGTGAGCGGGATCGGCGCAGTGGACGTCAAGGCGACGTACGCGGAGCTCGGCTCTCGCGTCGGCCACACGCACAAGACGGTCGAGGTGACGCCGGTTGCCGCAGCGGGAGGCCTCGCGTTGATCCTCGCGGGCGCATTCCTCTCGGGGCTGTGGTTCCGGAGGCTCGTATGAGAACCGTCTTGGTCACCGCCGTTGCCGCGCTTGCGCTGGCAGCGCTCACCACATCGGCGGGTGCGGCGACAGGCGAATGCCGCGGCATCATGGCCTGCATCCCAGTTGCGGGGCCCTGGGTGCTCGTGCCCGCGCACGGACGGGCCACGTACCTCCTTTCCTGCCCAGGCGGGCGTAGCGTCGTCGGCGGCCTCGACGCGCAGGCGAGCTCACGCTCGGTGCGAGTGTCGTTCGACGCCCGGCTCGGAGCGCCGGTCAGCCCCGGGGTGACGACCACTCGCTATGCGCTCTTCCGGGCGGTCTCGACCTCCGGTCGCGCGCAGACGTTCCAGCCGCGGCTCGGCTGCATCCCGGTGCGCGGCGGAGGCGGCCGCTCGACGGTCTCGGCCCGTGTGACACCGGCCGGCCCCGCGCTCGAGTACAGGTCGCGGATCGTGATCATCGGGCCGGGCCAGGTTCGCTTCGCCAAGGTTGCCTGCCTGCCGAGCGAGCAGCTCGTGGGTGCGTGGAGCGCCACGGCGTTCCGGGTCAAACAGCCCCCGACGCTCGGAGCGAGCACGTTCGTCGACGTGACCCGCACCGTCTCCGGTCGTCGCGTGGTGGCGACGGCGACCGCCACCGACGGGCTGTCGATCGACGTGCATCCGGTGGTGCAGGTCGGGGCGGAGTGCGCACCGTGAGCTTCGTCTGGCCCTGGTTCCTGGTCGCCCTGTTGCTCGTGCCGCTGGTGTTCCTCTACGCCGTGTGGCTCGACCGTCGCCGTTCGAAGTACGCAGTCGCGTTCACGAACCTCGATGTGCTCGCGTCGGTGGCGACGGGCAGGCGTCGCCCGTGGCGGTGGGTGCCGCTGCTCCTGCTCGCACTCGCGCTCGCCTCGGCGTCGGTGGCGCTCGCCCGGCCGAAGGCGAAGGTCTCCGTGCCGGCCGACCGCGCGACGATCGTCCTGTTGGTCGACGTCTCGGGCTCGATGCGGGCGGACGACGTCAAGCCCACGCGTCTCGGTGCCGCCCAGGCCGCGATGGACATCTTCGCCGACAAGGTGCCGAAAGGTGTGAAGGTCGGGCTGGTCTCGTTCAGCAGCTCACCCGATCTGCTCGTGATCCCGACCACGGATCGATCCGTGCTCCACGAGGGCGTCGACCTGCTCGTCCCGGAGGCAGGGACGGCGATCGGCGACGGGCTGGGCGAGGCGGTGCAGGTGACGAGATCCGCGCTGGCCGGCGTGCCGAAAGGCAAGGACGGCAAGCTGCCCGCGGCGATCGTCCTGCTCTCGGACGGAGCGCAGACGCGCGGTGTGCTGACCCCGCTGCAGGGAGCGGCGCGCGCCCACGACGCCGGCATCCGCGTCTTCACGATCGCGCTCGGAACGCCGAACGGGACGCTGAACGGCATCGGTGGCGGTCCGTTCGGCGGGTACGGAGGCGGCTTCGGCGGTCAGGGGCGCTTCCCGGTGCGACCCGACCCGGTCACGCTCGCCGCGATCGCCCGCGCGACCGACGGCCAGGCATACGAGGCCAAGACTGCTTCGAAGGTGCAGAACGTCTACAAGCAGCTCGGCGCCAGCATCGCGACCCGATCCACGACCCGCGAAGTCTCGTCGTGGTTCCTCGGCATCGCCGCCCTGCTCCTCTTCGCCTCGCTCGGCGCCGCCCGCATCACCGGCGAACGACTCCCGTAGCGGGAGCGGACTCACCACGAGCGCTCGAGCCGGTGGAGGGCGCCGGCGAGGTGCGCGCCGGAAGACCCTCCACCGGGAACGAGAACGTGCGGCAGTGGGCTACGCGAGCCCGTTCGCCTTGAGAAACGCCTTCGCGATCTTCGCGGCAGGCTGCTTGTCGACGTAGAACGCCTTGTTCATCGCGATGATCGCCGGCAGCGTCAGCTTCGCCGACACAGCGTTCACCGTCGACGTGAACTTCGAGCCGAGCGCGGTCGCCACCGACGTCTTGACGATCGGCGCGACGTTCTGGAAGCCCGTCACGTGCTTCGGATCGAGCAGCACCGTGTACTTCGAGGGCTTCGCGAGCGGCGGGTCGGTCGAGAACACGTCCGCGGCCAACACCTTGCCCGCGTCGAGCGCGGCGTACGCCGAGATCCCGGCCAGCGGGACGAAGCTGACGCTCTTCAGCTTGTACGCCTTCGTGTACCCGGGCAGACATGTGTTCCGCGTCTTGCACTCGGGGAAGCCGCCGAACTTGACATTTCCGGCCTTGTTCAGGTCGCTGATCGCTTTCAGGCCGTACTTCTTCGCCGTCGCGTTCGTGACCGCGACCACGTCCGTGTCGTAGAACGGGGTTGGTGAGAGCAGCGTGTAGCCCTTCGCACCTTCGAGCTGTTTCGCGAGCGTGTAGGTGGCGGAGGCCGTCTTCGGAGAAGAGGTGTGATGGAAGACGTCCTGCACGATCACGCCCGTGTACTCCGGGTACATGTTGATCTTGCCGCTGGTGAGCGAGGTCTGGATCAACTCGGTCGACCCGATGTTCTCCTTGTAGGTGACCGAGAAGCCCTTCGCTTCGAGTGCCTGCTTGTAGAGCTGTCCGAGGATGTACTCCTCGCCGAAGTTCTTGGTGCCGAGGACGACCGTCGTCCCGGCCGATTGCGCCGGCCGCGCGAACGCGGCCGCCAACAAGCCGATCACGATCGCGACACCGAGGGAAATCGCGAATGCCGCCTTGGCGGCACGGCGCGTGTGCTTACGGATCACTTCAACTCCTTTCGGATGGGTCACCGATGACACTAGTCCTGCGAAGGCCCCTGGGCGTTACGGCGATCTCTAACCCGAGTAGGCCGGTGAAGACCAGCGCCGACAGGAGCATGACGCAGAGCGACGCTCCGAGGACGCCGGAAAGGCGATAACTCGCCTGGTTGACGATGATGTCGCCGAGGCCGCCGCCTCCTGCGATCGCGGCGATCGGGGCGGTCGCGACGACCGTCACGGCGGCGATCCTGATGCCGGTGAAGAGCAGCGGCACCGAGAGCGGCAACTCGACGCGTCTCAGGATCTGGAGGCCGGTCATGCCCATCCCGCGGGCCGCCTCGACGGCGTCGCGATCGACCTCATCGACGCCGTAGAAGGCGTTCGTCAGCATCGGGCCGGTCGCGAGCACCGCCAGCGCGACCATGTTGTTGACGAAGCCGATCCCGAGCACGGTCAGAAACGCGGCGATCAGGACGAGACTCGGCAGCGCGCGCCCGAAGATCGACGCGCCGATCGCCACACCCGAGCCACGGTGGAGGTGGCCGAGGGCGATTCCGAGCGGCAGCGCGACGGCGGCTGCGATCCCGAGTGCGGCAGCGGAGAGCGCCAGCTGCTCGAGTGCCTTGTGCAACAACAAGCCCGGGTTGTCGCCGATGAACCGGAACGCGTCGACGAATGTGTGCAGATTGGCGGCGTCGGCGAGCGTCATGCGCGGCTCCACGGCACCAGCACGCGGCGCAAGAGGATCAGTGCGGAGTCACAGGCGATCGCGAGCGCCACCGCGAGCGCGCCTGCCGTGTAGATCTCCGTCTTGAACGGCGTCGGCTCCTTGAGCGCCAGGAAGATCGGATAGCCGAGGCCCTTGGGGAGCAGGAACGCGGCGATCGTGGCGATCGAGATCGTGGAGACGACTGCGATCCGAAGCCCGCCGATGATCGCCGGGACCGCCATCGGCAACTCGACGCGCAGCAGGATCTGGCTCCGCGTGAGGCCCATGCCGCGCGCGGCCTCGAGCACGTCGGCAGGCACGCCGCGGAGCCCGGCCATGATGTTGGGGAAGAGGATCACCAGCGTGTACGAGACGAGCGCGATCTCGACGGTCAGCACGCCGATCCCCGTGAAGGGAACGAGCAGCTGGAAGAGCGCCAGGCTCGGGATCGTGTACAGCAGGGCCGAGCCGATCCCGAAGGGCTGTTCGAGGCGACGGAGGCGGTGGGCGATCAGCGCGAGCGCCAGCGCCAGGACGAAGCCGATGCCGACGGCGATCGCCGTCAGCACGATGTGCTGGAGCAGCGCCGGCGCGAGCGTGTCGTGCCAGTGCTCGCGAACCCAGTCGGCACAGAACGCGTGGTCTCCCTGCACGCATGCGCTCCCATGCCCGAAGGTCGGGATCACGGGTCCGGCGGCGACGACGCTCACAACAGGGCTCCGGCGTCGCCGAGGTGGAAGACGCCGAGCTCGCGCTCGCCTTCCTTGACGAGCACGGCGTCGGTGTCGCTCTCGAGCATCAGCGACACGGCGTTGCGGAGCGTCGTCGCCGGGGAAGCGGTCACCGTCGGCTCGAGACCCGGCACGTTCGGTTGCAGCGGCACGTCGGCGAGCGTGCGCAGCGCGAGCCGCCTCAGCGCGCGGTCGTCGCCGACGAACTGCGCGACGAACTCGTCGGCGGGATGTGCCAGGATCGCGTCGGGCGTGTCGTACTGCGCGAGCACGCCCCCCTGGCGGAGAATCGCGATCCGATCGCCCATCCTGATCGCCTCGTCGACGTCGTGGGTGACGAAGATCACCGTCTTGCCGACCTCGCGATGCAGGCGGCTCAGCTCGTTCTGCAGGCGGAGCCGCGTGATCGGATCGAGCGCGCCGAACGGCTCGTCCATCAACAGGAGCGGCGGGTCTGCGGCGAGGGCCCGCGCGAGCCCGACCCGCTGACGCTGCCCGCCGGACAGCTGGGCCGGGTACCGCTTGGCGTCGCCCGCCTCGAGCCCGACGAGCTCCAGCAGCTCGTGGCTTCGCTCCGCGATCCGTTTCTTGTTCCAGCCGAGGAGCCGCGGCACGATGCCAATGTTGTCCGCGACGGTCATGTGCGGGAAGAGGCCGATCTGCTGGATCACGTAGCCGATGCCACGCCGCAGCTCGACGAGCGGCAGGTCACGCACGGATCGACCGTCGATCCGGATGTCTCCCGCGTCGAACGGGATCAACCCGTTGACCATCTTGAGGGCGGTCGTCTTGCCGCCGCCCGAGGGGCCGACCAGCACACAGAAGTCGCCGGCCGGGATCTCGAGCGTCAGGTCGTCGAGCGCCGCCTGGTCGCGTCCCGCGTAGCGCTTCGTGACGTGGTCGAAGACGATCTCCGCCGCAGCGTGGTTCGTGCTCACCTGCGGTTCCTGATCCCGGCGAGTCCAATGGCGCCGCCGGCGGCGACGAGAGCGGCGGTGATCGCCATCGACAGGTGAAACCCTGACAGGTCGAGCGAGTTGGTGCTGCCCGCAGCGGCCGCACCGAGGACGGCGATCCCGAGCAGGCCGGCGACGCGAGCGACCGCGTTGTTGACGCCGCTGGCGATCCCGGCGTCGCTCTCGCCGGCGTCCGCCAGCACCGTCGCGGTCAGGGGCGCAACGGTCATCGAGAGACCGACCGAGAAGACGACCAGCGCGGGGAGGAGCTCCGTCCAGTAGGAGAACTCATGGCCGAGCCGGAGCATCGGCAGGAGCGCAGCTGCTGCGATCAGCGGCCCGGCTCCCATGAAGAGGCGCGGACCGAACCGCATCGAGAGGCGGCCGACGCGGGGGGAGAGGACGAACATCACGAGCGTGATCGGAACCAGCGCGAGCCCGCTGTCCAGGGCCGAGTAGCCGGCGATCTGCTGCAGGTAGAGGACGAGGAAGAAGGTGAGGGTCGAGAGCCCGGCATACACCGTCAGCGTCTCGAGGTTGGCGAACGAAAAGTTGCGCCGCCGGAACAGACGGAGTGGCAGCATCGGCTGGGGTGCGCGCCGCTCCCACAGGCCGAACGCCACCAGCAGCGCGATCCCCCCGAACAGCGTGGCCAGGATCAGCGGATCGCTGAAGCCGCGTCGTGGCGCTTCGATCAGCGCGAAGACAGGACCTGCAAGACCCATCGCGCAGAGGACGCCGCCCACGACGTCGACCTTCGCGCGCTGCCCCTCGTGGTGGCTCTTCGGCACGGCGTAGGCGACCAGCGCGGCGGTGGCGACGGCGAACGGCACGTTGACGATGAAGACCCAGCGCCACGACACATGCGTGACGAGCCAGCCGCCGGCGAGCGGCCCGATCACGAAGGCGATCCCGGTCCACGCGGTCCAGGCCCCGATCGCAGCGCCTCGTTCCTCGCCCTGGAACGTCGCCGCGATCACTGCGAGTCCGGCCGGCGTCAGCAACGCAGCCGTGACTCCCTGGAGGCCGCGGGCGAGGATCAGCGTCGTGCCGTCCGGTGCGGCGGCACAGAGGATCGAGGTCAGGCCGAACGTGACGATCCCGATCAGGAACAGGCGGCGCGCGCCGAAGAGGTCTCCGAGCGAGCCGCCGACGAGCAGCAGTGAGCCGAGCGTCAGCAGGTACGCGTCGACGACCCACTGTTGCAGGGCGAGGCCACCGCCGAGGTCGCGCTCGATCGCCGGCAGCGCGACGTTGACCACCGTCGAGTCGACGAAGACGATCACCGAGCCGAGGATGCAGGCGACGAGAATCAGGCGAGCGCGCTTCGCCGCGCGCCGAGAGTCCGCGGTCTGAGAGTCAGAGGTCAATGCGGCCAGAACGTACTCGGCTCGCCGGGAATTCCGCCGGAGCGGGTTGCGCTCGGCGCCTCCCGCGGTGTTCGATAGCGATCACAGCGAAGGGAGGCGAGCATGAGCGACTACCAGATCGTCAAGCTCGATGAAGTCGACGACTGGCTTGGCGACTATCCGGGCGAGATGCGCGGGATCACCTACGCGATCGGCGCCGAGCAGGTGGCGATCACCCACCGCCGCATGCCCCAGCACACGGGCAGCAAGGGCTCGTACGCCCATCGTCACAAGACCCAGGAGGAGATCTACTTCGTTCTCGCGGGCAGATTGCAGTTCAAGCTGGGCGACGAGGTCGTCGAGGTCGGGCGGCACGAGGCGATCAGGGTGCCGCCGCAGACCTGGCGTGGGGTGTGGAACGACGAACCGGAGGACGCCGAGCTCGTGATCGTCTCGACCCGGATCGACGACCCGACCGGCGACACCGAGAAGCTCGAGAACTTCTGGCCCGCCTGAGCTTCCCTGTCGCAAACGACGCAAGTGCCTGGCACCGGAGCGGGTGCCAGGCACTCGTTCTGCGCCCCAAGTCGCCTCGCGGCTAGTTGCGCCGCGGCACGCGGCGGGTTGCGCGCCTGCGGGCGCCGCCGCGGAGCGACTCGACGTGCGCGTCGCTCAGAATCTTGATCGTGGTTGGATCACTCGGCCGCATCGGGTCCCCCTATCTCTTCACCTCAAGCTTCTCTGGCCCGAGTATCTTGATATCGAGAGACTAGCAGTCGAACCTCTTGACGTCAAGAAGTTTGCTGTCAAGATGTGCGCGTGACCGAGCGCGACCACATCGACCGCTTCCTGGAGCGGCTCGCGTCGCTCGGTCATCCGGACATCGACCTCGAGGTGGAGGGGATCGTCGACCGGATCGGCGGCATCAACCGCCGGATCAAGCGGGGCATGGAGGTGACGCTCGCCCAGGACGGCCTGACCCACCCCGACTGGCAGGTGCTGACGACGCTCCGGCTTTCGCGCTCCGACCATCGGAGCTCACCCGGTGATCTCGCGGCCGACCTCGAGCTCTCGAGCGGTGCGATGACGAGCCGGCTCGACCGGCTCGAACTGGCAGGGCTGGTGCGGCGCCTCCCCGATCCGGGCGATCGCCGCGGGATCGTGGTCGAGCTGACGCCTGCCGGGATGAAAGCGTGGGATCAGGCGGCAGGCATCCAGGGCCGCAAGGAGGCGTTCTTCGCCTCGGCCTTGACGAAAGCCGAGCAGAAGAAGCTGAACGACCTGCTCCGCAAGCTGATGCTCGCCTTCGAAGCGGCCGAGCCCCCGGCCTAGCCCACCGCGGCGGTGCGCAGTCCGGCATTGCCGGTGCGCGGGCCGAGCGCGTGGAACGGCTCCGGCTCGCGGGTGCCTTCGACGCAGTCTGCGACGTACTCGGCGAGTGCCGGGCCGTGCTTGAACCCGTGCCCGGAGCCGCCTCCGAGCAGCCACCACGAATCGCGTACCGGATGCTGTGCAAAGAGGAAGTGGGTGTCGCCGGTCAGCTCGTACTGGCAGACACGCGAGCCGACGATCGGCGCGTCGGCGAGCGACGGGAACCGTTTCGCGGTGTAGGCGCGCGCGGCCTGCTCGAGCGACGGGAGCGGCAGCCGCTCGAGCCGGTCGGGGTCGATCTCCGCGCCCGGGACGTCCGGGGCGACTTTCGCCCCGAGCCCGCCGAGGTCGCCGTGCCCGTAGAACGGCGCGTCGTAGTCGCAGAAGCCTGGCGTGCCCCTCCACGACCCGTCGGTGCCGAAGAAGAAGACGTCACGCCGCGAGATCCGCAGCTCGACGTGCTCGGGGAAGAGCTTTGGCAACCACGCTCCACAGGCCCAGACCACAATGTCGGCGCTCGGCGCGTCGGCGACGCTCGCAGCGCGCGTCTCGAGCCGGACGCCGTGCCGGATGCCGTCCTCGACCAGCAGCTGCGTCGCCCGGCGCGCGTAGAGGACACCGGAATCGGGCTCGTACAGCACCGCGCTCAAGTCGTCGACGGCGAGCGAGGGGTAGAGGGTGCGCGCGTCATCCGGCGACAGCCACTCGCACGCGACGGCGGCTGCTTCGAGCGTGACGCGGCTCTGCGCTTCGAAGCCGTCGTCGGTCTGGGCGAACCAGGCGACGCCGACCGGTTCCCAGATCTGTGTGCCGGTCTCCTCCTGCAGCTCGAGCCACAGCGTCCGCGCCCGCTGCGAGAGGCGCGTGTACCACTCGACGTCACCGTGGGCGGCCCGCGAGAGACGTGTGTCGCCGCCCGAGCCCGACCTGACGCTGCCGGGTGTGTACTGCTCGATCAGGCTCACGTCGTGCCCGCGGCGCGCCAGCTCGCGCGCCGTCGAGGCGCCGAACACGCCAGCGCCGACCACGGTCACCGAGATCACGTCGGCGAGGTGACCGTCAACGACAGCACGTCGGGTCGGTGGTAGTGCCCGGCAGGGTCGAATCGCTGCCGCGCGGCATGCAGCATGCTCGGCTCGAGGTCGGCGTAGAGGATGCCCTCCTCGTCCCAGAGTGGGCCGGCCAGATAGGAACCGTCGGGTGCGAGGATCGCCGAGCCGCCACGGTCGATCAGCTCGTTCCCCTCGGCCAGCGGGATGTCCGACGGATAGCTCGATGCGCGCTGGAACGAGCACGACGAGAGGACGAACGCGCGCGACTCGCGCGCGATGTGACGCAGGGAGGCATGCCAGTCGTCGCTGTCGTCGGCGGTCGGCGCGAGGTAGATCTCGACGCCGCGCTCGTACAGCGCGAAGCGCGCGAGCGGCATCAGGTTCTCCCAGCAGATGAGTCCGCCGACGAGCGCCGCGCCGGTGTCGGCGGTCTCGAGACCGCGTCCGTCACCCTGCCCCCAGACGAGCCGTTCGTGATTCGTCGGCACCAGCTTGCGGTGGTGGACCGCGAGCCGCCCGTCGGCAGCGAAGATCAGCAACGAGTTGTAGATCGTGCCGCGCTCGCGTTCGTTGACGCCGACGGCGAGCCAGACGCCGTGGTCGCGCGCGACGGCGGCGAGGCGGTCTGCGTCCGGTCCTGGGACCTCGACGGACTGTTCGAGCAGCCGCGCGAACAGCCCCGTGTCCGGGCCGTGAGCGAGGTGCCGGACCCAGCGGTTGGTCGGGTACACGGGCACGAACGCCTCCGGCAGCAGCACCAGCTCTGCGCCCGCTGCTGCGGCCTCGCCGACGAGTCGCTCGAGCTTGCCGATCGTCGCGTCGCGATCGAACACGACCGGTTCGGCCTGGACCGAGGCGACGCGGACGGGAGCCTTCATGCCGACAGGCTATGCGCTGTCGAGTGCGGTGCGGAGCTGAGTGACGAAGCTGCCGAGCTCGGAGGAACCCCGCTCGGCGGCCTCGACCGCCGCGGAGCCCACGACGATGCCGTCGACGAGCGCGGCAGCCGCGCGAGCCTGCGCTCCCGTAGAGATGCCGAAGCCGGCATAGAGCGGTTTCGTGGTCGCTGCACGGGCTCGCGCAGCGAGGGGTGCGAGCGTCGGTGCGAGCTCGGTACGCGCTCCGGTGATGCCGGTCACGGTCACGAGGTACAGCCAGCCGTCGGTCGACTCGGCTGCCAGGCGGAGCCGCTCGTCGGTCGACGTCGGTGCGACGAGCTGGACGCGACGCGTCTCCGGGCGGACGTCACTCGGCAGGTCGGCGACGATCAACGACGTCGCGCCCGCAGCTTCCGCATCGGTTGCGAAGCATTCCCAGCCGTAGGCGTCGAGGATCGACGAGTAGGTCATCGGGATCAGCGGGACTGCGACGCGCTCGCGTGTCTCCGCGAGCACCTCGAGGCATCGCGTCGTGCGCATCCCGGCGGCCAGCGCCTGCTCTCCCGCACGGCGGATCACCGGCCCGTCGGCGAGCGGATCCGAGAAGGGGAACCCGAGCTCGACGACGTCCGCTCCCGCCTCGACGGCCGCGCGCGCGAGCGCCGGGGTGGCGGGCATCGCCATCAGGTAGACGACGAGGGTCTTCGTCACCGGGCGAGGACCTCGGCGAGGTCCTTGTCACCGCGGCCCGAGAGGCAGACGACGATCAGCTCCGCATCGGAATCGAGGGCCCGCGCGAGTGCGTGCGACGACTCCAGGGCAGGCACGATGCCCTCGGTCCGGCAGAGGCGGTGGAAGCCCGCGAGCGCTTCGTCGTCGGTGCAGGTGACGTACTCGGCCCGGCCGCTGTCACGGAGAAACGCATGCTCCGGCCCGACCCCTGGGTAGTCGAGGCCGGCGGAGATCGAGTGCGCATCGAGGATCTGGCCGTCGGCATCCGCGAGCAGCGACGAGCGCGCACCATGCAGGACTCCCGCGCGGCCGCCGACGAGCGAGGCGGCGCCTGCGGCCTCGACACCGATCAGCCTGACGCTCTCGTCGGGCACGAAGTCGGTGAAGATGCCGATCGCGTTCGACCCTCCGCCGACACAGGCGATCACCGCGTCGGGCAGCCGTTCCTCCGCGGCGAGGATCTGCGCGCGCGCCTCCTGCCCGATCACCCGCTGCAGGTCCCTGACGAGCTCGGGATACGGCGCCGGGCCGACGCAGGAGCCGATCAGGTAGTAGCTCGTCTCGACGTTGGCGATCCAGTCACGGATCGCCTCGCTCGTCGCTTCCTTGAGCGTGCGCGTGCCGAACGCGACCGGCCGGACCTCGGCCCCCAACAGCCGCATCCGTTCGACATTGGGTGCCTGGCGTCGCATGTCCTCGCTGCCCATGTAGACCACGCACTCGAGCCCGAAGTGCGCGCACACCGTGGCCGTTGCGACGCCGTGCTGGCCGGCGCCGGTCTCGGCGATGATCCGGTGCTTGCCGAGCCGGCGGGCGATCACGCCCTGTCCGAGCGCGTTGTTGATCTTGTGGGCGCCGGTGTGAAGCAGATCCTCGCGTTTCAGATAGAGCCGCTGGTCGGGAGCGAAGCGAGCGGCGCGCGTGAGCGGTGTCGGTCGGCCTGCGTAGTTCGAGAGCAGCTCGTCGAGCTCGGAGCGGAACGTCGGGTCGGCGCGCAGTGACTCCCACGCGCTCGTCAGCTCGTCGAGGGCCGGGATCAACGTCTCCGGCACGTAGCGTCCACCGTAGGCGCCGAAGGTGGCCGTCACCGCTGCTCCCGCTCCGGCGCCGGCGAAGCCGGCACCTCGCTCCCTGGCGACTCCGTCGAGCCTACGTGGCAGGCCCTGACCCAGGCGCGCACGGCGTCGTGGTCCTTGATGCCGGGGCTTCGCTCTGTCGAGCGCGCGGAGTCGACGGCCCAGGGCCGGACCGCGGCGATCGCGTCGCGGACGTTGTCCGGGCCGAGGCCCCCGGCCAGCATCACGCGGCCGGGAGTGGCGCACGCCCGCGCGAGATGCTTCGGGTCCTGTTCCTGCCAGGGCAGATCGACGACGGTGCCGACCGGCTCGTCACCGCGCAGCAGCACGGCGTCTCGCGCGCGGTGACCGTTCTCGCGCTCGTAGAACTGGCTCAGGTCGGCGTCGGTCTCCCGCCGCTCGCCGACGAAGACGGCGACCCGCAGGACCGTCTCCGGCGCGTCGAGCACCGCGTCCACTCGTCGCGGGCTCTCGTCGGCCAGGATGAAGCCGACGAGGTCGGCGCCGGCCTCGACCGCGACATCGACGTCTTCCTGGCGGGTCAGGCCGCAGACCTTGACGAGCGGCCGCGCCACGAGCTCTGCGAGCTTCGCGCCGGGATCTGGTGCCCGCATCAGCGTCGAGCCGATGAGAACGGCGTTCGCCCCGGCGAGCTCTGCCTCGGCCGCCTGCGCCCGCGACTCGATCGCGCTCTCGGCGATCAGGATCCGGTCGTGCGGCGCGTCGGCGAGGAGCCGCAGTTGGGCGCGCCGGTCGATGCGGAACGTGGTGAGGTCGCGGGCGTTGATCCCGACGATCGGAGCGCCGAGCGCGGTCGCTCGCCGGAGCTCGACAGCGTCGTGTGCCTCGACGAGGGTGTCGAGGCCGAGTGAGCGTGCGTCGGCGAGCAGCGCGCCGGCGGCAGCGTCCGTGAGGTCGCGAAGGATCAGCAACGCGGCGTCGGCGCCGGCTTCCCGCACGGCGACGAGATCGTCACGGGAGGTGAAGAAACCCTTCGCGAGGAGCGGCAGCGAGGTCGCGGCGCGCGCCGCGCCGAGGTCGGCGAGCGTGCCGCCGAAGCGCTCGTCGACGAGCACCGACATCGCCCGAGCGCCGGCGGCCTCGTACGCTCGTGCAACGAGCGCGACGTCGCCGTCCGGGCGTAGGTCGCCGGCCGAAGGCGAGCGGCGCTTGAACTCCGCCACGGCGCCGAGCCCGGGTTGAGCGAGCGCGGCCTCGAACCTCACGTGCCGGCCGCCTGCCTGGAGAACGCCGCCAATTCCTCGAGCCGCTCGCCCGCGGCGCCCGAGTCGAGTGCCTCTCGCGCGACGCCGAGCCCAGCGGCGAGGTCGGGTGCGTGGCCGGCGGCGGCGATCGCTCCGGCGGCGTTGAGCAGGATCGCGGCCCGTCGGCCGCCGTCCGCGCCGGCGAACACGGCGCGGATGCCGGCGGCATTCTCGTCTGGCGTGCCGCCGCGAAGCTCTGCCGGGTCGCAGCGCGCGATCCCGAGGTCGAGCGGGTCGAGCTCACGTCGGTGGACGTCGCCGTCGACGACCTCGCAGACGAGGTTTGGTCCCGCCGGCGACAGCTCGTCGATCCCGCCGAAGCCGTGCACGACGAAGGCGCGGCGGGCGCCGAGGCTCGCCAGCACGTCGGCGATCACCGGCACGAGGTCGGCGGAATACACCCCCACGACCTGCGCTCGTGCGCCGGCGGGATTCGTCAGCGGTCCCAGCACGTTGAACACGGTACGGGTTGCGAGCTCGGTGCGAACCGGGCCGGCATGCCGCATCGCCGGATGATGCGCGGGCGCGAACATGAACCCGAATCCGAGCTCGTCGATCGATTGGGCGATGCGCGCCGGTGACAGGTCGAGCCGGAAGCCGAGCCGCTCGAGCACGTCGGCACTCCCGGACTGCGACGACACCGCGCGGTTGCCGTGCTTGGCGACCCCGGCGCCTGCGGCGGCCGCGACGAGCGCTGCTGCGGTCGAGATGTTGAACGTCCTGCCGCCGTCGCCGCCCGTGCCTGCCGTGTCGACCAGGTCGTCGCGCTTCGGCCGCACGGGCACGACGTGAGCGCGCATCGCCTCGGCCGCCCCCGCGATCTCGTCGACGGTCTCGCCCTTCAGCCGCAGCGCGACCAGGAAACCACCGATCTGAGCCGGGGTCGCGCCCCCCGCCATGATCGAGTCCATCACTCGGCGGCTCTCGTCGCGTGAGAGGTCCTCGCCGTCGAGCAGCTTGCCGAGCGCGCCCTGGATCACGCGAGGAAGTTCCTGATCAGGTCGAGCCCGTTCGGCGTGAGCACCGACTCGGGATGGAACTGCACGCCGTCGAGCCGGAGCTGACGATGGCGAACGGCCATTACCTCACCGTCAGCCGCCGTGGCCGAGATCTCGAAGACGTCGGGCACGCTCGTCGCCGCGAGCGAGTGGTAGCGGCCGACCTGGAAGCCTTCGGGGAGGCCGGCGAAGATGCCGCGTCCGTCGTGGGAGACGGCGGTTGCCTTTCCGTGGACGAGCTCGCGCGCCCGGCCGACCTCGCCGCCGTAGAGCTGCACGATCGCCTGGTGGCCCAGGCAGACGCCGAGCGTCGGCACGCGCTCGCCCAGCCGGCGCAGGATCGCGGGCGTCTCACCCGCGTTCTCGGGACGGCCAGGGCCGGGCGAGATGACGAGGTGGGAGGGTGCGAGCCGTTCCGCCTCGTCGGGCGAGACGTCGTCGTTCCGTCGCACGAGCACGTCCGCGCCGAGCTGACCCAACAGATCGGCGAGGTTGTAGGTGAACGAGTCGTAGTTGTCGACGAGCAGGATCATGGACGCAGCTCCGCAGCAGCGAGGGCGGCTTCGAGCGCGGCAAGCTTGTTCAGGCACTCATGATGCTCGCTGGCGGGATCGGAGTCGGCGACGATGCCGCCGCCCGCCTGGAGGTACGCGCGTCCTTCGCTCAGGCGCACCGTGCGGATGGCGATGCAGGTGTCCAAGCCGAGACCGGGGGCGTGGTAGCCGACGACGCCCGCGTAGGTGCCGCGCCGGTAGGCCTCGAGCTCCGAGATGATCTGCATCGCCCGCACCTTCGGTGCGCCGGAGACCGTGCCGGCGGGGAACGTCGCCCGCAGCACGTCGAATGGGGTGACGCCGTCACGCAGCTCCCCCGCGACCTCCGAGACGAGGTGCGTCACGTGTGAGAAGCGCTCGGGCTCGAGGAACCGCTCGACGCGGACCGTCCCGGGCACGCAGACCCGCGAGAGGTCGTTGCGTCCCAGGTCGACGAGCATCACATGCTCGGCGCGATCCTTGTCCGAGGCAAGCAGGCGTTCCGCGTCGCCCGGGCCGCGCTCGGTCGTGCCCGCGATCGGATTCAAGCTCGCCCGCCGTCCTTCGACCTTCACGTGCGTCTCCGGGGACGAGCCGACGAGCGCGAGTGAGCCGAGCTCGAGAAGGAAGAGGTACGGCGAGGGGTTGATCCGGCGGAGCGCGCGGTAGACGGCGAGCGGCGACGCCGACGTCGGCCGTTCGGCGCGCTGCGAGAGCACGATCTGGAACGCGTCGCCGTCGCGGATCAGCTCCTGCGCACGGCGCACGCGTCGCTCGTGCTCGGCACGGTCCGGCAGGCGCGTCGTCACGCCGTGTGTCGCGACCGCCTCGTCGGCGACGGTCACGGGCCGCTTCAGCGCTGCCTCGATCTCGTCGCCGTCGCCGTGCAGGACGTCCGCCGTGCCGGTGACGTGATCGAAGCGCAGGAAGACGTCGGCGACGACGAATCGGCTCTCGGGCACGTCTGGCCCGTCAGCCGGCAGCGTCACCGTCGGTTCGAGCGTCGCAACGTGGTCGTAGCCGAGGTAGCCGACGACGGGTGCGTCGATCGTCTCGGCCTCGGCGAACGAAACGAGCCGCGTGCCGCACCCGACGAACGAATGCCGGCCGAGTCGTCCCTGGTCGACCGATTCGAGCAGGAACGACGAGTTGCCGTTCGCGCGCAGCCGCAGGTAGGCCGCAAGCGGCGTGACGAGGTCGGTGTCGATCGATGCGAGGACGGGCGAAGTGACTCCTGCTTGAATGCGCAAGCGTATGCGGGCACCCGACCTCTTGCAGGCGCTCCTCGTAGCGCCGGGCCCGTCCGGGCACGAGGAGGAGCCGAACCGGATCTGGCGCGACGCCGCGTCGGCGTTCGCCGACGTGACGTCCGACACGCTCGGCACCTCGTTCGCGCGGGTCCGCTCGCCGCGGTCCGACGCCGCAACCGTGGCGCTGGTCTCTCACATCGACGAGGTGGGAGTGACCGTGACGAACGTGGAGGAGAACGGCTTGCTCTCGTTCACGACGGTTGGTGGGATCTCGGCCGAGACGTTGAGCGGGCAGCGGATCGCATTCCTGACCCGCGATGGCAGCAGCGTGCCGGGCGCGATCGGCCGCAAACGCCTGTCACCCGAGCAACGGCGGGAAGCGCCACGGGTCGAGCTGGCCGACCTGCACATCGACATCGGTGCCACGTCGCGCGAGGAGGCCGAGCGCCTCGTGCGCGCCGGCGACGTGGCCGTCTGGAACGGCGCGCCGGTCGAGCTTCCGAACGGCCGGCTGATGTCGCGTTCGCTGGACAATCGGCTAGGCGCCTACGTCGTGCTCGAAGCAGCCCGGCGCCTCGGAGATCTTGGCGCCGAGCTCGCAGTCGACGTCGTCGCGGTCGCTGCGGCACAGGAGGAGATCGGCAGCGTTGGCGCACGTGCGGCCGCCTACGGTCTCGAACCTGCGGTCGCGATCGCCGTCGACGTCACGCCGGCGACCGACTATCCGGGTGGCGACCCGCGCCGAGCCGGCCGGGTCGAGCTCGGAATGGGGGCGATGATCGCGCGCGGCCCTACGCTGAACAAGCTCGTCTCGCAGCTGCTGGCCGACGCGGCCGAATCCGAAGCGATCCCGCACGGGTTTGAGGTGTACACGCGGCAGACGGCGACGGACGCGGACGAGTTCCACGCCGCCCGCGCAGGTGTCCCGACCGGCCTGGTCTCGATCCCGATGCGCTATCTGCACACGCCGAACGAGCTGAGCGCGCTCGAGGACGTGGAAGCCGTGATCCGTCTGCTGGTCGCAGCCACGAAGCGCCTCGAGCCGGGCACGTCCTTCCTGCGCTGAGCGCCGCCACGGCACGGCACCGCCTCGGCCAAACCAGAATTCACACTCTTGACACGCACTCGTGCGCCTTTCGTGCAGGTGGCTGCCACCGTCACGGAGCTGGTTGGTGCCACGAAGCGTCTCGAGCCGGGCAGTCCTTCCTACGCTGAGCGCGGTCGCCGGCACCGGCCCAACCAGAATTCACACTTTTGGCACGCACTCCTGTGCCTTTCGCGCAGGTGGCTGCCACCGTCACGGAGCGGTCACGATTCGTCCTCGCGGTACCCTCCGGCCGTGGCTGGAACTGCTGAGCGGAGTGTGATCGTCAGTGCCGTCCGCACGCCGTTCGGGCGGCTCGGCGGGGGCCTCGCCGGCTACCGGGCGACCGAGCTCGGCGCGACGGTGATCAGGGCTGCGCTGGAGCGAATCGGGCTCGAGCCGCACGAGCCGCAGTACGCGATCATGGGCCAGGTGCTGCAGGGCGGTGCGGGCCAGGCTCCCGCGCGCCAGGCTGCGATCGGCGCCGGCCTCCCGAAAGAGACTCCGGCCGACACGATCAACAAGGTCTGCGCGTCGTCGATCCGCGCGATCGAGATCGCCGACTCGATGATCCGCGCCGGCGACGTCGACGTCGTCGTCACCGGGGGGATGGAGTCGATGTCGAACGCGCCGTACCTCCTCCAGAAGGCACGGTTCGGCTACCGGCTCGGCAACGGTGAGCTGGTCGACTCGATGGTCTACGACGGGCTCACGTCGACGTTCGACCAGTTGCACATGGTCTCGCAGAATTCGCAGGTCGCTCGCGAGCTCGGCATCTCGCGCGAGCACCAGGACCAATGGGCCGCGCGCTCGCAGGCGCGCGCCGCGGCCGCTCAGGACGCCGGCCGGTTCGACGACGAGATCGTCCCCGTCGGCGACGTGACCGCCGACGAGTCGATCCGGCGCGACACGACCGTCGAGAAGCTCGCCGCCCTCGAGCCGGTCTTCGACCCGGAGGGCACTACCACCGCCGGCAACGCGCCGGGCGTCAACGATGGCGCGAGCTGCGTGATCGTCTGCTCCGAGTCGTGGGCGAAACAGCGTGGCCTCGACGTGCTGGCGACGATCCTCTCGCAGGGCTACGTCGCCGACGACTTCGCCTACCTCGCGCGGACGCCCGCGAACGCCGCTGCGATCGCGCTCGAGCGTGCCGGGAAAACGATCGGCGACGTCGACCGGGTCGAGATCAACGAGGCGTTCGCGTCGGTCGCCTGGAACTCGACGCGCCTGCTCGGCGCCGACGAGGAGCAGGTGAACGTGAACGGCGGTGCGATCGCGCTCGGCCATCCGATCGGTGCATCCGGCGGCAGGATCGTCGGCACGATGGTGCACGAGCTGCGCCGCTCCGGCGGTGGAGTCGGGCTGGCGGCGATCTGCTCCGGCGGCGGCCAGGGCGACGCGCTCCTGCTCGCGGTTTGATCCGGGCCGCCGGGGGCGTCGTCGTGCGCGGCGGCCAGGTGCTTGTGGTGCACCGCGCCAGGTACGACGACTGGAGCCTGCCGAAGGGCAAGCTCGAGCCAGGCGAAGACTGGGCCGACGCCGCTCTCCGCGAGGTGCTCGAGGAAACAGGTTTCGAATGCGAGCTCGGCGAGCAGCTCGGCGTCACGACCTACGCAGCCGCGGGACGGGAGAAGGAGGTGCGTTGGTTCCGGATGACGCCGAAGCGCGACTCCGGCGACCGTGACGGCGAGGTCGACGAGCTGCGCTGGCTGACCGTCGACGATGCGATCGCGTTCCTGAGCTACGCCCGCGACCGGAAGCTGCTCGAGACGCTCTTGTAGGCTCGCCGGCGATGGAGTTCGAGCACGTACTCGTCGTCGGCGCCGGCCAGATGGGCGCCGGGATCGCCCAGGTCGTCGCGGTCTCGGGGCGGCGCGTGACGATCCACGACCCGTACCCGGGCGCTGTCGAGCGCGGCCTCGCCTCGATGCAGACGAGCCTGACGAAGCTCGCCGCGAAGGGCGGCCCGGATCCCGACGAGACACTGACGCGCGTCGCTGCGTCCGACACGCTCGTTCCCGCCGACCTGATGATCGAGGCGATCACGGAGGATGCCGCGGCCAAGGAGACCCTGTTCAGGAGCGCCGACCAGGTGCTGCCGCCTGCGGCGATCCTCGCCTCGAACACGAGCTCGATTCCGATCACGTCGCTCGCGGCGGCGACCGGCCGGCCGGAGCGCGTGATCGGGATGCACTTCTTCAACCCGGTGCCGGTCCTGAAGCTGGTCGAGGTGATTCGCGCCGTGCAGACGTCGGACGAGACCGCGGCTGCGATCGTGAGGCTCACGCGGGAGCTCGGCAAGGAGCCGGCCGAGGCGAACGACTACCCGGGGTTTGTCTCGAATCGCATCCTGATGCCGTTCATCAACGAGGCGGCGTACGCCTTGCTGGAGGGCGTCGCGGAGGCGGAGGCGATCGACACGATCGCGCGGCTCGGATTCGCGCACCCGCTGGGGCCGCTCGCTCTCGCCGATCTGATCGGGCTCGACACGTGCGTCGCGATCATGGAGGTGCTTCACAGCGGCCTCGGCGATCCGAAGTACGCGCCCTGTCCGCTGCTCCGCCAGTACGTGCAGGCGGGACGCCTCGGCCGGAAGTCAGGCCGCGGGTTCTACACCTACTAGCACGCGCGAACCGAGCGCCTGCCGAGTCTCGGCGAACACGTCGTCGCCGAGCGCATACGTCCCGTTGAAGTCAACGGCACCGTTCACCTCCAGCACGACCCAGGTGCCGAGATCCGACGGCAGCAGGTCGATCCCGACCAGGTCGCCGCCGACCGCCGCAGCCGCCCCGAGCGCGATCGCGCGTGCTTCCTCCGGCGGGTTGACCGGCTGGCGTCGTGCGCCGAGGGCCACGTTCGTCCGCCATTCACCGGGCGCGGCGACCCGCTTGACTGCCCCGACCACTCGGCCACCGGCGACGACCAGGCGCAGGTCGTAGCCTCGCGGCCCGACGAGCTTCTGCGCGAGGGCGCCGGTTGCGGTGTACCAGGCACGCTCGCGCAGGATCGCGAGGCCCCGCTCGACGCCCTCCTCGTCGTCGCAGCGGATCACGTCTTCGCCCCACGACCCGAACCGAGGCTTGAGGACGAGCGGCGGCTCGAGCTCCGGGAGCTCCAGCCATGGTGCGATCTGCACCGTGCGCGGATGCGGCAGGTTCGCGGCGTTGAGCGCGCTTGCAGTGGCCAGCTTGTCGTGAGCTGCGATGAGCGTCCGGCCCGGGTTGAGGACGGTCACTCCGAGCGCCGCAAGCCGGTCGAGCGCCCAGAGGCCGGGCTCGACACCGTCGAGGGTCGGCAGGATGTCGAGGCGACCGAGCGCGATGTCGCCGGCTCCGAGCCGCCGGAGGGCTTCTCCCGGCGAGAGAACCGACCCGAGCCGCGTGTTGGTCGTCGAATGGCGGTGCGCGATGACGGCGAAGGTGCGCATTTGCGGAATGGTGCGCGCAGTGTGCAAAGAGCGAAAGAGCAAGCGGCCACCCCGTCGCCGGATCGTTGCCGATTCGTAACCCCGGCCCCGGGGCCGACGACGTAGCTTCAGCGATACCGCTGAGTCGCGCCCTGCATGTGTGGGCCTCGAACGCGGGTGTGTCGTGGGGGCATGGCGCAGTTCGGCCCGGGAGACCCTGGGGGGAGTCTTCTCCCGGGCCGAACGGTTCTCAGCCGATGACGGTTCTCAGGCAGCCGCGCGGCGCGAGGCCAGTTCGGCGAGTGCGCCGTCCCTCAGCCCACCGCGAACGACCTCGAACTGCACGCCGAGCAGTTCTTGGAGGCCGCTCAGGATGAGCGCGCCGGCGAGCAGCGTCCGAGCGCGTTGCTCCTCGACGCCGAACCTCAGCGCGACGTCTTCCGTCGGTGTGTCGGTGAGCACGTCGATCGCGTGCGCAAGCTCGTTGGTGCCGAGTTGGCCACGTTCGAGTCGCCGGAGCGCACGCGCGCTGCCGCCTACGGCGAGCGCCGACTGGACCGGCGGCGGCTCGAGCCGCTCGACGTAGCGCGCGACCTCGGCGCGTGCCTGGCGCACCGCCTTGGCGCCGGGAGGGTCCTCGCCGAGCAGGCGACTGGTGAGGCGCTGCGAGCCCAGGTCGATCGACTGCGTGTAGCGCGGACCAGAGCGACGGCTGCCGACGACGAGTTGTGCCGAGCCACCCCCGACGTCGACGACCGCGACGACGCGGCGGGGCGGGGGCGACGCCGCGTCGACCGCGCCCGCGAACGCGAGGCGTCCCTCTTCCGCAGCCGTGAGCACGCGCACCGGGCAACCCGCCGCGGCCTCGAGCAGTTCCGCAAGGACGTGACCGTTCGCGGCTTGACGGCCGGGGCTCGTGATCAAGACCTCGAGTCGGTCGACCCCTTCGGCGCGGGCGAGGTCGGCGTAGCGCGCCACGACGTCGGCCGTCAGGGAGAGCTTGTCAGCCGGGATCTCGCCGTGCGCTTCGACATCGGCGCCAAGCCGCAGCAGCGTCCGCTCTGAGCGGATCGGCTGGGCTGCGCGCCAGACGACCAAGCGCACCGTGTTCGATCCGACGTCGACGACTCCGACCGGCATCGCCCCATGGTGGCGAAGCCATCTGACGGCGCTAGTGAGCACGCGTCAGCCGACGCGCGCGGTCCCGCCGTCGCATGAACGTCGCCTGAGCCGATTTCCGGCGGTCGCCCTTGGCTGGGCTGACCCGTTCCCAGGCCCCGTTTCGGTCCAGCTCCCAGGCGTGCGAGTTGTCGGCGAGCAGTGCTTTGAAGATCGCTTCCAGCTCGTTGCGCGCGTGGGTGTCCTCGACCGGTACGACCACCTCGATGCGGTGGTCGAGGTTGCGCGGCATCAGGTCGGCGCTGCCGAGGTAGTACGAGCGCGAGTCGTGAGCCTCGAAGCAGTACAGCCGGCTGTGCTCGAGAAAGCGGCCGAGGATCGATCGGACGCGGATGTTCTCGCTCAGTCCCTTGATGCCCGGCACGAGCGTGCAGTTCGCACGCACGATCACGTCGATCTCGGCGCCGGCCTGCGACGCGAGGTAGAGCTCGGAGATCACCTCGGTGTGCGTGAGGCTGTTGCACTTGATCCGGATCCGCGCGTGCTTCCCCGCCTCGGCCGCCGCGGCGACCTCGCGGATCTGCTCGATCAGCTTCTTCCGCAGGTTGAACGGCGCGGCCAGGATCTTGCGAAAACGCTGAGGGCGTCCGAAGCCGGTCACGAAGTTGAACAGGTCGGCGACGTCGGCGGCGATGTCGGGATCGGCCGTGAACAGGCCGATGTCCTCATAGGTTCGCGCAGTCGTTGCGTGGTAGTTCCCCGTGCCGATGTGCACGTAGCGCCGAAGCTCGTCGCCTTCGCGGCGCACGACCAGCGTCGTCTTCGCGTGGATTTTCATGTCCGGGAAGCCGTAGACGACGTGGACCCCCGCCTGTTCGAGCGATCGCGCCCAGCCGATGTTCCGCCGCTCGTCGAAGCGTGCCTTCAGCTCGACGACGCAGACGGCCTGCTTGCCCGCCTCCGACGCCTGGATCAGTGCGGGTGCGATCGCCGAGTCCTCGCTTGTGCGATAGACCGTCGTTTTCAATGTGACCACGTGATCGTCGCTGGCGGCGGCGCGGACGAACGCCTCGACGCTCGTTCCAAACGAGTCGTACGGGTGGTGGACGATGATGTCTCTGCGCGCGATCTCGGCGAAGAGCTCGACGGGGTTCTCGTTGATCAGCCGCCGCTGGGTGAACGGCACCCATGGCGCGTACTTGAGATCGGGCCGGTCGAGCGCGTAGAGCTGCACGACGTCGGCGAGATCGAGCATCCCGGCGACCGGATAGACCTGATCGGCCGAAACTGCCAGGGATTCCTGCAGCCGGACGAGCATCTCGCGCGAGATCGAGCTCGAAACCTCCAAGCGCACGACCGCGCCGAAGCGCCGGTTGCGCACCTCGGACTCGACCGCTTCGAGCAGGTCGTCGGCGTCGTCCGAGATCTCGGTGTCTCCGTCGCGGGTGAGCCGGAACGAGGCCCGCTCCGCCACCTCCATCTCGGGAAACAGCCGCGAGAGGAAGTGCCCGATCACATCCTCGAGCGGCACCAGAAAGCCACGGTCTCCGATCGTGACGAACCGGTCGAGCCCCTCTGGCACCTTGACCCGCGCAAAGCGCTCTTCGCCGGCCTCCGGGTCCCGGACGAGCAGCCCGAGGCTCAGCGAGAGCCCGGAGATGTAGGGGAACGGCTGGCCGGGGCCGACCGCGAGCGGTGTCAGAACGGGGAAGATGTGCCGCAGGAACAGTTGCTCGAGATTCGCGTGCTCGCTCTCCTCCAGCTCGTCGACCGTCCCGACCCTGATGCCTTCGCGTGCGAGGGCCGGACAGAGCTCGTTGCGCCAGATGCGGGCTTGCTCCCCGGTCAGCGCGACGACCGCTCGCCGGATCTCAGCAAGCGTCTGCTGTGGCGAACGTCCGTCGCTCGAGCGGACGGCGAGCCCTGTCACGACCTGGTCGTGCAACCCGGCCACGCGCACCATGAAGAACTCGTCGAGGATCGACGAGACGATCCCGCAGAACTTAACCCGCTCGAGCAGCGGCTCGTCAGGGTCGGCTGCCAGCTCGAGGACGCGCCGCATCAGGTCGATCTGCGACAGCTCTCGGTTGAGCAGAGGCTCGCTCGTCGTGTCGGACACGATGCGCTGAATGGTCGACACGAGCAGCTCAGCATAGCCGCGACCCCGAGATCAGTCAGGTTTCTGACAGCGCGGCCGTCGGGACCGGTCCGTATGCTGCCGTCGTGTCGAACGACCGTCTACTCGCCATCGTGGCCCTCGTCGTCGGGGTCGTGCTGATCGTGATCGCGATCGTCTATTGGGTCGAGCCGGCCGGCTCCCTGCCGAGCTTCTTCCCGGGCCATGAGGCCGGTTCGTCGCACCACCACGCCAAGCACGGGATCGCTGCGTTCCTCGTCGGGCTCGCCTGCCTCGTCTTCGCGTGGTTCAAGACCGGCCCCAAACGGCCGGTAGCGCCGCCCGCGTGATCGTCGCCGAGCTGATCTCGTACCCGCAGGCGATCGTCCTCGGGCTCCTCCAGGGCGTCACCGAGCTGTTCCCGATCTCGAGCCTCGGGCACAGCGTGATCCTGCCCAGCCTGCTCGGATGGGACATCCACCAGAACGACAAGTACTTCCTGACGTTCCTGATCGCGACGCACCTCGCGACGGCGATCGTGCTGTTCGTGTTCTTCTGGCGCGACTGGATGCGCATCCTGCGTGGTCTCGGCCGGTCGCTGCGCGAACGCGGGATCGACCCGAACGACGCAGACGCGAAGTTGGGCTGGCTCCTCGTGGTCGGCACGATCCCCGCCGGGTTGATCGGGCTGCTGCTCGAGCACTCTCTGCGCAAGGTCTTCGCCTCGCCCCAGTCCGCCTCGATCTTCCTGGCCGCGAACGGGCTCCTGCTCTACGGCGCCGAGTTGCTGCGCCGGCGAGCGCCTGTCACGGATGAAGAGGACGACACCCGTATCGCTCAGACCGTCACCTGGCGAGGGACCTTCTTCGTCGGGGCGGCGCAGGCACTCGCGCTGATTCCAGGGTTCTCACGCTCGGGCGCGACGATGGGCGGCGGCCTGCTCACCGGCCTGTCGAACAAGGACGCGGCGCGGTTCGCCTTTCTGCTCGCGACGCCGATCATCGCGGCCGCCGCGGTGCTGAAGCTGCCGGAGCTGCTCGGGCCGGACGGGAACGGCGTGCGCGGCCAGGCGCTCGTCGGCGCCCTGTGCTCCGCAGCGACCGCGTACCTCGCCGTCCGCTTCCTGATGAGGTTCTTCGAGACGCAGACGTTGATGCCGTTTGCGATCTACTGCTTCGTCGCCGGTCTCTCTTGTTCGGTCTGGTTCTACGTCAACTAGCTGCTAGAACCCTCCGGTGCCTTTGCGGCTGACTCCTCAGAAGCGGGGCTTCTTCGATCTCTTCACCCAAGCCTCCGCCAACGCGCGCGATATCGCGCGGCTGCTCGTCGAGCTGCTCGAGGCGTGGCCCGATGCCCAGGGCAAGCTGGCCGATATCCGCGAGCTCGAGCACGAGGGCGACCGCTTGACGCGCGAAGTGATCAATCTGCTGAATAGCACGTTCGTGACGCCGTTCGACCGCGACGATATGTACCGGCTTGCGTCCGTGCTCGACGACGTCTGCGATCACATCGACGAGGCTGCCGACAACATCGATGCTTACGAGGTGCGCGAGGTCCCGCTCAAGGCGCACCAGCAGGCCGAGGTGATCCACCGCGCCGCGTCCCGTCTGCACGAGGCGGTGGAGCGGCTGGAGGGCTTCAAGGACTCCTCGCACCAGCTCGCTGCGTTGCGCGACCTCGAGGACCAGGGAGATCGGCTCTCGCGGGAGGCGATCGCCGAGCTCTTCCGGTCGGGCGCCGATCCGCTGACGATCATCCGCTGGAAGGACATCCACGAGCAACTCGAAGAGGCGGTCGACGCCTGTGAGGAAGCTGCCGACGTCCTCGAGGCGATCCTCGTCAAGAACCGCTAGTCGGTGACGCTACTCGTCGTCACGGTCGCCGTCGCCCTCGTCTTCGACTTCACCAACGGCTTCCACGACACCGCAAACGCCGTCGCGACCTCGGTCTCGACACGGGCGTTGTCGCCACGGCTCGCGGTCCTGATCGCCTCGATCGCGAATCTGGCAGGCGCGTTCGTGACGACCGCCGTGGCGACGACCATCGGCAAGGGCATCATCGAAACCGGTCTCGCGACGGAACAGACCGTGCTCGCAGCCGTCCTCGGTGCAATCGTCTGGAACCTCCTGACGTGGCGGCTAGGACTTCCATCCTCGTCGTCGCACGCACTGATCGGCGGTCTGATCGGCGCCGCAGTCGCCCAGTCGGGCGTCGACGGCGTGCAGTGGCATGGCGTCCTGCACAAGGTGATCATCCCCGCCCTCTGGGCGCCGACGATTGCGTTCGCCGGTGCGTTCGCGCTGTTGCTCGCGATCTACTGGCTCTTCCAGTGGCTGACGCCCGGCGTCGCCAACCGGTCGTTCAGGGGAGGTCAGCTCGTCACGGGCACCTGGGTCGCCTTCGTCCACGGCGCGAACGACGCGCAGAAGACGATGGGAGTGATCGCGCTCGCGCTGTTCGCGAACGGCTCGATCGACACCTTCTACATCCCGACCTGGGTGAAGATCGCCGCCGGCCTGGCGATCGGCGCGGGCACCTATGCGGGCGGTTGGCGGATCATGCGCACCCTCGGTCAGCGTGTCTTCAAGATGGATCCCCCGGCGGGCTTCGCCGCCCAGGCGGCGTCCGGGGCCGTCATCTACTTCTCGACGCGACTCGGCTATCCGCTGTCAACGACCCACGTCGTCTCCGGTGCGGTGATGGGATCGGGCGCGACGAAGCGGCTGTCGGCTGTTCGCTGGGGCGTCGCCGGCAACATCGTCTTCGCGTGGATCCTGACGATTCCGGCCTCGGCCGGTGTCGCCGCGCTCGCCTGGTGGCCGGTCCAGTGGATCTTCGGCGTATGAAGCTCGGGGTAGGCACCGGGTCCGGTGTGATCTACGTGCTGCTCGCGCAGGCGGGTGAGGCAACGCTCGAGGTCGCCCGGACGGTGGAGCGGCGAATCGTCGACTGGCCGTCCGGTCCGACCCAGGACGAGGTGAAGTCGCTCGAGCACCTCACCGACAACATCGTCTCCGAGCTCCTCAGCCAGACGAACACGCTCTTCGTGACGCCGTTCGACCGCGAGGACGTGATCACGCTTGCGTTCGCGATCGACGACGTCGCCGACGCCGCCGAGAACGCATCGGAGCTGTTCGGGCTCTACGGGGTCGAGTCGACGACCAAGCAGGCGATCCAGCTCGCCGGGCTGCTCGTTCGGGCGGCCGAGCAACTCGCCACGCTGCTCACCGGCTTGAAGGGCATGCACGGGTCGTCGGACGAGATCATGCGGATCAAGGAGATCGAAGACGAGGCCGACGACGTCGCCCGTGCCGCGCGCGCGAGCCTGTTCGTGGACGACCGGATCGACCCGGTGATCGTGATTCGCTGGAAGGACATCTACGAAGCGCTCGAGGACGCGGTCGATGCGTGCGAGACGGCCGCGCATCGGGTCGGCAACATCCTGGTGAAGAACGCGTAGTGCGCGGCGCGGTCTGACGTCGGTGGGGCTGAACGATCAGCCCGTGATCACGAGCACCACGACCGCGATGCCGAGCGCGAGCCCCGCTGCGAGCAGCAGAGCGGTCGGCAGCAGGCCGAAGCGGGCGAAGCTGCCCTCGTCGAGGGCGCGCTCGACGGCCCGCGCGCGCGCGAATCCGGCCCAGACGAACGCGATCCCGAGCACCCCGAACGCTGCGCCGACCACCTCGAACGGCCAGCGGGCGGCGTTCGTGTGCTCGGGCACGAGCCGGCCGATCCCCACGCTGACCGCGAACGCGGTCAACCCGGTTCGCCACCATGCCAGGTAAGTGCGCTCGTTCGCGAGCCGCGTGCGGCGGGTCGCGTCCTCGACGCCTGGTTCCGTCAACCCGGATCCGCTAGGCGGGGTGGGAGGCGTCCGTGAACTCGCGGAACTCGCCGGTGACGAGGTAGGCGACCTGCTCGCCGATGTCGACGGCGTGGTCGCCGATCCGCTCGACGCAGCGAAAGATGACGAGCATCCGTAGACCATACTCTCGCTCTTCGGGGGAGTCGCCCAGCGAGAGCACGTCCTCGACTGCACCCCGGTTCGCACGATCGATCAGCTCGTCGAGCTCGACGAGCGTCTGGGCCTTCTCCGCGTCGCGGTCGGCGAACGCGTCCATCGCGACGCGGATCATCTGTTCTGCTCGTTGGCCCATGTCCTCGATCGAGCGGTTGATCGCCTCGCCGCTGACGCTCAGGGTGCCCATCAGCTTCGTCAGCTTGGCGACGGTGACGCAGTAGTCGGCCATCCGTTCGAGGTGCAAGTTCACGCGGAGGACTGCGAGCACGAAACGCAGATCAGCTGCGACCGGCGTCTGCCGGGCGAGGAGCGACTGCACGCCTTCCTCGATCGAGATGTAGCGGCTGTCGACCTCGTCGTCGAAGCGGATCACCTCGTCGGCGAGCTCCTCGTCGCCGCGGGCGAGCGCATTCAGCGCCGAGCGGAGGGCGCGCAGCACCAGGTCGCTCTCCTCCTGGAGCGACGCCTCGAGCTGTGTCAGCTCCTCGGTGTAGGTGAGCCTCATCCGAACCGTCCGGTCACGTAACCCTCGGTGCGCTCGTCGGCGGGCCGCGTGAAGATCTTCTCGGTCGAGTCGTACTCGACGAGAATGCCGTTGCGTGAGCCGTCGTCCTTGACGTCGAGGCTGAAAAATGCCGTCATCTCGGCGACACGGGCTGCCTGTTGCATGTTGTGCGTGACGATGACCAACGTGTAGTCGCGCTTCAACTCGTGCATCAAGTCTTCGATCGCGGACGTCGAGATGGGGTCGAGCGCCGACGCCGGCTCGTCGAGCAGCACGACGTCCGGTTCGACCGCGATCGCGCGCGCGATGCAGAGGCGCTGCTGCTGACCGCCGGAGAGCCCGAACGCCGACTTCTTCAACCGGTTCTTCACCTCGTCCCAGAGGGCCGCGTTCCGGAGGGCACGTTCGACACGGCCGTCGAGATCGTCCTTGAGCCCGAGGATCCGCAGGCCGTAGGCGACGTTGTCGTAGATCGACTTCGGAAACGGGTTCGGGCGCTGGAAGACCATGCCGATCCTCCGCCGCACCTCGATCGGGTCGACGTCGCCGCCGTAGAGGTCGATGCCGTGGTAGAGAATCGTTCCCTCGACGCGGGCACTCGGCACGAGGTCGTTCATCCGGTTGAGGCTGCGGAGGACGGTCGACTTCCCACACCCGGACGGCCCGATCAGCGCCGTGATCGCGTTGCGGTGGATCGCCAGCGAGACGTCCTTGACCGCCGGAGCCTTGCCGTAGAACACCGTCAGGTCGCGGATGTCGAAGACGACTTCGCGGCTGATCCCGACGGCCGACGGCGGCGTTGCGATCCCGATCGCGCGCTGCTGGTGTTGCTGCTGTTGGTCCGAGTCCATCGTCGTCACCCGGAACAGTCTCACGTCGGCGCGACGGGGCAGGGTTCATAGGATGTGAACAGCGTGTGACGGAGTGGTGACGAGACTCCCGGGGCCGCGATCGCCCTGGAATGCTGGCGCGCATGGAGGCGGCATCGATCCCCGCACCGAAGGGCCTGCCGCGGACGCGGCGCCTCGGCGACCGCCTCGGGGACCGGATTCTCTACGGGCTGACGGCGGCTGCCGCGGTGCTCGGACTGCTGCTCACCGCGGCGATCGTCTGGCGCGTCGCCGACGGCGCGTGGCCGGCGATCAAGGTCTTCCACGGGAGCTTCCTCTGGCACAACGAGTGGAACCCCGTCGTCAACAAGTTCGGCGCCCGCGACCTGATCATCGGCACGGTCGTCACGTCGTTCGGAGCGGTCCTGCTCGCGGCGCCCGTCTCGATCGCGATCGGCCTCTTCCTGAGTGAGCTCGCACCGCCCTCGATCCGCGGCCCCGTCGGGACGCTGGTCGAGATGCTCGCCGCCGTCCCGAGTGTCGTCATCGGCCTCTGGGGGATCTACGTTCTCGCGCCGTTCGACGCCCAGCACCTGCAGCCGTTGCTCGGACGCTTGTTCGGCTGGATACCGATCTTCGCCCACGGCGGCGACAAGGTCGAGTCGACGGTCTTCTCAGCGATGCTCGTGCTGACGATCATGATCATCCCGATCACCTCGTCGATCTGCCGCGAGCTCTTCCTCGGCGTCCCCGACGAGCTCGAAGAGGGCGCGGTGGGGCTCGGAGCGACTCGCTGGGAGATGGTCAAGACGGTCGTCGTGCCGTCGGTTCGCGGCGGCGTCGTCGCCGCGGTCATCCTCGGGCTCGGGCGCGCGCTCGGCGAAGCGATCGCCGTCACCCAGGTGATCGGCAACTTCACGCCGCTCAAGCTGTCGATCTTCGAGCCGGGCGACACGCTCGCGAGCCGCACTGCCAACCAGTACCAGGGGGCGGTGTCCAACCTTCACGTCGCCTCGCTGATCTACCTCGCGTTCATCCTGCTCGTGATCACGTTCATCACCAACCTGACCGCGCAGCTCGTCGTCAAGAAGTTCGAGTTCAAGCGATGACCACGGACGCCCCGAACCTCTCGTTGCGTGCGACCGGTCGCAGCCGGCGGCGTCTGATCAAGAACCGGCTCGCGGAGGGGGCGGCTCTGGCCGCAGCTTCGGCCGCGATTCTCGTGCTCGGGATCCTCGTCTGGTCGGTGTTCTCGCGCGGCGTACACGCCCTCAGCTGGGACTTCTTCACGAAGGGCCCCGCGCTGTTCGGGCAGACCGGTGGCGGTGTCGCCCCGGCGCTCGTCGGCAGCCTGCTGCTCGTCGGGATCGCGACGGTGATGGCGCTGCCGATCGGCGTGCTGACGGCGATCTTCGTCAGCGAGTTCGCTCCGCCGCGGTTCGGCGCGCAGGTCCGACTGTGGCTCGACGTCCTGAACGGCTTCCCGTCGATCGTGATCGGGATCTTCGTCTTCGCGCTGATGGTCAAGACCAGCCTCCCGATCGTCGGCTGGGGTCATCACCAGAGCGCGTTCGCGGGTGCGTTCGCCCTCTCGATCATCATGCTGCCGCTCGTCGCGCGGGCGACCATGGAAGTGCTCGCCCTGCTGCCGAACGAGCTGCGCGACGCGAGCCTCGCCCTGGGCGTCTCGAAGTGGCAGACCGTGTTGCGCGTCGTGCTGCCGACCGCCTTCGGAGGGATCCTGACCGGAACGACGCTCGCGATCGCCCGTGCCGCCGGCGAAACCGCGCCGCTGCTCTTCACCTGCGTCCTCGCGGGGCAGACGGTCGACTGGGACCCGACCCACTCGGTGAACTCGATCCCGTACACGATCTTCCAGTACTCCGAGGCGCCCGATCCGGCCCTGCACCAGCAGGCGTGGGCACTCGCGTTCGTGTTGATCGCCTTCGTGCTGATCACGAGTCTGACCGCGCGTTTCCTGCTCGAACGCTCACGCCGCAAGCTCGGCGCGACGCGCTGAGCGGCTCCTGCCCGCGTTCACCAGACCGTCACCTGCTGGTAACACAGCGTCAGCCCACACCAGTCAGGCCACGCGGCACTCTGGCGCCATGACCAAGACACTCACGTTCACGCTCACGCTCGCGGCCACCGCCGCCGCACTCGTCGTCGCGACAGCAGCGATGGCGACCAGCAAGGACACGACGATCACCGGCGCGGGCAGCACGTTCGTGTCGCCGCTCGTCTCTGTCTGGACGCCGGCCATCGGCTCGGCGTTCGGCTACAGCCTCCAGTACAGTGCGGTCGGCTCCGGCGCCGGAATCTCGGCCGTTACCAGCCGCCAGGTCGACTTCGGCGCATCGGACGCGCCGCTCACGCCCGACCAGGCAACCGCCTGCAAGAGCTGCGTGCAGATCCCCTGGGCTCTTTCCGCGACCTCCGTCGCGTACAACGTGCCCGGCGCTCCTTCCCACCTGAACCTCGACGGGAAGACGATCTCGAAGATCTTCCTCGGCCAGATCACCAACTGGAACGACTCGGCCATCAAGGCGCTGAACAAGGGCGCGAGTCTGCCGGACCTCAAGATCACGCCGATTTTCCGCTCTGACGGATCGGGCACGACCTACAACTTCACCGACTACCTGTCGGCCGTGAACCCCGAGTTCAAGTCGAAGGTCGGCAACTCGACCGCGGTCACCTTCCCGACCGGGATCGGCGCGCGCGGATCGGCCGGTGTCGCAGGCCTCGTTTCCCGCACCTCCGGCGGCATCACCTACGTCGACGTCGCATTCGCGCTGAACAACCACATCAAGTTCGCAGCGGTGCGAAACAACGCCGGGAAGTTCCTGTTCCCGAGCCTCCGCCGGATCGCGGCGGCCGCGGCGGCCTTCACGAAGGTGCCGGCCTCGAACGAGATGCACATCGTGAACCCGCCGAAGTCGGCGGCGCTCGCCTACCCGATCGCGACCTACACGTACGTGATCGTGCCGCAGCAGACGTCACACGCGGCCGAGTTGCGGAAGATGATCTTCTGGGCGCTGACGCAGGGTCAGAAGATTCAGTACACCGCGAAGCTGCTCTTCGTGCCGCTGCCGAAGCCGGTGCTGGCCGCGTCCGAGAAGACGCTGAAGACGGTTCACACCTAGGCCGTCGAAAACGAGCAACGGATCTCGAGGCCCGCTCCACGTGTAGAGCGGGCCTCGACCGTTCCGCCGGCGGCCGAGACGATGTGCTTCACGATCGCCAGGCCGAGGCCGGTGCCGCGGGAGGTGCGCGCCGCGTCGGAGCGGTAGAACCGTTCGAACAGGCGCACGAGGTCACGCTCGCCGACGCCGATGCCGTCGTCCTTCGCGGTCAGTTCCCCCGGAGCGAGCTCGAAGACGAACGTCGAGCCGTGGCCTGCGTAGCGGATCGCGTTCTCGGCGAGGTTCTCGCCGACGATCCGGATCATCCGGGGCCGCAAGGGCACAGTCGTCTCGCCGTCGACGCGAAGCGTCACACCGGCACGCGCGGCCGCGTCGGCGAGCCGGTCGACCACGTGGTCGAGGATCGGCCGCGCCTCGGTCGGCGTCAACGCGACGACCTCGCGGCCGCTCTCCAGCTCGGAGAGGAAGAGGATCTCGTCGATCAGCTCGCCGGCGCTCTCGACCTCCGCACGCGCCTGGTCGATCAGCCCTTGCACGTCGGCGTCCGGGAGGGACGCGTTGTCGAGCAGCGCGAGGATGCGCGCGAGCGGTGTGCGGAGCTCGTGGGAGACCGACGCTGTGAAGCCGGTACGAAGCTCGTCGAATGTCCGGTCGTTGTTCACCACATCGTCACCATTCCGACACCGGGGCAGTACCGACCCCCGGTCTATCGTACGGGCCGTGGCGCGAGTCCTGATTGTCGAGGACGACAACGTGATCGCCGACGGGATGGCACGCCACCTCGTCGCCGCGGGTTTCGACCCCGTCGTCGTCGGCCGCGGTGAGCTCGGGCTCGCACGGCTTCGGTACGAGAATCCGGACGTCTGTGTGCTCGACCTGATGCTGCCGGAGCTCGACGGCTGGAAGCTGATCGAGATGGCACGCGCCGAAGGGATCGGCACGCCGATCGTCGTCGTCTCCGCGCGGGGCACCGAACACGACCGCGTGCACGCGCTCGAGATCGGCGCCGACGACTACCTCGTCAAGCCGTTCTCGATGCGCGAGCTCGTCGCTCGCGTCGGAGCCGCCGCCCGACGTGGCGTGCGGCCCGCCGAGGAACGTCGCGGCGACGCGATCGAGATCGAGGAGTTGCGCATCGATCCGCGCGAGGTGCAAGCCTTTGTCGGCGGCAAGAGCGCGGGCCTCACGCCGACCGAGTTCAAGCTCCTGTACACACTCGCGCTCGACCGAGGCCGGGTCGTGACCCGCGACGAGCTGCTCCAGAAGGTGTGGGGGCGGAGGGAGACGCACCGCGACCGCACGGTCGACGTCTTCGTCCGCCGTCTCCGCCAGAAGATCGATCGTCCGGCACCGACGCACTCGTTCATCCAGACACGCTTCGGCGTCGGCTACAAGCTCGAGCCAGAGCCCAAGTAGTCACAGCAGTTTCACGGGACCGTTACCCACGGTGGTGCGGCGCGCGCCGAGAGTAGGTGCGACACGTCACCCACCGAACGAGGGGGAGGATCTCTTGAAGCACAAGGCTTTCTTGCTGCCGGCTGCAGTCGGTGCAGTCGCGGTGTTCGCCGCCGTCGGCGGCGCCGCATCGCCCGACAGCCCGCAGCTCACGAACGTGCCGACGGCGAACACGAAGGCGGCCGGGTACGCGCCGTCCTCGCGGCTGTCGGCCGAGCTCTCGCAGATCGCGGTCGCGCAAGGCGCGATGAAGCTCGAAAATCCGCAGGGAATCGTCACCAACTACGGCTACGAGAACGACACCCCGAGCCCGACCGACCCGACCGTGCCGCTCATGGTCGGTACCGGCGCCGGGCCTGAAGCGCAGAAGACCGAGCCCGACAAGAACACGTACCTGGTCTTCAAGCAGGGTCAGTCCGGGCCGGACCCGTCGTACGACTACGGCTCCCAGTTCCTCTACCAGGGGCATGAGGTCGGAGCCACCGTGAACGGCCAGAAGCAAGGGCTGATCACGCGGATCAACCTCGACGCGGACGCCGCTCATCGCGTGACGCTGCTCGCCTCGCAGGACTCCGCAGGCAATCCGATTCAGCCGATCGACGGCTCCACCTGGGATCCGTTCGCGCAGCGGCTGCTGTTCACGACCGAGAATCCGAGTGCACCGACCTACGCGGCGACGGTGAACTACCCGTCCACGGTCGAGGACGTCTCCGGTGCGCTGGGCCGCGGCGGCTACGAGGGCATCCAGGACGACTCCGACGGCAACCTCTGGATCGTCGAGGACCAGGGCGGCGCGTTCAAGGGAACGACCGTGGCGAAGATCCCCAACAGCTTCGTCTTCCGCTACGTGCCGGCGCATCCCGGCGACCTGCAACACGGCAAGTTGGAGGCGCTGCAGGTTCTGAACGCCGCCAACAACCCGATCACCGTCGAGTCGCAGACAGCACTCGACGCTCCCGATCAGGTCGCGCTCCACACGTACGGCAAGGTCTTCTCGACGAAGTGGGTGACCATTCACAACACCGCGAGCGACGGCAACGCGCCGTTCAACGCGAACACGCTGGCGAAGGCCGCGCATGCGACCCCGTTCAAGCGTCCCGAGAACGGTGTCTTTCGGCCGGACTCGAAGTTCGGCGAGTTCTTCTTCACCGAGACCGGCGACACGAGCGACACGAGTGTCGAGAACACGACGTCCGGCGGCTGGGGAGGTCTGTTCAAGCTGGAGCAGACCGATCCGTCCGCGGATACGGGGAAGATCTCGGTCTTCTTCAAGGGCACCCGGGCAGTGACCGGGCTCGACAACGTCAACTTCCTGTCGAAGAACCAGCTCGGAGTGGTCGAGGACGCCGGCGATGGGTTGCACGCATCCCGGAACGCTCTCGACTCGGGCTACTCGTTCGACGTGAACGCCGACTACTCGAACCCGCAGAACCAGCCGGTGCGTTGGATCGCCGAGGGACGTGACCCGTCCGCGACGATCGACTCCGCCACCGGTGGCTTCGGCAAGAACGAGGGCGACAACGAGCTGACCGGGCTACTGGTCTCGAACGGCGATCCCGGCACCGACGGCATCCTCGGGGCGAAGAACCCGAACGTCGGCGACGGCAAGTGGCGCTGGTTCTACACCCAGCAGCACGGCGACAACACGACGTGGGAAGTGCTCTTCAACGGGAAGGGCAGTGGACACGGCGACGACTGACCTGGGGACGGCTGAAGCTAGACGATCGTGCCGCCGTCGCCGCCCGCAGGCGGCACGGTCGTCTGGTGCCACAGCACGATCCGGCCGTCGCGGACGCGGAACAGCGCAGCCGCGTCGGCGCCCGGGCCGTCACAGCGATGGCCCGGGCGCCCTCCGAGGCGGAAGACGACGAGCACGTCCGTCTTGCCGCGCGGGGTGACGGAGAGGATCCTGCCCCCGCACGGCAGCGATGCGTTCCACTGTACGGCGGCAGCGTGGTCGCCGAGCACGAGCTCGCCGTTCTGGATCACACGGGCGCCGTCGGCGAACAGCAAGGCTGCGGCCTCGTTGTCGTTGCGGTCGAGGTCGGCGCTCCAGCTGCGCGCGACCGACTCCGGCGAGCGTGACTCGTGGCCGCCGCACGCGGTGAGCGCGAGTGCAGCGAGGACGATCGCGGCAATCCTCACAGCGCTAGTGTGCCCGCCGTGGACTTCGAGCTCACGCCCGAGCAGCGCGAGATCCAGGCGCTCGCCCGCGACTTCGCCCAGGCCGAGATCGAACCGAACGCATCCGCGTGGGACCGGGCGCACGGGTTTCCACGTGAGCTGATCGCCTCGCTCGCAGAGCTCGGCCTGATGGGCGTCTGCGTGCCCGAAGGGCTCGGCGGCGCCGGCGCGAGCTTCCTCTCGTACATCCTCGTTCTCGAGGAGCTGTCGCGCGCCGACGCCGGTGTCGGCGTGACGGTGGCGGTGCACACGTCGGCGTGCACGCTGCCGATCCTGCAGTTCGGAAACGACGCCCAGCGCGCGCAGTTCGTGCCGCCGCTCGCCAGCGGGGAACGCGTCGGCTGCTTCGCGCTCACCGAGTCGGGCTCTGGCTCCGACGCGGGGGCGTTGACGAGTCGCGCCGATGCGGTCGACGGCGGCTGGCACCTGACCGGCGCGAAGCAATGGATCACGAACGCCTCGCTCGGCGGCACGGTGCTCCTGTTCGCGCGCACCGACAGTGCGACGAGGAGCGCGCGCGGCGTCTCGGCATTCATCGTCGACACGGAGCACGTGTCGATCACGCGCACCGAGGAGAAGCTCGGGCTCAACTCGTCGGTGACGAACGACATCGCCATCGATACGGTGGTCGGCGGCGATCGGTTGATCGGCGACCTGCACCACGGCTTCCGAATCGCGATGGCGACGCTCGACGGAGGGCGGATCGGGATCGCCGCGCAGGCGGTCGGGATCGCGCAGGCGGCGTTCGACGTGGCGCTCCAGTACGCCCACGAGCGCCACGCGTTCGGCCAGCGGATCGCCGAGTTCCAGGCGATCCAGCACAAGCTCGCGAACATGTCGATGGAGATCGACGCGGCGCGGCTCCTCACCTACCGCGCGGCGTGGCTCAAGGATCGAGGCCGGCCGCACACGGAAGCGGGTGCGAAGGCGAAGCTGTACGCGTCGGAGATGGCGCGGCGCCAGACCGCCGAGGCGATCCAGGTGCTCGGCGGGTACGGGTACACGAAGGAGTTCCCGGTCGAGCGCTACTACCGCGACGCGAAGGTGACCGAGATCTACGAAGGAACGAGCGAGATCCAGCGCCTCGTAATCGCGAGGGCGTTGCTCAAGGACCTGTCGGGTGGCAGCCACCATCACGAGACACCCACGAAAGCGTGAAAAGACTGTGACTTCTCGCAGGTTGGATGAGCCGGTTCGGTTGCCTCGGAAGGACACGTCGGGTGGCGACCGGTCGGGTGGCAGCCACCGTCACGAGACGCCTACGAGAGTGTGAAAAGACTGTGACTTCTCGCAAGCCGGATGAGCCGGTTCGGTTGACTCGGATCTACACGCGCGGTGGCGACGCCGGGCAGACGTCGCTCGGGGACGGCTCGCGGGTGTCGAAGCTGCATCCGCTCGTCCGCGCCTACGGAGCCGTCGACGAGCTGAACTCGGTCCTCGGCTGGGCTCGCCTCGCGGCGGGTGACGCCGAGCTGGAGCGCATCCAGAATGAGCTCTTCGACCTCGGCGCCGACCTCTCCGTGCCGTTCGCCCCAGACGACGGGAAGCTGCGCGTCACGCAGGCGGCGATCGACCGGCTCGAGCACGATTGCGATGCGGCCAACGCAGGGCTGCCGGAGCTGAAGAGCTTCGTTCTGCCCGGCGGGACCGAAGCGGCGGCGCGGCTGCACGTGGCCCGCGCGACCTGCCGGCGGGCCGAGCGCGAGGTTCTCGCCTGCGCGCGCGAGGCGGACGTGAATCCGCTTGCCGCCGTCTATCTGAATCGTTTGAGCGATCTGCTCTTCATCCTCGCCCGAGCTGCGAACGCCGGCGGCGCCGAGCCGCTCTGGACGCCCGGCGGCGAGCGGTAGCGCGAGCGGGCAGAATTCAGGCGATGGCGACGACCGAGGACCCGCGGCAAGAAACCCCGACCGATCGGTGGCGCGAGGAGTCGTACGCCTCGGCACCCGAGCGCCAGGGTGAGCTCTTCTCGACCATGTCGGGGATCGAGAACGAGCCGCTGATCACGCCGGACAGCTCGACCGTCGACTACGAGCGCGACCTCGGCTACCCGGGCGCCTTCCCGTTCACGCGCGGCGTCTACCCGTCGATGTACCGCGGGCGGCTGTGGACGATGCGTCAGTTCGCCGGCTTCGGCACCGCCGACGAGACGAACGAGCGGTTCCGCTACCTGCTCGAGCACGGCCAGACCGGCCTGTCGACCGCCTTCGACATGCCCACGCTGATGGGCTACGACTCCGACCACGCGCGCTCGTTGGGCGAGGTCGGACGCGAGGGCGTCGCCATCGACTCGCTCGAAGACATGCAGACGCTGTTTCGCGGCATCCCGCTCGGCGACGTCTCGACGTCGATGACGATCAACTCGCCCGCCGCGATCCTGCTCGCGTACTACGTCTGCGTCGGCGAGGAGCAGGGAGTCGCTCGCGACCAGCTGCGCGGCACGATCCAGACAGACATCCTCAAGGAGTACATCGCGCAGAAGGAGTACATCTTCCCGCCCGAGCCGTCGATGCGGCTCGTGACGGACATGGTCGAGTTCTGCGCACGCGAGATGCCGCTCTGGCATCCGATCTCCATCTCCGGCTACCACATTCGCGAGGCGGGCTCGACCGCCGCGCAGGAGCTCGCGTTCACGCTCGCCGACGGGTTCACCTACGTCGAATGGGCGATCGAGCGTGGACTCGATGTCGACGACTTCGCACCCCGCCTCTCCTTCTTCTTCAACGCGCATCTCGACTTCTTCGAGGAGATCGCCAAGTACCGCGCGGCCCGGCGGATCTGGGCGACGGTGATGCGTGAGCGCTACGGCGCGAAGAACCCGCGCTCCTGGCTGATGCGCTTCCACACGCAGACGGCGGGCGTCTCGCTGACCGCCCAGCAGCCCGAGGTGAACATCGTCCGCACGGCGATCGAGGCGCTCGCAGCGGTGCTCGGCGGGACGCAGTCACTGCACACGAACAGCTACGACGAGGCGCTCGCGCTCCCGACCGAGGACGCCGTCCGGATCGCGCTGCGCACGCAGCAGGTGATCGCCCACGAGACGGGCGTCGTGAACACGATCGATCCGCTCGGTGGGTCGTACTACGTCGAGGAGCTGACGAACGAGCTCGAGCGTCAGGCCTACGAGTACTTCGAGCGGATCGACGAGCTCGGCGGGGTCGTGCAGGCGATCAAGGAGAACTTCTTCCAGCGCGAGATCGCCGAGGCGTCGTTCCGCTACCAGGCGGAGGTCGAAGCCGAGCAGCGGGTCGTCGTCGGCGTCAATCGCTACCAGCTCGCAGACGAGCAGCAGATCGCGATCCACCGGGTCGACCCACTGCTCGAGACGCAGCAGATCGAACGCGTGCGGGCGCTTCGCGCACGTCGCGACTCACGGGTCGCAGAGGCCGCTCTGGCGCGCCTGAAAGAGGATGCGGCTCACGACGTACGGAACCTGATGCCGGCGATCGTCGACGCGTCCCGGGCCCACGTGACGATGGGCGAGATGTGCGACGCATTCCGCGCCGTCTGGGGCACATGGCGCGAAACGCCGGTCTTCTAGCGTCCCTCGGCGTTAACACTCGCTCAACAGACGCGGCTAACGACCCGTCGGATCGGGCGTCTACTCTGACGTGGCGATGAACGCAGACACCGTCTTCGAGCACCGTGATCCGATTCGTAAGCCCGGCTGGCAGAAGGCGCTGCCGTGGATCGTCGGCGTGGTCGCGATCGGGGCGCTGCTGGGCTTCATCGGCTTCCACTATTCGAACACGGGCCACTCGACCGCGACGCCCCTCCTGAACAAGCCGGCCGACGACCGCTCGGCGGTTCCGCCGACCGTGAAGCTGACCCCGGGCGCCACGATCGTCGCCCGGCGCTTCATCGAGACGGCGGTCGCCCGGAAGGACCTGCCGGACGCCTACAAGCTCGTCACCGACTCGATCAAGCAGGGCCAGACGCTGGCCCAGTGGAAGAGCGGGAACATCGCGGTGATCCCGTACCCGGTCGACGACGTGAAATACGCGCCGATGAAGATCGACTTCTCGTACCCGAAAGAGGCAATGGTCGAGATCGCGCTGCTGCCGAAGACCAACGCGAAGATCAAGGCCCAGCTCTTCCAGATGGATCTGGTCAAGCGCGGCGACAAGTGGCTCGTCAACAGCTGGTACCCGAAGTCGAGCGCGCCGGTTCCGAACGGCTCCGAAAACAACGGCGCCGGCAGCTAGTTCGCCGGGGAGGCAAGGGAGCCGCGTAGGGCAATGACAGGCCGCCTCTCGTCGCCCCGGTTCCGCCGGCGCCTCTTCTGGGGGGTAGGGAGCCTGGCCGTGCTGTCGGGGCTTGCGATCGGCGGGATTCTGGTCGGCAATACCGGACGCTCGAACGAGACGCCGCTGATCGACAAGCCGGCGTGGGTGTACCGCGAGCCGGCGAAGATGAAGCTGACGCCGAGCGACCGGCGGCAGCTGTTCGACACCGCCAGCGTCTTCATCCGGACGGCCGTCGCGCGCAAGCATCTCGACTCGGCGTGGAACATGCTCGGCCCTGAGATGAAGGCCGGGCAGACCCGTAAGTCGTGGGACACCGGCAACAACAACGTGATCCCGTTTCCGGCGGTCGGGATCGCGAACTGGAGCATCCTCTACGCCTACCGGAACGACGTGGCGATCGATCTCGGCGTGGTCGGTGACCCCCACAGCGACTGGGCCGGGAAGACATTCACGATCGAGTTCAAGCGCTACAAGTCGCAACCGCGAAACTGGCTGGTCGCATCGTGGGTGCCGAAGGGAATCGGGGGTGCGGGCCAGGTGAAGAGCGTCGCCTCCGCGCCGGTCGCCCCACCCACGGTCGCGGCTGTGTCGGCCAAGTGGCTGGTCCTGCCGCTCTGCTTCCTCGGTGCGCTCGTGATCGGTCTCGCCGCCTGGGGGATCCGCAACGTCTTCAAGCAGCGCCGCGCGGCGAAGCGCTACGCCGAACTGCTCGGCTACAACTCGAGCTCGAACCCGTCGTAGACGAGGTCGTCGATCGGGTGCTCGGCGGACCGGTGGGTGAGCAGCAGCCGCCGCACGTTGGCTCTGCGGGCAACTGAGCGGGCCTCGTCCGGCGTCATGTGCCCGTGCGGGTCGCCTTCCGGCTCGAGCAGCGTCGCTTCGCAGAGAAAGACGTCGGCGTCTCGGGCGAGGCTGACGAGCGCGGGGGTTGGACCGGTGTCGCCCGAGTAGGCGAGCACGGCCGAGCCGTGCTCGACGCGGAATCCGTACGCAGGCTCGACGTAGTGGGCGACGGCGCGAGGCGTGATCGTGTGACCTGCGGCCGAGAAGGGGACGCCGTCGGCGTATTCGTGCACGTCGAACACCTGCAGGAAGCGTCCGAGCGGAGCGAACGTCGAGATCCGCGCGAGGCCGGCCGGCGGAACGTGAAGCTCGGGCCCCGGCCGGCCGATCGCCGGCCCGAGCACATGCCCCCAGAGCCAGGGAACGAGGTCGCCGCAGTGGTCGAGGTGGAGGTGGGAGATGACGATCGCGTCGATCGTCGGCCAGGGCTCCGCCTCACGGAGCCGCGCGAGCACGCCCGGACCGCAATCGAGCAGCACGCGGCGACCCTTGCTCGTGACGAGGTAGCCGGAATGGGCGCCGCCGGCGTTCGGCCACGCCGGAGAGCTGCCGACGATGGTCAGCTTCACGTTCCTATACTGACCGACCAGTGGCAGCGAAGATCAGAGTGGTGATTGCGAAGCCCGGTCTCGACGGGCACGACCGCGGCGCGAAGATCATCGCGCGTGCCTTGCGCGACGCCGGGATGGAAGTGATCTACACCGGGTTGCATCAGACGCCCGAGCAGATCGTCGAGACAGCGATCCAGGAGGACGCCGACGCGGTCGGCATCTCGATTCTCTCCGGTGCCCACATGACGCTTGTCCCGCGGATCCTCGAGTTGCTGCGCGCGCAGGGAGCGGAGGATCTCCTCGTCCTGGTCGGCGGAACGATTCCGGGTGACGATGTGGCCGAGTTGAAGCGGCAGGGTGTCGCCGAGGTCTTCACGCCCGGTGCCCCGACGAGCGAGATCGTCGACTTCCTGCAGGCCCGCGTTCCCGCCTAAGCGGGCTGCATTCGTTCGAGCGTGATCGCGCCCGGCGCGCCGGTGAGCGCCGGCATGGTGTCCGGCGCCGGCAGCGTCCACGCGACGATGTGGTCGCCGGGTGCAGCAGCGATGGCGGAGGGATCCTGGACGGTGAGCGTCAACGGACGGTTGAGCTTCCTCAGCTTGAGGTGTGACGGCCACGCCGTCAGCGTGTCGACGGTCAGCGTCAACGTGCCGCTGCCCGCGTCGACGACCGTGCCGGTCAACCGCAGCGTGAACGCGGCGCCGCTCGGGGACGCGGCCAGCAGCAGATGCGGAGCTTTCTTGATGATCGGATACGGGTCGACCGCCTTGCCTCCGTTCGGGTGCACCTCGAAATGCAGGTGCGGATGGAGACCGTTCGCATCGCCTGAGTCGCCGAGGTAGGCGATCACCTGCCCGGCAACCACGTGCGAGCCGTCGGGCAGCGCGTACGACACGCCTTGCACGCACTTGCCCTTGTTGTCGTTCGCTGCGGTCAGATCGTTGTTCAGGTGGATGTACTCGTACATCGTTCCGCTCGCGCCGTAGAGGTAGAGCATGCAGCCGGCGCTCGCCGAGGTGGTCCAGTACTCGATCTTCCCCGGCTCGACCGCGACGACCGGCGCGCGCTTGTCGCCGAGCAGGTCGTTGCCCTGGTGCTTCAGTCCGCCTCGCGGCTCGCCGAAGTCGTCCGTGTACGCAACCGGTCCGACGACGGGGAAGAGAATTCGCGGCACCGCGCTGGTCGCTGTCGCCGCCGTTGCAGCCGCCAGTACCAGCGCGACGAGGATCGGGGCGAGGGACCGCATCGCGCACGCACCGTACCGGCCTGTTCTGCCGATGCCAAGCGGCGCAGGCTGGATAGAGTCCGCGCGCATGAAGATCGCCGTCTGCGTGAAAGCCGTGCCCGACGCCGCCTCGGGCCGTCACCTGGATCCCGCGACGAAACGGCTCGACCGTTCGAGGGAGCTCACGATCTCGGAGTGGGACGCCTACGCGATCGAAGAGGCGCTGCGGCTGAAGGAAGCCGCGGGTGACGGCGAGGTGGTCGTTGTCTCGATGGGGCCCGAGGGCGCGCTCGACGCGCTGCGGAAGGCGCTCGCAATGGGCGCCGATCGCGCCGTGCTCATCTCCGACGCCTCGCTCGCGGGCTCGGATCTGCTCGCGACCGCGAAGGTACTTGCGGCGGCGCTCGCGCGTGAGAGCGCCGAGCTCGTGCTCTTCGGGCAGCAATCGGCCGACGGTGGCGGCGCCTGTCTGTGGGCTGCGGTCGCGGAGCGGCTGCGCGCCCCGGTCGTCTCCCAGGTGAGCGAGCTCATGGTCCAGAGCGGCTCCCTCACGGGCAAGCGTCAGACCGAGTACGGCTACGACACGATCCGCGCGCCGCTTCCCGCGGTGGTCGCCGTCGCCGACTCGATCAACACGCCGCGCTACCCGTCGCTGAAGGGGATCATGGGCGCGAAGAAGAAACCGCAGGAGACGCTGGCGGCTGCCGACGTCGGCGGTGCGGAGGCGGCTGCGACGACCGTGGTCGCGCTCAACGATCCGCCGCCGCGCGGCGAGGCACGCAAGATCGAGGACGACGGTTCGGGGGCCGAGCAGATTCTCGAGTTCCTCGTTGCGAAGAGGCTCGTCTGATGGCGAAGACGCTGGTCTTCCTCGAGCATCACGAGGACGCGATCGCGAAGGGTTCGCTCGGCGTCCTGAGCAAGGCGGCGCAGATCGGCGGCGACGTCGCCGGCGTGCTCGTCGGTGCCGGCGTGCGCGATCTCGCCGACAGCGCAGGAGCGTTCGGCGCGACGACCGTGTGGGTCGCCGAGGACGAGCGTGTCGCCCGAGCGCTGCCCCAGCCGCGCGTCGACGTGCTGGCGAAGCTCGTGCGCGACCAGGGCTACGACACCGTGTTGTTCGCCCAGTCCGTGCTCGGCGCCGATGTCGCGGCGGGACTGGCCGCCCGGCTCGAGGCAGGCCTGAACTGGGGGCTCGTCGACTTCGACGGCGAAACCGGGAAGGCGCCGCAGCTCGCCGACACCGTGTACGTCGACGTCGGCTGGTCGACCCCGGTCAAGCTGGCGATCTTCCGGGCAGGCGCGTTCGACCCGAGCGAGATCGGAGGCACAGCCGAGGTGAAGGACGCGACCGTCGAGCTCGAGGACTTCTCGTCGCGGGCGGAGATGGTCGAGCAGGCCCACGCGGTCCAGCAAGGCCCGTCGATCGAGGACGCCGACGTGATCGTCGCCGGCGGTCGCGGGCTCGGCGAGCCGGAGAAGTTCTCGCTTGCCGAGGAGCTGGCGCAGGCGCTCGGCGGGGCCGTCGCCGCGACCCGTGCCGTCGTCGACGCGGGTTGGTACCCGTATTCGGCGCAGGTCGGTCAGACCGGCAAGACCGTCTCGCCGAAGCTCTATGTCGCGCTGGGCATTTCCGGTGCGATCCAGCACAAGGTCGGGATGCAGGGCTCGAACGTGATCGTCGCGGTGAACAAGGATCCCAACGCGCCCATCTTCGAGTTCGCGGATCTCGGTGTTGTCGGGGATCTGCACCAGATCGTCCCGAAGCTGACCGAACTCGTTCGCGCGCGCCGGTCGTGAGCGTCCGGCCGTCCGACTTTCCGCCGCCGTGGTCGCCTGCGGAGGCGATCGGTCCGCCCGTGGATCCGGTCGACGAGCGGATCGAGGTCGGCTTCCTGATCGTCGGCGCCGGGCCTGCGGGTCTTGCGGCCGCGATCCGCCTCGGCCAACTGGTCGAGGAGCACCCCGAGGTGGCGGAGCGCCTCGGCGACGTCCCGGTGGCGGTGCTCGACAAGGGGAAGGCGCCGGGCTCGCATCTGTTGTCCGGTGCGGTCGTCAACCCTCGCGGCCTTCAGCGGCTCTTCAAGGGCCGCAAACGCATGGACGAGCTGCCGTTCTACGGGCAGGTCGAGGCGGAGTCGGTGCTCTACATGACCAAATGGCATGCGTACCGCATTCCGACGCCGCCGACGATGGTCAACGACCGGAACTACATCGCGTCGCTGTCCCAACTCGGGAAGTTCCTCGCCGACGAAGCGGAGGAGGCAGGCGCGACGATCTTGTCGGAGACGTCGGCGGAACGGCTCCTCGTCGACGCCGGGCGGGTGCTCGGCGTGCGGACCGGCGACCGCGGCCGCGGGCGGAACGGCAAGCCCCTGTCGAACTTCGAGCCCGGCTCGGACATCACCGCACGCGTGACGATTCTCGCGGAGGGGACACAGGGTCATCTCACGGGCGCTGCGCTCGACCATTTCGGACTGCGCGGGGACAACCCACAGGTGTGGGCGCTCGGCGTCAAGGAGGTCTGGAAGGTCGCGACACCGCTCGACCGGGTGATCCACACGATGGGCTGGCCGCTCCGTTCGGGCCGGAAGTATCGCGAGTTCGGCGGCTCGTTCGTCTATCCGATGGGCGACGACATGGTGACCATCGGCATGGTCGTCGGGCTCGACTACACAGACAGCGAGCTGTCGGTCCACGACGTTCTGCAGGAGCTGAAGACGCACTCACGCATCCGGCGGATCCTCGACGGTGGCGAACGTGTGCAGTGGGGCGCGAAGACGATCCCCGAAGGCGGCTTCGTCGCACTGCCGAAGCGGTTCCACGCTCCCGGGCTGCTGCTCGCGGGCGACGGCGTCGGCCTGGTCAACGTGCCGGCGCTCAAAGGCATCCACTATGCGATCGAGTCGGGCCGGCTCGCCGCCGAGGCCGCCTGGCGCACGCTTGCACGGGGGGCATCGCCGCGCACCGCGCTCGCGAGCTACGACGCCTCGTTGCGGCAGTCGTTCATCTGGCGCGATCTACAGGAAGTGCGAAACATGCGCCAGGCGTTCGGGCACGGCTTCTACCTCGGGGGTGCGCTCGCCGGTGCGATGACGGCGACGAAGGGCAAGTTCCCGCCTGGCAACTCTTCGACCGAGCGGGACGCCGAGCAGGCGCTGATCCGGACGAATCGTGCGCGCTCCTACCCCGTCGCCGACGGAACGTTGACGTTCGACAAGCTCTCGAGTGTGTTCGCCTCCGGCAATCGAACGCGTGACGATCAACCGAACCACATCCGCATCCAGACGAAGGTGCCGCGCGAGCTCGCCGAGATGTGGGCGCGGCTCTGTCCGGCGCACGTCTACGAAGTCGGCGACGCCGACGGCGACGGCACCGTCCGGGTCCAGGTGGCGCCGTCCAACTGCGTCCAGTGCGGCGCCATCACAGCGAAGGGCGGCCGGCTCACGCCGCCGGAAGGCGGCTCCGGGCCGGAGTACACGCTCACCTAGCGTCGCGGACGAAGGCGCGGAAGCGCGACGCCGCCGGCAGCGGAGCCGCGGCGAAATGGGCGAGGAGCTCCTCCCTCGCGAGCGGCAGGTCGGAATGGGCGAGGCCGACGGTCTCCCGGTAGCTGCTCCAGCGCCAGGCGGCCGGATCGCGAACGAGGCCGCTGCGAACCGGGTTCAGCAGGACGTAGCGGCAGACGCCGAGCAGCCCGGCGTCGTCGTCGATCCGCCCGCTCCAGTAGCGGCGTCCGAAGACGTGGTTGATCCGGCGGTGTCGGCCGTTGAACGAGCACGCGTACGCGGTGTTGAGCTCGCAGAAACCGCGGGACATGCCGCGCTCGTCGATCTCGATCACGGAGTGGTAGTGATTCGGCATCAGGCAGCAGGCGTAGATCTTCCAACCGTGCTTGAGCGCAGTCCCGGTGAGGCGCCGCAGGAAGTCGTTCGCGTCGCGCTCGGTCAGAAAGATCGGCCGCCGGTTGTTCCCCCGGCACGTGACGTGGTGGATCCCGGGCGCTTCGTCGCGAGGCGTGTATCCCATGCGGGCGAGCGTAGATCCCGAGCGAGCCCCCAGACGAACCCGGCACAGAATTGTTCCCCTTCCGCGACAGTTCCCTGACGGTGGCAGCCACCAGACCTGGCTAGATACGGCACGTGATCACCTCGACGGAGAATCCGCGCGTCAAGGCGGTGTTGCGGCTGCGGAAGGGGCGGGAGCGGCGGCGGGACGGGGTGTTCCTCGCCGAAGGGCGGCGCGAGGTCGAGCGCGCCGTGGCGGCCGGGCTCGTCGTGCGTGAGGTCTACTTCGCACCCGAGTTGATCGCCGACTGGCCGGGCGGGGAGGAGGTCAGCGCGCGGGTGCTCTCGCGCATGAGCTACCGCACCGATCCGGAGGGTGTGCTCGCCGTGGTCGAGATCCCGCAGCGGACCCTGCCGGTCGAAGCGACGCTGCTCCTCGTGGCTGTCGGCATCGAGAAGCCGGGCAACCTCGGAGCGATGGCGCGCACTGCCGACGCCGCCGGGGCCGACGCGCTGCTCATCGGCGACGCCACCGTCGACCCGTGGAACCCGAACGCGATTCGCGCGTCGACGGGGGCCGTGTTCACCCTGCCGATCGTCGAGGCGACTCGCGACGAGATCGCCGCCCTGCCGCAGCGAAAGATCGCTGCGGTGCTCGGCGCAGGACGTCGCCACAGCGATGCGGACTACCGCGAACCGACCGCCTTCCTCGTCGGTGCGGAGGACGAGGGGTTGGACGCCCACTGGCGCGCGATCGCCGATGCCGAGGTCGAGATCCCGATGAGCGGAGCGGCGGCGGACTCGCTGAACGCGAGTGCCGCCGCCGCTGTCCTGCTCTTCGAGGCCGTGCGCCAGCGCGCGAGCGCCTAGTGCAGGCCCTTCTGCGTCGCGATGCCGCCGGCGAGCACGCCGCCCGTCATGAACATGTGCTGGTACGCACCGTCGACGAGCTGGAACGCCTTGTCGTACTGCCTCGCGTGATACGCGTCGAGCGCGCCCTTGAGCTGCAGGACGTGCGCGGTCAGGTCGTTGACCAGGGCCGTCTTCGGCAGGCCGATCGCCTTCGCGAAGAAGCCGGCCTGCACCTGGATGTAGGTCATGAGCGCGGCGACGGCCTTCTTCTGGCCGGCGGTGTCGCCCTTCGCCGTTGCGACGGTGTACGCGACGAAGTCGTTGATGTGTGCACGCCAGAGGTTGGCGCCATTCAGGAACTGCCTGCCGGCCGCGGCACCGTAGAGCGAGCCGATCGCCTGTGAGATCGCAACCGAGTTCTTGTCGAGCTGCTTGGCGAGTGCCGGGAAGTTCTTCCCACCGCTGACGCCGGCCTGCGTGGCCCACGTCGCGAGCAGCGCATGCTCACCGAGCAGCTGATCGAGCGTTACCTGCAGGTCGGCGGCCTTGCCGGTCGTCGAACCCAGGTCCTTCTGCTTCGCAATCGCGGCTGCAAGCAGATCGCCCGTCATGAACATGTGCTTGTACGCGCCGTCGGTCAGCGCGTACGACTGGGCGTAGTCGCCCTTGGCGTACAAGTCGAGCTGCCCTTTCAGTTGCAGCACGTGCGCCGTCAGGTCGTTGACGAGCGCCGCCTTCGGCAACCCGGTCGCCTTCGCGAAGAATGCAGCCTGCACCTGGATGTACGTCATCAGCTTCGCGACTGCCGTTTTCTGGCCGGCCGTGTCGTGCTTGGCGAGCGCGACCGTGTAGTCGACGAAGTCCTTGATGTGCGCGCGCCACAGGTTCTTGCCGTCGAGGAACTGCTTGCCGGCGGCTGGGCCGTAGACCGACCCGATTGCCTTCGAGAGCGCGACCGAGTTGGCATCGAGCTGTGCTGCGATCGCGTTGAAGTCGGCGCCGCCCGAATAGCCGCGCTGCGTTGCCTGGATCGCGAGGAGCGCGTGCTCGCCGAGGAGCTGGTCTAGCGTGACGCGCAATTGCACCGCCTTCGCGGACGACGCGGCGGTCGACGATGCGCCGTGCAGCGACATGTTCATGCCGGCCATCGGGCTCGGCGAGCCGTGACCGGCCGAGCTCTGAAGCGCCCCTGACGCTGCCGCGACGACGGCCAGAGCAAGGATCGAGAGCAGGACGAGCGAGGTTCTGAGGTTCTTCATCGTTCCTCCGGAATCGGTTGACGAGGCTCATTCGCACGAGCCCGGAGTACGGTTCGGTCGATGGTTCCGAGCCGCGACGACGTGGAGCGCGCCCGCGAGACGATCGGCGAGCGTTTGCCGCGCACCCCGCTGCAGTCGAGCCGCACGCTCGGAGCTCGCCTCAAGTGCGAGCTCTTCCAGCGAACCGGGTCGTTCAAGTCGCGCGGCGCGCTGAACAAGATCAGCTCCCTTTCCGCCGACGAGAAGCGCAGCGGCGTGATCGCGATCAGCGCCGGCAACCATGCCCAGGGCGTCGCGTTCGCGGCCGCTGCCGAAGGCATCGATGCGCTCGTCGTGATGTGGCAAGGCGCATCGGCGCAGAAGATCGAGGCGACGCGCGCGTATGGTGCGGCGGTCGACCTGGAGGCAGCCGGCCCGGCTGAGGCGTTCGAGCGGGTCGCCGAACTGCAGGCGGCAACCGGCCGGGTGCTCGTCCATCCGCACGAGGATCCCCTCGTGCTCGCCGGGGCGGGCACGGTCGGGCTCGAGATCGAGGAAGACGCCCCGGACGCCGACGCGGTGATCGTGCCGGTCGGGGGCGGTGGACTGATCGGCGGGATCCAGACGGCGATCGGCGCGACGATGCGCGTGGTCGCGGTCGAGCCGGAGACGAGCAACGCGCTGCACGCCGGGATCGAGAACGGCCGGTCGACGCCGGTCACGCCGACCTCGATCGCCGATGGTCTGAACGCGCCGTTCGTCGGGGCGTTGCCGCTCGAGATCTGCGCGCACCTGGAGCGCGTTCTCGTCACGGAAGCGGAGATCGAGGCCGCCTTCAGGTTCCTCTACGAGCGCACGAAACTTGCCTGCGAGCCCGCCGGCGCCGCGGCGACCGCCGCGTGGCTCGCCGGCAAGATTCGGGCCGAGCGGCCGGTCGTCTTGGTCTCCGGCGGCAACGTCGCCGGCGAAACCGCCGCTGCTATCCTGGCCCGGCGATGAAGGCCGACATTCACCCCGAGTACGTCCTCGCAACCGTGCACTGCAGCTGCGGGAACACGTTCACCACGCGTTCCACGCGCCCCGAGTTGCACGTCGAGATCTGCTCGAATTGCCACCCGTTCTACACCGGCAAGCAGAAGCTCGTCGACACCGGCGGTCGCGTCGAGCGCTTCCAGCGGCGGCTCGAAAAGGCCGAGCGCGCCGCGCGCTCGTCCTCCTAACAGCGATGTCGCAGGCCGTCGGCGGCCAGGCTGTGCTCGAGGGCGTGATGATGCGTGGCCCTCGCAACTGGGCTGTCGCGGTCCGGAAACCCGACGGCGAGATCGCGCACGTCTCGAAGGGCATCGATCCGCTAGCGGTCCGCCACTGGACGCTGCGGCTCCCGATCATCCGCGGCGTCGTCGCACTCGGCGAGAGCCTCGCGATCGGCTTCCGGGCACTGAGCGTGAGCGCCAACTACGCAGCCGCCGAGGAGGCCGAGGGAGACGGCGAGCCTGCCGAGATCGGGCGCTGGGCGCTCGCCTTTGCCTTCCTCGTCGCGATCGGCTTCGCGGTGATGGTGTTCAAGGTCGGCCCGGCGCTGCTCACGGACCTGCTGCCGATCTCGAACGGCAACTGGTTCGTGCTCGTGGAAGGCGTCGTGCGTGTCAGCGTCTTCGTGCTCTACCTGACCGTCCTGAGCCTGATCCCGTCGCTGCGGCGCGTCTTCCAGTACCACGCTGCCGAGCACAAGGCGATCAACGCCTACGAGGCCGGCGACGAGCTGACGCCGGAGAACGCTCAGCGCCACTCGCTGATCCATCCGCGCTGCGGCACGGCGTTCCTCCTGTGGGTGATGGTCGTCAGCGTCTTCGTCTACGCGCTGCTCGGCCGTCCAGTCTGGTACTGGCTGATCATCAGCCGGATCGTGCTGCTGCCCGTGATCGCGGGCATCGCCTACGAGTTGATCCGCTTCGCCGGCAAGCACCAGTCGAACCGCGTGCTGATGACGTTGCTCGCACCCGGCCTCTGGCTGCAACGGCTGACAACACGCGAGCCGACGCTTGATCAGCTCGAAGTCTCGATTCGTGCACTGCGCGAAGTACTCGATCTCGAAGGGCGCGAGCGGCCGACCGACCGCCGCGTGGAGGTGATGGCATGACCGATCGCACCGCAAGCGTTGTCTGGCAGGGAGACCTCTTGACTGGGAGTGGGACGATTGCCGCCGCGCCAAGTGGCGCGTTCGGCCCGCTCGACGTGACGTGGGCCTCGCGTGCGGAAGAGCCGGACGGCCGCACGAGCCCCGAAGAGCTGATCGCCTCCGCCTGGGCGGCCTGCTTCGCGATGGCGCTGTCGAACGGACTCGCCAAGGGCGGCACCCCGCCCGAGCGGCTCGAGACGTCGGCGACCGTCAGCTTTCAGCCGGGTGAGGGGATCGTCAAGGGGGCGCTGACAGTCCGTGGCACCGTGCCGGGCCTCGACGCGCAAGCGTTCGCCGCGGCCGCCGAGGTCGCGAAGCATGAATGCCCCGTCTCGAAGGCGCTCGCCGGTGTCCCGGACGTGAGCGTCGACGCAACGCTCGCCTGACGGCGGCATGGCGGCTCTCGACGACCTCGTAGCAGAGCTCGACCGTTCCTATGCGGAGGCGCAGGAGCGGCTGTCCGACCCCGAGGTCTACAACGACCACCGCGAAGCAGCCGAGGTGGGGCGGCGCCTGAAGGAGCTGGAGGCTCCCTGGAAGCTGGCGCAGGAGTGGAAACAGGCGCGTGCGGACCTGGACGCGGCGCGCGGGGACTCAGAGCTCGGCGAGATGGTCTCCGATTACGAGGCCGACGTGGTGCGGCTCGAGGAACAGTTGAAGCTGGCGCTCGCCGAGCGCGATCCAGCCGACGACAAGGACGTGATCGTCGAGATCCGCGGCGGCGAGGGGGGCGAGGAAGGAAAGCTGTGGGCAGGCGACCTGGCGAAGATCCTGCAGCGTTACGCCGACCGTCGCGGCTTCAGATGGGAGGAGATCGAGGTCGCGCCCAGCGACACCGGCGGCCTCAAGGAGGGCATGTTCGCGATCAAGGGCGACGGCGCCTACTCGATCTTCAAGTTCGAGGGCGGCACGCACCGCGTGCAGCGCGTTCCCGAGACGGAGTCGCAGGGGCGGATTCACACCTCGACCGCGACCGTCGCAGTCATGCCGGAGGCCGAAGACGTCGACGTCGCGGTCGAGGAGAGCGACCTCAAGATCGACGTCTACCGCTCCTCCGGCCCCGGCGGCCAGTCGGTGAACACGACCGACTCGGCTGTTCGGATCACTCACCTGCCGACGGGCATCGTCGTCGCCATGCAGGACGAGCGCTCGCAGCTGCAGAATCGGGAGAAGGCGATGCGCGTGCTGCGCGCGCGCATCTTCGAGGCCGAGCGCGAGCGGCAGGCGGCGGAGCAGGCCGCTGCCCGCAGCGCGCAGGTGGGCTCTGGAGCGCGCGCCGAGAAGATCCGCACCTACAACTTCCCGCAGAGCCGGGTCACCGACCATCGGGTGAAGGTGAACGTGCCGCTCGAGCAGGTGCTCGCCGGCTCGCTCGACGACTTCACCGACGCGCTGACCGCCGACGAGCAGCGCCGCGCACTCGAGCGGTGACACTCGGCGAGGTGCTCGCCGGCGCGTCCGGCTACCTGGCCGAACGCGGTGTCGAGACCCCGCGGCTCGACGCCGAGCATCTCGTTGCGCGGGCACTCGGGCTTTCGCGGATCGAGCTCTATACCCAGCATGATCGTCCGCTCGACAAGAGCGAGCGCGCTGCCGCGCGTGAACTGGTGTCCCGGCGCGGGCGCCGCGAGCCGCTCGCCTACGTGCTCGGCGACTGGGGCTTCCGGCGGTTGACGCTGGCGACGGACGCGCGCGCGCTCGTCCCGCGGCCCGAGACGGAGGTCGTAGTCGACCGGTGCCTCGCGCTCATCGAGCCCCTGCGCACGCCGAGCGTCGTCGACGTCGGCACCGGCACCGGCGCGATCGCCCTCGCGATCGCGCACGAGCGTCCGGACTCGATCGTGACGGCGACCGACATCTCGAGCGAAGCGCTCGCACTGGCCGCCGAGAACGCGCGGGCCTACGGGCTCGCCGTCACGTTCATCGAGAGCGACCTGCTCGCCGCGGTCGAGGGCTCGTTCGACCTCGTCGTCTCGAATCCGCCGTACGTCCGCCCGAGCGAGCTCGACGAGCTGGAACCAGAGGTACGCGACTGGGAGCCGCGTACGGCGCTCGTCGACGACGGCCAGACCGCACGACTCGCGGCCGAGGCGCGCACGCACCTCGACGGCAATCTGGTGCTCGAGGTGCATGCCGACCACGCCGGCGAGATCGCGAGCGCGTTGGCCGAGCTGGGCTACGAGCCGCCGGCGATCAGCCGCGACCTGGCCGGGCGCGAGCGAGTGGTGGAGGCGCGATGGCGTCCGACGCCGACCGGCTGATCGAACAGCTGCGCGCCGGTCTCCCCGCGCTGCTGCCGACCGACACCGTCTACGGCCTCGTCTCGATGCCCGGCGAGCTCGCGGTCGAGCGGCTGTACGCGCTCAAGGGGCGCGCGCCCGAGCAGCCGACCGCGCTGCTCGGGGCGACAGTCGAGCAGCTGATCGCGCTCGTGCCCGAGTTGAGCGAGCGGGAGTTGGAGCTGCGGACGCTGCTGCCGGGGCCGTTCACGCTCGTTCTGCCGAACCCGTCGCGCCGCTTTCGCTGGCTGGCAGCCCCCGGCAGCGACGCGATCGGCGTTCGGGTGCCGGAACTCTCCGAGGAGGCCCGCCGCGTGCTCGCTGCCGTCGGCTGCGTGGCCGCCACGAGCGCCAACGAGCCCGGCGGTCCAGACCCACGGACGCTCGCCGAGATCCCGGAGCGGCTCCGGGCCGTCTGCCCGGTACTCGACGGTGGGAAGCTGCCCGGAATGCCGTCGACGGTGCTCGACCTCACCGGCCCCGAGCCGAGCGTGCTCCGCGAGGGCGCGTCGCCCTCCGCCGAGGCGATCGGCCGCGTCCGGAGCGCCCGAGTACGATCCGGGTGATGGCGGTCGCCCACCAGACGTTCGACGAGCTGAAGACGCTCGGGCTCGCGGAGATCGACCCTGAGATCGCCCAGCTGCTCGAGCGTGAGCTCGAGCGCCAGCGCGGCCAGATCGAGCTGATCGCCTCCGAGAACTTCACGTGGCCGAGCGTGCTCGAAGCCGTCGGCTCCGTGCCGACGAACAAGTACGCGGAGGGGTACCCGGGCAAGCGCTACTACGGCGGCTGCGAGGTCGTCGACGAGATCGAGGAGATCGCGCGCAACCGCGCGACCGAGCTGTTCGGCGCCGAGCACGCCAACGTGCAGGCGCATGCGGGCGCGCAGGCGAACATGGCGGTGTACTTCGCCGTCCTGAAGCCAGGCGACCGCGTGCTCGGCCTCTCGCTCGATCACGGCGGCCATCTGACCCACGGCCTGAAGGTCAACTTCTCCGGGAAGCTGTACGAGTTCCACCATTACGGCGTCTCCCGCGAGACGATGCTGGTCGACTACGACGAGCTGCTCGCTCAGGCGAAGGAGGTGCGGCCGACGCTGATCGTGTGCGGCGGCTCGGCCTATCCCCGCACCGTCGAGGCCGACCGCTTCCGCGAGATCGCCGACGAGGTGGGTGCGCTCCTGATGTGCGACATGGCGCACTTTTCCGGCCTGGTCGCGGCAGGTCTCCACCCGAGCCCGGTGCCGTACTGCGACTTCGTCACCTCGACGACGCACAAGACGCTGGCCGGCCCGCGCGCCGGGTTCGTGCTGTGCCGCGCCGAGCACGCCACCAAGGTCGACCGGGCGAACTTCCCGGGCATGCAGGGCGGCCCGTTGATGCACACGATCGCCGCGAAGGCCGCCTGCTTCAAGATCGCGATGAGCGCTGCGTTCCGCGACTACCAGCGACAGGTGCGCGCCAACGCCGATGCACTCGCGGCCGGGTTGCTCGAAGGCGGCCACGACGTCCTTACCGGCGGCACCGACACGCATCTCGTGCAGCTCGACCTCAGGGACACCGAGTGGACCGGCTTGGCGGCGCAGGAGCGGATGGAGGAATGCAAGCTGACGGCTAACCGCAACACGGTGCCGTTCGACGAGCGCCCGCCGATGGTCGCATCGGGTGTCCGGCTCGGGTCGCCGGCCGCGACGATGCGCGGGTTCGACGAGGCCGACTTCCGCGAGGTCGCAGCGATCATCGTCGACGCACTCAACGACGACGCCGATGTGCCTGCGCTGCGCGGTCGCGCAGAGGCGCTCTGCGAGCGACGGCCGCTGTACCCCGGCTTTCGCGGTTACACGAGCTACATCGCGTGAGCGAAAGGCGGTCAGGGGCGTGAGCGTCACCGAGGTTCGGCACCCGCTCGTCCAACACAAGCTCTCGTACCTGCGCGACAAGGACACGCCGACCGTTCATTTCCGAAAGCTCGTCGAGGAGGTGACGCTGCTCCTCACCTACGAGGCGACGAAGGACCTGCCGACCGAGGACGTCGAGATCTCGACGCCGCTCGAGACCACCCCGTCACCGCGCATCTCCGGGAAGAAGGTCGCGGTTTGTCCGATCCTGCGCGCCGGCCTCGGCATGCTGGACGGCGTGCTGATGCTGATCTCGGGTGCTCGCGTCGGATTCATCGGGCTCTACCGCGACGAGGAGACGCTGCAGCCGGTGGAGTACTACGTGAAGCTTCCGCAGGACGTCGCCGACCGCGACGTGATCCTGCTCGACCCGATGCTCGCGACTGGGAACTCGACGGCGCATGCGGTGCAGCTCGTCAAGACCGCAGGTGCGTCGAGCGTGCGGCTGATCTCGATCATCGCGGCGCCGGAGGGCATCGCGAACATCCAAGAGAACCACCCTGACGTGCAGATCGTCGTCGCGGCGATCGACCGTCAGCTGAACGAGCGCGGCTACATCGTCCCTGGTCTCGGCGATGCGGGAGACCGGCTCTACGGCACGAAGTAATCGCGATGGTCTGGACGCAGCTGACAGACCACCTGGAGGTTCTCTGGGGCGCGCTCGCCGCCTTCGTGATCGTGCTCGTGCTCACGCCGGTCGTCGGCCGGGCCGCACGTCACCTTCGCCTCGTCGAGCGGCCGACGGAAGGCGACCGCACCCGGCGGGAGATCCCCCGGCTCGGCGGGCTGGCACTCTTCATGGGCATCTTCGTCGCCTCGCTCGCCTTCGTGCCGCTCGGCGGCGGGCTCCGCGGCATCCTGCTCGGGGCGAGTGTCGCCACCATGGTCGGCGCGATCGACGACCTGCACGGACTGCCGTGGTGGCAGAAGCTCGGCGGTCAGGTGCTGGCTGCATCCATCCCGGCCGGATTCGGGATCTGGGTGCAGCGGTTCACCTTCCCGATCCTCGGGATCCACCAGGTGCCGTCCTGGGTCGGAGTCCCGTTGACTGTGATCGGGATCGTCGCAGTCATGAACATGGTCAACTTCCTCGACGGCCTCGATGGTCTCGCCGCGGGAGTCTGCGCGATCTCGGGCGCGACGTTCGCGATCATCGAGCTCTCGCTCGGCCGGATCGGTGCGGCCGTGCTCGCCGCGACGGTCTGCGGGGCGTGCCTCGGCTTCCTGCGCCACAACTTCTATCCGGCGCGGATCTTCATGGGCGACTCCGGTGCGCTCCTGCTCGGGTTCACGCTCGCCGCGATCTCCGTGCAGGGGTTGCTGAAGACGGCGGCGTTGGCGACGCTGTTGTTGCCGCTCCTCGTGCTCGCCGTGCCGGTGCTCGACACCTCGTTCGTCGTCGCGAAGCGCCTACGGAGCGGTCAGCCGATCTACCAGGCCGATGCGAGACACCTGCACCACCGCTTCATGCGCGTCGGCTTCTCGCAGCGCCGAGCCGTCGTCTACCTCTGGGCGTGGTGCGCGACCCTGGCCCTCGCCGCCCTTGCGAGTCACTTCGCCCCGCCGCACCAGCGAGGCGATTGGAACCTGACGAACGTCGGGATCGACGTAGTCGCCGGGCTGCTGGCGATCGCGTTCTCGCTCTACGTCGTCTACGTGCTCGAGCTCGTCCGGCTGTCGAGCCCGCGCGCGCGCCGGCGCGAGGCGGCCCGCCGGGCCGCCTGATCGGAGCCCGGACCACACTGTCACAAGGTGGGTCACAAGCTCCGCTCAGGGCCGCTCTCCTAGGGGAAAACCGGTGTCACAAACGGCTGGTATGCTCTGCGGCGGTGGAGGCTCAGCGACCGTCGCTTTCCCTCGCCGGCGCGGGCAGCGTGCTCATCGGATTCACAGCGGCATGCATCGTCGCGGGCACGCTCATCGGCTGGGCGGCGGGGAACGTCGGTTACGGGCTCGCCTTTGGGGCCGTCGTCGGTATCCCTGTCGGAGTCGCCGCAACCGTGATCAAGTACCGCAACATCTGATGCCCGCCTGGACACAGCCTCGCGCCGCACCGCCGGCCCTCCTGCCCGCCGTCGCGGGGGCGCTCGTGATCGTGCTCGCGCTGCCGATCTTCCTGATCGCCGGTTGGCCCGTCGAGGGTTGGGCGCTCGGCGCGGTCCTGTGGTTCGGGTCGGAAGCGCTCGGCCTGGTACTGACGCGGCTGCAGACCCGGACGGGTAACCTCGCCGCCGCAGGCGTGGCAGCTTTCGGAATGCTCTTTCGCGCGATCGCCGTGATGGTGGTCATCTTCGCCGTCGCAGTGTCCGACAAATGGGTCGGCCTGGCGGCTGCGTTGACGTACGCCGCCGGTTACTCGGCCGCCCTCGGCCTGCAGCTCGTCGCGTACTACACGGGGCCGGAAGCCGGGAAGGCCGTCTCCTCGTGAAGCGCGTTCTCCTCGCGTTGAGCACGATCGCGCTGCTGTTGCCGGCGAACGCGTTCGCGCGTGGTGAGTTCGACCCGACAACGGAGTTCGAGCAGAAGGAATTGGTGCCCATCCACCTCGGTCCGCTCAACCTCTCGATCACCAAGGCCGTCGTCTACCTGATGCTCGGGGCCCTGCTGACGATCGTCTTCGGCATCGTCTTCATGCGCACGCGGATCGGCCAGAGGTCCGGTCGCAGGGAAACCTTCGGCGAGATGGTCTACGAGATCGCGCAGACCCAGGTCGCCGAGCAGGGGTTGCCGCACAAGGCGATCGCCCGCTGGTTCCCGTACGTCGCGACGCTGATGCTGTTCATCTTCGTCGTCAACCTGCTCGGTTTCATCCCGTTGCCGCTGACCGGCGAGACGTGGCACGGCGTGCCGACGTGGGGGATCTACGCCGCTACGAGCTCGCTCTCGGTCACGCTTGCCCTCGCGCTCATGACGTTCGTGTTCACCCACTTCGAAGGCATCAGATGGAACGGTCCCGTGCGTTACTTCAAGAGCTGGATCCCGGAGGCGCCGAAGCCGCTGCTCGCCCTGATCGTGCCGCTGGAGATCCTCGGCCAGTTCATGCGGCTGATCTCGCTGAGTGTCCGTCTCTTTGCCAACATGCTCGCCGGCCACATCCTGATCCTCACCTTCATCGGCCTGATGTTCATCCTCGAGAGCTGGGTCCTGGCCGTGGTCGTGATCCCCGTGGCGACTGCCTTCTACCTCTTCGAGGTCGTGATCGTGGTCGGGATCCAGGCCTTCATCTTCGCTGCCCTGTCCGCCATCTACATCGGCTCGGCGATCGAGCCGGAGCACTAGGAGGAAACGAATGCTTGGTTACATCCTCGCCGCAACAACCGGCGACGTCACGAAGGCCGGCAAGGCGATCGGCCTCGCGCTCGGCGTCGGTCTCGGCGCGCTGGGCGCCGGTGTCGGCATCGGCAACATCTTCGGCTCGATGATCCAGTCGGTCGCCCGCCAGCCCGAGCTGCGCGGTGAGCTGCAGGGCATCCAGTGGCTCGGCTTCGCCCTCACCGAGGCGGTCGTCTTCTACGGCCTGCTCGGCTCGATCCTCGCCTACGTCCTGGTCTAAGCCGATGCTCGCGTCGAACCCACTGATCCAGGTCACACCTGGGCTGATGATCTGGACGATCGTCTGCTTCCTGATCACGTTCTTCGTGCTGAAGAAGGTGGCGTTCGGGCGCATCCAGGCGGCGATCGACGATCGCCGCGAACGCATCCAGAGCGCGGTCGACGAGGCCGACCGTGCCCGAGCCGAGGCCCGCAGCCTCGTCGAGGAGCATCGTCAGCTGATCGGCCAGGCGAAGACGCAGTCCGAGGAGATCCTCAGCGAGGCACGGCGCGTCGCCGACGCGCAGCGCGAACGAGTCCGTGAGGAGACCGAGGAGGACCGCCAGCGCAGGCTCGAGGAGACCCGCCGTCAGATCGAGCAGGCGACCCAGCAGGCGCTCGGCCAGATCCGCGACGAGGTCGGCAAGCTCAGCCTCGCCGCAGCCGAGAAGATCACCCGCAAGTCGCTCACCGGCGCCGACCAGCAGCGCCTGATCGACGAGGCACTCGCAGAGATCGACTTCTCCGCGCTCGAAGGGAGCAGGTCGTAGCCGTCGCACACCGCATCTACGCGCGCGCCCTCTTCGAGGCTGCGCAAGAGCGAGGGACGCTCGACACGGTGCACCGCGAGGTGCAGCAACTCCGCGCGGCCGTCGACTCGAACGAAGAGCTTCGCTCGTTCTTGCAGAACCCCGAGGTCGAGAGCGACGTCAAGGCGGACGTGCTGACGCGCATCGCGGCTGGCTCCGACCCCCAGGTCGGCAACTTCCTGCGGCTGCTGGCCGAGAAGGGAAGGGCCGGCGAACTGCCGCAGATCGCAGACGAGCTCGACACGCTGGTCGCAGCGGAGCAGCGGATTCTCGACGTCGAGCTGACGACTGCCACGGAGCTTTCCGACGCGGACTTCAAGCGAATCCTCGGCAGCATCGAGGACGCCTCTGGCCGCAAGGTGCAGGCCACACGCAAGGTCGACCCAGATCTGATCGGGGGGATCGTCCTCCAAGCCGGTTCGATGAGGCTCGACGCGAGCGTCCGCGGCGGGCTCGACCGACTACGCCACGACTTCAGCCAAGCAAGGAGCTAAGAGACCACATGAAGCTTCGTCCCGAAGAGATCACGTCGATCCTGCGCGACCGGATCGAGAACTTCGACGCCGAGTCGAACCTGGCCGAGGTCGGCAACGTCCTGCAGGTCGGCGACGGCATCGCTCGCATCCACGGCCTGGAGAACTGCCTCGCGCTCGAGATGCTCGAGCTCGAGCACGGTGTCACCGGTCTCGCGTTCAACCTCGAGGAGGACAACGTCGGCGCCGCGCTCTTCGGCGAGTGGGACAAGGTGTCCGAGGGCGAGCCGGTGCGCCGCACCGGCAAGGTCGCGTCGGTCCCGGTCGGCGAAGCGCTGCTCGGCCGTGTCGTCGACCCGCTCGGCAACCCGCTGGACGGGCTCGGCCCGATCGAGGCGACCGAGACGCGGCCGGTCGAGTTCAAGGCGCCAGGCGTGATCGACCGGCAGCCCGTGAAGGAACCGCTTCAGACCGGGATCAAGGCGATCGACTCGATGACGAACGTTGGCCGCGGCCAGCGCGAGCTGATCATCGGCGACCGTTCGACGGGCAAGACGGCGATCGCGATCGACACGATCTTGAACCAGCACGACCAGAACGTGAAGTGCATCTACGTCGCGATCGGCCAGAAGGCGTCGACCGTCGCCCAGGTGGTCGAGCGCCTTCGTGAGGCGGGGGCGATGGAGTACACGACGGTCGTGACCGCGTCGGCTTCGGAGGCGGCGCCGATCAAGTGGATCGCCCCCTTCGCGGGCTGCGCGATGGCGGAGTACTTCCTCTACAAGGGCGAGCACGCGCTGATCATCTACGACGACCTGACGAAGCAGGCCGACGCGTACCGGCAGCTCTCGCTGCTGCTGCGCCGCCCGCCGGGCCGCGAGGCGTTCCCCGGCGACGTCTTCTACCTGCACTCCCGGCTGCTCGAGCGCGCCTGCAAGCTGAGCGACGCGCGTGGGGGAGGCTCGCTGACGGCGCTGCCGATCATCGAGACGCAGGCCGGCGACATCTCCGCCTATATCCCGACCAACGTGATCTCGATCACCGACGGGCAGATCTTCCTGCAGTCCGACCTCTTCTTCTCGGGTGTGCGCCCGGCCGTGAACGTCGGCACGAGCGTCTCGCGGGTGGGCTCGTCGGCCCAGACCAAGGCGATGAAGAAGGTCGCGGGGCGTCTGCGGCTCGACCTGGCGCAGTACCGCGAGCTCGAGGCGTTCGCGCAGTTCGGCTCGGAGCTTGACCAGGCGACGCAGAGCGCGCTCAACCGCGGCGAGAAGATGGTCGCGACGCTCAACCAGCCGCAGTACCAGCCGTGGCCGATGGAGGAGCAGGCGGTCGCCCTCTACGCCGGGGTCAACGGCCACCTGGACGGGATCCCGACCGAGGACGTCTCGCGGTTCCAGGACGAGCTCCGGGAACAGCTGCGGGCCGACGGCTCGATCTACAAGACGATCCGCGAGTCCGGCGACCTTGCCGACGACACCAGCGAGCAGCTGAACGCCGAGATCGAGAAGTTCAAGAACCGCTTCCAGTCGAGCGCCGAGGAAGCTGCCTAGTTGGCCTCGACCCAGGATCTGAAGCGGCGCGTCCGTTCGATCACGAACACGCGCAAGCTGACCCGGGCCATGGAGCTCGTCGCGTCGGCCCGGCTCCGGCGTGCGCAGCAGCGGATCGAGGCGATGCGCCCCTACGCCGACCGGATGCTCGAGCTGATGGCCGGCGTCTCGCAGGCCGCCGGCGCGGTGCGGTTGCCGCTCCTCGAGCGGCGGGAGACGATCGAGCACGTCGCGATCGTCCCGGTCACGGGCGACCGCGGACTGGCGGGCGCGTTCAACGCCCAGGTGCTCCGTCGCGCCTTCGCCCTGATGCGGGAGGTGCAGGCCGACGGCCAGCAGGCCGTCTTCTTCCCGTCGGGCAAGAAGGCCGGTTCGACGCTTCGCTTCCGCCGGCTCGAGGTGGGGCAGGCGTGGTCGGGCTTCAGTGACAAGCCGGCCTACAGCGACGCGCAGGCGATGGCACATGCCATCTCCGAGGCCTTCACGAACGGCGATGTCGACCGGGTCGTGATTGTCTACAACGCGTTCGTCTCCCCACTCGTCCAGAAGGTGACGGTGCGAGACGTGCTGCCGATCCCGCAGGACATCCTCGAGGGCAGCTCGGAGGATGCGCAGGACGAGGCTCGGAGCGGCACGCCCGACTTCATCTACGAGCCTGAGCCCGAGGAGATCCTCGCGCGTCTGCTGCCTGTCTACGTCGAGACGGAGATCTACCGAGCGCTGCTCGAGTCGGCCGCCTCCGAACAGGGGGCGCGCATGACGGCGATGCGGAACGCCTCGAAGGCCGCCGGCGAGCTGATCGACAGCCTCACGCTCGCGATGAACCGCGCCCGCCAGGCCGAGATCACCCAGGAGATCCTGGAAGTCGTGGCCGGCGCCGACGCGCTCAGCGGCTAGCAAGCCCTCCCTTCCGGGATCGCCGCCGGCGCGACGGCGCTTCGCCTCATGCCGGTTCGAAGCGCGGGGCTTCCGGCAGCGGACGTTTGAGAGCCTGACGATCAGTGAGTGTGCTCCGATTGCCGCCGGGGCCCAGGCCGTGGGCGGGAACCCCTGAGTCTGACTCCTGTCAGACACGAGTCTGACCAGACCGCGGCGCGCACGCGGGCTGACGCGCCGGCGGTCGAGCATGCTTTCCCGACTTGCGAAGCAGGAACGCCCAGCCGCCGCAACGAGGCACTGCAAAACGTGTTTCGGCTAGCTCGGCACACTTGCGTTCGCTCCGCGTGCCACTTCCGTGTGTCAGACACGAGTCCGACTGGAGTCAGACTCAACCGTCCGTCCGGAGACGGCCGCCCCGGCGGCCCCGGATCGCGGCCCATGGGAGGCGCCGTGCGAACGGACAAGGCGCGCGTAAGGAGAAGTGGTTAATGCGCGCTTAATGGTCCAGATCGTGCGTTGCGATCACTCGTTTGCGGGTGAAGATGTACTCTCAGGCCGACCGTGGCACAGACTGACGAGAAGCATGAGATCCTCGGTTCCGGTCCTGGACTGGCCGGAGCAATTGCCCTCGAGTCCGGTCCTGAGCTCGGCGACGTCGAGGTCAAAGCTCGCGGCTACTGGGAGCAGGTCTGGCGCCGGTTCCGTCGCGACAAGATCGCGATCGCGGGCGGGGTCACGATCATCGTGCTGCTCCTCTCGGCGTTCATCGGTGCTCCGATTGCAGCGCACTTCCTCGGGCACGGCCCGAACGACCAGTTCTATACGGCGCTGACCCCGCTCGGCGCGCCGATCGGGCCGTTCTCGCACGTCTCCGACGGGCTCGGCGGCACGACGTTCTTCATCCTCGGCGCCGACAGCACGCTCGGCCGCGACGAGTTCCTCCGTCTCCTCTACGGCGCCCGCATCTCCTTCGAGGTGGCGGTGCTCGCCACGATCGGCTCGATCTCGATCGGCGTCCTGCTCGGCTCGATGGCCGGCTACTTCCGCGGCTGGGTCGACACGATCGTCTCGCGCGTGACCGAGATCACGATGGCGTTCCCGGCGCTCCTCTTCATCATCGCGCTCGCCTCGACCGTCGGCGACAGCATCAACAACATCACCTTCGGCGGCCTGATCGGCCCGGGCGTCTTCACCCTGTTCGTCGTCTTCTCGGTCTTCGGCTGGTTCTACCCGGCCCGCATCATCCGCGCGGTCGTCCTGAGCCTCCGCGAGAAGGAGTTCATCGAGGCCGCGCGCATGACCGGCTCGAGCGACTGGCGGATCATCCGCTCGCACATCCTTCCGCACCTCGTCGCCCCGATCACCGTCTACTCGACCCTCTCGGTCGCCGGCTTCATCCTCGGCGAGGCGGGTCTCTCGTTCCTCGGCGTCGGGATCAAGCAGCCGACCGCGAGCTGGGGCAACCTCCTCGGCGTCGCGCCCGATTACTACACCGTGCAGCCGTGGCTGATGGTCTGGCCGGGCCTCGCCGTCCTGATCACGACGCTGGCCTTCAACCTCCTCGGTGACGGCCTCCGCGACGCGTTCGACCCGCGCGCCACGCACTAGCGCTTCGAGCAGGAAACCGCAGGTTTCCCTACCGGGATCGCCGGCTCTTGATGCGGCCTGTTGATCGGCGCGTTCATTTGGGGTTTGCAGTTAACGAAGAACTAACTAAACTGCCGCCGCCTCGTCACAGTTGACCGAGGATGCGTTCTGCGCCTGAGTTGGCGGGCCCCAAACGTAACCGCCGGCTCTACCCCAAGAAAGGAGCACTTCGTTGAGTAGAAAGCTGTGGCTTTCGACCGTCACGGTCGCCATCGCCCTGCTCGCGGTGTTCGCCGGAAGCGCTGCTGCCAAGACCGGTAAGTCCGGTGCTGTGGGCGGCACGCTGAACGTGGACATCTCGACGGATGTCGACTACACGGATCCGGCCCTCGACTATCTGTCGACTGGCTGGGAGATCGAGTACGCGACGTGCCTGAAGCTGATGAACTACCCGGACGCCAACGGCGCCAAGGGCTCTCAGCTGGTTCCCGAAGCCGCAACCGGCTTCCCGAAGGTCTCGAACAGCGGGAAGACCTATGACTTCACGGTCAACGCGGGCTTCACGAAGTTCTCGAACGGCCAGCCCGTCACGGCCGCAGCCTTCAAGGCGGCGTTCGACCGCGACGCTGATCCGAAGATGCAGTCGCCTGCTCTTCCGTTCTTCAGCGACGTGGCCGGCTCCGACAAGTCCCCCGTCTCGGGCGTCAAGGTCAAGGGATCGCACCTGATCTTCACCCTGACCAAGGCGGCCCCGGACTTCCTCGCGCGCATGGCGATGCCGTTCTTCTGCGCCATCCCGACGAACCTGCAGCATGACCCGAACGGCGTGGAGACACCTCCGTCGGCGGGCCCGTACTACATCTCCGATCGCAAGCCCAACCAGTCGATCACGATCAAGAAGAACCCGTACTACAAGGGCAAGCGCCCCCACAACGTCACCCAGATCAACTACATCATCGGCAACTCGCTCGACGCGACGTACCTGCGCACGCAGCAGGGCGCGACCGATTACGCCGCCGGCGGCATCCCGCCCGCGTCGTATGCCGAGGCCGCCCAGAAGTACGGCATCAACAAGGGCCAGTTCTGGGTCAAGCCGCAGCTGGGCGTCACCTACCTGGCGTTCAACCATGACCGGCCGCTCTTCAAGGGCGCAAAGGGGACGGCGCTCGCCAAGGCCGTCAACTACGCGATCGACCGGACCGCGATGCTCGCCCAGGGCGGTTACCTCGCAGGCAAGCGCACCGACCAGATCCTGCCCCCGGGCATCGCTGGCTTCCGTGACGCGAACCTGTACCCGCTCAAGGGCCCGGACCTCGCCACTGCCAAGAAGTGGACGGCAAAGGCCGGTGTCCCGAGTGGCACAAACGTCGAGCTCTACACGTCGAACCGTGGCTCTGCTCCGCTCGTGGCGCAGATCATTCAGTTCAACCTGAAGCAGATCGGCCTGAACGTGAACAGCCACCTGTTCGCCCGCGCGGTGCAGATCGACAAGGAAGGCACCCGTGGTGAGCCGTTCGACATCACGACTGAAGGTTGGATCGCCGACTACGCCGATCCGTACGACTTCATCAACGTGCTCCTGTCTGGCGACAGCCTGCACGCCTCGAACAACAACAACGTCGCGTACTTCAACGACCCGGCCTACAACAAGCAGATGCGGTCCGCCGCCCTGCTGTCCGGGAACGCTCGGTACCAGGCGTACGGGAACCTCGACGTCTCGATGATGGCGAAGAACCCGCCGTGGGCCGCCCGCAACAACTTCAACGACCGTGTTCTGCTGTCCGGTCGTGTGGGCTGCTTCACGTACAACCCGACCTACAGCGTCGACCTGGCGGCTCTCTGCATCAAGTAGAGCCGTGCCCGGTCGACTAAGTCGATCGAAATCGAAATAGGGCGCCCTTTCGGGGGCGCCCTATTTCACATCTTCATCTAGCTCTCAACACCCTCTCAACAAACCATCGGTTAAAGTCTCGACCCGTGTTCCGCTACCTCATCCGCCGCCTCATGTGGGCCTGGGTCCTGTTCGTAGCGGTCACGATCGTCACCTATGTGATCTTCTACGCGATCCCGGCCAATCCAGCCCGGCTCGCCTGCGGCCAGCGCGCCACACCTGAGTGCATCAAGCGTGCGGCCCACTATCTCGGCACCGACCGGCCGCTGTACGTGCAGTACGGAAAGTTCTTCGGCCGGCTGATGCCCGTCGCCGGAATCGTCCAGGGCAACCCGCACTTCAAGGAGCCGAGCCTCGGTCGGTCCTTCACGAACCGCCAGAGCGTCAACTCGGTCGTCCTGAACGCCGCTCCGGTCACCGCCTCGCTGGTCTTCGGCGGAGCAGTCTTCTGGATGCTGATCGCGCTGCCCGTCGGGATCCTCTCGGCGCTGCGTCCGCGATCGCTGCTCGACCGAATAGCCATGGTCTTCGTCCTGATCGGCATCTCCGCCCACCCGGTCTGGATCGGCCTCATCTTCGCCTACTTCTTCGGGTTCAAGGCGGGCCTGTTCCCGATCACCGGGTACGCGTGCTTCTTCGACTGCGGCCAGCCACAACAGGGGCCGGTCCAATGGGCCTACCACCTGGTCCTCCCGTGGGCGACGTTCGCGATCCTCTTCGCCGCGCTCTACGTGCGCATGATCCGCGCGAACGTGATGGAGGCCCTCGGGGAGGACTACGTCCGCACCGCCCGAGCCAAGGGAGCGCCGGAGTGGCTCGTCATGCGCTCCCACGTGCTCCGCAACGCGCTTCTGCCCGTCGTGACGATGCTCGGCATGGATATCGGCATCGCACTCGGCGGCGCGATCTTCACCGAGTCGGTCTACGGGCTCCCCGGACTCGGCAAGACCGCGATCAATGCGATCGATTCGTTCGACCTGCCGACGACTCAGGGAGTGGTCGTTTTCGCGACGCTCTGCATCATTTTGTTCAACCTGATCGTCGACTTGCTCTACGCGGTTATCGATCCACGCATTAGGCTTAGTTGATCGTGGCTCAACCGGTGACATCGAGGGCGCCCTCCGCGTCCACTAACTGCGTGATGTCCGCTGACTGCGTAATCGGATGAGCGCCTGATGGCCCTGCTCGAGGTCACTGACCTCAAGACGTATTTCAAGACCGACGACGGCGTCGTGCGCGCGGTCGACGGCGTCTCGTTCTCCGTCGACAAAGGCCAGACCCTCGGCATCGTCGGCGAGTCCGGCTCGGGCAAGAGCGTCACCTGCCTGACGATCATGGGGCTGAACCCGAAGCGCACGGCGAGCTCGACCGGCACGGCGCTCTGGAAGGGCGAGAACCTGCTGACCGCGAGCCCGAAGCGGCTGCGCGAGATCCGTGGCAGCGAGATCGCGATGATCTTCCAGGATCCGATGACGAGCTTGAACCCGGTCCACAAGATCGGCGACCAGCTCGGCGAGGCCATGCGCCTCCACGAAGACGTCTCCAAGAAGCAGTCTCGGGCACGCGCGCTCGAGCTGCTGAACGCAGTCGGCATTCCGAGAGCAGAGCGTCGCCTCGACGATTACCCACATCAGTTCTCCGGCGGTATGCGACAGCGCGTGATGATCGCCATGTCGCTGATCAACAACCCCGATCTGCTGATCGCCGACGAGCCGACGACCGCGCTCGACGTGACGACGCAGGCGCAGATCCTGACGCTGATCGAGAAGCTCCAGGAGGAGTTCGGGAGCGCCGTGATCATGATCACCCACGACCTGGGTGTCGTCGCGGAGATCGCCGACGACGTCGTCGTCATGTACGCCGCCGAAGTCGCCGAGAAGGGGGCCGTCAGCCAGATCTTCAAGAAGCCTCATCACCCGTACACGTGGGGCCTGATGGGCTCGCTGCCGCGGCTCGACGCCGACGTCGAGCGGCTCGTGCAGATCCAGGGCCAACCGCCCTCGATGCTGCGGCCTCCGCCAGGTTGTCGCTTCCACCCGCGGTGCCCGTACGTGATGCCGATCTGCAAGGAGGTCGACCCCGGCCTCACTCCGGTCTCGGGCGACCCGGGACACCTGCAGTCCTGCCATCTCGACGAGGAGACGAAGGATCGCGAGGCGGCTAAGCTGCTCGCCGTGATGATGGGCGAAGGACAGGCCGTTTAGTGACCCCTCCCGCCGATGCGGCGCCGCTCGGCCGGCTGCAAACACTGCGCCTCGCCGCGTCCTCGGTCACGTCCATAGCTGTGGCTATGGACGTTCCCTGCGTCCTTGCGAGACTTGGTTTTCACTCGGTGGATCACCACCGCCCCGACGGGAGTGACCACTGATGGCCGCAGCCGAGCAGGCGCAGGTCCAACCGCAGCTCGACCTCCGCGGTGACGAGCTCCTGGTCGTCGACAACCTGAAGAAGCACTTCCCGATCACGCGCGGCATCGTCTTCCAGAAGGAAGTCGCGTCCGTGAAAGCTGTCGACGGCGTGTCGTTCGCGCTGCGTGAAGGCGAGACGCTCGGCGTCGTCGGCGAGTCGGGTTGCGGCAAGTCGACGATGGCCCGCTGCATCATGAAGCTGCTCGAGCCGACCGGCGGCCGGCTGACCTTCCGCGGGCAGGAGATCACCAAGCTGTCGCGTTCCGAGATGCGGCCGTTTCGCCGCGAGATGATGATGATCTTCCAGGACCCGTACGCGTCGCTGAACCCACGCAAGCGAGTCGGCTTCATCGTCGCCGAGGCGCTGCAGGTGCACAAGCTCGGCAGCGACGCCGAGATCAAGCGGCGCGTGCAGGAGCTGCTCGAGGTCGTCGGTCTCAGCCCGGAGCACTACAACCGCTTCCCGCACGAGTTCTCAGGGGGACAGCGCCAGCGCATCGGCGTCGCGCGCGCCCTCGCCGTCAACCCCAAGCTGATCGTCTGCGACGAGCCCGTCTCCGCCCTCGACGTGTCGGTGCAGGCGCAGATCCTGAACCTCCTGAAGGACCTGCAGCGCGACTTCGGACTCACCTACATCTTCATCGCACACGACCTGAACGTCGTGCGTCACATCTCGGACCGGGTGATGGTCATGTACCTCGGTCAGGTCGTCGAGACCGCCGAGCGCGCCGACCTGTACGCCGAGCCGAAGCATCCGTACACCGGGGCGCTGCTCTCGGCCGTCCCGGTGCCCGACCCCGACGTTGGTCGACACCGCAAGCGGATCGTCCTCGAAGGCGACGTGCCGTCGCCGATCAACCCGCCGAGCGCGTGCCGATTCCATCCGCGCTGCCCGCGCTTCGTCGAGGGGCGGTGCGACGTCGAGGAGCCGACGCTGTCGAACCGCGGGGGCAACCCGAGCCACGTCACCAAGTGTCATTTCCCGCTCGAGCGCTGGCCGATGTCCGAGGAAGAGATGCGCCGCCCGGGCACCGAAGTCGCACCGACACCCGCGGCCGAGACGGTCTGACGCGGTGCGGGAAGCCACCCGCCGCATCGCCTTGATCTTCGTCACTCTCGTTGGCGGCACCGGCGTTCTCGCCCTGTTGATCGGGTTGATCGTCGGGTCGAGCGTCGGGCGTGCGCTCTCGGTCGGCTGGTATTGCGTCGGCTCGGTGCTGCTGATCAGCGGCTTCTTCGTCGGCAACCGCGGGCCGGCCCGCCCGCAAGGTGAGGGATGGAGCGCGTTCTCGCTGCAGCGCTGGGTCCGGTGGGCGTCCCCTGACGAGCAGCGAGAGTCGCTCTCGTTCTCGGCGTTGCTCGTCGTGTTCGGATTCGTGTTGATCGTGCTCGGCGCGATCGCCGATACGCGCTACTCGGTCGTCTGATCACGATCTGTGACTAACCAGGCGCAGGTCCGTGCGTCCCACAAGGCATGGAACTGAACTCTCCGCTGTGCGAGCGCGCTTGTAGGTGGGCGTCCTTGCGGGTCGACGGCGAGCTGTCGGAGCTCGAATCGGCGCTGCTCGACGACCATCTCGGCCGCTGCCGCTCCTGCCGCGCCTTCGCGCGTGGGGTCGAGGATGTCGCGGCCGCTCTGGCCGCCGCGCGCCTCGAGCGGCCGGCGCCGCTCGCGCTCGTCCTCCCGAGGCGGAGCCGCCGCCCGCTCCCGCGCGTCCGGTCGGCTGCGGCCGCGACGCTCGTTGCCGCCGCGGCCATCGCCGCGGTCGTCGGCGGCGTAGCCGGGCACGGCCAGGCGGCGAGCGCCGCCAAACCGGTCGCGATGGTCAGCTCGGGCGACTCGCCGAACGAGCTCAGGGCCTTACGCCGGTCGTCGCTGATCGATCAGGGACGCGTAATCCCGCGTAACAGGCAGACGCCAGGCGAGTCGTAGGTAGACGACTGACCCCGATCGACGAGGGCGGATGGGCGGCCTGGATCGGCGCTCTGCGGCGTTTCAGCCACACTGCTTGGTACAGACCTGTCCCACACTCACGTCAACGAGGAATCAGTCATCTCCGGATGCAGCCATCGTTCATCACCTCATACGTCTGAAGCCTCGATCACGCCGACCGTGTGTCGGCAGCACTGAGGTCCGCAGAGCTCAGCAGGGGACGCGAGCCCGAGCCGCGTTTCGCTAGGCTGCGCCTGCTCGGCCGGCGGGCGCGCGCAGCTCGCGCCTCGCAGCGAGCCATCATCGCACCTTCCCCGCGTCAGGAGTCATGAGACCGTGTCGACGAACGGAACGAGTTCCAACCGAGGCAGACTGCTCGAGATCAAGGGCGTCGTCGTCGACGCCGTCTTCCCCGATCGCCTGCCGTCGATCTACTCGGCGCTCAGCATCACGCGCCCGGACGGCAGCATCCTGATCGCAGAGGTGCAGCAGCACCTCGGTGACGACCGGGTGCGGGCGGTCGCGATGGACGCGACGGACGGGATCTCCCGTGGCACCGAAGTCGTCGACACCGGTGGGCCGATCTCGGTTCCCGTCGGCGACGTCACGCTCGGACGGGTCTGGAACGTCCTCGGCGAGCCCGTCGACGAGAAGGAAGCGCCGAAGGACGCGGAGCGCTGGTCGATCCATCGCGATCCACCGGAGTTCAGCGAGCTGACGCCGAAAGTCGAGATTTTCGAGACCGGGATCAAGGTGATCGACCTGATTGCGCCGTATGTCCGGGGCGGCAAGATCGGCCTCTTCGGCGGCGCCGGCGTGGGGAAGACGGTGCTGATCCAGGAGCTGATCCACAACATCGCCCGGCAGCACGCCGGCGTGTCGGTCTTCTCCGGCGTCGGCGAGCGCACCCGTGAGGGCAACGACCTCCTGCTCGAGATGGAGGAGTCGGGCGTCCTCGACAAGGTCGCGCTCTGTTACGGCCAGATGAACGAGCCGCCGGGAGCGCGCCTGCGCGTCGGCCTCTCGGGTCTGACGATGGCGGAGTACTTCCGCGATCAGGGCCAGGACGTGCTGCTCTTCATCGACAACATCTTCCGCTTCGTCCAGGCGGGCTCCGAGGTGTCGGCACTCCTCGGCCGCATGCCGAGCGCCGTCGGTTACCAGCCGACGCTCGCCACCGAGATGGGGCAGCTCCAGGAGCGGATCACCTCGACCACGAAGGGCGCGGTCACCTCGGTGCAGGCGATCTACGTGCCGGCCGACGACCTGACCGACCCGGCCCCGGCGCAGACGTTCGCGCACCTAGACGCGACGACGACGCTGTCCCGTGCGATCGTCGAGCAGGGGATCTACCCGGCCGTCGACCCGCTCGACTCGACGTCGCGTGCGCTCCAGCCCGGCATCGTCTCGGAGGATCACTACCGCACCGCCACCCGCGTGCAGGAAGTGCTGCAGCGCTACAAGGACCTGCAGGACATCATCGCGATCCTCGGGATCGAGGAGCTGTCGGACGAAGACCGCCTGACGGTGACCCGTGCCCGCAAGGTGCAGCGGTTCCTGTCACAGCCGAACTTCGTCGCCGAGCAGTTCACGGGCACACCGGGCCAGTACGTCAAGCTCGAGGACACGATTCGCGGCTTCCAGGAGATCCTCGAAGGCCAGCACGACGAGCTGCCCGAGCAGGCGTTCTACATGGTCGGGCCGATCGAGGGCGCGGTCGAGCGGGCGCAGCAGATGTCCGCTGCCGCGGCATAGATGGCCGACAGGAAGCCGTTCTCGGTCTCGCTGGTGACGCCCGACGGCGCCGCGTACGAAGGCGACGCCGAGATGCTGATCGTTCCCGGCGCGGCCGGTGAGATCGGCGTTCTGGCGCGTCACGCGCCTCTGATCGCGACCCTCAGGGCCGGCTCGACGAGGGTTCACGTCTCGTCGTCCGAGGTGATCGAGTACGCAACCGGCCCCGGGTTCTTCGAGGTCCTGCAGGACCGGGCGATCGCGCTCGTCGACGCTGCCGTCAAGGCCGACGAGATCGACGACGCACGGGCGCGCGAGCAGCTCGAGGCCGCGCAGGCCGAGCTCGAGGCGATCGAACGGGGCGAGTCGACCGCGGATCGCTGGCAGGTCGAGCAGCGCATCCGGCACGCCGAGAACCAACTCTCGGTCGTCGGCCGCTCGTAACCTCGATGCGCGTCGCGGCGCTGGCGGACGTGCACGCCAACACGCCGGCGCTCGAAGCCGTGCTCGCCGAGGTCGTCGCCGAGCACGTCGACCTGATCGTGTTCTGCGGCGACCTGACCTGGGGGCCGCTCCCGAACGAGACGCTTGCCGTCGTGCGGGCGATCGAGACTCCCGTGCGGTTCGTGCGCGGCAATGCCGACCGGTCGGTCGGCGTCCTCCTCGACGAGCGAGGAAGCTGGCTGGCCGCTCAACACGACGCCGAGGCGACGTCGTTCGTGCAGGGGTTCGATCAGCGCGTCGTGGTCGAGATCGACGGGCTCGGGCCGACGCGGTTCGTGCACGGCTCGCCGCGCAGCGACGAAGAGTGCGTGACGCCGCGGACACCGCCGGAGCGCGTCGCGGAATTCATGAACGGTGTTCCCGAGCGCACCGTCGTCACCGCCCACGTTCACGTCTCGTACGACCGGCAGGTGGGGGACGTCCGGCTCGTCGGCCCCGGCAGCGTGGGCCGTCCGTACGAGGACGAGCCGGGCGCGCGCTGGGCGCTGCTCGGTCCCGACGTCGAGTTGCGCTGCACCCCGTTCGATCGCGAGCGCACGGCCGCCCTCTACCGCGCCGGCGGGATCCCGCTCGTCGAGCAGGACCTTGACCTGCTACTCGAGCCCCCGGGGCGGGACGAGGCCACCAACCAGGCGGAAACGCTGGTGTTTTCCGGCTGAGGCGCTACGCTGGGACGCCCGGAGAACTTTGAGAAGCAGCTTGGCGACCGGGTCATCAAACGCCTAAAGAGCTTATGACCCGAGACGTCGCAGCCCACATCCGTGCAGCAGCCGAGGAGCGGATCCTCGTGCTCGACGGTGCGTGGGGGGTGTTGCTGCAGTCGAGCGGGCTCAGCGAGCAAGACTTTCGCGGCGAGCGGTTCGCCGACCATCCACGCGACCTGCTGAACAACCCCGACGTTCTCAACCTGACGCGTCCGGACGTCGTGCGAGCCGTGCACGAGAGCTACTTCGACGCCGGCGCCGACATCGCGACGACGAACACGTTCACCGCCACCTCGATCGGCCAGTCCGACTACGGCCTCGAAGCGGCTGTGTACGACCTGAACGTCGCAGGCGCACAGATCGCGCGTGAGGTCGCCGGGGACCGGCTCGTCGCCGGCTCCGTGGGTCCGCTCAACATCACGCTCTCACTCAGCCCGCGTGTCGACGACCCCGGCTTCCGTACGCACACGTTCGAGCAGATCGTCGAGGCGTACGCCGAGCAGATCCGCGGGCTCGCCGACGGCGGTGTCGACCTGCTCCTGATCGAGACGATCTTCGACACCCTCAACTGCAAGGCCGCGATCGCCGCCGCGCGCGAGGTCGCGCCGCAGCTGCCGCTCTGGATCAGCGTCACGGTCGTCGATCTCTCCGGTCGGACGTTGAGCGGGCAGACGATCGAGTCGTTCTGGACTGCGATCGAGCACGCCGAGCCGGTGATCGTCGGCATCAACTGCTCGCTCGGTGCCACCGAGATGCGCCCGTATGTCGCCGACTTGGCGCGGGTCGCGACCTGCCTCACCTCCTGCCACCCGAACGCCGGCCTGCCCAACGCCTTCGGCGGCTACGACGAGACACCCGAGATCACGTCGACCCTGCTGCGCGAGTTCGCCCAGGACGGCCTGCTGAACGTGGTCGGCTCCTGCTGCGGCTCGACACCGGAGCACACGCGCGCGATCGCCGAAGCCGTACGAGGGCTCGAGCCGCGAACCCCGGTTAGTGCCAAGTTGGCACAAACCAGGTTCAGCGGCCTGGAGACGTTCGAGATCGGTCCCGACACCGGTTTCGTCCTGATCGGCGAGCGGACGAACGTCACCGGCTCCTCGCGCTTCCGGCGCATGGTCGAGGCGGGGGACTTCGGTGCGGCGGTCGGCATCGCGCTCGAACAGGTGCGAGGCGGCGCCAACTTGCTCGACGTGAACATGGACGCCGACCTGCTCGAGGGCGAGGAGGCGATGACGACGTTCCTGAACGTCGTCGCGACCGAGCCGGAGGTGGCCCGCCTGCCGATCATGGTCGACAGCTCGAAGTGGACCGTGCTCGAAGCGGGCCTGCGCTGCCTGCAGGGCAAAGGCGTCGTCAACTCGATCTCGCTGAAGGAGGGAGAGGACGAGTTCCTGCGGCAGGCCCGGCGCATTCGCGACTACGGCGCAGGCGTCGTCGTGATGGCGTTCGACGAGCAGGGCCAGGCGACGGATGTCGAGCGCCGCGTCGCGATCTGCGGCCGCGCGTACGACCTGCTCGTCGGAGAGGTGGGTTTCCCGCCGGAAGACATCGTCTTCGACCCGAACGTGCTCGCCGTCGCTACCGGGATGGAGGAGCACGACGACTATGCCCACGCATTCATCGAGAGCCTGCCGGCGATCAAGGAGCGCTGCCCGGGCGTGCACACGTCCGGCGGTATCTCGAACCTCAGCTTCTCCTTCCGCGGCAACGACCGGGTCCGCGAAGCGATGCACGCGGCGTTCCTCTTCCACGCGATCAAGGCGGGGCTCGACATGGGGATCGTCAACGCCGGCCAGCTGGCGGTGTACGAGGATGTCGAGCCCGAGCTGCTCGAGCACGTCGAGGACGTGATCTTCAACCGGCGCCCCGACGCGACCGAACGCCTGGTCGAGCTCGCCGACCGCTACCGCGGCGCCGGCACGCGCAGGGAGCTCGACCTGGGCTGGCGCGAGGCGCCGGTCGGCAAGCGCCTCGAGCACGCGCTCGTCCACGGCATCGTCGACTTCGTGGAGGCGGACACCGAGGAGGCCCGGCTCGACGCCGCGCGGCCGCTCGACGTGATCGAGGGGCCGCTCATGGACGGCATGCGGGTCGTCGGCGACCTGTTCGGATCGGGCCGGATGTTCCTGCCGCAGGTGGTCAAGTCGGCGCGCGTGATGAAGCGTGCCGTCGCCTACCTGCAGCCGTTCATGGAGGACGAGCAGGACGGCGTCCGCGTCGCACAAGGCAAGGTGCTGCTCGCGACGGTCAAGGGCGACGTGCACGACATCGGCAAGAACATCGTCGGCGTGGTCCTCGGCTGCAACGACTACGAGGTGCTCGACCTGGGCGTCATGGTCTCGACCGAGACGATTCTCGAGACCGCCGAGCGCGAGCGGGTCGACGTGGTGGGCCTCTCGGGGCTGATCACGCCGTCGCTCGACCACATGGTCGAGGTGGCGAAGGAGATGGCGCGACGACGCCTCGAGCTGCCGCTGCTGATCGGCGGCGCGACCACGTCCCGGCAGCACACGGCGGTCAAGATCGCGCCGGAGTACGAGAACGAGACCGTGCACGTGCTCGACGCGAGCCGCGTCGTCGACATCGTCGCCCGGCTGCTCGACCCCGGTCGCCGGGCCGAGCTGGACGGCGAGAACCGCGAGCTGCAGGAGCGGCTGCGCGTGCAGCACGCAGAGAAGATCCGCAAGCCGCTGCTGACCCTCGAGGCGGCGCGCGCGAACCGGGTGCAGGTGCCCTTCGACGACCTGCCGGAGCCGCCGTTCGTCGGCGTCCACGACATCGCGCCCTCACTCGACGAGCTCGGCGACTTCATCGACTGGCAGTTCTTCTTCCACGCCTGGGATCTGAAGGGCAAGTTCCCGGCGATTCTCGACAATCCCGCCGCGCGCGATCTCTACGACGACGCGACCGCGCTGCTGGCCGAGATCACACGTGACAGGGGGTTGCAGGCGCGCGGCGTCCACGGCTACTGGCCGGCGCACGCCGAGGGCGACGACGTCGTCGTCGGCGACACGCGCTTCTGCTTCCTGCGCCAGCAAGCCGACCACGCCGACGGGCGCCCGAACCGCTGCCTCGCCGACTACGTCGCGCCGGCGGGCGATCACGTCGGTGCGTTCGCCGTCTCCGTGCACGGCGCCGACGAGCTTTCAGCCCGCTACGAGGCAGAACAGGATGACTATCGCGCGATCATCGTCAAGGCACTCGCCGACCGCCTGGCCGAGGCCTGCGCCGAGTGGCTCCACCTGGACGTGCGGCGAGCCTGGTACGCGCCCGGGGAGCACCTGCCGCTCGGCGACGTCCTACGGGAGCGCTTCCGCGGCATCCGGCCCGCTTTCGGCTACCCGGCCTGCCCCGACCACAGCGAGAAGAACAAGCTGTTCGACCTGCTCGGGGCCGAGAATGCCGGGATGCGCCTGACCGAGAGCTTCGCGATGACACCCGCTGCGGCCGTCAGCGGGATCTACCTGGCCCACCCGCAGGCGAAGTACTTCGCCGTCGGCCGGATCGGCGACGACCAGCTCGCCGACTACGCAGGACGCAAGGGGCAGTCCCTCGACGAGGCGGCACGGTGGCTCGCGCCAAGCCTCTCCTGATCGCGGCCCTGGTGGCGCTCGCGGCGGCGGGCAGGGCCCAGGCGAATCAGATCCGGCTCACGTCTGCCGACCAGGCGCGCGCCCGCACGGCCGTCGTGCGGCGGGCGGACCTCGGCGCGAGTGGCTGGAACGGCGGCGCCAAGAAGCCGGACCTGGCCTCGGGATCGGGCTGTGTCGGCTACCACCCGAAGGACTCCGACCTGGTCACGACGGGCGCCGCTCGGAGCGCGTTCACGAACGGCGCCCTGAGCTTCGATTCCGAGGTGCTGCTGCTGAAGACGGCCACGATGGTGGGCGCGGACTGGCACCGGTCGGTGCGGCCCGCGGCGCTGGTTTGCCTGAAGGAGCTGCTCGGCCGCGAGCTCGGTGCGCAGGCGCGGATCGTCTCGGCGACCCGCACGGCGTTCTCCCCGGTGGCGCGCTACACCGCGAACTTCCGGATCGTCTCCGACGTCGCCGCCGGCGGCCGCCGCGTCCGCCTCCTCGTCGACGTCCTGCTGGTCGGAAAAGGTCGCTCCGAGCTGACGTTGACGACGATCGCTCCCTATGCCGCGCGTGGTGCGGTGGAGGGGGCCGAGTTGCGCCTCGCCCGGCTCGTTGCCGGGCGTTTGCCAAGCTCCTGAGGCCTCCGGCGGCTCCGCTATCCTTCCGTTCGTAGGCGCCCGCTGGGCGCCGATCGTTTTATGCGGACGACACTGAAGAGAGGCGTCGGGCGCGGCGCGACGTCCAATGGCAACGGCCGGGCCATCTTCCCGCCCGGCGCGATCAGCACCGTCACCCGCTACCGGCAGCCGCCACCCCCACCATCATCCGGCCTCGGCCTCGTCGCCCGGATCCTCCTCGGCACCTTCCTGACGATCACGTCGCTGGCACTCGCCGTCGCCGCCGGCTCCTACCTCTACTTCCACCAGTCGATCGCCGCCGTCCAGGCCTCGACGCCGGACGTGGTCAAGGCCCAGAAGGTGCTGCACATCCCGAAGGCGAACGAGCCCGCGATCGCGCTCGTCATCGGCTACGACCATCGCGCCGGCGTCGAGGCGAACCGTCCGTCTCTCTCCGACACGCTGATGTTGATTCGCGCCGATCCACGCACGAAGTCGATCTCCCTGCTTTCGTTCCCGCGCGACCTCGACGTTCCGATCTACTGCAGCCCTGGCGCGGCCGCCGTGACGACCGACCGGATCAACTCGGCGTACTCGCGCTGCGGCTCGAAGGGCACCCTCCTGACGGTCGAGAAGCTGACCGACCTGCCGGTCAACTATCTGATCACGGTCAATTTCCACGGTTTCAAGGAGGTCGTCGACAAGCTCGGCGGCGTCTGGATGGACGTCGACCGCCGCTACTACAACCGCAACACCGGCTCGGCGTACAACAACTTCGCGAACATCGACCTGCAGCCCGGCTACCAGCGTCTCGACGGGCAGCAGGCGCTCGACTTCGTGCGCTACCGGCACACCGACTCCGACCTCTACCGCGTCGCGCGCCAGCAGGAGTTCGTGCGCGCGTTCCGCGAGCAGGTCGGCGCGAACTTCTCGCCGTTCAGCGTGCCGAGCCTGGTGAATGCGATCACCCGCAACATCGAAGTCGCCGAGGGCGGGCGCAAGCTGCAGGGCAAGCAGGTCTACAACTACGCGCTCTTCGCCTACGGGCTGCCGAGCGGCCACCTGTTCCAGGACAAGATCGAGAACGTCGTGTGCGGGCTTGGCTGCCAGGCCTCGACCGGGGACATCCAGAAGGCGGTGCAGACGTTCTCGAACCCCGACGTCGAGTCGTCGAAGTCGGCGAACGCCGCCGCCCTCGGGCAGAAGATCAAGACCAAGGCGCCGCCTCCCTCGTCGGTGACGGTGACCGTCCTGAACGGCAGCGGCATCTCCGCCGCCGCGGCCGACACGTCGTACGTCCTCGGCCAGCGCGGCTACCGCACCCTGATTCCGCCGAACAACCTGAAGGCCGACGCACCGAGCCCGGTCTTCCACTCCAAGATCTACTACGACCCGGCGCAGAAGCGCTCGAAGGCGGCGGCGACGGCGCTGCAGAACCTGATGCAGCCGGCCGAGGTCGCGAAGCTGCCGCGCACGCCCGGGCTGCTCGCACTCGATCCCGGCTCGATGCTCGTCGTCGTGCTCGGCACCGCCTTCCACGGGCTCGCCGAGGCGCCGCAGCAGGTCGTGCCGAAGCACCAGCCGGCGTACGTCCGGTACGACCAGTCGCAGGGCGCGCCGCTGCTCGAGCCGAACGTCAAGAAGGTCAACTTCCCGCTGCTCAACCCGACCGTGCTCGAGCGCAGCTCCTACCCCGACACGCTCCCCGGCGACAAGCCTGTGCGCCGGTACTTCATCAACGGCAAGCACAGGGCGGTCCGCCTGGTCTTCAAGACCGCAGGCAACGAGTTCTGGGGGATCCAGGAGACCGACTGGACGGGCGCGCCCGCGCTCAACGACCGAAGCTTCCGGCACAGCCTCGGCGGACGCGAGTTCGACCTCTACTACTCGGGGTCGAGGCTCCACATGGTCGTTCTGCGCCGCGCCGGTGCCACGTACTGGGTGGTCAACACCTTGCTCGACTCGCTCTCGAACGAGACGATGCTCGCGATCGCCAAGGGTCTCAAACCGCTAACAACCGGAAAGTAGGTTCCGCGCCGATGGCCAACAGTTCGAAGATCGGGATCTTCGGCGCCGGTTGGGTCGGCCTGGTCACCGGTGCCTGCTTCGCCGAGCTCGGCCACGAGGTCGTGATCCGGGACATCGTGCCGGAGAAGATCTCGATGCTCCAGCGCGGCGAGGTGCCGTTCCACGAGCAGGACGTGCCCGAGCTGCTGCGCCGGAATGCAGAGCGCCTCACGTTCACGCTCGACGTGAACGACATCGCCGATTGCACATTTCTCTTCGTCTGCGTCGACACCCCGCCGACCTATTCCGGCGACGCCGACCTCTCGCGTGTCTGGACCGTCGTCGACGAGCTGCCGGAGCTCTCCGGTCATCCGATCCTGGTTATGAAGTCGACGGTCCCGGTGGGGACCGGCGAGAAGGTGCGAGCCGGTCTCGACCAGCGCGGTCTCTCGCACGTCGGCTATGTCTCGAACCCGGAGTTCCTCGCGGAAGGGCATGCAGTACGCGACTTCATGGCGCCGGACCGAGTCGTCGTGGGTGCCTTCCAGGCCGAGGACGTCGAGGCCGTGGCAGGGCTCTACGACGGAATCGAAGGCCCGGTCGTGCGCGCCGACGTCAATTCCGCCGAGATGATCAAGCTCGCCGCAAACGCCTTCCTGATGACGCGAATCTCGTTCATCAACGAGATCGCGAACGTCTGCGAGGCGACCGACGCCGACGTGGTCAAGGTCGCCGAGGGGGTCGGGCTCGACCACCGTCTCGGCTCCCACTTCCTCCGTGCCGGGATCGGCTACGGCGGCTCGTGCTTCCCGAAGGACTCACTGGCGCTGAAGCAGCTCGCATCGAACTCGGGCTACCACTTCCAGCTGCTGTCGGCGGTGATCGAGGTGAACGAGCTTCAGAAGCGGCGCATGATCGGCAAGCTCAAGCGCCACCTCGGCAGTCTGCGTGGCAAGCGGGTTGCCCTGCTCGGGCTGGCGTTCAAGGCCGGTACCGATGACATGCGCGAGGCGCCGTCGATCGTGCTCGCCTCGCGCTTGCTCGCCGAGGGAGCGGAGGTTCGGGCGTGGGATCCGGTTGCGAATGGCAGCTCGCTGCCCGTGGGAGTCGACGTCGTCGGCTCGGTCCTCGAGGCGGTGCAGGGCGCCGATGCGGCCGTGATCGTGACGGAGTGGCCGGAGCTCGAGGGGCTGGCGTCCGCAGAGACGCTGGCGGCGATGGCGAACCCGTTGATCGTCGACGGGCGCAACCTGCTCGACCCGGAAGAGACGCGCCGCGCAGGCTTCGTCTACGAGGGAATCGGCAGGCCGCTGCCGGCAGCCGACGCCGTACCCCAGACCGTCTAGGTGGCGAGCGAGGCGATCATCCTCGCCGGCGGGCAGGCCGAGCGTCTCGGGGCTGCCGCCGGCGGCCGTCCGAAGGCGTTGGTCGAGATCTCCGGCAAGCCGCTGGCGGCCTACCAGGTGAGCCGTCTCGTGCGCGCCGGCGTCGAGCGGGTGATCGTGTCGTGTGCGGCCGGGCAGGGAGGCCTCTTCGCCCAGGAGCTCGGCGGCCTCGGCGCCGAGATCGTCGTCGCCGAGGAACCGGAACGCCTCGGTCGTGGCGGCGGGATCAAGTTCGCCGCGCGCTCCAGGTCGGACGCCGGTGACGTCTACGCGATGAACGGTGACGAGCTCGTGGCGGTCGACTTCGTCGCGCTCCTCGCGGCGCACCGCGCCTCAGGGGGGCTCGCGACGCTGACCGTCGCCCAGCCGAAGTCGCCGTTCGGCCTGGTCGAGGTCGACGAGCTGAACGTCGTCCGTGGCTTCCGAGAGGACGCGCGCGTGCCGTACTGGGTCAACTGCGGCAACTACGTCCTGTCCGCCGAGGCGATCGAACGGCTGCCTGACCGCGGCGACCACGAATCGTCGACCTTTCCCGAGCTTGCGGCCGAAGGGCGCCTGCACGCCTACCGGCACGAGGGCCTCTGGCTGACGGTGAACACGCCCAAGGAGCTCCGGGTTGCGAGCGAGCACATCGCCGCACATCCAGAGTGGCTCGCATGAGAACATTGCGGCCGATGAGCGTCGATTCACCGAACCTCCACAATCTCGACGCCTGGGCCCATGAGGTGCGCAAGGTCGAGAAGCCGTGGGGCTACGAGCTGATCTGGGCGCTGACCGACAGGTACTGCGGCAAGGTGCTGTTCGTGAAGGCAGGAGAGTCGCTCTCGCTGCAGTTCCACCGGGAGAAGGACGAGGCCTGGTTGATCCAGTCCGGACGCGTCAAGCTCGAGCTCGGCGAGGTCGGCGATCCGGTGCTGCGGGTCGAGGTCGTCGGAGCCGGCGCGGCCTTCCATTACACGGCCGGGACGGTGCATCGCGTCACGGCGATCGAGGACACGACCATCCTGGAGGTCTCGACGCCCCAGCTCGACGACGTCGTGCGCCTCGAGGACGCCTACGGGCGGGAGGGGACCTCCACGCCATAACATTGACAGACTTGTGGTAAGGTCTGTCGCATGCAGGAGCTCCTGACCGTCGGCGCTGCCGCGACCGAGACCGGCTGGTCGGCGCGCATGCTGCGCTACCTCGAGCAGCACGGGCTCGTGCTGCCGCGGCGCACGGCCGCCGGGTACCGGCTCTACGGCCTCGCCGAGCTGAATCGCCTGCGTTCGCTGAGCGTCTTGCGCACGGAGTACGGGATCGAGCTCGCCGAGCTCGTATTCGCACGACGGCTGCGGCGTGAGCCGCGCCTTCGCGCCGCGGTGGACGGCTGGTTCGCCGCCGGCGAGGACGCTTCCTGGGTCGAGTGGGAGCAGCGCAAGCAAGAGCGGCTCCTCACAGCCTGACCACCGAACTACACTGCCCCGCGACCAAAGACGGAGAGGAACACGTGGCCACGACGAAACGACATGACGTAAAGGATCTCGCCCTCGCAGCAGAGGGTGTCCGCCGCATCACCTGGGCCGATCGGCAGATGCCGGTCCTGCAGGCGATTCGCGAGCGGTTCGAGCGTGAGCAACCGCTGGCAGGCTTCCGCATCTCGGCGTGCCTCCACGTGACCACCGAGACCGCCAACCTGATGCGGACGCTGAAGGCCGGCGGGGCCGACGTGGTGCTCTGCGCCTCGAACCCCCTGTCGACGCAGGACGACGTGGCCGCCGCGCTCGTCGACGAGTACGACATCTCGGTCTTCGCCATCAAGGGCGAGGACAACGACACCTACTACTCGCACATCCAGGCTGCCGTCGACCACAAGCCGCAACTGACGATGGACGACGGCGCCGACGTGATCAGCGTCCTGCACAGCTCTCGCCGTGAGCAGCTCGGAGACATCATCGCCGGCATGGAGGAGACGACCACCGGCGTGATCCGGCTGAAGGCGATGGAAGCCGACGGTGCGCTCGAGTTTCCCGTGATCGCCGTCAACGAGGCGCGGACGAAGCACTTCTTCGACAACCGGTACGGCACCGGCCAGTCGACGATCGACGGGATCATCCGCGCGACGAACGTCCTGATCGCCGGCGGAAAGTTCGTCGTCGCGGGCTACGGCTGGGTTGGTCGTGGGGTGGCGATGCGCGCCAAGGGTCTCGGCGCTCACGTGATCGTGACCGAGGTCGATCCGATGCGCGCGCTCGAGGCGCTGATGGACGGCTACGAAGTGCTGCCGATGGCGGACGCCGCCAAGATCGGCGACATCTTCTGCACCGCAACCGGCGACAAGCACGTGATCGCACGCCAGCACCTGGAGGTGATGAAGGACGGCGCGATCATCTGCAACACGGGGCACTTCAACGTCGAGATCGACATCCCGGCGCTTCGCGAGCTCGCCGTCGACACGCGCGAAGCACGCAACTTCGTCGAGGAGTTCACACTCGCCGACGGGCGCCGCATCTACCTGCTCGCAGACGGCCGCCTCGTGAACATCTCGGCTGCGGAAGGTCACCCGGCGCTGGTCATGGACATGAGCTTCGCGAACCAGGCGCTGGCGACCGAATACGCAGTCCAGCACGCAGCGTCACTCGAGAACAAGGTGTATCCGGTTCCGACCGAGATCGACGAGGAGATCGCGCGGTTGAAGCTCGCGACGATGGGCGTCACGATCGACCAGCTCACGGCCGAGCAGGCGAAGTACCTCGCGTCGTGGGACGAAGGAACCTGATCCGCATCCTGGTACGTGCGCGTGCTCGACCCTGAGCGGATCGTCAGGCTCGAGCACGACTCCGTCGTCCTTCTCGACCAGCGGCGGTTGCCCGCGGAGGAGGTCGACGTCGTCTGCACCAGCGCCTCGGCGGTGGCGGCGGCGATCAGGGAGATGGTCGTGCGCGGCGCCCCCGCGATCGGGATCGCGGCCGCGTACGGCTACGTCTTGGCGGTCGCAACCGGCGAGGACCCGCAGGCAGCCGACGAGGTGCTGCGGAGCGCACGGCCGACCGCGGTCAATCTCGGCTGGGCGCTCGACCAGATGCACGCCGAGCCGACCTTCGAAGCTGCTCGGCAACTGCACCGAGACGAGGTCGAACGGTGCCGGGCGATGTCCGCGCACACCGCTGCGCTGTTCGCGAGCGAGACCCGCGCGCTCACACACTGCAACGCGGGGGGCCTGGCGACGGGTGGTTACGGCAGCGCGGTGGGAGCCCTGATCGCGGCGAGCGACCGGGGGCTGCTGGCACACGTCTGGGTCGACGAGACTCGGCCGTTGCTGCAGGGCGCGCGGCTGACGGCGTGGGAGCTGGAGACGGCAGGCATTCCGCACGCGGTGATCGCAGATTCGGCTGCCGCGTCGCTGATGGCCGCCGGCGAAGTCGACTGTGTCGTCACGGGCGCCGACCGGATCGCAGCGAACGGCGACACGGCCAACAAGATCGGCACGTACTCACTCGCGGTGCTCGCACGCCACCATGGGATCCCGCTCTACATCGTGGCGCCGAGCTCGACCGTCGATCTCGCGACGCCGAGCGGCGCTGCTATCCCGATCGAGGAGCGCGACCCGGCCGAGATCACGGCGCGGTTCGCCGCTCGCAACCCGGCCTTCGACGTGACGCCGGCCGAGCTGATCACGGCGATCGTCACGGAGCACGGCGTGCACCGCGCGCCGTTCGGCGTTGCGCTTGCACAGCCCGTGGGTGCCGCGTGAAGGCACTGATCCTGGCCGCGGGATACGCGACGCGGCTCCGCCCGCTCACGGACACCTGGGCCAAGGAACTGCTCCCGATCGGAGGCCGCCCGATCATCGACTCGATCGTTGCCGGCATCGGCGAGGTGGCCGACATCGACGAGGTGCACGTCGTCACGAACGCGACGAAGGCGCCGGCGTTCGTCTGCTGGGCCGAAGGCCGCGAGATCACGGTGCACGATGACGGTACGTCGTCGAACGACGACCGGCTCGGCGCGGTCGGGGATCTGCGTTTCGTGATCGAGCAAGCGGCGATCGACGACGACCTGCTCGTGATCGCCGGCGACAACCTCTTCGACTTCAGCCTCGTCGAGCTCGTGGCGTTCTGGCGTGGCAAAGGTGCTGGCGCGAGTGCGCTGGCAGTGCGCGACGTGGGCTCGGTCGACCTGGCCCGCCGCTACGGGATCGTCGCGCTCGATGCCGACGACCGGGTCGTCGAGTTCGTCGAGAAGCCGGAGGATCCGCCGTCGACGCTCGCGGCGACCGCGACGTATCTCTTCTCGCGCGAGCACGTCCGGCTGGTCGGCCCCTACCTGGACGCTGGCCAGCCGCACGACCAACCGGGGCGGTACGTCGCTTGGCTGCAGGAGCGTGAGCCTGTCTACGGCTGGCAGTTCGAAGGCGGCTGGTACGACATCGGCGATCACGAGCAGCTGCTCGAGGCCGACAACCGCCTCCGCACCGCGCGCGGCCTGCCGGCGCGCGCCGTGTACTCGCCCGAGTAGCGCTCGGCACACAATCGCTGCGAATCCGTCACAGACACGTGACGGTTCGCCGACTAGCGTCGGGTGTGTGGTTCGTCGAGCTGCTCATTCCCTCACGCTGCGTCTCTTGCGGTGGGCCGGCCGACCGGCTCTGCAGCGCATGCAGGTCCTCCTTCCCTCCGATCGTGCGCCCGCACTGCGCCCGCTGTGGCGCACCGACGGCGTGGCCCGTCGAGCGCTGTCGGGAGTGCGCCGGGCGTCGGCTCGCGTTCGCGGGAGCGGTCGCGGCCTTTGCGTACGCCGGGCCGGTGCGCCCGTTCGTGCGCGCCTGGAAGGAGCGCGGCCTCCGCCGTCTGGCGCCGCTGGCAGCCGAGCTCGTCGCAGGTCAGCTCGCGGCGCCGGCTGCCGACGCGATCACATACGTCCCGCCCGATCCCGTGCGCCAGCTCCACCGGAGCCGCCATCCCGCGGAGTCGCTCGCCGACGAGCTCGGGCGGCGCTGGCAGCTCGAGCTCGCCGGGCTGCTCGCGCGAACGGCCGGCGCGGAACGGCAGGCGACGCTGCCGCGTGCCCGCCGACGGGCGAACGTCCAGGGCTCCTTCCGGGCAGTCACGGAGGCCCCGCCGCGCGTCCTGCTGGTCGACGACATCTACACGACCGGAGCGACCGCGAGCGCCGCTGCCTCCGCGCTCAGGAGCGCGGGGGCGCGCCGTGTCGACGTGGTCACCTTCGCGCGGGCCGTCCGGTAGGCTCAAAGCTCGGGACTGACCACCACCAGGGAGGCGGCAATGAGGCTTCAGGTGAAGGGCAAGAACGTGGAGGTCTCCCCGTCCCTGCGCGAGTACGCCGAGCGAAAGCTGGCGAAGCTCGACAAGCAGCTGGCCGAACCGACGCAGGTCGAGGTCGAGCTCTCCGAGCAGAAGAACCCGTCGATCGCCGACAGCCACGTGGCCGAAGGGACGATCTTCACGAAAGGCCCGACGCTGCGGGCACGGGAAGCGTCGCCGGACATGAAGGTCTCCATCGACCAGCTCGTGGACAAGCTCGAGCGTCAGGTGAAGCGCTACCGCGAGCGCCGCGTCGTCGAGCCGCGCCGGCACACGGCCCACAACGGCGACGTCGCCTGAGTGCGGCGGTTCAAGCGACAGCAGCCGCTCCACCAGAGGCTCGCGGAGGAAGCCGAGCTGGCAGCACGCCTCGCCGACCCGGGACGGCCTCCTTCGCTGGCGGCCGAGGCGCCCGGGTGGGACGGCGAGCCGCGGGGCGAGCCGGGCATCCACGGCGTGCCGCGTGCGCGGCGCTGGGACGCCGTCGCGACGGCCGAATCGCCGCTTCTGCGGGGCGACGCCGTGCATTTCGTCTCGCTCGCCGACCGCACGCTGCTGGTCGAGGAAGACGAGCCCGACGACGGGGTCTCGCCGCTCGCGGACGCGGTCGATGCGCTGCTGTCACCGCCCTACCGTGCCGAGGCAGTGCGCCGAACCGAGACGGCCTGGGCGGTCGGCGCCTCGCGGATCGAGGTCGCCGAGGTGCGAGGCCTGACCGGGGATGACGCCGAGCTTGCCGTGACGCACCAGGGACGCGCCCTTCAGGTCGACGGGAGGACGGTTCTCGGCCGGGCACCGGCCCTCGAACGCCTCGGTGCGGCCCAGGGAGCCGAGTACGTCGTCCGGGGCCGGAGGCTCGACGGCGACCTCTGGGAGGTAGAGGCGACCGCGCTGTAGGAGCCGAAGGCAAGCCCCCTGAAGGGCGGTACCCTGTCGTCGATGCCAGCGATCGGACAGCTCGAGAAGGCACTTCGCTTCGGCGAGGGGCGGCGCATGAAGCGGCTCGCCGAGCAGGCCGCCTACATCGCGACCCTCGAGCCGGATTTCCAGAAGCTCTCCGACGCAGAGCTGCTCGCCAAGACCGCCGAGTTCCGAAAGCGGTTCGAGGACGGGGAGGAGCTCGAGAACCTCCTTTTCGAGGCGTTCGCAGCCGTTCGCGAGGCACGGGTCCGCGAGTCGGACCAGCGCATCTTCGACGTGCAGATGATGGGCGGGATCGTCCTCCACGAAGGCGACATCGCCGAGATGAAGACCGGTGAAGGCAAGACCTTCGTCGCGAGCCTGTCGCTGTACCTGAACGCGCTGCCCGGGACCGGCGTCCACCTCGTCACGGTCAACGACTACCTGGCCCAGCGCGACGCCGAGTGGAACCGCGGTGTCTTCGAGCGGCTCGGCATGCGGGTCGCGTTCATCGAGTCGATGATGTCCTTCGAGGACCGCAAGGCGGCCTACGACGCCGACATCACGTACGGCACGAACTCCGAGTTCGGCTTCGACTACCTCCGCGACAACATGTCGATCAGCCTCGAGGGCGTCGTGCAGCGCGGCCACGCCTACGCGATCGTCGACGAGGTCGACTCGATCCTGGTCGACGAGGCGCGAACACCGCTGATCATCTCCGGGGAGCCGACCACGGCGGCCAAGACCTACTACGACTTCGCGCGCATCGTGAAGGGGCTCGACGGTGCCCAGTCGAAGGGCACGAAGCTGGAGGACGAGGCGCTGCAGCAGCAGCACGACTACCTGTACGACGAGAAGCACAAGACCGTCGCGCCGGGCGAGTCGGGCATCGAGAAGGTGGAGCGTGCGCTCGGAGTAGAGAACCTCTACAGCCCGAACAACGTCCAGCTCGTCAACCATCTGATCCAGGCGCTCAAGGCGCAGGCGCTCTACAAGCGCGACGTCGAGTACCTCGTGCAGGACGGCGAGGTGAAGATCGTCGACGAATTCACGGGCCGGATCATGGAAGGGCGTCGCTGGAGCGAGGGGCTGCACCAGGCGATCGAGGCGAAGGAAGGCGTGCCGATCATGGAGGAGCACCAGACCCTCGCGACGATCACGCTGCAGAACTACTTCCGGCTCTACGAGAAGCTCGGCGGCATGACCGGTACGGCGAAGACCGAGGAGAAGGAATTCGTCGAGATCTACGGCCTGAACGTCGTCGAGATCCCGACCAACGTCGATGTTGCGCGCGACGACAAGAACGACCTCATCTTCAAGACCGTCGAAGCGAAGTTCAACGCCGTGGTCGACGACATCAAGGAGCGGAACGAGAAGGGCCAGCCGGTGCTCGTCGGCACGATCGCCGTCGAGACGTCCGAGTACCTGAGCGAGCTGCTCAAGCGCAAGGGAGTGCCACACAGCGTCCTGAACGCCAAGGAGCACGCGCGCGAAGCCGAGATCATCAAGGACGCCGGCCAGGTCGGGGCGGTCACGATCGCGACGAACATGGCGGGCCGCGGCGTCGACATCAAGATCGACGACCAGGTGCGCGAGCTCGGCGGCCTCTACGTGCTCGGCACCGAGCGGCACGAGGCGCGCCGCATCGACAACCAGCTCCGCGGTCGGTCAGGGCGCCAGGGCGACCCCGGCGAAACCCGCTTCTATCTGTCTGGGATGGACGACCTCGTCCGCATGTTCGCCGGCGACCGCATCCACAACATCATGGAGCGCTTCAAGCTTCCCGACGACCAGCCGATGGAGGCGAGCATCCTCTCGCGCCAGATCGAGAACGCGCAGAAGAAGGTCGAGGAGCAGAACTTCGTCGCCCGCAAGAACGTCCTCAAGTACGACGACGTGATGAACGTGCAGCGGCAGGTCATCTACGAGCAGCGAAACAGCGTCTTGCACGGCGAGGACCTGAGCGACGAGCTGCGCGAGGAGTGGCTGCCCGAGGTGATCTCGGATGTCGTTGCCGAGTACACGTTCGAGGAGCTGACCGAGGAGTGGGATCTCGAGGGCCTCGTCGCCGCGATGGAGAACGTCTACGGCACCGGTGTGACTGCCGACGAGCTGAAGGGACTCGACCGCGAGGGGATGATCCAGGAGTTCCTCGACGACGCGCTCGACGCCTACGCCGAGCGCGAGAAGGAGCTCGACCAGATCCAGGAAGGGCTGATCCGCGATCTCGAGCGGTTCATCGTCCTGCAGACGGTGGACATCCGCTGGCGCGAGCACCTGGAGAACATGGACTACATGCGCGAGGGCATCCACCTCCGCGGGATGGCGCAGAAAGACCCACTCGTCGAGTACCGCAACGAGGGCCACCTGATGTTCCAGGACCTCACGCACGCGATCCGAGCCGAGGTCGTGACGCTGCTCTTCCACGCTGAGGTGACACCCGACGACGGGGCAGCCGCGCAACTGCAGCAGTCGCCGGCGGCGAACGGCTCCGGTAACGGCGCGCTCAGCTACGAGCACCAGTCCCTGGCAGGGGCCGAGGCGATCCTCGCCGCGGGCACGTCGACCGCCGCCAGCGCCGGCGGCGGCTCGGTCGCGACACCCGTCGCCGCCAAGCCGAAGGTCAACTCGGAGCTCGAGAACATCGGGCGCAACGATCCTTGCTGGTGCGGTTCGGGCAAGAAGTTCAAGAAGTGCCACGGCGCCTGACCGGGCGCACGCTCACTCCGCCGGACCCGCCGCTCGCAGACGACCTGATCCGGCTCGAGCCCCTTTCGGGCAAGCACGTCGCGTCGTTCGTCGAGATCGTGCAGGACCCCGACATCCAGCGGTTCACGTACATCCCGCACGACCCGGGCAGGGTGTTCGTCCGCGGTTGGATCGGCCGCTACGAGGATGCGTGGCGCTCCGGCGGCCGAGCAGGCTTCGCCGCTCTCGCCCGCGACGGGGAGGTGCTGGGGTTCGCGGCGATCGTCCAGCTCGACCTGGGCGCCCGCGAGGGCGAGATCGGTTACGCGATCGCAGCACCCGCCAGGGGCCGCGGGGTCGCCTCCCGGGCTGTGTCGCTGCTGACGGCGTGGGGGTTCGAGACGCTCGACCTGCTCCGCCTGGAGCTGCGGATCGACGCCGAGAACACCGGCTCCGAGCGTGTGGCCGAGCGGAACGGCTACCGCCGCGAGGGCGTCCTACGCTCCAAGCACTTCAAAGAAGGCATCCGAACCGACGTGGGCATCTGGTCGCGGCTACGCGACGACTGAGGCGTTTGCGACGAGTAGGCTCTCCGTTGTGAGCGGCGCAGAACGTCGTCTGTTCGCCCGCGAGTGGTTCCTCTCCGCCGTCGTGGCGGCCGTGCTCGCCGGCGTGCTCCTGTGGCTCGGGCCTCCCGGCGTCGATCTGGCGGCTCACTCGTACCAGCGCACGTTCCTGCTCCAGCACGGGTTCGCCGTCTGGAACAACTTCTGGTACGCCGGCCGCTACTCGTTCGTCACCTACAGCTTCATCTACTACCCGCTGGCCGCGTTGCTCGGGATCAAGCTGCTCGCGATGCTCTCGATCGGGATCGCCGCGCTTGCGTTCGCCCTCGTCGTCTGGCAGGAGTGGGGGCCCTCGGCACGCTTCTCCAGCCGGACGTTCGCGATTCTCTGGCCGGGAATCGTGCTCTCGGCCGCGTTTCCCTTTGCGCTCGGTGTGATGTTCGCGCTGCTGGCGCTCGCCGCGCTTCAGCGAGGGCATCGACGAAGCTTCGCGGTGCTGCTCTTCCTGACCTTGCTCGCGAGCCCGCTTGCCCTGCTGCTGGTCGTGCTCGTGCTCGCCGGCGCCGCGCTCGGTCCGACACCGCGCCGCGCCACCGTCGTCGTGATCGTCGCGGCGGTCGGGTTCGAGCTCGTCCTGCGTCGCCTCTTTCCCGAGCAAGGGCAATTCCCGTTCAGCGTCGCTGACCTGATCCCGGGCCTCGTCTTCGGGCTCCTCGGGATCGCCGTCACGGTTCGTGTTCCCCGTGCGCGACGGCTGTTCGGGCTGTTCGCGGTCTTCCTCGCGGCGCTGCTCGTCGCGTTCGTCGTCCCGAGCGATCTCGGCGCGAACGTGGAGCGGCTCAAGTTCATGGCGATCCCGCTCGCCCTACTCGCGGCGACGGTCGCGCCGAAGCGGATCCTGCTGACGATCCCGCTCGTCGCCGTCGGCGGCTTCTGGAACATCTCGGCGCTTGCGCACACCGCGCGTGCGGCGGGCGCCGATCCGGCGCACAGCGTGTCGTACTGGCAGCCGGCGATCGGGTTCCTCCGCCACAACCTGAGCCCGTCGTACCGCGTCGAGGCAGTTGACACGATCGAACACTGGCCCGCCGCCTACCTGCCCGACGCCGGCATTCCGATCGTTCGCGGCTGGTACCGCCAGAACGACTTCCCGCAGAACGAACTGCTCTACGACCGCACGCTGGCGGCCCGCGCCTACGAGTCCTGGCTGCGCGGGCTCGGCGTGCGGTACGTGGTGTTGTCGGACGCACCGCCCGACTACAGCTCCCGCGGCGAGGCCACGCTCATTCGCAGCGGCCGCTCCGGTCTCACGGAGGTCTTCTCGAGCCTGCACGTGAAGGTGTACGAGGTGCCGAATCCGCAGCCGATCGTGGTCGGCGCCGGTGACGCGAACGTCTTCTGGCTCTGGCCGACTCGCCTCGTCTTCTCGGTGTCGGCGCCGGGCCGCTACCGCGTCAAGGTGCGTTGGTCGCCGTACTGGAAGACATCGCAGGGCTGCGTCTGGCGCGGTGACGACGGAACGGTTCGCCTGCAGGCGACGCAGCCCGGCCTGGTGCAGCTCGGCGTCAATCTGAACGTGTCGCGTGGTCTCGAGACGTTGACCGGGCTGAACCCGCGTCGTGTTTGCGCCAAGTAGGCGGCTACCATCCTCCAGCGATGACAGACGACGGCAGATCACTCACCGACCAGCTCGCCGAGCTCGGCACCCAGCTCGACTGGGTCGAGGAGTATCTTTGACCCCGCTTCACTCGAACGCCGCGTCGTAGAGCTCGAGCAGCAGATGAACGCGCCGGGTTTCTGGGACGACCAGAACCGCGCCGCGAACGTTTCATCGGAGCATGCGCGCGTCTCGCGACGGCTCGACGGGTACCGCACGCTCGTGCGCGACTACGACGACGCGCGCGAGCTCGCAGCCATGGACGGCGGCGAGTTGGAAGGCGAGATCGCCTCCACGCTCGCCCCGCTGCGTGCCGAGCTCGAGCAGCTCCAGGAGGCTGCACTGTTCAACGGCGAGTACGACACCGGCGACGCGGTCGTGACCCTGCAGTCGGGAACGGGTGGCACGGACGCACAGGACTGGGCCGAGATGATGCTGCGCATGTACGAGCGGTGGGCGTCGAACCGCGGCTTCAACGTCGAGCTGCTCGAAGCCAGCCCCGGGGAGGAGGCGGGTCTCAAGTCGGCGACGTTCACCGTCGGCGGCGAGAACGCGTACGGCATTCTGAAGGCCGAACGAGGCAAGCACAGGCTCGTGCGTCTGAGCCCGTTCGACCAGGCGCACCGTCGCCACACCGCGTTCTCGACCGTGATCGTCGCGCCGCTCCTGCCCGACGACGCCGCCGTCGAGATCGACGACGGCGACCTCAAGATCGACACGTACCGCGCCCAGGGTGCAGGCGGCCAGCACGTGAACAAGACAGACAGCGCCGTTCGCATCACCCACCTGCCGAGCGGCATCGTCGTGCAGTGCCAGAACGAACGGTCGCAGTCGGCGAACAAGCAGACCGCGATGCGCGTGCTCAAATCGCGGCTGATCGAGAAAGCGGAAGAGGAGCGCGAGGCCCTGATGGCGAAGGAGCGGGGTGGCTCCGCCGATACGGGATTCGGCGGCGAATCGATTCGCTCCTATGTCCTGCAGCCATACCAGCTCGTGAAGGACGCACGCACCGGCCATGAGACGGGAAACATCCAGGCTGTGCTGGACGGGGAGCTCGACCCGTTCATTCGCGAGTACCTGCTCGCCCGGGCCGCCGGCAGGATCGTCTAGAGGGTGAGGTACACTGCGCCACACCTACGCACCCGGGCGCCTCGCTTCCGACGCCCCTGGTCATCGCTGTGTTGGAAACGAAAGTGACAGCCACACCTACGACGGTCACCGTCGAAGAATCGATTCCGGAACCGCGTCCCGGCGCGGCGTCGATGATCGTGTTCGACTCGGTGACGAAAGTCTACGAGCCCGACGTCGTCGCACTGCGCGACGTCACCTTCCACATCGACAAGGGTGAGTTCGTCTTCATCGTCGGCGCCTCTGGGTCAGGCAAGTCGACCCTCGTGCGCCTGCTGCTCAAGGAGCTCGATCCTTCGAGCGGCAAGATCGTGATCGGTGGACGCGAGCTCGGCCGTCTGAAGGCGTCGAAGGTGCCGATGTTGCGGCGCAACATCGGCTGTGTCTTCCAGGACTTCAAGCTGCTCCCGAGGCGGACGGCCGCCGAGAACGTCGCCTATGCGCTGAAGGTGCAGGGTGAGAACAACGCGTCGATCCGCAAAAAGGTGCCCGAGGTGCTTGCGATGGTCGGCCTCTCACACAAGATGAACTCCCTCCCCGATGAGCTCTCCGGTGGCGAGCAGCAGCGCGTGTCGATCGCGCGCGCGTTCGTCAACCACCCGCCGCTCCTCGTCTGCGACGAGCCGACCGGGAACCTCGATCCGGACACGTCGGTCGGGATCATGCAGCTGCTCTACCGGATCAACCGCGCGGGCACGACGATCCTGATGGTCACCCACGACCGCGAGATGGTCGACAAGATGCGCAAGCGCGTGATCGCGCTCGAGGACGGCCGTCTGGCTCGCGACGAGCGGCGCGGAGGCTACGAGTAGTGGCCGGCCGCTTCAAGCTGCTCTTCTCCGAGGCGTGGCGCTCGCTCGGCGCCAACCTCTCGACGACTGTCGCGGCGACCATGACGGTGCTGATCGGCATGTTCCTGCTCGGGCTGTTCATCGCGCTCGGCACGTGGACGGTCTCGTGGTCGAACCACGTCAAGCGGCAGCTCGTCGTGAAGGTCTACTTCCTCCCGCAGGTCACGTCGGCCGAGAAGAACGACGTCGCTCGGATGCTGCAGCAGAACCAGTACGTGAAGCCGGGCGGGATCAAGTACGTCTCGAAGGAGCAGGGCCTCGAGATCATGAAGAAGCGCTATCCCGAGCTGGTCAAGAACCTGACCTCGAACCCGCTCGGAGATTCGCTCGAGGTGACGCCGAACCATGCCGAGAACGTCGACAAGCTGTACGACTCGATCGTCCTGCCGCACAAACCGCCCGGCGTCGACCGCGTGCTCGACGGGAAACAGGTCTCGCATCGGATCCTCCAAGTCGCACACGTGATCGAGGGGGTGTTCACGATCGCGACCGTGATCCTGCTGATCGCGTCGGTCTTGCTGATCGCGAACACGATTCGCCTCTCGATCTTCTCGCGGCGACGTGAGATCGAGGTGATGAAGCTCGTCGGGGCAACCAACTGGTTCGTGCGCGGTCCGTTCATGCTCGAAGGGCTGTTCTGCGGCCTTGCGGGGTCGGTCCTCGCCGTCATCTTCCTCATTCTCGGCAAGGTGATCGCGCTGCCTGCGATCTCGCCGCACCTCTCGGGCGATGCCGACGTGAAGGCGCTCTCCTTCTCCTTGACGGCGCTGATCCTGATCGCGATGGGCCTCGGTCTCGGGGCAATCGGCTCGGGCCTGACGATCCGCCGCTTCCTCCGCATCTGACCGGCCCGACCCGCGTCGTCGTCGAGGTCGGCCGCCGCGGCAAGCTGCTGATCGGCGAGCCGTATTTCACGCCCGGCGTGGCGATCACACTCGACCTGAAGGGAGCCGGCGATCTCGAGCGCGGCGATCTCGCCGTCGTCCGCACCGGGCGGGGCCGCGCGCACGTCGAGCAGAACCTCGGTCGCGCCGACGACGTCGAGAACGTGCTCGAAGCGCTGCTCGTCGAGCGCGGCGACCGGCAGCCGTTCGAGCAGCACGAGTTCCGGCCGATCGACGTCTCGAACCGGGTCGATCTACGCGAGCAGCTGACGTACACGATCGACCCCGACACTGCGAAGGACTTCGACGACGCCCTGTCGTTCCGGCGCGAGGCCGACGGCATCCGGGCGTGGGTGCACATCGCCGACGTCTCGTGGTTCGTCGGCGCAGGTTCACCGCTCGACCAGGGTGCTGCCCGGCGTGCATTTTCGACGTACGTCCCCGGCCGCGTCGCGCCGATGCTGCCGCACGAGCTCGCCGACGAGCTTTGCTCGCTGCGCCCGCACCAGGATCGGCTCTGTGTGACGGTCGAGATCCCGCCGTCGGGCGAGCCACAGTTCTACCGCTCGGTGATCCGATCGGATGCACGACTGACGTACGGCGAGGCGCAGCGGCGCGACGCACCCGCCGAGATCCTGGCTGCGCTCGACCTCAACGACGAGCTTGCCCGCGAGTTGAGGGCGAAGCGCTTCGCCCGCGGGGCGCTTCAGGTGCAGACACCCGAGATCGCGTTCCGCTTCGACGGCGAGGGCGGCGTCGCAGATGCCTGGCTCGAGGGCGAGCCTCACGCCCACATGCTCGTGGAGGAACTGATGGTGCTGGCGAACGAGCTGGTCGGGGCGTTCCTGTCGGGGCGTCGCCGCGAGGCGCTCTACCGCGTGCACGAGCGTCCCGACCCGCAGGCGGTCGAGCACCTGCTCGCCAAGCTGGTCGCACTCGGCGTGCCCACGCCGCCGGTCCCGGATCGCATGACGCCGCAGCAGGCCGCCGGCCTGACCGGCGCCATCTCCGAGCAGATCACGGCCTACGTCGGGCAGTCGGGCCGCGGCCGCGAGGCGTTCCCCGCGCTCGTCCTGCGCGCTCTCAAGCAGGCGCGGTACGACCCGAAGAACCTCGGGCACTCCGGTCTTGCGAGCCCGGCGTACGCGCACTTCACCTCGCCGATCCGGCGCTATCCCGACCTGATCGTCCACAGAGCGTTATTGCGCGAGCTCGGTCTGGCCGACGATCCGCTGCCCGGCGACCTGGAAGCGCTCGCAGAGCACACGTCGGCCCGCGAGCGTGACGCGGCGAAGACCGAGTACCTCGCCGACGAGATCTGTCTCGCCTGGCTGCTCGACCGGCGGCTGTTCGAGCTCGGCTGGGAGACGGTATGGAACGGCGAGATCATCGGCCTGATCAACTCGGGACTGTTCTGCCGCTTCGGGGATGTCTTCGAAGGCTTCCTGCCCGCGCGCCGGCTGCACGGCGAGTTCTTCGAGCTGAACGAGCTCGGCATCGCCCTCGCCGGCCGCACCACGGGCCGCACCTACCGTCTCGGCGACCCGCTCGACGTCCGCGTCGAGACGATCAACAAGAGCGAAGGAAAGGTCGACCTCTCGCTCGGCTAGATCAAACGTCGTTCATGCGCCCAGCGGGTCAGCTCGTGCCGCGACGAGAGCTGGAGTTTGCGCAGGACGCTGGAGACGTGGGCCTCGATCGTCTTCACGGAGAGGTGCAGGCGGGCGGCGATCTCCTTGTAGCGGTAGCCGCGGGCGATCAGCTGCAGCACTTCGCGCTCGCGCGGGGTCAACGTCTCCAGCTCGGCATCGGCGCCGACGGGCTCGCCGGCGCGGAACGCGTCGAGCACGAAGCCCGCGAGCCGCGGCGAGAAGACGGCGTCGCCCGCTGCGACTCGCTCGATCGCATCGGTCAGCTCGGCGCGGGAGATGGTCTTCGTCACGTAGCCGCGTGCGCCGGCGCGGATCACACCGATCACGTCCTCGGCTGCGTCGGAGACCGAGAGTGCGAGGAACTTGACGCCGGGCCGCTCGGGCGCGACAGCAGCGATCACGGCTTCGCCGCCGCCGTCCGGCAGATGCACGTCGAGTAGCACGACCTCGGGATCGAGCTCACGGATCAGCGGCACCGCCTCGGCGACGCTGCCGGCTTCGCCGACGATCTCGACCGCGTCGGCGAGCTCGTTGCGGACGCCCGCGCGGAAGAGCTCGTGGTCGTCGACCAGGACTACGCGGCGCATCACGCGGGTCTCTGCAGTCTCAGCTCGACCTCGGTTCCTTCGCCCGGCCGTGATGTGATCGTGGCCGACCCGCCGGCGCGCAGCATGCGCCCTTCGATCGATTCGGCGATGCCACGGCGGTCGGCGGGGACCCCCTCGCGGTCGAAGCCTCGACCCCGGTCGCGGACGAAGACGGCGCTGCCGTGGGCGTCCGAGTCCGCGTAGACCGCAATCTCGTCGGCGCCGGAGAACTTCGCGGCGTTCGCCATCGCCTCCCGTGCCGCGAGGACGAGCTGCTCGTGCGAGGCGTCGAGCTCGGCTCGGCCGGCGGTCGCAAGCTCGATCCTGACGTGGTAGAGCTCCTCGATCTCGGCGGCTGCGTCGGCGAGCGCGTCCTCGAGGGTGGCGGCGTCCTGGATGCCGGTGCCGTACAGCCAGCGGCGAAGCTCGCGCTCCTGCCGCCGGGCGATCGACGCGACGCGATGTGGATCGTCGGCGTGGCGCTGGACAAGTGCGAGCGTCTGGAGGACGGAGTCGTGCACACGCGCGGCGACGGCGGCGCGCTCCGAGAGGCGGATCCGCTCGGCGCGTTCGGAAGCCAGCTGCCACAGCCACGGCCCGAGCACGAGCACGAGCGTTCCGGCGATCGCACCCGGTGCGACGAAGGAACCGGAGGCGCCGAGGTGGCCGAGCAGGATCACGGCGCCGGCGGTGGTCAGAGCGATCGCCGGAATGGGCAATGAACCGCCCGGCCGCAGCGAGCCGCCGCGCGCCGCAGCGATGGCAGCGCCGGCGAGGATGAAGGCCGCGCCGATCAGTGCGGTTCCGGACATCCCGAGGGCTACCAGCAGGGCGAGGACGGAGCCGACGGCGAGACCCGTCGCGACGATCGGACGCCGCCCTTCCGAGTGAGCCCACAGGGCGAGATAGAGAAGGATTCCGGCGCCACCCGCGAGCGCGAGCAGCGAGAACGCGAGGCGGATGAGCGTCGCATCGACGCGAAGCGCCGACGCGAGCCCACCGCACACACCCGCGATCACACGGTCGTGCTCGCTCCGCTCGAGCGGAGGTGCCGCCAGCGAGCTCACCGCGCGCGAACCACGTCGATCTGCCCGGCGCCGACCGTCGCGTCGATCACGAGCCCGCCGCCTGTGCCGGTTTGGATGTTCGCGTCGCGACCGTCGTCATGTCGACTCAGGACGTAGACGTCGCCGGCTTTGGCGTGGGCGTTCACCGTCACCGGCGCCGTGTTCGGGACGATGATCTTCAGCTCGCCGATCCCCACCTTCGCCCGGACCCGTGCAGCGGTCGACGGTGCGACGTGCGAGAGGTCGAGACGGAGGGTGCCGACGCCCAGCTCGTACGCGGGCTGGATTTCGGCTGCGGTCGCCGGCTGGTAGGTGTGGTCGCCGATCCCGTCGGAGAGGCTGACGTTGAACCAGGCGAAGGCGACGACGAGTGCCGTCACCACTGTGATCGCGAGCAGCGAGGCGATCGCTCCGAGGACGATCGCGAGCCTGCGGCCGCGCCGGCTCTCCCGGCTCGCCCAGAGGATTGTCAGGCCTGCGACCAGGATCAGGACCCAGCCTGCTCCTGCCGCGGGCCAGAGGTCCCCGCGGGAGAGCAGGACGGCAAGTGCGACGCCGGCCAGCCCGAGTCCGACGAGCGGCGCGGGACGCTCGCTGCGTTCGGCGAGCACCTGGGCGGCGATCGACTCGTGGCGACCCTCGACCGGAATGACGAGCACGGCGGCCAGGTAGACGAGGATCCCGGCACCTCCGAGCAGCGTCAGGACGACGAAGCCGAGGCGGAAGACGGCCGGGTTGAGGTCGAAATACCGACCGAGACCGGCGGAGACGCCGGCGACGACACGGTCGGACGGACTGCGCTCGAGGCGCCTGATGCTTGCTGTCTGTGTGATGTGTTCGCTCATCTCTCGACGGTGCCGGTTGGGCGCTGCAGGCGCTATCCGGCATCACCCTGGTCCGACCCTCAACGCTACTCTCGCTTTTGTGCCTCTCCGGCAACTGTCCTCCATGCCTCTGGCGGCTGCAAAGCTGCGCACTGCCGCGTCCTCGGTCGCCCCGATAGCACCGGCTATCGGGGCTCCCTGTGTCCTTGCATTGCTTGCTTTTCGCTCGCCAGAGCCACGGCAACAGTCGCCGGAGAGGCACTCATGACCGAGAAGCAGATTGCGGAGAACCGCCGGGCACGTCACGACTACCAGCTGCTCGAGCGGATCGAGGCTGGCATCGTCCTGACCGGGACCGAGGTCAAGTCGTTGCGCGACGGCCGCGTGACCCTGGCGCAGTCGTACGCGGACATCCGCGACGGCGAGGCGTGGCTGCACGGCGTCGAGATCTCGACCTACGACCACGGCAACCGATCGAACCACGAACCGGTCCGGCCGCGGAAGCTTCTCCTGCATCGCCGACAGATCGAGTCGCTGAACGCCCAGGTCCGCGAGAAGGGGTTGACGATCGTCCCGACGCGGCTCTACTTCAAGGACGGCAAGGCGAAGGTGGAATTGGCCGTTGCCCGCGGCAAGGAGACACGTGACAAGCGGCGCGACGTGATCGAACGCGACGTGAAGCGCCAGATCGACCGCGAGCTCAAGAGCCGCCGGTAGCCGCGCTACCCTGCGCGCGTGAGCTGGGGCCCCGCAGTCGCCTTCGCCGTCGTGGCGCTGGCCGTGACCGCGGCCGCGACGGCGACGACCACGGCTCCCAACCTACCCCCGGCGCTGCTGACACTGCAGGGGGCCGATCTGCCCGGCGCTCAGCTGACCAGCCAGGGGCCGGTCCACGAGAAGAACTACGTCGCCGCGTATCAGCGGACGTTCACGTTCAAGACACCGAGCGGGGCGTCGGGGCTTCGCTACATCCAGTCCGAGGCGCTCGTCTCCGCGACGGTCGCTCGCGCCGCGACGGCGCTGTCGCAGGTCAGGACGGCATTCGCCTCGTCCACGGGACGGGTCGCGTTCTCCGCCGCGGTGGCAAAGAGTCTGCGGGTGAAGAAGAGTGCGGTGAAGCTCGCCGCGCTGCGCGCGCCGCGCGTCGGCGATCACGCCGCGGAACTGCCGCTCAGCGTGCAGATGGCCAAGGGGCGCGTGTACGAGAGCGTCCTCTACGTGCAACTGGAGCGTGTCGTCGGCGCGTTCGTGATCGCGGGGACGCGCCCGATCGCGGCTCGCCGACAGCCGCCGGCTCGCCGCCGCCTCGATTCTGCATATCGACGCCGCGCTGACACCACAGCCGTATCGCGTGCCCGACGTGACCGGCAATCCGCAACAGGGCGAGACGCTGACTGCCACGACCGGGGTCTGGAACACGATCTCGTCGTTCAGCTACCAGTGGCAGCGCTGCGACGACGCCGGAGCCAACTGCACGGACATCGCCGGCGCGACCTTACGGACCTATGTCGTCGACCCGGCCGACGTCAATTTCCCGCTGCGGGTGGAGGTGACCGCGGCCAACCGATTCGGCACAGCGACCGCGGATTCGGCTCCGACAGCGAAAATCACCCCACCGCCGGTTCCCGGAGTACAATGACCGCAACAAAACATACGGGGGCGCCATGGCTTCGACGTGGTCGGTTCTCCGGGTGAGCTGCAAGCGGAGGTCTCCGGTCGGCCTCCTAAAACAACCGGAAACAAACGCAAGTGCGGATTCAAACCTCGCACTCGCTGCCTAAGTCCTAGGACTTAGACCAGCGTGTCGCCCCGGGCGTGCCCGCCACCCGGAAGCGGCATCAACAAGCGGGCTCGGCGCCAAAGAAGAGCCACTCGTCGGCGGCGCGACATTTCAGGAGGGCTAGCTCGACGGTAGGTCGGTCGCCAACCGGCCGGCGAGCGAAAGTAAACGGCGACCTAGGCTTGTAGACGCTCATTCCGGTGCGTCCGCGGACGCGGGTTCGATTCCCGCCGCCTCCACTAAAGGTTTCGACGGACTTGAGGGTTTCGCTATCGGCCCTGCACGTGACTGGGCTGGTGCGGCGAGCTGCTCCAGCTCAGTCACGTGCAGGAGAAGATGTCTGGAAGAGCTCGTTCCTACGGGATCTGCTCGACGCAGGAGAAGAGTCCGGGGAAGCCTGTGCCGCTCGGATCGGCCTGCGCGATGGCGACGGCATTGCCGCTCTTTGCCAGGGCGGCGATGTGATCCCCGCTCGCGTTCGGGTTCGACGCAGCGGCGAGAAATGCCATACAGCTCGCGTTGGCGGGGAGGTTGCGCCATCCGCCGAGCGCGTGTGCCGGACTCGCAGCTGCGGCCAGTCCGGCAATCGCCGTCATCACCATTGCCAATGTCACCTTCGTGCTCTTCATCGTTCGCTCCTCACGGTCGCGTTGGGTACGCGACTCAGGCTACGAGGTGACCGGCTCGTTCGAATCACGGAAATCGGTGAACCGGTTCGCGAGCTCCGTTCGCGATCTGACGCCAAGCTTCTGAAACACGTGGCGCAGATGGGTCTCGACGGTATTCGTGCTGACGAACAAACGCGCCGCGACTTCGCGATTCGTGAGCCCATCGCTGACGAGTACGGCGACACGCCGCTCCTGGGGAGTCAACTCGCCGCCGCCTGCGCTGCGCTTTTGCAGACGTTCACCGGTTGCGGCGAGCTCGGCCTCCGCCCGCGCGAGCCACAGCGTCGCGCCGGACACAGCGAATGCATCGCGAGCTGCGCGGAGCTGAACGCGGGCCTCCGAGCGGCGGCGTACGCGGCGCAGCCGCTCGCCCCAGCAGAGCTGCGTCCGGGCACGCTCAAACGGGCTTGGCTCGAAGACGTCGAGCTCGAGCGAGCGTTCGAACTCGGTATCGAATGCGTCGTCGTCGGCGAGCAGGCCCCGACCGCGGTGAACAAGGGCCTGTGCTAGCGGTCGATCGAGCCGCGTCGCATCGCGGTCGAACTCCGTGAGGACGCGGGCCGCGTCTTCACGGGACTGGGCACGAAGTTGCGCTTCGACGAGGTCGATGGTGCACGGTCTCATGCTTGCCGCCGGGGTGTGTCCGCCTCGGACCCAGGCCGCTTCCGACGCCTGGAGCGCTACGGCGGCTGCGGCGAAATTTCCGAGCCCGAGCTCCAGCAGACCGAGGGCGGGATGGGGTGACGTGTTCAAGCCGGCTCCCTCCGAGAGCCGCAACCGTTCTTGAAGGTGTGCGCGGCACTCGTGCTCACGGCCGGTGAACGCGTCTCCCCACGCCACATGACCGAGCGCTTCGCGTCGCTCCGCTGCGCGACCGAAGCCGGCAGCGACCTCCAGCTCTTCGGCCGCCGCGGCGTCCGCGGCGGCGATTCGTCCTGCCGCCAGCTCGATGCCGAAGCGACACGCGAGTGCAACGTGCAACTCGCCGAGCGCCCCGTCGGCGCGGGCGTCGTGTTCGGCCACGACGACCACCTGTCGCGCCCGCACAAGGAGGCAGCCGTCGTAGAGCGCCTCGGCGAGCACCAACCGGGCATCGCGGTCGGCGTGTACAGCGTGCTCACGGTCCCCCGCTGTCGCAAGCTCGCGGAACAGCTGTTGGGCCCGAACGAACTCTCCGCCAGCGGCTACGGCTTCGGCGTGCGCCGAGGCGATCATAAGGTCAAGCACGGGACCCTGCGTCCCAAGCGCGTGCGCCTCGTCGACGACGCGAAGCGCCTCGTCCGCCTCGCCCAACGCCGCGAAGTAGTACCCGGCAGTGACGAAAAGGCGCACGGCCCGTTCAGGCTCCGCCGGGGCGATTTCGACGGCAACTGCGCGTAGCGCACGCGCGCCTTCGATTTGCGCGCCGTCTGCGAGTGCAAGCCGTGCGGCGAGCTCGTTGACGTCCGCCCGAACGGTCGCTTCTCCGTCCTCGTGGGCATGAGCAGCAAGCCGCCGCGCCGTGACCATGTCGCGAGCGTCGAACGAGGCTCGCGCGGCTCCGGCAAAGCGAACGGCGCGCCGCTCGCTGTCCGGTGTGAGCTCCGCCGAGCGCCGAAGCGCCCACGCTCTGCCGGCGCATCCCCCCGCCCGGGCTGCAAGTGTTTCGAGGTCGTCGGCCAGCGCGGCGTCTGGGGCGGTCGCCGCGAGCGCTCGATGGCGCGTCCGGTCGACCCCTACCGGAAGCGCATCGGCGAGCCGGGCGTGCACAGCCTGCCGCTCGTCGTGCCAGGAGCGCGCAAGCACGAGCGAACGGAGCAGCGGGTGGCGAAGCTCGATCTGCCCCATTCGAACGCTGACGAGGTGATGCCGGCGCAGTTCCTCGACATGCTTGCGGCCGCCCGCAGCACTGGCGACCACGTCTGCGCTTCCCGAGGTGTCGAGTGCTGCTGCGAGCAGCGTCCGGCGCGCTCCCTCGCTCAACCGGTCGACGCGCGCTCCGAAAAGAAGCTCCGCGACAGGCCTCGCGCCGTCACGGACATTCCCCTCTCGCGCCAGCTCGACGAGCGCAAGCGGATTGCCGGCTGCGGCCTCGATGATCGAGTCCGGTGCACCTACGGCAACGAGGCGCGCTGCCGCAGGGTCGAGCGCAGCAAGTCCGAGCCGATCGAGCCCATCAAGCTCGATCGCGGAGACGGTCGGCTCACGCACTGCCAGAAGCGTCGCGACTTGGGCGTCATGCAGACGGCGCGCAGCGAACAGGATCGCCGCCGCCGAATCGCCGTCGACCCACTGGATGTCGTCGACGAGCACGAGCACCGGCTTGTCCTCCGCCGCAACGGCGAGCAGCGTCGTCCACGCCGCCGCGACCGTCGAGGCGTCGACTTTCGTCGAACGCACGCTGCACGCGCCCTCGAGCGTGAGTCGAAGCGCGCGGGGAAGCTGCTCGAGCAGCGGCTGTCGTCCGCCGTCGAGCAGCTCGGTCATGACCGCGTATGAGAGCTCACCTTCCGACTCGACTCCGCGCGCGCGAAACAGCCGGAAATCGGTCGCGATCGAGACCGCCGCGGCGAGCAGGGACGTCTTACCGATCCCCGCCTCTCCCGCGATCACAACGGCGCCGGCGCGTCCGAGCCGCGCGTCGTCGAGCAGTGCCCCCAGGCGAGAGAGTTCGTCTGTACGGCCGACAAGCACCGGCTGAGATTAGGACGGGGCGCGGGTGAATGCGAGGGCGGATAGATCGACGAGCTGTGGTAGTCCGTGACTTCCGCCGTCGCCGAGCACCTCAGGTTCCTCCGGTTAGCCCGGGACGCAGCCCCACCCGAGCGCAGCCGGCTACGCGAGCGCGGCGGTAACCGCCTCGTCGACGTTCGGGTCGGCGATCGGCTCGGTTCCGAGGCGCGCGACCGTTCGCTCGTGGAGTGCGAGCTCGTCGGCCTGGAAGCGGATGCCGTGGGTGGTCGTCAGGTGGTCGCACGCGCCGAGCAGCTGCCGCGCCCGTCCGTGGTCTCCCTGTTCCGAGGCGATGTCCGCAAGACCGAGCAGGCAGGTCGCCACCAGCTCGTGGTAGCGGAGTCCGTCGGCGATCCGCAGCGCGTCCTGGATCATTCGGCGTCCGTGCCCGACGTCTCCGAGCTCGAACGTGGCTCGGCCGAGGTTGAACAGGACGGCGCACTCGGTGATCCAGTTGTGGGCGCGTTGCGAGAGTAGTAGTGCTTCGTTCAGATACTCGACCGCCTGCTCGTATCGGTGCTGGCTTGACATGGCGAAGCCCAGATTCCCGAGCGCGATCGCGAGGCGCATCTCCTCGCCGAGGGTGCGTAGCTCGCGCGCGCTTTGCTCCCAGAGTCCGATGGCGCGATCGAGGTCACCTTCCACGAGCGCGATCCCTGCAAGGTGGCCGAGGGTACGAGCGGAGTTGGAGGCGTCGCCTGCCCGCTCGAAGCGGTCGCGTGCCTCCTCCCACCAGCGGCGGGCGAGTTCGTACTCGCCCGCGCGGTAGACAAGGGTTCCGGCGGCGGACAGCGCATACGCGCGATTCGAGTCGTCCGAGGCGCCCGGCGCCGTGAGCGCGGCTTCGAACCAGGAGCGGCCTTCTGCGAGGTGACCGCGAACCATCCAGAAGAGCCGCAACGCAGTTACGAGCCGCAGCATGGTGCCGCTGTCGCCGACCTCCTGCGCCCACCTGAGCGCGGCGCGATAGTTGTCGTGGTCCTGCTCGATCGAAGCGAGGATCTCCGCTTCGCGTTCGCCGGAGCCGGCGATCGTCTCCCTCGCCTCTTCGGCGGTCTTGACGAAGTAGAGGGCGTGCCGGCGTCGGACGAGACCGCGATCGTCATCGTCCAAGCGCTCTGCGGCGTACTCCCGCACGGTCGCGAGCATGCGGAAGCGAGGTTCGCGACCTGGCTCTTGCTCGCGGCGGAGGAGGCTCTGGTCGAGCAACCCGGCGAGCGAATCGAGATCGGCCGTGCAGACCGCATCGATCGCGTTGAGGGTGCAGCTCCCGGCCAGGACAGACAGCCGCGCGAACAACGTGCGCTGTGCCGGCTCGAGCAGTTCGTAACTCCATTCGATCGTCGTGCGGAGGGTCTGGTGACGCGCCGGTGAATCGCGGTAGCCGCCAGTCAGCAGCTCGAGCGGCCGGACGATCCGGTCGAGGAGCTGGTGGGGCGAGAGCAGCTTGCTCCGTGCGGCAGCGAGCTCGATCGCGAGCGGCAGTCCTTCGAGAAGTCTGCAGATTTCCGCGATGAGCGGCGCGTTCTCCTCGGTGAGCTGGAACGACTGGTCGATCGCGCGTGCGCGCGCGAGGAAGACGGCGACGGCGTGATTGCGTGCGAGGTCTTCGAACCGAAGGTCGCCGCGCGGCGTCTCGAGCGGCGGAACGGAATAGAGCTGCTCGCCCGCGAGCCCAAGGCGCGTCCTGCTCGTCACAAGGATGCGGAGGCGGGGCGCAGCGGCTACGAGCTGTGCGATCGTCGGGCCCGCGTCCACGATCTGCTCGAAGTTGTCGAGGACGACGAGGAGCTCGCGCGAAGCGAGGTTGGAGATGAGCGTGTCGATGCTTCCTTCCCCAAGGCCGAGCGCCGTTGCCAGCGCCGATGGAACGAGCGAGGCGTCCGCGAGCGGCGCGAGTCCCACGAAGACTGCGCCGTCGGCCATGGATGCCTCGAGCTCCTGCGCGACGGCGATCGCGAGCCTCGTCTTCCCAACGCCGCCTGGACCGACGAGTGTGACGAACCTCGCCTCACCCGTCTCGAGGATCGCCGACACTCCAGCGACCTCGAGCGACCGTCCGACGAGAGGTGTGCCCGGGCGCGGCAACGGCGATCGTGAACCCGATCGCGAGGCGGGCCGCAGGCCCAGCGAGGGATCCTGTCGCAGGATCGCGCGCTCGAGCTCACGCAGCTGCGGGTCCGGCTCGATCCCCAGCTCGTCGCTGAGCTGCTCGCGGACCCGCCGGTAAACATCGAGTGCATCCGCCTGGCGTCCGGCACGATAGAGCGCAAGCATCAGCTGGCCCCACCCGCGTTCCCGGAACGGGTGCCGGTCCACAAAGAGCTCGAGCTCCGGGATCAGCTCCGAATGCTCCCCGAGGGCCAGTCGCACTTCGAATCGCAGCTCTTCCGCAACATGTCGAAGATCGGCGAGCCGGTCGCGCTCTGCGGCGACGAACGACCCGTACGGAAGATCGGCGAGCGCGTCCCCCTGCCACAGCTCGAGGGCGCTCTCGATCAGCCGCGACGAGCGGCGATCGTCGCCGGCCGCGAGCGCCGTGCGAGCCTCAGAGACTCCGCGTTCGAACAAGGCCTCGTCGATCTCGTCCGGATCGGCGCGGAGCAGATAGCCGGTTCCGTGAGTGATGATCCGATCCCGCCCGACGACACCGCGGAGGTGATGAACGTACACCTGCAACGCGGCCTCCGGGCGCCCGGGCGGGTCGTCCTCCCAAAGACAGTCGACCGCCTCCTCGCGCGAGACGACCTCGTTCGCCCTCAGGAGCAGCAACGCGAGCAAGAGCCGCTGCTTCGGACCGCCAAGTCCGGAAGCCCGGTCCTCCAGTTGCACCTCGAGACATCCGAGCAGGCGGAAAGCGATCGCCACGGGCCGCCATCATTGCATCGCCGCTGGCGAGACTGGCTCTGCGCCGATTGACTCGACCACGTCACCGGCTCGTGAGGCGCCCTATCCTGCGAGCGTGCCGACCGCCACCGGATCGAATGCCGGCGTGTCGCAAGCCGAGCTGGCTGCCATCGTGCGCGACCTCGCCGACCAGGTCGTCGGCTCCGGCGCGCGGCGTGTGTTGCTCGTCCCGCCCGACCAGACGCGTCTGCACTCGCGTGCGGGGGAGATCGTCGCGCAGCTCGTCGGGCTGCTCGACGGCGAGCTCGAGCGCGTCGACGTCATGCCCGCGCTCGGAACGCACCAGCCGCTCGGGCCTGCCGAGGCGCGGCTCATGTTCGGTGACGCGATCGATTCCTCGCGCCTGTTGCACCACCGCTGGCGCGACGACGTGACGACGATCGGTGAGCTTTCGTCGGACGAAGTCGACGAGATCATCGGGCGTCCCCTGGGGCTTGCTCTGCCGTTTGCCGTCAACCGTGCACTCGTCGACGCCTCATACGATCTCGTCGTCTCGGTCGGACAGATCGTCCCGCACGAGGTGGCGGGCTTCGGCGGCTACACGAAGCACATCTCGATCGGGCTCGGCGGGAGTCAGACGATCCAACGCAGCCACTTCTTCAGCGCCGTCTACGGGATCGAGCAGACGATGGGGAGGATCGACGCGCCGGTTCGGCAGCTGCTCGATCTTGGCTTCGATCGTTTCCTCGAGCCGCGTTGCCGTGTCCTCTTCGTCCTCACCGTCGTCGAGGCGCGTGACGGCGGGTCGGTCTTGCGCGGCGTCTTCACCGGCGAAGGCGGCACTCGCTCGTCCGGAGGCGACGCGTTCCGTACGGCAGTGGCGCTGTCGTCCGAGGTCAACATCGAGACGGTCGAGACGCCGTTCCGCCGGTGCGTCGCCTACCTCGATCCGGCGGAGTACCGCTCGACGTGGCTTGCGAACAAGGCGATCTACCGTACGCGGCTCGCGATGGCGGACGGCGGCGAGCTCATCGTCGTCGCACCAGGTGTCGCGCGCTTCGGCGAGGACCCCGTCGTCGACGCGCTGATCCGGCGGCACGGCTACCGCGGCCGAGAGGGGGCACTCCAGGCGATGGCGTCCGACCCCGAGCTCGCTGCCAACCTCGCTGCGGTCGCGCACCTGATGCACGGCTCGACCGAAGGGAGGTTCACCGTCACCTATGCGCCCGGCGCCGGGCTCTCGCGCGACGACATCGAAGGCGTCGGGTTCGACTACCTGCCGCTATCCGAAGCACTCGCGCGCTTCCCGCGTGACGAGGTCGACATACCGAACCCTGGACTCGGGCTGTGGCGGATCTGAACGACGATCGCTACATCGAAGCGTCCGGTCTCGGCCTCGAGCTCTACCGCGACGTCGCCGAGCTGCCGATCGTCAGCCCGCACGGGCACATCGACGTCCGTCTCTTTGCCGAGGCTGCGGCGCGCCTCGACCCGCCCGGCCGGCTCTTCGTCGGCGCCGACCATTACGTCGTGCGGATGCTCTATTCGCAGGGCGTGCTGCTCGAACGAGCCGGGCTCGGTGCGACCGACGTCGACGACCGTGCGGTGTGGCAGTTGCTCGCCGACAACGTGCACCTGTTTGCGCTGACGCCGACCGGACTCTGGTTACGCGAGACGTTGGCAACGGTGTTCGGGATCGAGGAGCGCCTCGACTCGACCACCGCGGACATGGTGTACGCGCGTGTCGAGGAACAGCTGGCGTCGCCCGCGTTCGCCCCCCGCACGTTGCTCGACCGGTTTCGGGTGGAGTCGCTTTCGACGACCGACGCGGCCGGCGCATCGCTTGCGGACCATCGCGCCCTCGCCGACTCCGAGCCGGGCCGGATCCGGCCGACGTTCCGTCCCGACGCGGTCGTGGCGCTCGACGCCCCCGGTTGGCGCGCCGCGCTGTCCGAGCTCGAGGCTGTCGCGGATCACGAGCTCGGTGACTACGCGACCTTCGTCACGGTGCTGGCCGAGCGCCGCAACGCGTTCAAGGCGCTCGGGGGAACGGCGACCGATCACGCAGCGACGAGCGCCGACACCTCGCGCCTCACCGACCGTGAAGCGTCCGCGCTGTTCGCAAACGCGCTCGCGGGCGAGAGCTCGCATCCCGATGCGCGCCGGTTCGAGGCGCACATGCTGAACGAGTTCGCGCGGATGAGCAGCGACGACGGCCTCGTGATGCAGCTTCACATCGGCAGCCTGCGAGACCACAACAGCCCGCTCGCGAAGCGGTTCGGGCGCGACATCGGCGCGGACATCCCGGTCGCGACCGACTGGACGCGCGGCCTGCGACCGCTGCTCGAGGCGTACGGCAACGAGCCGGGCTTCGCGGTGATTCTCTTCACACTCGACGAGAGCACCTACAGCCGCGAGCTTGCGCCGCTCGCGGGCCACTATCCCGCGGTGTTGCTCGGCTGCCCCTGGTGGTTCCACGACAGCCCGGCAGGCATCGACCGCTTCCTGGACCGGGTGACGGAGACGGCCGGGCCGTACAACCTCGCCGGGTTCGTCGACGACGCGCGCGCGTTGACGGCGCTCCCAGCGCGGCATGACCTCTGGCGCCGCCGCACGTGCGGCTGGCTCGCGCGGAAGGTCGCGGCGGGATTCCTCACCGAGGAGGAGGCGCGTCGGCTCGCAGTGGAGCTCGCGTACGGATTGGCGCGCCGCGCGTATCGCTTGGGCTAGACGCCGCCGAAGGCACCGAAGCCTCCGTCGATCGGGATGACCGCGCCGGTGACGAACGACGCCGCTGCGCTGCACAGCCAGATCACCGTGCCCGTGACCTCGTCCGGTTCTCCGAAGCGTCCAGCCGGCGTTGCCGCGACGATCCGCTCGCCGCGCGCCGTCAGCGCTCCCGACTCGTCGACCAAGAGCACACGATTCTGCTCGCCGATGAAGAAGCCGGGCGCGATGGCGTTCACGCGTACGCCATGCGGCGCCAGCTCGACGGCGAGCCACCGTGTCAGGTTCTCGACCGCCGCCTTCGCTGCCCCGTAGCCGACCACTCGCGTCAGCGCGCGATGCGCCGCCATCGACGAGACGTTGACGATCGACCCGCTGGTCATCGCGGCCCCGAAGACCTGGCTGGGGAGCACCGTGCCGTTGAAGTTGAGCCTGACGACCTCGTCGAGTGCGGTCGGCGAGAGTTCGAAGAACGACCGGTCGCCGACCGTCGCGGCCGGGACATTGCCGCCCGCGGCATTGACCAGCGCGTCGACGTGGCCGAAGCGATCGAGCACGGTTGCACGGGCGCGCTCGAGCTCGTCCGGCTCGAGTACGTCGGCCTCCAGCACGATCGCGGATTCGCCGAGGCTCTGCGCCAGTGCTTCGAGCGGCTGACGCCGTCGCGCGAGCAGGCCGACCCGAGCGCCGGCCGCGGCGAGGCCCCGCGCGATCGCGCCGCCGAGTGCGCCCGACGCACCGGTGACGACGGCGACCTGGTTCTCCAGACCGAAGAGCTCCGACAGCGCTGTCGCCATGCCGCCGAGTCTGTCAGGCCTGATAGAAGCACGGGCGTGCAGCTGAGCGTGATCACGGACGAGATCGACGCGCACCTCGGGCCGGCACTCGACGTCTGCGCAGAGCTCGAGATCCGTGCCGTGGAGCTGCGCACGGTCGACGGGATCCAGATCGTCGACCACACGTCCGCTGCGCTGCGCACGATCCGAGCTGAGCTCGACTCGAGAGGCTTTCACGTCTGTGCGATCGCGTCACCGTTTTCTGAAGTGCGATCGAGGCGACGATCTGGACGCGTAGGAACGCGTACACGAGCGTGCGCTCGAGGCTGCGGCGGTCCTGACCGTGCCGGCCACGGTGTGGGGCCCGTCGCGGCGGCCCTCACAGCCGATGGAGACCGAAGACACGGCGACCGCGCTCGTCGAGTACCAAAGCGGCGCCGTCGGCACCGTCGCGGTGTCGACCGTAGAGGCGGGCGTGCAACGCATCGAGCTGATCGGTGACCGCGGCCTGATCGAGATCGTGGGCGAGTCCCTCACCTTCGAGCGCTTCGAACCGCCGCTGTCGGAGCACCTTCCGGCTGCTGTTGGGATGTTCGACCAACCGGCGATTGTGAGCGAGAACGTTTCCCTCCCCGGCGGTCGCGGCGATCACCACGACGTGCATCGGGACTTCGCCGCGGCGATCCGCACCGGCAGTGCGCCGCGCGCGCCGGCGCGGGAAGCGTGTTGGTCGCTCGAGCTCGCGAATGCGATCGTGCTCTCGACACACACCGGTCAGGCGGTACCGCTGCCGGTCGACCGAGCGGGTTACGCGGCTCTCCTCTCCGACCTGCGCTCCGGCAGGGCAACGACGCTCTGACGAGGATCGCCGCGCGCTAGGAGAAGAGCGGCACGAGGTTCCGGTTCGCGGCGAGCTCGTCCATGGTCTCGTTGCTCGGCCGGGATTCGAAGCGGCTCGCAGCGTCGAGCACCTTCGGCAGCAGCGCGACGTCGCCGACGGTGTTGAGGAAGACGCTCGGCCGGCCGAGCACCCAGTCCACAGCCAGGTCGATGTCGCTCTGCTCGCGCAGCGGCTCGTACCACGTCGCCGCGGTCTGCTCTCGTCCCTCCCACGGCGCGAGCGTGATCGCCTTGATCGTCTGCATCGCGACGCCCCGATCGGCACACACGTCGGCGAGTGTCTCGAAGTCCGTCGCGTACAGCTCGTCGCGCAGCTGGACGTAGCTGTAAGGGAGAAGCACCGAATCGAACGGGAATCGCTCGAGGCTGCGACGGTGCATCCTGGCCACCGTCAGGCCGTGGCCGGTGACGCCGATGAAGCGGACGAGACCTTCGTCACGTGCCTCGACGGCCGCTTCGAGCGCGCCGCCTTCACGCAGCGCAGTCTCCCACTCGATCACGTCGACGAGGTTGTGGAGCTGGAGCAGATCGACGTGATCGACGCCGAGCCGGTCGAGCGAGCGGCGGATCTCCTCGCGCGCGCCTGCGCGGTCTCGCTGCCCGGTCTTCGTCGCGAGGAAGAAGCGGTCGCGGTGTTGGCTCAGCCACGGGGCGAGCCGCAACTCCGAGTCGCCGTACCCCGCAGCGGTGTCGATGTGATTCACGTCGTGCTCGAGCAGCAATTCGAGCGTGGGATCAGCCTCCGCCTGACTGAGAGATCCGAGCGCTGCAGCACCGAAGATCGTGCGTGTGCTCTCGTGGCCGGTGCTCCCGAACGGCGCTTTCGCGATCACACCGTCAGAATAACCTGCGCGAAGTGCCGTATGACCTGATCGCTGTCGGCGACGTGATGCTCGACGGGACACTTCCGGCACCCGTTGCCGGTACCCGCGTGCACGGAAGCATCGAGCTCCGCGCCGGCGGATCCGCCGCGAACGCCGCACACGCGGCGGCGCGTCTCGAGGCGCGTGCGGCAGTGATCGGCCGGGTCGGCGCAGACGCCGCCGGAAGGCTGGTGGCTGACTCACTTGCCGCGGACGGCGTCGAGGCGTTGCTGGCGTTCGATGCGGATGCGCCGACCGGCTGCGTCGTCGTCGTGGGCGGTACGTCGATCGTCGCCGATCCCGGAGCGAGCGCCCGGCTCGCACCGGATGACCTGCCGGCGACCCTCGCTGCGGGGGCCGTCCTGGTCTCCGGTTACTCGCTCCTGCAGGGGGGCTCGGAACCTGCCGCGCGAGCTGCCCTCGAGCGCGCGCGGACGGGGTGGCTTGCCGTGGATGTGGGTTCGGCCCGCCTCGTCACGGCGTTCGGCGTCGATCGATTCCTGGAGGCGACGTCGACCGTCGGCGTGCTGCTGGCGAACGCCGAAGAGGCACGCGCCCTCACCGGACTCGACGCCGAAGAGGCTGCGGTCGCACTCGCGCGCCACTACGAGGTCGTCTGCGTCAAGCTCGGCAGCGCCGGGGCGCTGGCTGCGAGGGACGAAGGCATCGTCCGCGCGGCGGTGCAGCCGATCGAACGGGACGACACGCTCGGTGCAGGCGACGCGTTCGCCGGCGGGTTCCTCGTCGCCCTCGCGAGTGGATCGGAGCTGCCCCGCGCGCTCCGAGCCGGATGCGACGCGGCGGCGGCCCAGCTCCGTCGCTGAGCGGTGGTGGCGCGGCTCCAGACGGGAGAGAATGGACGGGTGCAGCCCGAGCTCCCGACCGGGACGGTGACGTTTCTCTTCACGGATGTCGAGGGCTCGACGAAGTTGCTGCTCGAGCTCGGCGCCGAGGACTACTCCCGGGCGCTGGCCGAGCATCGCCGCGTCCTGCGCGCGGCGTTCGCGGCGAATGAGGGCATCGAGGTCGACACGCAGGGCGATGCGTTCTTCGTCGCCTTCCCGACCGCGCCCGGCGCGTTGGCGGCCGCCGGCAAGGCGCTGGACGGTCTGGCCGCAGGGCCGATCCGCGTGCGCGTGGGCATCCACACCGGGACGCCGCACCTGGGCGAGGAGGGTTACGTCGGGATCGACGTGCACCGGGCTGCGCGCATTGCTGCCTGCGGCCACGGCGGGCAGGTGCTCGTCTCGGCCTCGACCGCTTCGCTCACGGGCACGAATGGGTTGCGCGACCTGGGCGAGCATCGGCTGAAAGACCTGACCGCGCCGGAGCGGATCTATCAGCTTCGGGGCGGCGACTTCCCGCCGCTGAAGAGCCTTCATCGGACGAACCTGCCCATTCCCGCTACGCCGTTCCTGGGTCGCGGGCGGGAGCTCGCCGAAGTGCACGAATTGCTCTCGAGGCGAGATGCTCGCCTACTGACGCTGACCGGGCCGGGAGGCTCTGGGAAGACGCGGCTCGCCCTCCAGGCAGCGGCGGCCGCGTCGGACCGGCACCCCGGCGGCGTCTTCTGGGTGCCGCTCGCCCCGCTTCGCGACCCTGCGCTCGTCCTCGAGACGGCGGGGCAGGCGGTCGGGGCGAGGAACGGACTGGCAGAGCACATCGGCGGGACGGCGACGCTGCTGCTGTTCGACAACTTCGAGCACGTGGTGAAGGCGGCGGACGATCTCGCTGCGCTGCTCGCCGCGTGTCCCGGGCTCAGCCTGCTCGTGACGAGCCGTGAGCCTCTCCATGTCACAGGAGAGCAGGAGTACCCGGTGCCGCCGCTCGCCCGTCAGGACAGCGTCGACTTCTTCGCTGCGCGCGCGAGGGCCGTCGAGCCGGACTTCGGCGGCGACGAGGCGGTGGGGGAGATCTGCCGTCGGCTGGACGACCTCCCGCTTGCGCTCGAGTTGGCGGCGGCGCGGGTGAAGGCCCTCTCGCCGCGACAGATCCTCGAACGGCTCGAGCAGCGGCTGCCGTTGTTGACGGGCGGCGCCAGCGACGCGCCCGAGCGCCAACGGACGCTCCGGGCGACGATCGAGTGGTCGCACGAGCTGCTGAGCGACACGGAGAAGCTCCTCTTCGCCAGGCTCGCGGTCTTCCGCGGCGGCTGCACCGTCGAGGCGGCCGAGGAGGTCGTGGAGGCGAATCTCGACGTCCTGCAGTCGCTGGTCGACAAGAGCCTGCTCCGGCATTCAGGGGAGCGGTTCTGGATGCTGGAGACGATCCGCGAATACGCCACCGAGCGACTCGAGCAGTTCGAGGTGCTGAGGCCCTCCGCCGCCGCCACGCCGAGTATTTCCTGCAGCTGGCGAAGGAAGCTGAGCCGCATCTGACAGGACGACAACAAGCAACGTGGCTGGAACGGCTCGATGCAGAACATGACAACTTCCGCCTGTCTCAGGACTCGCTGCGGCATGCCGGCCTCGGCGCCGAAGAGCTCGAGCTCGTGGGCGCCCTGATGCGCTTCTGGTACGTGCGGGGGCATCTGCGCGAGGGACGCAGCCGGTGTGACGAGGCACTCGCTGCGCACGACGACCAGTCACCGCTCCCGCTTGAAGGCACTCTTCGGGGCGGGTCTCCTCGCCCACCGGCTCGGCGACTACCGGCACGCTGAAGCGCTCATGCGAGAGAGACTCGCGCTCGCCCGCCACCTTGGAGACGCAGAGGGCGTCGCGAGCTCGCTGGTCGGCATAGGTCTGAACGCCCAAGGGCTCGGCGACCTCGAGGGAGCGGCAGCGGCCTACACCGAGGGCGCGGAACGTGCGCGCGCAGGAGGCTACAGCTGGTTCCTGGCGGTGGCCACCAACAACCTGGCCGTTCTCGCGCAGGAGCAGGGCGACTACGCGCAGGCGGGGACTCACCTAGAGGAGAGTCTCGAGCTGTTCCGCGAGCTCGGCGACGAGCGAAAGATCGTGGAAACCCTCGCCGGTCTCGGCGCCGTCGCGGCTCGCGAGGGCCGCCGTGACGAGGCCGCGGCACTCCTGGGTGAGAGTCTCGAGTATGCCGAGGCGCTGGTCGACAAAGAACTGGCGATCTGGTCCCTCGCAGAGCTGGCCGCGCTCGCCGGCTCGGAGGGCGAGGAGGAGCGGGCGGCCCGGCTATTAGGCGCCATCGAAACGCTGCGCGAGGAAACGGGGTACGCCGGCACGCCCGGAGAACGGCGCCTGGACGAGCAGACGAGAAGTGTCCTCGCCTCTGAGCTCGGCGAGGAGCACTTCGCCGCCGCCCTCACGATCGGCCGCGAGCTGACCTTCGAGCAGACAGTGGCGTTCGCGCTTCAGAGGTAGAGGTTCAGCCGACCGGCCAGATGATCCGGGTCTCCGGCACCGGGTCGTGCTTCTCGTAGATCTCGATCGGCTCTCCCGTCTCCGTGTGACCGTCGCGCTGCAGTTGCTCGTAGAGCTCCTGGTAGACGCCCGGCAGGCCTTCGTACGGCCCGACGTAGTACACCGCCGTTGCGCGGCCGCGTCACCAGATCGAACCCCGCAGGCGGCTCGGCCGACCCCGGCTCGACCTCGACGCCGGGGGCGATGTTGAGCCGTCCGTCGTCGGTCGTCGACGAGATGCACACGTGCAGGCCGTGCGGCATCGTGTCCGCCCAACTCTGGACGGTCCCCACCAACTCCGGCATCACCTTCGGGATGTCGGAGAAACGCGACGGTCCGCTTGATCACCGCGAACGTCTGCTCGGGGGCTTCCTGGATCTCGTAGTTCATCTCACTCCTCCTCCGGTTCGGCCTGCTACACGAGTCGTCAGGGGTTGCTGGAGCATGCGCACATCATGTCGATCCGCTCCAGGGCGGAGTGAGGGAGGATGCAGCAGTGGTCTGTACCCAATGTGGGGCCAGCCTTGCGGTCGACGCGCATTTTGCCCGGCCCGCGCTCCGGTGCGCGTCGTGACGACGCCTGCTGAAGAGCGCAAGCTTGTGACCGTCCTGTTCGCCGATCTGGTCGGGTCGACGGAGCTCGCGGCTGCGCAGGACCCCGAGCGGACGAGAGCCTTCCTCGATCGCTTCTACGAAGCGATGGCCGTAGAGATCGAGCGCGTGGGTGGGACGGTCGAGAAGTTCGTGGGAGACGCGGTGATGGCCGCGTTCGGAGCGCCCGCGGCGCAGGAGGACCATGCGGAGCGCGCGCTGCATGCGGCGCTTGCCATGCAGCGCCGCCTCGGAGAGCTGTTCGGTGACCGTGCGGCGTTGCGGATCGGGGTGAACACGGGAGACGTGGTTCTCGGCCGTCCACGTGAGGGCAGCTCGTTCGTCAGCGGAGACGCGGTGAACGTCGGTGCGAGGCTGGAGCAGGCCGCAGCGCCCGGCGAGATCCTCGCCGGCGAGCGCACTGTACTCGCGGCGCGCGGCGCCTTCGAGTTCGGGGAGCCGGTGACCGTCGAGGCGAAAGGGAAGTCCGGAGGGCTCGAGTGCCGCCGACTCGTCCGTGCGCTCTCACTGATGCGTCCGCGGGGAGTCGGCGGGTTGCGACGGGCATTCGTCGGCAGGGAGGTCGAGCTTACCCGGCTCCAGGATGCGTACGGCGCCGTCGCAGCGGGCGGCGGCCCGCAGCTGGTCACCATCCTCGGCGACGCCGGCGTCGGGAAGACGCGCCTCGTTCGTGAGCTGTGGGAGTGGTTCGCGGCGCAAGACTCGCCGCCGCTGCGCTGCACCGGCCGCTGCCTCTCCTACGGTCAGGGCATCACGTACTGGCCGCTCGCCGAGGTGCTCAAGGAGCACTTCGGAATCCTCGAGAGCGATTCTCCGCAGACCGTCGCCGAGCGGCTCGGCGATCACCCATTTCTCGGCCTCACCATCGGCGTGGCGCCACCCGAAGACCTGCACCCGCTCGTCGCGCGCGAGCGCCTTCACGACTCGTGGGTCGACTTCCTCGACGGGCTCGTCGCCGAGCGTCCGACCGTCGTGCTGATCGAGGACGTGCACTGGGCAGAGGACGATCTCTGCGACTTGCTCGAAACCCTCGTCAGCCAGGTGGACGGGCCGCTGCTCCTGCTCGCGACCGCACGGCCGGAGCTGTTCGACCGTCGGCCAGGCTGGGCCGGCCGGCGCAACGGTTCTCAGCTCCACCTCGAGGCTCTGCCTCCGGACAGTGCGGGCCGCTTGCTCGACGAGTTGCTCGGCTTCGAGCTGCCCGCTTCTCTGCGCACGGTCGTCGTCGAGCGGGCCGAGGGTAATCCGTTCTTCGTCGAGGAGCTCGTGGCCACGCTGATCGACATGGGCGTGCTCGGCCGCGAGAACGGCGGCTGGTCCGTCGGCGAGCTGCCGGCTGACTTTCAGGTGCCCGACTCGGTGCAGGCCGTGCTCGCCGCGCGCATCGACCTACTCCCTGTCGACGAGAAGACCGCGCTGCAGGCAGCCGCGGTGATCGGGCGGATCTTTTGGACGGGACCGGTCTACGAGCTGGTCGGTGGGGCGGCGCGACCCGATTTCGGCTTGCTGGAGATCGTGACTTCGTTCGTCGTCGCGTCGGTTCCTCGATCGCGGGTGAACGCGAGTACGCGATCAAGCATGCGCTCACGCGCGAGGTCGCCTACGCCAGCGTGCCCAAGGCGAAGCGAGCGCCACTCCACGCTGCTTTCGCCGCCTGGCTCGAACGCAGCGCAGAGGGCAACGACGAGCACGCCGCTCTGCTCGCGCACCACTACCTCGAAGCCGCCCGCCCCGAAGATGCCGACCTCGCATGGGCCGGTCGGGACGAGCAGCTGGCCGAGCTACGCCGACAGGCCGTGACCTGGGCTCGGCGGGCGGCGGCAATGGCTCTCGCTCGGTACGAGGTCGACGAAGCCATCGTCCTGCTCCACAGGGCGCTCGAGCTCGAGCCTGAGCCCGCCGCTCAGGCTGGGCTCTGGCAGGAGATCGGCCACGCGAACGCCCTCAAGTTCGACGGTGAGGCGTTCTGGGCTGCGATGCAGAAGGCGATCGACCTCGGCGGCCGCGCCGCTGATCTCTATGCGGAGCTCGCACTCCAGACGTGTACGCGCGGCGCGATGTGGAGGAGGCAGCCCGACGCAGCGGTCGTCAACGGCTGGATCGACCGAGCTCTCGACCTCGCCGAGGACGATTCGCCGGCCCGGGTGAAAGCCCTCGCGGCCTTCTCGATGTGGAACGACGACGAAGCTGCTGCGCACGCCGCGCATGAGATGGCCGAACAGGAAGGCGACGTCGGACTCCGTCTGGTGACGCTGCAGGCCCTCGCGGTTGCGGCGTGGGGCAGCGGTGCGTTCGAGCAGGCGATCGTCCGGCTCGAGGAGTGGCGTCGCTGCGCGTCGCGTCCCGAGGTCACCGACCCGGACGAGCGCACCTTTCCAATGTTCATCGGGGGGTTCATCGATCTCGCCGTTGGCAGGATCCGGGTCGCGACCGAGGCCGCGAGGCAGCACGAGGAGATCGTCGCGGGCCTCACACCCCATCATCGCGTCCACGGGATCGGGCACAACGTGTACGTCTCGGCGGTCGCGGGCCGCTGGGCCGATGTCCGCGAGCTGACAGAGCGGGCCGAGGAGGCGGTCGATGCCAACGCGAATACTCCGTGTGTCCTGAACGTCGGGTCATTGCTGAATGCTGCGACTGCGAGCGCGTACGGTGGAGATGAGGCAGAGGCCCGCCGCCTCGAGGCGAAGGCGGACGCAATCGGGATGGAGGGGTATCGCAGGTGGCTGGTGCCGCCGCGGCTCAGGCTGGCAATCGTCCGTGACGACCTCGACGAGCTACAGCGCTGGTAAACGCGGTCGGCCCCGAGGATCTGGAGCCGTGGGCATACGACGTGCCGGCTGCGCTGCTGGATGCGTTGATCGCGCTCGGCGATCGCGAATCGATCGAGGCCGAGGCCCCGAAGTGGCTGCGACCGAAGACATACGTCGAGCCGTTTGCGCTTCGCTCCCTCGGGTTCGCCCGCGCGGACGAATCGATGCTGGCGGACGCCGCGATCCGTTTCGACGGGATGGAGCTGGACTGGTTCGGCGGGGAGACGCGGAAGCTGCCGCATCGTTCGAGTAGCACCCGTCGATCGAGCCTGCGCGGGTTCGATCCCATCGAGGTAGTCATCCGGCCCGAGACGAGGGAGAATCGCCAGATGCAGCCCGAGCTTCCGACCGGGACGGTCACGTTCCTCTTCACCGACATCGAAGGTTCGACGCGGCTGCTCGAAGCGCTCGGCGACGAGTACGCCGACGTGCTCGCCGAGCACCGCCGTGCGTTGCGAGATGCCTGGCGCCGGCACGACGGGGTCGAGGTCGACACGCAGGGCGACGCCTTCTTCGTCGCCTTCGCGCGCGCGTCGGACGCGGTGGCGGCCGCCGACGAGGCGCAGGCCGCGCTCGCGGATGGCCCGGTGCATGTGCGGATGGGGCTGCACACAGGGGAACCCCTCCGTGCCGCTGAGGGCTACGTCGGGTTCGACGTGCACCGGGCGGCAAGGATCGCCGCCGCCGGGCACGGCGGGCAGGTGCTCCTGTCACAGGCGACCGCGGATCTCACGGGCGCCGAGGTGCGCGACCTCGGCCTGCACCGGCTGAAGGACCTGAGCGCGCCCGAGCGCCTCTTCCAACTCGGCATGGACGACTTCCCACCGCTGAAGACGCTGCATGAGACGAACCTGCCGGTTCCCGCCACACCGTTCCTCGGCCGCGAGAGGGAGATCGGGCAGATCGCAGAGCTGCTGGCGCGGCCCGACGTCCGGCTCGTGACACTGAGCGGCCCCGGTGGGAGCGGCAAGACACGACTCGCGCTGCAGGCCGCAGCGGCCGCGGCGGACGACTACGACCGCGGGGTCTGGTGGGTGCCGCTCGCCTCGCTCGCCGACGCCGCGCTGGTCGAGACTGCCGCGAGCCAGGCGCTGGGCTCGAAGGACACCCTGTCGGCCGCGGTGGGCGACAAGCGGCTACTGCTCGTGCTCGACAACTTCGAGCACCTGCTCGACGCGGCGACGGACGTCGCCGAGACGATCGGCTCGTGTCCGCGGCTGACCGTGCTCATCACGAGCCGCGAACCGCTGCACATCGACGGCGAGTGGGAGGTGGCCGTCGATCCGTTGCGCGAGCGCGAAGCGGTCGAGCTCTTCGTGCAGCGCGCCCTGGCCGTCAGTTCCGACTTTTCCGCAAACGGCGAGGTCGCCGACATCTGCAGGCGTCTGGACTGTCTGCCGCTCGCGATCGAGCTTGCCGCCGCGCGCGTGAAAGTGCTCTCGCCGGCGGTGCTGCTCGAGCGACTCGAGCACCGGTTACCTCTGCTCGGTGGCGGCTCCCGCTCGGCTCCCGAACGGCAGCGCACGCTGCGTGCGACCATCGCCTGGAGCCACGACTTGCTCGCGCCGGCCGAGCAAGACCTGTTCGCGCGCCTGGCAGTGTTCGCCGGCGGCTGTACGCTCGAAGCTGCCGAGACGATCTGTGGCGCCGACGTCGACGGGATCGCCTCGCTGCTCGACAAGAGCCTGCTCCGCCGCACCGGCGACCGCTACTGGATGCTCGAGACGATTCGTGAGTTCGCCACCGAACGGCTCGACGCGCTCGCGGACGCGCCCGCTCTCCGAAACCGGCACGCGACCTGGTACGTCGAGCTCACCGAGCAGGCCCGGCCGGAGTTGCGGGCGCGGGACGCTCGGACGTGGCTCGAGCGGCTCGACGCCGAGCACGCAAATCTGCGGGCGGCGCTCGAGCACCTGCTCGACAGCGGCGACGCGGACGGTGCGCTGCGGCTGTCTGGGGCGATCTGGCCGTACTGGCAGACTCGCGGGCACTGGACCGAGGGGCGGCGCTACCTGACCGCCGCCGTCACCTTGGGGGCAGACCTCGACCCGGAGCGGCTCGTCAATTCGTTGTGGGGCGGGTCGATCCTGGCGCAGTGGCAAGGCGACACCGACGAAGGCGAGCAGCTGGCGTCCCGCATTCTCGAGATCTCGAAGACAGCTGTCGAACAGGAGCAGGTATATGCGGTCGCTATCCACCTGGTTGCCATCGTCGCGACGAGACGGGGTGACCGCGATCAGGCACTCGCGTTGCTCGAGGAGTCGGTTGCGATTGGCCGGGGCGGTGGCGACCAATGGTTGTTCTCGATCGCGCTGAACAACCTCGGCAACCTGCTGATGGGCGAGGGCGAGTACGAGCGCGCGATTGGATTCTTCGAGGAGAGCCTGGCGGTCGGCGAGGCCCGCGGCGACCTCGACCGGCGCGCACGGGCGAACCAGAACCTGGGCTGGGCAACGCACTGCCTCGGCGACCTCGACCGCGCGCGCGATTTCTACCATCGTGGGCTCGAAGCGGCGACCGAGATCGGGCTCGTCGAGTGCCAGCTGTGGTCGCTGTTCGGCCTGGCCGCGGTGGACGTCGAATCCGGCGATACGCGCACCGGTGCTCCTCTGTTCGGCTACACGACGGAACTGGCGTCGCGTCTCGGTGCTGACTACGACGAACAAGATGCGGTCGCACGGCAGACGTTCGCGAGGCTCGAGGCTGCGCTCGGGCCGGAGCTCCTCGAGTCCGAGCTCGCCGCCGGGGCTGTACTGTCGCTCGAGGACGCGATCGAGCTCGCGCTCGGACGGGGTGATTCCGTAACGCCCGCTAGGGGCTGATGCCCGACGACGGCTGTAGGCTCAAACACCCGAGAATGGGGTGAGGATGTCGAGCGTCAAGAGCGTGGAACGAACGATCTCGAGGGTCGAAGGGTTCCAGGTGCGTCTGCGTCACCTCGACGGTCGCGACGTCCGTAGTGATCGCACGAAGATCCCTCCGTATCCCTACCGTCGCGCGATGAAGAGCAGTGCGAACGTGCGGAAGTGGAAGGACGACCGGTTCGCCGCGCGCTATCCAGGGTTCGCCGTCGACGTCGTGGCTCCGAGTGGCGAAGCCGTTCACGGCGGAACGCTGCTCGCAACGGTGCGTGACAGCTACCTGGACGCCTGACCGAAGAACGCCGTTCGCGTCAGGCGTGCTCTCTGAGGTACTGGTGCACGAAGGCGATCGCCATGCTGCCCTCGCCGACTGCCGCTGCGACACGCTTCACCGGACTGAAACGGACGTCACCACACGCGAAGATGCCCGGGACGCTCGTCTCGAGCAGGTATGGGTCGCGGTCGAGCTCCCAACGCCCGGCGACGCGCACGTCGAGTCCGGTGAGCACGTAACCCTTCGGGTCGAGCGCGATCTCCGGTGGGAGCCACCCGGTCTCGGCATCGGCGCCGATGAAGATGAACAACCCGCTCGACGGGAGCCGGCTCGTCACGCCGGTCGCCGCGTCGCGGACGTCGATCTCCGCGAGCGACGCATCGCCGTACGCCGCGACGACCTCGCTGCGATAGAGCACGCGGATGTTCGCCCGGGTCTCGAGTTGGTCTACGAGGTACTGCGACATGCTCCGGGCGAGCGTCTCGCCGCGGTAGAGGATCGTGACGCTCCGTGCGTGCGCGGAGAAGAACATCGCCGCCTGACCGGCTGAATTGCCGGCGCCGACGATGTGGATGTCCAGGCCGTGGGTGTTCGCCGCCTCGCTCCGTGCGGCGCCGTAGAAGATGCCCCGGCCTGCTAGGCGGTCGAAGCCGTCGACCGCCAGGTGGCGCCAGGCGACGCCGCAGGCGAGGATGATCGTCGGCGTCTGCAGGATGTCGCCGCCGTCGAGGTGCACCTGCTGGGTTGCGGCGTCGATTCTCGTGATCGAGCGCGTGACGAGAATCTCGGCGCCGAGCCTTCGTGCCTGCTGTAAGGCCCGGCTCGAAAGCTCGTCGCCAGAGACACCCGACGGGAAGCCGAGGTAGTTCTCGATCCGAGACGACGTGCCGGCCTGGCCACCGGGTGCCTCGCGCTCGATCACGACGGTGCGGAGTCCTTCGGAGGCGCCGTACACGGCTGCTGCGAGGCCGGCGGGTCCGGCGCCGACGATCACCGTGTCGTACTCGGCGGCCGCCGGCTCGGTCGGGAGCTCGAGCAGCTCGGCCACCCGCCGAAGCTGTGGTTGCACAGCGGTCTTGCCGTTTACGACGCGAATCGCAGGAAGGTCGACGTCTGCCGGCCGCCCGCCCGACCACTCCGCCAGGTCAGCTGCTACGTCCGGCTGGAGCCAGCGGAAGCGGATCTGGTTGCGATCGAGAAAGCGCCGCAGCTCCGCGCAGCGGGCGTCCCGTCGATGACCGAGGACGATCGCCCTGAACGGAGCCGGTGCAGACGCACGCGCCTGCAAGCCCTTGGCTCCGCCGAGCCGGTTGTTCGCCAGCAAGCCGATGCGCTCATCCACGGCCGGCGCCTCCGCGGCGAGCACGTGGTAATCGTCCAGCTCGATCCTGAAGACGCGCGAAGGCTGCGCTGCGCGGAACCCGCCGGGGTAGACCATTCCGAACGCGATCGACATCTCTCCGAAGACCTCACCCGGCAAGCGTTCGCCGATCACGCTCTCCACACCGTCGACGCGCCGGATCACCTCGATGCGGCCGTCGAGCACACCGAAGAGCGCCCGCGCGTCACCCTCGTGGACGGCGTACTCGCCGGGAACGAGCGTGATGTCGGCCACCACCCGCGACAGCCGGTCGCGGGTGGCTGAGGGGAGGTCCGCAAACAGGTCGACCTGACCGATCTCGTCCGCGGTCACCACACGCCGGACGCTAGCTGCGCGCCGCGCCGGTCGCACTGGGCGGCGCCCCGCACGTGCGGAGCGCCAACCTCACCTTTCGCTACTCCTCCTGCATCTACCCAGCACTGCTGAACATACCTCGCCGTAGCGAACATCGATTGCGGACTCGCCCGCCATGTTCTCTGCACCCACCCACCTGCCGCCTCGTTGCCGGCCTCCGCGTCTGGCGCGAGCCCAGACGCTCATCGACAGGAGCTGACCGTCTTCCGCCCGACCGAATACCTTGAAGCCGCTGGCCTCGAAATCGGGAGGACACCTGCCTCCCGGCAGCCAGGTCGTGTCGTCACCCTGTAGCTCGTCCAACCACACCCCCCTCTCCCCCCCCCTCCCCCTCGCGCTTCGGCAAAGGCAACCTGGAGGGCGGCTCGTACGATCTCGCCGTCCGTAAGATTCGCCGCGTGACGCAGGACGGCAGACACCGGTGCTGACCGCCGAGGACATCGCCGGCATCTCGATCTTCGCGGGGCTCGGGCCGGCGGAGTGCGACCGCCTTTCCCGCAACGCGGCGGACATCAGGCTCGTGCCGGGCGAGTTCGCGGTGCATGAGGGTGACGAGCGGGCGTTGTTCGCGGTACTCGAGGGGCGGCTGGAGACGGTTGGCCTCGTCGACGGGATTGCGACGGTCGTCGGTGGACGCAAGGCAGGAGAGCTCTTCGGCGAGGTGCCGATTGCGCTCGGCACACCGTTTCCGCTCGGGTTTCGCGCTGCCGAACCGACACGTGTGATGCGCGTCGCAGCCGGCGACTACCACGCGGTCGCGGCTGCGTTCCCGGAGATCGGCGTGCGACTTGGTGCGTTGGCGAGAGACAGGATCGGTGGGCTGCAGGGCATCGTCGCCGAGGCACCGCCGCCCAGGGCGATCGTGCTCGGGCACCGCTGGGACGCGTCCTGCGCTGAACTCCGCCGCTTTCTCGACCGCAACCAGGTGACCTTCCGCTGGATCACGCCAGACGCGCCGGATGCCGCCGACGAATGGGGAGAGGAGCTGCCCTCGGTCGACGAAGGCCCGGCGATCCGAGTCGTCGACGGTGAGGTCGTCGCTCGCCCCGGGCTTCGCCAGGTGGCCGAACTCCTCGGCCTGACCGTCCGCCCGGCCGCGACGGAGTACGACACGGTGATCGTCGGCGGCGGCCCGGCCGGCCTCGCCGCGGCTGTCTACGGAGCGTCGGAAGGGCTCCGCACCGTCGCGATCGAGCGTGAGGCACCCGGTGGGCAGGCCGGGGCGTCGTCGCGGATCGAGAACTACCTCGGCTTCCCGTCGGGCGTCTCCGGCGACGAGCTCGCGACCCGCGCCCTCCACCAGGCACGCCGGCTCGGTGCCGAGATTCTCGTCACCAGCGCGGTCACGAGCATCGATCCAGAACGTCGAGAGCTGCAGCTCGACAGCGGCGAGATCCTGCAGGCGCGCACGATCGTGCTCGCGTGTGGCGTGTCCTGGCGCCACCTGTCCATCGAGGGGTTCGACCGCCTGTCGGGCAAAGGCATCTCGTACGGCGCGGCACGAAGCGAGGCGCCGAACACCCACGGCCTCGACATTCACATCGTCGGCGCGGGCAACTCGGCCGGGCAGGCAGCGTTGTTCTTCGCCAACCATGCGCGCAGCGTGACGATCCTCTGCCGCGGCGACAACCTCGAGAAAGGCATGTCCCGGTACCTCATCGACCAGCTCGCCACCAGATCGAACATCGCGGCGATCTTTCGGGCGGAGATCGCGGCGGTGCACGGCGAGGTGTCGCTGGAGGCGATCGACGTCCTCGATGCGGCGAGCGGAGCGACGACGCGGCTCGATTCGGGCGGTCTCTTCATCTTCATCGGCGCCGATGCAGACACAGCGTGGCTGCCGCCCGAGATCGCGCTGGACGGGCACGGCTACGTCCTGACCGGACCTGATGTGCGCACCGCTGGGCGCTGGGAGCTCGACCGCGACCCCTACCTGCTCGAGACGAGCGTTCCTGGCATCTTCGCGTGCGGCGACGTTCGCTTCAGCCAGGTGAAACGCGTCGCCGCAGCGGTTGGCGAAGGGAGCATGGCGATCGCCTTCGTCCACCAGTACCTCAGAGACGCCTCGGTCGAGCCCGCAGCCGCCCGCTAGACCCGGGAGAAGAGTGCGCAGGTGAAGGGACGTGATCGGCCGGCCCTCGACAGCTCCTCGATTCGAAGATGCCGAGCCGTCGGAGAACGAGCCGATCATCGGTCGGCGTCCGCGCGCTCGCGACGAGGCTCGAGCGGCGAGCCGTTTGACAGTCGACAACCCGCCTGAGACTCTGCGTTGCCGATGGCGACGATCCTCTGCGTGCTCTACGACGATCCCGTGGACGGGTATCCAACCTCGTATCCACGCGACGCCATCCCGAGAATCGAGCGCTACTTCGACGGTCAGACGACCCCGACGCCGCAGGCAGTCGACTTCACCCCCGGCGAGCTGCTCGGCAGTGTCTCCGGCGGGCTCGGCTTGCGGACGTTCCTCGAGGACCGCGGCCACCGGCTGATCGTGACCGCCGACAAGGACGGGCCTGACTCGGCGTTCGAGCGCGAGCTTGGCGAGGCCGAGATCGTCATCTCACAGCCGTTCTGGCCGGCGTACCTGACCGCAGAGCGAATCGCGAAGGCACCGAACCTGAAACTTGCGATCACGGCGGGAATCGGCTCGGATCATGTCGACCTGCAAGCTGCGATCGATCGCGGCATCACCGTCACCGAGGTCACCTACTCGAACAGCATCAGCGTCGCCGAGCACGTGGTGATGATGATTCTCTCGCTCGTTCGCAACTACCTCCCGTCGCACCAATGGGTGCGGGACGGCGGCTGGAACATCGCGGATTGCGTTTCGCGCTCCTACGACCTGGAAGGAATGCAGGTGGGAACGGTCGCGGCCGGGCGCATCGGCTCAGGGGTGCTGCGGCGGCTGAAGCCGTTCGACGTCGGGTTGCACTACACCGATCGAACGCGCCTGTCGCCCGAGGCCGAAGCGGAGCTTGGGGTGACGTTCCACCCGAACCTCGAGTCGCTGGTCGGCGTCTGCGACGTGGTCACGATCAACGCTCCGCTCCATCCTGAGACCGAGCACCTCTTCGACGACGAGCTGATCGGCCGGATGAAGCGTGGCGCCTACCTGATCAACACGGCGCGGGGGAAGATCTGCGATCGTGACGCCGTCGTGCGGGCGCTCGAGAGCGGTCGGCTCGCAGGCTATGCGGGCGACGTCTGGTTCCCGCAGCCCGCGCCGAACGACCACCCGTGGCGGACGATGCCGCATCACGGCATGACGCCGCACATTTCGGGCTCGTCGCTGTCCGCGCAGGCGCGGTACGCAGCCGGCACTCGCGAGATCCTCGAGTGCTGGTTCGACGGACGGCCGATCCGTGACGAGTACCTGATCGTTGACGGAGGCAAGCTGGCCGGCGCGGGCGCGCACTCCTACAGTGCCGGCGACGCGACCGGAGGCTCGGAAGAGGCCGCGCGCTACCACGCGACCTGACCTACGACGTCAGGCGAACACGTCGTCAGCGAGTCGTGCCGTCGCTACGGCGTGCGCCTCGGTGTGTGCGACCGAGTGGCCGGTCACCGCCGCGAGGAACGCGTCCCGCTGTAATGCGTACAACCCGGTCTCGGCCGTCGCCCGTACGGTTGCGGTCCGCGGGACGTCGCGCAGCAGTGCGATCTCGCCGAAGAACCCGCCCGGGACGACTGTTGTCTGCCGCTCGGACGTCTCGACGACAAGTGCACCCGCTTCGACGATGTAGAAGCGGTCGCCCACATCGCCGGCGCGGATCACGACGTCGCCGGCGTGGACGGCCGTCGGGACGAGCAGCGAGGCGATGCGCTCCTTCGCTGCTAGCGAGAGCGGAGCGAACATCGGCACACCCTCGACGAGCGCGAGCTGGGGCGCCGCCGGCACCGCCGCATCGAGCTCGAGCAGCCGGCGATACGAAAGCACTGAGAGGATCGGCAAAATCGCTCCGACCGCCAGGAACGCCAGCCGCACGCCGGTGACCTGGACGATTCCGGTCGCGGCAACCGAGCCGAGTGCGACCGCTCCCATCGCCAGGCCCCAGACCACCCCGAGCACGCGCGCGAACGACCACCCGTGGCGGACGATGCCGCATCACGGCATGACGCCGCACATTTCGGGCTCGTCGCTGTCCGCGCAGGCGCGGTACGCAGCCGGCACTCGCGAGATCCTCGAGTGCTGGTTCGACGGACGGCCGATCCGTGACGAGTACCTGATCGTTGACGGAGGCAAGCTGGCCGGCGCGGGCGCGCACTCCTACAGTGCCGGCGACGCGACCGGAGGCTCGGAAGAGGCCGCGCGCTACCACGCGACCTGACCTACGACGTCAGGCGAACGCGTCGTCAGCGAGTCGTGCCGTCGCTACGGCGTGCGCCTCGGTGTGTGCGACCGAGTGGCCGGTCACCGCCGCGAGGAACGCGTCCCGCTGTAATGCGTACAACCCGGTCTCGGCCGTCGCCCGTACGGTTGCGGTCCGCGGGACGTCGCGCAGCAGTGCGATCTCGCCGAAGAACCCACCCGGGACGACTGTTGTCTGCCGCTCGGACGTCTCGACGACAAGTGCGCCGGCTTCGACGATGTAGAAACGGTCGCCCAGATCGCCGGCGCGGATCACGACGTCGCCGGTGTGGACGGCCGTGTGGACGAGCAGCGAGGCGATGCGCTCCTTTGCTGCGAGCGAGAGTGGAGCGAACATCGGCACACCTCGACGAGCGCGAGCTGGGGCGCCGCCGGCACCGTCGTATCGAGCTCGAGCAGCCGGCGATACGAAAGCACGGAGAGGATCGGCAAGATCGCCCCGACCGTCAGGAACGCCAGCCGCATGCCGGTGACCTGGACGATTCCGGTCGCGGCAACCGAGCCGAGTGCGACCGCCCCGAACGCACCCAGGAGGCCGCTGGCGCCGATCGCCGCTGTCAGATAGCCGACCTCCGCTGCCCCGCCGTCGAGCACCTCGTACGCGGCGACGACGATCAACACGTTCAGGCAGCCGCGAATGAACGCCTGTGCAGCGATCAGCGCGACGAGTAGGAAGTGCGCCCACTCAGCCCCAACCGATGCGCCCCAGGCCAGCTCGGCCCGCCGGATGTCAGCGTTTCGGGCAGCGACCGCGAGCGCACCGACGACCTGTCGTGGCCGGATCGCCGCTCAATCCAACCCGCCGGTCGCTCACGACACAAGGGTCGTGATCAGGATGCTGCTACTTGCGTTTGCGCTTGCGCCCGGCGGTGCCCCCGCCGCCCGGCCGGCCACCACGGCTCTGCTGCTGCAGCCGCTCGGCCTGGCGGCGCATCTGTCGGTTCGCGGTGTCGGGCACGGCGCCCTGTTCCCCTGCCGCTTCCATGTACGCCCGTCGCTCGGCAGGCGTCAAACGGCTCATCGCCTTCTGCATCGCCTGAGGATTCGGGTTGGACGCCACGGTGTTCATCTTCTTGATCGCGCCTGCGAGCTCGGGGTTCTGACGCTCGATCGCCTTCGTCGAGATGTTGGTGAAGAACCGCCGCATGAACCCGATCCGGGACAGGCTGGTGACCAGCGGTCGGAGGAGCGCGCCGTTCCGGAAGCGCCCGAGGAAGACGAGCAGCCCGAAGAAGAGCAGCAGTACGGAGATCACGACGAGCGGAATGAACAGCCACCACATGTCGCCGATGGTAACGGCTACGACCGGCGGTTCAGCGGCGAGAGGTGAGCACGTACGCCCAGGCGACGATCACGCAGATCGCCAGTACGAGCCAGATCCAGGCCGCGATTCCGGTCGCGGAGGCGGGCATCGGCGGGGCGGGGTGAAGCTTCACCACGGCACGATTCCCGAAGGGGATGAACCGCGGCTTCCCGTGGTGTAAGGATTCCCTCAAATGTCAATCGGTCTCGCGGTTACAGACGCGACGACCGGGGTAGCGGAGGGCGATGACCGTCGACCCGATCGCGATTCTTCTCGAGCACGGCGACGAGCACGGCTGCGTCCATATGACCGAGCTCCACGAGCTCACGCAAAAGCTCGAACTCGAAGAGGAAGAGATGGATGCGCTGCTCGAGCGGCTGCAGACGCACGGCATCGAGTTGACCGACGACTGTTCGCGCGCGATCGAGGAAGACGTCGCGTACACCAACCCGCAGATGGCCGCGGCGACGATCGACTCGCTACAGCTCTTCCTGAACGAGGCAGGCCGCTATCCGTTGCTCACCGCCGCGCAAGAGGTGGAACTCGCGAAGCGGATCGAAGACGGCGACAAGCCGGCGAAGGATCTGCTCGTCAACTCGAATCTCCGCCTGGTCGTCTCGATCGCCAAGAAGTACCAGGGGCATGGTCTGACGCTGCTCGACCTGATTCAGGAAGGGATCATCGGACTCATCCGCGCCGCCGAGAAGTTCGACTGGCGCAAAGGCTTCAAGTTCTCGACCTATGCGACGTGGTGGATCCGGCAGGCGGTGCAGCGCGGGGTTGCGAACAAGGCGCGCACGATCAGGATTCCGGTGCATATCGTCGAGCGCGAGCAGCGGATGTCGCGCGCCGAGCGCGAGCTGGTCGCGAAACTCGAGCGCGCCCCGACCGACGAAGAGGTAGCCGAGCAGGCGAAGCTTCCGCTCAAGCAAGTGCAGGAGGTGCGTGTCGCGGCGCGTGCCGTCGCATCGCTCGATCGTCCGGTTGGTGAGGACGATTCGATGGCCTACGGCGATCTGTTCGCGAGCCCGGAAGCGACACCAGACGAGCAGGTCGAGGTTCAGTTGACGGAGGACGCGCTCTACGCAGCGATCGCAGAACTGTCGGACCGCGACCAGCGCATCCTGCGCCTGCGCTACGGCCTCGACGGGACCGAGGAGCCGAAATCGCTCGAGGAGATCGGGCGGATCCTCGGCATCACCCGCGAGCGCGTCCGCCAGCTCGAGGCCGAAGCGCTACGCCGCCTCGCCGAGCGCCGCGAGCTCGCGGCAATCAAGGCTGCCTGACCGCGAGCTGGTGAACCATGAGTCTGACTCGAGTCAGACACGTGTCTGACTCATCGGGCCACCGCGGGGCTAGCGGAGCCCGAGCGGTCGCCTGGCCGCTCGGGAGGCGTGTGGATGATTCGTCACACCTCTCCCAAGGGCGCTCCCGAAGCGCGATCGCCAGACAGCCGTCACAAAGACGTCGCGAAGCTGACGCAAAGCCGTGTGTCAGACACGTGTCTGACTCCTGTCAGACACGGTGGGTCGCGCGGCGTACGCCTACGAGCCGACGACTTTGCAGAGCCAGCGGCGCGGACGGGACCGGTCGAGCTCGATGAACAGCACACGCTGCCACGTGCCGAGCGCTAGTTCGCCGTCGCCGACGGGGATCGACTCGCCGGCCGAGCCGAGGATCATCGACATGCAGTGCGCATGCCCGTTCGCCTGCTCCTTGTCCTCTTCGCAGATATTCTCGGTGCGCCGATCCCAGTCGTCGTGCGCGTAGTACGTCTCGTGCGGGACGAGCCTGCGCAGCAGGGTGCCGAAGTCCTCGAACATCCCCCGCTCATACTCGTTCACGCGCACGCAGCACGTCGTGTGGGGCGAGTAGACACAACAGATGCCGTCGACGACTCCAGACTCGCGAACGATCTCGGCGACCTCGGCGGTGATATCCGTGACATGGAGCCCGCCGCTCGTCTGGAACTCCCGCTCCGCCTGGAACACCTTCATCGGCCTCGCAGTCTAACGAGTACGCTCGCAATCCCGGGCCCGTAGCTCAGCTGGTTAGAGCAGCGAACTCATAATTCGTTGGTCCCTGGTTCGAATCCAGGCGGGCCCTTATTGCATGGCTTGGCAGCACGCAACCCGCATGGTTGCGCGAGTCAGGCTAAGGGCTGTAACGGCTTGTGCCTCGACAAGTCTGTTGAGGCGTGACGCTGTCGCCTCTGGCCGTTGCTCGTCGTGGACGTCACGCGTTCGTCGTGTTCTCCGCGATCTTCATGTTCGCCGTTGGCTGAACGGTCGACCGCGCTCCCGTGAGGGGCGCCTCGACGACTAGTTACGTTCCGCGGCCCACGCCTCCACACTGACGCTCGAGGTCGGCGGATCCGCGATCCTGTGACGGATGCCCGACCGCAGGCGTTCCTGGAAGACCGACTCGCAATGGCTTCGGCTCGCGTTGACGGCGACCGGCCTCGGGGTATCGCTGATCCTCGCTTCGGCCACGGCGTGGAACTCGAGTCGGGTGATCTACCTCGGCGCGACACTTGCGTTCGTCGGCGCTTACATCTCCTGTGCGGTGCTCGTGCTGCCGCTGCCCCTGCCGAGGCTTCTCTCCGAACGGCGAAACAGAGCCTTCCGACGCCGTGTTGGCGCGTTCCTCGTCGAAGGGCACGAGCTCAGCGCGCGGCCGGTGACGAACGAGGTTGAGCTCGCGTCGCTCGAGGCTGCCTACCGGGACTGGTCGGCACGCGGGCAGACCTGGCTGGATGAGAACGCCCGCCCGGCCGACGCCGCCGCGTTCGAGCACGCGATCGGTCCCTCCCAAGAAATGCTCGACTCGTTCGACCGCACCCACAACGATTTGCGCCTGAAACTCACCTGGCAGCTCAACGTGCTGCGGGACCTGCCACGAGAGCCGTGAGGACCCGCTGACCGAGGGATTCCCTAGGCCTGAACGCGGTCGTCCCTTAACACTGGCGAACGGGTGCGGAATGTAAGAGTCGGTGTGGCCGGACCGCGCTGCATGGCCCGCTCGGGGGGGCTTGACGGACCACTGACGGCTGCGCCGGTCCGGCCAGCAGGTTGTAAAGGCGTCGGCGTACGCTCAGAATGAGCCGGTCAGCCAATTTGGGAGAGAGTCGCATGCGGAGGGCACTCATGATTGTCGGCTCGGCCCTGGTGCTGGGCGCCGGCGTGACCGCTGCCGTGGCGCTGGGCGCCGGAGCCGGCCCGAAGGACGGTTCGACCTCGACGGGGACGAGCACGGCGCCGACGAAAGTCTGGTTGTGCCACCACACGGGCTCGTGGAAGCACCCGTACCACCTGATCCACGTTTCGTCGCACGCAACCGCGGCTCATCTCGGCCACGGCGACGTGATGCCTGGCTCGGGGAACTCCTGTCCGTCAACGCAGCCGGTAGGCGCGAAGCAGCACGGCGGGAAGGGGAAGAGCAACGAGAAGGACGACAACGAGGCCGCCGAGAAGGGCGACTAGCTCGTTGCCGGCCGTATGAGCGACGCGCGCGCCCTCAGCGCGCGCTCGAGCTCATGCCACCGAAATGAAACGTCGAGCGACGTAAGCAAACTGTTCGGACTCGCCCGCTGACGCTTTCGCGGGCGCCGGCGCGGGCAGATGCTTTGCGGGCCTCCAGTTCGGAGGCCCTGGTCCGGTCAAGGAGGGGTCAGCCGGACCTGACGGCCTGGCGGCGCCACGCGGGGAGAGGGGGCGTCCGCTGGGCCGTCGACCCGGCCCGACGAGCGTTGAACAGGCGACGAGGACGGCGGCCCCGGGGAGAGGGAGGGGCCAGCCGTCCCGCCGCCAGGAGCGCCGGCTCCCCGGACGCTCGGAAGTCCCTTCTCTGGCGCAAAACCGTGTCCTGCCGACGGCAGGTCCGAGAATCGGCCGCTGGACGTTCGACCAGAACACCGCGACGGAAGACCAGTGCCGAACCGCCATCCCCCAACCACACTGCGGGCACGCGCGCGTCGCGGGGGGAGAGGTGGGTCAGGTCGCTCCCGCAGCTGACCTCGGACCCGTCCTTGCGGCCCCTCCGCGGCCCGCGCGACCGTCGGGAGTGCGCTCGGTTGGACACGAACGTATGTTCGTAGTAGCCTCGCCTGATGCAGCTACGACTCGATGCTGCCGATCGGCTCGTCGAGCTGGTCGAGGACCGGCGCGGGCCGGTGCCGGCCGAGGAGGCCGCGCGGAAGGTGCTGAAGCTCGGCAGCGCCGTACCGACCGGGCTCGCACGCTCGCTGCTCGACGAGGCGGTGGCGGCCGACGCCCGCCTGCGCTGGGCCGGCGACCTCGTCGCGCTCGCCGCCCCGGCCGGTGACGGTCTGCTGCTCGAAGAGGCCACGTACGTCGTCTTCGACCTCGAGACGACCGGTCTGCGACCCGGAACCTGCCGCCCTTGCGAGATCGGTGCGGTTCGGGTACGCGGGCTCGAGCTGACGGACCGCTTTCAGACGCTCGCCAATCCGGGCGCGCCGCTCCAGCCGGCGGTGGCGGCGCTCACCGGTCTCCGCGACGCGGAGCTTCGGCGTGCTCCGCCGGTCGCCGCCGGCATCCGTCGTTTTCTCGAGTTCACAGGCGACGCCGTGCTCGTCGCGCACAACGCACGTTTCGACATGGCGTTCCTCGACAACGAGACGTTGCGCCTCACAGGCAGCCGCGTTGCCGCGACCGTGGTCGACACCGTCGGTCTCGCACGACGGCTGCTCGGCCGGCAGCCCGCGAACCTGACCGCGCTGGCGCATCGATTCGTGACCGACGCCAGGCCCTGCCACCGAGCGCTGCCCGACGCCGAGGCGACCGCCGAGATCCTCGTGCGGCTGATCGGGATGGCGCAGGAACGCGGTGCGACGACCGTCGCCGATCTCGTCGAGCTTGCCGCGACGCGTCCGCGCCGCAGCCACGGAAAGCGGCAGCTCGCCTTCGGCGCGCCGCAGCAACCCGGCGTCTACCTGTTCCGCGACGTCCACGACCAGGTGCTGTACGTCGGGAAGGCGCGCGACCTGCGTGCCCGCCTCCGTTCATACTTTCGATCCGAGCGTCAACGGCCGGCCGTCGAAGCCGCCCTCGGCGCCCTGGCGCGAATCGAATGGCGCGTCACCGGCTCCGAGCTCGAAGCGGCGCTCACCGAGCTACGCCTGCTTCGCGAGCTGCGTCCGCCCGGCAATGCGCGCTCCACCCGTCCCGACCGCTATGTCTACCTACGCCGCCGCGGCGACACCGTGGTCTGCACCGCGACGCCGGGGCCGCTCGGGCCGATCAAGAGTCGCCGGCGTGGGCAGCTCGCCGCGCGAGCGCTGCAAGGCGTCGACTGGCAGACGCTCGACGACGCGGTCCCGAAGCTGCAGCAGAAGCTGCGCCGCCTCGCACGCGAACAGCGCTTCGAGGACGCGGCTCGGCTCCGAGACCGGATCGCCGCGCTCGAGCAGGTCGCCGGCGAGATCGCCAGGCTCGAGCACCTTCGTTCCCTTGCCGTCTGTGTCGTCGCGCCTGACGGGCAAGTGGGCCGGCGTGGCTTCTACATCGCCAAAGGCCAGATCGTCTGCATGCGGCCCTTCCACGGTGCGCACGGCCTCGAGTGGCAAGCGGGACTGGCCGCGGTCGCGCGAGCCGAAGCAAGCCTCGCGCCGGAGGCGACCGACGAATTGCTCGTGGTCGCCGGCTTCCTCCGGCGGCCGCCTCCCGAGCTCGAGGTCGTCTTCCTACACTCCCAGGTATGGACGAGCTCCGCGAGCGTGGTGCGGGAGACGGCTGGCGGAAGCTCGTCGCAGACGGCGTGACGGCGACGCCGGTCACGCTCCGGCGAGGCGCGGCGGTCAAGCTGGTCGACGGGGCCGAGACGGAGATCGTGCTCCGCGCCGACTGGCCTGCACGCCTCGACTCGATCCTGACCGACGCGCGAAACGTCCACCTGCTGTCGCCCGAGGGCGACATTCACGCGCGTCGCACCAAACGCGGTCGCTGGCTGGTCTCGAACGCGCGCCCGTCGTCGGCGGCGGCGGTCGGTGATCGGCACGACCGAGAGGCTCAGCACCGGTTGCCCAAGGGTCACCCGTTGTTCAGTGCCACGAAGATCTCGCGCGACAAGGAGCGGCAGGTGCAGCACTACGTCGAGCTGCTGCGGGCGCTGCCGCTCTGGGAGCGTGACCGGATCCGCGTCGTCGATGCAGGCTGCGGCAAGGCGTACATGAGTCTGGCGCTCGTCGCGTACGGGCGGGAAGTGGGAACGCGCGTCGAGCTGGTCGGTCTGGACGCGAACGCGGGGGTGATCGAGACCGTGCGTGGTATCGCCGAGCGCCTCGGCTACGACGAGGCATCGTTCGAAGCGACGACCATCGCGGACTACGCCGGGGACGGTCCGGTCGACCTGCTCGTGTCATTGCATGCCTGCGACACGGCCAGCGACGAGGCGATCGCCGCCGGGGTCAGGCTCGGCGCCGAAGCGATCGTCGTCGCCCCGTGCTGCCACCACGAGCTGGCGGGGCAGCTCGCCAAGCGGTCGAAGGATGGCGTCCTGCGTCACGGCGTCCTGCTCGGCCGGCAAGCGGACCTCGTCACCGACGCGCTCCGCGCATCCGCTCTCGAGACGCTCGGCTATCGGGTCGACGTGATCGAGTTCGTCGCGACGGAGCACACACCGAAGAACGTGATGCTGCGTGCGGAGCGCTCTCCCTCGGCCACGCGAGCCGCGCGCGCCCGGCGCGAATACGTCTCACTCCGCGACCACTGGCAGGTGTCGCCGGCGATCGAGCGCCTGCTCGGATCGATAGCATGACACCCGTGCACGAGCTCGGGACGATGCGTGTCAAGAGCGGCCTCGCAGAGATGCTCAAGGGCGGGGTGATCATGGACGTGGTCGACGCCGAGCAGGCGAAGATCGCCGAGGAAGCAGGCGCCTGCGCCGTGATGGCGCTCGAGCGGGTCCCTGCCGACATCCGTCGCGACGGCGGTGTTGCGCGCATGTCCGACCCCGACATGATCAAGGGCATCCAGGAGGCGGTGACGATCCCGGTCATGGCCAAGTGCCGGATCGGGCACTTCGCCGAGGCGCAGATCCTCCAGTCGCTCGAGATCGATTACATCGACGAGTCGGAAGTGTTGACGCCCGCCGACCTCGAGCATCACGTCGACAAATGGCAGTTCACGGTGCCGTTCGTGTGCGGCTGCACCAACCTGGGCGAAGCATTGCGCCGGATCGGCGAGGGTGCGGCGATGATTCGCACCAAGGGGGAGGCTGGAACCGGAGACATCGTCAACGCCGTGACGCACATGCGTTCGGTCTTCGGCGGCATCCGACGCCTGCAATCGCTGCGCAACGAGGAGCTCTACTCGGAGGCGAAGAACCTCCAGGCACCGTACGAGCTCGTGAAATGGGTGGCCGAGAACGGGCGGCTACCCGTCGTCACGTTCACGGCAGGAGGCATCGCCACACCGGCCGACGCCTCACTCTGCATGCAGCTCGGCGCCGACGGCGTGTTCGTCGGTTCGGGAATCTTCAAGTCCGGCAATCCAGCTGACCGTGCGCGCGCGATCGTCGAGGCGACGACGCACTACCTCGACGCCGACGTGCTCGCGCGTGTCTCCGCGGGTCTCGGCGAGGCCATGGTCGGCATCTCGACGCAGACGCTCGACCCGAGCCAGCTGCTCGAGACGCGCGGCTGGTAAGCATCGCTCCTCATGGGAACGCTGCTCATCACTGGGGGCGGCGGCACCCTCGGCCGCGCTCTCGTCTCGCTGGCGCCGACGCGCGGGTGGGACGTTCGCGCCACCTGGTTCAGCGCTCAACCCGCGCTCGCCGCCGAGTGGCTGCAGGCCGACGTACGCGACGCCGACGCCGTGGCCCGTGCGACAACCGGCGTCGACGCGGTCATCCACACGGCGTATCGCCACTACGACGACGCGTGGTCGACGAACGTCGACGGCTCGGAGACCGTCGCCCGCGCGGCCGCCGGGAGCCGCTTCGTCCACATCTCGAGCGACGTCGTCTTCGATGGGACCGTCGGGCATTACACCGAGGAGGACGTTCCGGCCCCGGTGAACGACTACGGCCGCTCGAAGGCCGAGGCGGAGCTGCGCGTCGCCGACGCTCATCCCGGCGCAACGATCGTGCGGACGTCGCTGCTCTACGGCGGCGCCGACGGCATCCAGGAGCGCCTCGCCCTGGAGGGCACGCGGTTCTTCATCGACGAGTTCCGCTCACCGATTCACACCGGCGACCTGGCCAGCTCGCTGCTCGAGCTGCTCGAGCTCGAGTTTCCCGGGCCGTTGCACGTGGCGGGTGCCGACGACGTCAGCCGTTATGAGTTCGCGGTGCTGCTCGGCGCCGACGAACGCCGGATCGAGCGCGCCCAGACGAGCCCCGACCGTGCACCCGACGTGACGCTCGACAGCTCCCAGGCCTCGGCGCTCCTCGCCACGCGCCTGCGCGGCGTGCGCGAGGTCCTAGCTCCGAGTTCCTAGCCCCTAGCCCCAGCGCTCGGCGGCGGCGCGGCCTTCGGGCGTCGCCAGGAAGTGCTCGAGCGGCACGTGCAGCAGCGCAGCTTTGCATTCGGCCAGACGCTCGTCCCCATCCGTGATCGCTGCGTCGACGTGCAGCCGCCGGCCACGCGCATTGTCGAGTCGCGCGCGAATCAGCAGCTCGGTGTTGATCGGGACCGGGCGACGATAGCGAACGAAGATCCGTGCCGTCACGGACGGAAACGCGTACCAGGTCGCCAGGAGCCCGACTGCCTCGTCGAGCGCCGCGGCGACGAGGCCACCGTGCGTGATGCCGGGACCACCCTGGTGGCGTTCGTCGAACTGGAAGTACGCCTCGTACTCGGTCAGGCCCTCTGCGCCTGGCGGCGGCAGCTTGAGGCCGATCGGGTTGTCGCCGCAGCCCCAGCACGCCGGGTCATGGTGTGGCGGGATCTTCATGCCACACATTTTCGAACGTACCGAAGCGGAGCTCCTGGATGTAGTAGAAGCGCGCCTCGTCGCTGCGCCGCAAGTACTCCTCCGGGAAGGCAGCCAAGAACGCGTTGTAGGCGTCTGCGGACTCCCAGCGGTCGATCACCAGGTAGCGCTCCGGCTCCTCGACGTCGTGGAGCAGCTCGGTGCCGATGTAGCCCGCACCCTGCCGGAAGAACCGCGCCCACTCACCGTCAGGCCCGTACACGCGCGCGAACTCTTCCGGGTCGCGCACCTCATAGCGGAAGACGAGCGCGATCACCGAAGGCCACCCCGTTCGTGGTGCGCCTTGAAGAAGTTTTCGCTGCCCGCGGTCGCCATCGCCGCAGACGCGCTGATCTCGAGGCACAGCGCGGCCGCCGCGACGATCTGGGCGAAGCGGTAGACGGTGCCGGAGCCGCTGCAGCTGATCGAGGCGAGCCACTCCCGGGCGGCCGGCAGGGTGGTGCCGCCTCCGACGGTGCCGACCTCGAGCCCGCCGAAGCGGATCGTTGCCTGCAGCCCGCCTTCGACGCGGCGTCCCGTCCCATGCGCCATCGAGCTCGTGCCCACCATGCCGAGGTCCTGTCCGGTCGCCGCGAAGACCGCCGCAACCGCTGACGCCGGCGTGAAGGCCACCGACTGCATGCCGCTGGCGACCGCGCCGTGCGTTCCGGCCCACGAGAGCGCTTCGAGATCCTCGGCGCTCGTACGCAGGACGCGCCGGATCTGATCGTCCGACAGGAACGCCTCGGCGAGGACCGTCTTCCCATGGCCGGACTGGAAGAACTCGTGCGACGGCTTCTTGTCACCGCCCATGTTCGCTTCGAGGATCGCCCGCTCAGGCTTGACGGGCGCGCGCTGCATCACGTACGCCATGTTCAGCGCATACGAGTTCCTGGTCATCATGTTCGGCCCGACGGCGTCACCTGTCGTCCACGCCCAGAGCACGTGACACATCGGTCCGACGACGTGTGTCTTGACCTCACGCAGCACCGCTCGCTTCGAAAGCGACGGGTCGTCGGACGTTGCGAGCCACTGCTGCATCGCCGGGACCTCGGCCTCGACCCAGCGCGAGAGCGCGAGCGCGGAGGCGGCGTCGCTGCATACGAAGCACGAGGCTCGCGTGATCCGGTCGTGGAGCACGTACGTCCGCACCGTTCCGGCGGCGAGCGCCCCGCGGGTCATCGACGCGGTCAGGCTTCCCTCGGTGTGGGCGAGCGGCACGCAGACGGTCTCGACGGCCCGCCCGGTCTCGGACACCGCGCCGTCCGCCGACAGCTCGTAGGTGCCGAGCTCGATCTCGATGGGCACCGCCGACACGGGAATCACGGCGACGCCGACGAGCGACTCGGCTGCGGCCGCGAACGGTGCGAGATCGACCGACGTTGTCAGGCCGTCGGCGACTCCCATCGCCGCTCGGCGAGCGTCGATCGAGGCCTGATCGTTCTTCCGGGGCCAACGCATTGGGCCAGCCTAGACTCCCCGAATGACCGCGACGACGATGAGGGGCAAGCCGCTCGCCGACCGGATCCGCGCCGACGTCGCCGAACAGGTCCGCGCGATCGGGCATGTCGGCCTCATCACCGTGCTGGTCGGCGACGATCCCGCCTCTGAGGTCTACATCCGGCTCAAGCACAAGGCGGCGAACGAAGGGGGCTTCGACGCCGTGGACGTCCGGCTCCCGGCCGAGACGTCCGAGGAGTCGCTGCTCGCCCGGCTTGCCGAGCTGAACGCGTCCGACGAGGTCGACGCGATCCTCGTCCAGTTGCCGCTGCCGGACCACATCGACGAGGAGCACGTGATCCGTGCGATCGAGCCGGCGAAGGACGTCGACGGGCTGCACCCGTTGAACGCGGGGGAGCTCTACCTCGGCCGGCCGGCAATCGTCTCGGCGACACCGCGAGGCGTGATGGCGCTGCTCGCAGAGCACGAGGTTCCGCTGGAGGGCGCCAGGGCCGTCGTGATCGGACGCAGCGCGATCGTCGGGAAGCCGATGGCGCACCTGTTGCTGCAGGCGAACGCCACCGTCACGGTCTGTCATTCACGGACGCGTGAGCTCGCCGAGCACACACGTTCTGCGGACGTCCTCGTCGTCGCGGTCGGCTCGCCGGCGCTCGTCGACGCCGACATGGTCCGTGCCGGGGCGGTCGTGGTCGACGTCGGCATGAACCGCACCGAGGCGGGCCTCGTCGGCGACGTCGATCCGGCCGCGTTCGAGGTCGCGTCCGCGATGACACCCGTGCCCGGCGGGGTCGGGCCGTTGACGATCGCCTGCCTGCTGGAAAACGCCGTGCGCTGTGCCCGCTACCGCCGTGGCGACCTTGCATATCCCGGCTGATTCGTTAGTGTTCCGCCCGCTCCGTCGGTCACGGCGGACTTGTAGTCATCTCAGCAAGGAGTACGAAGAAGTGGCTGAAGGTACGGTCAAGTGGTTTTCGAACGAAAAGGGCTTCGGCTTCATCGAACGTGGCAACGGCGAGGCGGACGTGTTCGTCCACTTCTCCGCCATCGACGGTGAGGGCTACAAGTCGCTGACCGAGGGTCAGCGCGTGTCGTTCGAGGTCGTGCAGGGCGACAAGGGCCTGCAGGCAGCGAACGTCATGACGCTCTAGACCTACTCGGAACCAAGCTGGACGTGAGGCTCCGAGAGGAGCCTCACGTCGTTACCTGGAAGGATTCAGTCGATGGCCGGGATCTCGAGGGACGAAGTGCTGAAGGTCGCGAGGCTGGCGCGCCTCGAACTGAGCGACGCCGACGTCGCCCGGTTCCAGGAGCAGCTGTCGGCGATCCTCGAGGCGGTGTCGAAGGTGTCCGAGCTCGATCTCTCGGACGTGCCGCCGACAGCTCATCCACTCGAGATCCAGAACGCCTGGGCGGAGGACGAGCCGGCGCCGTGCCTGACCCACGACGAAGCATTCGCGAACGCGCCGGACCGCGAGGGCGATCTCTTTCGGGTGCCGCCGGCGTGAGTGTCGCGATCGACACGCTGCGGTTGACCGCAGAAGAGGCCTGGCGTTTGGTCGAGGCGCGGCAGATCAGCGGCGCCGAGCTGTTCGCGGCCTACGTGACCGCGATCGGGGAGCGGGACCCCGAGCTGCACGCGTACCTGACGCTGGCCGACGATCCTGGGGGCGACGGACTCCCGATCGCGATCAAAGACGTGATCGGCACGAAGGGCATCCGCACCACGGCCGGTTCGAAGATGCTCGAGAGCTACGTCCCGGTGTACGACGCGACGGTTGTCGAACGATGCAAGGCGCGCGGCTTGCGCATCCTCGGCAAGACGAACACCGACGAGTTCGCGATGGGCTCGTCCACCGAGAACTCGGCCTACGGCCCGACGCACAACCCGTGGGATCCGACGCGCGTTCCCGGCGGTTCGGGCGGTGGCAGCGCTGCGGCGGTCTCGGGAGGCCTCGCACCGTGGGCGCTCGGCTCGGACACCGGCGGCTCGATCAAGCAACCCGCGGCGCTCTGCGGCAATGTCGGTCTGCGCCCGACCTACGGCACCGTCTCCCGGTACGGCGTCGTCGCGTTCGCGTCGTCGCTCGATCAGGTTGGTCCCGTCGCGAAGAACGTTCGCGACTGTGCGTTTCTGTACTCGATCATCTCCGGTCGAGACGCGAACGATACGACGACCGTCGATGTCCCCCCCGTGGAGCTGCCGACGGCTGAGGATCTGAAAGGGCTACGGATCGGTGTGCCCACCGAGATGAACGACGCCGAGGGCATCGAGCCCGGGGTCAGCGACGCCGTTCGCAAGGCGCTCGAGCAGGCCGAGCACCTCGGTGCGCACGTCGGCGAATGCTCGCTGCCCCGCTCGGTCGCCTACGGCGTTGCCTGCTACTACCTGATCGCGCCTTCCGAGGCGTCGTCGAACCTCGCCAGGTACGACGGCGCCCGCTACGGGCTGCGTTCTGACGGCGCCGACTTTCAGGAGATGGTGATGGCGACGCGGCGCGACGGCTTCGGCGACGAGCCGAAGCGGAGGATCATGATCGGCACCTACGCGCTGTCTTCCGGCTACTACGACGCGTATTACGGCACGGCGCAGAAGGTGCGCACGATGATCCGCCGCGAGCACGACGCTGTCTTCCGTGACTTCGACGTGATCGTCTCGCCCACGAGCCCGACGATCGCGTTCCCGCTCGGCGAGAAGGTCGGCGACCCGCTTGCGATGTACCTGAACGACCTGCTCACGATTCCGTCCTGCATGGCGGGCCTGCCGGGCCTGTCGATCCCCTGCGGCCTGTCGGAGGGGCTGCCCGTGGGGCTGCAGCTGATCGGGCCGCAGTTCGCCGAGAACACCCTCTTCCGTACCGGGCACGCGCTCGAGCGCGCGCTCGGGTTCGATGTCGTGCCGGCGAGGCTGCGATGACCGGCGCCGCCGCGTGGGAACCCGTGATCGGGCTGGAGATCCACGTCCAGCTGAAGACGAGGACGAAGATGTTCTGCCGCTGCCGGAACGGGTTCGGCGACGCGCCGAACTCGAACGTCTGCCCGGTGTGCCTTGCCTTCCCTGGTGCGCTCCCCGTGCCGAACCGGCGCGCGATCGAGAACTGCATCTCGCTCGGGCTCGCGCTCGATTGCTCGATCGCCGACCGGGCCGTCTTCCACCGCAAGAACTACTTCTATCCCGACCTACCGAAGGCGTACCAGATCAGCCAGTACGACGAACCGCTGTGCGCGAAGGGCAAGCTCGCCCTGCCGACCGCGGACGGCGAAATCGTCGTCGGGATCACGCGCGCGCATCTCGAGGAGGATGCCGCGAAGAACGTGCACGTCGCCTCGTCCGGCCGGATCCAGGGTGCGACCGCCACGCTCGTCGACTTCAACCGCGGGGGGACGCCGCTCGTCGAGATCGTCACCGAGCCCGATCTCCGCGACGCCGAGACCGCCAAGCGGTTCCTGCAACTGCTGCGGCAGACGGTCGTCGAGCTGGGACTGTCCGACGCCGAGCTCGACAAGGGCTCGATGCGGTTCGACGTCAACGTGTCGGTTCGCCCTGCGGGCTCGACCGAGCTGCGGACTCGCACCGAGTTGAAGAACATGAACTCGTTCAACTTCGCGGCGAAGGGGATCGAGCGAGAGATCGCGCGCCAGATCCGGGTGTACGAGGAGGGCGGCACGATCGAGCAGGAGACGCTCCACTTCGACCCGGGCCACGAAGAGTCGCCGCCGATGCGCTCGAAAGAAGAGGCGGAGGACTACCGCTACTTTCCGGAGCCCGATCTCGTCCCCGTGCACCCGCCGGCTGAGCTCGTCGAACGTCTGCGCAGCGAGATCGGCGAGCTGCCAGGCGCGCGGATCGCGCGCCTGGCAGGCACGCTTTCCTTCTACGACGCGGACGTGCTCGTGACAGGCGGACTCGACAAGCTCTGGGCCGGCACCGTCGACGCCGGGGCCGATGCGAAGGAGACCGCCAACGTCCTCGCCAACCAGTTCGTAGCGACCGGCACGGATCCGGACGCTGTCGACCCGGCCGAGCTCGCGAAGCTCGTCCAGGCGCGTTCGTCGATTCCGCGTGCCGTGTTCGACGACGCGCTCGCCAGAGTGGGGGAGCCTGGTTTCAGTGCCGACTCACATGTCGCGCAGAAGGCGGTGTCCGACGCTGCCGAGCTCGATCCGGTGATCGAGCGGATCCTCGCCGCGAACGCAGAGCAGGTCGAGCAGTACCGGTCGGGCAAGCAGGGCCTGCTCGGCTTCTTCGTCGGCCAGGTTATGAAGGAGATGGCCGGAAAGGCCGATGCCCGTGCCGTCAACGAACGCGTGCGCAGCAAGCTCGGCTAGGACCCGGAGCCTTCCGCATCTCCGGCTCTGCGTAGAAGGGCTCTAGACTCGGAGCGTGACCGTGCCCAGGTGGGTGCTCGCCGTCGTCGGAGTCGTCGTTCTCGTCGCGGCGGTCGACCTGGGCCTGGTACTCGTCGCGCGGAATGGCGCCGGAGATGCAGCAGCGCAGCCGGGCGGGACGGTCGCGGTGATCGACCCCGCGGGCACCCGGGTGGTCGCACGCGTCGATGTCGGTGCTCAGCCGACGCTCGTCGCAACCGGCTTCGGCGGCGTCTGGGTGCTGAACAAGGGCGAGGGCACCGTGACGCACATCGACCCGCATTCGCATCACGTCGTCTCGACCCTCGAACCCGACGCGACGGCCAACGGACTCGCGGTCGGCGCAGGGGGCGTGTGGTTCGTGGGCCGGGACCGGAAGGTGGCGAGCGCTCCGCTCGAAGAGGCCAAGCTCGAGCGCATCGACCCGGCGACCGGCACCGTCGATCGCACCTTCGACACGTCGACCGGTGCGTCGTTCGTCGCTGCAACGCGGAGCGCCCTCTGGTCGACGGGCTACCTCGGCGGGCACGTGCGCGGTGCCGCTCGCTCCGACGCGGCTACCGGCGAGCTGCGGCGGGTTGCGCTCGGTATCTACGGGGACCTGATCGCGGCTGCCGATGACGCCGTCTACTACGTCGCGACCATCGGCGACCGCGTCGCCCGCGTGTCGACCAAGACGGGCAAACAGACGAATGAGATGACGCTCGTCACGGACGCGAGCCTGGCAGCGGGAAACGTCCCGGCAAACCCGACCGGCGCCGTGGTCGGCGGCGGCTCGCTCTGGATCAGCGAGAGCGACGGCAGCGTGCTGCGGGTCGACCGCTCACTCGGCCGAATCGCAGCACGGATCCCTGCCTGCTCGAACGCACTCGCACTGGCGTACGGTGGCGGTGCAGTGTGGACGGCGTGCGGCAACGGAACTGTGGCGCGGATCGACGCAGCCACGAACCGAGTCACGGCGGTCGTTCCCGTCGGACGGCTGCCGCGTGGCATCGCCGCCGGAGAGGGTGCCGTCTGGGTGACGCTCAATTGATCAGCCCGACCCGCTGGGGGCGCTGGTGGTCGGAGCGCGGCCTGCGCGAGCTGCGCGTGCTCGCGATCGAGCACTGGGACCCGGCCAACGTCTACGACGACCCCGCGAACGCCGACCTCTACGACGCCTACCTGCAGCGAGTCGGGCGCATGCTGAAGCGCGGGAAAGGCCCGGCGGAGATCGCGAAATACCTTGGCGACGTGCGCACGAAGGTCTTCCAGAAGAGCGAGAACGAAGAGAACGACGAGGACTTCGCCGCCCGCATCATCGCCTGGTACGCGGTGGAAGCGCCCACGAAGCCGGCTGCTTAGCGGCGGGCGGAGGCGTAGAGCAGGCCCGCTGCGAGCGCAAAGCCGGCGGCAGCGGCGGCGACGGCGGTCTGGGTCAGCGCCGAGGCGAGGGCGGCGGCCGCGACCGCCGCCACGAGGAGGACGTTGCGGAGCGGGCGGCGCCGTAGCGTCGCCGCTGCGACGTAGACGACGGCGAGGGCTCCGAGTGAGCTGCCCGCGATTGCGAGCACCCTCGGGAACACGTCGACGTGATCCTGGGCGCGAGGCACGTCGGTCGACGAGAACGTGCCGTGCAACGGCATCGCGACCGCCACTCCGATCGCCAGGCCGACGTAGAGCAGGCCGAGCGGCGCCGCCCAGCGGCGGCCGTTCAGCTGCAGCGAACCGATACCGAGCAACGGGGCCGAGAGCAAGGCCCCGGCCAGGTAATAGACGCGAAACGACGCATCGTCCCATCCGTGCGCCGAGCCCCACGCCATCGCCCCGGCCGCCGCCGCGAAGCTCAGCAGCCCGGCACCCCAGGCGACGCGCCGGGCCTTCAGGAGACGGCCGGCGAGGCGAAGCGAGACCAGCGCCGCAGCGAACGAGAGGAGGACATCCACGGCGATAGTCTGCTCGGTGCCGGGCCTCGGCGTCAGCGTCCATCGGTAGCGTTGCCGGCATGGAGAAGCGGTACCTGTTCACACCGGGCCCGACGCCCGTCCCGCCCGAGGTGCTGGCCGCCGGCGCCGAGCCGATCGTCCACCACCGCGGGCCTGACTTCCGCGAGTTGTACGCCCGCGTGCTCGCCAGCCTGAAAGACGTGTACCGGACCCGGTCCGACGTGCTGCTCTTCACGGCGTCCGGATCGGGCGCGATGGAGTCGGCGGTCGCGAACCTCTGCGCCCCAGGAGACCGCGTCGCGGTGGTCAGCCACGGTGCCTTCGGCGAGCGCTGGGTCGCGATCTGCGAGCAGCACGAGGTCGAGGTGCACCCGATCCGCTACGAGTGGGGCGAGTCGCCGGATCCGAGCGAGGTCGGCGCAGCGGTGGCGGAGGCAGGCGTCGAGATCGTCCTCTGCCAGCAGTCCGACACCTCGACCGGGGTCGTCGCGGACGTCCGGGGGATCAAGGAGGCTGTCGGAAGCGCGCTGCTCGTCGTCGACGCCATCTCGTCGCTCGGCGCAGTTCCGCTCGAGACCGACGCCTGGGGGATCGACGTCGCGATCTCGGGCTCGCAGAAGGCCTTGATGTGCCCGCCGGGTCTTGCCACCGTCTCCGTGCCTGAGCACGTCCTCGCACGCGCTCGCAAGTCGCGCAGCTTCTACTTCGACTGGCTGGCCAACAAGGCGGCGCAGGACAAGCTCGATGCGGCCTTCACCCCGGCGGTCTCGTTGATCAAGAGCCTCGATGTCGCGCTCGGTCTGCTGCTCGCCGACGGCCTCGAGGCGGGGTTCGAGCGTCACGTGAGACTCGGGCGGGCGACGCGCGCAGGCATCAAGGCGATGGGGCTCGAGCTCTTCTCGCCCGACGACGACACGGCGGCCGTCGTCACCGCCGTTCACGCCCCGGCCGGCATCAACTCAGATGAGCTGCTGCTGCATCTCCGGGAGCGCCACGGTGTCACGCTGGCACCGGGCCAGGCTCAGCTGAAGGGAAAGATCTTCAGGATCGGCCATATCGGCTGGTTCGACGTCTTCGACATCGCGAGCGCGCTCGCCGCGCTGGAGTTGTCCTTGACCGAGCTCGGCGCGGACATCGAGCGGGGTGTGGCCGTGGCGAAGGCGTTCGCGGCGTTCGAGTCCCCTGTCGCCGCGTGACTGCCAGAGTCCTCGTTCGGGAGCAGATCGCGGACGCCGGCATCGAGTTGCTCCGCGAGCGGTTCGAAGTCGATGTCGACACGGAAACCCCGCTCGAGGAGCTGATCGGGAACTACGACGCGCTGATCGTCCGCTCCGCCACGGCGGTGACCGCCGAGGTGATCGCCGCCGCGACCCGCCTGAAGGTGATCGGTCGGGCCGGGGTCGGGGTCGACAACGTCGACGTGGACGCGGCGACCCGGCGTGGCATCGTCGTCGCGAATGCGCCGGAGTCGAACGTCGTCTCGGCGGCAGAGCACACGATCGGCCTGCTCGTCGCGCTGGCGCGCAACATCCCGCAGGCCCATGCAGCCCTCGTCGCGGGGCGATGGGAGCGGTCGAAGTGGGGCGGTGTCGAGCTTGCGGACAAGGTGCTCGGCGTGCTCGGGTTCGGCCGGATCGGCCGGCAGGTGGCGCGGCGTGCCCTCGGCTTGCAGATGCGCGTCGTTGCGTACGACCCGTTCGTCCCGGCCGAGCGCTTCCGGGAGCTGGGGGTCGAGAGCCTGACCCTCGACGAGGTCCTGTCGAGGGCCGATTTCCTCACCCTGCATCTGCCGCTGACGGACGAGACGCGTGGTGCGATCAACACGACGGCGATCTCGAAGATGCGCGACGGTGTGCGGATCGTCAACGCCGCGCGCGGCGATCTCATCGACGACGCCGCCCTCGTCGCTGCGCTCGAGTCGGGCAAGGTCGCCGGCGCTGCACTCGACGTATTCGTGCCGGAGCCGTACGACGGCCCGCTGCTGCAGGCGCCGAACGTCGTCGTCACGCCACACCTTGCTGCTTCCACGGACGAAGCGCAGGATCGCGCCGGACTGATCGTCGCCGAGCAGGTCGTTGCCGCCCTCGAGGGAGGCCTCGTCACGAACGCGGTCAACATTCCCACGGTCGGAGCGGACGACCTCGAGGTGCTCGGCCCGTACATACCACTGGCTGCGAAGCTCGGTCGGTTTGCGATGGCGATCGGCGGCCCCGACGTCCGCCGGCTCTCGATCGAGGTGTACGGCGAGCTCGCGGAGTACGACACCCGGTTGCTCACGATCGCGGCGCTGAACGGAGCCTTCCAGGGTCAGACGGACCAGCCTGTCAACTACGTGAATGCCCCTGTCGTCGCTGCTGACCGTGGCGTCGAAGTGGTGGAGGAGAAGCGCCGGTCGTCACGCGATTTCACGAATCTCGTCGCAGTGACCGCCGACGGCGCGCGTGTCGCCGGGACCACGATCGGTACCGACGACCGTCACTGGCTCGTCTCCGCGCTCGGCTTCGAGCTGGAGATGGAGCTTGCGCCGCGAGTGGTCTTGCTCCGCTACGACGACGTGCCCGGCGTGATCGGTCGAGTCGGCACGCTCTTCGGCGAAGCGGGAGTGAACATCGCGAACATGGCGGTCTCCCGAAACCGGGAGGGGGGCAAGGCGCTGATGGCGCTCACGATCGACTCGACCGCCCCGCCCGAGTTGCTCGCCAGACTCCAGACCGGCGTCGACGAAGCGTTTGTGATCGTCTCGCCGGCGTGACGTCCTGGCCCGAGCCGGTCGAGCGGGTGGCCGAGGTGCTCCGCGTGGCGGCTGTCGATTCGCGGGTCGAGGAGTTCGCGGGCGGGACGCCGACGGCCCGAGCGGCGGCGGAGGCCGCCGGGTGCGAGCTGGCGCAGATCGTCAAATCCCTGGTCCTCGTCTGCGACGGCGCATACGTGCTCGCTCTCGTCCCCGGCGACCGTCGGGCGGACGAGGACGCGATCGCAGCCACGCTGGCAGCCGAGTACGTCCGGGTCGCGACCGCGGACGAGGTCGTTCATGCCACCGGCTTCGAGCCCGGTGGGGTGGCGCCGTTCCCGCAGCGCGCGATCACCAGGACGCTGATGGACCGCGGCCTGCTCGGCCACGCCGTTGTCTGGATCGGTGCGGGCAGCCCTTCGCACATGGCCTCGCTGCCGCCGGTCGACCTGCAGCGTCTCGCCGGCGCGAGGGTCGTCGACATCGTGTCCGCGAGCTAGACTTCGCGCTCCCCGGGGGAAGGAGAGAAGGTGCAGGAGACCGAGAAGATCTGGATGAACGGCGAGCTCGTCGACTGGGCCGACGCCAAGGTCCATGTCGGCGTTCACGGTCTGCATTACGGGTCGGGCGTGTTCGAGGGAATCCGCTGCTACGACACGCCAAAGGGCCCGGCTGTCTTCCGCCTCGGTGACCACATGCAGCGCCTGCAGAACTCGGCGCGCCTCCTCTACATGCAGCTTCCGTACACCGTCGATGAGCTCGGCGCCGCCTGCAACGAGGTGGTCGGGGCCAACGGGCTGCCCGAGTGCTACCTGCGCCCGATCGCGTTCTACGGCTACGGCGAGCTCGGTGTGGCAGCGCGTGGCAACCCCGTCGAGGTCGCGATCATGAGCTGGCCGTGGGCGCCGTATCTCGGCGCGGAGAGCCAGCAGACCGGCATCCGCGCCAAGATCTCCTCCTGGCAGCGCGTCTCGCCGAACGTCGTGCCGCACGTCTCGAAGGCGACCGGCGTCTACCTGAACTCGATGCTCGCCGTCACCGAGGCCAACAACGCGGGGTACGACGAGGCGATCCTGCTCACCGCCGAGGGCACCGTCGCAGACGGCTCCGGCGAGAACATCTTCATCGTCCGCGACGGCGTGATCTACACGCCCGATCTTGCGACCGGGATCCTGCCGGGCATCACGCGCGACTCGGTGACCCAGATCGCGCAGGACCTCGGATACACGGTGATCGAGAAGGCGCTGATCCGCTCCGACCTGTATCTCGCCGACGAGGTGTTCATGTGCGGCACCGCTGCCGAGGTGACGCCGCTGCGCTCGGTCGACGACCATGAGCTCGGCGTCGGGCCGATCACCCAGGCCGTGCAGCAGGCGTACCTGGGGACGGTGCGCGGCGAGCGTCAACAATGGTCGCACTGGCTCGATCCGGTGCCACAGCTCGCGCGCAGCTGACGCTGGACGCGTGGCGGCCCTGACGTGAGCACGACCACCCGGATCAACCTGAGCGCGCCGTGGATCGACGAGCGCGACGAGGAGCTCGTGCTCGAGGTCCTGCGTTCGGGCTGGCTCTCGCTCGGGCCGACCGGGCCGCGCTTCGAATCGCTCCTCGCCGACGCGATCGGGGTGCCCCACGCCGCTGCGGTCTCGTCCGGGACGGCCGGGTTGCATCTCTGTATGCGGCTCGTCGGCGTCGGCCCCGGCGACGAGGTGATCACCTCGCCGTACTCGTTCGTTGCGTCGGCGAACTGCGCGATCTACGAGGGTGCGACTCCAGTCTTCGCCGACATCGACCCGCACACGTTCAACCTGGACCCGTCGGCCGTCGAGGCGGCGATCACACCGCGGACGAAGGCGATCGTGGCTGTCGACATCTTCGGCTACCCGGCCGAGTACGACGAGTTGCTGGCGATCTGCGACCGGCACGGCCTGGCGATGATCGAAGACTCCTGTGAGGCCCTCGGCGCGCGCTACAAGGGGCGCCCGCTCGGCTCGCACGGCCATCCCGCGGTCTGGGCGTTCTACCCGAACAAGCAGATGACCACCGGTGAGGGCGGGGCCGTGACGACGGGCTCGGCGGCTCAGCACGAGCTACTTGTCTCGCTGCGGAACCAGGGCCGGCTCGAGACCTCGAGCTGGCTGCAGCACGGACGTCTTGGTTACAACTACCGGCTCGACGATCTCTCGGCGGCGCTCGGCATCGGCCAGCTCGAGAAGCTCGAGCGAATTCTTGCCGCGCGGCGTGGCGTCGCCGCGGTCTACGACGAGCTGCTCGCCGACGTCGAGGTCGACGCACCGCTTGCGGACGATGCCGACCACGAGCGCTCGTGGTTCGTCTACGTGGTCAAGCTGCCCGTCGGTGTCGATCGCGACTCGGTGATGGCGCGACTGTCGGCCGAAGGGATTGCGACGGCGCCGTACCTGCCGTCGATCCACCTCCAGTCGTACATGCGCGAGCGGTATGGCTTCTCCGAGGGGATGCTGCCGGTCAGCGAGGACTGCAGTGCCCGCACGATGGCGTTGCCCTTCCATGCGCGGCTCGATCGCTCCGATCAGGAGCGCGTCGTCGAGGCCCTGCGAGCCGCGCTCGGCTGAGCGCGGTTTCTAGGCTGAGGTATGGCAGACGCCCCGCAGATGGTCTTCCTCGGCTTCGGCAAGTACGTGCGCTCGGACCGCATCTACGCCGTTGAGCCGCTGGCGGACGACGAACGGGGCTCCGGGTCCCGCACGCGGGTGTGGGTCGAGGGCATACCCGAGCCGTTGATCGCCTCGCGCACCGAGCGCGCGATTCTCGCTGCGATGGGCGCCGTCCCGGCCCGGCCGCGTCCTGCGCCGCAGGACGAGAACCTCTTCTAGGTCTTCCGAGGTGTTCGCCCGGCTGTTCCGGCGCATGCGCGTCGACACGCGACCGTTTCGCCAGCGCGACTTTCGCAACCTGTGGCTCGGCCAGGCGGTCTCGACGATCGGCGCCGAGATCGGGGTCGTCGCCGTCCCCTACCAGGTCTACACGCTCACGCATTCGACCGCGCTGGTCGGGCTGCTCGGGCTTGCCTCGCTGATTCCGCTGCTCGTCGTCCCGCTGATCGGCGGCGCGATCGCCGACGCGCTCGACCGGCGCACCGTCCTGCTGCGCACCGAGACCGGCATGGCGTTCGTGGCAGCCTTGTTTCTCGGCAACTCGCTGCTGGCGCACCCTCGCGTGTGGGTGTTGTTCGTCCTGCAGGGTCTCGCCGTCGCGATCTTCAGCCTCGGGCGACCCGCGCTGAGCTCGCTCACGCCGCGCCTCGTGCCGGACGAACAGATCGCCGCTGCCTCGGCGCTGTCGAGCGTCTACAACTCGCTCGCGGCGGTCGGCGGACCGGCGGTCGGTGGGCTCCTGATCGCCGCGGCCGGCGTGCCGTGGACGTACGCCATCGACCTCGTCACCTACGTGGCCTCGTTCGTCGTCATCTGGCTGCTGCCGAAGCTGCAACCAGTGGGCGAGGTCGACCGTCCGAGCCTGAGCTCGATCCTCGACGGCTTCCGCTTCCTGGGCGGTCGCCAGGCGCTGCTAGGAATCTTCGCCGTCGACACCGCTGCGATGGTCTTCGGCATGCCGACGGCGCTGTTCCCCGCCCTCGCGCTGCACAGCCTCGGTGGCAACGCGGCCACCGTGGGGTTCCTGTACTCCGCGCCCTATGCGGGCGCACTCGTCTGCTCGCTCGCGTCCGGTTGGACGACCCATGTGCGGCGGCAGGGTGTGGCGGTGACGATCGCTGCGTGTACGTGGGGAGCGGCGATCGCCGCCTTCGGGTTCATGACCTCGCTGTGGCCGGCGCTGGTCCTACTGGCCGTCGCCGGAGGAGCCGACTTCTTCAGCGCCGTGCTGCGGAGCACGATGTTGCTGCGCGCGACGCCCGACCATCTGCGGGGGCGGCTGTCCGGGATCGAGTTCGCCCAGGTGGCCAGCGCGCCGAACCTCGGCGATCTCGAGGCGGGGGTGCTCGCCTCGCTCACGTCACTGCGCTTCTCGATCGTCTCGGGCGGCCTGTTCTGCGTGGTCGCCTGCATCGCCACGGCGCTCGCGTTGCCGGGATTCCTCAAGTACGACAGCCGTGAACCTCAGACGTAGCCCACACGAGATCGCGCCGGAGCTGATCGGCGCCGAGTTGCTCGTCGACGGTGTCGGCGGCGTGATCGTCGAGGTCGAGGCATACGACCACGAGGACCCGGCCGGGCATGGCTACCGAAACCGGCGCACGCCGCGCAACGCGTCGATGTTCCTCTCCGGAGGGCATGCGTACGTGTACCGCTCTTACGGCGTGCACTGGTGCCTCAACGTCGTCTGCTCTGAGGAGGGGGTCGCCGGCGCCGTGCTGATTCGCGCGCTCGAACCCACGAAGGGGCTCGACGTGATGGCGACCCGCCGCGGCCTCGGCGATCGGCGTCTGCTCTGCAGCGGGCCGGGCCGGCTCTGCCAGGCGCTCGGGGTGACGCGCGAGCACGACGGCCTGCGCCTGGATCGGGCGCCGTTCTCGCTGCACGCGCGGCGTGGGCCGGTTGAGGTCGTGACCGGCACGCGGATCGGGATCACGAAGGCCGCAGATCGACCGTGGCGTTACGGCCTGGCAGGGTCGCGCTTCGTCAGCCGCCCGTTCCCCGGACGGTGAGCACGATGTGCTCGCCGGGCTGCGACGCGGTATGCGCGCGCAGCGACTGCTTGACGACCTTGCCGCGGGTGGCGCCTGTGGTCGAGACCAGGAGCTTGAGGCGCGCGAGCTTCGCCTCGGCTCGCTGGAGCGGCAGGCCGACGAGGTTCGGGACGACTCCGTGCAGCGACTTCGGCAGGACGATCGTGATCTGATCGCCGGCCGAAGCCGTGCCCTTCCGCGGGAGCTGCCCGACGACGACGCCGAGCGCCTGACCGGTGCGGGCGGGCTTGTAGACGACCTGTGCCGTCAACGGCTGGCCTTGCAGCCGTGACCGTGCGCTCGCGAGCGACATCCCGACCGTATCCGGGATCTCCACCTCGTTCGCCTTGCAGGTGGCGACGCGCGCCGGATTGCCGCCGTTGTTGAGCACCTCGCCGCCGAAGAACTCGAGCTGCGTGGTGTTGTGGCAGACACCGTCGTCGCGCTCGAGCTGACCGCCGCGGTTGACCACGGTGACAGGCGCGGCGTAGCCGTAGGCGGGTGGCGTGAACGTCTGGGCCGGCTGCTTCGCGAGCGCCTTCTGCATCAAGGCTTTCCAGATCAAGGCCGGGAACGTGCCGCCGGCGACCGGCTTGCCGTGGAACTCGGTGGTCATGGGGACGAGCCGGTCCGGGTAGCCGACCCAGACGGCGACCACGTACTGGGGCGTGTAGCCGACGAACCACGCGTCGCCGTAGTTCTCGGTCGTCCCGGTCTTGCCCGCCACCTGCCGCCCGGGGAGCTGCGCGGCCTTGCCGGTGCCGTACTGGACGACCCCCTGGAGAAGCTGATTCACCGTCTCGGCCTGTGTGGGGGTCAGTACCTCGTGGGCCACGACGCCGTTGGGGGTGACGTGGCCCTTCGAATCCTGGATCTTCGTGATCGCGCGCGGCTGGTTGCCGAAGACCGAGCCGTCCACGCGGAAGCCGCCGTCGGCGAAGCTCGCGTAGGCGCGCGCCATCTCGAGCGGCGTCGCCGGCTCGGCGCCCAGCCCGATCGCGAAGTAGCCGTTCAGCTTCGTCGTGATCCCGAGCGCGCGAGCGGTGTCGCGGACGTTGCGCGGACCGACAAGCGCGGTCAACTGTGAGAAGACGGAGTTGTCGGAGTACGCGATCGCGTGTGTCAGGTCGATCCGACCGAGGTACTCGCCCTCGTAGTTGTTGACCTTCCAGAGGCGGCCGTCCGCGTTGATCGTCACCGGCGCCGAGTTGAGGACCGACGACGGCGCGACGTTCTGCCGCAGTGCGGTCGCGAGCACGAACGGCTTGAACGACGAGCCGGGCTGACGTTCGCCTTGCGTTGCCAGGTTGAACTGGTTGCGGTGGTAGTTCTCACCGCCGACCATTGCGAGCACGGAGCCGGTGTGCGCGTCGAGCACGACGACCGCTGCGGTCGGGCCTGTTCCGTTCTGCGGGAGGACCGAGGCGATCGCGTCGCGGGCCATCTTCTGCATGCCGACGTTGAGCGTCGTCGTCACCTTGAGGCCGCCGCCGAACGTCCGCGCCGGCCCGTAGTGGTTGACGAGCTGCTCCTTCACGTAGTTCGCGAAGTACGGCGCCGCAACACCTTGCGTCGAGGGGAGCGACACGTCCTTCGGGTTCGGCATCGGATACGCGTTCCACTTGTCGAACTGGCTCTGCGTGAGGTAGCCCTGTGAGAGGAGGAGCCGCAGCACGAGGTTGCGACGGTCGTGAGCGGCCTGCGGGTGGGCGACCGGGTCCCATGAGCTCGGATCCTCGGGGATCGCGGCGAGGAGAGCCGATTCCGCGGGGTTGAGCGTGCGAGCCTTGTGGTGGAAATAGATCCGCGAGGCCTGCTCGACCCCGTACGCGCCGTTACCGAAGTAGACCGTGTTCAAGTAGGCGGTCAAGATCCGGTCCTTCGTCCAGCGCTGCTCGAGCTGCCAGGCGAGTGCCGCCTCGAACAGCTTGCGTCCGACCGATTTCTGGCTGGTCAGATAGGCGTTCTTGACGAACTGCTGCGTGATCGTCGAGCCGCCCTGGACGGCGCCCCGGTGCGTGACGTCCGCGTAGAGAGCACGCGCCATGCCGCGCAGGTCGACGCCACGATGCTCGTAGAAGCGCTTGTCCTCGGCGGCGACGATCGCGTGCTTCATCCAGGGCGAGATCCCTCCGGACGGCACGAGGATTCGCGCCTGCTCGCCGCGAAGGATCGAGAGCACGGTGTACCCGTTCGACGCATACACGTAGCTGTTCGCCTGCTGCTTCTGGCGTGCCGGGTCGAGCTGCGGGATCTTGGCAGCGACCGCGGTCAGCAGACCGACGGTGAACGATGCCGTGCCCAGCAGCCCGAGGATCACAAGGAGGGCGAGGAGTCTGAGCTTGCGGATCCGCCGACGGCGGGGCCGGCGTGTGTTTCTCCGAAAGAGCGCCAGAACCGGGGTAGTCTAGCCCGGCTGTGACCGTCGAAGCGCTCACCGGGCACGCCGTCGACGTCCTTCCGCAGGGCGGCCTCGAGCAGAAGCTGAAGCTCGGTCGCCCCCTGCGAGTGAAGTTGGGGGTCGATCCCACCTCGCCCGACGTCCACCTCGGGTTCGCCTACGTCCTCGACCGCCTCGCCGAGTTCCAGCATGCAGGACACAGGATCGTGCTGATCGTGGGCGACTACACGGCTCGCATCGGAGACCCCTCCGGGCGCTCCAAGGAGCGGCCGGTGCTGCCGGACGAGGAGCTCGACGCCAATGCGCAGTTCTTCGCCGAGCAGGCGTTCCGCATCCTCGACCGGGAGCTCACCGAGGTGCGCTTCAACGGCGAGTGGCTCGGAAAGCTCTCCTACGCCGACACCGTGAGGCTCGCCCGCACGATGACCGTCGCGCGGCTCCTCGAGCGCGACGATTTCGCGAATCGCTTCGCCGAGCACGTCCCGATCTCGCTCTCCGAGCTGCTCTACCCGGTCATGCAGGCCTACGACTCGGTCGCGATCGAGGCCGACATCGAGATCGGCGGCACCGATCAGCGGTTCAACCTGCTCGCGGGGCGAGACGTGATGCCGCAATACGGGCTGGAGCCGCAGATCGTGATCACCTTCCCGCTCCTCGTCGGCACGGACGGCGAGCTGAAGATGTCGAAGTCGCGGGACAACTACATCGGCATCACCGAGGCGCCCGAGGAGATGTTCGGCAAGACGATGTCGATCCCCGACGCCGCGCTGCCCCAGTGGTGGGAGATGCTCGCGGGCGGCGAGCATCCTGACGACCCGATGTCCTGGAAGCTCGAGCTGGCCCGCCGGATCACGGGGCGCTGGCATGGCCACGCCGGTGCCCAGGCAGGCGAGGCGCACTTCACGCGCGTCGTCCGGCACGGGGAGGCGCCCGCGGACGTGCCCGCCGTCACCTTGCCGGCGGGCGACCCGGTGCATCTGCCGGCGCTGCTCGTCGCCGAGCTCGGCGTCGCGTCGACGTCGGAGGCACGGCGCCTGATCGAGCAGGGCGGCGTCAAGCTCGACGGCGCTCCGGCGCCCGGGCTCGACGTGCCGCGCTCGGTGCTCGCGGGAGCGCTGCTGCAGGTCGGGAAGCGCCGTTTCGCGCGGCTGTCCGGGTAAATCCGTTGACACCACAGGTGCACCCGCTATACTTCTTCGGCCGTCCGAGAGGACAGCGTAGGAACGTCCCTGAACCCTCGACCTAGGAGCCTCCCCGGCCCGACTCGTAGCCGATACGATTCGTTTCCTTGGAGGCCTCTGGCGCGAGTCGGAGGCTTTTTTACGCGGTCAGGTAGACGCGGCACCGGTCTTTGAAAACTCAACAGCGAACGTTCTTCGATACGTCGAGACCTGGACCGACCCTGCTTTCAGAGGGGGAAGGAACAGTTATCAACCTCGTCGGTCCTTCGGGACCGACCTTTGAGCACTGTTCTCTTCGGAGAACACAAGCTCGAAGTGAAAGGACTGCCGGCAGCACGATCGTCGGCAACCATTCTTCACGGAGAGTTTGATCCTGGCTCAGGACGAACGCTGGCGGCGCGCTTAACACATGCAAGTCGAGCGAGAACCAGGCCTTCGGGCCTGGGGAAAGCGGCGAACGGGTGAGTAACACGTGGGCAACCCACCCTTGGTACCGGGATAGCCCGGGGAAACCCGGATTAATACCGGATGGCCCAACAGCTCTTCGGGGCGGTTGGAAAAGATAGCTTCGGCCTTCGACCAAGGACGGGCCCGCGGCGGATTAGCTTGTTGGTGAGGTAACGGCCCACCAAGGCGACGATCCGTAGCTGGTCTGAGAGGACGATCAGCCACACTGGGACTGAGACACGGCCCAGACTCCTACGGGAGGCAGCAGTGGGGAATCTTGCGCAATGGGCGAAAGCCTGACGCAGCGACGCCGCGTGGGGGAAGAAGGCTTTCGGGTTGTAAACCCCTTTCAGGAGAGACGAAGCTACTCGGGTGAATAGCCCAGAGGGTGACGGTATCTCCAGAAGAAGCCCCGGCTAACTACGTGCCAGCAGCCGCGGTAATACGTAGGGGGCAAGCGTTGTCCGGATTTATTGGGCGTAAAGAGCGTGTAGGCGGTCATGTAGGTCCGTTGTGAAAACTCGAGGCTCAACCTCGAGACGCCGATGGAAACCATGTGACTAGAGTCCGGAAGAGGAGAGTGGAATTCCTGGTGTAGCGGTGAAATGCGCAGATATCAGGAAGAACACCCGTGGCTAAGGCGGCTCTCTAGTACGGTACTGACGCTGAGACGCGAAAGCGTGGGGAGCGAACAGGATTAGATACCCTGGTAGTCCACGCCGTAAACGATGGGTGCTAGGTGTAGGGGGTGTCGACTCCCTCTGTGCCGAAGCTAACGCATTAAGCACCCCGCCTGGGGAGTACGGCCGCAAGGCTAAAACTCAAAGGAATTGACGGGGGCCCGCACAAGCAGCGGAGCATGTGGTTTAATTCGACGCGACGCGAAGAACCTTACCTGGGCTTGACATGCACGGGAATGTCGTAGAAATATGGCAGCCCTTCGGGGCTCGTGCACAGGTGTTGCATGGCTGTCGTCAGCTCGTGTCGTGAGATGTTGGGTTAAGTCCCGCAACGAGCGCAACCCCTGTCCTATGTTGCCAGCGTGAAAGACGGGGACTCATAGGAGACTGCCGGTGACAAATCGGAGGAAGGTGGGGATGATGTCAAGTCAGCATGACCCTTATGTCCAGGGCTACACACGTGCTACATTGGCCGGTACAAAGGGCTGCAAACCCGTGAGGGGGAGCGAATCCCAAAAAGCCGGTCCCGGTTCGGATTGAAGGCTGAAACTCGCCTTCATGAAGGCGGAGTTGCTAGTAATCGCGGATCAGCATTGCCGCGGTGAATACGTTCCCGGGCCTTGTACACACCGCCCGTCACACCACGAAAGTTGGCAATACCCGAAGCCGGTGGGCTAACCTCTTTGAGGAGGCAGCCGTCGAAGGTAGGGTCGATGATTGGGGTGAAGTCGTAACAAGGTAGCCGTAGCGGAAGCTGCGGCTGGATCACCTCCTTTCTAGGGATCCCAGTGGCAATTACCACTGGTGGCTGTTCAGCTCGTCGATGGATCTGTGTTCTTCAGATTCGTCCGGATTGCTGGACTCGCCTAGATCAACGTCGACCTCGACTGTGTCCGTCAAACGGCACACGAAGGCGTTTCGCTGTTGAGTTTTGAGAGACCGGGCCACTCCGTGCTTGCAAGAGCACACGTGGGTCGGTTTTCTCTCGTTCGGCGGGCGGGAGCTCGCGCGCACCTTGAAAACTCCATAGCTGCGAATTATGAGTTCTTCACGATCAAGAGACTAAGGGCACACGGTGGATGCCTTGGCGCCAAGAGCCGAAGAAGGACGTGGGCGGCTGCGATAAGCCCGGGTTAGGTGCTGACCAACCTTTGACCCCGGGATCTCCGAATGGGGAAACCCACCAGTGGTAATGCGCTGGTACTCGCACCTGAATACATAGGGTGCGAAGAGGCAAGCTGGGGAACTGAAACATCTAAGTACCCAGAGGAAAGGAAAGAAACCTCGACTCCCTGAGTAGTGGCGAGCGAAAAGGGAATAGCCCAAACTTCCGTGATGTGACAGGCGGCAGCCGTTGTCACGGGAGGGTTGTAGGGCTTCAGATGATCCGTCTGCCGGCGGGTCGGCGAGTTACAAAGTTCTGTCGTAGGCGAAGTGCATGGAACTGCACGCCGCAGAGGGTAAAGGCCCCGTAGCCGAAACGACCGAGCCTCGCTTCTGAAGTACCTGAGTACGGCCGGGCACGGGAAACCCGGTCGGAACCCGCGGGGACCACCCCGCAAGGCTAAGTACTCCTTGGCGACCGATAGTGAACAAGTACCGTGAGGGAAAGGTGAAAAGTACCCCGGAAGGGGAGTGAAATAGCACCTGAAACCGTGTGCTTACAAGCGGTCGGAGCCGGCAGCAATGTCCGGTGACGGCGTGCCTTTTGCATAATGAGCCAGCGAGTTACTCGTCCACGGCGAGGTTAAGGAAACGGAGCCGTAGCGAAAGCGAGTCTGAACAGGGCGTTCAGTCGTGGGCGGTAGACCCGAAACCGAGTGATCTATCCATGGGCAGGTTGAAGCGGGGGTAAGACCCCGTGGAGGACCGAACCGACCTAGGTTGAAAACTGGGCGGATGACCTGTGGATCGGAGTGAAAGGCTAATCAAACTCGGAGATATCTGGTTCTCCCCGAAATATATTTAGGTATAGCCTCGCACGTTCAATTGCGGTTGTAGAGCACTGTTTGGCCTAGGGGGCCTACCAGCTTACCGAAGTCATGCAAACTCCGAATGCCGTAATTCCAGAGTGCGGGAGTCAGACTGCGGGGGATAAGCTTCGTGGTCGAAAGGGAAACAGCCCAGACCGTCGGCTAAGGCCCCTAATTCCATGCTAAGTGGGAAACGATGTCCGATTGCAGAGACAACCAGGATGTTGGCTTAGAAGCAGCCACCATTCAAAGAGTGCGTAACAGCTCACTGGTCAAGTGGTCGGGCGCGGACAATGTAACGGGGCTCAAGCATGGAGCCGAAGCCACGGACTTCATCTTCGGATGGAGTGGTAGGGGAGCGTTCCCAAGCCATCGAAGCGGCGGCGGAAGCCAGCCGTGGAGGCTTGGGAAGTGAGAATGCTGGCATGAGTAACGAAAGAGGCGTGAGAAACGCCTCCACCGAATGCCCAAGGGTTCCTGAGTAAAGCTAATCTGCTCAGGGTTAGTCGGGACCTAAGCCGAGGCCGACAGGCGTAGGCGATGGACAACTGGTTGATATTCCAGTACCACGTCCCCACCGCTATTACCGATGGCGGGACGGGGTAGGTCAAGCCAACCCAGGCGATGGTCGACCTGGGGTAACCGCGTAGGGCGAGCCATAGGGAAATCCGTGGCTCACATAGCCTGAGACGGGATGCCGAGAGCGCTCAGCTCGAAGTGGCTGTCACCATGCCTCCTAGAAAAGCGTCTAGGGAGGTGGGACGTGCCCGTACCAAAACCGACACAGGTGGGCAGGTAGAGAATACCAAGGTGATCGGAAGAACCCTCGAAAAGGAACTCGGCAAAATGGCCCCGTAACTTCGGGAGAAGGGGCGCCATGGTAGGGTGATAATCCCTCGCGGATTAGAGCCCGAGATGGCCGCAGTGAAACGGCCCAAGCGACTGTTTACCAAAAACACAGGTCTCTGCGAAGTCGAAAGACGACGTATAGGGGCTGACGCCTGCCCGGTGCTGGAAGGTCACGAGGAGAGGTTAGCCTTCGGGCGAAGCTTCGAATCCAAGCCCCAGTAAACGGCGGCGGTAACTATAACCGTCCTAAGGTAGCGAAATTCCTTGTCGGGTAATTGAATTGCCCGAGTCAGGAGTGATCCTGGCGGACAAACCGGCTAATAACGGGGAAGCCCTCCTCGTACGCGACGCTTTCAAGGACGTCGTAATAGCGAAAGGGTAATCCCGTGGGAAGTCGCTCTCTCGAGAGTTGACCCCGTAACGACTGATCCGTCACACAGTTGTGACGGTGAGATCGCACTCCCGTCGCGGCACAGCCGCGACAATCTATGGATGCGATCAGACGCCGGCCCTTGGCACCACAGTCGCGAGTTCCTCTCGGCTTACATCTCCGGCTACGTCGACGGAGAAGGCTGCTTCACCGTTTCCATTGCTCCACGAGCCACGTTGCTCGTGGGCTGGGAGGTGAGGCCGGGCTTCTCGGTCAGCCAGAACGGAGATCGAGCTGAGGTGCTTCATGCGATCAGGACGTACTTTGGGTGCGGAAGCATCCGGCCAGACCGAAGCGATCGAACGCTCAAGTGGGAGACACGACGCCTCGAGGACATCCTCGACGCCGTGATTCCACACTTTGCGCGATTCCCGCTCCTGTCGAGCAAGCAGTACGACTTCGATCGGTTCGCATCGGTTTGCCGCTTGATGGCAGACGGTGCGCACCTGCGTCACGACGGTCTCGCCGAGATCGTCGAGCTCGCCTCGGGAATGAATCCGAGCGGGCGCCGGCGCTATGCCGCTGAAGCGATTCTCGCGAGTCTGAACGTCAAGGTGAAGGGATAGTCTGCGCCTCCAGAAATGGAGGATTCACGCGAAGTTCCGACCTGCACGAATGGCGTAACGACTTGGGCGCTGTCTCTTCGAGGGATCCGGTGAAATTGTAGTCTCGGTGAAGATGCCGAGTACCCGTGGTTGGACGGAAAGACCCCGTGAACCTTTACTACAGCTAGATGTTGGAGTTCGGGGTACGTTGTCCAGGATAGGTGGGAGGCTGTGAAGCCGGCACGCCAGTGTCGGTGGAGTCAATCTTGGGATACCACCCTTCGTAGTCTGGGCTTCTAACCCGCTGCCGTGATCCGGGGCGGGAACAGCATCTGGTGGGTAGTTTGACTGGGGCGGTCGCCTCCTAAAATGTAACGGAGGCGCGCAAAGGTTCCCTCAGCACGGTTGGAAATCGTGCGTAGAGCGTAATGGCATAAGGGAGCTTGACTGCGAGAGCGACAGCTCGAGCAGGTGCGAAAGCAGGCCATAGTGATCCGGCGGTAACAAGTGGAAGTGCCGTCGCTCAACGGATAAAAGGTACTCCGGGGATAACAGGCTTATCCTTCCCAAGAGTCCACATCGACGGAAGGGTTTGGCACCTCGATGTCGGCTCGTCGCATCCTGGGGCTGGAGTAGGTCCCAAGGGTTGGGCTGTTCGCCCATTAAAGCGGTACGCGAGCTGGGTTCAGAACGTCGTGAGACAGTTCGGTCCCTATCCACCATGGGCGTTGGAGCTTTGAGAGGAGTCGTCTCTAGTACGAGAGGACCGAGACGAACGGACCTCTGGTGTATCAGTCGTCGTGCCAACGGCGCTGCTGATTAGCCACGTCTGGATGGGATAACCGCTGAAAGCATCTAAGCGGGAAGCCCACCTCGAGATGAGAGCTCCCATCTCCTAGAGAGAGTAAGAGCCGTGGAAGACCACCACGTTGATAGGCGGGACGTGCAAGCACAGCAATGTGTTCAGCGGACCCGTACTAATTGCTCGAGGTCTTGATTTTGAACTCATTTTCGCTGCTATGGAGTTTTGAGGGTTCGCGCCGCTCTGCCGGCTGCGCCTCACAAGTTGGGTGGTCATAGCGACGGGGAAACACCTCTTCCCATTCCGAACAGAGCAGTTAAGCCCGTCAGCGCCGATGGTACTCGGGGAGCAATCCCCCGGGAGAGTAGGACGCCGCCCATTTCTTTGAAGAGCCCCGCGAGGGGCTCTTCGTCGTTTTCGAGCGCGCGCTCGAGCTACGCGGCGCGCAGCTTCTCGCGCCAGCCGGGGTCGAGGTCGCGCAGCCGCTGGACGCGCTCGGGCACCGGCGGATGGGTGGCGAAGAGCGCCGCCAGGCCCTGCTCGGCGAACGGGTTCGTCGTGTAGAGCGGCTCGCTCGCCGGGCTGGCCTCGAAGGGGACGAGCTCCATCGCCTGCTCGAGCCGGAGCAGGGCGTCGGCGAGGCCGTGCGGCGAGTCGCAGAGCGCGGCGGCCGCCCGGTCGGCCTCGTACTCGCGCTTCGGTGACAGCAGGAGGTGCACGAACGCTGCTGCGAGCGGCCCGAGCACTTTCAGCAGCGCGCCCTGGAGCGCCCCGCCGAGGCGCGAGGCTTCGACGACGGTTGTCGCCACGATCACGGCCACGGTCTGCACCAGCACGTCGCGATGTCCGAGGTGCGCGATCTCGTGGGCGACGATCCCCTCCAGCTCGGCCGGCGAGACGACGCCGAGCAGGCCGACCGACACGGCGAGGCCGCTGCCGCCGCCGGCGCCGCGGCCGGCCGAGAGCGCGCGCGGGTAACTGTCGGCGAGCACGTACAGTCGCGGCTTGACGACGCCGGCGCTGGCCGCGAGCCGCTCCACGAGCGAGTGCAGCGCGGGCGATTCCCCCTCGGCCATCTCGCGCGCGCCGAGCATGCCCATCACGATCCGATCGGCGTACGCGTAGATCGCGGCCGCGAGCAGAACGATCGATCCGAGGAAGAGGAGTGCGACGCGGTAGCCGCCCAGCTGCCAGCCCGCGAACCCGAAGGCGACCCCGAGCACGATCAGGATCGCCCAGACCTTGAGCACGTTCCGCAGCACGAGCAGGCGCCGGCCCACGGCGATCGAGCTACGCGTCGTCGCTGCCGTCGGCGCTGTCGTCCTCCGCGAGGCCGCGCGGAGGCCAGTCGGGCTCGGGCGCATCGCAGCGCGACGAGCAATGCAGCGACGCGACGTTCTGCAGCGGGATCAGGATGTGGCCGTTCAGCTCCACGTGCGCGACGTCCTCGAGATAGCAGTAGGCGGTCAGGACGCCGTCCTGATATTCGCCGCCGAAGAGGGCGATCTCGACCTGCTCTCCCTTGTACTTGTTCGTGTAGTCCTCCACGGCGCGGAGCCTAGCCGTTTCCCTCGTTCCTGTGCCTTGACTCGGCGGCTCGGCGCGCCTTAGATGCGTGGGTCGAATGCAACCACCGGAAAAGGGAGTCAGATGAGAAGAATGGCCGTTCTTGCGGCGTCAGCAGCGTGTCTGATCGTCGCCACCGCAGCTCTCGCAGGCGAGCCACCGTCGATCGTCGGCGCAGGGCCGGCCCACGGACTCGCCCATTCACGGGGTGCGGCCCACGGCCATGGTGGTGGTGGCGGCGGAGGCACTCCGCTGCTCGCCTTCCACGGCGGCCAGATCATGACCAGCGCCGCCGTCACGCCCATCTACTGGGGCAAGAGCTGGTCGGCGAGCAACCCCACGATCCAGGGGCTCGGTGACTTCTACGCCGGAGTCGGTGGCTCTCACTATCTGAACACCAACACCGAGTACGCCGGCACGAACGGCCAGGTCGGAACCGCGGTGAGCGTCGGCAGCGCGATCATCGACAACTCCGCGGCGCCGAGCCGCCCGCCCGCGACCGGCGACATCGCGGCCGAGGTCGGGAGGATGATTCCCACTCCGGTCGCCAACGGGTACTACCCCGTGTACACCGACCTCCCGCGTGGCCATGCCACGTACTGCGCCTGGCACAGCTGGGCCACGATCAACCATGTCCTGACCCAGTTCGCGTTCTTCTTCAAGCTCGACGGCGATCCGGGCTGTAACCCCCAGGACACGCAGACCGGGCACAGCGAGGGCCTGGCCGCGCTCGCGAACGTCAGCGGACACGAGCTGAGCGAGGCACTGACCGACCCGCACGGCGACGCCTGGTTCGACAGCTCAGGCGCCGAGAACGCCGACAAGTGCGCCTGGACGTTCAGCGGCACGCCCGAGAAGCTGGGGAACACCAGCTGGAAGATCCAGGGGAACTTCAGCAACGCCGCGTACGCCGCCCACAGCGGCTACGACGGCGCGGGGTGTATCGACTACAAATGATTCCTCACTCGATCGGGAGGGGCTGAGATTCGGCCCCTCCCGATTGGTGTCCAGGCGCTGTCAGCCGCTCGTCGCGGAAGTGCAGCTCGATGACGGCGCAGTTGTCGATCGGATGGAACGGCTCGTCGCTCACGTGCGAGCGCAGCGCGCGCATCGTGCCGCCGTGCGACACGATCAGCAGGCGCTCTCCGGGGTGATCACGCGCGATGCGCTCGACGGCGGCGAGGACACGGGCGAGGTGCTGCTCGCGCGTCTCGCCGTCGGGTCGTTCGACGCCGGGGAAGCGCGCCTCCTGTTCGGCCCGGGTCAAGCCGGACCACGCACCGACGTCGATCTCGCGCAGCCCCTCGTCCGCGATCACCGGGACGTGGTGCGGTGCGGCGACGATCTCGGCCGTCTCGTGGGCTCGCCTGAGATCGCTCGAATAGACCGCGTCGAACGGCGTCTCCTGCAACTGGTCGCGGAGCGCACGAGCCTGTGCGCGACCGGTGTCGTTGAGCGGCGGGTCGGCCCAGCCCTGCCAGCGGCCGTCGCGGTTCCAATCGGTCTCGCCGTGTCGTGCCAGAAGGATCGTCGTCACAGGCGCTAACGTAGCGCCGCGATGGACCTCGGCCTCCGCGAGAAAGTCTGCCTGGTCACGGGCTCCACCTCCGGCATCGGGCTCGAGGTCGCCCTTCAGCTGCAGGCCGAGGGCGCTTGGGTCATCACCTCGGGTCGGCGCGACGGCGGTGTCGGTGAGCTGCACGTCGTCGGCGACCTTGCCGAGCCTGGTCAGCCCGAGCGGCTGGTCGCAGCAGCGCTCGAGCGCTTCGGCCGCGTCGATTGCCTCATCAACAACGTCGGCGGCGCGGCTGTGCGCGCCCTGCCCGACTTGACCGACGCCGACTGGCAACGCTCCTTCGAGCTCAACCTGCTGAGCGCGATCAGGGCGACCCGGGCGGCGCTCCCCTCGCTCTGCGAGCACCGGGGGGTGATCGTGAACATCTCGTCGACCTCGGCCAAGCGTCCGTCCGCGACGCTGCCCGAGTACTCGGTGATGAAGGCGGCGCTCCTCTCATACTCGCGGCTCGTCGCCGACGTGTACGCGAAGGACGGGGTGCGCTGCAACGCCGTCACGCCGGGGCCGACCGCGACGGAGGCCTGGCTCGGTGAGCAGGGTCTCGCTGCCCAGCAGGGAGACCGCGCGGCGGTGCTGGAGAAGGTCGGCGCAGGCCGGCCGCTCGGGAGGCTTGCGGAGCCTGAGGAGATCGCCGCCGTGATCGTCTTCCTCTGCTCCGCCCGCAGCTCGTACGTGACCGGCGCCGCCTGGTCGGCCGACGGTGGCACCGTCCCGATCATCATCTGAGCGAGACGAGTCCCGAACGCCACAACTGGCTTCGCGCCGCGGCTCGCGGGCCAGGTCTCAACCGGGTCTGAAGCTACGCTGGCGGCTTGATGCCCGATCTCGCCGGGAATGTTGCCGACGCCTTCGCCGAGCGGATCCGTGAGCTCGAAGAGGAGTCGCTGTCGCCGCTCGCCGTGCGTTCCTACGAGACTCGCGGCCGCGAGCGGCCCGAGGCCGAATGCTCGGTGCGGACGCCGTTCCAGCGCGACCGCGACCGGATCCTGCATTCGAAGCCGTTTCGCCGCCTGAAGGGCAAGACGCAGGTCTTCATCGACCCGGCGAACGACCACTACCGAACGCGCATGACGCACACGCTCGAGACGACCGGGATCGCCCGCGTCGTCGCCCGCGCGCTCCGCCTGAACGAGGATCTCGCCGAGGCGATCGGGCTCGGACACGACACCGGGCACCCGCCGTTCGGCCACGCGGGCGAAGCCGCGCTCGACAAGCTCGTCGCCGGCGGCTTCCGGCACAACGAGAACTCCGCGAACATCGCCCGGCGGCTCAACCTCACCTACGAGGTGATCGACGGGATCCTCGCGCATACCGGGGATCGCGAGCCCGAGACGCTCGAGGGGAAGATCGTCCGGATCGTCGACCGTGTCGCGTACATCAACCACGACATCGACGATGCGATCCGTTACGGGATCCTCGAGGAAAGCGACCTGCCGGCCGACGAGATCGAGATCCTCGGTCCGACGGGTGGGAAGCGGATCGACACGCTCGTCCACGACCTGGTCGAGAATTCGGCCAGAGCGGGCGACATCGTCCAGGGCGACGAGATCGGTGCCGCGATGCTTTCCCTCCGCGCGTTCATGTTCGAGCACGTCTACCTCGGGCCGGAGACGCGCCCGGAGCTCGCCCGCGCGCACGAGGCGATCGGGCGGATCTACGAGCACCTCCAGGCTCGGGGCGACTCCGAGGCCGAGATCGTCGAGTTCGTCGCGGGCATGACCGACCGGTTCGCGCTGTCGTACGCTGCGACGATCTGATGGCGCGGATCAAGGACACGAGCGTCGAGGCGGTAAAGGCGGCCGCCGACTTCGTCGACGTCGTCTCTGCCCGAACGCAGCTGCGCAAGGCGGGCGGCCGCTACACCGGACGTTGCCCGTTCCACGAGGAGCGGACGCCGTCGTTCTCGGTCAACGCCGTCGACAAGCTCTACTACTGCTTCGGCTGCGGCGCGAAGGGCGACCTGATCACCTTCGTTCGCGAGACCGAGGGGCTCGACTTCGCCGGCTCGATCGAGTGGCTCGCGGAGCGCTTCCGGGTCGAGCTCGAGTACGAGGAGAGCTCCCCCGCGCAGGACGCCGCGCGCAAACGCCGCGAGCGGCTGTTCGCGCTGCTCGACTCGGCAGCGTCGTTCTACGAGCGAACGCTCTGGGAGACCGAGGCCGGGTCGTTCGTGCGCGACTACCTGAAAGGGCGCGGATTGAACGAGGAGGTGTGTCGCGAGTTTCGGCTCGGGTTCGCCCTCGGCGGCGACACGCTCGCGCGCAAGGCGCTCGCGAAGGGGTTTACGACCGACGAGCTGCGTGCGGCAGGCCTCACCAGGCAGCGGGGCGGCGACTTCTTCGGCCGGCGGCTGCTCTTCCCGTTGACCGATGCGCGCGGCCGCGTGCTCGGGTTCCAGGCGCGAAAGCTCTTCGACGACGACCCGCTGCCGGCGAAGTACGTCAACACACCCGAGTCGGAGCTCTTCCACAAAGGTTCGGTCGTCTACGGCCTCGACAAGGCGCGTGCGGCGATCGCCAAGGAGGACCGGGCCTGTGTGGTCGAGGGGAACACCGACGTGCTCGCGCTCCGCCAGGCCGGCTTCCAACCGGTCGTTGCGAGCATGGGCACGGCGCTCACCGACCAGCAGCTGAAGGAGCTCGGTCGGCTCAGCAAGCGGCTCTGGCTGGCGTTCGACGGCGATGCGGCCGGCGAGACCGCGACCCTGCGCGGGATGGCGCTCGCCGTGCAACAGGGCTTTGACGTCAAGGTGGTGCCGCTCCAGCCCGGGATCGATCCGGCCGACGACCCGGCCGGCTTCGCTGCCCGGCTCGCTGCGGCCGAGCCGTACGTGCTCTACCGAACGAAGGTCGAGATCGAACGCGCCGAGGATCGCGAGACGGCGCTGCGCTCGATCAAGGCCCTGCTCGACGAGGTTCCGGATTCGCCGGAGCGGCAAGACGCGTGGCGGTATGCGAACGACCGGATCGGCATGACCGTGCCGCTCCGGGCAGCGTCGCTCGCGCGCGCCGCTGCCCCCACGTCGCAGCGGGTACTCGACGCGAGCGCGAAGCTCGAACGCAACGCCCTTGCCGGGGCGGTCGCCCATCCAAGCCTGCGGCCGGTGCTCGCCGAGCTGACAGCGGCGCATTTCTACGATCCGCTGCACCGTGCGCTCCGCGATCATCTCGTCGACGGAGCACCGCTCGATCAGGCCGGTGTCGGGCTGCTCGCCGAGCTCGACGCCTACGCCGAGTCCGAGGGGATCGGCGAGGCGACGGGCACCGAGTTGCTCCTTCGTCTGCGTGAACGCGAGCTGCAGCGGGAGCTCCGTGCAGCACCCCTCGATCGCCGCAGCGAGCTGTCCGAGGCGCTCGCGAGGCTGCGTGAGCGCGCCGCCTCGATCAGCGCCTAGGGCTACACTTCCGCCGCCGAACGATCCCCGGTAGCTCAATTGGCAGAGCATTCGGCTGTTAACCGAAGGGTTGTTGGTTCGAGTCCAACCCGGGGAGTTACCACCGTTCTAGGCATGCGGATCTCGCTTATTTCCTAGGGTCGGTCTGTCAGAAAAGCCACGGTTGACCACCCAGTGCTGGACGGGTGCTGGGCCCCTCCCTTTCCCGGATCCGCGTGTCGGGTGTGTGCGACGTTTGATCGCGAACCTCGATATAAGACCGTGTCCGGAGCGGGTGCCGTCAGTTTTCAGCCCGCTCGATCTCGAGTCAAGGGGGGAACCATGACGCGAGTCTCCGTGCGCCTACTACTTGCAGGCGCGCTGTGCGCGGTGTCGGCGATGGTCTTCGGATCGCTGGCGTCAGCAAGCGGATCACAGGTCCCGAGGGTCGGCACGGGTGTGCCGCAGACCGGGGCCTTCAGTCCGTCGTCGGGCGTGCTCGGCGAAGACGAGTTTGCGTTTGACGACGAGGACAGTCCCGCTGCCTACGACGGCACGATCAGCATGTCGAGCGGAAGCGGTGGGGGCCCGAACGTCACCGGGGCGACGAAGGCAAAGTCGAACCCGGCTGTCAACACCAGCTTCGAGGGGCTGAACTTCTACCAGCAGCGCTACTCGCGCGGCGGGAACCAGTTCTCGGTCGAGCCGCCCGACCAGGGTCTCTGCGTCGGCAACGGCTTCGAGCTCGAAGCCGTCAACGATGTGCTCAACATCTACGACACAGCCGGGCGGTCGGTCCTGCCGGACAACACCGCCGGGAACATCGTCGCCGGGTTTTCGCGGAACGTGAACCACGCGGTCGACCTCAACTCGTTCTACGGGTATCCGCCGGCGATCAACCGCACGACCGGTGCCAACGGGCCGGAACTGACCGATCCAAGCTGCATCTACGACGCGCAGACGCAGCGCTGGTTCGTCGTCGTGCTGACGCTCGATCGTGTGGGGACCACTAGTGCCCTGAGCCACGTCAATCACCTTGACCTGGCCGTCAGTAAGACGTCCGATCCGACGGGCGCCTGGAATATCTACAAGATCGACGTCACCAACGACGGCACCAACACGGGCGGCGTTAATGCAGGGCCGTACCTCGGCGACTACCCGCACATCGGCGCCGACGCGAACGGCATCTACCTCACAACCAACGCCTACCCGTGGCTCTTCAACGGCTTCGCCGGCGCGCAGATCTATGCGTTGTCGAAGGCGCAGCTCGCCGCGGGTGCAGCGAACGTGACGATCCAGCACATCGACACGTCAGGTTTGGTCAACGCCCCGAGCGAGACAGGATCCACGCAGCCGGGCTTCACGGTCTGGCCGGCGCAGTCGCCCAACAGCGGCTCGTTCAACACCAGCAACGGCGGCACCGAGTACTTCCTGAGCTCGAACGCCGCCGACGAGGCGCAGAAGCCGATCTCCGGTACCGCGGGTACGCGGACGTCGAGCCAGCTCGTGGTGTGGACGATGACCAACACCTCGTCGCTGAACTCGGCTTCGCCGGCGGTCAGCCTGTCGAGCGAGGTCTTGCCGGTTGGGCAGTACGGTGTGCCGCCGAAGCAGCAGCAGCCCGGCTCAGGCAACGCGCCGCTCGCAAACGCGCCGCAAGGCTTCTGCCTGAACGACACGACGACCGCGCTCACCGCGGGGGTTACCGGATGCTGGAAGTTGCTCGTCGGTGCGGCGCCGACCGGGGAGGTCGTGTCGCGGCCGGACTCGAACGACACTCGCATGCAACAGGTGACGTGGGCGAGCGGGAAGCTCTGGGGTGCGCTCGACACGACCGTCAACCCCGACCTCGGTCCGGCTCGTGCCGGCATCGAGTACTTCGTCGTCAACCCGAACGCGGGGAAGATCGTCAACCAGGGCTACCTCGGTGCGGCCGGGCACGACTTCACATACCCGGCGATCGGCGTGACAGCTTCGGGTCGTGGGGTGATGGCGTTCACCGACACGGGTGACGTCACGTTCCCGAGCGCCGCCTACGCGGCAATCGACGCGAATGCCGGTGTTGGTGCGTGGAACGACGTCGCCCTCGGTGCTGCACCGGACGATGGGTTCACGAGCTACAAGGCGCAGGTCGGCAACCCGCCGCGGACACGCTGGGGCGACTATGGAGCCGCAGCCGTCGACGGGAACTCGATCTGGATCGCGAGCGAGTACATCGCGAACACTTGCGACTACACCCCCTGGGGCGGCCCGTTCTTCCAGGGCGGCACCGGTGACAACCTCCTCGGCACCTGCGGCGGAGCGAGTCACGGGCCTGGCGTCAGGGCGGCACTTGGCAACTGGTCGACACAGATCAGCAAGCTGACCCCGTAGGCACCTGTAAATAGGACGTAAAACACGAGGGTCGGCCGTGAGGCCGGCCCTCGTTCTGGGAACATCCCGAACCATGAGGATCGTTGTCGCTCTCGTCGGCGCGGTGTGCCTCGCCGGAGGCACCGCTCAAGGATCGACGATCAAGAGCGGGCTGTATGGCGAGGTGACCCGCGGCCCGATCACGCCTGTTTGCATCGCCGAGTTGCCGTGCAGTGCGCCGGTGCCGGGCGCGATGATCGTCTTCTCGCGAGCAGGGCACGAGGTCGCCCGCACGCGTACCGCGTCGAACGGCACGTACCGCCTGACCCTGACACCGGCCACGTACAGCGTTCGCGTGCTCCAGAGCGGGCCGGTCGACCCGGGGGTCGCCCGCGTGCAGCGGGGCCAATTCCGGCACATCGACTTCTCAATCGACACAGGGATCAGGTAGCCGTCCGCAGGCTTTCGCGGCGCGCCAGCCCATCCTGGTCAGCGACAACAGCGGTCTTCGCCTGAACGACCGTCGGCCCGCGCCGCATCCGTGGAGGTCAAGCAACTGGCCCTGCAACCGAACTCTGTTTGCCTAGGCTCTTGACGTCTCCCGGGCCCTAGGGGCTCGATCGACGGATCTCGGGCTTTCAGCCGGAATCCTGGCCGCAGGGCCAGACCTGGGACGTTACTCCCCTCGGATGCGCGCTGCCGCGATCATCGAGATCGAGCCCGCTCCTCGGAAGGCCACACCGCTTGGCCAATGACCTTCCACAGTGGACGGTTAAGGTGTCTGTGGTTCGCTCGGGGGTGGGTGATGACAGAGGACGAACAGCCGTCCGACATCGATCACGAAGTTCTGGCGCGAGAAGTGAGCGCGATCGGCCACAAGGTCAGCGCACTCGAGAACCGTGTCTCAGACCTGCTCATGCGATTGGCGGACATCGAGAAGGTGAACCTGAGGCTCGAGGGGGCTGCGCTGACCACTGCCCGTGCCCTGTCGGAGATCTCCGGCCACTGGGATGCCGTCTACGAGGCGATGCGTCGTGTCGAAGAGCGAGAAGCGCCCGACGACGTGAACGACCCGGCGTGATCGAGGTCGAGCGGGTTGTTCGTTCGAGTCTAGCCCGGGGAGCTGTCTATCTCTAGCCTGTGACGCGTGCTGGCCCTGCTCGCGCACGCGGCGCCGATCTCCTACAAGTTTCCGCTCCCGATCTGGCTCTACGTGATCGCCGGCGGAACGGCAGTCCTGCTCTCGGCTCCGGTTGCGATGTTTGCCGTCCGCGACGCAGAACCGACCGAGCGCCTCGGCGCCGATCTGTATCCGGCGATGCGGCGCTTTCGGGTCGGCCCGATCCTGACGACCGTCGGTGTGATCCTGATCGCGATCGCCCTTGTGGGCGGACTCTTCAGCACGACCGAGCAGTCGACGGAGTTCTTCGAGAACCCCGTCACGCTGTTGACGTGGGTCGACTTCTGGGTCGGGCTCGGCATCGTCTCGTGGCTCGTCGGGAACATCTGGGAGCGGATCTCGCCGCTCAACATCGCGGCGCGGGTACTCGACCGGGCGCTCGCAGCCCGGGAGGTGCAGCCGCTCGCCTATCCCAGCTGGCTCGGCCAGAGCCCGGCTGTCGCGCTGCTGCTCGTCTGGTCCTGGATGGAGCTGATCTGGGCGCCGGCGAAGGAGCCGCGGACGTTGGCGCTGCTGCTCGTCGGCTACATGATCGCGACGCTGGTCGGCTCGGCCGTGTACGGCGCCGAGGCGTGGCTCGGGAACGTCGAGCTCTTCTCGGTCTTCGCACGTACGTTCTCGCGGTTCTCGCCGCTCGAGCTCCGTCCGTTCGTGCCAGAGGACTGGGCCTCGACCGACCCGTCGGAGCGGTCGGCGCGGTTGCGGTGGTACGGCGCCGGGTTGCGGACGGACCCCGCGCTGCCGTTCGGCGGCGGAGCATTCGTCCTGACGACGCTCGCGACCGTCGTGTTCGACGGCTGGTCCCAGACCGACCGCTTCGGCTCGTTCCAGCAGTGGTTCTACGACCGTTGGTCGTACCTCGCCCAGCACGTCGATGTGCTGCAGACGCTGTCGATGCTCGCGGTCGTCGTGGTCTTCGTCGCCGCCTACGTCCTCGTCACGCGCAGGAACGCGACGCTCCTGGCGGTGACGTTGATCCCGATCGCCGCCGTTTACTTCACAGCGCACTACTTCGCCTACCTGCTGATCGCCGGCGAAGACACACCCGCGGTGATCGTCGATCCGTTCGGGCACAGCTGGAATCCCTTCGGCTGGGGCGAATACGCGCTGTGGAAGGGAATCGCACCTGCGGCGCTGGTCTGGTGGCTGCAGGTGTTGCTGATCGTCTGGGGCCACGTCGCCGCGGTCTTCGCCGCACATCGGTTGGCGCTGCGGACCGCGGACCGGCGACGCGCGCTGATCGCGCAGGGACCGCTCGTGGCGTTGATGGTCGGCTACACCGTGGCCGGGCTCTGGGTCCTGGCGCAGCAGCTCAAGGCGTGACCGTGACCGCCGCCTGCTGCTCGTGCTGCGGCGTCCCGTCCTCGGCCGACGGCGCGTAGGCGACAACGGTCGCCGGCCCCGGCGACGGCGCCCGGACGGTCACACTGAAGGTCCCGCGTGCAGGTGCTCCTTCGCTGGCCGTCACTGTCTGCTTCGACAGCACCGCTCCGTTCCGCCGCAGCTCGACCACGAGCGTCGCCTCGAAGACACTTGCCGTTCCACTCACGGTGAAGGTCGGAGGCACCGAGCTGCCCGACGTGGGTTGCTCGATCAGGATCACCGGCGCGAAGGCGACGACGTTCGCACGAGTCAGACCGGATCGGCCCCCGACGTCGACTCGCTGCACGGATGGGAACTGCGTCAGCGTGTAGACGATCTCCGCGACCTGCTCCTCACTCGCCTTGCTGCTCTGAACGCGCGCCGTGCCGCCGTCGATCGTCACAGGGGCGTCGATTCCGAGCGCGGTCAGCGCGGCGCCCGCGACCGCTCGTGTCCGCGGGACCTGCACGGTACGGGCCTGCAGCACGCCCTGTTCGACGCGAAAGACCGTCAGCGGCATGGTCTCCACGACCGTGGTCGTCGGCGGCTCGGTCACGGGAGGTGACGTATTCGAGCCCCCGCCACAGCCTGCGACGATCGCAACGAGCGCGAGGAGGGAGAGACGATGCTTGCTCACCGGCCCCGAAGTCTCGCAAGAGGTGTTCGGTCACGCCTATCCTTCGGGTGTGAGCCCGGTCGCTATCGCGTTGCTCGTCGCGGCGCTCGCGCTGCTCGCTGCGGCGGAGTGGCCGCGCCTGAGCCGCAGGCTGGGGATCGACCGTCCGCTGCGAAAGCGGTCGAGCCGCCGGGCGCATCTGCGGGTCGTCGAGAACGACGACGAATCGGATGAGTTCGCCCGCTCGGTCGAGCGCGATCTCGCAAACCTGCCGACGATCGATGATCGCGACCGACGGCACCGGTAGCCCGCGCTAGCGCACGGTGACCGTGGCGCGCAGCGTGGCGGTGTTCGGGAGGATCGGCGGGACGTCCTCCATGTTCTTGCTCTCCTGGTAGTCCCCGACTTGCAGCACGAGCTTGTGCGAGCCCTTGGCCGCGCGGACGTGGAAGGCACCATGCGAGAACCGAGGGGTGACCGACACGCCGTCGAGGGTCGCCAACAGCGATGACGGGTCGACTCCCGAGCCGGTATCGGTCGCAGCGACGGTGATGCCGCCGGCCTTCGACGTGATCCGCAGCTTCGGCGGCGTGACGTCGTTCACCCACCACCGGAAGGTGAACGGTCCTACGGCGGCAGCCGATCGCGTGTCGAAGACGAAGTCGTACAGGCCAGCCGCCGGCAGGACCGCGCCCGCGACCGGGACGTCACGACCGAACAGGCTGCGGTAGGGATTCAAATCGGTCGGCAGGCCGGCGTACCCGGTGAGCAAGTTGCCGCCACCGTCGACGACGACGTGGGGGACGACACGTCCGCTGAGCGTGACCGCGCCGAAGTTCGCCGGGTGACCGGTGATCCGGATCCGATACGCGCGCTCAGGACCCGGATAGGTGACATCGCCGCCTGTCGGGTAGCGATAGCTGGAAACTCGTGACGCGGCGCCGGCGGTTGTCCCCGAGACGGTTCCCGGCGTGGTCAGCGTTCGGCGCGGCCCGGAAAGTGCCGGCGCCGCAACCAGGAACCAGAAGGGGATCCGTCGTACGTCCGCGCCTCTCGTCAGCACGACGAAGCCGCTTACGTCACCGGCGGTCTTGCCTGCGGTCGCGGTCAGCTGCAAGCCGCCGGGAACGGTCACCGCGGCCGGGCCGGACACCTGCCCGCCGCCGCTCTGGACCTGGACAGCGCTGCTCCAGTCGCCGGCCCCGCCGCCCGCATCCGCCAGCGAGACGGCGAGTGTCCTGGTTGCGCCGGGCGCCAGGTTGCCGAACGACAGGGAGCTCGGGGTGGCGAACAGGAGCGGCGCGTCGGCGCGGGGGAGATCGACGATTCCGCCGCCTTCCCGGACGGAGAGCGCTTCCGAGTTCGAAGTGGTGCGCGCCGGATCTCCGGTTTGCGTCAGTGCCGACTTGATCTGCGGCACGGTCCAGGTCGGGTGGCGCTCGACGAGCAGCGCCGCCGCGCCGGCGACGTGCGGCGTCGCCATGCTCGTTCCGCTGAGGAGCCCAAAGGTGCCCTGCGATGCGGGCAGGGAGGAGAGGATCGAGACGCCGGGCGCGGCGACGTCGGGCTTCAAGACGAGTGAGACCGGCGTCGGGCCGGCGGACGAGAAGTCGGCCATCACGCCGCGCGAGTCGACGGCGCCGACCGTGATCGCCCCGGGTGCATTGCCCGGCGACGAGATCGAGCCGTAGCCGAAGCTGCCGAAGTCGTTGCCTGCGGCTACCACGGGGACGACACCAGCGGCCGCGGCACCATCGATCGCCGCCACGACGAGATCCCGCTTGGGCTCGACCTCGGGCTCGCCGATGGACAGGTTGATCACGTTCATCCCGTCGCCCACCGCCGCATCGATCGCCGCTGCTATCTCGGCGCTGTTGCCGTCGAGGCCGACGTCGGGCGTCGGGATCGTGAGCGCCTTGTAGTTGCCGAGGTACGCGTCGGGCGCGACACCGGAGATCGACTGGCCGCCGACGACGGTGGGCTCACCGGCTGCGATGCCCGCGACATGCGTGGCGTGAAACGACTCGGTCGGATCGAACGGGACGTTCGCGTAGCGGTACGTCGACGAGGCAGGGCTGAACGTCCGTTGCACGATCACCTTGGGCGTCGTCAGCGCCGTCTGACCCTTCGGGAAGCCGGGCGGGTAGGTGTACCCGGCAGGGTTGAAATACGGATGGTCGGCCTGCAGGCCGTCATCGATGATCCCGATCTTCATCCCGGTACCGGCGGTTTCGAGGTTCGGTCCCCAAAGCTTGTCGGCGCCGATCTGCTGGGGCCCGCCGGTGTCTCGAAGCGCGTGGTAGCGCACGTTCGGCCAGACACGATCGACGCCGGGCACGCTCGAGAGCGTCGCTACCCTCGACCGGGGCACCACGACGGCGAACCCGTCGACGACGTGGGTGTACCGCCAGCGCACCTGCGAGCCCGGCACCGCGCTCGTGATCCGGTCCGCGAGCTCGTCCTGGGCGGCGCGCAGCTGGATCCGGTAGCCATGGTGGCTTGCCGACTGCAGCGACCGGCCGAACGCTGCGAGCGGTGCGGCCTTCAGCGTCACCACGACCTCGGTGGTGGCCGGCGAGCCGCTAGCGGCTCCGACGTCGCCCACGAGGAGCACGCAAGCTGTCACCGCCGCGAGCGCCAGCAGGACGAGGCGTGTGACGGGAGAGGGCATGGTTGAGCCGCTGGCCGCCACGGCCGGGCATGGTATCGGCGGGGTGTTATGAGGACGGGTGGAAGAACCTGTCGTGCGACCACCTTGCCGGCACGCACCGGTTGTTGTCTGCATTGACGGCAGCCTCGTCGCTCGATTAGGCTCGGCGAGTCGTCATCCTGGCGACAATGTGAAAGGGGAGAGTGATATGCGCAAGACCTTTGCGGCTGCACTGTGCACCCTCGTTGTTGCGGGTCTCAGTGCCGGCGCTGCGAGTGCCGGTGAGGTCAAGGGGCCGCCCGGCACCGCGCCGCGGACGCAAGAACAGGTTGATGCGAACCGGACCGGAGCTCCGGCGCACTCGAACTCGATCTGTTCCTACTCCGGTCAAAACGACCTGATCCCTGGTCAGGGTCCGATCGACTTCCACGTCCAGTCTCCTGGTCAGGATGTCCGCAACGGTGGCCCCCCTGGGCTCCCGGGTCATGGAACCTGCGCGGGTGGCTCGAACCCGGAGAATCCGCCGAGCTAGTAGTCGAAACGATGAGTTTGGCCCCGGTGTCTGTTTCGTCCGGGGCCAAACTCAGCGACCCGGATGCCCTAACGTGCTGCGCGCGAACTGCCACGAGAGCCCTGAGGACATACTGACCGAGGAGTCTCCGGGTCTTTTCTCGGACACGGTTGCGGTGCCCAGTTCGTGGTTCAACCGACTGGGGCGGGGAGGGCGCTAAGCTCGCTTCTGATGCGCCCGTTTCGCACACTCCTGGTCTTCAAACTCGGCGCTTGGGTGGGGATGCTCGCCGCCGCCGCGTTCGTCAAGCGGGCTTTACCGTCGCGCGGAGACGAGGAGAGCAACGAACTCTCGCTTGTCGCCGTGTTTGACGGCATCGACCTGAAGAGCCGTGCGAAGGGCTTCAGGGGAGGATCCATGCTCGCCTGGTTTGGCGGGATCAACGTGGATCTCCGCGATGCCGAGCTTGCGCCTGGCGCACGCCTCAGCGCACATACGCTCTTCGGCGGGATCGCTCTCCAGACTCCGCCGGGCTGGCGGGTCGAGTCGAGTGCGAAGGCTCTGTGCGGGGGCGTCGACATCCGGACATCCGCGCAGGACGACCCTGTCGCACCGGTGCTGACGCTCGAGGGGATGGCGATCTTCGGCGGCATCGCCGTCGCCGGCCAGGCGAACCGCGCGACCGATACGACCTGAAGGCGAGAGGTACTCGCCCGCGCACGCGGGGGCCCGGCACCGCCGGACCCCCGTCACGCAGTTCGAATGGTGCTAGGCGACCGTGAGAACGCGGTCGCTCTGTGCGACGACCTTGCCGCTCGTGATCTTCGGAGCGTTCGGGATCGCCTTATCGAAGTGCTCGTCCGTGATCCACTTCGAGACGAGCATCGTCGACTTGTCAGCCTGCTCGGAGGTCTCGAAGAGACCGAGCGAACTGAGGACGCCGCTGCTGCCCTCGATCAGGAAGTAGCCGGCGAAGCCCGGGAGCTCACGGAGCTTCGGGACGAGCGTCTCGTTGACCTTGCCGACGACCTCATGGGTGCGGGTCGTGTCGACACCTTCGTAGCGACGAATAGTGGCATGCATGGGTGTGATGCTCCTTCTGTATCTCCTACAGGGCAGCGCACTCGATTGGGCGGGCTGCGGCGTCAGGCCAGGGGTCACAGTCGGAGAGGAACGTTCAACAGCCTCGGCGGCTTCAACAGCTGAGAGCCAACGCGCTGTCTCTGCCCTTCCCACATCTGAGACCGCCAAACCTGAACGGTGTTATGCCAACGCCGTGACGCTTCCCGCCTCGGTTGGGCCGACTGCACAGGGTCAACCCGACGGACTTAATACGTCGTCGCCTGCCTAGGAGTACCGTGACTCGCACTGGCCCTGCGTTGATGTTCCGGCCGTGGCCCGCACTCCACCGACGCGCCAAGGCGCGCGAGGCGATGAGGCCTTAGGTGATCGGGTTCGATGCAGGGTCAGCGGTCTCGAGTGGCGGGCGTAAAGAGTTCTCGCTGCAAGATGAGGTGAAGTGTGACAACGCTGAACGAGAGCCTCTACGAAGAGGTCCGGAAGCTGATCCGTCCTTTCAAGGACCGACAGCTGCTGGAGCAAACGATGGGAACACGGGCAGCGATCGGAGTACTCGACGAGCGACTGCAAGTCATCGAGGACGCGCTCCGGGAGCTCGGTCTCCAGGTCGAACGGCTCTTGCAAGAGAAGGATCATGACCACCACGCCTAAGTCGGCGGCGTAGATCGTGAAGGCCCTGCGCGTTCTTAGTGCGCCGGTATCGCAAGAGGCGTATGACGCAGAGCGTGCCGCGGTCTAGGCTTCGAGAACATGGTTCGGACGCTGCTTCAGAAGCTCCACAACCCGCGTAACCGCGAGTGTGGCTGCGACCCTGACTGCTGGTGCAATCGGACGGCGTTCGGTCGAGCCGTCAAGTGGTGGTTCAGCGGTCGGCTGTTCGGCTTGCAGCACAAGGCTCCGGGGCGCTCAGCCGAGTGGAAGCGCGAGCACGACGTGCCCGCTTAGGCGCACCCGGGGAACTCAGCAGCAGTCGTCGCCGGACTGTTTCGGCGGGCAGACCTGATCCGAGTACGAGCAGAAGACGCAGCAGTCACCGGGAAGGGGACGCAGCGTCGCCTCGCAGGTGGGACAGGTGTAGAAGAAAAGGCAGGCGTTCGCGGGCATCGCCTCTGAGTGCTGCGCGGAGCATTCGGGGCAGGTGAGAACCGCGGTGGTGACGGTGGCAGCGTTCACGGCAAGGGCGCGGCAGATCGCTCAAATCGGCTATGCGGATGAGAGGACTTGAACCTCCACGCCCTTACGGGCACACGGACCTGAACCGTGCGCGTCTACCAATTCCGCCACATCCGCGGGCGAGCGCAGTGTAGCGGCGGCGGCCCGCGTTCCTAGGCGGCGCTGAACTGCTGCTGGACGCTCTCGACGTACCCGGCGAGGTCGGTCTCGCGCTTGGTCAGGGCGGTCTCGCGCTCCTGGATCTCGCGCAGACGGGCCTCGAGCTTGTCCTCGAGCAGCTCGAGTTCTGCCTCCCGCCTCGCCTCCCGGACGCGAAGCTCGTCTTCGAGCCGGGCCAGGTCGGCGGCCTGGGTCTTCACGTCCTCTTCGAGGTTGGTGAGGCGACCGCCCCGGGCCTCGAGCCGTTCGCTGCGATCGTCGACCGCCCGCTCGCGGGTGGCAACGTCACGCTCGCGGTCCTTCAGCTCGGCCTTGAGCTCTTCCATCTCGGTGGTGACGGTCTGCTCGCGGGCGACCGCTGCGAGCCGGCGCTGCAGCAGGCTCAACTCGGCTTCGCGTGCGGCCAGCGTGTTCTCACGCTCTTCCAGGTCACGGCTCGCGGTGCCTGAGTCGGCTGCGGCCTGGAGGCGAGCCTGCGCCTCCTGGAGCTCGGCTTCGCGACGCGAGATGGTCGTCTCGCGTGCCTCGAGCTCGGAGAGAAGTGCGAACGCATCCTGTGAGGCGTGGCCGTGGTCGGTGCGCTCGATCACCAGGCGTTCGGCCTCGACGGCCAGGCGGGCTTCGCGCGCGTTGAGGGCCGCCTCGGTGTCGGTGATCTGAGCCGCGCGCGCCTCGAGCGCCTGCTCGGCGGCGGTGGCGCGCTCCTCGAGCTCGCCACGCTCGCGCTCGAGCTTCTGTGCGGCCTCGGCCAGCGAGCGCTCGCGTGCTTCGATCCGTGAGCGTTCCTTGGCGGCCGCAGCCTCGACCTCGCGGGCGTCGCGCTCGCGCTGCTGCGCGGCCCCATCGCGCTCACGAACGGCGCTTTCGCGGGTCGAGAGGCGGGCCTCCGCCTCTTGCTGGCGCGCCTCGTAGGCGGCCCGCTCACGCTTGAGCTCCCGTTCGCGCTCGCCGACCTCGGCCAGCTGTTTCGCCAGCTCCGCGGCTGCCTCTGCACGGTCGCGCTCTGCGTGTTCGAGCTCGTCCACGCGCCCTTCGGCGTGGCCGGCAAGCTCCTGGACGCGCGCGTACTCGGCAACGATCTCGGTGTGACGCTCCACGAGCGCGGACTGTTCGCGCTCGAGCTCGGTGATGCGCTGGCGCAGCGACTGCTCCCGCTCGTCGAGCTCATGCGCCCAGGTGTTCAGCTCCTGTTCGCGCTCGGCGACCGCGCGCGAGGATTGCTCCAGCTCGTCGCGAGCGACCCGCTCGCGTTCGAGAGCGGTGTGCGCCTCGGCGCGCGCGGCTTCGAGCTCGGCGGTGAGGTCCGGATCAGGGGCAACCGGCTCCGGCTCGGTGTCGAGGGTTGCGGTCGGGGGCGTGACGGTCGGCGCCTCCTCGACGGGTTCGATCTCAGGAACCGTGACGAGGTGCGGACGCGCCTCTGCTTCGGCCGCCTGCTTGCGCTCGATCGACGACCGGAGGCCGGTGCCGAATCCCTTCTCGGTTTCCGGAGGGGTCACTTCAGGACCTTGAGGATGTTCATCACGGCCGGCCCGAGCAGCACGAGGAACATCGCCGGGAAGATGAAGAGGACGGTCGGGAACATCATCTTGATCGGCGCCTTCATCGCTTTCTCCTCCGCAGCCGTCTGCCGGCGGAGGCGCGAGTCCGCCGCCTGGACACGCAGGATGCGACCAAGCGAGATGCCGAGCTGGTCGGCCTGGACGACGGCGCGGACGAAGGCAGACAGCTCGGGTGCGTCGACGCGCGACGCCATGTTCTTGAGGGCGGCCTGGCGGGACTCGCCGATCCGTACCTCGGACAGCAGCAGCGAGAACTCGTCGACGAGCGGCCCGGCCATGTGCTCGGTCAGCTTCGTGACCGCGCCGTCGAAGCCCAGACCGGCCTCGACGCTCACGGCGAGCACGTCGAGTGCGTCGGGCAGGTCGCAGCGAATCGCGTCTCGCCGGCTGCGGATCTTGGACGAGAGAACGACGTCCGGGATCTTGAAGCCTGCCGCAGCGAGCAGCGGAATCAGGAAGAAGCCGGCGGCGACCGAGCTGATCGCGGCGACCGTCGTCGCAAGCACGGCGCCGGCGACGAGGCCACCGCCCTTGATCGCCAGGAACGAGGCCGGCGTGATCTTCTGGGAGAGACCGGCAGCGAGCAGCCGGGCACCGATCGCTTCGACATTCGTGCGTGGGTTGAGCTTGAGCGGGATCGCGGCGAGGCGCTTGGCCGTCGGAGCGACGACCCGCTCCCGGAATCGGAGAAGCTCATCCGTCTTCTCCGGGATTCGAACGCGGCCATAGTCTGCGGCGCGACGGAGCGACCGCTCCTTGAGGCGCGCCGGGTAGGTTGCGACCTCGGCGACTGCGAACGCAGCACCGGCGACGCAGAGAACGGCGATGACGAGATACGGCACGCTCGGTTACCCCCTGAAGGAAGCGATTTTGCGGAGCATCAGGCTGCCGAGCCCGATCATCACGAGGCCGGAGATGACCATCGTGTGACCCGGGCCGGTGTGCCAGAGCGGGGACATGTAGGTCGGGTTCATCACCGTCACGATCGCCGCCATGAAGAACGGCAGACCGACCAGCACGTACGCGGACATGCGGCCCATGGCCGTCAGGCTGCGCACCTTGCGAGCAAACTGCTGCCGCTGGCGAACGGTCTCCGCGACCATGTCGAAGAGGCCCGCGAGCGATCCACCGATCTGACGCTGAATCGTCACGGCGGTGATCACGAACGTGAGGTTGCTCGAGCCGACGCGCTCGGCCATGTGCGCCAAGGCAGCGTCCATCGGCTTGCCGAGCTGAGTCTCGCTGAGCACACGCTGGAATTCATCTGAGGCGGGCTCGGCGCCTTCTTCCACCACCGACTGAATGCCCTGTCGGAAGCTGTGGCCGGCTTTCAGCGACGCCGCGAGCGTGATCAGCAAGTCGGGAAGCTGGTTCTCGAACCGCCGGAGTCGTCCACGCGCCTTCCACGCGACGTACGAGATCGGCGCCGAGACGCCGACGCCCATCAGGATCAGGATCAGCAACGAGGAGGAAGCGAGCACCGCCCCGATCAGGCCAAGCCCAAAGCCGCAGCCCGCGCAGATCGCGAGCAGCTCGCCGGGACGCAGCGGCAGGTCGGCGCGCTCGATCAACTGCTCGAGCCGCTTGAACTGCTTGACGTCGGCGAAGACGTTCTCGATCGAGTCGATGAACCGGGTGCGGGTCGCCGCGCGCGCCTCCTGCCGGCGAGCCTTGGCACCTTTGACCTGACTTCCCGCGATGTGGGGTTCGATCCGGCGCTTCAAGCGGTTGTCGCGCTGTGCGGCGAACCAGAAGCCGCAAGAGAGGAGGATCAACGCACCGACGACCAGGCCGATCAGCAGCGTCCCGGCGCCGCCGTAGGCAGGCGACGGGATCAGCCCGTTGGCGGTCTGGGCCGCCTGGCTGCTCGAACCTGCGAGCGTGATCGTCGAGCGAGCTGCGGCGTGCTGGGTCGTCGCTGCGAGACTGATCTGTTGACCGGGTCGAGCGGACGTCAGGTATGAGAGCTGCCAGGTGCGTGCGAGCTCGTCCCGCAGTTGGGTGTACGTCTGGGCGAGCTGACTCGACGACGAGGCCTGGCGGTAGGAACCGCCCGTCTCTGCCGCCAGCTGTTGAAGTGCTGCCGACGTGAAGTCGGGCCCGGCGATGCCGATCGTGTAGATCGCGGCGTGGGCGTGCTGCGCCGCTTTGACGGCGTCGCTGAGCGAGTGAGTGCTCGACACGTCGGCTCCGTCGCTGACGACGACGATCGCGCGCCCGGGCCGTGGGTCCTGGCCGAGCCGATCCGCCGACAGGACGATCGCGTCGTAGAGGGCCGTGCCGGCCTTCGAGTCGACCGTGAGGCCGGCGATCTGATCGCGCGCTTCGGCGCCGCTCGTTGCGAGACGTGTCAGGCTGAGGGCCGAGCGGCCGAACACGACAACCCCGACGTGATCCGAAGCGCCTGCGCTTGCGGCAAACTGCTGCACCGCCGAGACCGCGTTCGCAAGCGGGCGGCCCTTCATCGACTGCGATCGGTCGATCGCGACCATGACGCTCTTCGTCCGGCCGAGGTTGACTGCCTGGTAACTGGTGACCGGACGTCCGTTCTCCGTCAGGCGAGGCGTGCCCGAACCGAGCGGCGCGACATACGTGATGCGCACCGACGGGAACGCGGTCGTATCGACAGCCTGGATCCGCGAGGTTGCGGACGTCGCGGCCGCCGGGAGGAGAGCCGCGACGGCTGCGACAACGAGAACGGTACGTTTCACTCGAACCCTCCACCGAACCCGGTCGCCGCGAACGACGCCCGAACCTGATCGGAATCGTCGGTCGCGAAGAAGGACGGGGGCAGAACGACGTTGTTCGCGGCCATCTTCTCGAGGAAATGAGGCTTCAAGCCGGTCGCCCGTAGGGGAGAGAGCAGCCGATGGGCGACGGCGTAGGCCTCACCCTCGGCCGGCGGTGACGCGACGAACACGTCCTGGAGCGTGACGACGTCCGCTTCCATCCCCAGCACCTCGGAGATCGCCGTCACCCGCCGCGATCCATCGACGAGCCGCTCGATCTGGATCAGCAGGTCGAACGCGCTCGCGATCTGCTCGCGAATCGCGCGGTGGGGCAGTTCGACGCCTGCCGTCAGGACGAGGGTCTCGAGACGAGCGAGTGCATCGCGAGGGGAGTTCGCGTGAATCGTGGTCAGCGAGCCTTCGTGGCCCGTGTTCATCGCCTGGAGCATGTCCAGGGTCTCGGCGCCGCGGACCTCGCCGACGATGATCCGGTCGGGCCGCATCCGGAGGGCGTTCCGGACGAGCTCGCGGATCTTGATCTCGCCGCTGCCCTCGATGTTCGCCGGACGCGACTCGAGTGTGACGACGTGGTCCTGCTGCAGCTGGAGCTCCGCCGCGTCCTCGATCGTGACGATGCGCTCGTCGCCGGGGATGAACGCGCTCATCGCGTTCAAGGTCGTGGTCTTGCCGGTGCCCGTTCCGCCGGAGATGAGGATGTTGAGCTTCCCCTTCACACAGGCGGCGATGAACTGCGCCGAGCGACCGGTCACCGTGCCGAATGAGATCAGGTCGTTGATCGTGTATGGATCGCGAGCGAATTTCCGGATCGTCACGGTCGGGCCGCGGAGCGCGAGCGGCGGGATGATCGCGTTGACGCGGCTCCCGTCGGGCAGGCGCGCGTCGACCATCGGAGAGGCCTCGTCGACGCGCCGTCCGACCTGCGAAACGATCTTGTCGATGATCCGCATCACGTGCGATTCGTCAACGAACTGGACGTCGGTGCGCTCGAGCTTGCCGTTCCGCTCGACGTACACCCTGTCGGGTGCGTTGACCATGATTTCGGTCACGCTGTCGTCGCGAAGCAGCGGTTCGATCGGCCCGTAGCCGAGAATGTCGTCCGTGAGCTGGCGGACGATCTCCCGCCGCTCCTCCCGCGTCAGCGGCGTGCGGTCGAGTGCGAGCTCCTCGTTGACGGCGCGGTAGACCTTGTCCGCGAGTTCCTCGCCATCCTGCTTGTAGAGCTCGGGTCCGAGCTTTGCGATGCACTGGTGGTGGACCTTGGCCTTCAGCTCCGCGTACGGATCTGTTGCGAGTGGCGCGGGCGCTTCGGCGCGGCCGGTACCCGGCGTCAGGGTGACGACGGTTCCGCCATCACCCTGACGCTGGAGACGATCGTGGAGTCCCATCGGACTAGCTCCTCGCCAGGCTCAGCCGCTTCCGCGGCTTGCCCTGTTTTTCGGCAGGCGTCATGACGGCCTTGGCCAGCTCGTTCAACGCCTTTGCGAATTCCGACCCGGGCTCGGACAGAACCGCTGGGGTGCCGCGGTTGACCGAGATCGGAACGACGCGGTCGGATGGGATCGTCGAGTGAACTGTCACCTTGAGCGCTGCCTCGACCTCGCGAGAGGTGAGCCCGACCTTCGAGTTGGCACGGTTCAGCACGTAGCGAATCCGGCGCGACGGGAACGAGAGCAGCTCAAGCGTCTGCAGCGCGAGCCGAACGTTCTTGAGCGTCGGGACGTCGAGGCCGCAGAGCACGAGCAGCTCGTCGGTCCGGTCGAGCGTCGCGAGCATCGGCCCGTGGAAGAACGGCGACGTGTCGACGACGATCGCGTCGTAACACTGCCGCGCAACTTCGAGCAGACGTGTGATCTTGGACTCGGTCACGAGCTCGGCATCCTCCGGACGAAGCGGTGCGGGGAGGATGTCGAGGCCACACTGGTGCTTCGTGGTGTACCCGGCGAGCTTCTCGATATCGAGCTCTCCTGGTGCGAGCACGAGGTCGTAGATCGTCTTTTCGGGTTCGACACCCATCACGATCGCAGCGTCGCCGAACTGCAGGTCGAGATCGAGCAGGAGCGTCTTGCGACCCTGCTTGGCGAGAGCGGCGGCGAGATTGGAGGCGATCGCCGTCTTTCCCGTGCCTCCCTTCGGCGAGAAGACCGTGATCACGCGACCTTGCTGATGCCGGGCCACAGTTGTCACTTGCCGCTTGGCGTGTGCGGCCTTGCGGATCGCGAACACGACGTTGTCGACGAGTTGCGGCAGGACGAGCACGTCCGCAATGTCGGAATTGAGCGCTTCGTCCAGCAGTGACCCCCCGGTGGCGGAGGCCACGACGATGATCGGCGTCCGCGTCTGCTCACGGATCGCCGCGATCTCCGTGGCCGGGAACGACTCGGAGCGCGTGCCGTGCAGGACGCAGTCGAGGTGACCGCCCGCAAGGACGCCTGCCGCCTGGGCGACGTGGTCGCTCCAGCCGACGACCTCGAGATCCGGGTGGCTGGTCAGGGCCTCGCGGAGATCCACGAGGCCGTCGCAGTCACCCGTGAAGTAGAGGCGGGTGGGCTGCGTTTCGTTGTTTTCGGTCATTTCCCGGCTCCTGTGTAGTGGCGCAGGTTCGCGGGCGTGACGCCATCCTTGAACATCGAGATCGCACCTTCGACGTCGATCGGAGGCTGAGTCACGTTCGCGACCGGTCGTAGCTGGAGCGTCCAACCGGCGGCGTTCTGGACGGCGTAGAAGACCTTCTGCGCCTCCCGCCGGTCGCTGACGGCCAGAACGGCCGACGTGGATGTGGTGCCCGTCCCCTTCGTCGATCCCCCAGACGGCGGTGCGTGGAGCACGAGCAGGTTCTGGACGACGTCGCGGGTGGCGAAGCAGGTGATGCAGCTGCCGGTTTTCAGGTTGGCGAGCACGTCCACGTGATCGCCGTCCTTGAGGGTGCCTGCGAGCAGCTGGTCGACGCTGCCGGGGAGCGAGAGCGCGCGCAGCGGGCCCCGCAGTTGGGAGCGGATGCCGAGCTGTGCGTTCGACGCGAACCGCCGCAGCGTGATCTGCTCGCCCGTGTATACGGTCTGTGTCGTAACCAGGCGAGCCACCTGGTCGGGGTTCGAGATCGCTCCGGGCACGACTGTCCGTTGCGCCACGTCGGCCGGGCTCAGCCAGCCGTGCTTGGCGAGTTCCGTTCCGGGGGTGCCGGCCGGAATGTCCTTCTTTGCGACGTAGACCGTGACCGTGCTTTCGGCCTGGCGAACGTGGCGCTTGTAGTTCGCCACGTAGAAGGTCGTCAGCAGCGCCGCAACAACGGCGAGGCCGACTGCGACAAAGATGTTGCGGACGCGGTAGGTCATTCGGGTTCCTTTGGGTCAGTTGATGAGGGCCACGGCGCGGACGCCGAGGTCTGGAGAGTTGGTCGGCGGGCCGTTGCTGCTGACGATTCCGGCCCAGATGACGTGTGTGAACCAACCCGAGATCGTGCCGCTGGTGCCGCCGATCGGGTTTGAGCCGGTGAGGTGGAAGCCGACCCACGCAATCACGTGGTAGTCGGCGCCCGACCCTTGTCCGACAAGGGTGTCGTAGACGGGGAAGAGGAGCTCACTGTTGTTGCGAACCGCGAGCGCATCCTGGATCTGCGAGTCGTTGAACTTGGCGCCCGGATCGGAGTAGTAATCGCCGAGCGGGAGGTACTCGTTGAAGCCATTGGTCAGCCAGTCGGCGAGCGTGCTCGCGCCGACAGTGCCGTTCTGGTTGGAGAGGTCGAGGTTGAGCATCGTGAACGAGCCAGGGGCCCCGGTCTTGCCGAGCGGGATCGTCGTCTGTGACCCGGGGCCAAAGCAGGGGCAGCCCAGACCGGAGAGATCCTGATGGCTGATGTTGACGGCGATCGGGGCAACCGCCAGCGGCTGCGACGGCTGCTCGGAGATCGCGGTCGCGTGCGCGTGCACCGTGACCGCCGAGATCCCGATCACCTTCGAGAAGAAACCGGCAGCCGGTTTTGCCTGCGTGACGGTGATCTGGTCGTTCGGCGTCCACTTGCTGCTGACGGTGATCGTCAGGCCGGTGACGCCGCCGTTCTTCTTCGCGAAATCCGCCGCGATCGTCCTCGCGCCGGCTGGATCGCCGGGCAGAGCCTGTGCCCCGGCGAGCGCGGCGGCGTCGACCGTCGACTGCGCGACCCGCTGCTGGCGGAACCAGGACCCGATGTCGAGGACGAACGCGACCATCGCGACCAGAAAGACCATGAGGACGGCCGCCATCACGGTCACCTGACCGTCGGCGGAGCGAAGGCGATTCATTCGAGGCGCTCCTTGGTCGTGCTCGTGAGGTTTCCGGCCTTGACCGTCCAGCCGAGAATGTTGATCGAGTACGGGTAGGAGGCCGTCACCGTGACCTCGTTGCCGGGGGTGTTCCAATCAGGTGACGCTGTCACGGAGATCGTGGGTGCGAGCTTGCTCTGGTCGAGGCCCTGCGCCGAGTTTTCGACCTCGAGCTTCGCCGAGGCACCGCTGTCGCCGTCGAAGCGGCTGACGGCGGCCTTTCGTGCGCCGGCGCGTGTCGCATCCGTCAGGGTGATGTAGTTGTTGAAGACGATCCCGAACTGGATGATCCCGAGCAGCAATGCCATCAGGATCGGCAGAACGAGAGCGAATTCGACCATCGCCTGGCCGCGCTCGTTGCGAAGACGGTGTAGGAGACGCATGACCTCAGCCTCCGAACCCGCTCATGACGCTGCTGAACATTCCGGTGATCGCGCTCGCGAATGGCCGGAAGCACGACGACGACGACGAGGACAATGAACGCGAGAATGACCGCGTACTCCGTCATCGTCTGGCCGGATGAGTTTTCGAGTTTCTTGAGGCGGCGGGTCTGCATGCTTTGTGTCCTGCGGTTTTGGGGGATGTATCTGGTGTGCGTGTCGGCGGGCCCTCGACAAAGAGGGCCCGCCGCAACACGCGCGTGGGCTAGAGGTTGCCGATGACGTTGTTGAAGACGCCAACGATGGCCGGGCCGAGAACGAGGAGCGCTCCGATCACGACGACCGCGATCAGGGCCAGCAAGATGCCGTACTCGGTCATCGTCTGGCCATCCTCCTTGTGCAGCTGGATGTTGAAAAGATTGAGCCAGTTGCGGAGTGTCATTAAGTTGCACCTCCCTTCGGCGGCGACGAGGGACGTAATCGTTCGATTCCGGTTTGGCCCACGCACGAGTGCGTTGCGTTTCCGGGTGGACTTTGCGTCGAATTAATCGACGCGCTGTCGAAGTCCGTGATCCCCAAACGAGTGATACGAGCAGCTTTCGCTCGAAGATCACCCGTTAGGGTTAGACTCACGAACCTTCCGGCGTGGACGCTGCAACACTGAGCACGGACGGCGGTGTAGCGGTCTGCGACCGCTGTTTCCTCGCGACGAATCCGCTGACACGCATGAAGGGCTTGCTCGGACGTTCGTCGCTCGAGCCGGGCGAAGGGCATGCTGTTTCGGCCTGCCGGCTCGATCCATATGTTCTTCATGCGCTTCGCGATCGACGCCGTGTTCTGCGACCGCGACCTCGTCGTGCTCGACGTCGTTCGAGACCTGCGGCCGTGGCGGATGGCGGGTCACAAAGGAGCGAAGGTCGTGATCGAACTGCCGGTGGGCGCTGCGACCGGCGTGCATCCCGGCGACCAGCTCGTGCTCGGTACGATCGACGCATGACCGCGGTCGAGCCGTTGAAGGAGCTGCTGGCAGGCGCGTTCCCGGACGCGACCGAGCTCGACGTGGTCGACCGAACCGGGGGTGGCGACCACTTCCAGGTGGCCGTCACATCGGCTTCCCTCGAGGGTCTGTCACTGGTCGAGCAGCATCGCCGCGTCTACGAGGCGCTGGCGGGACCGCTCGCCGACGGGTCGATCCATGAGCTGCGAATCAAGACGAGAGGATCTTCATGACCTACACGGACGAGATCAAGGACGTGATCGACGGCGCGGATGTTGCGCTCTTCATGAAGGGCACGCCGCAGTTCGTGATGTGCGGCAACTCCGATCGCGCTCTGCAGGCGCTTCGCCGCGCGGGTGCGTCGGTGACGACGGTCGACGTCCTCGCCGACCCGCAGATCAGGCAGGACCTCTCGGCGATCTCCGGCTGGCCGACGATCCCGCAGGTGTTCGTCAAGGGCGAGCTCGTCGGCGGCGCCGACATCGTCGAGGAGCTCGAGCGGAGCGGCGAGCTCGAGACGACGCTGCGGTCGAAGCTCGGCGACGACTACGGGGCGAGCGCGGACGAGAAGACGATCTCGCTGGTCGGGGCTGTCTAGCTCCTGAGCGTCGCCAGCACGTCGTCCGCGTGCGTCGCGGGCTTGACGTCGTGCAGCACCTTCTTCACGGTCCCGTCCTCTGCGATCACGAACGTCGATCGCGCGACGCCCATGTAGGTGCGGCCTTTGTACTTCTTCTCGGTCCAGACGCCGTACTCGTCGGCGACGTGGTGACCTTCGTCGGCAAGCAGCGTGAACGGCAGCTCGAACTTCTCCTTGAACTTGACGTGCGACGCCTCGTTGTCGGGTGAGACGCCGAGGACAACTGCCCCCAGGCGCTCGAACTCGTCGTAGACGTCGCGGAGTCCACACGCCTGCGTCGTGCAGCCGGGCGTGTCGTCCTTGGGATAGAAGTACAGAACGACCTGCTTGCCTCTCAGAGAGGACAGGCTGACTGCTTCGCCTGCATCGTCGACCAGGGTAAAATCCGGAGCAAGCTGGCCTTCCTCGAGCAAGAAGATCGCCTCCTGTCGTGCCGTCGGTGTCGTCCACGCCTCGTGGGTCTGCGACCGGGAGGGCGACAGGTTCGTCTCCCTCGCAGTAACAGGACCGTAGCCGTTCCGAATCGGCCCGCGACGGCCTGGGCGTTATCTCAAGTCGGGCGAGTGGGACTCGAGGCAACAGCGGTCACGCCAACTCCTGTGAGGATCGCCACGATCGCGAGGGTGACGCTTGACTGGCCCGGGTTATTGCCGGGCGGCCAGAACGCGAAGACCGGGATGACCCAAAGCCACGAGAGGCGTGGCCTGACCAGCGCGATCGGGACGACGAGCAGCGCGTAGTAGTGCATCCAGACGAGTGGTGAGAGGAGCAGAGCGCAGACGATCGCGGCGCTGAAGGACCGCCGGTCGCCATCGTGTCGACCGGCGAGCCAGAACACGGCGAGGACCGCGATGATCTGGACGACGATCGCGGCGTTGCCGAGGTTCACAGCCCCGAGCACGTCCTTGGTTTCGTAGCCCATCGTCCGCTCGTGGTCGAGGAGCAGTCGGAGCGCCTTTGGGTACCAGGTTAGATCCCGGAACCCGAGGAGAGCCCACGGCACGATGATCAGGGCGATCGTTGCGAGCGCGCTGGTGAGTGCGGCGCGCCAGCGCCGGGTGGCGATCAGCCAGAAGATCAGCGGCCAGAGAAAGAGCTTTGCCGCGACGGCGCAGGCGACCGCAAGCGGCATCGCGATCGTGGAGCGGCGCTTCACCCAGGCGACCGCCAGCGCCAGCCCGAGAAACGGTTCGATCGTCCCGAAGCCGATGCTCTGCAGGACGGGGATCCAGAAGAGCAGGGCGATGTAGCAGCGGGCGTCGCTGACGCCGAGTAGTCGGAGGGTCGCCGCGGTCGCCAGGACGGCGAGCAGGGTGTAGAGCGCCGCTGCGAGCGGAAACGGAAGGAGCGAAAAGGGCACGAACAGCGCCGCCACGATCGGCGGATAGACGAAGTAGGTGTGCGTGTTCAGCTCGAGCGCCGCGCGAGTCGGGTAGAGCCGCTCGCCTGCGAGCAGATGCTGGCCCGCAGCCCAGAAGACTCTGAAATCGAACAGGTCGTAGCCTGCGAGGGTTACAGCGAACAGCGCGACCCCGAACGCGGCGGCCGCTGTAGCGGCCAGGTTGGCGCGCCGGCGCGTGTGCTCGCTCGAAGCAGGTTCGCGCGGAAGGCGAAGGCCGGACGCCGGCACCGACGCGCTGCGAAAGACCCCCTCGATGATTGCGATTAGAGGTGGCACGGGATTGTGCCGCTCGCCGGCTGGGCGACTGCAACGAAGCTCGGGGTGTTGACGATCGCCCGGGTCCCCGGCTGAAGAACATGCTCGCGGACTGCTACGTCGAAGTCCGCGCGGCTGGAGAAGGTGACGACGGCGAAGCCCGACCCGCAGCGGCTCCAGATCGACGAGGTGGCTTCGTGGAGCCGTGAGAGCCTGGCCACCTCCCCCGCGGTGAAGAGCTCGAAGCGCACGTCGTAGGCGATTCGTCCAGCCAGGGCTGGTTGCTGCCAAAGCAGCCAGTCGGCGTGCGCGTCATCGGCGAGGACGAACCCGTGGGCGCCGGCTGCGGCGGCGACCAGTGCTGCCTGGGCCGGCGGGTTCTGCCGTCCGACCCGCGCGGGTGCGTGCGCGATCGCGATCGCGGCGACGAGGAGCGCGAACGCGATCATGCTCCCCGACACCCGGCTTTGGACGCGGCGGATCCGGTCCGTCAGCTCGATCCGCGAAGGCCAGACGCCGTCGAGCAGCCGTGGCAGCGCAATCGCGAGCGCGAGTTCGAACCAGATCGCGGTCCGCAGAGCGTGCAGCGACGCGAGCAACAGGACCGGCAGAGCCCAGCGCTCGAAGGCGGTCAGGCGATGCCGCTGCGACCCCCACAAACCGGCGGCAACGAATGCCGTGAGGAAGAAGGTCGCGCTGAGCACGTTGAACGTCGCCGGCTGCCATTCGACGACCGCGTGAGTGAACGGCGGGTTGACCAGCATCAGCCGGTAGTAGGCGATCAGGTGCAGCCCGTAGGGCGAGGCGAGCAGACAGAGCGGCGCGACCACAGCGAGCACGGCTCCCCGGACTCGGGTCTCGGCCCGGGCGGTTCTTGTCAGTCCGTAGACCGCGACCAGTCCAGCGGCGAGTGCGACCGATCCATGCAAGTTCGCCCACGCGACCAGTAGCGGCACGACCAGAAACACCCGGTTGCTCGACCGGCGCGCGTCGGCCACAAGCAGCGCATAGACGAGGACGAACGGAACCAATGCGAACGTCTGCGCACGAATCTGCCCGATCCACGGCACGGCCAGCACCGGCAGCAGGAGCGCGATCGCAGTGCTTCGCGCCGAGCCACCGAACCGGCGGGCCGCGACCGCGCACACCACCAGTGCCGTCGTGATCGAACCGATCGCCACGACCACCGGCGCCGCGAAACCACCGTGTCTCACCAGTTGGTAGAGCAGGAAATGCGCTCCCCATTCCTGATCGGTCCAGGGTCGGCCGTTCATCCAGAGGGTGAGCGTGTCGACGTGAGGGAGGGAATGCCTCGCGATCAGCCGGCCGTCGACAAACGCAAGCCAACTGTCGGTGACGTACAGGCCCGGGATCCACGCGGCCAGAAGCACGACCCAGACGCAAATCGAGATGATCGGCATCGCCTCCGCTTCAAGGAGGCGCCGCGACGATCCGCTCAGCAAGCGGACGTGACGGGGACGCGTTGCCGGAACGGCCTCAGCGACCATCTGCGGGGCGGCCGACGGGCACGCCTGTCTTATCGGCCGCTCCGAGCAGTGGCTTTAGCAACCGAGCCCACTCGTGCCCTGGCGCTAGATTCCAATGGCTCCGATGCTGACGGCCCACCACGTGAACGCATTCCTGGTGATCGCGACGTGCGCGGTCTCGGCGCTGATCGCGTTCGCCGCCTGGCGCCGGGGCCGCGCCGGCAGCTCGGTCGGGCACGTGCTCGCGCTCGCGCAGACCTTGATCGTCGGACAGGTCGCGCTCGGACTGCTGCTCCTGTCCGACCATCGGCGCGCCTCCGACCACCTGCACTACGCATACGGCACCTTCGCGCTGCTGGTGGTGCTGTCTCCCTGGCTCTATGCGCCGGCCGAGCCGCGCGCCCGTCTGCTCTGGTTCGCCGTCGCCACACTGGTTGCCGCGGCGCTCGGCGTGCGGGCCTACATGACCGCATGACGCCGTTCGTCCGCAACCTGCTCATCGTCGCGGTCATCGCCGCGGCGATCGTCGTGCTCAACGCGGAAACAGCATTGGCGACAGCGGGCACGCTGCTGCGGTTCGCCTTCGTGATCGCGATCGCGGTCGTCGGGTATTTCTTCTGGCGGGACTCGGCCCGGCGTGAGATCGAGCTCTGGCCGACGCGGACTCAGGGTGTCTTCTATGCCGCGGTGGGCCTGCTCGTGGTCGATATCGGCTGGCTCCTGCTCTCGAAGCCGCAAGGGCGGGATGCGCTCGCCTTCGTGCTCGTCGCAGCTGCATGCGTCTACGTCGGCGTTCGCACCTGGCTCGAGCAGAAGCGCCTCGCTTGAGCTCGGGAACAGATCTGCTGCAGGCCCACGTGCGCGCGTTCAACGGCGGCGTGCGTACCGGTGATTGGGAGCCGATGCTCGGACGCTTCGCCGCAGCGGCCGAGCTGCGCTTCGAGAACGCACCGGCTGGGCCGTTCACCGGCCTCGAGGCGATTCGCGGCGCCTACCGCGAGCAGCCGCCTGACGACGAGATCCGCCTGCTCGGCCTCCAGGACCGCGACGAGCACACGGCCGTGGCTGCGTTCGCGTGGTTGCACGGTGGCACCGGGCAGCTGCTGCTCACGCACGATCGCGGTGAGATCACGTCGCTAACCGTGGTCTTCGACTAGCGAGCCGATCCCGTCGAGGCGGGCGAGCGCCTCGGTGATCGGCAGCTGCTGCCCGACGAAGATCGGTGTGTCCCGCTCGGTGTACCGCGACGCTTCGGTCTCGCGCAGTCTCAGCATCAGGTGCATGAAGTCTGCCGGCTCATCGCACTCGAAGGCGGTCATGAACTCCTGGTCGTCGATCCCGAACGAATAGGTCGTGTGGTTGTGGATCGTCGGGAACTCCTCGCGGCCGATCCGCATGTGCTCGTCCATCGCCCGCTGCCGGTCGGCCTCGGGCAGCGCGTACCACGGTCGCACCTTCACGAACGGGTAGACCACGAGATACGGCGAGCCCTTGGGGACGATGCGGCGTGCCCGCCGCGCCGACGTGTATTCGGACGCCTTCGATGTCGCGAGGTACGAGTACGGCGTCTCGAGCCACGCGGCCAGCGGCGTCGCGTTGAGCGCCGCTCCGAGTTCGCCGAGATCGTCGTACCGCTCGGTGATCTTCCAGAGGAAGAAATCGGTCTCGGGCCGCACGCCGGTCGTCGTGTACGCCCGCAGCGTCTCGAAGCGCCCGGCGAAGTCCGCGATCACGTCGGCGAAGGCGTCCTTCGCCACCGACCGCTCTTCGACCGGCAGGCGGCGCCAGGCGGGGTCGACCCGAAAGAACGTGTAGGCGATGTACTGGCCGCTCTCCGTCACGCGGTGAAGGCTAGCGCGCCCGCGGCGTCGTTCGGACCGCGTCGAGACTCGGTTTCGGCGTTCCGTCGACGTAGCGCACGCCGCTCTGTAGGCCGGCAAGGCGGGACTCGTCGTCGACGTGGAAGAAGCACAGCATGCGAACGGTCGGCTGGTGGCGGGCGAGCTCGATCGCCTGCTGGTAGAACGCGGCCTGCGTCGCCGGGTTGACGGCCGAGACGACCTCACGGCCCTGGTACAGCGACGCCTTGTCCGCCGGAACGCTCGTCTCGACGCCGTACTCGCCGTAGACGATCGGCAGCTCAGACCCGGACTGCGCCGTTCCGTCGAACGCTGCACCGAGCAGCGCGACCAGGCGGTGATAGTCGGCGATCCCGAGCGAGGTCGTCCGGGGATGCGCGAGCGTCGGAGGGACGCTCGGGCTCTCTCCGTAGACATGGATCGAGAACGCGTCCATCAGCGGTCGGGTCCGGCCGCTCGCACGGTAGGCCGCACCGAGATCGCGGATGAACGCCGTCGGGGAGTGGGTCTGCCGCGCGGCCGACGCATCGTCGCCGCCGCGGGGCGCGAGACCGCCGCCGATCACGTCGGGCGGGGTGGAGAGGGCTTTCAGCGCGTCGTAGGTCGTAGCGAGCAGTGCCTCGTAGGACGCGGCTGCAACGTCGCTTCCGTCGGGGCCGAACTGCGGCTGCCAGAACAGGTTCAGGTTCGGCTCGTTGCCGACGATCACCTGGCGCACCGAGGGCAGAGCACGTGCCAGCGCGGCCGCGTAGGCCGCAAACGCGGCCTGATCGGCGCTCGTGGCGGGCGTCGACGAGCTCAGCTGGTAGACCGCCAGGGCCGGCTCGACGTCGTGGCCGACCGCGGCCCGCACCGCCCGTCGAAGCGGCGGCAGATCGTGCGCGGCTGTCGCACCCCGCTTCCAGACGGCGCTGAGCACGATCGCGTCGAACCCGGCGGTCTGAGTCTGGGCCAGCGAGCGATTCGGGTCTGGCGCCCACTTCGCCGCGTCGTCGACCACGCCGACGACCAGGGACGGCGTGCCTGGTTTCGAGCTGCCGCAGCCGGCCACGGCGAGCGCGACGGCGACGAGCACGGCGGCACCGAACCAGCAGTAGGTGGATCTCATTCGCAGCAGCCTGCCCACTTCAGGTGAGATCGAAGCCCCTCGGTACGCTGGCACCGATGCCGGCAGACGCCGTCGAGAGCCAGCTCAAGCAGCTGCCCGCCAAGCCGGGCGTGTACCTGTTTCGCGGTGCGCGCGGCGACGTGCTCTACGTCGGCAAGGCCAAGACGCTGCGATCGCGGGTCCGCTCCTACTTCCAGGCTGGGTCGAGCGACACCCGGCCCGGGATCCGCCAGATGGCGGCCAGCGTGGAGGCAATCGAGACGATCGTCACGCAGACAGAGGTCGAGGCGCTCCATCTCGAGCAGAACCTGATCAAGCGCCACCGGCCGCCGTACAACGTGCGGCTCCGTGACGACAAGTCGTTCCCGTACATCGCCGTCACGGTCGAGGACGACTTTCCGCGTGTCATGTTCACCCGCGAGCGACATCGACGCGGTGTCGTCTACTTCGGCCCCTACGCGAATGCGAAGACCGTGCGTGAGACGCTCGACGTACTCAACCGCGTCTTTCGCTATCGGCCGTGTGAGGGTCCGCAGCCCGGCCGGCGCAGCGGCATCCCGTGCCTCGACTATCACATCGAACGCTGCCACGCGCCCTGCGTCGGGTACATCTCGAAGGAGGAATATCGCGACGTGATCGAGCAGGTGATCGAGTTTCTCTCCGGCGACGACCGGCCGATCCGGCGTCGGCTCACCGAGCAGATGCAGGAGGCGGCGTCCGCCGAGCGGTTCGAGGATGCCGCCCGCTACCGCAACCGGCTGCGCGCGATCGAACGGCTGTCCGAGCGGCAGGCGGTCGAGCGGAAGTCGATCGGGACGATCGACGTGATCGGCGTCGCGGTCTCGCCCGAGCGGGCGGCAGTGCAGGTGTTTCCGCTGCGTGATGGACGCATGGTCGACCGCTACGCATTCCATCTCGAGAATGCCGCGGGCGAGGACGTCGGCGAGGTGCTCGAGCAGTTCTGCCTCGAGTACTACGGCAGCTCGCCTGCGATTCCCCCGCAGATCCTCGTTCCGCACGGCGCGGGTGACACCTCGGCGTTGGCCGAGTTCCTCGCCGCACGGCGCGGCTCGCGCGTCGAGGTGCGGGTGCCGGAGCGCGGCGAGAAACGGCGCTTGCAGGAGCTTGCGCAGCAGAACGCTGCCCTGGCGCTCGAGTCGGAGTCGTTCGTCGCCGAGAGCAAGCGCGCGCGCCGGGTCGAGGCGCTCGAAGAGCTGCGCGAGGCGCTGAACCTCGAATCGCTGCCACTCCGGATCGAGTGCTTCGACATCTCGAACATCCAGGGTCAGGAGGTCGTCGGCTCGATGGTCGTGTTCGAAGACGCGATTGCGAAGAAGAACCACTACCGCAAGTTCACGCTCCGGAGTGTGGAGGGTCAGGACGACTTCGCGTCGATGCGCGAGGTGATCACGCGCCGCTTCGCGCGCTTGCAGGCCGACCCGGGCTCGGAGGAGTGGAACGAGTCGTTCGCTGCGACGCCGAACCTGGTCGTGATCGACGGTGGCAAGGGGCAGCTGTCGGCCGCCCTCGAGGCGATGCAGGAGCTCGATCTTCCGCGCGTGGCGGTGATCGCGCTCGCAAAGCGGATCGAGGAGGTGTTCGTGCCAGGGCGGTCGCAGCCGATCATCCTCCCGTCCCACACGGCCGGGCTCCAGTTGCTGCAGCGCGTTCGGGACGAGGCGCACCGCTTTGCGATCACCTTCCACCGCCAGCGCCGAGACAGCGCTGCGCGCGCCTCGATGTTCGATCAGCTCGAAGGCGTCGGGCCGGTGCGGCGGCGCGCGCTCCTGCAGCACTTCGGATCGGCGGAGCGGGTCGCCGCCGCGTCCCGTGAGGAGCTCGAGGGCGTTCCCGGCGTCCCCGCCAGGACGGCGCGACGGATCTACGCGCAGCTGCACCGCACCGGCGGCGCGTAACTACGCTTCCGCCCGTGCGCCGCCTCGCTCCCTTGCTGCTCGTCGCCGCTGTTGCCGCGAGCTGCGGCTCCGCGAAGACCGTTTCGACGACCACAGCCGCTCAGCCGCCGGATCCTGCGTCTGCGGTGCAAGGCAGCACGACGCTTTACCAGGGCGGCGAGTGGGCGGTCGTCGTCAAGGGCGATTCTGCCGTCGCGCTGCACCTCGTCGGCGGCGAGTGGAAGCCGGACCGAGGCGGCGCGGTCAAGGTGACGTTCCTCGGCCCGCGGGGCACGGTCGCTCCGATCTCCCAGGTTGCAGCCACGCTCTCGGCCGGCTCGCCGCTCGTCGAGTCAGCCTTGTGGGTCGACGGAACGGAGCTGCTCGAGAAGGGCGGCGGGCTGACCGCGACGAAGGGCACGATCTACGGCGCCCCCAATACCGCGCTCTCGCCCGGCAAGCACCTCGCTGTCGCCTACGCCCGCACCGCGTCAGGTGCGACGGCGGTCGCGCGGGTCTTTCACGTCAAGTAAGCGCGCCTCAGGTGCCCGCGGTGTCGGGCTCGGTGTCCAGGAACGGGTAGCGGTAGTTCGCCGGCGGGACGAACGTCTCCTTGATCGAACGCGGGCTGACCCAGCGAATCAGGTTCCACAGTGACCCGGCCTTGTCGTTCGTGCCCGAGGCCCGCGCACCGCCGAAGGGTTGCTGGCCGACGACCGCACCGGTCGGCTTGTCGTTCACGTAGAAGTTGCCCGCCGAGTAGCGCAGCTGCTGCTGTGCATCTGCCGCCGCGGCGCGATCCCCCGAGAACACCGCGCCCGTGAGCGCGTAGGGGGCGGTCCGATCGACGAGGCGCAGCGTGTCGTCCCACTTCGACTCGTCGTACACGTAGGTCGTCACGACCGGCCCGAAGATCTCCTCCCGCATCAGGCGAAAGTCCGGGTCGCGTGTCTCGAGCACCGTCGGGTCGACGAAGAAGCCGCGCGAGTCGTCATAGCCGCCGCCGACGACGATCTCGGTGTCCGCATTGCTCTTCGCCTCCTCGATCGCCTCGACCTGCGTCTTGAACGACGCGTCGTCGATCACGGCGCCCATGAAGTTGCCGAAGTCGGTGACGTCGCCGACCTTGATCGACGCGACCTCCTCCTGGAGGCGCTCCCGCAGCTCCGGCCACAGGTTCGACGGCGCGTAGACCCGGGAGGCGGCCGAGCATTTCTGGCCCTGGTACTCGAACGAGCCGCGCACGATCGCCGCGGCGAGCGAGGCGACGTCGGCAGATGGATGCGCGACGATGAAGTCTTTACCGCCGGTCTCGCCGACGATGCGCGGGTAGTTGCGGTAGCGGTCCATATTGGCCGCCACGGTGCGCCACATCCCGTTGAAGACGGGGGTCGAGCCCGTGAAGTGGATGCCGGCGAGGTGCGGACTCGCCAGCGCCGCATCGCCGATCGTCGCGCCGCTGCCGTAGACGAGATTGATCACCCCGTCCGGCAGCCCCGCCTCCTGGAAGAGCCGCATCAGGTAGTACGCGGAGAGCATCGCGGTGCCGGCCGGCTTCCAGACGACGGTGTTTCCCATCAGCGCCGGTGAGCTCGTGAGGTTGGCGGCGATCGCCGTGAAGTTGAACGGTGAGACGGCGAAGACGAAGCCTTCGAGCGGCCGGTACTCCAGGCGGTTCCAGACGCCTTGCGACGAGATCGGCTGCTCCTGGTAGATCCGCAGCATGAACTCGATGTTGAAGCGGAAGAAGTCGATCGCCTCCGCTGCGGCGTCGATCTCCGCCTGGTGAGCGGTCTTCGACTGGCCGAGCATCGTCGCCGCGAGCAGCGTGTCGCGCCACGGCCCGGAGAGAAGCTCCGCGGCGCGCAGAAACACGGCGGCGCGGTCCTCCCACGGCCACGTCGACCAGTCCTCCCAGGCGGTCGCGGCCGCATCGATCGCCTGCTGCACGTGCGCGGCGCCGCCCTGATGCACGTTCGCGAGGACATGTTCCTTGTCGTGCGGCATCACCGCCGGCCGAAGGTCGCCGGTGGTGACGTCCTTGCCGCCGATCACGAGCGGCAGCTCGGGCTGCTCACCGCGCATCTGCTCGAGCCGAGCCTGGAGGCGCGCACGCTCGGCGCTGCCGCGCTCGAAGCCGAGAACCGGTTCGTTGTGGACGGGCGGCGGACGGAAGACGGCGTGAGTGCTCATGGCCGTAGATTACGGCGCAGGCAGCTCACCGCCGCAGAAGGTACGTCGCTGTCACGAGCACCCAGACGATGAAGCCGAGCGCCGAGGCGAAGACCGTGCTGCCGGCGAGCGTCCAGTTCGCCGCTCCTTCGACGATCCCGACGCCGAGCACCGCGACGCCACCGACGACGCCGGCCCGGCCGAACCAGGGCGCGATCTTCCGCGCGCGCCAGGCTGCGAGCGACGAGCCGATGATCGCCGTCGCGGCGCAGGCTGCCGCGGGGGCAGCGAGCTCGCTGCTGCCGAGGTACAGCGTCAGCGTCTGGAGGGCGAGATAGGCGGCGCAGCCGAGCACGACGACACTCGCGAACAGGCCGTCGGGGTCGAAGCGGATCAACCGGGCGCGGAGGCTGGCGACGAACCAGAGGTAGCCGAAGACTGCACCGGCGAAGACGGCGGAAGCCGCCTGGCGGTGGTCCGTCCCGAGGATCAGCGCAGGCACGGCGAGCGCGACGTAGAGGAACCCGAAAGCAGGCAGTCTGGCCCGTGTCACCGGCGCGAAGCTACACAATCCAGGAGAATGAAGCCGACGCTCGTCCAGTACGACGCACCCGGCTTCGGCGTGGGCGAGGTCTGGCTCGAACGGGGCCGCGTCTTCCACACCGAGCTGCCCCGGCCGCGCCGGACGCGTCCTGAGACGGCCGCCGCCGGCGTGCAGGGCGTCGAGCTTGCGGCCAGGTTGACCGCCTTCTTCACCGGCGAGGCCGACGACTTCGCCGACGTCCGGCTGCGGCTCCAAGACGGCTTCTACGGCCGGTGCGCGCGGGCGTTGCGGAAGGTTCGGCGCGGCGAGGTCGTGAGCTATGGCGAGCTCGCGCTGCTCGCCGGCTATCCGGGCGCGGCGCGCGCCGCCGGCACCTTCTGCGGGCGCTGCTCGCTGTCGCCGTTCATCCCGACCCACCGCGTCGTCGGCTCCGACGGCATCGGCTCGTACGGCGACCTCGGAGTCGACTACAAGCGGCGCCTGCTCGCGCTGGAGGGAGTGAGCATCTAGGTGGCCCTGTCGGAAGACCTTCGGGACGAGCTTGCCCAGATCGCGCCGACCCGGCACTGCTGCCGCGTCGCCGAACTGTCGGCGCTCTTCCACGTCAGCGGTGCCTGGCACCTGCGGGGCAAGAGCGTCGCGGTCCACCTCGACCTGGCGAGCTCGGCGGCCGCCCGGCGGGCCTTCGCGCTGCTGCGCGACCTCGGCGTGCGCTCGGAGATCCGGACGTATCACCGCCGGGCGTTCGACCGGGCGACCCGCTACCAGCTCCACACGGACGTCGACGAGCGAGGACTGGCAGTGCTGCGCGAGGCCGGCGTGCTCTCGGCCTCGCGCGCTCCGCTCGAGCAGCCTCCGCGGCGTGTCGTTGGGCGATCGTGTTGTCGCGGGGCCTATCTGCGCGGCGCGCTCCTCGGCGCCGGCTCGCTCTCCGGGCCGCGCGACCCGCATCTCGAGCTCCGCACGTCGACCGCCGGAGGCGCCGCCTTCATCGTCGACGTTGCGGCGGCCGAAGGTGTGCCGTTGCGTGCGCTCGAGCGGCGTCACCATGCGGTCGCCTACGCCAAGGGTCACGAGCCGATCGGCGATCTGCTCGCGATCGCCGGCGCGGGGCGGACGGCACTCGTGCTCGAGGAGCACGCGGTTGTCGCCGCAACGCGGGCGCGGGCGAATCGGCTCGCGAACGCCGACGAGGCGAACCTCGTTCGCACGGCACGGGCGGCCCACCGCCAGCTGGAGGCGATCCGCTGGCTCGACCAGGCCCGCCTGCCACCGACGCTTGCCGAGATCGCGGAGCTGCGCCTGCGTCACCCGTCCGCGTCGCTGCGCGAGCTGGGCGCGAAGGCACGGCCGCCGCTCACGAAGGCCGCCGCCCAGCGCCGGCTGAGCGCGATCGTCCGCCTGGCCGAGGAAAGCAGAATCTGATTTGCAAGTTCTCTAGCGCAACGCCGAGAGTGATATCCATACTCAGTACTGGCGGTTCGCACTCGCCGCGGCGGCGAATACAGACCCCGTTCGGCGCCGCAATCCCGGGGGCGTTCATCCGGAGAGGGAGGTCGTCCTCGGAGCTCCCTCTCCGGACCGCCACAACCGAAAACGTGATAGTGGTTCCGATGCCATGACTCAGGCAACGTTCGACGACCTGCGTGGGCGCCTCGCTGAAATCGCCGATCTGAACAAGACCGGCGCGCTGCTCGGCTGGGATCAGCACGTGATGATGCCGGCACGCGGCGCCGGGATCCGCGCCGAGCAGCTGGCGACGATCGGGCGCATCTCGCACACGAAGTTCACCGATCCTGAAATCGGGCGGCTGCTCGACAGCCTCCGTGCGTGGGGCGAGAGTCATGAGTACGACTCGTTCGAGGCGAGCCTGATCCGCGTCACCTGGCGCGACTGGGAGAAGGCCCGCCGTGTCTCGCCTGACCTCCGTGCCGAGATCTCCCGCTCGGCGGCGCTCGCGAATCCGGTGTGGGTGCAGGCACGCAAGAACAACGAGTTCAAGACCTTCCTGCCGGTCCTCCGTAAGAACCTCGACCTGCGCAAGCAGTACATCGAATGCTTCGACGTGAAGGACGAGCCGTACGACATCGTGCTCGACGACTACGAGCGCGACATGACCACGAAGGAAGTACGCCGCATCTTCGACTACTTGAAGGAGCATCAGGCGCCGCTCGTCAAGGAGGTCGCCGCCCTCAATCCGCAGCCTCTCCCGCCGCACGACTTCGACCTCGCCGCGCAGAAGGTCTTCGAGCTGGAAGTCGTGCGCGCGTTCGGCTACACGGACGACGCCTGGCGCCTCGACCCGACGGTGCACCCGTTCGCCTCCGGCACGGGCACGACCGACATCCGAATCACGACGCGGTACTTCACCGAGCACCTGGGCGGACTCTTCGGGACGATGCACGAGTTCGGTCACGGCCTGTACGAGCGGCAGGTCGACGAGACGCTGGAGCGCAGCCCGCTGGCCCGTGGCGTCTCGCTGGGCATGCACGAGTCGCAGAGCCGCATGTGGGAGAACCTCGTCGGACGCTCGCTGCCCTTCTGGCGCCGCTTCTTCCCGCGCCTGCGGGAGCTGCAGCCGGAGCTTGCGAGCTACGACACCGAGCAGTGGTATCGCGAAGCCAACTTCGTCGAGCCGTCGCTGATCCGCGTCGAGGCCGACGAGGCGACGTACAACCTGCACATCATCCTGCGCTTCGAGCTCGAGCAGGCGATGCTCGGCGACGAGTTCCCGCTCGAGCAGCTGCCCGAGCAGTGGAACAGCCGCATGTACGACTACCTGGGGATCGACGTGCCGACCGATACCGAAGGCGTGCTCCAGGACGTGCACTGGTCTGGTGGCTCGATCGGCTACTTCCCGACGTACGCTCTCGGCAACCTCATCTCCGCGCAGCTGTGGGAGAAGATCACCGCCGATCTGCCCGACCTCGACGAGAGCTTCGAGGCCGGTGACTTCTCGCTGCTCCGCGACTGGCTGCGCGAGAACCTGCATCGCCACGGCCGCAAGTTCACACCGGGCGAGACCCTGGAGCGTGTCGTCGGCACGTCCGAGATCGACCCCGAGCCGTACGTCCGCTACCTCCGCGAGAAGCTGGCGGCGATCTACGGCATCGCCGAAGTCGCCGCATAGCTACAGTCGCCGCATGGCAAAGACACGGGTTGGAATCAACGGGTTCGGGCGGATCGGACGCAACTTCTACCGTGCGGCGCTCGAGCGCCACGGTGACTTCGAGATCGTCGCATTCAACGATCTCGGCGACGTCGCGACGATGGCGCATCTGCTCAAGCACGACTCCGTGCTCGGGACGTTTCCCGAGTCCGTAGAGGTCGACGGCGGCTCGCTGCGTGTCGGCGGGCGCGAACTGCGTGGCTTTGCCGAGCGGGATCCCGCCGCGCTGCCGTGGGGCGACCTCGGCGTGGACGTCGTGATCGAGTCGACAGGGTTCTTCACCAAGCGGGACGGCGCGCAGAAGCATCTCGACGCCGGCGCGAAGAAGGTCGTCATCTCGGCGCCCGCGACCGACCCTGACGTGACACTCGTGCTCGGAGTCAACGACGAGGCCTACGACCCGGCAGCGCACGCCATCATCTCGAACGCTTCGTGCACGACGAACTGTGTCGCACCGATGGCGAAGGTGCTGCACGACACGTTTCGGATCGAGCGTGGCTTCATGACCACCATCCACGCGTACACGAACGACCAGCAGATTCTCGACCTGCCGCACAGCGACCTGCGTCGCGCCCGCGCGGCCGCGATCAACCTGATCCCGACGTCGACCGGCGCGGCGCGCGCGATCGGCCTCGTCATGCCGGAGCTGAAGGGCAAGGTCGACGGCATCTCCGTCCGCGCACCCGTGCCGACCGGATCGGTCACCGACCTCGTGGTCACGCTCGCCAAGGAGACGAACGCCGACGAGGTCAACGAGGCCTTCGTCGCTGCGGCAGGCAGCGGGCGGCTCGAGCCCTACCTCGTGTACTCCACCGAGCCGCTCGTCTCCAGCGACATCGTCCACTCGCCGGCGTCGTGCACGTTCGACAGCGGCCTGACGATGGCCCAGGGGAACTTCGTGAAGGTCTTCGGCTGGTATGACAACGAGTGGGGCTACTCGTGCCGGCTCGTCGACCTCGTTCCCAAGCTGCTTTGAAGCTGCCGCGGTCGGTCGAGACCGCCGAGGCCGACGGAAAGGTCGTCCTCGTCCGCGCCGATCTGAACGTGCCGCTCGACGAGGGGCGCGTCGCCGATGACACGCGCATCCGGGCCAGCCTGCCAACGCTGCAGCTGCTGCTTGCCCGCGGGGCGGCCGAGCTTCGCGTCTGCTCGCATCTGGGCAGGCCGAAGGGCCGCGACGACGCATTCGCGATCGAGCCGGTTCGTCAACGGCTGAGCGAGTTCTTGGCGGACGACCGGCTGAACGTGCTCGAGAACACGCGCTTCGACGAGCGCGAGACGGTGAACGACCCATCGTTTGCGCAGGAGCTGGCGGCGGGCTGCGACCTGTTCGTCAACGACGCGTTCGGCTCGGCACACCGGGCCCACGCCTCGACGGAGGGCGTGGCGCACCTGCTGCCTGCCTATGCCGGGCTGCTGCTGCTCGAAGAGCTACGCCATCTCGGCGCGCTGCTCGGTGACGTCGAGAGGCCGTTCGTGATCGTCTCGGGCGGCGCCAAGGTCGACGACAAGATCGGTGTGCTCGAGAACCTCGGTGGACGGGCCGACGCCGTCCTGATCGGCGGCAAGATGGCCGAGCAGGTCCGCGAGGAGAATCCGTTCACGTTCGAAGCCGTGTTGCCGATCGACGTCGTCGCTGCTTCTGCGTTCGACGCGGACGCGGAGACACGCGTGGTCGCGTTCGACCAGCTTCCCGAAGGCTGGCTCGGGCTCGATGTCGGTCCGCGCACCCGCGAGGAGTTTGCCGGCCGCATCGCCGCGGCCCGAACCGTCTTCTGGAACGGGCCGATGGGCGTGTTCGAGTGGCCACGGTTCGCAGCGGGGACCTACGCGATCGCGAGCGCGCTGGCCGACTGCGCCGGGTTCACCGTCGTCGGCGGCGGCGACTCGGTCCGCGCCGTGCACGATGCCGGGGTCGCCGACCGCATCTCGTGGATCTCGACCGGCGGCGGCGCCTCACTGGAGCTGCTCGAAGGGCGCGAGCTGCCCGGCGTCGCGGCGATTCCGGTCGTCGCGTAGGCTCGAGCCGTGCTGCTCGCCGGTAACTGGAAGATGTTCAAAGGGCCGGCCGAGGCGGCGGCATTCTGCCGGGAGCTCCGCGCCACCGAGCTGCCGTCGGACGTCGATGTCGTCGTCTGCCCGCCGTACGTCTCGTTGAGCGACGCTGTCCAGGCGCTCGCCGGGACCGAAATCGGCGTCTTCGCCCAGAACTGCCACTGGGAGCGGGACGGTGCGTACACGGGTGAGGTGTCGGCGCCGATGCTCCGCGAGCTCGGCGTCTACGGCACGCTCGTCGGCCACTCAGAGCGTCGGCAGTACTTCGGCGAGACGGACGAGACGACGGCGAAGCGTGCCGCTGCAGCGCTCGCCGAGGGACTCCACGTGATCGCCTGCGTCGGCGAGACCGAGGCCGAGCGCGAAGCCGGCGACACGGCCGACGTGCTGCGGCGCCAGGTCGCGGTCCTCGAGCACGACGAAAACCTCGTCGTGGCCTACGAGCCGGTCTGGGCGATCGGCACGGGCAAGACCGCGACGCCCGACCTGGTGCGCGAGGCGCACGAGTTGATCAAGTCGGTGCTCGACGTGCCCGTGCTCTACGGCGGCTCGGTCAAGCCCGAGAACGCCGCCGAGCTGCTCGGCCAGGACGCCGTCGACGGAGCACTCGTCGGCGGAGCCTCTCTCGACGTCGACTCGTTCGCCGCGATTTGCCGTTTCCGGTCCCACTCGTAGCGCTCGTAGTGCTCGACGGCTTCGGCTGCGCCCCGGCCGGGCCGGGCAATGCGGTCCTGCTTGCCGAGACGCCCGTCTTCGACCGCCTCTGGCGGGAGTTCCCGCACACGACGATCGAGGCGTCGGGCGAAGCCGCGGGCCTGCCAACAGGACAGATGGGCAACTCGGAGGTCGGTCACCTGACGATCGGCGCCGGCAGACGGCTCTACCAGGATCTGATGCGGGTCAACAAGGCGATCGAAGACGGCTCCTTCTTCGCGCTGCCGGCGCTCGTCGAGGCGTTCGCGCGCGGCAGGCGTGTCCATCTGCTCGGCCTTGTCTCGCACGGCGGCGTCCACTCCCACATCGACCACATTCAGGCGCTGCTCCGCTTCGCGCCCGAGAAGACCTGGATCCATGCCTTCACGGACGGCCGGGACGTCTCGCCGACGTCGGCCGCGCACGATCTGGCCGAGTTGCCGCTCGACCGCATCGCCACGGTCGTCGGGCGCTACTGGGCGATGGACCGTGATCTGCGGCTCGATCGGACGCAGCGAGCCTACGATGCGATCGTCGACGGAACCGGCGCGCACACGGCCGATGTCGTCGCAGCGGTGGAAGCGAGCTACGCAGCCGGCGTGACCGACGAGTTCATCGCGCCGATCGTCGTCGAAGGGACGCCGCGTCTCGAGCCTGGTGACGTCGCGGTGTTCTTCAACTTTCGACCCGACCGTGCGCGCCAGCTCACCCGGTTGCTGCTCGCAAACGACTACGACGTGGCGACGATGACGCGCTACGCGAGCGATCTCGACACGCCGGTCGCGTTCGCCGAGCAGGTGGTTCCCGGCACGATCGCCGAGGTCCTCGCCGCGCACGACCTCCGTCAGCTGCACGTCGCGGAGACGGAGAAGTACGCCCATGTCACCTACTTCTTCAACGGCGGGCGCGAGGAAGCGTGGCCGGGGGAGACCCGGCTGCTCGTCCCGAGCCCGCGCGATGTCGCGAGCTACGACCTGAAACCGGCGATGTCGGCCGACGAGGTCGCCGACCGCGTCGTCGGCGAGATCGGTGACGGCTACGCCTACTGCGTCGTCAACTTCGCGAACCCCGACATGGTCGGCCACACCGGGTCGATCCCGGCGACGATCGCGGCCGTCGAGACCGCCGACCGCTGCCTCGGGCGCGTCGTTGCGTGCGTCGGTGAGCTCGGCGGCGTCTGCCTCGTGACCGCCGACCACGGCAACGCCGAGCAGATGCTCGAGTCGGACGGGGTCTCGCCGCACACGGCACACACGACGAACCCGGTGCCGCTGATCGTGACCGCGCAGGGAATCGGCCTCTCGAACGGTGGTGAGCTCGCGGATCTGGCGCCGACCGCACTCGACCTGCTCGGCCTCGACGTCCCAGATGTGATGACCGGAAGCAGCCTCGTAAATCGTACGTAAGCCGCAAGAGATCCCCCCGAAGACCGGGTTATACTCGGGTTCCTTGTCGCTTCCACAGCCAGATCCTTCGGTTCTGCGCAAGGCCCAGCGCGGCGATGAACGTGCGTTCTCGATCATCGTCCGCTCCTACGAGACGCCGGTCTACAACTACGTCCTCCGGCTGACCAACGGCGACAAGGCGCTCGCCGAGGACCTGACGCAGGAAGTCTTCCTGCGCGTCTACCAGGGCCTGCCGCGGTTCTCCTTACGGTGCAAGTTCACGACGTGGCTGTTCCAGGTGACGAAGAACCGTGTCCTCGACGAGCTGCGTGCGAAGGAGCGCCGGCCGCTGACGCCTGTCAACCTCGACGATGCGCCTCACCTCGAGGCGCTCGACCAGCCGGCCGAGCAGGTCGAGGCGATCGATGCGCTCTGGCGCGCGATCGACGTGCTTCCGGTCGACCTGAAGATGGCATTGCTCCTGCGCGACGTGGTCGGCCTGTCGTACAACGAGATCGCCGACTCGCTGGAGATCACTCTCGCGACCGTCAAGTGGCGCATCTTCAAGGCGCGGGAAGACGTCCAGGTCGCACTTGCTCGTGAAGGCATCACCTTCGGCAGCTCGCAGGGCGAGACTGCCGCCGGCGTCGCCGGCTAGGACGTCCGCGCCGCGCGGAAAGCGGCGACCGCATCCTCGAGCGAGTCGAAGACGTGCTCGAGGCCGATCTTCTCCGTCAGACCGAACAGCTCGAGCTCGCGGGCGACCGGGGCAGGCGCGCCGGCGACGGCGAGGACGACGCCGCGTTCCCGCACCTGGTCTGCGAGCTCGCCGAGCGTCTTACCGCCCGTGTAGTCGATGTCGTCGATCGCGTCGGCGAGCAGGACGAGCCAACGCGGATGTTCCGGCCCGTCGACGAGGGCGAGCGCCTCCTTGGAGAAGCGCTCGGCGTTCGCATAGAAGAGGCCGACGCCGAAGCGGTAGACGATCAGCCCGGGCTCGAGGGCCGTCCCCGTGACCGCCGGGACAGTCGCCAGCTCGCCGTGGTGGTCGCGGACGACGACCGAGTCGTGCGGGTTGTAGTGGCGCCGCACGTGGTCGAGCAGCGACAGCACGATGGCGAGGATGACGCCCTGCTCGACTCCGACGCCGACGACGACGACGGCCGTGACCGCGGCGATCCAGAACTCGATGCGGCGCACACGGTAGATCTCCGCCATGTGCCGCCAGTCGATCAGCTTGAGCCCGATCACGAAGACGACGGCCGCGAGCACCGCGTTCGGCATGTACTGCAGCGGCTTCGTCAGGAAGAGCAGGACGACCGCGACCATCGCCGCCATTGCCAGCATCGCGATCTGACTGGAGGCCTTCCCTTCCTCCGCCATCTTGCTCTTCGTCGGGCTGCCGTTCACCACGAAGGTGCTGCTCAGGCCGGCCGCGATGTTCGCGAGGCTCAGACCCACGATGTCGGTGTTCTCCTCGAATTGCTCCTGATACTTCACGGCGTACGCCCGAGAGGTCGCCGCGCTCTGGGCGATGATCACGAGGAACATCGAGACGCAGGTCGCGAGGAGGGGCCCGATGTCGCCCCAGCCGACGCCGCTCGGGAGCCCGATCGACGGCAGCCCGCTCGGCACGTTGCCGAGAGTGGCGACCCCGTGCGCCTCGAGGTCGAAGCCCCAACTGATCGCGATCGCGCCCACGACCGCGACGAGGCCGCCGGGGATCAGTGGGATCCACTTCTCGAACACGATCAGCGTCGCGATCACACCGAGCGAGACGGCGAGGGTGGCGACCGAGGTATCCGGGATCTTCTTCAGCGTGTCCCAGAACGTGATCAGGGTCGCGCTCAGGCGGTTCAAGTGGATCTTCGGCGAGGCGACGCCGAGCATGCCGCCGAGCTGCCCCAGGGCCACCTGGACCCCGACGCCCGTGAGAAAGCCCACGAGCACGGTTCGAGAGATGAAGTCGGCGAGGAACCCGAGTCGAGCGATGCGCGCAAGGATCAGGAGGCAGCCTGTGATCAATGCCGCCAGGCTCGCCTGGCCGAGCCATGCGTTCGTCCCGGGCTGGAGGCCGGAGATGCCGAGCGCGGCGATGCCGGCGTACATGATCGCGGCGGTGGCCGAATCGCCCCCGACGACGAGGTGGCGCGATGAGCCGAGCACCGCGAAGACGAGCGCGGGCAGCAGGATCGTGTAGAGACCGGTGATCACCGGCGTACCCGCGATCTTCGTGTAGCCCATCACCTCGGGGATCGCGAGCGCGGCCAGCGTCACGCCCGCCACGACGTCGCGAGGTAGCAGCGAGGCGTCGACGGGCCGGATCCCCTGCAGCACGGTGACGAACCGGCTGATGCCCGTCGGGCGACCTGATGCGGAGGGGTCGGTCAGAGTTCGAGGATTCTGTCACCGTCGCGCCGCAAGCAGCGCTAGCGCGAATAGCGTGTGAGCCACACGCTCAGGTCGCGCGCCTGTTGGCCAAGCGCCGGCGAGTGTGGGACCGGATCCACCCGGGAGCGATGACCCCGGTCGATGCCGACGATCGCCACGATCGCGGCGATCGCGACGATCAGCACCGCTGCGACCAGCGCCGCACGCCGCGTGCGTCGTTGTGTCGCGCTCGGCGGGAGGACTCTCGTCGGGAGGACGCTCGTCGGGGCGACGGACGGGTCGGCTCCGAGCGGGCTGCCGGCGAATGCCGCCGCGAGCTCGGTCGCTGCCGGGCGATGCGATGGATCTGTTTGGCGACACCGCTCGAGCAGCAACCGGTCGGCGGACGAGCGGTTGACGAGCAACTCGTCGAGCAGGACGGCGAACGAGTAGACGTCTGCGGGTGCGCCGGCCTGCTTACCCGCAGCTTGCTCGGGCGACAGGTAGCGGAGCGTCCCGAGCACCGTGCCGACCTCGGTCAGGATCGTCTCCCCGACCGCGGAGGCGATCCCGAAGTCGGCGATCTTCGGAGTGCCGTCGCTTGCGCGCAGGATGTTCGCCGGCTTGAGGTCGCGGTGGACGACCCCTAGACGGTGCGCGTAGGCGAGCCCGGCGGCGAGGTCGCCGGCTTCGGTGCGCGTCAGGCTGCCGTCGACGAGCGTTCTGCCGGGCAGCAGCTCCATGACGATGCACGGCAGCCCGTCGTGCTCCGCTACGTCGATCGTCCGCACGAGGTTCGGATGGGTCAGGCGCGCTGCGATCCGTGCTTCGCGCAGAAAGCGCTTCCGGAACTCGGGCTGCCCGGCGAGGTGAGCGGCGAGCACCTTGAGCGCGACCGGCCGCTCGAGGTTCTCGTCGTAGGCGGCGTAGACGACGGCCATCCCGCCGCGGCCGAGCTCGTGGTCGAGGCGGTATTTGGTGATGCTGCTCATTCGTCGCCCTCGTGGTTGCCGTTGTCGTGGTGGGGCTTGTGCGGCTCGTGGCCGGGCTTCGGCACCCGCGAAGGCGGGAGCGGCGGCGGTTCACAGCTCGGGTGGTGCGCTGCCAGGGCGTTGACGCCGGACAGCAGTGGCTCCTGCAACGCCGCCGGCACGCGTCCCTGGTTGACGAGCTGGATCGCGCGAGCGCTGACTGCCGAGATGTCGCGGGCCTGCGCGCAGGATCCCTCGCTGGCGATTGCATCTGTGAGCCTGATCAGCTCGGCGGCGTCGTCGTGACCGAGCTTCGGGGTGGACTCGCCGCAGCCGGCCAGGACCACGCAGAGGACGAGACAGGGCAGTGCGAGCGCGCCCCGCACGTCAAATCCCTTGGGCGAGCCGCGCCGACAGCGCCGACGGCAGCCCGCGCTCCCTGATCTCCGCCTGGGTCTCTTCGATCGGATATGCCACTCGCCGGAACTCTGCCCGCGACTCGTCGGTGTCAATCAGCGCCCAGGCCGCGCGCGCGTCGCCATCGCGCGGCTGGCCCACGGAGCCCGGGTTGAGCAGCCAGCGGCCGGCGGAGAGGTCGGCCGTCGTTCCCGCAGGTGCGAGTCCGCCCGTGATCGTCTCGCCCGCGAGGGCGAGCGCGAGGGCGACGTGACTGTGGCCGACGAGTACGAGCGGCGCGGTGGTGAGACGCAGGCTCTCGAGGGCGACGCCTTCGCTCAGCACGTAGTCCCAGACCGCATTCCGGGGGCTCCCATGGAACAGCTCGGCCCCCTCGGCGTAGCCGACGGGCTCCAACCCCACGAGCCACGCCCGCTGTTCGTCGCCGAGAACGCCCTGGGTCCAGATCGCGGCTGCGGCGGCGTCGCCGCTGAACTCGGCCAGGTCGAGCGTGCCGAGAACCGCCAGATCGTGGTTGCCGCAGAGGGACAGCGACGCACGCTCGCGGATCAGGTCGACGCACTCGTTCGGGCGCGGTCCGTAGCCGACGACGTCGCCGAGGCACCACACCTGGTCGACCTCCGCTGCATCGATTTCCGACAGAACCGCTGCCAGTGCGTGAAGATTCGCGTGAATGTCGGAGAGGACGGCGATCCGCACGGCCGTGACGCTAGCCGCCGCAGGGGTCTGCTGGGCGGTGTGTGCGTGGCTGCTCTGGCGCACGAGCGTGCCGTCGCTGCATCTCTCGGGCCTCGACGAGCATCGCTTCTTCACCGCGCGGCAACTGCGTCGCTCGGCCCGGTTCGCGCACGGCGAGCAAGCCGCTCTGGCTCGGCGGCACGGTCGCCACCATCACTGCGCTCGCGGTGCTGGCTCGCATCCTGCCGCGCAGGGTCTCGACGATGGGGCTCGGCCGCGTCGGCAGCGCCGTGATCGTCGGCATGGTGCTGCTGTGCGTCCTCTGGGCGGTGAGCTTGCCGTTCGGACTCGTCGACCTGTGGTGGCAGCACCACTGGGGCCTCGGGCCGTTCGACATCCTCGCCTGGCTGAACGCGCAGTGGGCGGTGCTCGGCGCCGAGGCAGTCTCGGTGATGCTGACGATCGTCCTGCTCGTCGGCCTGGCAGGCCGGTTTCGACGCTGGTGGCTCGCCGCCGGGCTCGCGTTCGTCGCGATCGCGGCGGCGTTCGCGTTCCTCTCGGGGTGGCTGAGCGCCGCCGGCTCGCATCCGCTCCGCAACCCGGTGCTCGCGGCGGACGTCCGGCGGCTCGAGCGCATCGAGGGAGTTCGCGGTACGCCGGTCCGGGTCGAGGACGTGTCGTCCTGGACCAACCAGGCGAACGCGTTCACGGACGGGTTCGGCCCGTCGACGCACGTCGTGATCTGGGACACCCTGCTCGACGGCCGGTTCTCGCGTGGCGAGGAGAACGTCGTCGTGGCGCATGAGCTCGGTCACGTGCGGAGCCGTCACATCCTGAAGGCGATCGGCTGGAGCGCACTCGTCGTGCTCCCGACGCTCTGGCTCCTTTCGCTGGCGCTCAGGGGCCGTGGCGGCCTCGGCCGCCCGGAGAACCTGCCGTACGCGTTCCTGGTCCTCGCCGTCCTGGGCTTGTTGAGCGCGCCGCTACAGAACGTCGTCTCCCGTCGCTACGAGGCCGAAGCCGACTGGCGGGCGCTTCGCGCGACGAGAGATCCAGCGTCGGCGACGAAGCTCTTCCAGAGCTTCCAGACGACGAGCCTCGAGCAGCCGAACCCGGCTGGTTGGGATTACCTGTGGCTCGAGAACCACCCGACGCTGATGCAGCGCATCGCCATGGCGCAGGCCTGGCGGGGCCAGCGACGCTAGCGATCCGTCTCGGGCAGGTCCTGGATGCCCTTGACGGTCAGGTACTTCGAGTGGGCGTCCTGCAGGGCGGCGAGCAGCTCGGCCGCGAACTGCTGCGACATGTTGACGCGCGCCACGACGACACCCGGGACGTCGCCCTCCTCTACCTCGTGGTCGATGCGCGCGAAGGTGAGCGTGAACTCGTAGTCGGAGAACGTGATGTTGGCGAAGTTCGCATAGACGCCCGCGAGGTGCTGCGGCTCCATGTGGATGTTGAGCTGCCGCTCCTGCTCCTGCTCGTCGTCCATCGGGCTTGACGATACTAGAGGCGTGGATCGCGAACCCGTTTCGGGCGTCGTCGAGCGCCTTGCCGACCGGATCGGGCAGGCACTCGGCGTACCGGTCGAGCTCGAACGGCCGAAGGATTCGGCGAACGGCGACTTCGCGACGAACGTCGCGCTCCGCTCGGCAAAAGCCCTGGCGCGACCGCCGCGCGAGCTGGCGGCGGACTACGCCGCGAAGCTCGGGGCGCTCGACGAGATCGAGGCGGCCGAGGTCGCCGGTCCCGGCTTCCTCAATCTTCGCCTGGCGGACAGGTTCTTTCTCGACGCCCTCGCCGAGGTCGACGACGAGTACGGCGGCGGTTGGGCGACCGAGCGTGAGCGGATTCAGGTCGAGATGGTGTCGGCGAACCCGACCGGCCCGATCGTCGTCTCCGCCGCCCGCAACGGCGCGTACGGCGACTGCGTCGCACGCCTGCTCGCGTTCGGGGGGCACGAGGTGGCGCGCGAGTACTACTACAACGACGCCGGCGCTCAGCTCGAACGATTCCGCGCGTCGATCGATGCGCTGCGGAGCGGGGAGCCGGTGCCGGAGGACGGGTATCACGGCGACTACGTCGTCGAGCTCGCGCAGGCGGACGGCGATCCGGTGCCGCGGATGCTTGCGTCGATCGAAGCGACGATGGAGCGCTTTCGCATTCACTTCGACAGCTGGGTCCTGCAGAGCGAGCTCGAGCAGCGGCTGCCCGAGCTGCTGCCGAAACTCGACACCTTCGAGGCAGACGGTGCGCTCTGGGCGCGATCCTCCGGGTACGGCGACGAGCAGGACTGGGTCCTGGTCCGGTCGGCGGAACGCGGCGGGACGCCGACCTACCGGGCCGCCGACGTCGCGTACCTCGCCGACAAGCTCGATCGTGGCTTCGACCGTGCGATCTACGTGCTCGGCGCCGACCATCACGCGACTGCGAAGTGGTACGCGGCGGTGGCCCGGATGCTCGGCTACGACCCAGAGCGCGTCGAGGTGCTGCTGTACCAGTTCGTCCACCTGACTCGCGGCGGCAAGGCGTCGAAGGCGTCGAAGCGCGCGGGCAACGTCGTCTTCCTCGACGACTTCCTCGACGAGGTCGGTGTCGACGCCGCCCGCTGGTACCTCGTCAACCGCGGCCCCGACCAGGCGATCGAGATCGATCTCGACCTGGCCGCGGAGAAGTCGCAGAAGAACCCGGTCTACTACGTCCAGTACGCGCACGCCCGCATCGCGGGAATCCTGCGGAACGCCGAGGACGCATTCGTCGGCGGCGCCCCGCCTGGTCCGCTCGCGGCCGAGGAGAAGGAGCTGATCAAGCGCCTGACCGATTTTCCCGCCACGGTGCGCGAGGCGGCCGAGCGGCGTGGCCCGCAACTCCTACCCGCCTACTCGATCCGGCTCGCCGACGACTTCCACCGCTTCTACCAGGCGTGCCGCGTGCTCGGCGAGCCCGCCGAGTCGTTTCGGCTCGGCCTGTGTGCGGCGACACAGCGCGTGATCGCGCGCAGCCTCGACCTGGTTGGCGTCGAGGCCCCCGAACGTATGTGAGCCCTGCCAACCCGCGAACCTCGTTCGAACCACGTTCGAACGAGGTTCGCGAGCTTCGGCCTGGCCATGGATTCGGGTTGGTCGCGAGGTGGCAGCCACCGCTACGTAAGGCGCACAGAAGCCTGCCAACTTCGTAAATCTTGTTGGTGGGACGGCCGGGGTTCGAGGTGGCAGCCACCGCGGGTCTCTGGGCCGTGGAACGTGCTTCGGGAGCCTCGACCCTCGAACCACGTTCGAACGAGGTTCCGGCGCGGCTGCTGGAGCGTCGGCGAGTAGGTTCCGGCGATGCGAAAGGTGACGGTGATCGCCAGCGCGAGCGGGAACGGGAAGACGACGCTCGGGAAGGAGCTCGCTTGTCGGCTCGAGGTGCCGTTCGTCGAGATGGACGCGCTCGTGCACGGGCCGAACTGGACCGAAACTCCCGACGAGGAGCTGCGCGCCCTGATCGCGCCGGTCCTGAGCACCGACGGTTGGGTGATCGACGGCGCATACCACGGGAAGCTCGGCGACCTGCTCCTGCGTTCGGCCGACGTCATCGTCTGGCTCGACCTGCCGATCCGCGTCTGGCTGCCGCGCTTGCTCCGACGAACCGTTCGACGGATCCGTGGGCGGGAGGAGCTCTGGAACGGCAACAAGGAGTCGCTCAAGTCGGCGTTCTGGGGGCGCGAATCACTCGTTCTCTTCGCGTTGGATTCGCACTTTCGTCGCCGGCGCGACTACCCGACGAGACTGGCGAGCTGGCGGGTGATCCGGCTCCGAACGCCGGCGGAGGTCGAGCGCTTCCTCGCCGAGGTTCCCCGGGCGCCGCGGCAGCGGCTCTAGGATCCGGGTCGATGACCGGCTCGCGTCCCGATCGCAACCTCGCACTCGAGCTCGTCCGGGTCACGGAGGCCGCCGCGATGGGTGCAGGCCGCTGGATCGGGCGCGGCGACAAGATCTCGGCCGACCAGGCCGCCGTTGATGCCATGCGGGCGATGCTCGACACCGTCTCGATGCGGGGGGTCGTGGTGATTGGCGAGGGGGAGAAGGACGAGGCACCGATGCTCTACAACGGGGAGGAGGTCGGCGACGGCACAGGCGCGGAGGTCGACGTCGCCGTCGACCCGCTCGAAGGCACGCGCCTGACCGCGCTCGGGCAACCGAACGCGATCGCCGTGATCGCGGTTGCAGAACGCGGCTCGATGTTCTTTCCAGGCGCCGCGGTGTACATGGAGAAGATCGCGGCCGGTGCGGATGCGGTCGCCGCGATCGACATCAACGCCTCGCCGACCGAGAACGTGAATGCGGTCGCGAAGGCGAAAGGCGTCCGGCCGAGCGACATCCGGGTTGTCGTCCTCGAGCGCGAGCGTCACGCCGAGCTGATCGGCGAGTTGCGGCAGGCGGGTGCCCGGGTGAACTTGATTCGCGACGGCGATGTCGCACCGGCGATCGCGGCGGCGCGGCCCGAGACCGGCGTCGACCTGCTCTACGGCGTCGGCGGCACCCCCGAGGGCGTGATCTCGGCCGCAGCGCTGAAGACCGTCGGCGGAGGGATCCAGGCCAAGCTCTGGCCGCGCGACGATGCGGAACGGCAGCAACTGGTCGCGGCGGGCTATGACCTGGACCGCGTCCTGTTCACCGACGACCTCGTCGAGGGTGACGACGTGTTCGTGGCAGCGACCGGTGTCACCACAGGCGCGCTGCTGCGCGGCGTGCGCTACGTCCGCGGCGGTGCGATCACGGATTCGATTGCGCTGCGCTCTCGTTCCGGCACCGTTCGCCGGATCGAAGCGCGGCACCAACTCAGCAAGCTGGAGCAATTCACAGGGAGGGAATATTGATGGGTGCGATCGGACTGAACGAACTTGGCTACGACGCGAAGCTCTACGTTCTTGCGTTCGACCATCGCGGGTCGTTCGAGAAGATGGTCGGCGGCGGCCCAGAGAAGGTGGCCGGCGCGAAGCGGCTGATCTGGGAGGGGTTCCAGCGCGCGGTCGCCGAGGGCGCGCCGAAGGAGTCGGCCGGCATTCTCGTCGACGGGCAGTACGGTCCGGACGTCGCGAGAGAAGCCAAGGCCGGCGGGTTCATGCTCGCGATGCCGGTCGAGAAGTCGGGTCAGCCGGAGTTCGACTTCGAGTACGGCGACGCGTTCGGCGAGCAGATCGAGGCGTTCGATCCTGACTTCTCGAAGGTGCTCGTTCGCTACAACCCGGAGGGCGACCCCGGGCTGAACGAGCGGCAGGCAAGCAGGCTGCTCCGCCTGTCCGAGTGGCTGCACGAGCATCACCGCAAGTTCCTCTTCGAGTTGCTGGTGCCGGCCGAAGAGTCCCAGCTCGCCCGCGTCGGCGGCAGCGCCGATCGCTATGACACCGAGTTGCGCGCCGAGTTGATGCTCGAGGCGATCCTCCAGCTGCAAAACGCCGGCATCGAACCGGACATCTGGAAGATCGAAGGTCTCGACGATCGCGAGGCGTGCAAGGAGATCGCGCAGCTGTGCCGTCGCGAGGGCCGCGACCGTGTCTCTTGCGTGGTGCTGGGCCGTGGTGCGTCCGACGACAAGGTCGACGAGTGGCTCCGCGCTGGCGCAGGGCTCGAAGGCTATATCGGCTTCGCGATCGGTCGCTCGATCTTCGCCGACGCGGTCAAGGAGTACGCCGCCGACCCTGACGGCTTCGACCGGGACGCGGCCGTCACTCGGATCTCCGGGGCCTACCGCCGCTTCATCGACGTCTATGAGGGAGCCGCCGCGCCCGTCTGAGCCCAAAAATCCGCACTCAACCCTGACGGCGTTCGCGCCGATAGAACCGGTGTGGAAGCGGCCCATATCCCTTGGCGCCCTCTGGGGCAGTTGCTCGTCGACGAGAGGCTCCTGACTCCCGAGCAGCTCGAGGAAGCGCTGGACAACCAGGCGGTGACCGGTCGTCGCCTCGGCGAGATCGCGGTCGAGTTCGGGTTCGTCTCGCACATGGCGCTGTCGCGGGTTCTCTCCGCGCAGTACGGCGTCGAGCTCAAGAGCGAGACCGGTTTCGGCACCGGCCTGCGGGCCGAGCTGGAGCGGCGTCAGGATCCCGAGCCCGGGTTGCCCGGTCCCGACTTCATCGTCGCCCTGCCGCCGCTCGAGCTGGCCCCGCCGGCCGACCTGCCGTCGACCCACACGGATGTGCGCCTCGCCGACCTCGAAGAGGAGCTCGAGGCACTGCGGCAGACGTCGGAATACGGACACGAGGAGGCCGCGCGACTCTCCGAGGCGCTGAGCGCCCGCGAAACCGAACTCACCGAGCTGCGGGAAGCCCACGCTCGCCGGCAGGCACAGGCGATCAAGTTCGCTGCGGCGACCAGGGAACGTGACCGCCGTCTCGCCACGATCGAACACGAGGTGGAGGCGCTGCGCGCTGGGGCCGGCACCGGCGAGCACCAGGAGCTCGCGGAAGCCTTTGCAGAAGTTGAGCGCCTGTCGGACGAGCTCGAGCGTCGCGCACGTGAGGTTTCAGAGCTCGAAGGCGAGCTCGCCGGCGCGCGTGAAAGCATCGAGCAAGCGCGTGGGCACAGCGAAGCGCTGACCGAGACGATCGGTGAGCGCGAGCGCGAGCTCGAGGAATTGCGTGAGGCCGTGGAGCGGTTCGGGGCCGAGGCAGCCCAACATGCCGAGGCGCTCGAGGCGCGCGATGCTCAACTCTCAGAGCGTGACGGCGAGCTGGCAGCGCTCCACAGCGGCCTCGCGGCGGAGCGCGACGAGGCGGCGAAACTTGCGGAGTTGATCGGTGTCCGCGACGGGGAGCTGGCCGAGCTCGGGAACGAGCTCGAGAACCTTCGTCGCCGCACGGAGGATGGACACGGCGAGGCTGCGCGCCTCGCGGACACGCTGAGCGAGCGGGACGCCGAATTGGCGGAGCGCGGAGCCGAGCTCGCGAGCATTTCCGAACAGCTATGCGCGCGCGATGCGCAGTTGGCCGAGCTCGAGAACGAGCTCGAGACGCTACGTCGCGCGAAGGGCGAAGAGTACGACGAGGCTGCACAGCTGGCCGAGGCCCTGCGCACGCGCGATGCCGAGCTCGCCGCCGCGTGCGATCAGATCGGTGCTCGCGATGCGCGTCTGTCCGAGCTCGACGACGAGCTGACCGCGCTTCGCCGTGGGTCCGAAGAGGGACACGAGGAGGTCGTGCGGCTCGCCGAGGCGCTGAGCGCGCGCGACTTCGAGCTCGCCGAGTTGCAGCGAGTGGTCGCCGAAGAGAGCGCTGTGGCGGCCGGGTTGTCGGATTTGATCGCCGCGCGCGACGCGCAGCTGGCCGAGCACGAGAACGAGCTGATGGCGCTTCGCCCCGGAGCAGAGGATGGGCAGGCCGAGGTTGCGCGCCTCGTGGAGGCGCTGAGCGCCCGCGAGTTCGAGCTCGCCGCGTTGCAGCAGGCCGTGGCCGAGCAGGGCGCCGCCGCGGCGAGCCTCGCGGAGCTCCTGGCCGCGCGCGACGCGCAGCTGATCGAGCTCGAGAACGAGCTGACGGCTCTCAGGAACGGGACCGAACAAGGCGATGACGAGTCCGCCCGCCTCGCCGAGGCGCTGAGCGCCCGCGACGCCGAGCTGGTGGAGCGCGAGTCCGAGCTCGCCGCGTTGCGTCTCACCGCCGCACGCGCCGAGGAAGAGACGGTGCGGCTGAACGAGGCGGTTCACACCCGCGACGGCTTGATCGCTGCGCTCGAGGGTGAAGTCGCGGCGGTCAACCAGGCAACGGCTCACGGACAGGACGAGGCCGCACAGCTGGCGGAGCTCCTGAGTGCCCGAGACAACCAACTCGCAGCGCGCGACCGCGACCTCGCCGAGCTTCATCAGGCGTACGCCCGCCGGCACGACCAGGCCGCGCGATTCGCGCGGCGTGCCCGCCGCCGCAGCCAGCGGATCTCGGAGCGCGAAACGGCTGCCGCCGTCGACTCCCCCAACGGAAATCGGGAGCTGTATCGCGGCGCTCCGGTCGGCTACCTCGTGTTCGCGCAGTTCGCGCAGCGGTATGCACTCGTCGAGCGGGTCGGAGTGCTGCCCGCGCCCGACGAGGTGTTCGAGTTGCCGGACGCCGGCCCGGGCGCGTTGCGGGTGCTGCGGGTCGGGCCGTCGCCGCTGCCAAACGACGCTCGCTCGTGCGTCTTCGCAGAGCGCGTGCACGGCTCAGCCTGAGCGGGCAGCACGGCTAGAATCGCGGCACGCGGGCGTAGCTCAGTTGGTAGAGCATCAGCTTCCCAAGCTGAGGGTCGAGGGTTCGAGCCCCTTCGCCCGCTTCGGGTTCACGGTAGGCCATTCGGCCCGCTCCGGTCCCGGGCCGCCGTCTTCGCGACCTGCGCGCGGCTGACGTCTCCAGCCGACCGGCGTCGTAAGGTGGGACGCGTTGGAGCCCCAGAGCACACGCCGCGTCGAACTCGTGCTCCCGATTCGCACGGTCCTGATCGTGATCGCCGCGATCGGCTTGATGGCGGCATTCGCAGCGATCGGCGACGCGTTCCTGATCGTGTTCGTCGGCATCTTCCTCGCGCTCGTCTTCGAATACCCGACGCGCTTCGTGATGTCGAAGACCCGAATGTCACGTGGCCTGGCGGCGACTGTCACCGTGATCGGCGCAGCAGTTCTGGTGACCGTGCTCGCTCTGCTGCTCCTGGTGCCGCTGGTCGGCTCGGTCCGCGACTTCCTGCAGCAACTGCCGACGACCGTGCAACAGCTGCAGGATTCGAGCGAGCTCTCATGGGTCGGCGACTCGGGCGCAGCCGGCAACGTTCAGGAAGGCGCTCAGCAGGTCGCGAAGGCGATTCCCGACGCGATCCCGGCCGTGCTCGGCATCGCCGGCAGCTTCTTCTCGCTCTTCCTGGCGGCGTTCACGATCCTGTTCGTCTGCCTGTTCCTGCTGAGTGACATCGGTAACCTGAAGCGCGCGCTCGCAAGCGTGCTCATGCCGGGCGACGACGAGCGCTGGCTCGACGTGTGGGAGCAAGTCACCGCATCGATCTCGCGCTGGGCGATCGGCGTCGTGATCATCGCCGTGATCGCAGGCGTGACCCAGGGAGTCACCGCCTGGCTGCTCGGTTCGAGCTTCGCCGTTGCTCTGGGCGTGATCGCCGGGCTGCTCGACATGATTCCGAACATCGGAGCCACGATCGCCGGCTTCGTCCTCGTGCCCACCCTGTGGGCCGAGGAAGGGTTGAGAGCCGCGATCATCATGCTCGTCGTGGTGCTCGTCTACCAGCAGCTCGAGAACAGCATCCTGACGCCGAAGATCCAGGGGAAGGCCGTCAACCTCTCCCCGTTCTTCATCATCGTCGCCGTGTCGCTCTTCGGTGCGCTGCTCGGCGTTCTGGGTGCGCTGACGGCTGTGCCGCTCGCGGCCACGATCCAGATCTTCATCCGGGAGCTGACGAAGGCGCGTCGCGAGCGCGTCGCGGCCGCCAGACCGGCGCTCGAGCCGGCCGAAGCCGAATCGGTCGCGTAGCAATCCGAACCGGCGCGCTCGTCGTATCGGGGACGCAGTTCCCCGACAAGAGGAGGCACGTGGATGAGGTATGTCGTGATCGCGCTCGCTGCGCTCATCGTCGTGGCCGGAGCGGCCGGCGCGGTTCGAAAGGGCGGATCGCTGCATGCGACGCTCGCCGGCAAGGTCGAGGTGCCGAAGGGCGACCCCGACGGCACGGGCACGGCCGAGATCACGTTCGCCGGCACGAAGGTGTGCTGGGAGATCAAGGTGTCGAAGGTCGCCACGATCGTGGCCGCCCATATCCACAAGGGCAAGGCTGGTGTCGCCGGACCCGTCGTCGTCCCGTTCGGCAAGACGTACAAGTCGAAGGGTTGTGTCGCTTCGACAGCTTCACTGCTCGCGGCGATCAAGAAGAATCCGGGCAACTACTACGTCAACGTGCACAACGCGAAGTACCCCGGCGGGGCACTCCGCGGTCAGCTGCGAAGCGACGGTTGACCATCAGCTGGCGCCCGGCATAACGCCGGGCGCCACCTCGGGCAACGTCAGCTCTTTCGTTCGGTGGCCACGTCGTGCAGCTCGTACGTCTCTTCCTTCGTGGGCGGCGCAAGATCGGGCTGGTCGGCCATGACCTGCCCGAGCAATGGCCCGAGCGTGCCGCTCATGAACGCGTCCAGGTGCTCTTTCGTGTCCCAGACGTCGAAAATCCTGAAGGTTCCGTCCGGCCCGAAGCCGGCGGTGTGGATGATGTTCCCCTCGGGCCACGGGCCCTCACCGATCTTCGCCGCGATCGCGTCGTAGTTCGTCGTGGACGTGTCGCCGGTCGCCGCGAACTCCTGCATGTATGCAATCGCCATCCTGGCCTCCTGGCTCGGTCGTGCTTGTCGAGTCGAATCTACCCCGCGAACGCCGCGCGCAGTCGACGCGCCGTTTCGAGGAGGTGCTCGGGCAACACCTTCACGTCGCCGAGCACGGCCATGAAGCTTGTGTCACCGTTCCAGCGTGGGACGACATGCAGATGGAGATGGTCGACGATCCCGGCGCCGGCTGTTCGACCGAGGTTCCAGCCGAGGTTGAATCCGTGTGGCGAGTACTCGCGGCGCAGCGCGGCGATGCCGTGGGCGGCCAGCCGGTGGATGTCGAGCGCCTCCTCGTCAGTGAGCTCGACGAAGTCGGCGATGTGGCGGCGGGGCGCGACGAGCAGGTGCCCCGATGCGTACGGGAACTTGTTCATGAGGACCAGTGAGCGCTCGCTCTCGTCGACCAGTAGCTCCGGCTCAGGCTCGCAGAAGATGCAGCGGCCGAGCTCGTCGGCATGTTCGACGTACTCTAGGCGCCAGGGGGCCCACAGCGGCTCGACCATCAGAGGATGCGCTTGTAGCGGAAGAAGCCGAGCAAGCCGCAGAGGACCATGACCATCACGACGGTCACGGTCCAAAAGGCCCACGCGGTGTCGAAGCCCGGGAAGCGAACGTTCATCCCGAAGATCCCGGTGATCAGCGTCAACGGCAACAGCACGACGGAAAACACGGTGAGTACGCGCAGGACGTCGTTCTGCCGGTGCGAGATCACCGACTCGTTGGTGCTCTCGAGCGCCTCGACGACTTCTTTGTAGTTGTCGAGGATGTCCCAGATGCGCTCGGTCGCGTCGACGACGTCGTCGAAGTAGAGCTCGAGCTCTTCGGGCAGGAACCGTCCGACGTGCCGTTCGAGGAGCCTGAGGGTCGAGCGCTCCGGCTTGACGATCTTCCGGTAGCTGATGATCTCCTGCTTGACGTTCGAGATGTCGCGAACGACTTCTTCGGAACGCCCTTCGAAGACGTCGTCTTCGAGCGAGTCGAGCTTGTGGCCGATCTTGTCCAGGATCGGAAAGCAGTAGTCGAAGAGATCGTCGAGAACTTCGTAGAGCAGCCGGCCAGAGCCCTTCGAGAAGAGTTGCTCGCGGAAGGTGCGGTCCTCCTCGCAACGGCGGAAGAGCCGTGTCACGGGCAAGAGCTCGACGGTCGGCAACGTGACGAGGTAGTCGGGGCCGATGAAGAAGTCGAGCTCGGCGGCGTTCAGCCGTTGGATCGTCCGGTCGTAGACCGGAAAGTGGAGCACGCCGAACAGGTAGCCCTCTTCCGCGTAGTCGTCGACCTTCGGGCGCTGACGCTTGGACATGACGTCCTCGACGTCGAGCGGGTGCCAGCCGAACCGGCCCGACAGCATGCCGGCGAACAACGCATCGGGCTGGTCGAGGTGAATCCAGGTGAGACCGGCCGCGCTGAGCTCAGCGGGCGGTGTGGGCGGCGCCGTGACGGCGACGACCGTGTCGCGCGCGCGTGCGCGCCGGATGCGAGGCAGGCTCGGCATCGGTACTGAATGGATCCTCGATCACTGGAACCAGCGTCATATTCGGCATTCTAGCCCGGTTTCCCGCCTCAACCGGTGCTCGGGACGACGATGATCGGCAGGTCGGGCTCGCCGCCCCGCGGGATGCGCCGGTTCCGTTCCGGGACGATCCGCTCGAGCGCGAGCGAGCCGATCGCGGCGACGAGGCAGACGGCGGCTGCCAGGGGCCAGAGCGCGAATGGGCGCCAGGCGAGGATGAACCCGCCGATCGCTGGCCCGACGGTTCCTGCGAGCCCCCACGAGAGCGAGTGCACGGCGAAATAGCGCCCGCGGAGGTGGTCGGGTGCGATCTCGGCGACCAGCGCCTGGTGGGCCGGGCCGTGGAAGCACTCGCCGACGCCGAAGATGGCCAGGGCGACCATCATCACCGCGAACGCCGCGGTCGCATCGAACCAGTACGCGCCGGCGTCCAGCATCAGCCAGGCGACGATCCAGAGCGCGGGCATCAACGCGAGCGCTCGCATTCGTCGCCGCCCTTCGATCGCGCGCGAGATGGGCAGCTGCAGGATCACGATCAGAGCTGTGTTGACGAAGAAGAACGCCCCGATCTGCCGCTCTGTGATCCCGGCGTGATCGCGTGCGAACGGCGGGACGAGATTGAACAGCGAGTAGCCGGCGGCGACGAACAGGAAGTTCAGCGTCCACAGCCCGACGAACACGCGATCGCGGATCACCGCACGGTACGACGCCTGGCCTCCGGCGGTTTCCTCCGCGGTCAAGCCGGGATCACGGATGAACGCGAGCACGACGACGTAGGCGAGGAACGTCGCCGCGTCCACGGTGAAGAGCACGGTGAACGACTCCGGGCTCGAGACCGTCGCGATCAGGCCGCCGGCCAGGCCACCGAGGCCGATGCCCAGGTTCATCGTCACGCGCTGCTGCGCGTACGCGGCGTGCCGTCGCGCCGGTGGCGTGAGTCGTGCAATCAGCGTCGATTGGCTCGGCCAGAAGCCGGCGCTGCCGGCTCCTTCGATCGCGATCAGGAGGAATGCGTGCCAGGGCTCGCGCACGAGCGGGAAGAGGCCGATGCCGATCGCCTGCATGATCAGGCCTGCCGCAAGCACCGGCCGTGGCCCGATCCGGTCGACGAGCGGCCCGGCGAGGATGCCCGCACACAACTGGGCTGCAGCGGACATCGAGATGACGAGTCCGGACACGCCGAGCCCGAAGCCGCGAACGTCGTGCAGGTAGATGACGAGGAACGGCAGGACGACGCCGTTGCCGAACGAGTTCATCACGCCGCCCAGCTGCAACAGCCAGACATCGCGAGGGAGCTGCGGGTCGAACGCCCGCCGCCAGCGGCTCACGTCGCAATCACCGATCTACGCCGCAGCGGAGCCGCGCGCACGCAGGTGGTACCCATTCTTCGAGGCTACAGTCGACTCCATGACGGCACGCTGGTGGACGATACGAAGCGCGCAGAACCTCAAGCCGGCGAGCTATGTCTGCCCGTTTTGCGACGGGATGCTGCACGCGACGAGCGACCATACGCTGATCGCCCCGGAAGGGGACGTCTCGAAGCGTCGGCATGCCCACACCGAGTGTGTGCTCGAGGCGCGCCGGCAGGGAAAGCTGCCGACGCAGGACGAGTGGGTTACGCGGGCCGGCGGCCGAAGACAGCCGCAAGCGCGGCCGCGAAACCGAGGGCGGTGAGAGCCTTGGCGATCCGCAGAGTCATGAGCCCGTTATCGGCGTTGGCCCCGCTTCGCGTTAGCTGAGAATCGCAGCGACCTCTGCCGGCGTGAGCATCCGCTCGATCTCGGCGGCAAGACCTCTCGCGGTCTCGGCGAACGTCCGGTCCTCGAGCACGCTCCGTCACCGCGGGCGATGAACGCGCGCGCCAGTTGGACGAGCGGCATGAAATGGCCGTCGGAGGCAGTACACGAGAAGAGGACGCGCACGCCGCCACCGTCTTACGCAAGCCATAAAGGACTTGGCCCAGCCTGCCGAGAACAGGAGCGGAATGGCTGCCGACGAGCTTCCCGACCTCGACGAGCTCTCGATCGAGCTGGTCCGGCTCGAGCGGCGCGCTCCCGAGCTCGCGAGGCAGCTCGAGCGAATCGAGGAACGCGTGGGCCAGTTCCCGAGCTCGTTCGGGATGCGCGAGGTGCGCAGACTGAAGCTGGAACAGGAGGAGCTGTCCGCCCGGATCGACGAGCTGGACGCGTTGCTGCTCCCGCTCCGCCGCGTCCGCGACGTGTAGCGACCGAGGCGCGCCGGTGGAGGTTTGGCCGAGGTCGGAAACGGTCACCACTCCCCCGAGGCTGGACGGGCAGCGGGTACTCCTGGGGGGCTAGGGGCCGGTGGCGCGCCCGTCCAGCCGCCTTTTGTTGGTTGGCGTACCTCGCCGGATCACTCCAACGAGGCAGTCCGCAGGTCGCGGGATGTCTCCCGGAACGGCTAGGGACGATCGCGACGCTCGGCCTCAGGCTCTGACCATGGGGAGCAGGGGTGACACAGCAGCGGCGACCGGACGCGGCAATCGCGTCGTCGTCGCTGTCACGTGCGCGCAGTGCGGGAAACTGAGCAGCGGCTACTGGCTGGGCTGGCGCGCATGTCGCAGCGACGATCCGGAGCTCGACGAATCGCCGAGGCTCGCGTTCTTCTGCCTGGAGTGCGCAGAGCGCGAGTTCGGGGCGTAGACGGCGGCGGGCTGCGGCCCCTGCCGACAACGCCGACTTGGTATCTCGACGCAGCTGCGCTAAGAAGCTGGGCATGACCCGGATTCGCGCGGTCTCGATGGGAGCAGCTCTCTCGCTGGTACTCACGGTCGTCCTCGCCGGCTGCGGGGGCGCCGACAAGGGAGCCGTCTCGACGACCACCACCAACCACGCCGCTAGACGGTTGCCTGCCAATGCGGTTCGGATCCACTGGAAGAAGGCGGCTCTCGTGCCGGCGGCGCGAGCCGGCCACGTCTGCGTCGTCACCTACAAGACCGGACGCTTCTGCGCGGCCTATCGTACAGGCGAGATTCCGTCGGTCGCTCTGAAGCGCGACCTCAGAGCGAGGGGCTGGATCGTCGTCGCATCCAACTGATCGGTCGGATGCGTCGTTTCCGAGCTGCCGACCGAGCGTCGTTCAGCGGGCACGCCCGGTTGCGACACCCGCGTCTGGTTGATACGGAGTTCCTGGGCACGCGCCCCACAGCCCGAGGTGGCGGGCGTCCGCCCGCCGTGCGAGCCGGTCGAGCAACGAGCCGTACATGCCGCGGCGACCTCGGTAGAAGTACGGCGCGGCCGCACCGATCCGAACCAGATAGACGTTGATGTTCAGGCCGTCACGGACCCGCTGCACGTATCGCAGCAGCCTCCCGTACCGGTCGACGCTGTCGGTGGTCGGCTCGGAGCTCAGCCGGACCAGCGTCCCGGGTGGCAGCAGTTGCTTCGTGATGGTCGACGAGCGGCGCCCGTAGCACTCGAGGCCGAAGTAGACCTCCGGCGTGTCGACAGGCGAATGCCCATCTGGGTCAGCTGTCTACGGCTGTCTGCATGCGATCCCCTCGTGATCCCGGTCGACTCAGGCGTTGTAGCCGATCGCCCTCGCGTTCACGAGCCCCGCGGTCCAAACGTCAAGCGGTGCTGCCGGGATCATCGTGTTCGGCAATCTCTGCCGCCAGCCCCTTCAGGCGTGGGTCGGGCTCAGGGGCAGCCTCCTGTCCATACCTTGCGGCGGCGCGTGCCATCTTCACCTCGCCGTAGAACGAGCGCGCCCACAACGAGCCGGGCTTCGCGAGCCGTATCGCGGCGACGGGCCAAACCCAGATGGGCAACACGATCCCAACGGCGGCGAGGACATATTTCCCCTTCAACGCAGAAGTGACCCCGAGCGCCAGGATGAACAGCGACAGGAAGATCCAGTAGGGGCTCATGCTCTAAGCCACTACATCAGTTGCGAGTGCAACGCAACCCTCCCGCCCTACGATCTTCGACGAGTCACCCCTCGTTCCTGACCCACGCAACGATGCGGGCTAGCGCACAGCTACGCGGGTCAGGATGCGCCCGGCAGGAATCGAACCTGCGACCTTTCGCTCCGGAGGCGAACGCTCTATCCCCTGAGCTACGGGCGCTGGGAGGTGATTAGTGTAGCCCTCGTGAAAATCAGCGCCTCGATCGTGACGCTGCGCCTCGCGGAGACGTTCACGATCTCGCGCAGCTCGGAGGACGAGGCGGACGTGGTGCAGGTCGAGGTGCGGCACGGCGACGTGTCGGGGTACGGCGAGGCCGCACCGATCGAGCACTACTCCGAGACTGCGGCGTCCGCACGCGCTTGGCTCGATCAGGTGGCGCTCGGCGACGACCCATTCGCACTCGACGAGCTCGCCGCGCGACTGCCGCCCGGTGAGCAGGCCGCCAGGTCGGCGCTCGACGCGGCGCTCTATGACCTGCAGGGCAAGCTCAAGAACCTGCCGGTGTACAAGCTGCTCGGCTTGCGCCGCGCCGGGCCGCCGACGTCGTGGACGATCTGGCTCGGCGACCCCGACGACATGGCGCGTCGGACGGAGAAGATCGCCTCACGCGGGTTCAGGCGGCTGAAGCTGAAGCTGGGCGGCCGCGACGGGCTCGACGCCGAACGCGTGCGCGCCGTTCGCGCTGTCACCGACCTGCCGCTGCAGTGCGACGTCAACGAAGCGTGGTCGCTGGCCGAGGCACTCGAGTATCTGCCACAGCTCGATCTCCAGTATTGCGAGCAGCCGCTGCCCGCGGGCGATCCGGACGGGGCTGAGCTCAAGCGCCGCTCGCCGATCCCGATCTACGTCGACGAGGACTGCCACACGCTTGCCGACGTCGCGGGGTGTGCGGAGCGCGCCCACGGAATCAACATCAAGCTGGCGAAATCCGGCGGGGTCCGGGAAGCGGTGCGCATGGTGGCCGCCGCGCGGGCACTCGGTCTCGGTGTGATGCTCGGTTGCATGATTGAGTCCGGCCTCGGGATCGCGGCGGGCGCTCACATCGCGTCGCTCATGGACCACGTCGATCTCGACGGCAACCTGCTGCTCGCCGAGGACCCGTGGCCCGGCGTCGACTTCCTCGACGGGGTTCAACTGCCTTCCGACGCCCCGGGACTCGGTGTCGCGCCCGCGTAGGTTGCTCGTCCTGGCCGAAGGACGGTCGGGCGATCCGCACTTCGGCAAGACCGCGCGCGGCGTGATGCGGTACCGCCCCGACGACATCGTCGCGCTCCTCGACTCGGCCAGTGACGACACGAGCGTCGAGGGCTTCCCGCTCGTGAAGACCGTCGCCGAGGCACTGCCGCTCGGAGCGACGACCGCACTCGTCGGCGTCGCGACCCAGGGTGGCCGTTTTCCACCCGCGTGGCGGCGTCTGCTCATCGACTGCCTGGAAGCAGGGCTCGACCTGGAGAACGGCCTGCACGAGTTCGTCTCCGACGACCCCGAGCTCGTCGCTCTGGCCGCCGAGCGTGGGGCGGAGCTGCGCGACCTGCGGCGTCCGCCGGCCGACCTCGATGTTCCGTCGGGTGCCAACCTGACGCACGGCGCAACGACGATCCTGACCGTCGGCTCGGACTGTGCGATCGGGAAGATGACCGTCTCCCTGGAACTCGACCGGGAGGCGCGGCGGCAGGGCTACCGCAGCCAGTTCGTGCCGACGGGCCAGACGGGGATCGCGATCGCCGGCTGGGGGATCTCGGTCGACGCGGTGATCGCCGACTTCATCGCCGGCGCAGCCGAGCGCCTGGTCGTCGAGGGTGCTGAGCGTGGTGGAGAGGTGCTGTTCGTCGAGGGCCAGGGCTCGCTGCTCCATCCGGCGTACTCCGGGGTGACGCTCGGGCTGATTCACGGATCGGCGCCGCACGGTTACGTGCTCTGCCACCAGGCGGGCGAGACGGTTGTCGACGGCGACGAGCGGTTTCCGATCCCGCCGCTCAGCGACCTCGTGCGCCTGCACGAGCAGATCAGCCTCTTGCCGAGACCCGCCAAGGTGTACGCCATCGCGCTCAACACGCGGTCGCTCGACGACGACGCGGCGCGGCGTGCGATCGTCGAAACCGAGGCAGCGACGGGACTTCCGGCCGACGATCCGGTTCGCTTCGGGGCTCGCAAGCTTGTCGGCTCTCTGACGCCTCTGCTACAGAGTTAGGCGTGCAGCGGGCAGTGGCAGCACTTGCGGCGATGCTCGCCGCCTTCGGCCTGGCCGCAGCGGCCGCGTCGGCCGACAACGTCGTGTGGGGCGTCAACGACGACGCCGGCAAGTACGAGCAGGGCGCCGGGCCGTTCTGGACGACGCTCCGTGCCGTCGGCATGACCTCGGACACGATGACCCTGCACTGGGACGAAACCACCCCGACGGGCTTCGAAGGGGACGAGGAGAGCCTGCTCGCCCCGGCACTCGACGCCGCGGCAGCCGCAGGCGTCAGCGTGACGTTCGACGTCTACCCTCGCCACTCGGCGGCACTCGCGAGCCCCGTCAACGCCTCGCGGTTCGCCGCGTGGGTCGGCGGCCTGGCAGCCACGTACCCGCAGGTGCGCGAGTACGTCGTGATGAACGAGTGCAATACGAGCCTCTTCGCGAATCCCCAGTACGTGCGGGGCAAGAACGTCTCGGCTCCGCGGTGCGGGGTGTTCCTCGCCGCCGCGTACGACGCGCTGAAACGCGTCGATCCCAAGCTCTTCGTCTGGGGACTCGGCCTCTCGCCGCGCGGCAACCCGGTTCCGACCGACAAGAGCAGCCCGCGCGCGACGAACCCGGTCGACTGGCTCGGCTTCCTCGGCGCGTGGTACCGCTCGAGTGGCCGCTCGGCGCCGCTGATGGACGGGCTCGACCTGCATCCCTACCCGATCCCGCAGAGTCTTCCCTTCGAGACGGGCTACCCGGGCCGGACGTCGTTCAGCGTCGCGAACCTGCCCCGCGCGTACCAGGCGTTCTACGACGCGTTCAAAGGGACCCACCAGGCCACGGTCGGACCCGGACGGCTGCCGGTCAGCTTGAACGAGGTGGGCATCCAGACGACGCCCGGTGCGTCGGTCGCGGCCGCGTACACCGGCTTCGAGAACGGCGCAGGGGTGGCGGAGACCGGCAGTGAGGCCTATCAGGCTGCCTGGTACCGCAAGCTCGTCGATTTCTCCCTGTGCGATGCAGATGTGACGAAGGTCAACATCTTCAAGCTCGTCGACGAGACTTCATTGGAGGGGTGGCAGAGCGGCCTCTTCTTTGCCGGCTACCTGCCGAAGCTCTCCGCCGCGGCGTTCACGGACGAGTTGGGCCTGACCGCCGGGCTCTGCCCGACTGGAGACGCCGCCTACTTCGTCCCGGGCAGCGCGCCCGCCGCCGGAACGGGGATCGCGCAGGGGCTCGTCCGCAAGGTCGTGGCCGCCGCCCGGGTCGCCGGCGGCTTCGGCAGGCCTTGACAGGGCGAACACCTGTTCGCTAGCATGCGAACACATGTTCGTCAGAGTGTTACTCATCGCTGGGCTTGCCGTTCTCGTCTGGAGCGCCGTCGCGCGCTCGTCCGAGGCGCACGGGGCACGGCAGGTGGTGACCGTCCGGGAATACGACACGCTCTGGTCGATCGCGCAGCGCCACTACCACGGCGACGTGCGCGATGCGATCTGGCGGATCGAGCGGGCGAACCATCTGCACAGTCCCGATGTGCACGCGGGCCAGACGCTCGTCCTGCCCTAGGTTTTCGGCGAGCCGGCTCGCGAGTCGATCCGCCGTCCCCGGTCGCGCTCGGCGACAATCGGCGCGTGGACCTCGATCTCGTCTTCCTGGGCACGTCGGGCAGCGCTCCGACCGCGAGCCGGGCGCCCGCGGCGATTCTCGTGCGGCGCGGCGGCGATCGCCTGCTCTTCGACTGTGGCGAGGGGACGCAGCGACAGCTGATGCGCTCGACGGTCGGGCTGCCGGACATCGAGGAGATCTTCATCACGCACTATCACGGCGATCACTACCTCGGCCTGCCGGGAATGCTGAAGACGTTCCAGCTCCGGCAGCGGGAGCTCCCGCTCCGTGTGTACGGGCCGCCGGGGCTCCGCGACCTGTTCGGCGGCCTGCGGCGTGTGTTCGGGAAGGTCTCGTACGAGCTCGAGCTCGTCGAGGTGGGACCGGGGGAGGCGCTCGAGCGCGACGACTACCGCATCCTCGTCTTCCCCGTCGATCACGGAACATCCGCGGTCGGGTATGCACTGGTCGAGCACGAGCGTCCCGGGCGTTTCGACAACGACGCGGCCGATGCGCTCGGGATTCCGTTCGGGCCGGAACGGGGTGCGCTGCAGCACGGTGAGTCGGTGACGCTGTCGGACGGCCGCGTCTTGACGCCGGACGCGGTGATCGGGGAATCGCGTCCCGGTCGTCGCATCGTCATCTCCGGCGACACCGCGCCAGTCGACACCGTCCGCGTGCTCGCCGAGGGTGCGGACGTCCTCGTTCACGAGGCGACGTTCACCGAGGAGGAGCGCGACCGCGCCGCCGCCACGCTGCATTCGACCGCGCTGCAAGCCGCCGAGCTCGCTCGCGACGCTGTCGTGCGGCTGCTCGCGCTCACGCACGTTTCACCTCGGTACGTCGGCGGAGAGCTCGCGCGCGAAGCCCAGGAGGTGTTCGCGGCGACGGTGGTCCCCCGCGATTTCGACGTGATCGAGGTGCCGTTCGCCGAGCGGGGCGACCCGCAGCTGATCCGCCGCGGGGCCAGACCACCACGCGCCGAACGGCTCGCCGCCGCGCCGGAGTAGCGCCCTTCGTAAGAGTCACGAAATCGGCACACCGCCGTTGCACTTCGGTAGCGGTGGCTGCCACCGGTCGTCCCGGACGGGACGCGGCTAGAGCTGCCAGGTGCCGTCGCGCAGCACCGGCACGTCGCTGCCGGCCTGCGTGCGGCCGGTGACGGCGACGGCGTCGCTGCCGATCATGAAGTCGATGTGGATCGCGCTCTCGTTGATCCGGTCGCGGTCTTCCTCGCCGACCGGCGCGGCGTAGGCGTTGCCGAGGGCGACATGGCTGGCGGCGTTCTCGTCGAGCAGCGTGTTGAAGAAGACTGTGCCCGTCTTGCCGATACGGCCTTCGCGGTCGACCAGCGCGACCTCGCCGAGCCGCGCGGCGCCATCGTCCTTGGCGACACGGGCGCGCAGCACGTCCGCGTTCTCGTCGGCGTCGATCTGAACGGCGCGCCCTCCCTCGAAGCGAACGCGCAAGCCTCGCACGACGGTGCCATCGACGTCGAGCGGCTTGGTCGCCGTCACGACACCCTCGGTCCGCGTCGGGTCGGGCGTCGTGAACACCTCCTCGGTGGGCAGATTCGGGTTGAAGACGACACCGTCCACCGTCGTTGACCCCGGAGCCTCGCCGGCGAACTGCGACGTCGGCAGGAGCCCCACGGTCAGATCGGTGCCGGGGCCCTCGAACCGGAGCGCGTCGAGACCGGCGGCGTCGAGTCGCTTGCCGACGGCGTGCAACTCGCCGACCCGTTCGCGCCAGGCAGCACCGGCATCGTCGGTGTCCAGCCGAAGCACGTAGACGAGCTGCTCCCACAGCTTGGCGAGCGCGGCGTCGTCGTCGAGTTCCGGATGGACGATGCGCGCCCATTCGGGCGTCGCCCACGGGACGACGCACCAGTTGGTCGTGCGTGCGTTGATCACACTGAGATGCCCCGGCAGCTTCGGCAGCTGGTCGCGGCCGATGACTGCTGGATCCACTCCGTCCATCAGCCCGGGCGGGATCGTCGGCGAGACCGAGATGCGCACCCCATGGCCCTCGCCGAGCTGCAGGATCCGCTCGGGGTACCACGGCGGGACGAACTCGAGGGTGTTCTCGGCCGCGACCTCCGCACGAATGCGCTTGACCTGCGGGTCGAAATACCACGGATCGAAGAAGCGGGCGCCGCGCGCGTACGCCTCGGCGGCGACGGCCCGCAGCAGCGGCGCCGCGGTCGGCGCGCCGATCATCAAGACGTTCTGGCCGGGCTGGACGTTGGTGCCGACCTCGACGATCAGCTTCGCGTACCGGGTGAGCAGCGGGCCTTCCACGGCGACGAGACTACTCCGTCCGAACGGATCGCCTATGCTGCTCGAGAACCTGCCGCCCCTTTAAGCCGGTCCCGTGAGGCCGGAAAGGAGTCGAATGTCGCACGCTGCCGTCACGCCGGCGCCAAAGATTCTGCTCGACGACGAGGCGATCCGCCGGACGCTGTCGCGGATCGCACACGAGATCATCGAGCGCAACGACGACCTCGCCGCGGTCGCCCTGGTAGGCATCCACACGCGCGGCGTCCCGCTTGCCCAACGACTCCGCGGCCTGATCGAGGAGCGTTCGGGCGAGACCCTCGACGTCGGGCAGCTCGACATCACCTTCCACCGCGACGATGTCCATGTCCAGGCGGGAAAGGCTCCGCGCCGTCCCCAGCCGCTCGTGCGCGACACACGCCTCGAGTTCGAGCTCGAGGGCCGCACCGTGATCCTCGTCGACGACGTCCTGTACACGGGCCGCACGATCCGCGCCGCGATCGACGCACTCTTCGAGTATGGGCGCCCGGAACGCGTCCAGCTCGCCGTGCTCGCCGACCGCGGGCATCGCGAGCTGCCGATCCGTCCGGACTACGTCGGCAAGAACCTGCCGACCACGCGCGGCGAACGGGTCCAGGTCGAGCTGGTCGAGGTCGACGAGATCGACCGGGTCGTGCTGACTCCAGGCCCCGAGGAGGTGGACGCATGAGCGACCTGCGGCTGATCGGCGGCGATCTGCTGCCGCCACGGAGCGAACGCCGCCATCTGCTCTCGATCGGCGACCTGACGCGCGAGGACATCGAGCGCCTGCTCGCGACGGCTCGCTCGTTCTCGCTCTCCCAGGAGCGCGAGAACAAGAAGCTGCCGACACTCCGCGGCCGGCTCGTCCTGAATGTCTTCTACGAGGCGTCGACGCGGACCTCCTCATCGTTCGAGCTCGCGGCGAAGCGGCTGTCGGCGGACACGCTGACCCTGAAAACGGCCGGTTCGTCGGTGGACAAGGGCGAGTCGCTGAAGGACACCGCGCTGACGCTGTCCGCCTACGACCCGGACGTGATCGTGCTTCGTCACCCCGAAGCGGGCGCCGCGCGCTTCATCGCCGACCTCACCGCCGCACGAGTGGTCAACGCCGGTGACGGGAAGCATCAGCACCCGACCCAGGCGCTCCTCGACCTGCACACGATGCGGGAGACCTTCGGCCGGCTCGAAGGCCTCCACGTTGCGATCGTCGGTGACGTCGCCCACTCGCGGGTCGCGCGCTCGCTCGTACAGGCTCTGCACTTGGTAGGCGCCGATGCGATCCTCGTCGGCCCGCCGACGCTGCTGCCGGCCGGTCTTGCGGACACGAGCTTCGAGATCGATGCAATCGCCGACGCCGACGTCGTCTACGTGTTGCGTATGCAGCGCGAGCGTATGTTGCAGGGCGCCAACTTCGTGCCTAGCTTGCGCGAGTACACGGCCCGCTGGGGGATCACGCCCGACCGTCTGCGGCCGGGGCAGAAGGTGATGCACCCGGGACCGATGAACCGGGGTGTCGAGATCGATGCGCGCGTCGCCGATTCCGACGCCTCGCTCGTGGTCGATCAGGTGCGCTCCGGGCTCGTCGTCCGCATGGCCGTGCTCTACGACCTCCTCACCTCCGGCCCGGTCGCCGTCGAGACGGCAGTGGAGGTCGCGTGATCCTGGCGGGCCGCACCGGCGCCGACAACGTCGTCGTCCGCGGCGCCCGGGTCCTCGATCCGGTCGAGGGCACCGACGCGATCCTCGACGTGCGGATCGACGACGGTGTGATCGCTCAGGTCGGCGAGAACCTCGACTCGAACTCCCATCACGTCGTCGAGGGAGCGGGGCGCGTGCTCGTGCCGGCGTTCATCGATCCGCACGTGCATCTGCGCACACCGGGGCGCGAGGACGAGGAGACGATCGCGACGGGCACGGCGGCAGCGGCAGCTGGCGGCTACTGCGCGATCCTCGCGATCCCGAACACCGACCCCGTGGTCGACACCCCGGATGTCCTGCGCAGCCTGCGTGCGCGCGCGGTCGAGGAGGCGCACGTGCCGGTCGGGTTCATGGCGGCGCTGACGAAAGGCCAGGACGGCGCCGAGCTGACCGAGCTCGGGGCGCTCGCCGACGCCGGTGCCGCGGCGTTCAGCGACGACGGCCGCCCGGTCGACGAGGCAGGCGTGATGCGCCGGGCGCTGCAGTACAACGCGATCACCGGCAGGCCGATCGCGGTTCATTCCGAGGAGCGGTCCCTGACGCGCGGTGGGCACGCCCATGCGGGCGCGGTCGCGGCCGAGCTCGGGATCGGCGGCTGGCCGTCGCTCGGCGAGAGCCTGATGGTCGCCCGTGACGTCGACTTGGCCGCTGACACAGGCCAGGCGGTGCACCTGATGCACCTCTCGGCGCACGAGTCGATCGAGCACCTGCGCCGTGCCCAGGCGACCGGGACGCGCGTCAGCGCGGAGGCAACGCCCCACCATCTCTGCCTCACCGACGAGGCGATTCGCACCCTCGATCCGAACCTGAAGATGAATCCGCCGCTTCGCACGGAGCTGGACCGCGGGTCGCTCCTCGACGCAGTCCGGGACGGGACGATCGCCGCGATCGCGACCGATCACGCTCCCCACAGCCCCGAGGAGAAGGACGTGCCGTTCGAATCGGCGCCGTTCGGGGTGATCGGCCTCGAGACCGCGTTCGCCGTGCTCTTCACGGAGCTCGTCGAACCGGGGCTCCTGCCGCTCGAGACACTGCTGGAGCGCATGTCGGCGGGCCCGGCAGCGATCTTCGGTCTCGACCGGCCGCGCATCGTCGTCGGCGCACCCGCCAACCTGACGCTGCTCGACCTCGAGAGCACCTGGCGCGTCCAGGCCGACGGCTTCCGCTCTCGCTCCTCGAACTCATGGTTGCTCGGTCGGCGGCTGACCGGGCGCGTCCTGCTGACCGTCGCCGCGGGCCGGGTGGCACACCAGTGAGTGCCGCTGCCGGTGTGCTCGTGCTCGAGGACGGCGAGGTTTTCGCAGGCGAGTCCGTCGGCGCGCGCGGGTTCGCGTTCGGCGAGGCCGTGTTCACGACGTCGATGAGCGGCTACCAGGAGGTCGCGACCGATCCGAGCTTCGAGGGGCAGCTCGTCTGCTTCACAGCGCCGATGATCGGCAACTACGGCACCGCTGCCGCGCGGAGCGAGTCTCACCGCAGCCACGCGAAAGGCGTCCTGATGCGCGAGGCGCGCGGCCCGCAGTGGACGGACTGGCTCCACGAGCACGGCGTCGTCGCGCTGACCGGAGTCGACACGCGCTCACTCGTCCTGCATCTGCGCGAGCGTGGGGCGATGCGCGCCGCGGTCGTCAGCGACGGCGCAGACACCGATCAGCTGCTCGCGACGATTCGTACCCAGCCGGCGATGGCAGGGTCGGCACTCGTCGCCGGCGTCTCGACCAAGGAGCCGTACGTGTTCGCGGCCGACGGCGCCGTTCGCGTCGCGGTCGTCGACTACGGCTGCAAGCGCTCGATCCTGCGACGGCTCGCGGCCAGCGGCGCGGCAGTCGAGGTCTTCCCACACGATGTCGACGCCGACACGCTCGCCGGCTACGACGGTGTCCTCCTCTCACCAGGACCCGGCGATCCGTCGCCGCTCGCCGGCGAAACGGCTGTCGTGCGCGAGCTGCTCGGCCGCACGCCCGTCCTCGGCGTGTGCCTCGGCCACCAGCTGGTCGCGCTCGCGACAGGACGCGAGACGTTCAAGCTGCCGTTCGGTCACCGCGGTGCCAACCATCCGGTGCTCGACCGCCGGACGAATCGCGTGCTGGTGACGGCCCAGAACCATGGGTTTGCGGTGCAGACGGCCGACGACGAGAACGTCACACACACCTCGCTGTACGACGGCACCGTCGAGGGCCTCGACTATCCCGAGCTGCGGGCACGCTCGGCGCAGTTCCATCCCGAGGCGTCGCCGGGTCCGCACGACGCAGCGTCGATCATCGCAAGCTGGGTCGACGACCTGAGAGCTGCCTGATGCCGCGCAGAGACGATCTTCACTCGATCTGCCTGATCGGCTCCGGTCCGATCGTGATCGGGCAGGCGGCCGAGTTCGACTACGCCGGCTGCCAGGCGTTGAAGGTGCTGCGGGAGGACGGATATCGCACGATCGTCGTCAACTCGAACCCGGCGACGATCATGACCGACCCGGGCTTTGCCGACCGCACCTATCTCGAGCCGCTCGATCTCGAAGGCGTTGTCGGAGTGTTGCGGCGCGAGCGCCCGGATGCCCTGCTGCCGACGATGGGCGGCGGCACCGCGCTCAACCTGGCGCGCGAGCTCGACGCCGACGGGATCCTGGGCGAGCTCGGGATCGAGCTGATCGGCGCGCGGATCGAGTCGATTCAGCGTGCGGAAGATCGCGAGCTCTTCAAGCAGACGGTCGAAGGCTGCGGCCTCAAGGTGCCGACGTCGCGCGTCGTCACGTCGAGCGACGATCTGGACGGGATCTCACTGCCCGCCGTCGTCCGCCCGGCGTTCACGCTCGGCGGTCACGGCGGCGGCTTCGCCGACACGCCCGAGCAGCTGCATCGCCAGGTCCTGCGTGGCCTGTCCGAGTCGCCCATCTCGCAGGTGCTGGTGGAGGAGTCGGTGCGCGGTTGGGACGAGTTCGAGCTCGAGGTCGTACGCGACCGGGCCGACAACGTCGTGATCGTCTGCTCGATCGAGAACCTCGATCCGATGGGCGTCCACACCGGTGACTCGGTCACCGTCGCGCCGCAGATGACGCTCAGCGACGATGCGTACCAGGAGCTACGCAACGCGGCGATCAGCGTCGTTCGCGCGGTCGGCGTCGACACCGGCGGATCGAACATCCAGTTCGCGCGCAGCCGCGTGACGGGTGAGCTGCGGGTGATCGAGATGAACCCCCGCGTCTCGCGGTCGTCGGCGCTCGCGTCCAAGGCGACCGGCTATCCAATCGCGAAGGTGGCGGCGAAGCTCGCGGTGGGCTACACCCTCGACGAGATCCCGAACGACCTCACCGGGACGACGCCGGCGAGCTTCGAGCCGACACTCGACTACGTGGTCGTGAAGATCCCGCGTTTCGCGTTCGAGAAGTTCCCGGGCGCCGACCCGACGCTCGGCACCCAGATGAAGTCGGTGGGCGAGACGATGGGAATCGGTCGGACGTTCCTAGAGGCATTCGTCAAGGCGAAGCGCGGCCTCGAAGGCGACTTCGAGTGGCAGCCCGACGGATTGCACCCGTTCTTCGAGCGCGAGCTCACCGCGCTGGCAGCCGAGGAAGCGCGCCAGGCAGCGACGCCGCCCGTGTTCCGCAGGATCGATTCGTGCGCCGGCGAGGTCGCAGCCCGCTCGAACTACTTCTACTCGACCTGGGGCGAGCGCGACGAGGAGCCGCCCACCGGCACGGCCAAGCGCGTCGTGATCCTCGGTTCAGGCCCGAATCGCATCGGCCAGGGCGTCGAGTTCGACTACTGCTGCGTGCACGCGGTACAGGCGTTTCGCTCGCTCGGGTACGAGGCGGTGATGGTCAACTGCAACCCCGAGACCGTCTCGACGGACTACGACACCTCCGACCGGCTGTACTTCGAGCCGCTCGACGCGCCCTCCGTGCTCGCGGTCTGCAAACGGGAGCAACCCGAAGGCGTCGTGATCCAGTTCGGCGGGCAGACACCGCTGAAGCTCGCCCGTGCGATCGAGGCGGCCGGATTCCGGATCCTGGGCACGCCGTTCGACGCCGTCGACCTCGCCGAGGACCGCGAGCGCTTCGGCGGCCTCCTCGAAGAGCTCGGCGTGCGCTGCCCCGACTGGGGAATCGCGGCCAGCGGCGCAGCAGCCGTCGACATCGCCGACCGCATCGGCTACCCGGTGCTCGTGCGGCCGTCCTACGTGCTCGGCGGACGCGCGATGCGCGTCTGTCACGACGACGACCAGGTGCGGATCGCCTTCGCCGGCGTCCAGGGCCCGACGCTCGTCGACCGCTTCCTCGAGAACGCGGTCGAGATCGACGTCGACGCGCTCTGCGACGGCGTCGACACGTACGTCGGCGCTGTCATGCAACACGTCGAGGAGGCGGGCGTGCACTCGGGCGACTCGGCCTGCGTGCTGCCGGCGCAGTCGCTGACCTCGGCGGCGACCGCCGACATCGACGCCGTGGTCAGGCGCCTCGGCCCGGCGCTCGGAGTCGTCGGGCTGCTGAACGTCCAGTTCGCGATCGCCGACGACCAGGTGTTCGTGCTCGAGGTCAACCCGCGCGCCTCGCGGACCGTCCCGTTCGCGTCGAAGGCGACCGGGGTCAATCTCGTCGACGCAGCCTGCCGGCTCGCCGCGGGAGCCCGGCTGGCCGACCTCGACCTGCCGGCCGAGCGCCCACCGCGCCAGGTGAGCGTCAAGGCAGCCGTCCTGCCCTTCGCCCGGTTCCCGGGAGCCGACCCGGTGCTCGGGCCGGAGATGCGCGCGACCGGCGAGGTGATGGCAAGCGCGAGTGATCTCCCGACTGCCCTCGCGAAGGCCGAACGGGCCGCCGGGCGCTCGCTGCCGCGCGAGGGAGCCGTGTTCCTCTCGGTGCGCGATCTCGACAAGGCGAGCGCGATTCCGGTCGCGGCCGCGTTCGCGGGGCTCGGCTTCCACCTCTATGCGACGGCCGGGACGGCCCGCACCCTGGGCGGCGCCGGCCTCGAGGTCGACCAGGTGCGGCGCGTCAACGAACCGGGCGAGGGGCCGAGCGTCGTCGACCTGATCCGCCGCGGCCGCTGCAACCTGATCGTCAATACGCCGGACGGCGGCCCGGAGCCCCGCTCGGACGGCTATCTGATCCGCGAATCGGCGCTCGCAGCGCGCGTACCGTGCATCACGACGATCGCCGCCGCCACAGCCGCCGTCCACGCGATCGCCAACGCACGGGCGGAAACGGCTCTCTCGCTGCAGGAACGCATCGATGTCGAGACCGCGGCGCGAGCTTCGTAAGGTCGCCGGGGCGGAGGCCGTCGGGCCGTACACGCTCGTGCGACTCGAGCGCGGCGGCCTCGATCCGGGCCGCCCAGGTCAGTTCTTCATGCTCGAGGCGCCTGGCAGAGTCCTGCCGCGGCCGATGTCGCTGTGCCTGGCACCGCGGGGCGAGCTCGCCTTTCTGCTCGACGCCGTCGGGCCGGGAACGCGGGCGCTGGCCGGTCTCGAGCGAGGCGACGCGATTCACGTCCTCGGCCCGCTCGGGAACGGCTTCCGGCTCGACGTGCCGCGGCCGCTCCTCGTCGGCGGCGGCATCGGCATCGCACCGCTGCCGTACCTCTCCGAAGCGCTCGAGCGTCCCCCCGCCGTGCTCGGCTTCCGCTCCGAGCAGCACGCGGAGGCAGCTGCCCTCGTGCCGAACGCCGAGGTGGTGATCGATCCGGTGCTCGTCACCGACGCGCTGCCGTCCGGACGAAGCGTGCTCGCGTGTGGCCCCGAACCGATGCTCGACGCGGTTCGCCTTCTCGCCCCCGACGCACAGCTCGCGTGGGAGGCGCCGATGGCGTGCGGCTACGGCGCGTGTTACGGGTGCGTCGTCGAGATCGGCGGCGAATTGAAACGACTATGTGTCGAAGGACCGGTGCTGTGCTCCTCCTGAACGCGAGTGGCTGCCTCGACGCGCTGACGGCGCCGGAGACCGCGCGCGCCTTCGACGCGTTCGTGACGAAGACGGTGACGCCTGAGCCGCGCGACGGCAATCAGCCGGTGCGCATCGCCGAGACGGAGCACGGGATGCTGAACGCGATCGGGCTCGCAAATCCGGGACGCGAGCGCTTCCTCGCCGAGACACTGCCGGCACTGCTCGAGCTGCGCCGCCCGATCTGGGTCTCGGTCGGCGGATTCGAGGCGAGCGATTACGTCGAGACGTGCCGTCAACTCGCACGCCACGAGGTGGCGTGCATCGAGCTCAACCTCTCCTGTCCGAACGTCGACGAGGCACCTGAAGGCGCCGCGGAGATCGTCGCGGCCTGCCGCGCGGCCGTCGCCGCAATCCCGCTCTACGCCAAGCTTTCGCCCCATTCTTGGGACATCGCCGAGAGCGTGCGCGCGGTCGAGGCAGCCGGGGCCGACGGGATCAGCCTCGTCAACACACTGCGCGGGGTCGCGCTCGACGGGCAGCTGCGGCCGACCCTCGCGCGCGTCGCCGGCGGGTACTCGGGACCGGCGCTCAAACCGGTCGCGCTCGCGGCGGTGTATGCGGCGCGCAGCGCGACCGAGTTGCCGATCGTCGGCATGGGTGGTGTGCAGTGCGGGCGCGACGCGTTGGAGCTGATCGCGTGCGGCGCGACGCACATCGCACTCGGCACGGTGTTGTTCGCGGACCCCGATGCGCCCGCGCGCGTGCGCGCGGAGCTCGACGACGAACTCGCACGCGCCGGCTTCGCGTCGCTCGACGAGGCCTTTTGCGCGTCGCTCGACACAGTTGCCAATACAGAAAACTAGACTCGACGGGTCCTGGTTGCACCGCGCTGGCAGGTTGGTAGGATGCTGCGCTCATGGTTCCCCAGCAGATTCAGGTGCAAGCGCCGGTTCGCTCACTTGACCAACGGATGGAAGCGCTGAAGCGCGCGAACGACATCAGGGTCAAGCGAGCTCAACTGAAGAAAGACTTGAAGTCGGGTGCCATGTCGATCGAGGAGATCCTTCGCGAGCCGCCCGAGTTCGTCTCGACTGCCAAGGTCTTCGACATGCTGATGGCCGTGCCGAAGTTCGGCAGGGTCAAAGCTGCGCGGCTCCTCAACCAGTGCCGCATCAGCCAGTCGAAGACGGTCGGCGGGCTCTCCGACCGCCAGCGTCACGAGCTGATTGGCCTCTTCAACCGGTAAGCCGGTTTTCGTCGTCACCGGGCCGTCCGGCGCCGGCAAAGGCACGCTCATCCAGCTCGTCCTGCCGCGGTTCGCAGAGCTTGCGCTGGCCGTGTCCGCAACGACGAGACCGCAGCGTCCCGGCGAGCAGAATGGCGTCCATTACTGGTTTCTCGACCGCGAGGAGTTCGACCGGCGGGTCGTCGACGGTGACTTTCTCGAATGGGTCGACTATGTCGGAAACCGGTACGGGACGCTGAATTCGGAGATCGACCGGCTGCGCGGCGAAGGCCGGGCTCCCTTGCTCGAGCTGGAGACCGACGGTGCCCTGCGGGTTAAGGCGAGAGTGCCGAGCGCGGTCACGATCTTCGTCACCGCTCCAGTCGCAGAGCTCGACCGCCGACTGCGCCAGCGGGCCACGGAGAGCAGCGGCGTGATCGACGAGCGGCTCGCGACGGCCCACCGGCAGCTCGAGCTCCAGGACGAGTTCGACTTCGTCGTCCGCAACGACGTCAAGCAGCAGGCTGCAGGCGACCTCGCGGCGATCATCGAGCGGACACTCGACGGTGCCGCTACCATGGCCCGGCCATGATCCACCCCCGCATCGATGAGTTGATGGACCAGGTCGACTCGCGCTACGCACTCGTGATCGTCGCCGCCAAGCGCGCGCGGCAGATCAACAACTACCACCACCAGCTCGGTGAGGGGACGTTCGACGAGTTTGCGCCGCCGCTGATCGAGTCGCGCTCGAAGAACTACCTGACGATGGCCCTCGAGGAGACTGCCGAGGGCAAGATCGTCTACTCGTACCCCAAGAAGTAGGTCACACTTCGGCCATGAGCCGTGTCCTGCTCGGTGTCAGCGGAGGGATCGCCGCGTACAAGGCGTGCGAGGTGACGCGCCTGCTCGTCAAGGCCGGACACGACGTGGTGCCACTCGTGACGCCGGGAGCGCAGCAGTTCGTCGCCGAGCGGACGTTCCTTGCCCTCGCACGCCGTCCGGCCGCCGAGGATCTCTACCCGCACCTGACGCAGGGCGACCTGCTGCTCGTCGCGCCGTGCACCGCCAACACGCTGGCGAAGCTCGCGCATGGGATCGCCGACAACCTGCTCACCGAGGCGGCGCTCGCGCACCGCGGTCCGGTGCTCGTCGCACCTGCGATGAACCCGCGCATGTGGGCCTCGCCGGCGACGCGCGCCAACGTCGAGACGCTGCTGGCGCGGGGAGTCGAGCTGATCGGCCCCGACGAGGGTGAGCTGGCCGAAGGCGAGTGGGGGGTCGGCCGGCTCGCCGAGCCGGAGGAGATCGTGGCCCGCGCGCTGCAGCTGCTCGCGCCGGGGCCGCTGGCCGGGCGGCGCGTCCTCGTCAGCGCCGGTGGGACCCGGGAACCGATCGACAGCGTGCGTTTCGTCGGCAACCGCTCTTCGGGACGCATGGGGGTGGCGCTGGCCGAGGAGGCACGCCGCCGCGGTGCCGACGTGATCCTGCTCGCCGCGAATCTGGCCGTTCCGGCGCCCGCCGGGGTCGAGGTGATCCCGACCCCGACAGCGGAGGCGATGTTCGATGCCGCGCTCGCGCTGCCGGACGTCGACGTGCTGCTGCTGGCCGCGGCGGTCGCCGACTACACCCCGGCCGAGCCGCTTGCGACCAAGCGGGCCAAGGACGCGGAGACGTGGACGGTCGCCCTGGCCCCGACCGAAGACGTCGCCAGGGCACTGGGTCAGCGCAAACGTGCTGGGCAGGTGCTCGTCGCCTTCGGCGCCGAGCACGGCGAGTCGGGCCTGGAGCGAAAGCGCGCGATGCTCGAGTCGAAGAACGCAGATCTCGTCGTCTTCAACGACATCGGCGAAACCGGGATCGGCTTCGACGCTCCGGCCAACGAGGTCGTGCTGATCACCCGCGACGCGGAGCGCAGCGTGCCGCGCGCGCGCAAGGAAACGATCGCGGGGGCGATACTCGACGCCGTGCAGGAGTTGCTCTAGAGCCTGCGTCGAGCGGCTTCTCCTGCGATGAGCGATGCGTACGAGTTCTTCCGCGAGGGCCAGCAGCGGCTTCGCTCGGGAATGACGGCGCAAGCGACGGTGCCGCTCGAGAAGGCGAAGCGCCTCGAGCCCCAGAAGGCATCGATCCGCGAGGCACTCGGGATCGCCTACTTCCGGCTCGCCCGCTGGGTCGAAGCCGAGCATGAGTTCCGCACGATCGCCGAGGAGCTCGACCCGACCGACGACTACGCGCACTACGCCCTCGGCCGGGCCCTCGAGAAGCAGGGGCGTACGGCGGAGGCAAACGGGCACTACAAGCTCGCGCACTCGATGAACCCGAAGTCCGAGCAGTACAGCTCCCGCATCCTCGACCTCGAGTGAGAGCGGTCGTCCAGCGCGTCACGCGGGCAACCGCGACACCGGGCGGCGCGATCGAGGCCGGCCTCTGCATCCTGCTCGGCGTTGCCGCCGGCGACGACCCCGCCGCCGCCACCCGGCTCGCCGGGAAGATCGCGCGACTTCGGATCTTCCCCGACGGCCAAGGCCGATTCGACTGCTCGCTGCTCGACAGCGGCGGGGCAGCGCTCGTCGTCAGCCAGTTCACGCTCCTCGCGAATACCGGAAGCGGCAGGGGAACCAGGCCAGACTTCGGCGGAGCCGCCCCGAAGAACCAGGCAGAGCCGTTGTACGAGGGGTTCTGCCAGGCGCTCCGCGATCTCGGCGTTCACGTCGAGACTGGCGTGTTCGGCGCCCGGATGGAGCTCGAGCTCGTCAACGACGGCCCGGTCACGATCATCCTGGAGTCGTAACCGGCTCGAGACAAGGGACCCACCTGGTTGCCGCAGAGGGTGGGCACGCGCGAGGCCGGGGCGGAGACCGCCGCAGAGGCCTCCGCGCGAGCCCCGCGCGCTCGCTCACTCTGCGCCGCATCCGCCGCCACACACCCCCCATCCGGCGGGATTGTTCCTGGCCTCTGGCGCCGTGCTGCGGCGGTGCCGCCGCGACCGCCTGCGGCAGCGACCGCAGCGGCTCGCACCGCAGCCACTCGAGTATCCCGATGCCGGGTAGCCGCCGGACTCCCTCGAACGAGTGAACTGCTCACTCGGCGCGACCTTCCACTCGCCGCCGTGGAGTCGCTCCCGGATCGCCCGCGTCCACGGGTGCGGGCTAGGGCACGACCCGAGAACGCACTAGGATCAAGCGGCAAGTCACTGCGGCAACGGGACCTGAAGTGGCAGACCAGCGGGCCTCTCTTGGATCGGAATGGCGGGGTCGGACACGTCGGTCGGTCGTGTCGTTCCTGAGGCGGCTGATCGAGCAGTTGGGGTTCGTGGTGATCAGGCGCTCGACGGTCGACGAGATCCTCGATCAACATCCGTGGCTCACCGAGCGGCTGATCGCGAGAGAGCAGATGCCCTCTAGGCCGACGGCACGGGTCTCGGCGGCGGCCCCGAGCGCGTCCGACCCGCGCCTCGCGGCGCTGAGACGACGGTACGCAGGACACCCCGCAACGTCGCACTCGGTGTGGTCGGCAGAAAACGTCCAGACTGAGCTTTCCCTCGACCGCTTTCGTGAGGACAACCTCTACGTCTGGCAGACGCGCGAGACGAACCCGATTCAGTACCTCCTCTCTACCTATTACGCGAAAGACAACGACCCACTCGGACTGTTCGACAGATTTACGGAAGATGGTGCATTCAGAGCCCACACCTACGATCACGGTGGCAAGGCAGTAAGCCGCGACATGCTCGACTCTGTGCTCGAGATCAATTTCCTCGAGGAGCAGATCGGGCTCTCGAAGCTGCCGCAGCTCTCCGTGCTCGACATCGGCGCCGGCTACGGGCGTCTTGCGCATCGCATGGTCGCGGCCCTGCCGAATCTGCAGCGCTACATCTGCACGGACGCGGTGCCGGAGTCTACTTTCGTGAGCGAGTTCTATTCACGCTACCGAGGGATCGAGAACAAGGTCACGGTCGCACCGCTGGACGAAGTCGAGTCGCTCGTCGGTCGCACACGCGTAGACCTCGCACTCAACATCCACAGCTTCTCAGAGTGCGCTGTACGGAGCAGCGAGTTCTGGCTCGATGTCGTTGCGCGTGCCGAGGTGCCCTGGCTGTTCATCGTCCCCAATGCCGGCGACGAACTCAATTCATGGGAGCCGGATCAGTCGCATCGCGATTATTGCCCGCTTCTTACCGACCGCGGTTACGAGCTTGCGGTGAAACGCGACAAATATGTCGGCTCTCGCGACGTGCAGCGATTCGGGCTCTTTCCGTCGACGTACCTTCTCTACCGCCGAGCCGCTCTACGAGCGTTTCCGCAGGGACCTCTCGGCGCAGATTCCTAGAATGATGGAGAGGTCTACCGAGGAGGCGAAGATCATGATCAAGGCGTTGCTATTTGGCGCAGTCGTCATCGGCGCTGTGGTGGTGGCCAAACGTCATGTACTCAGTCGCGACGGATTCGACATCGAGAGGTTCATCGAGCGAATGCCCGACAACGCTCCGCCCAAGTGGGCATTCCAGAACATCACCGCGATCCGCGAGAACACCGACCGGATCCTGGAGCTCCTCGACGGTCAACGGAAGACCGACACAGGTGAGAAATCGGTGCCCTTGGACGAAGGCACCGCCTAAGAGCGGACACGGCCAAGGGCAACGCCGAGCTTCACCCAAGGGGCGAGACGGGCGTCTTCGGCGTCAGGATGGCCGTCTCGCTCGTGAACGACAGGCCGGTGACGGTCATCGTCGACGGCTGGCGAAAACCGTCCTTGTGCCAAGTTGGCACAAACCTCGGGGACTCAGCGGCCAGGACGAGTTCTGCTACCGTTCTTTCACCATTTCGAGCGGTTTTCGGGTGGGCGCGCTGCGCCCATTTTTTGTCTGAGGGGATGGTTTCCAGATGGCGAGTACGCAGTACGAGAGGGAGAAGACACTCCAGCGCGAGGTCGCGCGCCTGGTCGAGGGCGCCTTGCCCGGCGTCGACGTGCTCGCTCTCGAGTTGACCGGCAAGGAGCGCTTCTGCGTCTTCGTCGACCATCCGAAAGGCGTCGACCACGCCCTCTGCGAGCGCGTCTCGACCGTCCTCCGCCCCTATCTCGAGACGTACTCGGTCGAAGTCTCCTCACCGGGGATCGAACGACCGCTCCGCACACGTGATCACTTCGTCCGCGCCGTCGGCCGCCCGGTGCGCGTCAAGTCCGAGACCGGCCGCGTCCGCGGTCAGGTCGTCTCCGCCGGAGAACGCGCGGTGCAGATAGCCGCGGACGGCGAACCGGTGGACATTCCGTACGAGCAGATCGTACGGGCCAACCTGATCGATGAAGGGAAGTAGAGGATGAGCCAGGAGATCGTTGACGCCGTCCGCGAGATCGAGCGCGAGAAGGGCATCGAGAGCGGCACCCTCGTCGCTGCGCTCGAAGACGCGCTGCTTGCGGCGTACAAGAAGACGCCCGGGGCTGCCCGGCACGCGACCGTGATCCTCGACGACAAAGGCGACTTCCGCGTGTTCGCGATCGAGCTCCCTGCCGACCTCGAGGTGCGCCTGCTCGACGATGCGCGCGAGCGCGCGATCGACGACCTCGAGCGCATCGAGGAGGAGACCGGCGAGAAGAACCACACGCTGCTCTCCGACGACGAGCTCGAGATCGACTGGACCCAGGTTCCCGACAGCGAGATGAAGCGCGAGGACGTGACGCCCGACAACTTCGGCCGGATTGCCGCGCAGACGGCGAAGCAGGTGATCCTGCAGCGGATCCGGGAGGCCGAGCGCGAGATGATGTACGACGAGTACATCGACCGCGTCGGCGAGGTCGTGACCGGGATCGTCCAGCAGACGGGCGACCGCAGGAACATCCTCGTCGACCTCGGCAAGGTCGAGGCGCTCCTGCCCGGCCCCGAGCAAGTCGACGGCGAGCGGTACGAACAGGGCTCGCGGATCAAGGCCGTGATTCGTGACGTGCGCACCGGCACCAAGGGCCCGCAGGTGATCCTCTCGCGGCGCGACCCGGAGCTGATCAAGACGCTGTTCGAGCTCGAGGTGCCCGAGATCGCCGACGGACTCGTGACGATCGAGGGCGTGGCCCGCGAGCCGGGGTATCGCTCGAAGATCGCCGTTCAGTCGCACACGCAGGGCGTCGATCCGGTCGGTGCCTGCGTCGGCCCCCGTGGCTCGCGCGTGCGGATGGTCGTCTCGGAGCTCCGCGGCGAGAAGATCGACATCATCCCGTGGAACAACGAGCCGGCTCGCTTCGTCGCGAAGGCGCTGTCGCCGGCGCGGGTGCGCGAGGTGTACCTCGACGACGAGGGCAAGGAGGCGACGGTCGTCGTCCCCGACGACCAGCTCGCGCTCGCGATCGGCAAGGAAGGCATGAATGCCCGCCTCGCCGCACGTCTGACCGGCTGGAAGATCGACATCACCTCCGACTCCGAGTTCGCGCAGCAGGAAGCCGACGCAGCGTTCGGCGGCGGCGAGCCCGGCGACGAGAACGACATCTCCGGCCGTTGCGCGGCTGTCCTTTCGAACGGGAAGCGTTGCCCGAACGCCGCGCTGCCCGCTTCGAAGTACTGCGGCGTGCCGGCGCACCAGGAGCTCGCCCTGCACGAGACGGATGCGGAGGACAACCCGATCGTCGCCGAGTCGGAGCCCGAGCTGGAGCTGCTCTCCGAGACCGCAGAGCCCGAAGCGGTCACCGAGGACGCGGCCGCGTTCGGCAATCCCGAGCCCGAGGAGTTCCCGGCCGGCCCTGGCGACGCTCCGGTCGCCGGTGAGGACCAGACCCTCGACAGCGGTGCCGGGCACGCGCACCACGTGCACGTCGTCGACGATCCGAACGACGGAATCCCGATCGAGGCCGCACCCGCAGAGGAGGCCGAGTAGAGGCGACGGTCCCGGTCCGCACCTGCGCAGGCTGCGGCCGCAAGGCGCCTCAGGGCGAGTTGCAGCGCTTCCACGCGGAAGCGGGAGCGCTCGTCGCAGGCGCCGGAGCGGGCCGGGGCGTGTACACCTGTCGGCGCGTGCCGTGCTTCGAGCGCGCAGCGTCGCGGCGGGCGTTCAATCGGACGCTCAGGCAGCACCTCCGCGTCGACCAGGAAATCCCCACGTCTCTACACTGGACAGTTGATGGCAAACGGCAAGCCGAATAGACCGATCCGGCCGCGCGGCGGCGGGCCCAAGGGCCGGCGCCGCGTCGTCATCGACCAGGGCGGCGGACGCCCCGGCCAGGGCCAGCGCCAGCGGCCCGGCGATCGCAACGCCGATCGCGGCCCGCGCCAGCCGCGCGAGGTCGTCGCACCGACCGGCCCGGCGACCGTCGAGTCCGGCGTCACGCTGCGCGACTTCTCGCAGGCGCTCGGGGTCGCGATGCCGCAGATCATCAAGCTGCTGATGAACCTTGGCGCGATGAAGACGGCGACCCAGTCGCTCACCGACGACGAGGTTCAGCTGATCGCAGCCGAGCTCGGCCGTGAGGTGACGATCAAGCACGCCGACGACGACGAGGTCGAGCCCGAGACCTACGAGGACGCGGACGATCTTCTCCGCGCCCGGCCGCCGGTGGTGACGATCATGGGCCACGTCGACCATGGGAAGACGACGCTGCTCGACGCGATCCGCAAGACCTCGGTCGTGACGACCGAGGCGGGTGGGATCACCCAGCACATCGGCGCCTACCAGGCCGATCACAACGGCCGTCGGATCACGTTCCTCGACACGCCCGGCCACGAGGCCTTCACCGCAATGCGCGCCCGCGGCGCGAAGGTGACCGACATCGCCGTGCTCGTGGTCGCTGCCGACGACGGCGTCATGCCGCAGACGAAGGAATCGATCAACCACGCCCGTGCAGCCGAGGTGCCGATCGTCGTCGCCGTCAACAAGATCGATCTGCCGGATTCGAACCCGGACCGCGTGCTGACCGAGCTCGCAACCGAAGGTCTGCAGCCGGAGGAGTGGGGCGGGGACGTCCAGATCGCGCGTGTCTCGGCCAAGCAGGGCGAGAACCTCGACGACCTGCTCGAGCGGATCTTGCTCGTCGCGGACGCCGAGCTCGACCTCCGGGCGAACCCGTCGGCCGAGGCCTCGGGGCCGATCATCGAGTCACGGCTCGACGTCGGCCGTGGGCCGGTCGCGACGATGTTGATCCATCGCGGCACGCTCAAGGTCGGCGACGCGATCGTCGCCGGCGATGCGTGGGGCCGCGTCCGCGCCCTGTACGACTATCGCGGCGAGCGCATCGAGGCTGCTGCGCCGGGCGAACCGGTCGAGATCCTCGGCTTCGACCGCCCGCCGCCGGCCGGCGAGCTCGGGCGTGTCGTCGAGAACGAGCGGCGCGCCCGCGACCTGGCCCACCAGCGCGGCGAGCGGCTCCGGCGCGAGGCGATGGCGAAGCAGTCGAGCGGCGGCGTCTCGCTCGAGTCGCTCTTCACGCAGATGCAGGCCGGTGCCGTCCAGGATCTGAACATCGTCATCAAGGGCGACGTCCAGGGCTCGGTCGAGGCGATCGTCTCCGAGCTCGGCAAGATCCAGCACCCCGAGGTGCGGGTCAACGTGATCCACACGGGCGTCGGCGGGATCACCGAGAACGACGTCAACCTTGCCGTGGCGTCCCAGGCGATGGTGATCGGCTTCAACGTGCGCCCCTCGGCCGAGGTCCGTGCCGTTGCCGAGCGCGCCGGCATCGAGATCCGGCTCTACCGGGTCATCTACCAGCTGACCGAAGAGATCGAGCAGGCCCTCGTCGGGATGCTCACGCCGGTCGAGACCGAGGCGATCATCGGCGAGGTCGAGGTGCGGGCGTTGTTCAAGGTGTCACGGCTCGGCACGATCGCCGGCTGCATGGTCACGAGCGGCCTCGTCCGTCGCGGGTCGAGCGTCCGGCTGTTCCGCGACGGCACCCGCATCCACGAGACCACCGTGGCCGCGCTCCGCCGCTTCAAGGACGACGTCCGCGAGGTGACGGAAGGGTTCGAGTGCGGGATCCTGCTCGAAGGCTTCAACGACCTTCGCGAAGGCGATGTCTTCGAGGTCTTCGAGACACGCGAGGTCGAGCGCACCTCGCTCGATTCGCCGCCCGCGGCAGCGTAAGCCTCGATGCCTTCGGGCTTCGTCGCGATCCTCACCGCCGAGCTCCACTTTCCCGAAGCCTCGTCGCTCAAAGGCAAGCGCCACCATCTCCGGTCGGCGAAGGACAACCTCCGCAATCGCTTCGGGGCGGCGGTCTCCGAGGTCGACCACCACGACCTCTGGCAGCGGGCGACGTTGACCGCGGCCTTCGTCGGTCGGACGGCCGGCGACGCCGAGCAGCTCGCAGACGGTGCCGAACGCTGGCTGGCGTCCGGCGACTGGGTCCTCGTCCGCTGCGACCGTCTGCTGCTCTCTCCCGACGACTAGTGTCCTTGCCCCGTGTCCGAGCGTATGCGCAGGGTGAACGAATCGGTCCGCGCCGTCGTCGCGGAAGGCGTCGGCGCGCTCAAGGATCCGCGGATCGGCATGGTCACCGTCACCGGCGTGCGGGTGACACCGGACCTCGCCGAGGCGACGGTGTACTTCTCGGTGCTCGGCAACGAGAGGAAGCGGCGCGCAACCCTGGCCGGGCTCGAGTCTGCGCACGGCGTCCTGCAGTCGAGGATCGGTCGGCAGCTGAACCTGCGCCGCACGCCGACCCTCACCTTCATGTTCGACCCCTCGGTCGAGCAGGGGGTGCACATGACGAAGCTGATCGAAGATCTGGCGGCGGAGCTGCCGGCGAGAGACGATGGGGATGATGACCTCGACGTCGGCTGAGCTCGCAGCGGTCGCGGATGCGATTCGCGCCAACGAGCGGTTTCTCGTCGTCACGCACGAGAACCCCGACGGCGACGCACTCGGCTCGATGCTTGCCCTGACGCTCGGCGTGCGCGCGCTCGGGAAGAACGCGGTGATGTTTCTGAGCGGGCGAGCGCCGCTGCCGGCCGAGTATCGGTTCCTTTCGCTCGACGGTCTCAGCCACGACCCACCCGACGACCTCGCCGAGCGCGTGCTTCTCGCCACCGACTGCGCGAACGAACGACGGATCGGCGAAGACACCGCGTTCGTGCACGCTGCGGCAACGGTCGTCAACATCGACCACCACCACGACAACTCCCGCTTCGGCAGCATCAACCTGATCGTCGACGAGGCGTCGTCGACCGCAGAGATCGTCCGAGACATCCTGCGCGAGCTCGACGTCGCGCTAACACCCGAGATCGCCCAGGCGCTCTACGTCGGCCTGGTCACCGACACGGGACGGTTTCAGTACACGAACACCACGCCGAAGGCGCTGCGGCTCGCCGCCGAGCTCGTGGAGACCGGCGCCGACGTGCACGGCGTGTTCCAGCACGTCTACGAGACGGTGCAGTTCGCGAAGCTGAAGCTGCTCGCACGGGCGCTCGACCGGGCGTCGCTCTACGAGGGTGGCGGCCTGGTCGTCTCCTACCTCCTCAAGGACGACTTCGCCGAGGTCGGCGCGGAGGAGCCGTACTCCGAGGGAATCATCGATCACCTGCGGTCGGTCGAGGGCTCCGAGATGGTCGCGCTGATCCGTGAGCCGCCGCGCGCCGACGGGCCGGCCCGCCGGATCTCGCTGCGCTCGAGCCACGACGAGGTCGACGTCTCGGCAGTGGCGCGCGAGATGGGCGGTGGCGGCCACCGCCAGGCGGCCGGCTTCGCCTCCGAGCTGTCGATCGACGAGCTGATCGACTTCCTCCGTCGCCAGTTCGTGCTCGCGACGACGCGCAAGGATGCCCCCGAGAGCCCTTAGCCCGGTCGGCGTTGCGCTGGTCGACAAGCCGGCCGGGCCGTCATCGTTCGCGCTCGTCGCGGCTCTCCGGCGCCGCACCCGCGCCCGCACCGGCCACGCCGGCACGCTCGATCCGTTCGCGACCGGGCTGCTCGTCCTGCTCTCCGGCGCAGCGACCCGGCTGGCGCCGTGCTTCGTCGGCCTCGACAAGCGTTATCTGACGGATGTCGCCCTCACCGCGACCACGACGACCGGCGATCCCGAGGGCGAGCTGCTCGACGAGCATCCCGCGCCGGACCGGGCCGAGCTCGACGCCGCGCTCGAGCGCCTCCGCGGCGACGTGGAGCTGCCGATCCCGGCTGCGTCCGCGGTCAAGATCGGCGGCGAGCGCGCCTACCGCCTGGCGCGGAAGGGAATCGCCGTCGAGATGCCGCTCAGGCGCTCGGTCGTCCACGAATTGGCGGTCGTCACCTACACCGGGGCCGACACGGTGACAGCGGTCCGGCTCGACCTCCGCGTCAGCTCCGGCACCTACGTGCGTGCGATCGCGCAGGCCCTCGGCGGGCACTGCACGTCGCTGCGCCGTCTGACCGTTGGTCCCTTCAGCGTCGAAGAGGCGGCAGACGTCGACGCGGTCGAGTTGCTGCCGCCGTCCGCTGCCCTCGAACGGCTTTCGGACGAGCATCTCGCCCGCGTCGCGGCGACCGTCCGTGCGGGCGTACTCGCGCTCGAGCAGCCGACCGGGGAAGGGGCCGCGTGATGGTCGCACGGGATCCGGGAGAGCTGGAGGCCGTTCCGAGATCGGTGGCGATCGGCACGTTCGACGGCGTGCACCTCGGCCACCAGGCAGTGATCAGGGCCGCGATCGCGGCGGGCGACCGTCCGACCGTCATCACCTTCGACCCGCACCCGCGAACCGTGCTCGGGAACCGGGTCGAGCTGCTCGCGACGCTCGACCGCCGACTCGAGCTGCTCGCCGCCGTCGGCGCGGAGGACGTGCTCGTCGTCGGCTTCACACCGGAGATCGCCGCGCTGGCGCCGGCCGACTTCGTCCGCGACTACCTTCTGGCGCTCGGAACCAGGACCGTCGTCGCCGGCGCCGGGTTCCGCTTCGGTCGTGGGCGCGGCGGCGACCTCGAGCTCTGTCGTTCGCTCGGTCTCGAGACACGCGAGGTTCCGCTCGTCGAGGGCGTCTCGTCGTCGCTGATCCGGCAGCGCGCGCACGAGGGAGACGTGCGCGGGGCGGCAAGCCTGCTCGGCCGCCCGCTCGAGCTCGACGGAACAGTCGTCTCGGGCGACCAGCGCGGCGGCACCCTCGGTTTCCCGACCGCGAACCTGCGCGTCCAGCCCGACGTGCTCGTGCCGGAGTTCGGGATCTACGCCGGGGGCGTCGGCGACCGGCGGGCCGCGATCTCGATCGGGATCAACCCCCACTACGGCGGCACCGAGCGGCGGATCGAGGCATACCTGCTCGACTGGCACGGCGACCTGTACGGCGACCGGCTGGTGATCGAGCTGTGGCTGCGGCTCCGCGACGAGCGGGCGTTCGCGAGCGAGGCCGACCTCGTGGCCCAGATCGCCGAGGACGTCGAGCAGACGCGAGCGGCAACCAGGCCGAGCTGACCGGTCCTACCCTGCGAAGTCGGGGAGGTCGAGGCCCTGCTCGGTGAGCATCTGCTGGACGCCGGGCAGCCGGCTCGTCCGGGCGAAGTGGGTGCGGAGGTGCGGCTGCTCCCAGGCCGGCGGTGCGAGCCGGCGGCCCCAGCGCGTGACCATGAAGAGGAAGAGGTCGGCGGCGGTGCGATGGTCGCCCGCGAGCCAGTCTCGGCCCTCGAGCGTGCGGTCGAGGAGGGCGAAGTGGCGTGCAGCCTCGGCTGCCGCCAGCTCTCCGACACCGGAGCCGCCGTAGCGCTCGGGATAGAAGAAGCGGAGCATCGTCGTCTGCACCGTGTTCGTCAGGAAGACGAGCCAGCGATAGAACTGTGTGCGGTCCTCGGGTGCCAGACGCGCCTCCGGGTAGCGGTCGGCGAGATGGAGCAGGATCGCCGCCGACTCGGTGAGCACGAGCTCGCCCTCGACGAGCGTCGGCACGAGGCCGAGCGGGTTCAGGGCGAGGTACGCGGGGTCCGTCTGCGCCTGCTCGCGCTCGATCCGGATCAGCTCGTACTCGATCCCGATCTCGGCGAGCGCCGCGTGCGGGGCCATCGCCGCGCTGCCTGGCCGCCAGTACAGCTGTCTCGGCTCCACTCGCACGACTCTAGGGGGTCGGGAAGCGGACGGCGCCGCTCCGCCTCGGGTCGGCCGCCGCTCCCGAGCGCCCCACGGCACTGACACCCCCGAAGTAGTGGTGGCGGTCGGGCCACCGCCGCACCGCCCAGCCATCACCCTCGAGCGTGGCGAGCCAACCTTCGTCGACACCCGGTTCCACGTTCACCACCTCTCCGGCCGGATGAAAACGCGGCCGGTCGACCGCCGCCTGGGGCTCGAGACCCTCGCCGAGGATCGCCCCGAGCACACCGACGAGCGCCGTCCGCAGGCGCGTCCCTCCGGCTGCGCCGATCGCGAGCTCGAGCCCTTCGCCGTCGAAGACGAACGTCGGCGCCATCATGCTCGGCATCCGCGTGCCAGGCTCGAGTGGCTCGCGGATGAGATCCACCTCGCCGAGCATGCTGTTCAGATGGAGGTCGAGCCCGGGCAGCCAGTCTCCCGAGCCGAGGCCGAGACTCGTCGTGAGGACGCACGCGTTCCCGTCGGCATCGACGATGGTCAGGTTCGTGGTGTGCCCGTTGCCCGCAAGCGGCCGGAGCGCCGCGAGGAGCGAACCGGGCCATCCTGTGGGGTCGTAGCGCGCGAGCGTCTCCGGCACATCCGACAGACCCGCTCGCGTGACCACACGGCGACCACAGAACGATGTCCGCTCCGGTCCCCGCCACTCGGCCTGGTAGCGGCGGAGGTCGGACTCGCGAATCGCTCCGGCCCGCTCGTCGATCAGCTCGAGGAGCGTGGCAGCGATCGTGCCCTCGTAGACGGAGCGGGCGCCTTCGTCGCGGATCAGCTCGAGCGTCGACACCAGACCCGGCTGCTCGAGCAGGTCACCCTCGCCGAGCAGGGCGTCGCCGTGCCGGTAGATCCGTGCCCCTTCGCGCAACGTCATCACCGGCGCCAGCATCCGGAGGCAAGCGGCGTGCGCGGCCGACATCGCGACGCCGCGCCGTGCGAGGGCGAGGGCCGGTTCGACCAACCGGGCCCACGGCAGCCGGCCCTGCGCGCGCCAGAGCACGTCGAGCCCGTCCGGGAGCCCGGGCACGCCACACGAGGAGGCGCCGACGGCATAGTCGACCAGCTCTTCGCCGAACGGGACCTGCAGATGGTCCATCGGCGCCCCGAGACCCGACGGAACGGCGACGAAGCAGTCGAGGTTGCGCACCGTCCCGGTCGCTGCTTCCAGATAGGCGGCATGCCCGCCGCCGAGCAAGCCGGTCATCAACGTCTCCGCGACGCACGACGCAAGGCACGCGGCGACGGCCGCGTCGGCCGCGCTGCCACCCTCCTGCAGGATCTCTGCGCCCGCCTCGGCCGTGGCCACGTGGCCCGCCGCGACGGCGGGTTTCACGACACGCGCTCCGCGAGCCGACTGCCGAACCGCCCGAACCCCTCGAGCGGGAAGTCGAAGCGCTCGCCGGCATCGTCGCCTGTGATCACCTCGAACGTGCGCTCGCCGATCGCTCGCGCAGCGACCTCGACGTCGTCGACCCTCAGCACGAGGCCGTCGACCGCGGCTTGGACCTCCGTCCAGCCGTCGCTGTTCGCATACGTGCCGGCGAAACCCTCGAGGACCTCGGGGGGCAGCTCGACGGTCTCTGCGACCGCACGGCGCGCGCCGAGCACCTGCTCGAAGAACGCGTCTTCGATCTCCCACAGCGCGCGCTCACCGCGGCCGCTCGACGTCAGGCCGACGAAGACTGCGTCGCGGTCCGGGATCACGAGCAGCGACGCCTGAAAGCCGCCGTAGGAGCCGCGGTGGCCCCAGACCTCGACGCCGCCGACGCGCTCGCCGAACAGGCCAAGGCCGTACACGCCGCCGACCGGCTTGCCATGGACGATGCGCAGGCGCGCTGAGGCAGGCGAGGCCAGGTGCGCGCGCCCAAAACGGAGCAGGTCGTCGACGTTCGAGACGAGCCCGCCCGAGGCGCGCCGCGCACGCGGGTACGCCCCCTCGACGACGCCAGGGCCGCTGCCCTCGACCTCCGGTTCGCCGAAGTCGGTTGCCTCGAGGCCGTTCGGCGCCAGGATCCGCGCCGTCAGTGCGTCCTCGAACGTCGAGCCTGCCTCCTGCGCGCAGAGGTGCGCCGTCAGCCAGTAGCCCGTGTTTGCGTACGACCACGCCTGCTCGACGGCGAGGAAGCGGCGCACCGACGGCAGTTCCGCGACGACTCCCGCGAGGGCGTCGTCGGCGTCGCCGAACCGGCTCAGATCACCGCATTCGCAGTCGTACCCGCTCGTGTGGGAGAGCAGGTGCCGGATGCGAACATCGGACGGCCAGACGCCGGTCGCGGCCCCGACGTCGAGCAGGTCGAGCGCGAGGGTCGCCGTGAACGGCTTGGTCACGGAGGCGACCCGGAACCGCGTGGTCGGGTCGCAGCCGACCCCGATCGTGGTGACGTCCTCGCCGACCGCCGTGCCGACGGCGAGGGCAGGAACGTCCCACGCCATCGCTGCGGCCTCACAAACCGCGTGAAACGTCGGATCGGGCATCGATGCGCTACCCTAACCAGTGACCCGGCCTCGGCCGTGCGCGTCCTTCCTTCGCGGCGTGCGGGGGCCCCGGGTGACCTACGACGAGAGAGGTAGAACGTATGCCCCTGACCAAGGAAGAAAAGCTGGAGCACGTCCAGAAGTTCGGCAAGCATGGCACTGACACGGGCTCTCCCGAGGTTCAGATCGCGATGCTGACCCAGCGGATCAACGAGCTGACCGAGCACCTGCGGACGCACAAGCACGATCACTACTCGCGCCGCGGCCTGCTCAAGCTGGTCGGTCGCCGCCGCCGCTTCCTGACGTACATGCAGCGCAAGGATCTGGAGGGCTATCGCGCCCTCATCAAGGAGCTCGGCCTCCGCCGCTAGCTCCGGAAGCCCAGAAGGGTGGACGTTTGAGCGAACCCCAGCTCAGGGGGCTGGCTCAAACTTCCACCCTTCACCCGCACAGTGGAGGAATAGAAGATATGAGCATTGTCGAGGCCGAGCATCCCGCTGGGGTGCCTGTCTCTGTGTCCGTCGAGATCGGCGGCAAGGAGATCACGTTCGAGACGGGGAAGCTCGCCAAGCAGGCCGACGGCGCAGTCGTCGTCCGCTCGGGCGACACCGTTGTTCTGGGCACGGCGCAGGGACGGACTGAAGCGCGCGAAGGCGCGGACTTCTTTCCGCTCACCGTCGATGTCGAAGAGCGCATGTACGCCGCCGGGAAGATCCCGGGCGGTTTCTTCAAGCGCGAAGGCCGCCCGACCGAGCGTGCGATCCTGACCGCTCGCATGACCGACCGCCCCGTCCGGCCGCTCTGGCCGAAGGGCTACCGCAACGAGGTGCAGTGTGTCGCGACCGTCTTCTCGGCCGACATGGTCACCGCGCACGACATCCTGTGCATCAATGCGGTCTCCGCGGCGCTGACGATCTCGCCGCTGCCGTTCCTCGGCCCGATCGGCGCCGTCCGGATGGCGATCGTCGAGGGCGACCTCGTGATCAACCCGACGCTCGAGGAGGCCGACGGAGCCGATCTCGATCTGATCGTCGTCGGCACGAAGGACGGCCTGACGATGGTCGAGGCCGGCGCGAACCAGGTGCCGGAGAGCAAGCTGCTCGAAGCGCTCGAGATCGCACACCGCGAGATCGTGAAGCTGTGCGAGGCGCAAGACTCGCTCCGCGCGAAGCACGGCAAGCCGAAGTGGCTCGACCCGGCCACGACCGAGCGGCTCGAAGGCACGTACGGCCACGAGATCTGGACGCGTATCTCCGAACAGGGCCTCCGCGAGGCCGCAGCGATCGTCGAGGAGATCGTCGCCAAGGAGGTCGGGCCGAGCTCCGTGACCGTGACCCAGGAGAACGTCTCGAAGGAGCTGCAGGTGCGCATGTCGCTCGCGCAGATTCTCGAGAAGCAGCGCTCCGTGGCGGTCGAGACGGTCGTCCGCGAGCAGTTCGAAGGCGATCTCAAGGGCCTGACCGAGGCCGAGCAGGACTCGAAGGAGCTCAAGTCGGCAAAGCGCAGCCTGCTCTTCGAGCGGATCGTCGAGACCGTCAACCTGCCGTTCCCGGTTGGGCCGGCGACGGTCGACGGTGAGCCGGTCGTCAAGGACGCGCTCACGAAGGGCTACGTCAAGAAGGCTTGCGAGGCGATCTACAAGAGCCTCGTCCGCCAGAAGATCGCCGTCGAGAAGCGGCGCCCGGACGGGCGCTCGGCGACCGAGATCCGGCCGATCGAGGTCGAGGTGTCGGTCATGCCGCGGACGCACGGTTCCGGCCTCTTCACCCGCGGTCAGACGCAGATCATGTCGCTGCTGACGCTGGGCACGGCCAAGGAGGGCCAGCGCATCGACGATCTCTCGCTCGAGCGTGACCGCCGGTTCATGCACCACTACAACTTCCCGCCCTACTCGGTCGGGGAGACGGGTCGCATGGGCTCGCCGAAGCGGCGCGACATCGGCCACGGGGCGCTCGCACAGCGGGCTCTCGAGGCCGTCCTGCCGCCGACGGAGGACTTCCCGTACACGATCCGGATCGTCTCGGAGACGCTCGAATCGAACGGCTCGTCGTCGATGGGCTCGGTCTGCGGCTCGACGCTCGCCCTGATGGACGCCGGTGTGCCGATCAAGGCTCCGGTCTCGGGGATCGCGATGGGCCTCGTCAAGGAAGGCGACGCCTACGAGATCCTGACCGACATCCAGGGTGCGGAGGATCACCTCGGCGACATGGACTTCAAGGTCGCCGGCACTGCGGAGGGAATCACCGCGCTGCAGATGGACATCAAGATCACCGGCGTCAGCCGGGAGATCATGGAGCAGGCGCTCTCGCAGGCGAAGGACGCCCGCATCGCGATCCTGGGCCGGATGGAGAGCGCAATCTCGGCGCCGCGCGAGGCACTCGCCGAGCACGCGCCGCGCATCTCGACGATCCAGATCAACCCCGAGTTCATCGGCATGGTGATCGGCAAGGGCGGCGAGACGATCCGCTCGCTCGAGTCCGAGTACGAAGTGCAGATCGACATCGAGGAGGACGGGACGATCCTGGTCTACGCGACCGAGGGCACGAAGGGTGACGCCGCCATCGAGGCGATCCGGAACCTGACGAAGGAGCCCGAGGTCGGCGACGAGTACACCGGCCGCGTCGTCAAGACGACCGACTTCGGCGCCTTCGTGGAGCTGAAGAAGGGCACGGACGGTCTGCTGCACGTCTCGAATGTCGGCCCCGGCCGCGTCAACCACATCGAGGACGTCATCCAGCGCGGCGACATCCTCGACGTACTCGTGCAGGAAGTGGACAAGGCTCGCGGCCGGATCGGCCTCAAGCTCGTCCAGAAGCACGAGAACGGCGGCATGGTCTCTCCGGAAGAGCTCGTCGAGCGGGCGAAGGACGCCCCGCCGCGTGAGCCCCGTGAGGACCGTGGCCCGCGCCGCGACGGTGGTCGCGGAGGCCCGCGTGGCCCGCGCCGCGACCGTGAAGGCTCACGGTCCGACTGAGTAGGTAGTTTCGGGCGGCTTGCAGCCGCCCGAAACGATCACCGACGGTGTGGTCGTCCTCCGGCAGTTCCGGGAGGGCGACCGCTCCGCGGTGCTCGCGACGATGGGCGACCCGCTCGTCCAGCGCTGGTTGAACATGCCGCGCGCGCCCGTCGATCGCGACTTCGACTCGTTGCTGCGCCTGATTCGCGCCAGCCGCAGGACCGGCGACCGCTACGACTACGCCGTTACCGAGCGAGACGTCGACGTGGCGGTTGGCTCGGTGATCGCTTCGAGGCGCCACCGCGAGAACTACGAGGTCGCGTACCTCGCCGGCGCGGCGGGGCGCGGGCGCGGCCTGATGACGCGGGCCGTGACGTTGCTCTGCGACACGCTGCTCGACGAGGGCGTGGAACGGCTCGAACTGCGTACCCACCCGGGGAACGAGCCCTCGCAGCAGCTGGCCGTCCGGTGCGGCTTCCAGCGGGAGGGGATGGAGCGCAAGTCGATCTGGCTGCACGGGCGGCGAGCCGATGCGATCGTCTGGTCGCGGCTGCCCGAAGACCGCACGTGACGTACCGCTCGTGGACCGGCGCACTACGCTACGCGGCGTGCAGGACTGGAAGCTGACGGAGCTCGACTCCGGCGAACGCATCATCTCGGAGCGGCTCGACCATGTCCGCTCCGCCGCCGTGGGCTACTGGATCGGCGCCGGGTCCCGCGACGAACAGGCCGAGGAGGCGGGCGTCACCCACTTCATCGAGCATCTGCTCTTCAAGGGCAGCGAGCGCTTCAGCGCCCTGCAGATCGCCGAGATCTTCGACGGACTCGGTGGGGAGTTGAACGCGGCGACGTCGCGTGAGCACACGCTCGTCTACGGCCGAGTCCCGGACCACCACCTCGCTACCGCGATGGACGTGATGGGCGACATGGTTTTCGCGCCGACGTTCGCCGAGCTCGACTCGGAGCGCGACGTGGTACTCGAGGAGATCGCGATGTACGAGGACGCGCCGCAGGAGCTGGTGCACGACCTGATCGCCGACGCCGTCTTCGCGGACCACCCGCTCGGCCGGCCCGTGATCGGAACGGCGGAGGTGATCTCGTCGATCCCCCGCGACGCGATCGCGGGTTACCACGAGACGATGTACGTGCCGGGGAACATCGTCGTCGCTGCCGCGGGGAACGTCGAGCACGACGAGGTGGTCGCGCTCGTCAGTCGCGCGCTCGCGCGACGGGCCGAGCGGTCGTCCTCCGGTCCGAACGTTCGGCCGCCGCTGATGCAGGCGCCGCCGCCGAGCCTGCGCTTCCAGCAGAAGGACACCGAGCAGTACCACGTCTGCCTGGCGGCGCCGGGCATCTCTCGCTCCGACCGTCGTCGGTTCGCGGCGTCGCTGTTCGATGCGATTCTCGGCGGCTCGGCGTCGTCGCGGCTCTTCCAGGAGATCCGCGAGAAACGCGGTATGGCGTATGCGGTGTATTCGTTCGTCTCGCAGTACACCGACACGGGCCAGATCGGCATCTATCTCGGAACGCGCGAGGAGAACCTTGGCGAGGCGCTCGCGATCGCGGCCGAGCAGATCGCCGATGTCGCCGCCGGCAACGTCCCCGAGGCCGAGCTCGAGCGCGCGAAGGAAAACCTGAAAGGACGGATCCTGCTCTCGATGGAGTCGACCGCGACGCGCATGAACCGGCTGGGCAAGTCGTTGATCACCGACTCGGAGCTGCTGTCGTTGGATCGCATCGTCGCGGAGATCGACGCCGTCGAGGCGTCCTCCGTCGCCGAGCTCGCAGCGACGTTCCTCGCCCCTGAGAGGCTGTCGGCCGCCTGCATCGGCCCGAGTGAGGACCGGTTTCGGGAGGCGCTCGACCAGGTGACGCCGACGCTTGGCCAGGCCGCGTGAAGCTCGTCCTGAACGGGCGGCACGGCAAGGTCGGCTCGGTGCTCGCACCCGCGCTCGAGGTGGCAGGCCATGAGCTCTCGGGCTCGCTCGCCGGTGCCGACGCGATGGTCGACTTCACCACCCCGGCGGCCGTGCTCGCGAACATCGAGGCGGCGGTTCAGGCCGGAGTCCCGTGCGTCGTCGGGACGAGCGGCTGGGATACCGAGGCCGCGCGCAACGCGACGGTGGCCGTCTTCTACGCTCCGAACTTCGCACTCGGCGCCGTGCTGATGATGCGCTTCGCCGAGCAGGCGGCGGCGTACTTTCCGCGAGCCGAGATCGTCGAGCTGCACCACGAGACGAAGGTCGACGCACCGTCGGGCACGGCGCGCGCGACGGCCGAGCGGATCGGCGGAGCGGTGCCGGTTCACTCGGTTCGGCTGCCGGGGCTCGTGGCGCACCAGGAGGTGCTGTTCGGCGGCACGGGCGAGGTGTTGACGATCCGGCACGACACCAACTCCCGCGAGGCGTTCACGGCCGGCGTCCTGTTGGCGCTCGAGCGGCTGCCCGGATTGCCGCCGGGCCTCACCGTCGGTCTCGACGCGCTGCTCTGACCGCGCTCCGAGAAGAGTCCGTCCAGGTCGGCGAGGTCGCACTCACGCTGCTGCGACCCGAGACGCCCGAGGACCTCCTCGACGAGAACGCGTTTGCGAACGACGAGTTCCTGCCGTACTGGGCCGAGCTCTGGCCGGCCGGGCGTGCACTGGCAGAGGCGTTGCCGGCCGTCGCCGGGCTTCGCGTCGTCGAGCTCGGCTGCGGTCTCGGCTTACCGTCGCTCGTGGCAAGCGCCCGCGGGGCGCAGGTCACTGCGACCGACTGGGCGGAAGACGCCGTCGAGTTGCTGGCCGAGAACGCGGCGCGGAACGGACTCGCCCTCGTCGCGGAGGTGCGGGACTGGCGACAGACGTGGTCGGAGCGCTTCGACCTGGTACTCGCGGCCGACGTGCTCTACGAGCGCCGCAACGTCGAGCCGCTCGTCGAGCGGCTGCGGGAACTCGCGCCGCTCGCGCTCCTTGCGCTCGCCGGCCGACCATACGAGGACACGTTCGTACGCGAGTGGCCTGGCAGTGCCGAGCAGATTGCCGAACGGGTACTGCGTCTCACGCCACGACGGGGATGAGTGCTCGGCGGCGGGCGAGCAGGCCTGCGGCCACGATCACCAGCACGAACCCCGCCACGCGCAGCAGACCTGCCGCTCCAGCCGGCAGGTGCTCGTGGAAGAGCACCACACCGGCTGCAATCGGCAGCGCGTTCGTCAACACGGACGCGGTCCCGGCCGTCGCCAGTGCATCTGAGCGCTGGAAGCCGAGCGTCAACGCGACGAACGCGAGCCCGTGCGCGAGCAGCAAGACCGGCACGAGGACGAGCCACACCCCGCCGAAGAGCGCCCCCTTCGTCGCGACGTCTCCTGCCGCGTAGAGCGTTCCCGCCGCCAGACCCGCTCGGCCGAAGAACAAGACCGAGGCGACGCCGAGCGAGCAACCGAGCCACACGGTGAGTGCGGCCGGGTCGGGGTGGGTCGCGGCGGTGGTACCGCCGACGAGCGAGACCGCGAGCAGCGTCAGCCCGGTCGCGGCGATGCCGACGCCGGCCCAGTCGGTGCGGTCGATCAGGTCCCCGCGCCGGTGCGCGAGGCCGGCGAGCAAGCCGATACCGCCGGCGGAGGTCGCCTGCACGAGCGACAGGGGCGCGAGCGCGAGCGCGACCACGTACAGGACCCAGCCGCCGACTCCGGCCAGGAAGCCGATCAGCCAGGTGCGGTCGGCGAAGAGGAGGCGCAGCGAGTGCAGCGGGCGCCGGATCGCGAGCGGCGGCAACTCGCTCGCTGCCCCGTGCTGGGCCAGCCACCCCCAGTTGAGTGCGAATGTCGAGAGAAGGGCGAGGACGAGTCCCGCTGCCGTCGTCAACGGCGGGCGCTCTGGAACGGCAGGTAGGCCTCGGCGGCCAGCGCCGCGATGCCGACCCGCGGGAGGTCGCGCCGGCGCTCGTAGACCACGAAACGAGGCTCGAAGCGCGGGAAGAACTTGCGGTTGAACGCGAGCAGGTTGTCGAGTTGGAAGTGACCCTTGAGTGCGCAGAGTGCCCGTCGCTGTAGTTCCTGCTTGCTGCTCAGGACGGCTTCCGGTGCGAGCAGCGCGGCGAACGGCGCGAAGTTCAGCGAGACGGAGTCGTAGCCGTGGTCGCGCGCCCACTCGACGGCGGCACAGATCAGCCACTCGTTGAAGCCGTTCGGTGTCGAGCGCACCCTGGGCATCGACGACAGCGAGAGCGAGCGCGACGCGGGGGAGAGTGCGAAGTGCAGGAAGCCGGCCGGTGAGCCGTCGGGTGCGAACCCGACGAGGAACACGGCCTGGGTGTCGTCGAGCGCGAAGAGCGTGTCGAGCGCCATCGCAAAGCCGCGCTCTGGCTGGTCGCCGCGCCACTCGTCGGCCACCGCCTCGAGTTCCTCGCGCATGTCCGCGGGAATCTCGCTGGGGTGAAGCGCATGCGCCGTGAAGCCGGCATTGCCGAGCCGGTGCACCGACTGGCGGACCTTCCGGACGGGTCGTCCTTCGAGGGAGAAGGATGCGGTGTCGACGATCGCTTCGTCTCCGTGATAGAGCGCATGCAGCCCGTGCGAGGCGTAGACCGGCAACCACCCCTCGGAGGCCCCGAGGATAGCGATCCGCCAGTCGCGCTCACGCGCGTGCGCGACGAACAGCCCGACGAGCTCCGGCCCGCGATCGGGCGGTCCGACGGGATCGCCCGAGACGATGGCGACGCCCCCGACGACTCGGTACGCGAGAAACGCGGCCTCGTCGTCGGTGAAGAAGTACGACTTGTCCGCTCGGAGCACGAACGGCGCGAGTGTGTCGAAGCCCCACGTCTGCACGAGCGCCCGGGCCAGCTCGCGCTCATGCTCAGCCTGCAGCACGCGGTGCCGCCACGGCGCGAGCCAGCCGGCGACGACCCAGATCGTGGCGGCGACGGCGAGCATCAGGAGCGAGAGCGGAAACCAGTCACCGAAGAACCCTGCGAGATGCTGTGAGCCGCCGACGTCGCGGGCGAAGACGCCGTTCAGGAGCTCGTCGGTGGCCAGGTGCGGCGTGAACGGCTGGTCGGCTGCCATCCGGTTCAGCCAGAGCGCCGTGGAGGCGTAGACGACGATCGCCGGCACGGCGATTGCCAGGCGCTCGAGCAGGAGTCGGCGCGTCGCCGAATCGCCCGGACGGTCGAAGTCGTGGCGGCGGGCGAGCAGCAGTGCCAGGACTACGGCCGAGGCGAGCGAGCCGTGGTTGAAGCCTCGCAACGCGTGCAGTGCCGTGGCCAGCGCCGCGAGCGCAGTCGCGACCTGCCAGGCCCGGTGGCGGCGGCGAGCGAGGCCCCTTGCCGCGACGAGCAGCGCGACCGCGACGAGCACGCCGGCCGCGTGCGCGAGCGGGCCGACGGCGTCGGGGGTGAGCGAGTGGAGCAGTCCTGCGTCGTCGCCCGGCAGCACCGCGTGCAAGATGTTGAGGAGGGCGCCCGCCGCGACGATCGTCGCCACGACGAGCGGCGCGCGTTTTCCGACGCGGCGGCGCGGGGCGAGTAGTGCGGCCGCGACGGCCACGATCACCGCCGGGGTATAGACGGCCTGTCGGCGCGCCGCCAGGTCGAGCGCATCGCCCAACGCGATCTGGCGCACGACGGCGATCGCGACCCCGGTCTGGATGTACGCGAGCAGGCCGACGCCCAGCCCGAGCAGCAGGGCGGCCGTCGTCCGCTCGATCCGCGCCCAGCGCGCGTACCAACCGAGCAAGAGGCCTGCGGCGGCCCAGACCGCGACGAACCACGGCAACGGCACCGCGGCGTGCCGCGACAGCTCGTCGAGCGGAAGCGCGTCGCCGAGTGGGGGCGTTCCCGGAACGCGCACCAGGTAGAGCCAGCCGACGGCCGCAAGCCCGACCGCAAGCAGCACCGGCACGGCTGCGGCTCTACGGGCTGCGGCTCTACGCGCCAACGAGCCTCCGTGACGCCGCGAGCAACGCTCGCGCCGCGTTGCCGCGCCAGAGCGCCCAGTTGTGACCGCCACGCACCAGGAAGAACCGGTGCGGCAGGTGGTCGTTCTGAAGAGCAGTGGCGAACGCGGCGTTCTGGGTACGGAACTTGTCGTCGGTGCCGCTGAAGAACCACAGGAACGTGTGTGCCCGCCGAAGCGCGGGTGCCGCGGTGGCCAGCGTAAGGCTCGGGCTGTTGCGCGCGAGCAGCGAGCTTCGATGACCGAAGACCGAGCCGATGTCGTCGGCGCGTTCGTAGCCCGACCAGCTCTCGAGCACCCGAAACTCGCCGGGATGGTGCAGGCCGATGTTGAAGGCGCCATACCCGCCTTCGGAGAGCCCGGCGAGGGCGCGCGCGCCACCGGTGGGGATCGTCCGGTAGCGCGCGTCGACCGCCCTCACGACGTCCCTGGCGAGGAATGTCTCCCACGCACTGTTCGGCTGAACGCCGTTCGCCCATTCGTCGTCCGTGAAGCTCCCGGTGGAGCCGAACGGCATCGCCAGGATTATCGGGCGCAGCTTGTGCTGCGCGACCAACTCGTCCTCCACCACACCCGCGCGCACGGTCGCCAGGAAGGCTCCTGGCCGTCCCGGGACGCCGTGGAGCAGGTAGAGCACCGGGTAGCGGCGCCCGGGGTGCGTCCGGTAGCCCGGCGGCAGGTAGATGTCGACCGGCTGCCGGCGGCCGCCGAGCGCCGCGCTCGCGACGTAGAAGCGTGCGGCCGTCCCGCGTACTCGGACGTACGCCGGGTCGCGCGGCGGGGCGAACCCGCGGTAGAGCCAGTAGTTGTCGACGTAGCGGTACGTGCCGAGGAGCCCGACCGCGAGAAAGCCGAGTAGCGCGATCCCGGCGATCCAGCCCCGCGCCGGCGCCGGCAGGGACGGCACGAACATATGGTCCTTCTAGGCCACTGCACCTGACGAGCACCTGACGGCCCCGTTAAGCCAGCGTTACGTCGGTTTGGCCAGGTGCGCGAGCGCGAGCCGGAACCACGCCACCGCATGCCGTTTCCACAGCGGCGTCTGATGCCCGCCGTGGTAGAGCGCGAAGACGTGTGGCACGTGAGCCTGGGTCAGCTCTCGGTCGAACTGGACGTTCTCGGCCCGAAAACGCACGTCGGCACGACCGACGTAGAACGCCAGTAACGTCCGGCGGCCGCGCAGGTCGCGCTGCAACGGGCCGATCAGCTGGTGCACGATCGCAAGCCGTCCCCGCGCCAGTGCCCGGGTGCCGGTGGGATCGGTTGGATGGAAGTACCCCGACCACGACTCGATCACCGAGAAGCGGTTGAGGTGGTTGAGGCCGGTGACCGCGGCGCCGTAGCCGCCCGCGGAGACGCCGGCGATCGCGCGTCCCGACCGGTTCGCGATCGTCCGAAAGTGCGCATCGATGTAGTGCGGCAGCTCGGTGGCGACGTAGGTCGACCAGTTCCGGCCGCGACCCCAGTCGAGATACTCCGGGTCGGTGTCGCTGTCGCGCGCGCCCTGTGGGATCACGAGGATCGCCGGCCCTGCTTGCGCGAGCGCGTCGAGGAGCCAGTCGTTTCCCTGGTACGACGAGTTCGACCCGGGTAACCCGTGGAGGAAGTAGACAACGGGATAGCGGCGGTGGGGGACGTCGTCGTATCCGGCCGGCAGGACCACGCGCGCATGGACGCGCCCGCCGAGCGCGACGGATGTGATTCCCTCGTCAAGGTCGCGGCTGCTGCGAAGAAACGCAGCGCCTGCACCGACGGCGGTGGCGAGGACGACGACGGTGGCCGCGACGTACCAGGACGCGCGCCTCATCCGACCACCATGCCACCTGCGGCCGATCCCAAACGAAATCTTCACCTGCCGGGCGTACCGTCGCGCCAGTGCTCGGTGTCGTGACCGCCGTCTCGGCGATCCTGCTTTCCGGGTTCACGCACGTCGCCAGCGGGCCTGACGGCGGTCGCGTGCTCAGCGGGACCTTTCCGGGGACGGTCCGGCCCGGGCTGCTCTACCTCCCGCCGGGCTTCCGCCCGTCGGAGCGGTATCCGGTCCTCTACCTGCTGCACGGCATGCCCGGCTCTCCGTCCGAGTACCTGTACGGCACGCAGCTCGCCGAACGCGCCGACCAGGAGATCTCGGCGCAGCGGTTGCGTCCGTTTATCGCCGTCATGCCCGCCGCCGGCAGCAAGCACGGCTACAACGGCGAGTGGGCCGGGCGGTGGGAGGACGGGCTCGTCGAGCGCACCGTTCCCTGGGTCGATGCGAACCTGCCGACGATTCCTTCCGCTGCCGGTCGCGTGATTGCGGGTCTGTCGGCGGGCGGCTTCGGCGCGGTCGACATCGCCCTTCGACATCCCGACCTGTTCGGTGCAGCCGAGTCGTGGAGCGGCTACTTCCGGCCGTTGCACGACGGGCCGTTCAAGGGTGCACCGCGCTCGGTGCTGGCGGCGCACGATCCGTCGCAGCTCGTCGAACAGGAGCACGCGATGCTGAAGCAGCGAGGCCTTCGCTTCTTCGTCTCGAGTGGGCCGTCGCACAGCCACTGGTTCCGCGAGTCGGCGACCGTCTCGTTCGCGCACGAACTGCGCAACCTCGGTCTGCCGGTGGAGCTGCAGCTCTTTCCCACGCTCCGCGGCGAGTGGCGCGACCAATTCGACGCCGGCCTGGCTTGGGCATTCCCCGTCCGCTGAGCGCGTAGAATGCGCCGGATGCTGGGCAACGTCCTGACGGCGATCGTGACGCCGTTTCGCGACGACGGCGCGATCGACTTCGTTGCGTTTCAGAAGCTCGCCCGCCACCTCGTGACGAACGGATCCGACGGCATCGTCGTCGCGGGAACGACCGGTGAGAGCCCGACGCTGTCGGACTCCGAGCGTCTCGATCTGTTCCGCTCCGCCCTAGAGGCGGTCGGCGAGGAGGCCTCGGTCGTCGCCGGCACGGGAACGTACTCGACAGCCCACTCGGTCCACCTGACGGAGCAGGCGCACGAGCTCGGGGCGGATGGGTTCCTCGTCGTGACGCCGTACTACAACAAGCCGCCGCAGCGCGGCATCGTCGCGCACTTCGAGGCGATCGCGGCAGCGAGTGACTTGCCGATCGTCGTCTACAACATCCCGTCGCGGGTCGTCGTGAACATCGAGCCCGAGACCATCACTCGTCTCGCCGAGATCGAGACGGTGCGTGCGGTCAAGCAGGCGAACGACGACCTCGCGCAGGCACGGCACATCGTCGACACCGGTCTTGACCTGTACGCGGGCGACGACAACCTGGTCCAGCCCTTCCTCGAGCTCGGCGGCGTGGGAGGCATCTGCGTGCACACGCACGTCGTCGGCCCGCAGGTCGCCGATCAGGTCCAGGCGGCGCTCGCGGGCGACCTCGAGCGGGCACGCGACCTCGACGATTCGCTCGCGCCGGTGTACGACCTGCTGAAGGTGCAGACGAACCCGATCGCGATCAAGGCGGCCCTACGGCTGCTGGGCCACGCGGTCGGAGGCCACCGGCTGCCGCTGGTCGATCCGGACGAAAACGAGGTGGCGCAGGTTCGCGGCTGCCTCGAGCGGCTCGGACTCCTCGTCGCCGTCTAGCGGCACCGCCTACACTCGGGCCTTATGGCAGACGTACTGCGGGTGATCCCGCTCGGGGGACTGGGCGAGGTCGGCAAGAACATGACGGTCTACGAGCTCGGCGGCGAGCGCATCGTGGTCGACGCAGGCATGTCGTTCCCGCGCGACGAGCATCTCGGGGTCGACCTGATCCTGCCGGACTTCGGCTACCTGCGCGACAGTCCGCTCCGCGCCGTCGTGCTCACGCATGCGCACGAGGATCACGTCGGCGCATTGCCGTACCTGATGCGCGAGGTGAACGTGCCGGAGATCTGGGCGACGCGGCTGACGCTCGGTCTCGTCAAGTCGAAGCTCGACGAGCACGGCTTGCTCCGCGCGGCCGAGCTGCGCGAGGCCGACCCGGATGCCGGCCCAATCGAGCTCGGGCCGTTTCGGATCGAGTTCATTCGCATGGCTCATTCCGTCCCCGACGCCGTCGGGCTCGCGATCGAGACGTCTGCCGGGCGCGTCTTCCACACCGGCGACTGGAAGCTCGACCACACGCCGGTCGACGGGCTGAAGACCGACGTCGGCCGTCTCGCCGAGCTCGGCAACCGCGGCGTCGACCTTCTGCTCGCGGATTCGACGAACGCCGAGCGCCCGGGCTTCACCCGTTCGGAGCGCGTCGTCGGCGAGGCGTTCCGCCAGATCATCCCGGCCCGCAGCGGCCGCGTGCTCGTCTCGAGCTTCGCGTCGAACATCCATCGCATGCAGCAGGCCATCGACGTCGCCGTCGACACTCGTCGCAAGGTCGTCGTTGTCGGCCGCTCCATGCGCCGCAACATGAACGTCGCGCGCAACCTCGGCTACGTCGAGGTGCCGGAGGCGATGCTCGTCAAGCCGGCCGACCTCGACAACATCCCGCCGCACGAGCAGTTGATTCTCTGCACTGGCTCGCAGGGAGAGCCCCTGTCGGCGCTCACCCGCATCGCCTACAACGACCACCCGGCGCTCAAGGTCGAGCGCGGCGACACCGTGATCATCTCGGCCCGGCCGGTGCCGGGTAACGAGCTGCGTGTGCACGACACGATCAACCGGCTGACGAGGAGCGGCGCCGAGGTGCTGCACGAGGAGAACGCAGACGTGCACGTCTCCGGCCACGCTCGTGCCGAAGAGCTGCGGACGCTGCTCTCACTGATCCGCCCCAAGGCGGTGATGCCGATCCACGGCGAGTACCGCATGCAGGCCGCGCACGCACGCCTCGCGCAGGACGCCGGCGTTCCGGCGAGCTCGATCGTGATCGTCGAGAACGGGGATGTCGTCGAGCTGTCCGCTGCCGGTGTCCGCGTCGCGGGTCGCGTCGAGGTCGGCGTGACGTTCGTCGACGGCCTCGGGATCGGGGACGTGTCGGACGTGGCGCTGCGCGACCGCCGCCACATGTCGGAGGACGGCGTCCTGATCGTGGTCACGACCATCGCGGACGGTGGGGCCTCACAGCCGGAGCTGATCACGCGCGGGTTCGCCGAGGACGAGGAGCTGCTGCAAGAGATGCGTCAAGAAGCGCACGAGATCGTCCGCGACCTGCTTGCCGACGACATCCGCGAGATCAAGTTGCTGCAGGAGCATCTGCATGACGGGATCGGCCAGCTCGTCTACGACCGGACGCGCCGCCGCCCGATGATCCTGCCGGTGGTGGTGGAGGTTTGACATCACTCGCGTCCCAGCCGGAGTGGGCGGCGGTGATCGACGAGCACGCGGTCGAGAGCCTGACCGCTCGGCGCCTGGTTGCGCAGCTGCTCGCGGTCGAGGTGGCGTCGTTGGCGTTCTGCCGGCTGCTCGAGCGTTGGGCGAGAGGCGAGGCCGATCCGGGTACGCCGGGACGGCGCCAGGCAGCGCTGCGACACGCAGCGGATCGCGTCGAGACGGCGCTGGCGGGCCTCGAGCGACCGCTCGGCCGCTACCTGCTCGAGCTCGAGGCGGGCTCGGCGGAGGGCCGGTCGTGGTTCGGCGAGCCGAGCCGTGCCGAGCTCGTCGACTGGGAGCCGGTGCTCGACCGTGCCGGCGTGAAGGTCGCGGCGCACCGTGTTGCCGCCGCCTACCTGGAGCTCGCCGTGCTCGTCCGTGCGCTCGAGGGGCTGTCGTCGCAGGTTCGTTGGCACTCGGCTGTCGACCGTGGCTCGCTCTGGGCGGGCTTGTTCGACCTCCGCGAGAACCTCCTCGGCCGCGCGCTCGACGATCTGCGCGCGATCGCTGCGTAAGAGGAAACAGTGCCCGTCGCGCTGACCGTCGTCGGGTCGATCAACCTCGACCTGGTGGCGCGGGTGGACGTCCTGCCGCGGCCTGGCGAGACGATCGCCGGCACGAGCTTCGAGCGGTTCCCCGGCGGCAAGGGAGCGAACCAGGCGGTGGCCGCAGCCCGGTTGGGGGCGATCGTGCGGATGATCGGTGCGGTCGGCCGCGACGCGCTCGCCGACGAGGCGCTGGCCGGGCTCGACGCCGCCGGTGTCGAACTGCAGGTGGAGCGCACCGGTACGACGGGTATCGCACTGATCCTGGTCGCCGACGACGGCGAGAATCAGATCGTCGTCGTACCCGGTGCAAATGCCGCCGTGCATCCGCAGTCTCCGGGAGGCGCAGTCCTGTGTCAGCTCGAGGTACCGGACGCCGTCGTGGCAGCGGCGGCGGAGGGAGCGAGCTTCTTCGCACTCAACGCTTCGCCGGCGCGCCCGGTGCAGGTCGTGCCCGACCTGCTGATCGTCAACGAGCTCGAGTACGAATCGGTCTCACGCGGAACCCTGGTCGCCGTGACGTACGGCGCCGCGGGAGCAGCGCTCTTCGAGGGCGGACGCGAAGTCGCCCGCGCCACGCCTCCGCACGTCGCCGCCGTCGACGGCACGGCCGCCGGTGACGCATTCGCCGCGTGCCTGGTCGTCTCGCTGCTCGAAGGGCGACCGCGCGACGAGGCTCTCGTTCGTGCGTGCGCAGCCGGGGCGATTGCGGCTTCGCGACTCGGCGCGCAACCTTCACTTCCTGACGCCGGCGAGGTCGAAACGATTCTCGCTCGGTAGCGCCTTGGACTTCTTCGTGTTCAGCCGAGATGCCGCCGAGACGGCAGAGCTTCGTGACGACCACGAACTGCTGGAGGAACACTGGTCGTACATGGACAGGTTCGCGGAGTGGATGATCGCGCGCGGGCCGACGCTCGATACCGATCGCGAGAGAGCGACCGGCAGCCTTCACGTCCTCTCGTTGCCTAGCGTCGATGCAGCGCGCGAGTTCGTTGCGCTGGAACCGAACAACCATGCAGGCGTCTACGCGGAGCACGAGGTATGGCGGTTCGAGAACCTGCTCGGACGCACGATGTGGGAGTTCTCGGGTCAAGCGGTTGAGCCGCGATTCCTGATCATCGGCCGTTCGTCCAGCCGGCCCGTCCCAGTGGAGACCCTTCCGGCAGAGCTGCTGGAGCGCCTGATCCTGTTTGGAGCACTCAGCACACTCGAGGGCGGTGAGCCGGGCGGAGTCGCGCTAGCCCTGCAGGCGCCGGATCGCGAAGCTGTCGATGCGCTGATTCAAGCCGAGCGAACCGCGCTCGGAGCATTTTCCGAGGTCGAGATCCACGATTGGGAGTTCGGCGGTCGGCGTTGAAACGTACGGCTATCCGTGCTCGGACGTCACTCCCGAGCAGTAGCGACACTCTTAGTCGGCGCTCAGATGGCCCAGGACGTCCCACGTCCAGAACTCGACAACGTTGCCGTCGGGATCAGTGACGTACAGGGCGCGACCGCGATCGTCGTCAGCGAACGAGACGACTTCCGTCTCGCACCCCTTGCCTCGCAGTCGCTCGACCGCGGCATCGAAATCCGCGTCGTCGACCTGCATCGCGTAGTGAACGTGGAGGCCGCCCCGGGCCTTCGCAATCCCGACCTGCGGCCGCCAGAGACCGATTCGGGTCCGGGTTCCAGCCATCAGCCACACCCGGCCGCCCTCGTCCCACCGTTCGACGACGGGGAAACCGAGAACGTCTGCGTAGAACCGCTCGGCTTGTTCGAGGTCGAGTACCTCGAGCACCAACTCGCTCACCCCGGTCACCGGGATTCCGGCAGACATCCTGTTCACTCAGAACGCTCGCGCGCAGGTGGCATTCCCGAGCCGAGCAGCGAGTGGTCGATACTCCCCCGATGGCACGGTTCGTTCTCGTGCACGGAGCCTGGCACGGCGGCTGGTGCTTCCGCTGGCTCGTCGAGGAACTCGAGGATCGCGGTCATCACGTCGCGACTCCCGATCTCCCCTGCGAGGACGTCGGGCTGACGCCGCTCGACTATGCCCGCGAGGTCGGTCCGCAACCGGACGCGATCGTCGTCGGCCATTCGCTCGGCGGACTCACGATCCCGCACGTCGAGGCCCGCGCTCGCGTCTATCTCGCCGCGCTGCCGCCGCTGAAGCGCGTCTACGACGAGTGCTTCGCCGAGGGCTTCGGCGGAACGATGCGCGACACCCGCGACCGCTCCTACTGGCCGGATGCGGACACGGCCGCGGCGCGAATGTACCCCGACTGTTCTCGCACGCAGTCCGATTGGGCCTTCGCGCAGCTCCGGCGGCAAGCGCGGGTCGACCCGGTGCCCGCACCGTTCGGGCCAGGCGACGTCGTCATTGCGACTCTGCAGGATGCCGCGGTCGACCCTGACTGGCAGATCCGTACCGCTCGCACCCACGGCGCGCGTGTGCTCGAGCTCGACTCGGGCCATTCGCCGTTTCTCACGCAGCCGGACGAGCTCGCAGACCTGCTCAGCTCGTTCGACTGAGGAACACTCTCGTCAGCCGCTGTAATCGAAGGCGGCCGAGTAGCCGCAGTTGCCGTGGTACTCGAAGCGGAGAAGGCCGTCGTTCACCCGGAGCTCGTCGGCGATCAGCTCCTCACCGTGCTGGTCGTGTCCAGGAATCACGCAGGTGACGGATTCGGAACCTGCCCAGACTTCGCGGATCCGGACGCTGACTTGGTCACGGATGCGTAACCATTGCCGTCTCGGCTCGTGGGACAGTTCGATCTCGACCGGACGCAGATCGAGAGGCTTCGCGTCCTTCCACGCCCAGGGGAAGTGTTTGAGTGCATCGCCGCCGAGGCGACCCGTATAGATGGCCGCGAGGGCGTCGCGCTGCGCGGCGTCGGCTCCAGCGTCGACGTACATCACGAAGCTCCACGGCGAGCCGGGCTCGTCGTCGTGGTACCGGGTTGCCAACGCGACCTTGAGATCGTCGAGGGTCACATCTCCGGCCTTGCCCTGCTCGATCACCCAGGACAGGACGCCGAGGCATTCGCCATGGGTCGATCGGCCCCCGAGAACGCCATTGATCCTTCGGCACGGGCAGATCGCATCGCAGTTGCAGGACTCGAAGTAACTTCCGCGGATGCGCCAGGTCATTCGCGCCGAGCCGAACACCTAGGGGGCATCTTGGAACACTCGCACACAGCACACTCGCGGCGACATTGACCGCGCGTTAACCAGCGCGCGTCGGAGAAACCGTCGCACGGGGCACCGTCGTACTTCCCGGTGTCGAGATCCTTGGGAGGTCGGAAATGAAAAGTCACGCGAAGACGCACGTGCTGGTTGTCGGCCTGGTCGCACTGTTCGCCGCGGGCGCGGCGTTCGCCGCGGTTCATGTCGCGGGGACGGTCCGGACGGCGCACAACGCGACGTTGAACACCACGATCCTCGTCGACCAGAACGGCAGGACGCTCTACCACATCACCACCGACAAGGGCGGAAACATCACCTGCTCGGGTGCTTGTGCCACCATCTGGCCGCCGCTCGTCATTCCGAAGGGAACGAAGCCGACAGCGGGGCCCGGGATCACCAAGAGCAAGCTCGGGACGGTCAAGCGGCCGGACGGACGGATCCAGGTGACCTACGCAGGTCTCACGCTCTACCGCTACTCGGGTGACAGCAAGGCGGGCCAGGCAAAGGGCGAAGGCTTCGAGAAGCTGTGGTACGTGAGCGACTCCTCCGGGAAGCTGGTGAAGAAAGCCGTCAGCTCCGGCGGTTACGGGTACTAGCGGAGGCGAGCTGTCGCGTCCGTCGTAGACGCGAACGCGAAGCGCAGGATCGAGTCCGACGACATGCTCGTGCGGCAACGCGACCGACGCCGGGCATACTCGCAAGATGACGCCGACACCCATCATTCTCGACTGCGATCCGGGCCATGACGACGCGATCGCGATCCTGCTTGCGCTGGCCTCGCCCGAGCTGGAGCTCGTTGCGATCACCACGGTCTCTGGCAACCAGACGCTCGACAAGACGACTGCCAATGCGCTCAAGGTGCTCGAGCTTGCCGGCCGCTCCGACATCCCCGTCTTCGCGGGAGCCGACAAGCCGTTCGTTCGCGCCCGCGACGTCGCGGCTCACGTGCACGGCGAGTCGGGTCTCGACGGGCCCGACCTACCCGCTCCGAGTGCGAAAGCGCGCGACCAGCACGCCGTTGATTTCATCGCCGAGGAGCTTCGCCGTCGCGGCGGCAAGCTGACCCTGGTCGCCACCGGCCCGCTGACGAACATCGGGTTGCTCTGCTCGCTTCATCCCGACGCGCGGCCGGAGCGGCTCGTGGTGATGGGCGGTGCGATCGGCGAGGGCAACCGCACCCCAGCGGCCGAGTTCAACATCTGGGCCGACCCGGAAGCGGCCCAGCGCGTATTCGTCGAGCAATTCGACACGACGATGATCGGCCTCGACGTCACGCACCGCGCGCTGATCACCGACGCCCACACGGAGCGGATGCGCGACGCCGGCCACGTGGGCAGGGTGGTTGCGGAGCTGATGGACTTCTACGCCCGCTTCCACAAGGTCCGCTATCCCGACCTCGACGGCTCGCCGATGCACGATCCGGTCTGCATCGCGCACATCATCGACCCCACCCTGATGGAGGTGCGCGACGCGTTCATCGACGTCGACTGCTCGACCGGTCCAAGCTGGGGGCGAACGAATGTCGACTGGCGCGGCCGTGAGCACTTCGGCGAGCCGAACGCGAAGGTCGGCGTCGATATCGACGGCGAGCGCTTCGCCGAGCTCGTCGTGTCGCGGATCAGCTCGTTCGGATGAACCGACGGTGATCGTCTTCGCAGCGATCGCGCCGCACGGCGGGCAGGTGTTCGACGAGCCGCAGGGTGTGACCCGGCTAGGGATGGAGGAGCTCGGCCGGCGCTTCGCAGCCTCTCGGCCCACCGCGGTGATCGTGCTGACGCCCCACGGCCTGCACATCGACGACCACTTCGCCGTCGTCCGCTCACTGCGTGTCGAGGGCGACGCGGCACAGTGGAGCGACTCGACCGAGCGGTACGAGGGACCGGGGGACCCGGAGCTGGCGGCCGACTGCATCACCGAGCTGCAGCTGGACGGGTTGCCGGCGCTCGGGATCACGTTCGGCTCGACCGTCGCCGGGGCCTCGACGATGCCGCTCGACTGGGGCGCCATGATCCCGCTCTGGTTCATGCGGGCGCCCGCCGTCGTGGTCACGCCTTGCCGGGCCAGGCCGAACAGCGAGCAGGTCCGCGCAGGCGCAGCACTTGCGCGCGCGACCGGCGAGCGACGCGTCGCGCTGATCGCGAGCGCCGACCACGGTCATGGCCACACGGAGGACGGTCCTTACGGCTTCGCGGCGGAATCCGCGCCGTACGACGAGCGAATTCAGGACCTCGTCCGCCGTAACCGGCTCGGCGAGCTCGAGGCGATCGACTCCGAGTGGGCGGTCGCTGCCAAGGCCGACAGCTTCTGGCAGCTGCTGATGCTGCACGGCGCGATCGGTGACGCGCTCGACGTCGAGCTGCTGTCCTACGAGGTGCCGACGTACTTCGGAATGCTGACGGCCTCGTTCACCCGGAAGGACTGACCCCGCAGAGCGCGAAGTGCCTCGCATGGCGCGCAGAAGGCGGGTTCACAAGACGTCCCCGAAAACACCGAGCCGCGTCAAGAAGCGTCGCGGAACCAAGAAGCCGCGCGCGCGCAGGCCGGCCCACGCACATCACTACCCAGAGCTGATCGGGCTCGCGCTCGGCGCGGTCGGCATCTTCCTGGCCGCCGTGCTCTGGCTCGGCTTCAGCGGTGGACCGGTCGGCGACCTCGTCCGCGCCGCGATCGGGGCGGCCGCCTACGTCGCGCCACTCGTGCTCGTCCCGCTCGGCGTGCTGATGGTGGCGAAGAGCGCGCTGATCGACGTCCGCCCGTTCCGACTCGGCCTCGCAGTCGCGCTCACCGGCCTGTTGCTCACGCTCGGCACCGGTCACGGCGGCGTCGTCGGCGACGGCCTCGAGTCGCTCGCGGCGCTCGGGCTCGGCACGACCGGGGCGACGATCCTCGGCGTCCTGCTGACCGTCGCCGGCACGCTCTTCCTGACCGGTGCCAGCCTCGGAGCGATCCTCCGCAGGTCGGGCCATGCGGTGCAGCGTGCGCACACAACGCTGCGGGCAACGCGTCAAGCACCCGAGCCCGATTCGTTCAGCGACCCCGGTCTGCCTGCCCCTCTACCACCGGTCGACGTCAAGCACGACTATCCAGACCTCGTGTCGGAGACGGTCTCGGGACCGGCGCCGACGCTGTTCGTGCGCGAGCCCGACGCGTTCGAGGAAGACACACACGAGTCGCAGGAGGTGCTCTTCGACCTGCCGTCGGCGCCGCTGGCCGAGTACCAGCTACCGGACCGCAGCGTCCTGCGGAAGTCGAAGGGAGGCAGCGGCCCGAACGCGGACGCCAGCCAGCGTGTGGCCGACGCGCTCGTCACCTGCCTGGCTCACTTCGGCGTCGAGGCGACGGTGATCGGCCAGATCTCAGGTCCGCGTGTCACCCGCTACGAGCTGCAGCTCGCACCCGGGACGAAGGTCGGCAAGGTCGCGAACCTGAAGGACGATCTCAGCTACGCCCTCGCGACGACCGAGATCCGCATCCTCGCTCCGATCCCCGGCAAGCAGGCGGTCGGCGTCGAGGTCCCGAACCTGAGCCCGAGCATCGTCACGCTCGGCGATATCTACGACGACCTGCCGCAGGCCGCGAGCCCGCTCTCGGTCTGGCTCGGCAAGGACATCTCCGGCGCAGCCGTCTGGGCCGACCTCGCACGCATGCCGCACATTTTGATCGCGGGAACGACCGGCTCGGGCAAGTCCGGCTGCATCAACACGATCCTGACCTCGATCCTGCTCCGGGCGACGCCGGACGAGGCGCGGCTGATCCTGATCGACCCGAAGCGGATCGAGCTCAACCACTACGAGTCGATCCCGCACCTCCTCACACCGGTCGTGTCGAGCCCGAAGGAGGCGAGCGCCGTCCTCCTGAACGTGGTCACGGAGATGGAGCGGCGCTACGAACGGCTGAGCCAGGTGCGCGCCCGCAATCTCCCCGAGGCCAACCGCGCATTCCGGAAGCGCGGCGAGGACGAGCTTCCCTACCTACTGGTGGTGATCGACGAGCTCGCCGATCTGATGATGGTCAGCCCGCAGGAGGTCGAGGATTCGATCATCCGGCTCGCCCAGAAGTCGCGCGCCGTCGGCATCCATCTCGTGCTCGCCACGCAGCGCCCTTCCGTCGACGTGATCACCGGCATGATCAAGGCGAACGTCCCGTCGCGCATCGCGTTCGCGGTGTCGTCGCAGACCGATTCACGGGTGATTCTCGACTCGAACGGCGCCGAAAGCCTGCTCGGCCAGGGCGACATGCTGTTCAAGCCGCTCGGCACCTCGCGCTTGCAGCGCGTCCAGGGCGCCTTCGTCACCGAGGAGGAGATCGCCCTGATCGTCGAGCAGACCCGCACCCAGCGCGAACAGGTCGTCGACGAGAGCTTCCTCGAACTGCCCCAGGTGTTCGTGGACGAGGCGGACTCCGACGACGGCGAGTTCGACCCGGACGAGGACCCGTTGCTCGACAAGGCGATCGAGGTCGTGGTGACAGCGCAGACGGCGAGCGTCTCGTTGCTGCAGCGCCGTCTGCGGGTGGGCTACACCCGAGCCGGCCGGCTGGTCGACATGCTCGAGCGGCGCGGCATCATCTCGCCCTACGAGGGCTCGAAGCCCCGTCGCGTTCTGATCTCGGAGCACGAGCTGGAACGGGTAGCGGCGCCCACGCTGGACTAGAGGCTCGCTGTGAGTGAGCGGCACTCACGGTGGTGGCCCAGACGCGGCGCGATTCGCCCGGCTCCGGCTTGCCCGTAGCACCGCTACGAGCTGCGCCAGATCCGTTCGAATCGCTTGGGCCGGCCCATCCCCGCAAGCACCTCCGACTCACAGCAAGCCTCCGGCGTGCTACTAACCTGCAGCCCTTTCCACCGTCTGTAAACCAGGTTAGGCTGGCGCCTGCCAGTCCCCCCTGTGACAGAAACCAAGAGGAGGATTCATCCAAGTGAGGAAGCGTGTGATCACGCTCACGACCCTTGCGGTCGTGACGGTGCTTCTGGCGTCGCTCTTCGCCGCGTTGCGCGGCTCGAGCTCGGCGTCTGCGGCCCCTAAAGCATTTAGCGCCTGTCTGGTCACCGACATCGGCGGCTTGAACGACAAGTCGTTCAACCACCTCGCGTATGTCGGCCTCCAGAAGGCGAGGAAGAGCGGCATCACGGGCCGCGTCATCCAGTCGAAGTCACCCGCCGAGTACATCCCGAACCTGCAGGCGTGCGTCAAGTCGGGTGCCGGGATCACGATCGGCGTCGGCTTCCTGATGACCGATGCCATGGACGCCGTCGCGACGGCGTACCCGAAGAACAAGTTCGCGATCGTCGACGTCGACGTGACGTCCATGAAGCACAAGCCGAAGAACGTCCAGGGCCTGCTCTTCAAGGAGCAGGAAGCCGGCTACCTCGTCGGCTACGCCGCTGGCCTCTACGTCAAGTCCACGGGCGGCCAGGCGGTCGGCTCGGTCGGCGGTCTGAAGATTCCGCCGGTCGACCGGTACATCGCCGGCTTCCAGTACGGCGCCAAGAAGGCGTTCCCCGGCATCACGGTGCTGAACGACTACTCCCAGGACTTCGTCGCTCAGGCGAAGTGCAAGGAGAAGGCGCTCAACCAGATCGCTCAGGGCTCGACGGTCGAGTTCCAGGTCGCCGGCCAGTGCGGTCTGGGCGTCCTCGACGCTGCGAAGGAGAAGTCGGTCTTCGGTATCGGCGTCGACGCTGACCAGGGGTATCTCGGCCCGCACGTGATGACGAGCGCTCTCAAGCGCGTCGACGTCGCCGTGAACTCGGCGATCCAGAACGCCAAGAAGGGCAAGCTGCTGGGTGGCAGGAACGTCACCTTCGGCGCGAAGATCAACGGTGTTGGTATCGGCAAGTGGAGCCCCAGGGTTCCGGTTGCGATCAGGTCCGCAGTCGCCACGCAGCTCAAGCACCTCGAGCTCGGCGACATCAAGGGCATCCCGACCACCGTCAAGTAGGACGGGCGGGATCTGTTGTCCAGACGGGGCGGGCCACACGGCTCGCCCCGTCTCGTTTCTGGAGCTCGGCTCGTGAGGCACACCTGCCTCGTCGTGACGCCGATCGCTCTCCTGCTGCTCGCCGCGGGCTGTGGTGGAACGACCGGCCGAGCGTCCTCGACCACGACGACGGCGGCGCGTGCGCCCGTCGGGTTGCGCGTCGGAGTCGTCGGCCCGCTGCAGGTGCAGGCACCAGGAGCCGTGATCGAACGGATGTCGTTGCGCGCTGCGGCGGAAGAGTCGCTCGTCCTGGCGGTGGCGACGCCGCGGACGTCGGTGTCGGTGCCGGAAGCAGCGCTGGCACACCCCTCGACCCACTACGCGCTCGTCGGTGCGTCGGCGGCGGCGCAACGCCTGCCGAATCTGGCCGGCGTGCTCGTGCGTGATGACCAGGCGGCTCGGCTCGGCGGCGCCGTCGCCGGTCTCGCCGTTCGCGGGCAAAGCGACCGGCGGGTCGCCTGGGTCGGCCCGCGCGACGACTCCCTCGTCGCGGCATTCGTGCAGGGCGTCCATGCGGTCGAGCCGGGGACGACGATCCTGCGGCAGTGGTCGATCGACCGGCCGGCCGCCTGCAAGGAGTCCGCGCTGACGGCTGTCGGTCGCGGCGCCACGGTGATCATGGCGCCGCGCGGACTCTGCGCCGCCGCCGCGCTCGACGGCGCACACGAGCGGAACCAGCCCGGCCTCGAGCTCTCCGACTTCCAGCTTCCGAACGTGGCTGCGGCACAGGTCGTACGTGACGCTGTCCACGGCCGCTACCACGGTCGGGAGGACATCGTCTTCGGCGCGGCGAGCGGCGCGATCGCGGTCCGGCACCTCGATCCGCTGCTCCCGGAGACCGTCGCCGTGCAGGCGCGCGCGTTCGCCGAGCAGCTGGCGAGCGGCCGAACGCTGTCCGGGTAGGATCGCGCCGACCCATGGCGGACGCACCTCTCCTCGAGCTGCGCGGGATCACCAAGCGGTTCCCGGGCGTGCTCGCCAACGACGACGTCAACTTCGATCTCAGCCACGGTGAAGTTCACGCGCTGCTCGGCGAGAACGGCGCGGGCAAGTCGACCCTGATGAACATCCTCTACGGGCTCTACACCCCGGATGAGGGGAAGATCCTGCTCGAGGGAAAGCCGATCGAGCTCGGGTCGACCAAGGCGGCGATCGAGCACGGCATCGGGATGGTGCACCAGCACTTCATGCTGATTCCGGTGATGACCGTCGCCGAGAACATCGTTCTCGCGACGGAGCCGAGGCGGGCGGGTGTCCTGCTCGACTACGACGCTGCCCGCGAGCGGGTGAGAGAGCTGTCGCAACGCTACGGGTTGATCGTCGACCCGAACGCCCGCGTCGACCGGATCAGCGTCGGTCAGCAGCAGCGCGTCGAGATCCTGAAGGCGCTCTACCGCGGCGCCGAGATCCTGATCCTGGACGAGCCGACGGCTGTGCTGACGCCGCAGGAGGCCAAAGAGCTGTTCGAGATCCTCCGCTCGCTGAAGGCCCAGGGGAAGTCGATCATCTTCATCTCGCACAAGCTGAACGAGGTGCTCGAGATCGCCGACCGGATCACGACGTTGCGCCGAGGAGTGGTCGTCGACACGATCCCCGCGGAAGGTGCGACCGAGGAGAGCCTGGCGCGGATGATGGTCGGGCGCGAGGTGTTGCTGAGCGTCGACAAGACGCCGCCGCACCCCGGCGCGGCCCTGCTCGAAGTCGAGGGCCTGACCGTGATCGACGACCGTGAGCTCGAAGCGGTCCGCAACGTGAGCTTCGAGGTGCACGCCGGCGAGATCCTCGGGCTGTGCGGCGTCGACGCCAACGGTCAGAGCGAGTTGATCGATGCGATCACCGGCCTGCGGCATGTCAAAGCCGGCCGGATCCTGGTCGACGGCGTCGACCTGACACACGCGAGCGCGAGAGAGGCGATCGACGCCGGGGTCGGGCACATTCCCGAGGATCGCCATCGCCGCGGGCTCGTCCTCTTCTTCTCGCTGACCGAGAACCTCGCGCTCTCCTCCTACCGCAAGCCCCCGAACTCGCGGCTCGGTTTCCTCAATCTGCGCGCAATGCTGGCGCGGTCGAGGAAGCTGCTGCAGGAGTTCGACGTCCGCGGCGGCTCGCCGACGACGCCGGCAGGCGCGCTCTCGGGCGGCAACCAGCAGAAGATCGTGCTGGCCCGGGAGATCGACAGCAACCCAAAGGTTCTGATCGCCGCGCAGCCAACCCGAGGCCTCGATGTCGGCGCGATCGAGTTCGTGCATCGCCGGCTGGTCGAACAGCGGGACTCCGGACGCGCGGTACTGCTCGTCTCGCTCGAGCTCGAGGAGATCCTGTCGCTCTCCGACCGGATCCTCGTCATCTACGAAGGACGCATCGTCGGCGAGTTCCCGCCGACTGCGACTGAGGAGGAACTCGGGCTCGCGATGACCGGCGGCCATCGCGAGGAGGCGGTCGCATGACCGACGAAGCAGCCGTCCCGCCGGGCCAGACACCGGCGCCGGCGCTCCCGGAGCCGCCGTCGCAACGGCGCCGCTTGCCGGCGGGGCTGCGCTGGGTGACCGGCGCGATCGGGCCGGCCGTCACCACCCTGATTGCGTTCCTGATGGGCGGGCTCGTCGTCGTCCTGACCGGCAAGGACCCGTTCAAGGTCTACCACGCCGTCTTCAACGGCACCGGTCTCAACTGGTTCTTCCATGTCGGCAGCTACTCGGCGCGTGTTCCGTTCGCGACGTCGAAGATGTGGTTCCCGTTCGACACGTCCTCGGTCGCCGCACAGAACCTGCAGCAGACCCTGCTGTTGACGACCCCGATCATCCTCACCGCCCTCGCCGTGGCCTTCGCCTTCCGCTGCGGCATGTTCAACATCGGTGGCCAGGGGCAGTACTTCGCCGGCACGATCTTCGCGGTCTGGCTGGGCTCGTCGTTCTCCAACCTGAACCCGTTCGTGCACGTCGCCCTCTGTCTCGTCGTCGGCGCGCTCGCCGGCGCCGCCTATGCCGGCATCGCCGGGCTCCTGAAGGCGACCGTGGGAGCCCACGAGGTGATCTCGACGATCATGCTCAACTGGATCGCGGTCTGGGTCGGGTCGTATCTCTTCGGGCAGGGCGGCCCCCTGCAGAACTCGAGCCAGCCGTCGATCCCGATCTCCAACGACATCGTCGAGGGTGCGAAGCTCCCGGTCTTCTGGGGGCTCAAGCTGCTGCAGGGCCTCTCGATCGGGATCTTCATCGCGATCGCGATGCTCGTCGTCTACTGGATCATCATCAACCGTACGACCCTCGGCTTCGAGGTGCGAGCCGTCGGCTTCAACCCCGAATCGGCTCGCTACAGCGGCATCTCGGTCGCCCGCAACTACTTCCTCGCGATGGCGATCTCCGGTGCGTTCGCCGGCCTCGCGGGTGCGATCGACATCACCGGCTGGGAGTACCGGATCGGTGAGACGGACATCCAGGCCAACCAGATCGGGTTCATCGGCTTAGCCGCGGCCCTGCTCGGACGGAACACCGCTGTCGGGGTCGGCTTCGCCTCGCTGCTGTTCGGCGCACTGATCAACGGCACCTCGGGGCGGCAGCTCGACCCGTCGATCTTCCGTCCCGATCTGGCGGGCAACCTGACGACGATCATCCAGGGCCTCGTGATCCTCTTCGTCGGGCTGAACCTGAACGGGGTGGTGCGGTGGGTGCGGAGGAGCCGGGCATGACCGCCATCACCGCTCGCGTCGGTGGTATCCGCTGGGGTCATCCGCGCACGATTGGAGTGTTCGGGATCGCGCTCGGGGCCTTGGCCTTCTGGCTCGCGCTGCCGCCGGTGGCGGCGCGGACGGCCGCGCTGCCGATTTTCGTCGGCATGATCGCGATTCTGCTCGGCATCTGGGCCTGGGCCCGGGACGAGCACCGTGTCGGCGGCGGCGCGATCGCCGCAGGGCTGCTCGGCATCGGACTGGGCCTGCTGGCGACACGCTCGTCGATCTCGCATCTGGACAGCGTGGTCGTCTGGAGCTCGCTCGGGGCGGCGACGCTCCGCTACGCGACGCCGCTGACCTACGCGGCGATCGGCGGGCTGTACTGCGAGCGGAGCGGCGTGATCAACGTGGCGCTCGAAGGAATGCTCCTGACCGGTGCGTTCTTCGGCATCTGGGGCGACATCTGGGCGAGCTCGTGGGCCGGCAGCTGGGCGTGGACGATCGGGCTCCTGACCGCGGCGCTCGCCGGCATGGGGATGGCGGCGATCCACGCCGTCTGGGCGATCCACCTGAAGGTCGACCAGATCATCTCCGGTACTGCGATCAACTTCATCGCGCTCGGCTTGACCGGCTACATCTTCATCGACAAGTACGGCGACAGCGGCACCCCAGGCGACATCCCCGGCATCCCCGACGTGCACCTGAAGTTCCTGCAGGACTGGTACTTCATCGGCCCGATCTTCGGTCAGCTGAACCTGATGATCTGGCTCTCGTTCCTCCTGCTGATCGGCACCTACATCCTCGTCTTCCGGACGCCGGCCGGTCTGCGCCTGCGCGCCGTCGGCGAGCATCCACGCGCCGCAGACACGGTCGGCATCTCCGTCTACAAGGTCCGGTACATCGCGGTGATCGGTTCCGGCGCGATCGCAGCGATGGGCGGGGCGTACCTGTCGATCGGCTTCGTCCACTCCTTCAACGAGGGAATGACCCGCGGCATCGGGTTCATCGGCCTCGCGGCGCTCGTGTTCGGCAAGTGGCGTCCCTTCCCGACCTGGGCTGCGACGCTGCTCTTCGGCTTCTCGAGCGCGCTTGCCGACCGTCTGCCGGATGCGTACGGCAACCAATGGGGGACCCTGTTCCAGGCGCTGCCGTACGTCCTGACCCTGATCGCGGTCGGCGGCCTGATCGGCCGCTCCATCGGCCCGGCCGCCGCCGGCCGACCATATGACAAACAGTAGACTCGCCCGCGTCGCCGTCGTGTTCGGTGTGCTGGCGGTGCTCGCGGTGCCGGTGGCGGTCGCGGCTTCGCAGCGGCTCGCAAGCGTCAGCCTGCTGCAGTCGCTGTACGTCGGCGCGCCCGTCTCGATCGGCCTCGCCCTGGTCGCGATCTTCGCCTCGCGCCGCGCCCGCTTGGCAGCAGCACGCAGCATCAAGCCAGGCGACGCAGGCCCGGTCCGAACGGGCCGGATCGCAGCCTGGGCAGGCCTCTACGTCGGAGTCACCGCAGCGCTCGCGCTCGGCGTCTACGGCGTGCTGGTCTGGGCGCAATAGGGCGGCTACCCTTAGCGAGCCGTGTTCGAGATCGGGAACAGCCTGAGAGAGGCGCGCATTCGCCGCGGGATGGACTTCGCACAGGCCGAGGCGGCGACCAAGATCCGCGGCAAGTATCTGCGCGCTCTCGAGGACGATCAGTTCGAGCTGCTGCCGGCCGAGACGTACGTGAAGGGCTTCCTGCGCACGTACGCCGAGTACCTCGGGCTCGACGGGCAGCTCTATGTCGACGAGTTCAATTCCCGTTTCGTCTCGGGTGAGCAGCACGATGCGCGTCGCGCCCAACCACGTCGCTCGAACGCTCGGCCGCAACGCCGCAACCGCCGCACCGAGACGGCGGTCGTCCTGTTCGCGCTCGCGGCGATCACCGTCTTCACCGTGATCGTCATCTCTGCATGGACGACGAGTGACAAGAAGCCGGGTGCGGTGACACGCCCGAAGACGGCGCAGGGGCCGCGCGTGACGCCGCCGCTCCTGTCGGTGAAAGCGGTGCGCGGCGCCACACACGTGACCGCTCGCGCCGTGTCTGCGACCGGTGCGGTCAAGTACGACGGGACGGTGCAGAAGGGCGATAGCACGGTCGCCATTCGAGGCAAGCAGCTGTGGGTCTCGATCGACTCGCCCGAGAACCTGCGCATCGAGGTTCGCGGCAAGCAGGTCCACGTGCCCGGTCTGAAGCCGCAGGTGATCATCGTCACGGCCACGGGTTGGCACCCCGCCCGCGCGTAGCGATCGTCGCGTCGGGCTCCGAGCTCGTCCGCGGCGACCGGTACGACCGAAACGGCCCGTTCCTGGCAGCGTCGTTGCTCCGGCTGGGCGTCGACCCGGCTCGCATCACCGTCGTCGGCGACGCCCCGGCCGACCTGGAAGCGGCGCTCACCGACGGGCTGACCAGTGACCTGCTCGTGATCTCAGGCGGCCTCGGCCCGACGCACGACGACCGGACGATCGAGCTGCTCGCACGGGCCGCGGGCGTCGGCGTGCACGTCGAGGAGCCGCTCAGGGAGGCGATCGAGGAGCGCTCGCAGCAGATCGCGGCACGGCTGAACCGGCCGTACGGCGACTTCGCAGACGGCGTCACGAAACAGGCGACGCTGCCCGACGGCGCCCTGTGGCTGGGCCTGGTCGGGACGGCGCCGGCGGTCGTCCTCGACACGGGTTCGTGCGTGGCCGTCGCCTTGCCGGGGCCGCCGAGCGAGCTGCAGCAGCTGTGGCCGCGCGTGCTCGAGACCGAGCCGCTGCGCCGCGTCCTCGCAGGCTCCCAGGTGCCCGAGCGCCGGGTGCTTCGCTTCTACGGTGTCTCTGAATCCGCGATCGCACGTTCGCTGGCCGCTGCTGGAGGCGACGGCGGCGGAGTCGACGTGACGATCTGCGCGCGGGACTTCGAGCTCCACGTCGATCTGTTCGTCGAGAACGGCGGTGCCGAGCGGGCGAATGCGATCGAGCGGCAGCTCGTCGACGATGCCGGCCGGTTCCTGTTCTCGCGGCGCGAGGTGGGAACCGCCGAGCTCGTGCTCGGGTTGCTCCGGACGCGCGGCCTGACGCTCGCGACGGCCGAGTCGTGTACCGGCGGACTCGTGGGGGCGAGGCTGACCGACGTTCCGGGCTCGAGCGATGTCTTCCTCGGTGGCGCGATCGTCTATTCCGACGCAGCGAAGCAGGAGCAGCTCGGCGTCTCCGCGGCGACGCTGGCCGCGCACGGTGCGGTATCCGCCGAGGTCGCGGCCGAGCTCGCGCGGGGCGCTCGCGAGCGGTTTCGCGCCGATGTGGCCGTCGCGGTGACGGGAATCGCCGGGCCGGGCGGAGGGACGCCCGAGAAGCCGGTCGGCCTGGTGTTCGTGCACGCCGCCGGCCCGATCGGCGAACGTGACTTACGGCTCGACTTTCCCGGTGACCGGGAGACGATTCGCGGCCGCGCCACCGTCTCGGCGCTCCACCTCGTGCGACGTTTGTTGACAGAGGCGTGACAGACACGTCACGCGACGGCCGCTAGCGTGGCCGTCGATGACCGCATCCGTCTCTTCTGCGCGCTGCAGCTGCCGGAGGCCGTCGTCGCAGCGCTCGCCGGCTGGCAGGCAGTGCACCTCCAGGGCGCGCACATCACCGCCGGACGCGTGGTGCCCGCCGAGCACCTGCACATTACGCTCGCCTTCCTCGGCTCTCGCCCGCGCTCCGAGCTGCCCGGGATCGTGCGCGAGCTCGCCGGTGCGGCCGCTGCCGGCGGACCAGTGCGGCTGCGCGTGCAGCGCTACCGCGAGACGAGCTCGGTCGGCATGCTCGTGTTCGAGGACTGCGGCGGCGGCGGCTCGGCGCTCGTACGAGCGCTCGGAGCCGGGCTCGAGCGCATCGGCTCCTACCGTCCCGAGCAGCGCCCGTGGCTGCCGCATGTCACCGTCACGCGGTTTCGCCGCCGGCCGGGTCTCGACCCACGCCTGCCCGTGCTCGGCGAGGTCGATGCCGTCCGGGCGGCGCTCTACTGTTCGATGTTGCGGCCCACGGGGGCACGCTACGACGTACTCGAATCGGTGGCCCTAGGAGGTCGGTAGACACGTGGATCGCGAAGACGCACTCGACAACGTTCTGGGACAGATCGAGCGCCAGTTCGGCAAGGGCGCCGTCATGAAGATGAACGACCAGGCCCAGGTCGCGATCGGCGCGATCTCGACAGGCTCGCTCTCGCTCGACGTCGCCCTCGGCGTCGGCGGCCTGCCTCGCGGCCGCATCGCCGAGGTCTTCGGGCCCGAGTCCTCGGGCAAGACCACGCTCGTCTACCACGTGATCGCCGAGGCCCAGCGCCGCGGCGGGATCTGCGCCTTCATCGACGCCGAGCACGCGATGGACCCGGCGTACGCAAAGCGAATCGGCGTCAACATCGACGAGCTGCTCGTCTCGCAGCCGGATACTGGCGAGCAGGCGCTCGAGATCTGCGAGCTGCTCGTCCGCTCCGGCGCGCTCGACGTGGTCGCGATCGACTCGGTCGCCGCGCTGACACCGAAGGCCGAGATCGAAGGCGAGATGGGCGATTCGCACGTCGGCTTGCAGGCTCGGCTGATGTCGCAGGCGCTCCGCAAGCTCGCCGGCACGCTCAACCGCACCGACACGATCTGCCTGTTCACGAACCAGCTGCGGGAGAAGATCGGCGTCATGTTCGGCAGCCCCGAGACGACGTCGGGCGGCCGTGCGCTCCGCTTCTACGCCTCCGTGCGGCTCGACATCCGCCGCATCGAGACGCTCAAGGAGGGCGTGGAGGCGATCGGCAACCGCGTCCGCGTCAAGGTGGTCAAGAACAAGGTTGCGCCGCCGTTCAAGCAGGCCGAGTTCGACATCATCTACGGCGACGGCATCTCGTGGGAGGGCACGGTGCTGGAGACCGGGCTCGACCGGAAGGTCGTCCAGAAATCGGGCTCGTACTTCTCCTTCGCCGACGAACGTCTCGGCCAGGGGCGCCAGAACGCGACGGCGTTCCTCAAGGAGCATCCAGACGTCGTCCAGGCGATCCTGCAGGCGATCCAGGCCCAGGCGCCGCCGGAGCAGGTGATCTCGGCCCGGCTCCTGCCGCAGACGGCGACGGGTGACGAGCTGGCGCAGAGCGACGCGAAAGCGGGCGCAGGGGCCCGCTGACCGAAGGCCCGCGCGAATGGATCCGATCGACGTGGCGGCGCGTTCGCTACGCCACCGCGACCGCTCGCGGTCGGAGATCGACGAGCGGCTGGCGAAGGCGGGCGTCGGGGAGGAGGAACGGGTCGAGGCGCTCGAGCGGCTCACGCAGCTCGGTTACGTCGACGACGGCCGCTTCGCAGCCGACCGCGCCACGGCGCTTGCCGGGAGAGGTCAGGGCGATGCCGCCATCCGCTTCGACCTGCAGGGGCGGGGCGTCGACCCAGACGCGATCGAGGCAGCGCTCGCCGGGCTCCTGCCGGAGGCTGAGCGTGCCGTCGAGCTCGCCGACCGGCTCGGACGCACGGCCAAGACGATGGGGCGGCTGCGGCGCAAGGGGTTCGGTGCGGACGCACTCGAAGCCGCGTTCGGGTCCGGGATTGCGGGGCCTGGCCCCTGAGTTGTAGAGTGGTGGATATCCAGATCATTTGCCCTGCACAACACACATTCCACTGCTCATCTGACAGCTCGCCTGACAACGCACCTTGAAACCATTCTTGAACCCGACAGTCAGTCCTCGATCCTGCCGGCGCCGCCGGGCCCTCCAGCGCCTGACGACCTGAGCTGAGATCGAGCGGCGCGCGGCTGCGCGCCGGCGAACGCCGATCGGCGGAGTGCGCGGTGTGCGGGCGGAGGCCCGTAGGAGTGCCCATGCTCGTCGTCGCAGTACTGATCGCACTAGCCGTCGGCTCCGGCGTCACGTTGCTCATGCTGCGGCGGCAGTCCGGCTCGAGCCTCGCCTCGGCCCGGCGCGAGCGGAGCCTGCTGCTCGACGAAGCGCGCCGCGACGCCGACGCGACTCGCCGCGAGGCCGACATCGAGACGAGGGAGCAGGCGATCAAGCTGCGCGCGGAGCTCGAGACCGAGCTGCGCGAGCGGCGTGACGCCGTGGTCAAGATCGAGGAGCGCGTGCTGGCCCAGGAGGACGACATCTCCCGCAAGCTGACCGAGCTGACGCGCCGAGACCAAGGGATCGCCGACCGCGAGCAGCACCTGAAACAGCTCCAGGACGAGTTGAAGGTCCTCAAGGACGCACAGCGGAAGGAGCTCGAGCGCATCTCGTCGATGACCACCGGCGAGGCGAAGGCACGGATCTTGCACGACTCGGAGGAGCAGGTGCGGCACGAGCTCGCCGGGCGGGTCCGCCAGATGGAGGAGGAGGCCGCGAGCGAGGCGAAGCGGCGGGCTCGGAACCTCGTCGCCGACGCCCTCCAGCGGGTGGCGGCGAGTGCGGCGGCCGAGACGACGGTGACGCTGGTCGAGCTTCCGTCGGACGACATGAAGGGGCGCATCATCGGGCGCGAAGGTCGGAACATCCGCACGCTCGAGCACCTGACCGGGGTCGACTTCATCATCGACGACACGCCGAACGCGGTCGTCCTCTCGTCCTTCGATGGGATCCGTCGCGAGATCGCGCGGATGACGCTGCTCAAGCTGATCGAGGACGGGCGCATCCACCCGACCCGAATCGAGGAGATGTACTACCTCTCGAAAGCGGAGCTCGACGAGCACGTGCGCCAGGCGGGCGAGCAGGCGGTCTTCGAGGCGAATTGCGGCGAGCTGCACGAGGAGCTCGTGAAGATCCTCGGGCGCCTTCGTTACCGCACGAGCTACGGCCAGAACGTGCTCAAGCACACCCTCGAAGTGGTCTCGCTGGCGGGGATCATGGCCGCAGAGGTCGAGGCGTCGGTGAAGACGGCGAAGCGGGCGGCGCTGCTCCACGACCTCGGCAAGGCGGTCACCCACGAGGTCGAGGGTTCGCACGCCCAGATCTCGACGCAGCTGGCGCGCCGCTACGGCGAAGGTCCCGCCGTCTGTCACGCGATCGAAGCCCACCACTACGAGGTGCAGCCGCAGACCGTCGAGGCAGTGCTGCTGATCGCCGCCGATGCGATCTCGGCCGGCCGCCCGGGCGCGCGTGGGGAGAGCCTTGAGCACTACGTGAAGCGCCTCGAGAACCTCGAGCAGCTCGCGGCCGCGCATCCGGGCGTGGAGAAGGTCTACGCATTGCAGGCCGGGCGCGAGGTGCGCGTGATCGTCAAGCCGTCCGAGATCGACGACGATGCGGCCGTGCTCCTCTCACACGAGATCGCACGCGAGATCGAGGATCATCTCGAGTATCCGGGTCAGATCAAGGTGACGGTGATCCGCGAGAGCCGCGCGATCGACGTCGCCGCGAACAGGACGAGTGCCGAGCGCCAGCGCGTCGACGCTGCGTAGTACGGTTCGCCGCGTGGCGTCCGAAGACCTGACGATCGTCGACAACCGCACGGGCAGCGAATACACGCTGCCGATCGTCGACGGGACGATCCGCGCCACCGATCTCCGGCAGATCGGCGGCCTGATGGCGTACGACCCGGCCTACCTGAACACCGCGTCGTGCCGGAGCGCGATCACATACATCGACGGCGACGCGGGGATCCTGCGCTACCGCGGCTACCCGATCGAGCAGCTCGCCGAGGAGGCGACCTTCCTCGAGACCGCCTACCTCCTGCTGGAAGGCGAGCTTCCGTCGGCCGACCAGCTTGCCCGCTGGGAGACGGACGTCCGCAACCACACCTACGTGCACACGAACTACATGAAGTTCCTCGAGGGGTTCCGTTACGACGCGCACCCGATGGGGATGCTGCTCGGTGCGGTCGGCGCGCTGTCGACCTTCTACCCGGACGCGAAGAACATCGGCGATCCCGAGAACCGCTACCTGCAGCGGGTGCGGCTGATCGCGAAGCTGCCGACGATCGCCGCGTTCGTGTTCCGACATTCGCGCGGCCTGCCGTACGTCTTCCCGCGGAACGATCTCGACTACATCGGCAACTTCGTCAACATGACCTTCGAGATCGGTGGCCGGCACGAGGCGAATCCGGTGCTGCAGCGCGCGCTCGAGATCCTGCTCATTTTGCACGCCGACCACGAGCAGAATTGCTCGACGAGCGCGGTTCGCGGCGTCGGCTCATCGCATGTCGATCCGTTCTCCGCCGTCTCGTCGGGAATCGCTGCGCTCTACGGGCCGTTGCACGGCGGCGCCAACGAAGCGGTCTTGCGGATGCTCGACGAGATCGGCGAGACGAAGAACGTGCCTGCGTTCATCGAGAGCGTGAAAGGCGGGGGTGGCCGGCTGATGGGATTCGGGCACCGCGTCTACAAGAGCTACGACCCGCGGGCGACGCTGATCAAGAAGGTGGCCGACCAGGTCTTCGAGCAGACGGGCTTGAACCCGAAGCTGGAGATCGCGCTCGAGCTGGAGCGGATCGCGCTCGAGGACGACTACTTCGTCTCGCGCAAGCTCTATCCGAACGTCGACTTCTACTCGGGCCTGATCTACCAGGCGATGGGCTACCCGACCGACTACTTCACGGTCCTCTTCGCGCTCGGACGCCTCCCGGGCTGGATCGCCCAGTGGGAGGAGCTGCTCGAGGACCCCGAGCAGAAGATCTCGCGGCCGCGCCAGGTCTACGTGGGCGAGCCGGAGCGCCCGTTCGTCCCGATCGCGACGCGCTGAGCTTGCCGTCGATCAGACCGTACTCCGCTGACGACCTCGGCCAGATCTTGCGCCTCTGGGAAGCCGCCCCAGGCGGCTGGCCGGGCACGGACGCCTCGATGCGGCTGCTGCTCGACGCCGACGCTCTGTGCCTCGTCGCCGACGACGACGGTCGCGTCGTCGGTTGTGGGTTGGGTGTGGTCGCAGCGGGGGTTGGCTGGGTCTGTCGGACCGACGCACGCAGCGACGAGATATCGGTCGCCTTGCACGAGGCGCTCGCCGCGGCATTCGCAGAGGCGGGCGCGCGGCTGATCGCCGCGTTCTCGCCCGACGGCGACGCACTTGCGGAGCATGGTTTTCGGAGGACCGGCGCATCCGTCTTCGAGCGCGAGCTCGTCGAGCTCGGTACCGCGCCGGCCCTGACGGCGGTCGGCGCCCGTGTCATCCCCGTCGGGCTGTGGGATGAGCTGCGCGGGATGGACGAGGCGAAGGAGATCATCGAGCGGCGGGTGATCCTGCCGCTCGCGGAGCCCGAGCTTGCCGCGCGTCACGCGGTCGAGCAACCGAAGGCGATCGTCCTCTTCGGGCCTCCGGGTACCGGCAAGACGACGTTCGCGAAAGGGATCGCCTCGCGCCTCGCATGGCCGTTCGTGGAGATCCAGCCCTCCGAGATCGGCGCCGAAGGTGCAGAACGTCAGGCGAAGCTGCTCGCCGAGACGTTCGACCGCCTGCTCGACCTGCCCGAGGCTGTCGTGTTCGTCGACGAGGTCGAGGACATCGCCTCGATCCGGCACGAGGAACGCCGCGTCAGCCCCAACATCACGAACGAGTTTCTGAAGCAGATCCCGCGGATGAGGGAGTCGCCGCACCACTTGCTCGTGTGCGCCACGAACTCGGTCGGGATGCTCGACCCTGCGTTTCTGCGCCCGGGCCGGTTCGACTACGTGCTGCCCGTCGGGCCGCCGAACGACGAGGCGCGCGCTGCGATCTGGGCTCGGTACGTCGACGAGATCACGGACGAGCCGGTCGTCGTGGGCGTGCTCGTCGAGGCGAGTCCGTTGTTCACGCCCGCGGACATCGAGTGGGCTGCGAGGAAAGCCGCCCAGCGCGCGTTCGAGCGTGAGCATTTCGCCGGCAACGGCTCACGGGCCACCACCGACGACTTCCTCGCGGCAATCGCCGTCACCCGCGCCACCCTGACGCCGGAGATGGTCGCCGATTTTGTCGCGGACACGGAGCGGTTCGCCCGCACCTAGCCGAGGATCCCGACCGCGCGACTACCCTTTAGCCCGTGCGCCGCTACCACGTCACGACCTTCGGCTGTCAGATGAATGCTCACGACAGCGAGCGCATCAAGGGCATGCTCGAGGAACTGGGGCTGGGGGAGGCGCCGACCGCGACCGAGGCAGATGTCGTCGTCTTCAACACCTGCACGATCCGCGAGAAGCCCGACACGAAGCTGGCGGCATACCTGGGCGAGGCAGCTGCGCGCAAGCGCGAGCATCCGGACCGCGTGATCGCGGTCGGCGGCTGCTACGCGGAGGCGCAGCGGGACCGGATCTTCGAGCTCTATCCGGCCGTCGACGTCGCCTTCGGTCCCGGGTCGATCGCCCACCTCGGCGAGTGGCTCGGCGCAGGCGGCCTCGGTGTCCCGCGCGGCAGGTTCGGGCTCGACGACCGTTCCTTTGCCGCCGAGCTCCCGGCACACGACGAGCGCTCGTATCAGGCCTGGGTCCAGGTCTCGATGGGCTGCAACTCGAAGTGCTCGTACTGCATCGTGCCGTCCGTGCGCGGGCGCGAGCAGAGCAGGCGGCCGGGCGAGATCCTCGCCGAGGTGCAGCGGCTCGCGGACGCCGGCGTGCGCGAGGTGACCCTGCTCGGGCAGAACGTCAACTCGTGGGGTCGCGACCTCGCTCCCGACGTGCGCACCGAGTTCGGCGAGCTGCTCCGCGCCTGCGACGCGGTCGACGGGATCGAGCGGATCCGATTCACGAGCCCGCACCCGAAGGACTTTCGTGAGCCCGTGATCGCCGCGATCGCCGAGTGTGCGTCCGTCTGCGAGCACGTCCATCTGCCGCTGCAGTCCGGGTCGTCGCGCGTCCTGAAGGCGATGAGGCGCACGTATTCGCGCGAGCGTTATCTCGCGCTCGTGGACACGCTCCGCGCCGCGATCCCGGACCTCGCCTTCGGCACCGACATCATCGTCGGCTTCCCGGGCGAGACCGAGGACGACTTCCGGCAGACACTCGAGGTCGTCGAGCAGGTCGGCTACGACAGCGCGTTCACGTTCGTCTACTCGCCGCGGGCAGGAACGGAGGCGGCGGCGCTTCCCGACCAGGTGCCGCACGAGGTGAAGATCGAGCGGATGGAGCGGTTGGTCGAGCTGACGCAGCGGATCGCACGGACCCGGAATGAGGCGCGGATCGGGCGGATCGAGCAGGTGCTCGTCGAAGGCCCCTCGCGGACGGATTCGACCGTCTGGCGAGGCCGGACCAGGCGCAACACCACCGTCAACTTCTCGGGTGACGCTGCAGGCGGGGCACTGGCCGACGTGCGGATCGAGTCGGCGACCTCCACGACCCTGCGGGGTACGGCGCGCGCCCTGGTCGCGGTCTGAACGTGTCCATCACATCTGACCGTCAGGATTGACCTCGATGCGCGTTCTGATCACAGGCTCGTCCGGCCAGATCGGCACCAATCTGGGGCTTCGGCTCCTGAGCGACGGGCACGACGTCTTCGGCGTCGACAAGCGCCAGAACCCGTGGACGGACGCGTTCCCGACGCTGCTGCAGGACCTAGCCGGCCACTACCCGGCATTCGAGGGAGGCATCGGCGGCGTCGAGTACCCGCGCGCCGACGTCGTCGTGCACCTCGCCGCACACGCCAAGGTGCACCAGCTCGTCCGCGAGCCACATCGCGCGCTCGAGAACGCGATCATGACCTTCAACGTCCTCGAGTACGCGCGACAGCTCGCCCTGCCGCTGGTCTTCTCGTCGACGCGCGAGGTGTACGGCGACGTGCACCGGTTCGAGGAGTACGCCGAGGAGGCAGCCGATTTCGCCTACACCGAGAGCCCGTACTCGGCCTCGAAGATCACCAGTGAGGCGTTCATCTACTCCTACGCCCGCTGCTACGGGCTCGGGTATCTGGTCTTCCGCTTCTCGAACGTCTATGGGCGCTACGACAACGACCTCTGGCGGATGGAGCGCGTGCTGCCGCTGTTCACCCACCAGCTGGCGCGCCGCGAGCCGATCACGATCTTCGGCGGCGACGACAAGGTGCTCGACTTCACCTACATCGACGACTGCGTCGACGGAATTGCGCACGGCGTCTATGCACTAGCCGAGGGCCGTGTCACGAACAAGACGATCAACCTCGCCTACGGCGAGGGCAACACGCTGGTGCGGGCAGCGGAGCTGATCGCAGCCGAGCTCGGAGTCGACGCGGACATCACGATGGCGCCGTCGCTGCTCGGCGAGGTGACCCACTACGTCGCCGACGTGACGAAGGCGCGTGAGCTGCTCGACTGGACGCCGTCGACGCCGCTCGCCGACGGCATTCCCCGGTCGGTGGCCTGGTTCCGTGAATGGCGCGCCGCCCATCCCGACGAGGAACGGCCGTTCGAGCGTCCGCGCGGTGCCGCGGAGATCGACCATGGCTACAAGCAGCCGGCGCCCGCCGCCGGCTAGGACGATCCTCGCCCTCTACGGACCGACCGCCGGCGGCAAGACGGCGGTGGCCGGGTTGCTCCGGGAGCGTCTCGGGGCAGAGGTGGTCTCTGCGGACTCCGCCTCGCTCTATGCCGGGATGCCGATCCTCACGGCCGCGCCGCCGTACCCGGCGCGGCTCGTCGGCATCACACCGGTGACCGAGACGATGTCGGTCGGTGCGTACCGCGAGCTCGCGCACAGCGCGATCGACGACGTCCTCGCGAACGGCCGGCTTCCGCTCGTCGTCGGCGGAACCGGGCTCTACCTGCGCGCGGCGCTCGCGGAGTTGTCGCTGCCGCCGGCGACCGAGCGCCGCGTGTTCTGGCAGAACGAGTACGAGCGGCTCGGCCCCGAGGAAGCGCACGCGTTGCTGCTGGCGCGCGACCCGCGCGCCGCGGGACGAGTCCACGCGAATGACCGCAAGCGGGTCGTTCGCGCGCTCGAGCTCGTGGAGGCGGGCAGTTCCCTCGCACCGGAGACAGACCAGCTCTGGACGGCCGACACTCGGCTGCCGACGACGATCGTCGCGCTCAGCGTTCCGCTCGCCGAGCTCGACCGCAGGATCGAAGCGCGGACGAGGGCGATGGTCGAGCAAGGCGTTGTCGACGAGGCGCGTGCGGTGTGGGCCGCCGGACCGGCGCCGACGGCGGCGCGGGTACTCGGGCTCGAGCAGTTCGCAACCCTCTGCGTCGACGAGGCCGTCCCGCTCGTGACGCGGGGGACGCGTCGGCTTGCGCGGTATCAACAGAAGTGGCTGCGCCGCATGCCGGGCGTCGTTACCCTCGACGGCGACCGCCCTGCGGAGGAGATCGCCGATGAGATCGTCGCGCTGGAACGCTCAGGGGAACGTCTACCTCGTCACTGACGAAGGACCGCTGACGGACGAGCGCGCTCGGGCTGCCATGGGCGACGCCGACGGCATCCTCGACGTGCTGGCGACCGGCGACGACTGGCTGGAGATCGCGATCTGGAACCCGGACGGTTCACCGGCTGAGATGTCCGGCAACGGCACGCGGATCGCGGCGCGCTGGCTCGCAGAGCGAACGGGCGCCGCGACCGTGTGCGTGCGAGTGGGGGAGCGCGAGGTGCAGGCGAGGATGCTCGGCGGGGCCATGGTCGAACAAGACCTCGGGCGGTTCAGGGTGGGACGGCCGGAGCTCGTCGAGGGGATCCGGCTGACGACCGTCGATGTCGGCAACCCACACGCCGTCGTCGATGGCGACCCGGCCGACCTGCCGAGGATCGGGCCGCTGCTCGAGACGCACTCCAGGTTTCCGCAGCGCACGAACGTGCAGGTCGCCCGTCGTGCGGGCGACGAGCTGGAAGCGCGGGTCTGGGAGCGCGGCGCGGGGGAGACCGCATCGTCTGGCTCGAGCGCGGTCGCCGTCGCAGCAGCGTTCGGGGCGCAGTCGGTGACCGTGCGCTTCCCCGGCGGCCCGCTGGCGGTCCGGCTCGCCGACGGTCGTGCCTTTCTCACCGGTCCCGCCGTACGTCAGCCCTGATTCCCGTGGCGCTGCGGATCGCCGAGCTGCGCCCGAACGACGTCGAGCTGGTCGACCGGCACCTGCCGCTGAACAGGCTCCGAGAGCCGCTCGACGAGCACAGGACCTATCTGATCGCCTGGGAGGGCGACGAGCCGTTGGGACACGCGCACATCGCGTGGAGCGACACGGAGCTGTCCCTGCCCGAGATTCAGGATGTCTTCGTGCTGCCGGAGCATCGCCGGCGCGGGATCGCGACCGCGTTGACGCGCGCCGCCGAGCGGGAGGCGCGTTCGCGGGGGCACGACCGGATCACGCTGAGCGTCAGCCAGGACGGAAACGAACCGGCCCGGCGCCTGTACGAGACGCTCGGTTACGTCGCCGCGGACCATGCACCGGTCCGGGTCGTAGGAGAGATCAGGGTGCGGGGCCGGCCGTTCGCGGTCGACGACACGCTCGTCTATCTGAGCAAAGAGCTCGGCTCAGACGCTTGAGAACGCGCCGAACTGGAAAGCTGACCGATCGTGTCCTTTCCGCTTGTCCTCTCGAACGGGCCGCCGGGCGACCGCCTCGGCGACGTGACCGCAGGCGGCGTCACGATGGTCCGCACAGGGATCGCCGACTGGTCGGCCGCGCAGATCGAGAGCCAGCTCGCGACCGAGCGGGCTCGGCTCGACGCCGCAGCTGCGCACGGCCTCAAGTGCTGGGTCTGGCTCGGCTCGCTGACCAACCTGCCGGCGGGCGCGCCGTCACCGCAGGAGCGGCTGCTCACACAGGTCGTCGAGGGCCTGCGCCGCCATCCGGCGCTCGGTGCGTGGAAGGGCCAGGACGAGCCTCGGAATCCGTTCAACGCGTCGCTGTCCGTGCCACCGGCCAACCTCGCCCGCGGCCACCGCGCCGTGAACGCCCTCGATCCCGACCACCCGCTGGTCGTCATCCAGGCCCCGCGTGGCACCGTCAAGGGGCTGGTGCCGTACCGGCCGGCGTTCGAGATCACCGGAGTCGACATCTACCCGATCGGGTATCCGCCCGGGGCGCATACCGACCAGAAGAACAAGGACATCAGCGTCGTCGGCGACGTCGCGCGCTGGATCAAGCAGGCCGCCGGCACAAAGCCGTTCTGGATGACGTTGCAGATCGCCTGGAGCGGCGTCATCCCGACGGCGGACAATCCGGGGATTGTTCCCCGATTCCCGTCGGCGGCCGAGCTGCGCTTCATGGCCTACCAGGCGATCGTCAACGGCGCGCGTGGGCTCGTGTTCTTCGGCGGTCATCTGACCGAGGTGCTGTCTCCGGCAGATGCAGGAGCAGGCTGGAACTGGAGCTACTGGGAGCGAGCGTTGCGGCCTCTCGTCCAGGAACTGTCCTCCGACTCGCTCGCACCTGCGCTCACCGCCCCGGCCGCAACGACGAAGGTGATCGCTTCGTCGGCGGACATCGAGCTTGCGGTGCGCAGGACCGACGCGTTCCTGTTCGTGATCGCCGTTCGTCGCGGCGGCGGCACGACCCGCGTCACACTGCGCGGCCTGCCCGCCTCGCTCCGCGGCGGACAGGTGCTGTTCGAGTACGTCCAGGATCCGCCGCCGCCGCCGATCGACCCGACGCGGCAGAAGTTCCGCTCCGTCGCAGTCACCAGCGGCGCGTTGACCGACTGGTTCGCCCCGCACGACGTGCACGTTTACCGCTTCTCGCTCTGAGCGTTCCGATCGAGACCGTAGGGATCGCCGTTGCCGCCAACCGTCACCCGAGGCGCGGTCACTCGGACGGCTTCGGTCCCCAGTCGTCGTGGTCCTTCCCGAACGTCTGGTCACCCATGGAACCGCCGGCATCCAGCTCGTCGACGTGCTTGAGGCGCCAGATGCTGTACCCCACGAGCACGACGAGCCCGACGGCGACGATAATCCAGACGTAGCCCATCGACCCATCCTATCGCCTTCACCGGCAGCGGGTCGCCTCACAGCCGAGCGACGAACACGTATTCGCGGCTGTCCTGGGTGAACGGCTGCCGGTCGAAGTCGCCGTAGAGCGCCTCCAGCTCGAGACCGGCGACATCGAGCAGGCCGAGCCATTCGTTCTTCGTCGCCCACCAGAGCGAGCTGGCTGCGCCGTCGTCCAGCGTCAGGTCGATTCGGTTGTCACCGACGGCGTACCGGACCGAGTGGGGGACAGGAGCTTCGTGGTGGCGGCCATCCAGTGACGCCGCGACGCGGTGATCGAAGGCGAACGCATTCCACGCGAAGCGACCGCCGGGCAGAAGCGACGCCGCAACGCGTTCGAACGTCTGTCGCCGGTCGGACCAGGTGGGCAGGTGCAGAAGCGCCCGGAACGGGCAGTAGATCAGCGCCGCAGGCTCGCCGACCTCGAGCTCGCGCATGTCGCCTTCGCGCAGCTCGAGCTCGACACCAGCGGCGACCGCCCTGGCGCGCGCCTGCTCGAGCATCGCCGGCGAGGAGTCGATCCCGAGTACCGATCGTCCCGTCGCCTGTGCGACGGGTATCGCCACCCGGCCGTTCCCGATCGCCAGCTCGACGAGCGGGCCGTCGGCCTCCTTCGCAAGGGCGACGTAGAACTCCACGTCCTCGGTCATCGGCGCCGACCACTCGTCGTAACGATGCGAGAACGCCTCGTCCCAGCTCATCGGCCGATGCTACGGGACGCGACCGAGCGACTGGGAAAGCCCTGCTCAGCGCTGCCGGGCGAAGTAGGGGGAGCACAGCCGCTACGCTGGCAGCCAGCCGATCCAGCTTGCCGCTGCCGGGCGAGCCTCGGGCTTCTGGCGAAAGGGGCGCACAGGCCGTGCGTACCGCGATCTTTTCGACGTTTCCACCCCGTGCATGTGGGATTGGTGCGTTCTCCTTCGACGTCCGTGGTGCGCTCCTCGAGGTCGCAGGCGTCGACGACGTCAGCACGCTGGTGGTCGTCGACGAGCCGTCGAGCCCGCAGCGGCCCGAGATCTCTCAGACCGTCTCGCAAGGCGCGCGCGGCGACTACATCCGAGCAGCCCGTGCGCTCGGTCGGACGGACGTCGACGTCGTCCTGCTCGAGCACGAGTACGGGATCTTCGGCGGCCGCGACGGCGAGTACGTCTTGTCCTTCGCTCGCGAGCTCGCCCAGCCGCTCGTCGTCACCTTGCACACCGTGCTCTCGGCGCCGACGGCCCATCAGCTGCAGGTCCTGACGGCACTCTGCGACGAAGCCCAACGCGTGATCGTGATGACCGAGACGGCCAGACGTCTGCTCGTGCAGGTCGGCGCCTGCTCGAACGAGAAGATCGACGTGATCCCACACGGCGCGCCAACAGAGCTCGGCCGTGCGCGCGCGGAGCTCGACGCGGGACGCCGGCCGCGTTACGTTCCTTCCGCCGCCGGCGGATACGCGCGGATGGAATCTCGCTTCCTGATCTCGACCTTCGGTCTGCTCTCACCCGGGAAAGGCATCGAGGTGATGCTCGATGCCCTGCCCGCCGTCGTGGCGCGCCACCCCGAGGTGCTGTACGTGATCGCCGGACGCACGCATCCGCAGATCGCCCGCCGCACAGGCGAGGAGTACCGGCTGATGCTCGAGCGTCGCATCCTCGACCTCGACCTCAGCGAACACGTTCAGCTCGATGACCGCTTCCTCGCGGTCGACGAGCTGGCAGATCTCCTCGCGGCGACCGACGTCTTCGTGACGCCGTACATGAGCCGCGAGCAGAGCTCCTCCGGCGCGCTGACCTTCGCGCTGGCTGCCGGTTGCGCCGTCGTCTCGACGCCCTACTGGTACGCGAGCGACATGCTCTCGTCGGGCGCCGGCCGGCTCGTCGGCTTCGGTGATTCCGCAGCCCTCTCCGGCGCGCTCTGCGGGCTGATCGAAGATCCGGACGTGCTCGCCGCAGCGCGCGACGAGGCGGCCCGGATCGGCGCGACCTTTGGCTGGCCGTCGATCGCGGACGCCACCGCAAGCGTGTTGCGGGAGGCCGTGTCGGCAGCACCGCGGCGAACGCCGATCGCAGACGCCGGCCTGGAGTTCGCGGATGTACGCACCGACCACCTGCTCACACTGGTCGACGACTGCGGGATCGTGCAGCACGCGAACGGCGCGATTCCCAACCGGCCGACGGGCTACTGCGTCGACGACGTCGCGCGGCTCACGGTCGTCGCGCTCGAGCTCGAGCGTCGGACCGGCGACCGTATCTGGTCCGCCGTCCTCTATCGGGCGCTCGCCTTCCTTGTCGACGCGAGCGACCCCGGCGGTGCCGGCATGCGCAACTTCATGAGCTACGACCGGCGCTGGCTCGACGAGCCGCACGTCGGCGACCATGTCGGCCGGGCTGTGTGGGCGCTTGGTGACGTGCTGACGACCGCGTGGGTCCCGGCACTCGTCGACCCCGCGCAACGGCTGCTCGCCACGCTCGTCCGTTCACTCGAGGGCGACCTCTCCTTGCGCACCGCCGCCTATACATCGCTCGGTCTCGCCCGCCTGGACGCCGACCGGCTCGACGATGACGCCCGGCATCTCCTCGAGCGGTGCGTGGCGCAACTCCAGGCCGCCTACGACGACAACGCCGGCGACGGGTGGAACTGGTTCGAAGACTCACTCACGTACGACAACGCCCGTCTGTCGCAGGCCTTGATCCTCGGCGGGATCGCAGTCGATCGCAGCGCGGCCGTCGACACCGGCTTGAGCTCTCTGGCGTGGCTGGGCGACGAGTCCGGGCTGGCCGAGGGTTTTCTCCGGCTGACCGGCCACGAGGGCCGGCACCGCCGCGACCCGGCGCCTGGTCTCGGTGACGAGCAGCCACTCGACGCATCCGCGTTCGTCGAGGCCGAGCTGTCGGCCTTCGCGGTCACCGGCGAGGCGTTGCACGGTGCGCGCGCCCAGCGTGCGTTCGACTGGTTCCTCGGTCGGAACAAGCTGGGGAGGCCGCTCTACGACTTCGCGACCGGCGGTTGCTGTGACGGGCTGGGTGAGCAGGACGTCAATACGAACGAAGGCGCCGAATCCACCCTGGCCTTCCATCGCGCGCAATTGGTGCTCGACGCCGCCGGTCTGCCCCGAGTCTTGCGGATCGCCGACGCGACCACGGCTTGATGGGCGCAGCGACCGAGCTCTTCCGCCGGCACCCCGGCAACCCGCTGCTGACCGCGGCCGACTGGCCGACCGCGGTGAACGTCGTCTTCAACCCGGCCGCCGTCGAGGTCGCCGGTGAGACCGTGCTGCTCGCCCGCGTCGAGGCTCGGACGGGCATCTCCCATTTGACTGTTGCCCGTTCGGCTAACGGAGTCGACGGCTGGCTGATCGAACGTGAGCCTCTGCTTGCCCCCATCAAGGGTCGTGACGCCGAGCAATGGGGTTTCGAGGACGCGCGAGCCGTCTGGGTGGACGAGCTCGGGAAATTCGTGATCACGTGCACCGCCTACGGGCCGGCCGGCCCGGCGGTCTTCCTCGCGACGACCGAGGATTTTCGCGCGGTCGATCGGATCGGGATCGTCGTCTCACCCGAAGACAAGAACGCTGCGCTTCTCCCCGAACGTGTCGACGGGAAGTGGATTCTCTTCCACCGGCCGACGTCGGGCTTCGCCACTGCGCGGGCCGGGATCGCGCTGTCACGTTCCACCGACCTGCGCAGCTGGAGTGCGCCGGAGGTCGTGATGCAGCCGCGGCGTGGTGCGTGGTGGGACTCACTTCGCATCGGGATCGGCCCGCCGCTGCTCAAGACCGAGCACGGCTGGCTGCTCGTGTACCACGGCGTCAAAGAGACGGTGTCCGGCGCGATCTACCGCGTGGGGCTCGCGCTGCTCGATCTCGACGAGCCGACCCGCGTGCTTCGCCGGACCGGCGACTGGGTGCTCGCTCCTCGCGAGGCGTACGAACGCGGGGGCGATGTTCCGAATGCGCTCTTCCCCTGCGGGTTGATCCACGACAAGAGCTCAGGGGAGCTGCGCCTCTACTACGGCGCCGCGGACACGTCGATCTGCCTCGCAACCGCAGAATACGACGACGTGCTCGACGCCGTGCTCAGCGCGTCGACCGTCAACTAGATGGTGCCGACTAGCTCATGAAGGTCGCGATCCTCGGCGCGATCGCGTGGCGGACACCGCCGCACGACTACGGGCCGTGGGAACGCGTCGCGGGGTTGATCGCCTCCGGGCTCCAGGCCCGCGGGGTCGACGTGACGCTCTTCGCGACGCTCGACTCCGAGACACCGGCCAAGCTCGACGGTGTGTGCCCGAGCGGCTACGCCGACGATCCGAGCGTCGACGGGCGGGTCTGGGAGGCCCTCCACGTCGCCCACGCGTTCGCACGCTCAGGCGAGTTCGACCTCGTCCACAACCACCTCGACTGGCTGCCGCTGGCGTTCGCCGAACTCGCTCACGCGCCGCTCGTGACCACGATCCACGGCTTCTCAGGGCCGGCGATCATGCCGGTCTACCAGGCGTCGAGCTCGGCGCTCGTGTCGATCTCGCTCGCGGATCGCGCACCCGGGCTGGAGTACGCCGCGAACGTCTACCACGGCGTCGACAGCGCAGAGCTTCCGTTCGACGCAGCGGGTGGCGACGCACTCGTGTCCTTCGGTCGCATCCATCCCGACAAGGGAACCGCAGAGGCGATCGACATCGCCGCCGCCGCCGGCCGGCGCCTGGTCATCTGTGGAATCGTCCACGATCAGGCGTACTTCCGCGAGCGTGTGGAGCCGCGGATCGACGGCGATCGCGTGACATACCTCGGTTCGGTCGGCCCCCGCGGCCGTGCTCAGGTGCTCGGCAGCGCGGCTGCGCTCTTGCATCCAGTTGCCTTTGCCGAGCCGTTCGGTCTGTCCGTCGTCGAGTCGATGATGTGCGGCACGCCGGTGATTGCGTACGAGCGCGGTTCGATGGGCGAGATCGTCGATCCCGGCCGGACCGGCTTCCTCGTCTCGACCGCCGACGAGGCAGCCGTCCTGGTCGATGCGGCCGCTGCACTCGATCGCGCCGCGTGCAGGGCAGTCGCGGTCGAGCGCTTCTCGGCCGCTCGGATGGTCGACGACTACATGCGCGTCTACGACCAGGTGCTTGCGGGGTGAGGATGTCCGTGATTCGTTGCGGCGGCAGCCCTTCAGTTCGGCGACGGATGAGGGCGGATGTCGCTCGGTGGCACGGAGTAGCCTTTTCGTCGTGACCGAACTCTCGAAGAAGCCCTCTGCCGGGAGTCTCGAACCCGTGGCGGCCAACGGCAGTGGCGGACGTCCGGGCTGGTCGGAAGACGAGCAGCTTGCCTATCTCGCTGCGGTTGTCGACACGTCGAGCGACGCGATCATCAGCAAGTCGTTGGACGGGTCGATCACGAGCTGGAATGCAAGTGCGGAGCGCATGTTCGGGTATTCCGCCGAGGAGATGATCGGGCGGAACATCCGGCTGTTGATTCCGCCGGAGCTGCAGCCGGAGGAGGACGACATCCTGAGTCGTCTCCGTGCGGGCGGGCATATCGACCACTACGAGACGGTGCGTCTGACCAAGGCTGGGCAGCGGCTCGACGTCTCGTTGTCGATCTCCCCGATCACGCACCGGGGCGCTATCGTCGGCGCAGCCAAGATCGTTCGCGACATCACGGCCCGGAGGCAGGCTGAAGACGAGCTGCTGGCGACGACGGCGAAGTTCGAGTCGGTCTTCAACCAGTCGGGGATCTTCGCCGGAATCCTCGATCTCGACGGCTACCTCCGCGAAGTCAACGCGCTCGCGCTCGAGACGTGCGGTTACACGCGCGAGGAGGTGCTCGACCAGCTCTTCTGGGTGACGCCATGGTGGCGCGGCGCCGAGGAGGTGGCAGAACGCATCCGGTTCGCGTCAACGCGTGCAGCTGAGGGCGAAGTCTTCCGTGAGACGCTGCGCTACTGGCTCGCCGACGGTTCCGAGCGGCTTGTCGACTTCGCGATTCATCCGATTCGCGACGAGAAGGGCGTGGTGCGTTTCCTGTATCCGACCGGGATCGACATCACCGAGCGTGCGCGTGCCGAAGAGGCGCTGCGTGCGAAGGAAGCAGAGGAGCGCGAGATCGCGATCGGGCTGCAACGGGCTCTGCTGCCCACGAGCCTGGTCGTGCCCGCCGGGGTTTCGGTTGCGGCCCGTTACGACGCGGCGAGCGCCGCGCTCGAGGTGGGAGGGGACTGGTACGACGTGTTCCCCCTTGCGGATGGTCGGGTAGCGCTGACAGTCGGCGACGTCGTCGGCCACGGATTGCCCGCGGCGGCGGCGATGGGCCAGTTGCGTACCGCGCTCGCAGCACTGGCCCGGTACACGGATTCGCCGGGTGAGCTACTCAGGCGGCTCGACACGTTCGTCGCGACCACCGACGCCACCGATTTCGCGACCGTCTGTTACGGGGTGCTCGATCCGTCAACCGGTTTGTTCGAGTACGCCTCGGCCGGCCATCCACCGATCCTCCTCGTGTCCCCCAGCGGGGAGGCTCGCTGGCTCGACGAAGCCCAGTCGCCTCCCCTCTACGGGGACGACGAACGCCAACGGCCGGAGTCGAAGCTGCTGCTCGAGCCGAGCTCGTTGCTCGTGCTCTACTCGGACGGGCTGGTCGAACGACGTGGCGAGCTCTTGAGCGACCGTCTCGATCACCTCAAAAGCGTCGGTGCGACGCTGATCGATCAAACGCCGGCCGACATTTGCGATCAACTCGTGGCCGCTCTCGGGGTCGAGGCGTCGCGCCAGGACGACGTGGCAGTGCTCGCGGTCCGTTTCAACCCTCTTGCCGGAGGTGGATTCCACCTCATCTTCCCTGCGGAGCCCGGCGAGCTGCACAAGCTTCGCTCCTCGCTGCGCGACTGGCTCGACAGCCGCGACGTCGCTGCAGCAACTCAGAACGCACTCATCGTCGCGATCGCGGAGGCATGCTCGAACGCGATCGAGCATGCCTATACCGACCTTGGCCCCGGCGAGATCAAGGTCGAGATAGAGGAGGTCCAGGAGAACATGCTGGCCGTCACCGTTCGAGACCACGGCCGCTTTCTCACGCGGTCGAAGCCCCTCGTCAACCGGGGCCGGGGAACAGCACTCATGCGCGAGTTCACGGTCGACTTCACTCGCGACTCGACGCCCTTGGGCACGACTGTCAGCTTCCGGCTGCCGATCGCCGACCGCGCATCGGGATGAGCGACGAACTGCTCTCGACCGAGATCGAGCGATCGAACGACAGGCTCATCGTGCGTCTCAGTGGTGAGATCGATCTCTCGAACGCTCACGAGCTGCAGCGACAACTCGAAGAGGTTCTCCGGGGCTCGCCCCGGTCGGTGATCGACCTCACCGAGATCGCGTACCTCGACAGCCAGGGCCTCCGCCTGATCAAGCGACTCGTCGACAATGCCGAAAGAGAAGGCGCCCAACTCCAGGTGGTCGCACCGCCCGACACCTTCCCGCGTCGGGTCCTCGAGCTGGCCCAGATGAGCGACTACATCGAGATCCGCGACGCTCTCGACGGTTGAGTGTCAGGCGCCGGCGAGCTCGCGCAGACGCGCTACGCGTGACGGGTCGTCTGCCTCGGAGGTGAGCTCGAGTGCGCGGCGAGCCTGCACCCGCGCAGCGGCGTCGCGACCGAGCGCCGCGTAGTCCTCGGCGAGCTCCTCGTGGAAGTACGCGTCTTCCACCCCTGCCTCGGCGGCCCAGGCGAGACACTGCTCGAGTGCCGCCGCCGCCTCGTCGTCCTGGCCGAGCGCGCGCAGTGCCTTGCCGACCGCATACCGAGCGACCTCGCGCGGGTAGGGCCGCGGGTCGTCACGCACACGGGAGGCGAGTGCTCGTTCGAACGCGTCGAGCGCGCCCGCAGCGTCGCCGGCCTCGTACCGCGACCAGCCGACGTTGTTGTAGAGCGGGCCGAGCCAGTAGCGAACGCCGGGATCGTCCGATGACGCCGCGATCTCGACTGCACGTCCGGTCCATGCCTCGGTGTCGGCGACGATCGCAATCATGTGCGCTGCGTCGACCGCGAGTACGTCCTCGCGGCTCGCCCGGGCCAGCTCGAAGGCCCGCTCGAACAGCAAGCGACCCGCGCCGGGCTGCCCCGACGAACGCGCTCGGCGCCCGCGTTCGAGCAGCACCCGCGCCTCGGCCCCACCGAGCGCCTCCGCTTCGTCGAGCAGCGCGTCGCACTGCTCGAAGCGGCCGCGAAGACCCTCCACCCGTGCGAGCTGGGTCAGCACCTCGGCGCGGCCCGCGTCGGTCGTCTCGTGGTCGAGCTGGACACGAAAACGCTCCTCGCTGGCATCGAGATCGCCGAAATCCCACAACGGACGCAGCCTGTCGCCCACCGATTCACGAGCGTAGCGACTGGGGTGGGGATCACGGGTTAGGCTCGTCGTGGTGAGCGGCCTCGTTTTGCCTGGACACGTCGTGATCCTCAACGGCACGGAGGAGTGGGTCGGTGTCTGAGTCGATCGAGCTGGCCACGATTCTGGTGACCGATCTCGTCGGCTCGACACGCCTCGCGACGTCGGTCGGCCCGGTTCGCGCAGATCAGGTGCGGGATGAGCACTTCTCGGTGTTGCGCGAGGCGATCGAGGCGTCGGGTGGGCACGAGTTCAAGGACACCGGCGACGGGTTGATGGTGGCTTTCAACTCGGCGTCCGCCGCGGTGAGATGTGCGGTGTCGATGCAGCAGCTGATCGAGCGCCGCTACCGGCGGGCTGAGCAGAAGCTGCAGGTGCGAATCGGCCTGGCGGCGGGTGAGTCGACGGTCCAGGACGGAAATTACTTCGGGATGCCTTCGATCCTGGCGGCGCGCCTGTGTGCCAAGGCGCCGGAGGAGGGGATCTTGGTCTCGCCGACGGTGCGCATGCTGGCGACGCGGCTCGACGGCATCCGCTTCGACTCCGCGGGTGGGCTCGACCTGAAGGGGTTCTCCGAGCCGATCGAGGGGTTCGCCGTTCCGTGGACGCGGCTCGCAGACGAGACAGCCGGTGTCGGCGGTTGGCCGTTGCCGGCGTTCTTGCGATCGGCTCCGAGGGCGGCCTTCGTGGGTCGCGAGGGTGAGCGGTTGGTCGTGGAGCGCTCGCGTAGCCTCGCGCTCGCAGGAACACGGCAGGTGGTGTTGGTCTCCGGCGAGCCCGGGATCGGCAAGAGCCGGCTGTCGTCGCTGTCCGCGCATGGCGCGCACGGCGAGGGGTTCGCGGTCCTCTGGGGGGCGTGCTCGGAGGAGTTGGCGGTGCCGTACGAGCCATGGATCTCGGTGTGCTCGCAGCTGGTGGAGCACGCACCCTCCGCGGTGCTCGAGCGACACGTCGAGCGTCATCGCGGCGAGCTTGGACGATTGACGCGCGAGCTACCGCGACGGTTGCCCGAAGCGCCGGAGCCGGAGAGCTCTGATCCCGAGACCGAACGCTTCCTGCTGTTCTCGGCCGTTGCCGGGGCGCTCGTGGAGTTGGCCGCGTCGCTGCCTGTGTGCCTCGTGCTCGACGACCTGCACTGGGCTGACGGCCAGTCGGTGGCACTGCTCAAGCACGTGGTCTCCGCCACCGAGTCCTGCTCGCTCCAGGTGATCGTGGCCTTCCGCGACTCGGATCTCGGCAAGGGTCATCCCTTGGGCACCGTGCTGGCCGATCTGCGTCGAGTCGAGGGTGTCGAGCGGATCGCGCTGCAAGGCCTCGGGGCCGCCGAGGTATCCGAGGTGATGGCGGTAGCGGCCGGGCACGAGCTGGATGCGGATGCGCTGGTGCTCGCGGGGCAGATCACGAGCGAGACCGACGGCAACCCGTTCTTCGTCGGCGAGGTGCTTCGCAGCCTGGTGGAGTCCGGGCGGCTTCAGTTCGACTCGGCGACCGAGCGGTGGAGCGTCGATCGCTCGTCACCGCTGGGTTTGCCGGAAAGCGTGCGCGATGTGATCGTCCGTCGTGTCGATCGGCTCGGAGCTCCGGCCCGTGAGGTACTGACGCTCGGGGCCGTGATCGGCCGCTCGTTCGAGCTCGAGCTCCTCGGGCGGCTCACGGATACGACGGGAAGTGAGCTGCTGGATCGGCTGGAGGCAGCGGTGGCGGCATCACTGCTCGACGAGTCGACGGAGAGAGTCGGCCGTTTCCGCTTCGTGCACTCACTCATCAACCAGACCTTGTACGAGGGGCTGGGTGCGACTCGGCGTTCGAACATGCACCATCGTGTCGCGTTCGCGCTCGAGGAGTTGTACGGGCGTGAGCCCGACGAGCACGTCGCCGAGCTGGCGTTGCACTGGCGGTTGGCAGCTACCGACAGCACGAAGGCGGCGCGGTACTCGATCCGCGCCGGGCGGCACGCGCTCGACAGCCTCGCTCCGGGCGAGGCGGCGAAGCTGTTCGGGGACGCGCTCGATCTGCTCGGGACCGTTGAGGAGGCAGACAGCTGCCGGGCCTTGATCGGCCTCGGCGAGGCGCAGCAGTTGACCGGCGATTCGGCGTACCGCACGACGTTGTTGCGCGCGGCACGAATCGCCTCAACGCTTGGTGACCCCGACCTGGCCGCTGCCGCCGCGCTCGCCAACACCCGCGGCTTTACGAGTCTGATCGGCGACCTCGACGACGAGCGCGTCGATGCGATCGAGCGCGCGCTCGAGCTCGACGACCGCTCCGACACGGGCCGACGCGCCCAGTTGCTCGCGCTGCAGTCGCAGGAGCTGCTCTACGAGCACGACCGGGTTCGTCGCCAAGCCCTTGCCAAGGAAGCGATCGCACTCGCACGTGACATCGGCGATCCGAGAGTCAGGGCACGCGTTCTGCAGCACGCCTCCTACGGCCTGTGGGGTCCCGACATGGTCTCCGAGCGAGCGGACCTGGCAAATGATCTGCTGGCGAGTGCGCAGGCCGCGGAGGATCGGGCACTCGAGTTCTGGGCCAACCTCCTCCTCTTGCATGGGGCCTTTGAGACAGGCGACTTCGCGCGGGCAAAGGTCGTGCAGGACCGGCAGCAAGCGCTCGCAGCGGCTCTAGCTCAACCCACGCTGAACTGGGTCGTACAGGTCGGGGTCGCGGCGAGGGCGGTGCTGGACGGGGACCTTGTGGCCGGGGAGCAACTCGCCCGGCACGCGCTCGAGCTCGGAGAGTTGGCGGGCCAACCCGACGCACGGCAGATCTTCGGCGAGCACCGTGCGCTCTCGCGGACCTACCAAGGCCGAGGTGACGAGCAGCTCATCGCCTTGAGTCGGCAAGCCGCCGACATCCATCCGCGGATGGCGGTGTGGTCGGCATCGACCGCACTGTACGAAGTGCATTTCGGCAGCCAGGACGCTGCACGCATGCTTCTTCGGGACGCCGTCGAGACCGGACTGGAGGGGGTCGGCTGGGACACGCTGCGGCTCGTGGCGCTCGCGTTCTACACCGACGCTGCGTCACGTGTGCGCGCGCTCGACGCGGCAGCACTCGTCTATGAGCTGATGACGCCGTGGCAGGACCAATTCGTCTGGAGTGGGGCCCTTGGGTATGGCCACGTGCGTCTCTGGCTCGGGGTGGCAGCCGGGACGTTGGGGCGGGATGCCGAGGCCGACGCGCACTTCGCCTTCGCCTGCCGGTTCCACGACGACAACGGCCTCAAATTGTGGTCGGCTCGATCGGAGCTCGGCTGGGCGGAGGCGCTCGCAGCCAGAGGCGAGGGCGCCCGGGCGCAGGAGCACGCCCGGCGCGCGCTCTCACTTGCCCGCGCGCACGGCTACGGGCTGATCGAAGCCCTGGCTGCGCCGATCGTGAGCGTCGACGCAGTTGCGCCCAGCTGATCCGACGGGGAGAATCGACAAACGATGTCATCGATCCTGCACTGGATAGAGAAAGAGGTTCTCGAGAAGGCCCTGCACGTCGCGCCCGGCGAGGTCCGCGACGCGCCGCGCAGCAAGACCTCGTTTGTGAAGCGGCTGCCGCTGCAGGAGTGGGGATTCACGAACTGCCCGGCGATCCCGTACTGGGCCAACGAGTATGGGGATCCCGATTTCCCACACATCGTCGCGACGCTGATCAACCTGGGCGGCCGCGCGGAAGACGCCGAGCCCACCGGCTATCACGGGCTTGGCACCGTCTACACGATCGACGGCCAGAAGAACAACGCCTACGAGTTCCTCTACGACAAGCCGCTGCCGCCAGGCCCGGCACAGAACCCGAGGCCGGACCCGTCGCCCCCACCGAACGAGCTGACGCTCGACGATCCAACCCAATTCACGCTGCCGTGGACCACGTACAAGGACGTGTACAAGAACTCACTCGACCTTGCTCCGCACTTCGCGGACACCCTGACGAAGCGCGACGTCGCGACGCAAAGCTTCTGGCCGACGATTGCGAACTTCGGCCTGCCGTACAACCTCCTCGTCCTCGCGAAGGTCGATGCGGCGCGAGCGCGGGTACTCGAGTTGGAGCTCGGGGCCGCGTGGGCCACCGAGGGCATGGGCGCCCTCCAAGCAACGGGGCTCCTGTACGAGATCGACATGAGCATCCTCGCGTCACTCGAGCCGATCACCGCGCTCGACGGGACGGTGCGTTTCACGCCCGGCACGGTCACGGTGCTGAAGCAGGACCCGACGACCAAGGCGCTCACGCCCATCGCGATCACGGTTGCGACGACGGACGGCCGCCCGCAGCGTGTCTACACCGGCGACGACAACGCGTGGTGCTACGCGCTTCAGGCGGCGAAGACGTCGATCACCGTCTGGGGCATCTGGCTGGGACACGTCTATCACTGGCACATCGTCACGGCCGCGATGCAGATGACGATGTACAACGAGCTTCCCGCCGAGCACAAGCTCTACGCGTTGCTGGAACCGCAGTCACAGTCGCTCATCGACTTCGATTTCGTCCTCCTCACGCACTTGTGGAGCCAGATCTCGCCACCCACGCCGGTGCCGGGCTACTTGTCGCTCCTCGAGCTGCTCGACAAGTTCGCCGACGGCCGCAAGTTCTCCGATGACGACCCGCAGAGCGAACTCGCGCTTCGTGGGCTCGACGTGGACGACTTCACCGTGAGGACGCCATGGGACGCGTATCCGGTGGTGGGGAACCTGCTCGAGATCTGGGGGATCACCGAGGACTACGTGTCCGCCGTCGTCAACGACCTGTACCCAGGTGACGGCGACGTCGAGAACGACACAGGTCTGCAGAAATGGATGAAGGCAGCCGGCGCCGCGGATCATGGGAACGTCCGGGGTCTGCCGCCGGTGATCCAGACGCGAGCCCAGCTCACGGAGGTGCTCACGAGCATCCTCTACCGGGTCACCGTGCATGGGGCCGGAAGCATCAACCCAGCCGTGAACCCGGTGTTGTCGTTCGTGGCGAACTTCCCACCGTGTCTGCAGAGAGCCGCCATTCCCGACCCGGGCGACGAGCTGACCAGACAACAGCTGCTCGAGCTCCTCCCGCACACCGGCACGATGGGCGGGATGACGACGTTCTACTTCACGTTCGTCTACTCGCCGCCGTACAAGCGGCTGATCCCCAAGGACGGCCCCGGGGCCGACCCGTACTTCCCGACGACACAGCCGAACTGCAACAAGGCGCTGGTCGCGTACAGAACTGCGATCCAGACGTTCGTCGACGACTACGCCGTGGCCTGGAACGAGGCGCTCGCGCGGATGCGTGGGAAACCTGCGGGACCGCTGCCGCCGTCTGCCGCGAATCAAGCAGGGCAGTGGCCTCTGAGCATCGAGATCTGAACCCTCAGCTCAGTCGAGACGCAGGATCGTTTCCTCGATCTCCTCACCGCGACCGTGTGCGAAGCCGCGGTCGACGCCAATGCGTCTGAACCCAACCTTCTCCAACACTCGAAGCGAACCGACGTTGTCGGAGGCCGCCCGGGCGTACACGGGCCGTTCGGCAGTCTCGGCAAGCAGCATCTGGAGCGCTGCGCTCGCGATGCCCTTTCCCCAGTGCGTTCGCTCGACCCAGTAGGTCACCTCGAGCTGATCGTCGATGCGGAAGGACGCGATCGTTCCAGCGATTGCTCCGTCGACCTCGATGACGCGGTTCGTGGTGCTCGTATCGGCCCGGATGCGCGACATCTTGTCGAGGAACGCGGGGCGATCGGTCTGATCCTTCGCGGTGAAGGCGGCCATTTGGATCGACTGCGGATCCGTCACGTGCTGAAAGATCGTGTCGAGATCCCGGTCCTCGAGCGGTCTCAGCGAGACGTTCATCTCAGAGATCCTAGGTGCCGTCGTCTCCACGGTTCCGGGGAGTCGCCTGCGCAGCATCCCACGCCCGTTCGGCCGCGCAGTAGGGTCGGTCGGCGTGCCGAACGATTCGAGGAGGAGGACGAATGGTGCAGCATCGGCTTTCGCGCGATCAGGTGATCTGGTCATTTGGGCCCGATCTGCAGCCGGTGCTGGAGGTCGAGCCGGGTGATGTCGTCACGTTCGAGACGAATGACTGCTTTTCGGGTCAGATCCAGAGCGAGGACGATCTCGTCACCGACATCGATCTCGGACGGATCAACAGCGCGACCGGACCTGTTTCGGTCCGCGGCGCAGAGCCGGGCGACTCGCTCGTGGCCGAGATTCTCGGCGTCCGCCCGATCGAGTGGGGTGTTGCGACGTTGATACCCGGATTCGGTCAGCTCGACCACCTCGTGGATCGGCCGCTGACCCGGCTGTTCGAGGTGCGCGACGGGATGGTGAAGATGAACGAGCGCGTTTCGTTCCCCGCGAAGCCGATGGTCGGAGTCGTGGGCGTCGCGACCGGAGGTGAGACGCTTGCCACCGGACACGCCGGGCAGCACGGCGGGAACCTCGACGACCACTGGCACGGCACGGGCGCGCGCATCTTCTTCCCGGTTCGACAGCCCGGTGGCATGTTCGCGGTCGGTGACATGCACGCCTCGATGGGTGACGGGGAGATTTGCTTCACCGGTGTCGAGATCGCCGGCGAGGTGGACATTCGCTTCGAGTTGCTGAAGGGCAAGCAGGCCACGTGGCCGGTTACCGAGCTTCGCGACTGCTGGGTACCGCACGCGTCGGCGGGCGACTACGCCGATGCGCTCGCGCTTGTCTCGGAGGAGGCGGCGTCGTTGCTCGTCGACGAGCACGGCTTCACGATCGAGGATGCGTTCATCTTCCTCTCGGTCGCGTGCGATGCCGGGGTCGCGCAGGCGTGCAAGCCGGCCGAGGGCTTCGGGACGATCGCCCGCTTCTCGATTCCGAAGATCGCGGCGTGCCCGGGACCGTTTAAGGCGTAGCGGCGGCCGCGAGGTTCGGGGGGAGCGGGTCGGCGCGCTCTTCCCACCATTGGGGTTCAGACTCCTGCGCCCAGGCGTCGAAGATCAAGCGCAGTTGCCCGACGCGTTCCTGGTCGGCAGCTGCGGCGTCTTCGGCGCTCTCGAAGCCGCCAAGCCAGTAGGGGATGAACGGGGCGAGGGCCGCGTTCATCGCGGCCGCGAGCGGTTCTCGTGCGTCGGCCCAGTTGCCGAAAGGGACCGCGAAGGTTACGTCTCCGGTGCGAGCCCAGCCGGCAGCTTCCATTTGCTCGACGACCTCGTGACCGCCCGGCATGCTCGCCTCGAACGACCCATCCGTCGGTGGGCGAGTCGGTGGCGCGGTGGCCGCGTCTCGCATGCATCGCTCGGCGAACTCACGAATCGCATCGAGCCCGTCTTCGACGTTCCAAACCGGCTGCATCATGCTCCGGCCGACGGACTTCTGGACGACGAGATAGCTGGAAGGTTGGGCGAGTCTAGGCCCGAAGCACCGGTCTGCGCCGGTGTTCCGGTATGCCGCCTGAGCGCCCGACGATCAGAGGCTTCCCGTCGCACCGAGTCGAATGAGAAGCTGACGAGAGCATGGTGCAAGCTACCTGGGTTCCAGGTTGGTATGGGCTCGACCAGCCGTTGGCAGTTGGCCTGACGGACGAGTTCGCGTTCCGGCGGATCCTCCCGGAAGACCTTCGCGGTGGTCGCGAGCGGCTGGTGTTCTACAACACCTTGTAGAAGCCAGACGACGCCCTCATGGGCAGCGGCACGATCGTGGCGATCTCGAACCCGGAACTGGGCGAGATTCGCGAGGTGGATACTCGGCCTGGCTTGGACTACGCGAGCCTCTAGCCGATGGCACCACCCTTCAAGTGGACGCCGAGGAGGAGCCCGGTCGGTTGTACGAAGGGTCGACGTGGGCGTTCGGGGTCGTCAACGACTGGGGGCTGGCTGTGGGGTTCGACGCGCTCTCTGAACTGCACCCACCGCCACCCCGGCCGCTGTGGCGAGGACGCGAGTTGCAAGCCCGTCGTCGCTGGCGCATGTCTGGGCTACCGGCGACGACGGGCATGCCCCCAGCGATGCTGGGTTCCCTGGAGAAGTGGGGCCGGCTCTGGCCGCCCCGATGAGTTCTCGGTGGTTTGTCAGTCTCTAGGGTCGGTACACAAATATGAGCGTCCCCGCCTCAGTCACCATCACGCCAGTCCGCGTTGCCGACCTGCTCGCCGAGGGTGAGCGGATGCCGGTCTCCGTGCACGTCATCAAGCATCCCGATGCGAGCGTGCTGGTCGACACCGGCATGACGGAGCTGCACCCGGCGGTGGCCGATCTCGATCCCCGCCTCCTTCCACTGAGCAAGCAGGACTTCGACCTCGCGGGCATCGACATCGTCGTCAACACACACCTGCACTTCGACCACTGCGGCGGCAACCACCTCTTCGCCGGCAGGCCGATTTATGTCCAGCGTCGGGAGCTCGACGACGCGCGCAGCGAGGACAACTACACCATTCGCGAGTGGGTCGAGGCGCCCGACGTGCAGTACGTGCCGGTCGACGGCGAGCTAGAGCTGCTTCCCGGGCTCCGGCTCGTCCCGGCGCCGGGCCACACGCGCGGCATGCAGGTGGTCGTCGTCGAGACCGGCGGGCGTCCGGTCGTCGTCGGCGGCGACGTGGCCGTTTGGTTCGGCGAGCTCGACGAGCCGCACACCGAAGGCCAGCTGCGGGTGCGCGCGCTCGACCCCGAGCTGGTCTGGCTCGCCCACGAGCACGAGCCGTGGCGACCCCGCACCGTCTAAGGCAACACGTCGGCCCCCCTAGCAACTCGTCGGGCCACGAGCCTTCGTCGCGTTGACCATGTCCGACTCGGGTAACTGCGGACTCCGGCCCGTGTCCGCCCGCCAGATTTGGCGCCTCTCTCAGCCTGTACCGATACCGAACTCGCGGAGCGCATCGTTGAGCGAGGTCTTGAGATCCGTCGACTCGCTCCGCTGCCCGATGATCAACGCGCACGAGAGCTGGTACGTGCCCGCCGGGAAGTCTTTCGGTCGCGTCCCGGGGACGACGACCGAGCGGGGCGGCACGTAGCCTCGGTGCTCGACCGGGGTGGGTCCGGTCACGTCGATGATCGGTACCGACGCCGTCAGCGTCACGTTCGGGGCGACCACGGCCCCCGAGCCGACACGGACACCTTCGACGACGATGCAGCGCGAGCCGATGAACGCGCCGTCCTCGACGATTACGGGCTGTGCCCCGGCGGGCTCGAGGACGCCGCCGATCCCGACGCCGCCGGCCAGATGCACGTCTGCGCCGATCTGGGCGCCGGAGCCGACGGTCGCCCAGGTGTCGACCATCGTGTTCGGACCGACCCACGCACCGATGTTCACGTACGACGGCATCAGGACGACACCTCGGGCGAGGAAGGCGCCGTACCGCGCGACCGCGGGTGGGACAACGCGCACGCCGAGCTGCTCGTAGCCGGTCTTGAGCGGAATCTTGTCGTGGTACTCGAACGGCCCGACCTCGCGCGGCTCCATCTGGCGGGAGCGGAAGTACGCGAGGATCGCAGCCTGGACGTCTGCGTTGACGCGCCATTCGTCACCGTCCGGCTCGGCGACGCGGACCTCACCTCGGTCGAGAGCGGCGATCGTCTCCTCGGTCGTCACGGCAGCTCCCCGAGGATCGTGGCTGCGCGCTCACACTCAACCTGGGTCGGTACGAGCGCGAAGCGGATATAACCCTCGCCGGCCGGCCCGAAGAACGAGCCGGGCGCGACGACGATCCCGTGCTCGAGCAGATTCCGCGCAAAAGGCTCGGACGGCCCGCCGACATCGAGCCAGAGGTAGAACGTCGCGTCCGAACCGGCAAGCCGAAGGCCACGGTCGAGCAGCACGGGCAGCAGCGTCTCGCGCTTGCGGCGGTAGATCGCCCGGACGTCGTCGACGTGGCGGTCGTCGGACCAGGCGGCGACCGACGCGCGCTGGACGAACTCTTGCGGCGCGGTACCCACCGTCGGGCGGAAGCTCTTGAGCGCCGCGATCACCTCCGACTGCGCGCACACGAAGCCAGAGCGGTAGCCCGTCATCGACGAGCGTTTCGACAGTGTGTTGAAGACGACGACGTTCGAGCGATCAGCGAGTTGCAGCGCGGAGACGGGCGGCTCGTCGAACCAGAGCTCCGAATACGCCTCGTCGGAACAGAGCAGGAAGCCGTGCTCTCGAGCGCGTTCGGCGAGCTCCTCGTAGAAGGAGAGCGGCGCGACCGCGCCGGTCGGGTTGTTCGGATAGCAGACCCAGAAGAGCGCGATCTCGTCCCAGGCGTCGAACCGGTCGAGGTCGGGGAGCCAGCTGCTGCCTTCGCTCAGCGGGACGCTCACGACCGACCCGCCTGCGAACAAGGCGCCACGCTCGTACACGGGGTAGGCGGGCTCCGGAATCGCGACGAGCCGCTTCTGGCCGAGGGCGAGCTGTGCGAAGGAGAAGATCGCCTCCTTCGAGCCGAGCGTCGGCACGAGCTCGCTGTCCGGATCGACCCGAACGCCGAACCGGCGGTCGACCCACCCGGAGATCGCGGCCCGGAGCTCGGGCAGCCCCGGCGCGCGCGGGTACGACGAAACCGCGTCGACCGATGCGAGCAGCGCCTCGCGGATGAACGGCGGGGTCACCTCACGCGGATCGCCCATCCCGAAGTCGATCAGCTGGATGCCCCGCGCGGTCGCGTCCGCCTTCCAGTCATCGAGGCGGGCGAACGGGTATTGGGCCAGCTCGGCGAGCACGGGGGAGAGCTCCAACGCCATGCTCAGACCGTATCGAGGAGGAACCGCTGCAGCGCGGCGAACGTCCGCTCGAGCTCGGCGATCTCGACTCGCTCGTCGACCGCGTGGGCGTACCGTGTCCCACCTGGGCCAAGGTTCACCGCGTCGAGGCCGCGGGCGGCGAAGTCCGCGACGTTCGTCCACGCCTGCTTCGGTTGCACCTCGAAACCGCCCGCGATGCGCAGCTTCTCGACAACCGGCGAGCCGAGCGCGACATGTGCGGGCGTCGAGTGGGAGAGGATCTCGACCTCCCGGCCGGCCAGCTCGCGGACGCGTGCCTCGGCCTCGACCGGCGAGCGGTCAGGCGCGTAGCGGAAGTTGAGAATCACCTCGACGCGCGCCGGAATCACGTTCGCGGCGACCCCACCGCTGATCTGCGTTGCCGAGATCACCTCCCGGAAGACGAGCCCGTCGATCTCGACGTCGCGTGGCTCGGCGTCGAACACTGGCCGAAGTCCCTCGAGTGCCGCCTTGATCGCGTTCTCGCCGAGCCACGGGCGCGCCGAGTGAGCCGAACGGCCTTCGAACACGACCCGGGCGACGAGGTTGCCGAGGCAGCCCAGCTGCAGCGTGTTGTCGGTCGGCTCGAGACAGATCACGAGTGCGGCCTCGTCGATGATCGCCGCGCGGTCGAAGACGCCGGGAAGCGGGTTTTCCTTCGGGCCGAGCTCCTCCCGCGGGAAGAAGAGCAGCCCGAGGTCGTAGCCGAGCTCGACTCCGTCCGCCCAGCGGGCGAGCTCGATCATCACGCCGAGGCCGCCTTTCATGTCGCTCGCACCGAGGCCGACGATCGCGCCGTCCTCGAACCGCCCAGGGAGGTTGCCCTGCGACGGAACCGTGTCGGTATGCCCGGCCAGCAGCACCAGTGGTTTGCCGGTGCGTTTGGCGTAGAGCAGCGACTCGCCGTCCGAAAACAGGAGCTCGAGCGGCATCGCCTCTTGCACGTAGGCCGTGACCGCGGACTCGTGCCGGGACTCCGACGGGATGTCGACCAGTTCGAGCGTCCGTTGCGCGAGCAGGGAAACGAGGTCCGGAGCGGGCATAATCGCTGGCAATGATCCCAGGTTCCCCTGAGCCCGAGCGCGGGTTCGTCCTCGCCGTGCTGGCTCAAGGTGTAGACGCCGAGAACGAGCTCGCCGAAGTGAAGGAGCTCGCTCGTACCGCAGGCGTCGAGCCGATCGGCGCCGTCGTGCAGCGACGCGCGCGCCCGGCGCAGCGCACCTACGTCGGCAAGGGAAAGCTGGAGGAGCTGAAAGTCAGCTTCGGCGAGTCGGGTGCCGAGAGTGTGATCGTCGATGGCGAGCTCGACCCGGCGCAGCAGCGCTACCTCGAAAACGCGCTCGACGCGAGAGTCGTCGACCGCACCCAGCTGATCCTCGACATCTTCGCGCAGCACGCCGTCTCGGCCGAGGGCAAACTCCAGGTCGAGCTGGCACAGCTCGAGTACAACCTGCCGCGCATGCGCGGGATGTGGCAGCACCTCGAGCGTCTCGGGGGCGGCGTCGGCACCCGCGGCCCCGGCGAGTCGCAGCTCGAGACCGACCGCAGGCTCGCACGCCGGCGGATCTCGTTGCTGAGGCGGCGGCTCAAGGACATCGAGCGGCAACGGGCGACGCGACGGCAGGAGCGCAGCCGCACCGAGACCCCCACGATCGCGCTGGCCGGCTACACGAATGTCGGCAAGTCGACGCTGCTGAACGCGCTCACCGGGTCGGAGGTCTCCGTTCAGAACCAGCTGTTCCATACCCTGGATCCGACGACCCGCGGCTTCGAATGGGATGGGCGCCGGTACCTGGTCACGGACACTGTCGGGTTCATTCGACGGCTCCCGCATCAACTGGTCGAGGGCTTCGCCTCGACGCTCGAGGAGACCCTCGTCGCCGACGTGATCCTGCACGTGATCGACGCGTCGGCCGACGACGACGAGCAGGACCGCCAGCGCGAGGCCGTCGACGACGTGCTGCACGAGATCGGCGCCTCCGAGGTGCCGAACGAGATCGTCCTGAACAAGATCGACCGCCTCGACGCCCTAGGCAGGCGGCGTCTGGCGAACCGGTTCCCGGGCGCTCCTCAGGTCTCGGCGCTCACCGGCGCCGGGCTCGACGAGTTGCGCGCCGAGCTGGCGCACCGCTTCGACGACCGCTGGGAGCGCGTGCGCCTGCTCGTCCCCTACGACCAAGGCAGCCGGCTTTCGGAGCTCTACGCGCTCGGGACGCCGATCGAGGCACGGGAGGACACCCCCGCCGGCGTGCTCGTGATCGCGCGGCTGCCGCGCCGCGACCTGCCGCGATTCGCGTCCTTCCTGATCGCCGACCCGACCGACGCGCACCGGGAGAGCGCCTGATCGAGCTACCTATCCAACGGCTCCGTCCCGACGCGATCGTGCCGGAGCGCGCGTACGCCGGCGACGCTGGGCTCGACCTTTCGTCGTGCGAGCGCGTGCAACTCGGACCGGGGGAGCGGGCGCTCGTCCCGACCGGCCTCGCCGTTGCGATCCCCGAGGGTTACGCCGGCTTCGTCCAGCCGCGCTCCGGCCTGGCGCTTCGCCACGGCATCTCGATCGTCAACACGCCCGGCCTGATCGACTCGGGCTACCGGGGCGAGCTGCGCGTGACGCTGTTGAACACCGATCCCCGCGAGCCCTTCACGGTCGAGCCGGGGATGCGGATCGCACAGCTCTTGATCGTTCCCATCCCCGAGGTCGAGCTCGTCGAAGTCGACGAGTTGCCTGCGAGCGAGCGCGGCGCGCGCGGCTTCGGCTCGTCGCTGCACTGATGGAGCCGCGGATCCGAGTCTCGGCGATCCTTCGCTGGCAGGGACGCATCCTGCTCTGCCGGCAGGAGAAGCCCGGCAAGGAGTACTGGCTGCTACCGGGCGGTGGCGTCGACGGCGGCGAGACGCTGATCGAGGCGCTCCGGCGCGAGCTGCGCGAAGAGCTCGGGGTCGAGGCCGACGTGCAGTTCGAGGGGCCGGTCGCACTGGTGGATTCGATCGCGCCCAAGCACGCATTCGCGCGCAAGCATGTCGTGCACGTGATCTTCGCGGCCGACCTCTCGCACCGTTCCCTACACGACGTCGAGACGAAGGACGCGGCGATCAAAGGGGCGCGCCTCTTCTCGACGGACGAGCTCGAGGACGTGATGCTGCATCCGCCGATCAAGCGGTTTCTCTCCCGCTGGGAACCCGGCGACCCGGCCGTCTACCTCGGCGCCCTCTGGGCGCGGTAGATCGTCCTCACGGACGACCGCGATTCGCTCTCGCGGCCGACGCGCAGACCAGTGACCCTCGCCACACTTGTGCGATGGGACAGCCACTCCGTTCCTTCGAGGACTTGTCGGAGCCGACCGAACGCCCGCAGTGGCTCGTGCTCGACGTCTCGCTCGTCGGCGCGAATGGCGAGCGCTGGCGGGCGGTCGGCCTCGGCGAGACCGTGACGGCTGCGCTGACGTGGGCTCGGGAAAGCGCTCCCGAGGGCACCTGGTGGCTCGTCAGCGACTGGGCGGATCTCTTCGGCGACTAACGTCGGTTGAAGCGGCGCTTTACCGGCGCGGCGACGAACCCAACCCCCGCCAGTGCGACGGTGAGCAGGTTCGTCTGAACGCATGTCCGGCAAGCGTTGCAGCACGCCGTCGCCATCGGAGCCTGCTCGCCGTACTTCGCCGCAGCCTGGCCCAGCTTCATCGTCGCGAACTGCTTCACAGTGGCAGCGTACTTCCACCACCGGCCTGCTGTCGTCGCGCTGATCGCTCCTAGAAGACGAGCCTCAAGAGCAAGATCACGACGACCACCACGAGGACGCCGCCGATGATCATCAGCGCCAGGACACCGAGGCCGCTCGCCGCGAGGCCGACGGGCACCTTCGGCTTCTCGCCGCGCTCGAACGCGGCCTCGAGCTGCCGCTCGACGTAGGTCGTCACCCGGTCCTCGAACCGCTTCGCCATCGCATCGGTTCGTGAGTCGGCCGCCTGCGTCTTCAACGGGCGGAATGAGCCGGGACGGCCATCGACTGCGAGCTCGTAGACGTGCTCGTGCTGGATGTCCTTCAGGTTCTGCTCGCCGAGATCGTGCACGGAGACGCCGTCGGGTAGGTCGTTGCCGACGAGCGCCCGGGTCGTCTCCGAGACGAGGATCTGGCCGCCGTGGCCCGCCGCGGAGATGCGGGCCGCGCGCACGACGTCGAGGCCGAGGTAACCCTCGTCGCCGACCGTCGGCTCGCCGGTATGCAGGCCCATCCGCACCCGCACCTGCTTGCCCTGCGGCCACTCGTGCGCGGCCAGGGCCCGCTGGGCGACCACGGCGGCTGCGACCGCGTCGCGAGCCCGCGGGAACGAGAAGAAGAAGCTGTCGCCCTGGGTGTCGATCTCGGTGCCGTCGCGCTCGCCGAACGCCTCGCGCACGATGCGCCGGTGCTCGCGTGAGACCTCGGCGTAGCCGTCACCGAGCTCCTGCAGGAGCTTCGTCGACCCTTCGATGTCGGTGAAGACGAAGGTGACGGTGCCGGTCGGGAGCGAACCGCTCATGGCGCGTTACCGTAAACGACGGGGTCTCCGACTCGAATCGTGCCCTTGCCCAGAACGTCGGCCCGCAGGCCGCCCCGGTGGACGAGGCTGCGGAGGATGCCTGGTGCTGCCAGCTGCTCGAGGTGGGCGCAGGGCTCGCAAAGTCGCCGGCCGACGCATTCGACCGCCCCGATCCGGAACCGCTCGCCGACCAGCGCGTTCAGGTCGATGCCGCGGGTGACGACGTTCCGTCTGGCAGCTCCGACGGTCAGGTGGAGCTGGTCGAGCACTTCCGCCTCGATCAGCGTCAGATCATGTCCTCGAGCGTGCTCGTTCGAGAACGTGCCGCGGCCGTCGAAGTAGCGGTCGCCCTCGAGCCCGCGTCCGGCAACGGCGAGCGCCCGGTCGACGAGCACGACCGTGGCCTCGGCGTCGGCTGCGACGGCGATCGCCTCGACGGTTCCGGCCGTTCGTTTCGTCGGCAGGGGCTCGGCGGCCCAGAGCGCCACGTCGGCGGGCGCGATCAGGTAGCCGGTCGCGACGTCGTCGAAGCGCTCGCCGCTCGCGAGCGGGTTCCACGCGATGCCCGGCGGCGATCCGAATGCGACGACGCAAGCGCCGGATTGCAGGACCGCGATCCACGGCCCGGGCCAGCTGAATGTGGCCGGATCGTGGATCGGGGCGAGACCCAGGCCGCGGCCACCGAGCCAGTTGCGCCAGACCGTCCACGGCTGCGGATGCTCTGCGGGTGGGGCGGGGACGTCCGCCGTCTCGAGCTCGAGGATCGAGGCCAGACACGCGACGGCGGAGCGAGTCGACGCCGGCAGGTCGCCGACCGGTGGCGGCGCATTCCGCACCGGCTCAGAGCTCCTTCGACATGAACACCGCCGTCTCGGCGTAGCCGACCGAGCGGTACAACGACCGGGCGATGTCGTTTCCACCGAACACGTTCAGTGCGATCCGGCCGAGGCCGCGCGACCGCACCTCGTCCTCGAGCACCAGCATCGCCTGCCGGCCGAGGCCGCGGCCGCGGAACTCCTCGAAGATCTCGATCGAGTAGATGAAGGCGGCCTGCTCACCGAAGTCGCTGGCCTGCTCGGCGAACCACAGGTCCCCGACGCGCTCCCCGGTGCTCGGGTCCTCGAGCGCGAACAGGTACTGGCCGGTCGAGGCGAGCCCATCCGGCAGCAGGCGGTGCCAGTCATGCTCTGCCTTCGCGCGCGCTGCCTCCTGGGATATGCCGGCATGGGCGACCATGTCGCGCGCGTACGACTCCTGGCCTCGAGCGAGGTAGTCGGGCAGTTCGTCTGCCCGCAGTGGGCGCAGCGCCAGCTCCACAGCGCGGAGCCTACAAGCGGCCGCCGCGCGTCCGTGCGCGCTCGGCCGACACGGCGTGGGCTTGCCGCTCGAGGCCGTCCGGTAAGGGCGCGAAGTCCGACGCGCCCCCCGTACGGGCGAGTGCATCGGTCAGGAGCCGGTCGGCGAACCAGGGGTTACGCGGAAGCAGCGGCCCGTGCAGGTAGGTGCCGTACACCACGCCCTGACGGCACCCTTCGTAGCCGGAGGTGCCGTCGTTGCCGAAGCCGCTGACGACGCGTCCGAGCGGCTCAGCACCGTCGTCGAGCAGCGTCCGGCCGGCATGGTTCTCGAAGCCCGCCAGCGTCTCGCCCGCCCAGGCGCAGTCGAGCAGCACGTCGCCGATCATGCGCCGCTCGCCGGCGATCGTCCGCAGCGGCAGCAGGTCGATCCCGGGCAGTTCGTCGCCGGCGACGTCGCGGTACGAGTGCCCGAGCAGCTGGTAGCCGCCACAGACGGCGAGGACCGCAGCGCCGCCGGTCACCGCCTGATGTAGTGCATCGGCCTTCGTGGCGAGGTCGTGCGCGACGAGCGCCTGCTCGCGGTCCTGGCCCCCGCCGATGTAGAAGAGATCGATTTCACCGCTCGCGACCGGGTCCCGCAGGCCGATAGCGCGCACCTCGAGCTCGTGGCCGCGAAGCGCGGCTCGCTGTGCGAGCACGGCGATGTTGCCGCGATCGGCGTAGATGTTCAGATAGTCGGGATAGAGATGTCCGACGGTGATCTTCATACCGCGCTCGCCCAGTAGTTCGCGACGTGCCCACGGGAGGCGACGATCCGGCGTAGGGCCAGCATCGCGGTGTAGGTGGGCAGAAGCGTCAGCTCCCCGCCGACCGGCGTCAGCTCGAGCCCACGATCGAGCGCGGCTTCGAGCGAGGGCACAACCTCGATCCGATCGCGCGCCAGGCCGCCGTAGGCGAACCGAAGCGCCAGCTCGGCGGCGCGCGACCCCGTCGCGACGAGCGTGTCGAGGCCGCCGACGAGCGGCTCGAAGTCGACGTCCCAGATCCACGAGACATCGCGCCCGTCGGCGATTGCGTCGTTGAGTGCGATCACCGCCACGTTCGGAGCGCCGCCGTCGACGATCGTGCGCACGGCCTCGTTCGCACCGGCCGGATTCTTGATCAACAGCATCAGCAGCCGCCGTTCGCCGATCGTGATCCGTTCGAACCGCCCGAAGGCCGCCGAGAAACGCCCGAGCCCGCCGACGATCTCACTCGACGCAACGCCGAGCGCGACGGCCAGCGAGGCTGCGGCGAGCGCGTTGTAGACGTTGTAGAGGCCCGGCAGCGACAACTCGACCCGGGCCTCTCCCGAAGGCGCGGCGAGCGTGAACGAGGAGCCGTCGAGACCGCGGAGCTCGATCTCGCGCGCCGTCACGTCGAGCGGGGGCCGGGCATGGCCGCAGTTCGGACAGGCGTAGTCGCCGAGGTGCCCGACGTACGCGGCCGCATAGCGATACGGGGTGCCGCACCGCAGGCAGTACTTCGAATCGGCGGCGTGCTGCAGCTCGTGTCGCGCATGACGCGGATCGTCGATCCCGAACGTCAGCGAACGCGCGCGATCGCGGCCCAGGTCGCCCACCTGCGGGTCGTCTCCGTTCACCACCAGCTGCGCGTCGGGCAGCGACGCGACGGCTTTGCGCCAGCGAGCAGCGACCAGCTCCAGCTCGCCGTACCGGTCGAGTTGGTCGCGAAAGAGGTTGCAGAGCAGCAGTGCCTTCGGCCGTAGGCGACGTGCCAGCTCGGAGAGCGCGGCCTCGTCCACCTCGAACAGCCCCAACTCGGCGCCGCGCGTGCGGAGGAGGGTGGAGGCGACGCCGCTGACGAGGTTGGCGCCCGAGTCGTTGTGGGCGAGTCGCACCCGAGTCCGGAGGATCTCGGCTGCCATCGCCGTGGTCGTCGTCTTGCCGTTCGTGGCCGAGACGAGAACCGAGCCCTGCGGCAGCTGGGCTGCGAGCCGGTCGATGGCCGCCGGATCGAGCTTCCAGAGCAGCTTGCCGGGGAGTGTCGTCCCGCCGCCCCGCCCGGCGAAGCGCGAGAGCGAGCCGGCCGCCCGGGCCGCGGCAGCCTCGAGCGCGAGCGGGATCGACGGGCGCATCGCCCTCAACCTAGCGCGACTAGCGTCCAGTTGCTTTCTCACCAACGCGCTCTACCATTCTTGTATGCCCCGGAAGCCGTACCGCGCGGTCGCCAAAATCGACCCGAAGGCGCTGGCCGAGTTCCAGGTGGGAATCCGGCGCCGCTACACGGATGCGCAGATCCTCGAGGAGCTGCGCTCGTCGGCCGAGCGCCTCGGCCGCTCGCCGACGATGAAGGAGTTCGCTGCGGATCCCGCGTCGCAGGTGCACCCGCAGACGGTGATCGAGCACTTCGGGACCTGGAACGCGGCCAAGCGCGCGGCGGGGTTGATGCCGCGCCGGTTCGCGACCCGCCAGGAGCTGGTCGACCAGCTCCGCCGGCTGGGCGCCGAGCTCGGCCGGACACCGACGGCAGACGACATCAAGCAGCGGCGCGGGACGATGCCGTCGGCGTCGCTCTACTGGCACACGTTCGGCTCGCTCTCGACGGCGCTGCGAGAGGCCGGATTCGACGTCGCGGTGGGGGAGGAGCGGCTCGAACGGGCGATCGACCAGGGCTGCGTGCTGTCACGCTCGCTCGGGCATCTGCCGAAGTTCGGCGACTGGCAGGAGGCGCGCCGAGCGGACCCTTCGATGCTGACCGAGTGGCAGGTCTACCGCATGTTCGAGTCGCGACGCGGAGCCTGGGCGACGTTCCAATTTCTGATCCGCGAGCGGCTGCTGGAGGACGGAGCGGCCGTGGGCCCCGACGGTTCGGTCGACTAGGCGGCGAGCGCGGCCAGCCGGAGCAGGCAGGAATCGCGCTCCTGCGGTGCCCGCACGGACGGCAACGGGTTGTCTTCGAAGTAGTCGACATCGGGGCGGAAACGCTCGCGTCTGACGACGCTGCCGCCTGCGACGGTGAGCAGCGTTCCCTGAGGCACCTCCCGTTTGCGGAGCCGGAGCGAGCAGTACCGCTCGACGACTTCGAGTGCACCTTCCGTCGAGGCGAAGAAGACGCTCTGGCGGCCCTCGCCGAGCCACAACGGGCGGCCGGCGCCACGAGCGAGGTAGATCCGATCCGGTTCGCGCTCGTCGATCCACGCCGACGCCATAGCGCCGCGGAGGTGTTCGAGTGCGCCCGCCGCATTCCGGGAGTGAGCGGCAATCGCGAAGATCGCTTCGGAGTCGACGGTCATCCGCGGCTCGGCGCGGGCACAGGAGTGGGGGGCAAGCAGGTCGTCGTCGTTCAGGATGATCCCGTTGTGGATGCCGACGACCGGGCCGTGACGAACGGGGTGGTTGTTGGCGTTGATCGACGGGTGCCCCTTCGTGTAGTCGCGAACGTGCACGAGCAGTTGGTTGGCGCTCTCAGGCACCGCAACGCGCTCGAGTAGCTCCGACGCAGGAGTCCGCTGCTTGACGACGGTGGCGTAGGTCTCGGCGGGCGCGCGGTAGGCATAGCCAACGGCGTCGGCGCCCCGTTCGGCGATTGCTGCGAGCAGTGCCTGCGCAGCCAGTGTCCGCTCGAGACTCGAACGCGGACGGAGGCTGTATCCGGCGATTCCACACATAGTTGGCGATCCTAAGAATTGGGACGGATGTTGTTCCGAATGGTTGTCGAACCTGACATATCCTTTACAAGCTCAAGCGTCGAGCTCCTGCCGCCGATAAGACGGGTGTGGAACAACCACTTCCCGATTCGGCGCAGTCCGAGCCCGCACAGCCCGTGCTCGAGTTGCTCCCGGCGCTCGACGATCCGATCGCCGATGGAGACGAGGAGGAGGAGCCCGAGAACGCCGTCCTGAGCGAGGACGAGCGGCTCCAGAGCGCCGATCCGCTCAAGCTCTACGTGCGCCAGATCGGTGACGGTCGCCTGCTCACGCCGGCCGAGGAGCGCGAGCTCGCGCGCCTCAAGGACCTTGGCGACGAGCGGGCCAAGCGGCGGCTGATCGAGTGCAACCTGCGCCTCGTGATGTCGATCACGCGGAACTACACGAAGGCGGGCGTCCCGCTGCTGGATCTGATCCAGGAGGGAAACATGGGGCTGATTCGCGCCGTCGAGAAGTTCGACTACAAGCTCGGCTTCAAGCTCTCGACGTACGCCACCTGGTGGATCCGCCAGGCGGTCACGCGTGCGCTGGCCGACCAGGGACGCACGATCAGGCTTCCGGTGCACGTGGCCGAGCAGGTGCGCCGCGCCCAGCGCTCGCGCCGGCAGCTGGCGCAGAAGCTGAACCGCGATCCCTCGATGGAGGAGATCGCCAAGGACTCCGGCTTCACGCTCGAGCGCACGCGGGAGCTGTTCGACATGATCGAGGATCCCGTCTCGCTCGAGACGCCCGTCGGCGACGGTGAAAGCTCGGTCGCCGACATGATCGAGGACACGTCGTCCGAATCGCCGGACACCGCCACGAACGCCCAAGCCCGCTCGGTCGAGCTGGCCGAGGCGCTCGATCAGCTGAATCCGCGCATGAAGCACGTGGTGGTGCGGCGTTTCGGCCTCGACGGGCAGCCGTCCCAGACGCTTGAAGATGTGGGGACCGACCTGGGGATCACCCGCGAGCGGGTGAGGCAGCTCGAGACGCGGGCCCTCCGCGAGCTCCGGAACGTCGCGCCGGGCTTGCAGATCTACCTCCAGAGCTGAACCCGCGTCACAGCGTCAGCTGAACGCGGCCGCCTCCATCTCGTGGACGGTGGCAAGGCGCTTGAGCGCCTCGACCTCGATCTGACGCACGCGTTCGCGTGTCAACCCGAGACGCTGGCCGATCTGCTCGAGCGTCTTCGGGTCGGCGTCGGCCAGCCCGTAGCGCAGCACGATCACCAGTCGATGCCGTTCGGGCAGCGAGCCGAGCGCGGCGGCGAGCAGCTGTGAGCGCAGGGAATCCTCGACGAGCTCGTCGGGGAGCGGGCCGCTGCCGGCGACCAGGTCGCCGAAGACGGCATCGTCGGAGTCGCCGATCGGTGCGTCGAGCGAGGCGGACGCGCGGGCCGCGGCGCGGACGTCGAGGGCTTGCTGCACGGTCATGTTCGCCTCGCGGGCGATCTCCTCGAGCGTCGGCTCGCGACCGAGCTGGGCCCAGAGGTTCCGCTCCGCACGGCTCATCTTCTGCATCCGCTCGACGATGTGGACGGGCATCCGGATCGTGCGAGCCTTGTCGGCCAGCGCCCGCGCGACCGCCTGTCGGATCCACCAGGTGGCGTACGTCGAGAACTTGAATCCGCGGCGCCAGTCGAACTTCTCGACCGCGCGGATCAGGCCGAGCGTTCCCTCCTGGATCAGGTCGAGGAACGGCAGGCCCTGATTGCGGTAGTTCTTGGCGATCGAGACGACGAGCCGCAGGTTGGCCTGGATCATTGCCTGCTTCGCCTCGCGATCGCCGGTCTCGATCCGCTTGGCGAGCGTGACTTCCTGCGCCGGCGTCAGCAGCTCGTGGCGGCCGGCTTCGCGGAGGAACAGCTGCAGCGCATCGGTCGTCGTCTCCCACGTGACCTGGAGCGGAGCCGGCGGCTCCGGCTCCGGAGCAACGACCTCGTCCGGCAGCAGCTCGATGCCGCGGGTCTCGAGCTCGCGGTACACGGCGTCCAACTCGAGCGGGTCGAGGTGCAATTGCTCGCACAGATCGTTGAACTCGGACTGTCCGACGCTGCCACGTTCCTCGGCGACGTCGAGCAGCACACGCAGGTCATCGCCGAGAAGCAGGATGTCCGTGGCCACGCAAGGTCTCCCTAGCCACTGTTGGAGAGATCGAAACCACTTCCGACGCGATTTCAGCGGTCCGCACGGTAGTCAACGTTATGTTGAGCTACGAGTTTCGACATTCGACCGGCCCGCTGAGCTCCGACAGGCGCTCGGTCCCACCTCTTCCTCGGCTCCAGCACTGAGGTCAGCGACCTTCGTCCTCGGCGGGTTGGACCGCCGCTGGATAGAGCGAACACTGGACGGGAGCACCGCGGACCGCGCCGGTTCGATTCCGAGCCGGCCGTATCGGACGTCGCTCGAAGCGCGGAGCTGGTCGACCGCTCAGTCTTCCACAGGATTTCCCCAGGGCCGATCCGCAAAGAGCGCGCTTTTCTGGCCCTCTCCCCCTTGATCGGACCGGTCCTGCTCGGGTACGTTCTTCTGGCACCGAGCACGGGGCGCGAGTAGGTCGAAGCCGCTCCCGAGGGCTGTAGGCGGAAGCCGAAGGTTCACGGGGAAGGTGGACGAAAGCGCAACCGGCTCGGTGAATTTCTGGTCCGACCTCCTTTGTAGTGCACGGCAGGCGCGACTATTTCGCCATGTCTTTGTAGAAGTCTCCGCAAATTGCGACAAGGCTGGTTTCGACCCCCTTGCGCGGAGCCGGCGCGCCCTCTACCTTCCCTCTTGCAGCGAGCACGGAGCGTGAGTAGGTCGAAGCCGCTCCCGAGGGCCGTAGGCGGAAGCCGAAGGTTCACGGGGAAGGTGGACAAAAGCGCAACCGGCTCGCTGAATTTTTATGGTCCAAGAGCGGCGTGTGCGTTCGGTAGGATCGGCGCGCGATGCACCTCCGCCTCCCCGCCTTCGATCACGGCGTCATCTCGTTCATCTGGGCGCTGATCTTCGGCCTCTTCATCTGGATCGGCGGCAGCGCCGTCGGCTTCGGCAGCGCCGTCACGTTCATCGTCGGCTGCGTCGCCGGCTTTCTGATCTTCGTCGCGGTTCGCGTCTACGGCGAAGACGAGCCGCGCCGGCCCTGAGGCCCGGCGAGCGCGAACAGCAGGATGTCGGCCAGGTTGTCGCCCAGCTCTGCCACGAGGCGTAGATAGGCGCTCGGATGGCGCACCTCGAACTCACTGCAATGCACGAGCAGAAGTGCGGGGATACCCCGGTGCTGAGGCTCGAGGGTGGTCGACATGTAACGCATATCGGCGTATGCCCGGTCTGCAAGATCCCTGGCGGGAGGGAAAGGATTCGGGGCTACGAGCGCGACGCGGGGGGCTAGTACGTGATCAGCGCGTGCAAATCCGTGCCCGCGAGCTTCTCACGGCCACCGAGGAAGCTCAGCTCGATGATGAAGCACGCTCCCACCACTTCGCTGCCGAGTTGCGCGACGAGCTTGGAGATCGCTTCCACCGTTCCTCCGGTCGCGAGCACGTCGTCGTGGATCACGACCTTCGAGCCACGCGGAATCAGATCCGGGTGCAGTTCGAGGGAGTTCTCGCCGTACTCGAGCACGTAGTTCGCGCTCACCGTCTCGGGCGGCAGCTTGCCGGGCCGCCGCGCCGGAATGAAGCCGACGCCGGCCTCGAGCGCGATCGCCGACCCGAGCCAGAAGCCGCGCGCCTCGGCACCGAGCACGAGATCCGGCTCTTTCGTCTTCACCCAGTCGGCGATCTCACTCACCGTCTGCTGCAACGTGACCGGGTTTGCGAGCAGCGGCGTGACGTCCTTGAAGCCGACGCCGGGTTGCGGGAAGTCGGGGACTTCCCGGATCATCGTGCGGAGGTCGATGCTCACTGCGCGGCCAAGTCTCGCAGGTCGCGCCAGAAGAGAAGTGACGACAACTCGGCTGCGAGCTCGGCAAGCTGCTGCAGCTCGCGCAACCCCTGAGTCCGACGATCGTTGTTGCGCGCACGCAGCGACGGAGCGACGAGCTGGCCGAGCAGCGACGCCTCGCGTCCGGCCGCCGTGCGAAAGGTGCGGAGGTGCCGCGGCGCGACGCCGTAACGGGCGAGTCGAGCGCAGGTCGCGGCGACGTCGGTATCCGACTCCGGATAGCGCTTGTCTCCTCCACTCCCGCGCGGGCCGAGCAGCCCGAACTCCTCGAGCTCTTTCGCAAGCTCGAGCGTGATGCCGGAGCGGTCGCACAGCTCTTCCAGGGTGATCGTCTCGTCGTCCGTGCCGAGCGGCGCGGGCCGCCGGCGCTTGCGGTCCTTGTGGCCGGGGGCGTCGAGCTCGTCCTTGATCACGCGCAGCGGCAGGAACTCCTCGCGCTGCATGCGCAGAATCGTGCGCAGACGCTCGAGGTCGTCCTCGCTGAACAGCCGATAGCCGCCCTGCGTCCGCCGCGGGGCCAGCAGGCCTTCGTCCTCGAGGTAGCGGATCTTCGAGATCGAGATATCGGGGAAGTCCTCCGCCAGACGCCGGACGACCTCGCCGATCCGAAGCAGCTTCTCGCGCTGCGGCTGGCGCCGCGCAGCAGTGGTCATCCACAGCACCTCATGCGATGAAGGTCATCCGATACTTGCCGATCTGCAGCTCGTCGCCTTCCTCGAGCGCCGCCGTCTCGATGCGCTTGCGGTTCACGAAGGTGCCGTTGAGCGAGCCCTGGTCCTCGACGACGTAACCCCCGTCCCGTGCGACGAGGACGGCGTGATTCCGCGACACGGTGACGTCGTCGAGGAAGATCTCGCAGTCGGGGGACCGTCCGATGCGCGTTCGTTCGCCCGTCGGCTTGAAGCTCTCCCCTGCGCGGCCGCCCCCGGCGCGTACGACCAGCGCCGGGCCTTCAAGCCCGAGATCCGCCTGGTCGAGGTGCTCGCCGAACTCGGCCGCCGAGAACGTCTGCGTCGTCTCCGGGGACGCGTCGCCGCCCTTCGAGAGCAGCGCGCCGCACCGCGAGCAGTAGTTCGCGGCTTCCGGGTTCTGGAAACCGCACTCGCTGCAGTAGACGACACTCATGCCCCACTCCGGCTCACGACGGAGGTGCGGCCTTTCCGGTCAGGATCTCGGTCAACCGGTCGACGTCGACCTGGTCGAGCACGCTGCGACCGCCCGACGTCTTCAGCCGGGCCACCAGCTCGGCCCGCAGGATGTCGATCCTGCCGTGCAGGAGACGGCGCTGGTAGCTCACGTCCCGCTCCTGCTGCTCGAGATCGCCGATCAATACCTTCAGTTCGCTGTCGGACAGCGAACCGAACTCGGGAAGCGGATCCATATGCCGCCTTTCAGTTCGATGAGGGAGCCCGGATTCCAGCAGAGTCCGCCAAAACCGTCAACCTCAGGTTAAGGGTTTCGTTCAGTGTACTCCCCCGGTCTCCTGCCTGGGCTCAGTATCAGGTTGTAAGGAAGGTTGTTGGGCGCCGAGAAACCGCCCCGACCGGGCATACGATTCAGACATGGCGCTACGGAAGTCATCCACGACACAAGGGAAGTCGATCGCGAGCCGTCTGTGCCCGACGTGCGGACGCGAGACAGACCACGAAATCACAGAGTTCCAGAGCGGTAGCGGTGTCCGCATCGCTGCGAGTTCGAAGTGCCTCGAACACCGCGAGTGGACGAACGGCCGTCTCCAGTTCCTCCAACCCGACGGCGAGTGGGCGGACGAGCGCCCGTAACCGTTGCCGCAGCTGCGTGGTCGGAATGCGGGCCGAAACCACTGACGTCACGAAGGACGGGTAGAGCAGCTAGCGCTGGCCGGCGCCGACCTCCTCGCCCTCGACCACCTCGTCGACGAGCCGCTGGAGCTCCGACTCGAGCTCTTCGGAGCCTGCCGCGGTCGCTCCCTCGGCGTAGAGATGGATCAGCGGTTCGTCCGGATCGGGCAGCACCTGCGCCCAGCCACGGTCGTCGAAGATCTTGATCCCGTCGCGCAGATCGACATTTGCATCGGCAAACCGCTCGTTCAGCAGCCGCATCACGGTGCCCTTCAGCCCCCACGGGCACGCGACCTGGCGGTGGATCAGGGTCGGTTTCGGCAGCTCGCGCACGATCTCCGAGAGCTTTCGCGGTTCCTGCATCGCGAGCAGCTCGAGCAGCTTGCAAAGTGACGCCATCGCGTCGTAGGCGGCCAGGAACTCCGGGAACGCGTAGCCGCCGCCGACCGCGCCGGCGAACACCATCCCGGGCTCGGCCGACGCGCGCGTCAGCTCGGTCAGCGAGGCCGCCGTCCGCACGACTTCGAGGCGATCTCCGACGAGGTTCTCGATCTGGCTCGTCGTGTTGATCGGCACCGCCACCTTGCCGCGGTGGCCGTTCGAACCGATCAGGCGCAGGTACATGAGCAGCGTCTGGTCGAGCGGCACCTCGCGTCCGGTCTCGTCGATCAGGTACAGCCGCTCGGCTGAGCGGTCGAACACGGCGCCGAAGTCGGCGTTGACCATGGGCACGAGTCGGGTCGCGCCCTCGATCGTCTCCCGGAGCCTCGCAGGCAGATGGCCGGAATCGGATTCGAATGCGTGCGCCGTCACGGCCTCGACGCCGAGCGGGCCGGTGACCAGCGGCAAAACCCAGCTCGCGGCCGAATACCCGTAGTCGACGACGATCCGGAACTCGCGCTCGCGGATCCCCTCGACGTTCAACCCCGAGAGCAGGTCACTCGCGTACGTCTCACGCGCGCGCGCCGGATACGTGATCGCACCGACAGCGGCGAACGGAACGCGCCGCACTTCCTGTCGCGTGAAGTGCTTCTCGATCTCCTTCTGCAGCGCCGCCGAGAGCGCGATGCCGGGTGGCTCGAAGAGTCGGATCTGCACCGCCTCGGGGTCGTGCGACGACGCGCCGACGTGGAACGCCGCGTCGTACCCCTGGGTCTTCATGTGGTGCTTCCCGACCGGCGCCGGCAGCGTCCGTAGGTCGGCGACCTGCACGCCCGTCGAATGAAGGCCGGAGATGATCGCGCGTTTGATCATCTGGTAGGCCGGCGCGCTCTCACGGCTCGCGACGACACGCGCCCCCCGCTTCAACGCCGTTCCCAGCGCCGCACCGAAACGGATCGCCACCTCGGGCGTGAGATCGACGTTGACCAGGCCGAGCACACCGTCCTTGCCGAACACCCGGGTCGTCCCGCGGGACTCCCAAATCACGCTTTCGTGGATTTGGGCGCCGGACTCGACTTCCTTGTACGGGTAGATCCGCACGCCCGGATAGATCACCGACTGGTCGCCCAGCGTGACCTGGTCGCCGATCGCCACGCCCTCGTGCACACGCGCGTGCGAGCGCACGTCGCAGTTCCGACCGAGGATCGCGCCTTCGACCAGCGCGCTGCGCCCGATGTAGCAGGAGGAGTCGATCACCGAGCGCGCCACCCGACCGCGTTCGCGCAACGTCGTGCCCGGCCCGAGCACGGAGTACGGGCCGACGGACGATTCTGGTGAGATCGTGCAGTAGTTACCGATGAACGCGGGTCCCTCCACCCCTTCCACGTCGTCGATCTCGACGCCCGCGCCCACCCAGACGTCGCCGCGGATCTTCAACCCGGAGATGTTCAGTGCGACCTTCTCGTCGAGTGCGTCGAAGTTCGCCTGTCGGTACTGATCGAGGTTGCCGATGTCCTGCCAGTAGCCGTCGCACACGTAGCCGTAGATCGGCCGCCCCATCTCGAGTAGCAGCGGGAACAGCTCCGTCGAGAAGTCGAACGGCCGATCGGTCGGGATGTGTCTCAGCACCTCGGGCTCGAGCACGTAGATACCGGTGTTGATCGTGTCCGAGAACACCTGCCCCCAGGTCGGCTTCTCGAGGAAGCGTTCGACGCGCTGATCCTCGTCGGTGACGACGATCCCGAACTCGAGCGGGTTCTCGACGGACTTGAGGCCGATCGTGACGGCGGCGCCCTTCTCCTTGTGGAACTCGACGACCTTGCCGAGGTCGATGTCGCAGAGGGCATCGCCGGAGATGACCAGGCAGGTCTCGTCGAGGCGGTGCGACGCGTGGCGCACCGAGCCGGCGGTGCCGAGCGGGCTCTCCTCGACCGAATACTCGATGTTGAGACCGAGGCTCTCGCCGTCGCCGAAGTACGACCGAATCGCCTGCGGCATGAAGGCGACCGTCACGACGATGTCGGTGAAACCGTGCTCGCGGAGCAGCTCCAAGATGTGCTCCATGCACGGCTTGCCGACGATCGGCACCATCGGCTTCGGTTGGTTCGACGTCAGCGGGCGCAGGCGTGTTCCTTCGCCGCCGGCCATCACGACGGCCTTCAACGGTCACCTCTCGTGCCCGCCGTCATGCGAACACCTCTCTTCGTGCCTTGAGGGCGTACTCGATGAGAGAAATCAGGGCCAGTGCGAAGCCGGCCCAGAAGATCCAGAGCGGCCACATCGTCCCGTCGTGCGTGACCATCACGAAACCGAGGCTGGCGTAGAGCAGCCAGGTTGCAGCCTTCCCGATCAGGTTGACCTGAAACTCGTAGCCGCGACCGAGCACGATCGGCGTGCCGATCAACACCACGAGATCGCGCAACGGGATCAGGAGAGCCGCCCACGGCAGCCGGCCGGCGTAGAGCAGCAAGACCACGGCGGTGTCGATCATCAAGCGGTCGGCGAGCGGGTCGGCGAACTTCCCGAACGCGGACTCGACGTGCCACCTTCGCGCGAGGTAGCCGTCGACCTGGTCGGTGACACCGGCGATCGCGAAGACGATCGCGGCGGGCCACGAGTACCCGTCGTCGGCGGTCAGGATCAGGACGACGAAGACGGGGAGCAACACGAGCCGGCCGATCGTGAGCGCATTCGGGATCTGGCTGCGGCTCATGCTGACAGGATACGGCGGTGCCGACGCTGCCGATTCCAGGGTTCGTGGACGCCCACTGCCACGCGTTCCAACACGCCCTGCGCGGCCGGACGGGCGGCGCTGATTTCTGGGGGTGGCGCGGCGAGATGCTGGCGCTCGCCGAGCGCCTCACCGTCGCGGAGATCCGGCGCGAGTACGTCGAGGTCTACCGGGAGCTACGCCGCAACGGGTACACCGCCGTTGGCGAGTTCCACTACCTCGGACTCGCAGAGGCCCGCGCCGCCGCCGAAGCAGCCGAGGAGGCCGGGATCGCGTTCGTCTGTCTGTACGCCTGTTACCTCCGCGGGGGCATCCCACGCTTCCGGCAAGACTCGGTCGCCGAGTACCTCACCGAGCTCGAGGCGCTCCGCACCGCCGGGATCGCGGTCGGGGTCACCCCCCACTCCGTCCGGGCGTGCCCTGCGGAGGCGCTTCGGGAGCTCGGCCGGTACGCGGCCGAGCACGAACTGCCGCTGCACGTCCACGCCGACGAGCAGCCGCTCGAGATCGAGGAGTGTCTGGCCGAGCACGACCTGCGGCCGATCGAGCTGCTTGCACGCGAGGGCTGCCTCGGCCCGCGGACGTCGATCATCCATGCAACCCACGCGAACGGCCACGAGCTCGACCTGCTTCGCGACGCGGACGCCGCGATCTGCGTCTGCCCGACCACCGAGGCAAACCTCGGCGACGGTTTCGTGCCGGTCGCGCGTCTCCGGCACCGCGGGATCGGGCTTTCGATCGGCTCGGACTCGAACGTACGCATCGACCCGCTCGAGGAGCTCCGCGAGCTCGAGGGAATCGCGCGACGCCAGACCGGTACGCGCGGCGTGATCGACGTCGACACCCTGCTCCACATCGGAGCGGCGGCGGGCGCGGACGCGCTTGGCCTGGAGCGCTGGCCCGAAGCCCTCGTCGACCTCGACGACCCACAGCTCCGGGGCGTCGACGACGAGGACGTCTACGGCGCCTTGCTGTTCGGCTGCACCGGCGCCGTGCTCCGGAAGACGTCCGACCAGTAGCGCGTCCGCACGAGGTAGGCGCTCTCGGCGGCGTGGCCGTGGAGGCCCCACGCGCCGTCATACGTGTAGTACCGGTAGCGGTCGTGCCACGCTGTGCTCGCGGCCGGCTCGATCTGCGTACCTTCGTGCCATTCGTTGTACGAGGTGATCGTCACGCGGTCGGCGCCCGCGTGAATCGCGGCCCGCCACATCGCGTCGTACGTTGCGCCGTGCCGCCGGTACTTGACCACCGGATCGCCGCTGCCGCGACGCGCGTCGTAGCCTGGTCCGACCGACGGGGCGCACAGCAGGTGGCGCGCATGCGCCTCAGCGCACAGCCGCCCGAACATGCCGCCGCCGAACGTCACGATGTCATAGGTGTAGACGCCGTCGAACCCCGCGGCGGACGCGGCGCCGACCATCGGTGTCTGTGCGAACAACGTGGAGCCTCCCGCATGCAGGGCCGCGCGCGACGCTGCCCAGTCCGCGACCGGCAGGTCGAAGGCGCGATACACGTAGAACGTCCGGATGCCATAGAGCCGCAGGTACGCGACGTCCGAGACCGTGCTCGCAACCGTCCGGCCGTCGTACGGCTCGAGATGCGCGGCGACCGTGATCCCAGCTGCGCGCGCAGCCCCAACGACGAGTGCGAGGCGCGAGTCCTCCGGCGAGCCCTGCCCCCACCACGACACGATGATCTCGCCGATGCCGGCGTTCCGGATCTCGTCCATCTGGGCCCCGACGACCAGGCGGTCGGAGGACGAGTAGATGCCACGCGCTGGGTAGTACGCCGAGGCGATGTCATCGGGCGGGGTGTGCCCGCGTTGCGACCAGTGCTGGTAGGCGCCGTCGTACGCTGTCGTGCCGTACCAGGGGTAGTAGAACGCCGAGACGCGCACATCTGCGCGGGCGTTCGCAGGCACGGCGAACGCGAGGAGGAGCAGGCCGAGTAGGAGCTGGCGCATCGAGGGGCTCGGCTGATCTTCCCTTGGCGCCCGGCCGGCGGCAATGGGCCGCGCGGCCTATTTAGTCTCAGACCGAGGCGCTGATCGTGATCCCGCCGCGTGCCTTCTGCACCAGCTTCACGTGGACGGCGGTCGCAGGCAGCTCGAGCGCAGCGGCGACCTCGTCGCGGATCTGCACAGCCAGCGCCTCGCAGAACGCACCCTGATCCCGAAAGCGTGAGAGGTAGATCTTGAGCGATTTCGACTCCAGGCACAGGGCCTGCGGCCGGTATTCGATCGTCGCCGTGTAGAAGTCGGGCTGGTTCGTGATCGGGCACAGACCCGTCAGCTCGTCACTGACCAGCTCAACCGTTTCCACGCCCGGATTCGGGAAGGTCTCGAGCCCGACGTATGCGTCGCTGCCCGCATGGCCGAGCGCTACGAACTGCTGATCCATGACCGCGTACTGTAGTCGCGTGCGCCGTGTCTATCTCGCCGGGCCCCCGTTCGCGGACGAGTATCGCCGCCGCGCGGTGCGCCTCGCCCATGACGCCGGCTGGGAGCCCGTCGACCCCATGCGACGCGATTTTCGCGGGGCCACCGAGGGGCACGAGGCCGAGATCGTGGACGGCGACCTCGCCGACATCGACTCATGCGACGCGGTCCTGGCGGCGTTCACCGCTCCCGACGAGGGAACCGCGATGGAGGCCTGGTATGCGCATTCGAAGGGTGTTCGCGTCGTCGTCTACACGGGCGGAACGCCGTCGCACCCCTGGACGCGGTATGTCGCAGCGAGCGTCCACGCCTCGCTCGAGGACGCCATCGGCGCTCTGGGCTAGCGGAAGGTCCGGGCCGCCTAGCCGTGGGTCCAGGTCACCCGGTTGGGGGATCTGAAAAGATGGCCGCGTGGCCACGCTCTTCGCTGTCGCCCTGTTCGTCGGTACCGCCGCGATCGCTCTCTGGATCGACGTACGCAAGCCGTCGCTGGCTCCCGACGGGCTCATCTGGCGTGCCGTCTGCGCCGTTGTCGCGATCGAGGCGTGCGGGATGATCCCGATCGCGAACGGCTCGTTCCTCGCGCTCTACACGAGCATCTTCGTGTTGTTGCTGCCGATGCTGATCGTGATGTGGCTGACGGCGCTCTGGCTGCTCCGCGCCATTTCGGATTCCCTCCTCGCCCACCGCTGAGCGAGCGATAGGGTCCCGCCATGGGACTGAGAGACATCTGGCGCAACTGGACGAAGGGCGAGGATCGCCGGGCGGTCGAGCGGGCGGAAGACGAGGCTCGCCTGACGCCGGTCGAGCGCGACGTCGCGGATGAGGACTTCGAGGCTCGCAAGGACGACCTGCAGGCGTTCAGCTCCCCGCCCGGCGCGGCCGCCGCCGACGCAGCCGGCGACGACCTCGACACGCCCTGACACGGCTTCGAGACCACTAGACGTCGATGACCGCGACCAAGCTGCTCGCCGGCGACATCGTGGAGGTCGTCGGCGAGTCGTACCGTCAGGCTGCTTTGCGGCGCGTCGAGGCGACGGCGACCAACTCCTGGGCGTACCTCGACGAGCTGACGGGTTACGCGCGCCGGCGCGCCGAGGAGGATCTGGAGGGCCGCTGGTTTCGTGCCGTGCTCGTGCGCGAGCCCGACAACCCGGCAGATCCGCACGCCATCGCCGTCCACGCAGACGACGTCGGCGCGGTCGGCTATCTGAGCCGGGCGAACGCCCTCGCGTATGCGCCGGTCTTCGAGGCGCTCGCCCGTGCAGGCTCGACCCAGGGGACCTGTCCTGCGTTCCTGATCGGCGGCGGTCGGGGCGCAGGCCTCGGTGTCCTGCTCTGCCTCTCCCCTCCCGACGACGCCCTGCGCGACCTGATCGCAGACTGAATGCCGGCCAGCGCTGTCGCTAGCCTGCTGGCGGAAAACTCATCGCGCTTGATCGAGAGGAGACGCAGTGACGACCCCGTCCTCGACCACCGTGCCCGACGCACCGACGCCGAAGAGCGGAAGCAAGAGCACGCTCGTGTGGATGATCGTGGCCGGCCTCGCGATCGTCGCAGCGATCGGCTTCGGCATCTGGGCCGCGAAGTCTCACTCCGATCTCAACGCGGCCGAGTCGGAGCTCCAAGCCCAGAACGACGCAGCCGCAGCGGCGGCTGCGCAGGCGGAGAAGATCAGCGCCGACAACTCGGTGTACGTCGTCTCCGACGAAGACGCCGCCAAGGCCCAGAGCGAGGTTGCCGCAGCCGAGAAGGCGTTGTCCGACGCGACGACTGCGGCGAACGACGCGACCTCGGCCGCGCAGGACACAGCATCCAAGCTCCGTGCCGATCTCGACCAGGCTCGCGCCGAACGCGATCTCGCCCGCGCCGAACGCGAACAGGCGAGAGTGTGCGCGCGAGGGTCGCTGGGAACGATCACGGCACTCGGCAACGATGAGACCCAGGACACGTCGGAGCTCGAGACCGTCTCGAGCGACTGCACGGCGTCGCTGTCGTCCGGCTAGCAGCCGGCCGCACGTCGGGCCGTAGGATCGCTCGATGAAACGAACCGGCGTCCCACCCTCGGCTCCGGCGCCTGATCCTGCCGCCACCGGTTACGGCGGGTCCTCCCCGTTCCGGCTTGCGCACGAGGAGCCGTTCGTCACGCGGCTGCTGCCGATCACGGCCGAAATGCCTCACTATCGGGTGCCGAGTGCTCGGCGGGATCTGATTGCGGGCGTGACCGTGGCAGCTCTCGCGATTCCCTCGGCGATGGCCTATGCCGAGGTCGCAGGTCTGTCGCCGATCAACGGTCTCTACGCCTTGCTGCTTCCGGTGGTCGCGTACGTGATCTTCGGCTCGTCGAGGCAGCTCGTGGTCGGCCCGGACGGCTCGATCTCGACGCTCGTCGGGGCGGCCATCATCCCTCTGGCGGTTGTCGGCAGCGCGGCGCCGGCGGAGCTGGCGGCGATGCTCGCGCTCCTCGTTGCGATCTGTTTCGGGGTGGCATGGCTCCTGCGGCTTGGCTGGATCGCCGACTACTTCTCGCGGCCGGTGCTGATCGGCTACATCCACGGCGTCGCCGTCATCCTCGTGATCGGCCAGCTTGGAAAGCTGTTCGGGCTGTCGATCGCGGCAAGGGACCCGCTACCGCAGCTCTGGGAGGCGATCCACGAGGCCGCCGACGTCAGCGGCGCGACGGTCGCCGTCGGGGCGACGACGCTGACCTTGTTGTTCGGCTTGCGGCTGGTCGTGCCGCGTCTGCCGGCGGCGCTCTTGGTGGTCGTCGCGGGAATCGCGCTTTCGTGGACACTCGACCTGCAGTCACACGGCGTTGCGGTCGTCGGGAAGATTCCGTCGGGCCTTCCGAGCTTCGGGTTTCCAACGCCGAGCTTCGGTGACGTCGTCCGGCTGGCACCCGCAGCCCTCGGCGTCTTTCTCGTCTCGTTCGCAGACGGGATCTTGACCGGGCGATCGTTCGCCGGGAAGCACGGCCAGAATGTGCGAGCGTCGCAGGAGCTGCTGGCCTTCGGCGCGGCGAACGCCGCGGCCGGCCTCACGCAGGGGTTCTCGATCGGGGCGAGTGGCTCCCGTACGGCGGTCAACGACTCCATGGGTGCACGCAGCCAGATCGCAGGACTGTTCGCCGCAGCGACGGTGGGCGTCGTCCTGCTCTTCTTGACGGAGCCGGTTCAGTACCTGCCGAAGGCGGTGCTCGGCGCCGTGATCGTCTTCGCGGCGATCGGGCTGATCGAGCCACACGTCTGGCGCGCTCTCGCAGCAGTCGACGGGGTCGAGGTCGCGATCGCCGGCGTGACCACCGTGTGCGTGGTTTTCTTCGGCGTTCTCGAGGCGCTCGTGGTCGCCGTAGGTCTCTCGATGATCGACACCGTCCGCCGAAGCGCGCAGGCCCATGACGCCGTGCTCGGTTGGGTCGAGCACCTCGGCCGTTACGCCGACATCTCCCTGCATCCCTCCGCCCGCGTCGTGCCCGGGATCGTCGTCTACCGACTCGACGACCGCCTCTTCTTCGCGAACGCGCGTTACTTCAAGGCGCGCGTCCAGGAGGCGGTCCGCGCCGCTCCCTCGCCCGTCTCCTGGCTCGTGTTCGACGCCGAGGCGACGACCCACGCCGACTCGACCGGGCTCGGGGCCCTCGAGGAAGTCACCAGCGAGTTACGGCGCAACGGAATTGCCCTGGCCGTCGCGCGCCTACACACGCGAATGTACGAGGAGCTCGACCAGGCAGGTCTGATCGCGGCGATCGGGCCGGACCGCTTCTACCCGACGGTGCGCGCCGCCGTCGACGCCTGCGCGCGAGCCGCGAGCCGCCCTCTCTGACGTCAAGCCTTCTCGTCGTCTCCTGCTCGAGAGCCTGTCAGGTAGCTCCGGCGGGTCGCGAGCACGGGCGACAGGCTGGCGCAGACGACGATCACGGTCGAACTCAGCGCCAACCAGTAGAAGAGCGCCATGAAGACGCCGAGACCGGAGAAGTCGACCGCGTACAGGTCGATCCACGGCGCCATCGCAACGCTCGAGACGAACATGAGGACGACGATCCCGAGGGCCGTCAGCGCCGCACTGGCGACGAGGTCACGAGCCGCGATCCGACCGCGGGTCAGGTAGCGGGGCGCCCAGATGAAGTAGCCGACGAGCGCGGCGACCCAGACCGGGGCGAGCGCAGGCCCCGCCCACGGTGGGTCGCCGGCGATCGCGGCTTCCTGGACGAGCAGAAGTGTGATCAGGCCGAAGAGAACGAACAACACGGCCGCGAAGCGAAGCTGGTCGCTCAGTCGCTCTTTCAACTCGAGGCCCCACGCCCGCGCATAGACGAGCTGGAGCACCCGCCCGAACCCCAGACCGAAGATCAGCGTGGCTGCGATCGCGAACACGGCGGATCCGAGCTCGTGCTGGTGATCTCCCACGAGCATCCCGCGCAACATCCCGGCCGCGGAGCCGGTCAGGTGATACCGCCTGACGAGGTGGTTGGCGAGCGCCGCCGGGTTGCGCTCCAGATACTCGGCGAGCACGAGGATCGACGGCAGGACCGTCAGGAAGACGTAGATGGTGAGCAGCAGCGACTGCAGCGGGCCATCGATGTCCCGGTACCGGCGCCACCACGAGACCGCCACGACCCGGCGGGATGCGTCGTCGCCGGCGGCCACCCAGGTGCGCGGACGCTCGACGACCGCACTGGCGCGGGCCTGCGCAGCCGCCCGTTTTCCCTGTCTCATTCGCCGATCGTATGCGCGGCGACAACGAACAGTCGGGGCACCGAGGCCGGTTGCCCACACGGCGGATGATGCTCAGGGCGTATCTTTCGGCGCGTGAGGAAGCCGCTGCAGCTCGCAGGGCTCGGGGTGTGTCTGGTCGCCGGGATCCTGCTCGCCACTGCAGTCGTCGGGAGCGTCCAGGCTGCGGGTACGACGTCGTCAATCGAGACGACGACGGAGCCGACGACGGTGGTCACGACGGAGACCATCGAGCAGACGACGACCCGGCAGATTCTCTTGCCGACCCCGACGACGACTTCGAGCGAGAGCTCGAGCAGCGAAACGCCTGCGTGGGTCTGGGTGCTCCTCGGGATCCTGGCGGTCGCGCTTGTGATCGTGATCGCGCTCCTCGCCAACCGTGGCGGAGGGGACAGCGGGATCTCGGCCGCCGAACGGCGGCGGCGGCTCGACGGCGCCGTCGCGGGCTGGACGGCGCAAGGCTGGGCGCTGGAGAGCCAGAGCGCCGACTCGGCCGTCCTGCAGCGGGCGACCGAGCGGATGATCGTCAGCGTCGACGCGGCGGGGCACTTGTCCACGGCTCCGTACTCGGTCGGGCCGCCCGCCTAACTCCCGCGGAAGCTGTTCAGGCGTCGCGCAACTTGAGCAGGACGGCGCCCGCCGCGAGTGCGACGGCTGCGTACCCTGCGAACAGAGCGAAACCGGTCCATGGTGCAAGGCTCGACGAGTCTTGCGTCAGCTGAATGATCGCGCGTCCGGCGTTGCTCGGCAGGTATGGCGAGATGGCGTTGTTCCAGCTCGTCGGCAGAACGTTCATCAGCGGCGGCAGAACGAAGAACACCGCGGCGAACGCCGAGATGGCTCCCGCAGTGCTGCGGAGGATCGCGCCGATCCCGACCGTCATGACCGCGACCACGCCGAGATAGAGACCGGCGCCGATCACCGCGCGCGAGACGCCGGGGTGGTGCCACGAGTAGCTCGCATGGTGACGCGAGAGGATCGCCTGGCTCGCGACGAACGCGATCACAACCGACGGCACCATCAGCGCGAGCGTGACGGTCGCGAAAACACCCGCCTTCGCCCATAGCACCGGCAGCCGCTTCGGAACTGCGGTCAGCGACGCGCGGATCATGCCCGTCGAGTACTCGCCTGTGACCACGAGCACACCGAGCACGCCGATGGCGAGCTGTGCGATCTGGGAACCGATCAGTGCCGGGTCGAGCGGGTTGAAGTGCGCGCGGTCGCCGGGGCTCCGTGAGCCCCAGTGCGTCGCGATGACCGTCGAGGCGAGGATCGGAAATCCGATCGTGAGCACGGTCGCGACCAGGAGCGACCACTTCGTCGAGCGAACCGTCCAGAACTTCGTCCACTCCGAGCGAACGACGCGCGCCTGGGTGACCCCACGGACTGGCTCGGCGAGAGCGGGAACCGCGGTCATGCGACGGCCTCCTCGTGGCCGTACTCCAGCTCGCCGCGCGTGATCTCCATGAAGGCCTCCTCGAGCGACGCCTGGTGCGGCGTCAGCTCGAACAGCACGATCCCCTGAGCTGCCGCCGCGCGGCCGATCTCCTCGGCGCCGACGCCGGACACCTCGAACACGCCGTCGCCGTCGGCCTCCGCCGAGCCGCCCAGCCGCGCGACGACCTGCTGCAGCGCCACGAGATCGGGCGTCCGCACGCGAACGAGATCCTTGGACGCCGCCGCGACGAACTCCTGCACGCTCCTGTCGGCGATCAGCCGACCCTTTCCGATCACGATCAGATGATCGGCCGTCATCGACATCTCGCTCATCAGGTGCGACGAGACGAACACCGTACGACCGTCGGAGGCGAGCCCGCGCAACAGCCCGCGAATCCACTGGATGCCCTCAGGGTCGAGACCGTTGACCGGCTCGTCCAGCATCACCGTCTGCGGGTCGCCCAGCAGTGCCGTCGCGATCCCCAACCGCTGGCCCATGCCGAGCGAGAACTTTCCGGCGCGCTTGCGCGCGACATCGTGTAGCCCGACGAGGTCGATCAGCTCCTCGACGCGACGGCGCGAGATGCCGTGGGTCTGCGCGAGCGCGCGCAGGTGGTTTCGGGCCGACCGTCCCGTGTGGATCGACCGCGCCTCGAGCAGCGCGCCCACCTCGTGCAACGGCGCCGCGTGCCGGGCGTACGGCTTGCCGTTCACGATCACGTTGCCGGCTGTCGGCCGGTCGAGGCCGAGCACGAGCCGCATCGTCGTCGACTTGCCCGCGCCGTTCGGGCCGAGGAAGCCGGTGACGATCCCCGGCCGGACGTCGAAGGTCAGCGAGTCGACCGCCCGCTTGTCGCCATAGTCCTTCGTCAGCTCGCGTGCCGAGATCACCGCGGCAGGGAAGCACACGGATTCTGACCGTCGTCTGAATCAAACTCGTCGGTGGTCCCGTCCGAGACGGAACCACGGACCTTCCGTTGGTTCTCAGCCCTTGGCAGGCGTGATGAAGCCCGTCACGGTCCCATCGGCTGTGAAGCTCGAGCCGTCAGGGAACGAGAATCCGAGGTGATAGCTGCAGTTGATCGATGTCGCTCCTTTAGGCGCGGCCGAGCCCTTTGACCTCGCCGGCGAGATCGTCGTCGACATGGCGCCGGTTGGATCGGTGAACACATCCGTCTCAGGTGCCGCAGCCTCATCTAACTTGCCGTCGCGCCCGAAATTCAAACGACACCAAGGAGCTCGCGTATAGGGTCGAGGGCATGAAGACCAGCGCCCTTCGCGGGCGGCGGCGCTCCCGCCGGCGGTCGCGGACGCCGCGGCTACTCGTGCTCGCGGTGAGCGTTCTCCCGGAGATGATCGTGCTGAGGCGGCGCGGCTATCCGCTCGCCGGCAGCGTGGTGGTTCGATGCTGGGAGGAGCATCTCTTCACGACCATCTGGATTCCCGGCGTGTCCGTCAAGGCGCTCCGACTTGGCCCCTGGCGAGTCCAACGCTGCCCGGTCGGCCACCACTGGTCGATCGTCACTCCGGTCAGTCGCTCCGACCTGACCGAGCAACAGAATCGCGCGGCGGCCGACAGCCGAGATATCCGTCTTCCCTGACGCGTCTCGTCGCAAGTCGCAAACAGGGAAGCGGCCGGGCGCAACGCGAGTTGCCCTCGGTCCCTCTGCACGAGGGCAGCGCCCGCCCGGCCATCCGATGTATTGACGTCCTCCTGGCCGGGGAAACGCTCGCTGAGTCAGGCCGTCGACCGGCGGCGGATCTCGGTCGATGAGTGGCGAAAATCGCGCGCGACCGTCCTCGTACCTGACGACTACTGTGACCTGCCGTGACCGAACTGGTGCCATCAAGAGCGCGGAGGAGAGCGCAGCCGCGCCGGACGCCCAGCCGCCGTGGGCGTTGGTTCGTGATTGGAGTTGTCGTGATTGCGGCTGCGGGGGCGGTGCTGGTCTGGATGTTCTCGAACGTGCGGTTGGTCGCGGATGGGTCGGCGCTCGCGCGTGTGGAGCTGCAACCGTTTGCGGGGTCGCTCGTCAGTGTTCACGCGCGAGGAGCTGACGGTCGACCGGTTCCGGTTGTCGTCTCGCACGGTCGGCTCACTCCGCGCCAGAAGGTCGCCGCGGGCGAGCGGATCTCGTTGTCGGTCGTGGTTCGTCGGCCGGGCTGGGTGGGCTGGGCGCTCGGTGCGACGCGGCATCAGACGCTGACGATTCGATCGCCGGTTGCGACGATCAGCAACCGCTGGCTGACGGTCGCGCGTGGCGCACCTGTGCGCGTGCGCTTCGATACGCCGGTTGATCGGGTCTCCGTCCCCGGCGCCGTTGCAACGGGCCGCACGGTGACACTGCCGACGAAGAATGCGGGAGGTTCGGTCGCGATCGCCGCGGCCGTGCGACCGTGGGAGAGTTTCGGCGCGCCGGTTCGGCTCACCTGGTTCCCTCGTTCGAAACGACCAGTTGTGCTTGTCTCGCCGGGGCCGAACGTGCACGTGAATCCACTCGGGCCGATCAGGCTGACCTTTTCGGAGCCCGTCTCGCACCTGTTCGGCGGCAGCCGGCCGACGCTCGTGCCCATCGGTGCCGGCCAGTGGCGGGTGGTCGACGGCCATACGCTCGTCTTTCGGCCGTCCGGCGGCGGGCTGCCGTTCAATTCCGAGGTCGCGGTGCGTCTGCCGTCGGCGCTCATGATCGCCGGCCCGACTGGTGCGCACGCACACGTAGGCTCGAACGTTCGATTCTCGATCGCGCCGGCCTCGTTTCTGCGCCTCCAGCAGCTGCTAGCTCAGGAGGGCTACCTGCCGCTCGACTGGCAGCCCACGCAGGCGGCTGTCGCGCAGACGCCCCGCGGCGAACTAGCAGCTGCCGTCGATCCACCCACCGGACGCTTCGAGTGGAGGTACCCGAACAGCCCGCCCGAGCTGCAGGCGCTCTGGAAGACCGGCGAGCCGAACGAGATCACGCGCGGCGCCGTCATGATGTTTCAGGACGAGCACCACCTCGCTGTCGACGGCATCGCCGGCTCCCAGGTGTGGCACGCGCTGCTTGGCGACGCCGTCGCCGGCACGCGACGAACCGCCGGCTACAGCTACGTGTACGTGCATCGAAATCTCCCGCAACTGCTGACTCTCTGGCACAACGGCCGTACCGTGCTCACCTCCCCGGGGAACACCGGCGTGCCGGCCGCGCCGACCGCGCTTGGCACCTGGCCGGTCTTCGAACACATTCCGGTCGGCCGGATGAGTGGCACCAACCCCGACGGCAGCCACTACGACGACCCTGGAATCCGCTGGATCAGCTACTTCCACGGCGGCGAAGCCCTGCACGCCTTCACTCGTGCTTCGTTCGGAACACCGCAGAGCCTCGGCTGTGTCGAGCTCCCGCTGAGCGCCGCAGCGCAGGCCTGGCCGTACACACCGATCGGGACGCTCGTCACGATCGAGAACTAGCCGCGCGCCAGAACGGCAGCCCACCCCCCGCCCCGTGCATGTTCGACGGCCACGTCTAGACTCGACGCTGGTGTCCGCTCAGGAGGTTGACGCGTACCTGCGAGGTGTCGAGGAGCCGAAGCGCAGCGCGCTTCAGACACTGCGCCGCACCATTCTCGAACTCGCCCCGGGAGCCGAAGAGGTGATCTCCTACGGTGTGCCGGCGTTCCGCGTGCAGGGAAAGACGGTCGCGGGCTTTGCTGCGTTCAAGAATCATCTGAGCTATCTGCCTTTCAGCGGCTCGGTTCTTCCGCAGCTCGCAGACGAGCTGCACGGGTACACGATGACGAAGAGCGCGCTGCACTTTCCTGTCGGCGAGCCACTGCCGAAAGAGCTGGTGCGGAAGCTGATCGCGGTGCGGGTCGAGGAGGCCGGTCGGACATAATCGCGTCCCGCGCGCGATCATGAATGTCGGTAGGCGGCTGCCTCGTCCCGGACGAGGCTGACGAGATTGCCGAGGGCGATGTTGACGTCGAGCAGATGGAGCCCCAGGATCGGTTGCTGGAAGCGCGTCAAGTCGGGTCGCCGGTCGGTGCGGGCGCGGCTGTGGGTGACCTGGAGCCAATTGGCGTTGCCCGATGACTGGCAGCGGCCCGTGTAACCGCCCGCAAAGGCGAACCACGGCGTCCTCGCGCCGAGCGTGTTCCCCGTGAAGGCGAGTACGAGCGTCGGAACATACGGATCGAGTGCGCTTCGACCGCCGGACGGCGAACCCGGATTGACGCAGAGGATCTGAAGGCTCCGATCGAGGGTGCGAGGCGCGAGCAGACCGACTCCAGCGTCCGAGGTCGTGCGGCCGAACTGGCTGTTCGTCAGCGGTCTGGAGGTAAAGCTCGAGTACGCGACGACGCAGCCGGTCTGTCGACGCGAAGCGCACGCGGGGATGTGCAGAAAGCTGCCGCCGACGCTGCGCCCCTTGGCGACGGTGACGTTGCCGCCGAGCAGAAGTGCCGAGACGACGCGCCGGCGAAGCATGGCGTCGAGGTCGACCTCACGCCGTAGCAAACGGGTCAGGATCACCGCTCCTTGCGAGTGTCCGACGAAGACGATCCCGCGCCCGTCGTTGTAGTGAATCAGGTAGTCATGGAACGCGGTGAGCACGCCGTCGTACGCCGTCAACGCGTCGGCACGGGTGATCCGGGCCGGGTGCTCGAGTGCGGCCAGCGTGATCTGCGGGTAGACCGGCGCGAACACCCGACACACCTGTGAGAACCGCGACGCCTGCGCGTTCGCGACCAGGCGCTCCCGAAGCCCCACCTGCAGATTCGCGTTGATCGTCGACTGGCCGCTGATCGTCGGGTAGACGTAGAAGCAGTCGACCCGCGGATTCGCCGCCGGCGGGGCCGGCTCGATGCGGCTCGCACCGGAGGCTCGAACGGCCGTCGTCGCGAGGCCGGTGAGACAGGGGTTGTCGGCCAAACCGGGTCGGCAAAGCCAGACGGTTCCCCAGCGATCTCGCGCCCCGGCAGCTGCTGCCGGTCTCGTCGTCGAGACGGTGGTCGCCGGACGCTTTCCAGCCGACCCGCAGCCCGCGACGAGAGCCGCCCAGACCAGCGCGGTGACGACGGCGACCATCGGAATACGCGCGGAGAGAGGCACGGGCTAGTGCACGTACTAGCAGCCGTGGTTGCGCCGCGACCTCGACTCGATCGCCTAGGGTGCCGGCGTGCCCGGAGATCAGCAGCCCAGCACGCCGCCGCGTCTGCGTACTCGCGCCCTGGCCGCAGGAGCCGGCGCAACCTCCGCCACCCGGACGGCCCTCGTGCCGCTCGTCAGGGCCGTCGGAGATCTCGTCGACTCGGCGATCGACCGGGTGCTCCTGACCGACGCCCGCGTGACCTCGGCGGCCGAAGCAAGGCGGCTCCTGGCCGGAGAGCGCGACACCGAAGAGCTGGCCGACAAGATCCAGCGTGTCGTCGTCCTCGCAGTTCCCGTCGTCCGAATCCTTGCGCGTGGCGCCCGCTTCACCCGAGTCCCGTGGGTCATGCTCGCCTCCAGCTCGGCGTCGATCGCGATCGCGGTGCGGACCGGCATTCGCGAGCTCCAGCTGATCGGCTCGCTCGTCGCCGACCGGCTCGAACGGGCAACCGGTGCGCCTGCCGACCCGGCACTCGTCAAGAAGGTCGCGATCGACCTCTACCTGCACCCGAAGCGCAAACTGGACCTCGCGGACGACAAGCTGCGCCTCGTCCGGCTGACCCGCAAATGGTTGCTCCTCGGAGCCTTCGGACGCACGACGTCGAAACGGGCGGGCAGTGCCCTCGAGGCGGCCGAGAAACTCGACGGCGCCGAGCTTGCCGCGCGCTGGCAGTCAGCCGCGCGAGGGCGCGGTCCCTCGAAGCCCAGCAGTTGAATCGTTAGCGGGGCCGGGCGCATCACCACAGGTGGGTCGAGAGCCGTTGGGCCGTGGTCGCCCGACAGCACTACCCGATGCGGCCCGGCCGCCAGTTACAAACGCTACGTCGCCGTCCCGGCGCGAAGAATCTGCCGTCCGTCGCGTTCGGTGCCCGCCTTGGTCTAGGTTGAACCGACTCCCGGCAGGTGTCCGCTCGGGCGGTCGCGGCCTGGATCGAGGGATTCGCGAGCCGTTTTTACGTCTGGCTTACGCGAGCTTCACCCTGGCTGATGTACGTCGGGGAAGCACGGGATGAGAGACGAGAACTCGAGAGCGCGCTCGGAGAACCGGCGTGCTCGAGATTCGTCAACCGGGCCCAGCCCGGTCATCCGAATGAGAGGAAACACCGTGAAAAATCGGCAGGTAAGTCCTATTGCCCTGATCGCCGCCTCGCTGCTCGCGCTGGCGGCGGCTGTCGGGGTCGGTCAGGCGGCCACCCAGGTTGCCCCGGTAAACACAGCGCCGCCAACGATTACCGGGACGACGACTGTCGGCCAGACGCTGACCGCGTCCGACGGTACCTGGAGCAACACCCCGACGACGTTCGCCTATCAGTGGCTTCGCTGTAATGGCGGCGGCAACAGCTGTGCCAGCGTCGCCAACGGGACCCAGAAGATGTACACGCTCGTCGGTGCAGACGCGGGCCACACCGTGCGCGTGCGAGTTACAGCGACGAACGCGGACGGGTCGGATTCGGCCCAGTCGGCCCAGTCCGAGACGGTCGCTCCTGCGACCTCCAGCAGCGCACCGCGGGCGACCGACCATCCGATCATCTCCGGCACGCCCCGCGTCGGCCAAACACTGACAACCGACGAAGGAAGCTGGACCGGTAACCCGACCTCGTTCGCCTACCAGTGGCAACGCTGTGACGCCGACAACATCGTCGCCTGCGCAAACATCGTTGGGGCGACTGCAAAGTCCTACCTGCTCGGGGCCGGCGATCTTGGCTTCCGGATCCGCGTCAAGGTCACTGCCCGCAACGCCAAGGGCACGGGCACCACGAGCTCGGCCACCACTGCGATCATCGCGCCGACGGCGCCCATCACCAACAAGCGGCCGACGCTGACGATCCTGTCGGCCCGGTTCATCGGCTCGACGATGTATGCACGGTTCCGGATCTGCGACGACTCACTGAAGAACCTGACGATCATCGAGACCGATTCGCGGCCGGGCAAGCTCTCGTACACCCGCCGCTTCGCGACGCTGATCGCGCCGCGGCCGTGCGGCGTCTACACGCGTCACTGGACACCGGTGGCCCGCTTCCGCGGCCCCGGCCGGTTCACCGTGACGCTGAAGGCTCGCGACAAGTCCGGCTTCACCAGCCTGCCGGCACGCCGCAGCTTCTCACGCGGATAACGACACCGAGAGGCGGAGCGCTGCGAACCGCAGCGCTCCGCCCGGTTCTTGCCCGGCAGCTCTTCGCGGGTCGCTGACGGGGCGGCGGAGTCAAGAGCCCTCCGCCGGGGTGAGAGATGGGATGATGGGTTGACCAGCAACAGACCCACTGGGCGTCGCGGGCCAGAAATCGACCAGGCAGCGCGGAAGATCACGCTCAGAGGGCGCGTGTCGTCGGGCTGTACACTCTGCCCCCACGCTTGACTCTTCCCCGCCGTGTCGTTTATTCATACTGAACAGTGAGCACACGTCAGGACCCGCGCCCGGCCGTTGGGTTGATCGGACTCGGCAACATGGGCAGCGCATTCGCAGAGCGCCTCCTCGACGCCGGCTACGGCCTCGTGATTCACAACCGGAGCCGCGCGAAGACGGAGCCGCTTGCGGCGCGCGGCGCAGCAGTCGCGGAGACCGCCGCCGACCTCGCCGCGGCTGTCGACATCGTCCTCACGTCGCTTTCCGACGACGCCGCACTCGAGTCGGTCGCCGCGTCTGTGATCGCGGCGGCAAGGCCGGGGACGGTCCTCGTGGACCTGAGCACGGTCTCCCCCGGCGCGTCGGCGCGTGTCGCAACGCTCGCCAAGCAAGCGTCGCTTCTCTACCTGCGGGCGCCGGTCAGCGGTAACCCCGGCGTTGTGCGGGCAGGAGGGCTCTCGTTCATCGTCTCTGGCCCGCCGGACGCCCTCGAGCGCGCCGAGCCGGTGCTGCGTGCAATCGGGCGGAGCATCCACGTCGTCGGTGACGCGGAACAGGCGCGCGTCGTGAAGCTCGCGATCAATCTCATGATCGCAGGCCTCGCGCAGCTGATGTCCGAGGCACTCGTTCTCGGAGAGGCTTCGGGCGTCTCCCGAACTGCGCTGCTCGAGACGATGGGCGACTCGGCCGCCGGGGCGCCGTTCGTGAAGTACAAGACCGAGCCGCTGCTGCACGATGACTACACGGCGACCTTCACCACCAACCTGATGGAGAAGGACCTCGACCTCGTGCTCGACGCGGCCGACGTCGCCGGCGTACGGCTGCCGCTGGCAGGAGAGATCAAGGTGCTCGTACGCTCCGCGATCGAAGCGGGCTACGGAGACGACGACTTCATGGCGCTCTTCGTCCATCTGCGGAACGAGTCCCATCAGGAGGTGCTGCGATGACGATGCGAACCAGGACGGTCGGTTCCCCCGACGCGACGCGGGCGGTGGACTGGGAACAGCGGATCGACTTCCCGAAACTCCGCAGCGATCGTTTGAGACGTGCAAAGGATGCTCTCGACGCATCCGACCTCGGCGGGCTGCTCCTCTTCGACCCCAACAACATCCGCTACGTCACGAGCACGCACATCGGCGAGTGGGCGCGCGACAAGAACGCGCGCTACGTCCTCCTCCCGCGCGGCGACGACCCGATCCTCTGGGACTTCGGCTCCGCAGCCCGCCATCATCAGCTCTTCGCCCCTTGGCTCCCGCCAGAGAACTTCCGGGCAGGCGTTGCGCCGATGCGCGGCGCGATGCCGGTCGAGACCGGAATCCCCGACCGGCTCGGTGCGGGGATCGCGCACGAACTTCGCGAGCGCGGACTCGCCGGTGAGCCGCTCGGCGTCGACATGGCCGATCTCGTCACCATCGAGGCGCTTCAGCGTGCCGGCGTTCACGTCACCGACGGCTCGCAGGTGATGCTCGAGGCGCGCAAGATCAAGACGCCAGAGGAGATCGCGCTGCTCGACCAATCGGCCGGGCTCGTCGACGCGGTCTACGAGGAGATCTACCGGATGCTGCGACCCGGTGTCTACGAGCACGAGATCGTCGGGCGGGCACACCAGCTGCTCTTCGAGATGGGCTCGGAGCAGGTCGAGGCGATCAACGCCGTCTCGGGCGACCGCTGCATCCCCCACCCGCACGTCTTCTCGGACCGGCTCCTGCGCCCCGGAGATCAGGCGTTCTTCGACATCATCCACTCGTTCATGGGCTACCGGACGTGCTACTACCGCACGTTCAACGTCGGCGGAGTCAACGCGGCCCAACTCGACGCATACAAGCAGTGCCGCGAGTGGCTGGACGCTGCGATCGCCCTCGTCGGGCCGGGGATGACCACCGACAAGATCGCGGAGGTCTGGCCGACCGCCAAGGAGCTCGGCTTTGCCGACGAGGAGACGTGTTTCGGTCTTCAGTTCGGGCACGGCATCGGCGTCGGGCTCTACGAGCCGCCGATGATCTCGCGCGTGCACTCGCTCGACCATCCTGTCGAGATCGAGGAAGGAATGGTCTTCGCGCTCGAGACATACTGCGCCGCGACCGACGGCCGTTCAGCGGCGAGAATCGAGGAGGAGGTCGTCGTCACGGCCACAGGCTGCGAGGTGATCACGCGCTTCCCGGCCGAGGAGCTGCTCGTTGCGGGAAGGACGTACGTACGGGGCGCCGATCTGTTGGCAGACGGTGCGGCCGGTGGCGACGGAGTCGCCGACACGGTGGCCGCGTCGGCCCTGGTGGGAGCCGGCACCGGCGCATGAGCGTCGACACCGGAACGCGGTACCTCGCAGACGGCCTGCCGTCCTACCGGCTCGTCCGGCGGGAGGACGTGCAGCTCGCCGAGGCGCTCCCCGGCCGCTCGAGCAACCTCCAGTCGTGCCGCCTCATCGGCGGGTCGCTCGGCTCGACGCACATGGCGCTGACGCTCGTCTCTCTCTCGGGCGGGCACGTCGACACACACGTCCACTCGTTCGAGACGGGCTTCTACGTGCTGGAGGGCGAGCCCGTCCTCTATCTCGACGGCCGCGGCGTGCGGCTCGAGCCCGGCGCCTGCGGAGTCGTGCCGGTCGGCGTCCCGCACGCATTCCGCTCCGAGGCCGCGGCCCTGTGGATCGAGATGGCGGCGCCCCGTCCCCGCCTGGACGGGAGCGACACGTTCTTCCTCGCCCCGGCGCCGGACGCCCTGCCCGAGCACCTTGACGTGCGCGATCCGCGCAACCGCAACCTGTTCCTTCTCGGCCCGGGGCAGATGGACCTCGACGTCCTGAAGCGTGGTGCCGACGTTGGCGCGCCGACCGTCTCGTCGAGCATGGCGACCGCCGTTCTCGCCTACAGCGGCATCGCGGTGAAGATGCTCGTCGACCAGCGCCTGGACGCTCAGCTGCACACGATCTTCATGGTCGACTACCAGCCGGGCGCGGTGGCGCACCCGCACGATCATCCCTTCGAGGAGTCGTACTACATGCTCGAAGGCGAGGTCGACGTCGTCGCGGACGGTGACCGTCACGCGCTTCGTCCGGGCGATGTCTTCTGGACCGCCGCCGGTTGCGTGCATGCGTTCTACGAGACGCAGGGCGGTCGCGTGCGCTGGCTCGAGACGTCGGCGCCAGGGCCTCCGTCGCGACACTCGTACCGGTTCGAGCGCGACTGGGACTACCTCTCCGAGCGGCTTGCTTCCGAAGTGGGTGCAGCATGAGCGACGTCGGCGCGAGCGGGACGAGCGCCCGCGTGCTCGACGACCTCGAGCTGTACACGCGGATCTACCGTCAGATGCTCCTCATCCGCGGCTTCGAGGACCTCGTGCAGTCGCTGTTCCTGCAGAGCGAGGTGTACGGCACGACGCACCTGTACTCGGGACAGGAGGCGGTGGCGACGGGCGTCGCGAGCCTGCTCGAGAAGCGCGACCGCGTGGCGGCCACGTATCGCGGGCACGGTCACGCGCTCGCGCTCGGCGTCGACCCGCAAGCCCTGCTCGACGAGATGCTCGGCCGCGCGACGGGGGTGAACGGCGGCCGTGCGGGCTCGATGAACGTGACGTCGCCGGCCGACCGCCTGATCGGCTCGTTCGGGATCGTCGGCGGCAGCATCGCCGCCGCCACCGGGGCGGCGCTCGCGCTCTCGCGCACCACCGGCGGTGTTGCGGTCGCGTACTTCGGAGACGGCGCGATGAACCAGGGGTATGTCTTCGAGTGCCTCAACTTCGCGCAGGTGCTGAAGCTGCCGCTCGTCCTGGTGTGCGAGAACAACGGGTACGGGGAGTACACCCCCTACCGCTCGGTCACGGCCGGAGAGATCCGCGGGCGCGCCGAGGTGATGCAAGTGCCCGCCGAGACCGTCGACGGGATGAGCGTCTGGACCGTTCGCGAAGCCGCCGCGCGTGCTATCGACCACGCACGCAGCGGCGAAGGCCCCGCATTTGTCGAGGCGCTGACCTACCGCTTCGTCGGGCACTCGCGCAGCGACCCCGGCGCCTATCGCCCTGAGGGCGAGCTCGACGAGTGGAGGACGCGCGACCCGATCGTCGTCCTGCGTTCGCAGCTCGAGGAGGACGGGGCCGACGCATCGGCCCTCGACGAGCTCGAGCGCGAGCTGGACGACCAGCTCGAGCTGATGCGCGCGCGAGGCCTCGCCGCCCCGTTCCCTTCCGGGATCGCCGTCGGCGAGTTCAAGGAATCGTGACCGTCGACCTGACGATGCCGAAGCTGTCCGACTCGGAGGCGGACGTCGTGATCGTCCGGTGGCTGAAGGCCCCCGGAGACGGCTTCCGGCGCGGGGAACCGCTGATGGAGGTCGAGACGGACAAGGCGCTCGTCGTCTACGAGGCGGAAGGCGACGGGACGCTCACGGAGATCCTGGTCTCCGCGGGCGAGCCGGCGGCCGTCGGGCAGGCCATCGCCAGGCTCGCGGGCAGCGAAGGCGCGGTCACCGTCGAGCCGGTCCCCGCCCAGGGCGCAACGAACGGCTCGGCCGCAAGCGGCACGCGCCCCAATGCGACGCCCGTCGCGCGGCGGACCGCGGTCGAGCTCGGCCTGTCGCTCCACGACGTCGCCGGCACAGGCCCCGGTGGAAGGATCACGAGGGAGGACGTCCAGCGTGCGGTGGCGAGTGCCCCTGCCCCTGCCCGGCCGGTGCATGACGCTCGTGGAGAGATCGCCGTCGTCGAGCTGACGCCCACACAGGCGACCGTCGCCCGACGGATGGCACAGTCCGCCGCAAACATCCCGACCTTCACTGTTTCCGCCGATGCCGATGTGACGGAGATCGTGGCGCTTCGCCGCGGGGCTCGCCAGGAGTCACAGAATGCGCCGTCGTACAACGACTTCGTGGTCAAGGCCGCTGCACTCGTGCTGCGCGAGCTCCCTGGATTCAACGCTTCATATGTCGACGGCAGGATCGAGTGCTATTCGCGTGTCAACGTCGGGGTTGCGGTTGCGCTCGACGACGCCCTGTTGGTGCCCGTCGTGATGGATGCCGACCGGAGGAATCTCGCCGATATCGCCGCCGAAACGCGGCGGCTCGTGGGCGGCGCGCGCGGCCGGTCGCTCCGGCTCGAAGAGCTGAACGGCGGCACGTTCACCGTCTCGAACCTCGGGATGCTCGGCGTGGGCTCGTTCACCGCCATCATCGACCCGCAGCAGACCGCGATTCTCGCCGTCGGCTCGGTGCGGCGCGCGCCGGTGGAGGATGACGCACAGCGGGTCGTCTTCCGTGACGTGATGACGCTGACGCTGAGCTGCGACCATCGCGTCGTCTACGGCGCCGACGGCGCCCGTTTCCTGTCCCGTCTCTGCGAGCTGCTTGCGCGGCCGCTGGTTCTCGCCCTCTGATGCCGCCGATCGCCTTCCGCACCGCGATCCGTGACGCGCTCGACGAAGAACTCGCCTTCGACGAGCGCGTGATCCTCTTCGGCGAGGACATTGCCGCGGCGGGCGGCGTCTTCGCCACGACGCCGGGCCTGTACGAGAAGTACGGCCCGCAGCGAGTCTTCGACACGCCCATCTCGGAGCTCGCGCTCGCCGGCGCCGCATTCGGCTCGGCAGTGAACGGGCTGCGTCCTGTTGTCGAGATCATGTTCGGCGACTTCCTCACGCTCGCGATGGACACCGTCGTCAATCAGGCGACGAAGTACTGGTTCCTGACGGGGGAGCAGGTGAGTGTGCCGCTCGTCTTCCGCTCGGTTGTAGGCGCGGGCGGTCGGTTCGGCGCGATCCATTCGCAGATGCCGGCGTCCTGGTTCATGGGCGTGCCCGGCCTGAAGATCGTCGCCCCTTCGACGCCGGCGGATGCGAAAGCGCTGCTCAAGGCAGCCGTCCGCGACGACAACCCGGTGCTCTTCTTCGAACACAAGCGCCTGTACGGAGTCGAGGGAGAGGTGAACGGCGCCGTCGGAAAGCTCGGCGAGGCGAACGTTGTGCGCGAGGGCAGCGACGTCACCGTCGTCACCGCGATGAAGAGCGTTCACGACGCTCTCGAGGCAGCGGAGCGGCTCGATGGGGACGGCATCTCGGTCGAGGTGATCGACCTGCGCACGCTCCGCCCAATCGATCTCGAAACCGTCCTCACCTCGGTCCGCAAGACGAACCGCATCGTCGTCGTCGAGGAGGGGCCGCTGACCGGCGGATGGGCCGGCGAAGTGCTCGCCTGCGTCACCGAGCAAGCGCTCGGGTATCTCGACGACGCGTGGCGGATCGCGACTCCGAACACGCCGATCCCGTACAGCCCTCCACTCGAGGACGCGTTTCTCCCCGGGACCGATCGAATCGTCGCAGAGATCCGGCAGAGGCTACGGTAAGCCATGGCCACCATCGAACGCGGCTTCGAGTCCTCAAAGGTCGGGAGCCGTCTGCGGCAAGAGCGCGAGCGGAGCGGGATCAGCCTGCGCGAGCTTGCTCGGCGCGTCGGCGTCTCCCCGAGCCTCGTCTCGCAGATCGAGCTCGACCGCGTCAACCCTTCGGTGAGCACGCTCTACGCGCTCGTCTCGGAGCTCGGGATGACGATGAGCGACGTCTTCGGCGACGGGCCGCAGACAGCAGCTCGTGTCCGACCTTCGCACCGCGACGACGACGCCGGTCTCGCCACGTATCCCAACGCGCGACGCGTCATCAACCTCGCCTCCGGCGTGCGCTGGGAGCGCCTCACGCCGCGCAGCGACCCGGACGTCGAGTTTCTCCACGTCATGTATCCGGTCGGTGCGGAGTCGTGCCAAGAGGACGCGCTCGTCACCCATGGCGGCCGAGAGTACGGCTATGTGACGAGCGGAACACTCGGCGTCCGCGTGGGTTTCGACGAGTACGAGTTGGGTCCCGGTACGTCGATCGTCTTCGACTCATCCTCCCCACACCGCCTCTGGACGATCGGCGACGAGCCGGTGAACGCGGTCTGGCTCGTGATCGGTCGCGCGGCCGATCCGCGCCCGAGAACGACGACGCCCGCTCCTCCGTCCTAGGTCGTCGCGGGCGCCTCTGCAGCGTCGATCGAGTGTCGCGAACGCCGGACGCGCGAGATCAGCTCGGGTGACTGGTAGAGCAGCAGCGCGAGCAGGATCAGCGCACCGATCGCCACCTCCGCATATTCGGTCGGCTGCTGGAAGAACGGGAGCACGTTGTTGATCTCGGTGAGGAAGAACGCCGCCAGGAGCGTCCCGAAGAAGGATCCCCGCCCCCCGGCGAGGCTGGCGCCGCCGAGGACGGCGGCTGCGATGCTCTCGAGCGCCTGATTCCCGATGATCGGCGAGCCGACCTGCACCTCGGCCGCGAGATAGAAGCCGGCGACGGACGCCAGCACCGAGCATACGACGAAGGCGAGGACGATGATGCGGCCAGTCGACATCCCGAGCCGGCGCGACGACGTCTCGTCGAGGCCGACCGCGCGGAACGCGAGGCCGGACCGTGACCGGTACAGCCAGAGATCGGCGAGCGCGGCGAGAACGACGACACCGATGAACGCGAGCGGCATCCAGCCGACACTCTTGGTCAACGCGCTGGTCACGTCCGTGTTGATCGCGCCCTGCGGGTAGGAGCGGAGCCAGAGGGAAAGTCCCTCGAGGATGCTGAGCGTGCCGAGCGTCGCCACGATCGACGGGAGCCGCAGGACCCGGATCAAGAGCGCGTTGAAGAAACCGGTAGCGACGCCGACGCCCAGGAGCGCGAGCGACCCTGTCACGAGGGCAAAGCCCGACGTCGTCGGCGTCAGCGTGAACGATGCGGTGACGACGCACAGCGTCATGAGTGCGGCGACCGAGACGTCGAAGCCGCCGACGAGGAGCGCCACCGCTTGGCCCAGCGAGACGATGATGAGCGGTAAGGCAGCGAGGAGCAGGCTGCTGAGGTTCTCCTTACTCAGGAACGCCGACGAATGCGCATCGGCGTACGCACCGAGCGCGACGATGAGTGCGGTCATCAACACGGGCGGCAGCCAGCCGCGTGTCACGCCCGCGCTCCTTCATCCTTGTGGACGGCCGCCGTGACACCCGCGCGCGAGCCGACGATCGCCTCGACGATCCGCCGCTCCCCGAGTTCGTGCCGCGGGATCTCCTCGACGATGCGCCCCCGCGACATCACAACGACGCGGTCGCACAGTCCGGCAAGCTCGAGCGGATCGCTGGACTTGACGATGGTGGCGATGCCCTCGCCCGCCTTCGCGCGCAATGCCTCGTAGATGTCGAAGCGCGCACCCACGTCGACGCCCTGTGTGGGCTCCTCGGCGAGGAGGACCTTGACGTCGCCGCGCAGGAACGGGCGGATGAGCGAGACCTTCTGCTGGTTCCCGCCCGAGAGCGACTGAACAGGCTGCTCCGACGACGCCATGCGCACCCGCAGGTGCTCCACGAGCCCTGCGATTGCCCGCCGTTCACGGCCGCGCGAGACGATTCCACCGCGGGCGAGCCGCCGTAGGATCTGGATGGTCGCGTTTGCACGTACGCTCAGCACGGGAAACAGAGCCTCGCCGCGCCGGTCGCCGCTGAGCAGCACGACTCCGGCCCGAAGCGGTCCCGCCGGCGAGCGTCTGTCGAGCTTCGCGCCGTCGCAGGAGGCGCTGCCGATCGCGGGCTCGACGCCGGCGAGCGCTCGCAGGAACGGCACCTGGCCGTTGCCCTCGGCGCCCGCGATGCCAAGGATCTCCCCCTTTCTGACCTCCAGATCGACAGGCCCGAATCGCTCACCTCGCAGCCCCGAAACGGCGAGCACGACGTCTGTGTGCTCGGGAAGCGCAGCTCGCGCCGGGAATGCCACGGTGAGCGGGCGGCCGATCATCAGCGCGACGAGCGCGTCCTCAGAGACCGAGGCCGCCTCGAACGTTCCCTGAGCGACGCCGTCACGGAGCACCGTGACGCGGTCTGCAACTGCGAGCACTTCGGGAAGGCGATGACTGACGTAGACGATGCCGACGCCTTCGCGTACCTGCTCGACAACAAGGGTGTGGAGGCGATCGACGGCCTCTGGCCCGAGCGCCGTGGTGGGCTCGTCGAGAAGCAACACCTTCGGCCGGGTCAGCAACGCCTTCGCGACCTCGAGGAGCTGTCGTTCGGCAAGCGGAAGCGAGCCGGTCGGCGCCGTCACGGGGATGTCGAGCTTGAATGCGGCCAGCGTCTCTTCTGCCCAGCTCTGCATCCGTGCCCAGGTTGGCCGCGAGTCGGCCGGCACCGCGAGGAAGAGGTTCTCGGCGACTGACAGATCGAGAAGGTGTGAGTAGTCCTGGTAGGCGATGCCGAGCCCGAGGCGCCGCGCCGCCGCGGGAGAGTCGCGAGCAAGGCGCTTCGCGCCGATCTCGACGGTTCCCTCGTCGGGTGCGAGGAAGCCGCTTGCGATGCCGAGCAATGTCGATTTCCCGGACCCGTTCTCTCCGACGAGGGCGTGAATCTCGCCCGCGTGGCAGTCGATGCTGACGTCGCGGAGGGCTTGCACCGCTCCGAACGCCTTCGACAGCCCGCGAACGGACAGGACGTCGGATGTCACAGGCCCGGGATTCGACATTTCCGGTTTCAGTTTCTCGTGCTCGATCCTCCTACGGATACATCTGATGGAGGAGGCTCAGCGGGATGAGCGAGGTCGGGGATGCCGTGTCTGGATACCCCTTCGTGCACATGTCCCGCGTGGCCTGGTTCTGCAGCTCGATCGGGAGGACCATCGTGGGCGGGATCTTCGCCCCGGCGAGCTTCATCATGTCAGCGGTCAGGGCCACTCGGATCTGCGAGTTGCCCGCGGTGTAGTAGAAGACCTTGAGGGCAGGGTCCTTCAGCTTGTCTGCCAGACAGCCCATCGCAGACTCGTCGGTCCGGTAGGTGAACACGCCCTTATAGGGGATGCCGGCAGCCTTGTACGCCGCGTAGCCGCCCTGCGACATGAAGAGTGCGTCCTCGTAGCTGATCCCCTTCAGGTCGGGGTACTTCGCGAGGATGCCCGCGACGATGCCCTGGACCTTCGACGGATCCCAGTTCGTCGGGTCGTTCGCGACGACGTGGATCGAGGAGTTGAGTGCGGCCTGCTCGCACTTCTGCCAGCCGAGAGACAGCGGGTTCCCGGGGAAGCCGCCGAGGAAGGCGATGTTGCCCGACTTGACCTGCGTATTCATCACATACGCGAACGACTTGCCGAGCTTGCACGTGTCCTCGCCGACCACCGTGGTGTAGTTGGTGCCCGGGCCGCTGACGTAGCCCCAAGCGTAGGTCGACACTGGGATTCCGGCCTTCGTCGCCTGCTGGAACACCGGGATCATGGCGTCGCCGAAGTCGGGGTAGGTGACGATCGCGCTCACGTGCTGCGCGATCACCGACTTGAAGTCCGCGATCGCCTGGTTCAGGTCGGAATGAGCGCTCATGTAGATGATCTTCCCGATCTTGGGATACGTGAGCGCCTGGAGGATGAACTCCATCTTCGACATCTGCCGGTAGGTGTTCTCGCCGAAGCCCTCGACGTACGCGACGGTTTGCTTGCCGCCCGTTCCGGTGCTGCAGCCGTTGTTCTTCCAGCACTTGAGCGCGAGCGAATAGTTGACCGTCTTCGTCGAGCGTCCGAAGGCCGCGAGCGAGATGTCGCGCGCCGTCTTGTCTTTCGGCAACAGTTTCGCCTTGAAGAGTGTGTGTGCCAGGGTGGTCGACGGCGCCTTGTAGGTCTCGCCGTAGCCGCTTCCCTTGCCGATCACGACACCGCCCTTCCCCACGTAGCCCGAGGGGCCCGTGGAGGCCTTGCCCCCGGCGCTGCCGCTCGCGGCCGCGATGAGCGCGATCGATGCCGCGGCCGCAAAGAGCAGCACTGCAACGATCTGGGCATTCCGTCTCATCCGTAACTCCTTCCGTCGGTCAATCAGTTGAACTTCTTCGAACTCGTGTCGCTCGTTGCCCGCCTATCCGCCGTCGGCCGCTCGAGCAGGCGGCGTGGCGACTCGGAGGATCCAGGCGAGGATGGCGGCGAGGCGATCGCCCGAGACGACCATTCCCGCGATGATTGCGATGCCGAAAACGACGTACTGCATCGCCGACGAGAGCCCCATGATCACCAGCATCTGCGTCAGCAGAGTGAGGGCGAGCGCGGCGAGCCACGTCGACGTCGCGCTCGCAAGGCCGCCGGAGAGCGATGCCCCGGCGATCACGACCGCCGCGATCGGTGCGAGCAGGTACGCCGAGCCGAAGGCGGGGTCGATGCTGAAGCTCGCACCGGCGAGCAGGACCGCCGCAACCGCGTAGAGCATGCCGGCCGCGGTGTAGGCCAGTACGACGTACGTCCGGACGTGGAGGCCTGCGATCCATGCTCCCCTCGGGTTCGCACCCACGGCCTGGAACCGGCGACCGACGACGGTAGAGCGGAGGACGAGTGCCACCACGATGGTGATCGCCGCCCCCAGCCAGAAGATGTTGCTGGCTCCGAGCGGCTTTGACGTCGCCCAGTTCGACAGCCCGCTCGGTACGTTCGGGCGGTTGGTCACGACGTCGCGCGAGTACTTGCTGCTCCAGGCGAGGACGATCAGCCCGACCGCCAGTGTGACGATCAGTGGGTTGAGTCGCAGCAGGCCGACCAGGACGCCGTTGGCGAGACCTACGAGGACGCCGACCCCGAGAGCGGCGAGTATCGCGACGGGGAGCTTGTGATTCGAGCCCGCACCGATCCCGGCGACCAGATTTCCGGCGGCGGCCATCACCCCGGGTGTCGACAGGTCGATGCCCCCTTGAATGACCACCAGCATCTGGCCGAGGGACGCGATGGCGAGGACCGTCCCGATCGGAAGGATGTACGACCACGACGTGTGTCCCAGCGTGTCTGGCGCCGCAATCGCGGCGATGACGAGGAGTGCGGCGGTGGCCAGCCAGACCGGGAGAAAGCGGGCGGCAACCGCAGCGTTCGCGGCGAGTCGTCGAACCTGGGCGGCGTCATCCCGTCCCGTCGGGGGCGGCAATGGAGTGTTGGCCGCAACCACGCGCCATTCTCACCAGGTCCGGCGAACAGTGTCAATGATGGCTTAACGACTTTGCACAGGAATGCCAAACGCGCCCTGGCGATCATCGTTGCTCCGCCGTTCGGCGTTGACGTCGCGGGCAGGAAGCGTTTATGGTCGCTGTACATGCGGCGGGGCCTAGCAACACCGCGCCGAAATCCTGTCTGAAGAGACTAAGGAGTTAAGACATGAGCTCGCAGCGGCTCTTGATCCGCAACGGCTTCGTCGTCTCGATCGATCCCGACGTCGGAGACCTTCCGGACGGGGAGGTCCTCGTCGAGGACGGCAAGATCGTCGATGTCGGCACTGACCTCGGCGTCTCGGACGCGGAGCAGATCGACGCCTCCGGGATGATCGTGATGCCCGGCTTCATCGATTCCCACCGCCACACCTGGCAAACGCCGGTTCGCGGCGTGCTCCCGTCGTGCACGCTCGACCACTACTTCGCGGTCATGCTTGGCCAGGTCGGCGGCTTCTATCGCCCCCAGGACGTCCACATCGGCGACTACGCCGGGGCGCTCGAGGCGCTCAACGCGGGTGTCACGACCCTCCTCGATTGGTCGCACATCTCGAACACACCCGACCACTCCGACGCGGCGATCCAGGGGTTGAAGGACGCGGGCATCCGCGCCGTCTACGCGCACGGCATGCCGACCGGCGGCGAATGGTGGTCGTTCAGCGAACTCGAGCACCCGGCTGACATCCGCCGCATTCGCGAGACGTACTTCTCTTCCGACGACGGCCTGATCACGCTGGCCATGGCCGCGCGTCAGCCGGGCAACGTGAACTTCGACGTCGCGAAGCATGACTGGGCGCTTGCTCGCGAGCTCGGGATCATGATCAGCGTGCACGTCGGCATGCGGCTCCACACGCTGCACTACACACCGGTGAAGGACATGCACGACCTCGGTTTGATGGGCCCCGACGTCTGCTACATCCACATGACCGACCTCAACGACGAGGAGCTCGACTGGATCGCCGAGACCGGCGGAAAGGCGTCGATCTCCCCCTATGTCGAGATGCTCATGGGGCACGGGCCGCCTCCTACGGGGAAGATGCTTGCCCGCGGCGTCCGCCCATCACTCAGCGTCGACGTCGTCTCCAGCGTTCCCGGCGAGATGTTCACGCAGATGCGGACGGCCCTCGCCTACGACCGGATCCTCGAGTTCACCGACACCCCGGACGTCGCGTTCGCCCCGAAGCTCACGCACACGGACGTGCTCGACTTCGCGACCATCGACGGCGCACGTTCGATCATGCTCGAAGACCGGGTCGGCTCGCTCACGCCCGGCAAGCAGGCTGACATCGTGCTGCTGAAGACTGACGTGATCAACACTGCGCCGGTGCTCGACCCGAAGGCGACGATCGTCACCTACGCCGACACCTCGAATGTCGATTCGGTCTTCGTTGCCGGACGCGCCGTGAAGCGCGGCGGGCAGCTCCTCGACGTCGACATGAAGTCGGTCGTGCAGAAGCTCGAAGAGTCACGCGACCACATTCTCGGGCAGGGCGGACTGCTGCCCGAGTGGGTCAGGGAGACGGCGGGGGCGCACTCGCACTGAGAGAGCCGGACGGGAGGGGCGGGTTACAGCCTGCCCCTCCCGCTACGAAAGGAGAACTGAAGGATGGCGAACAGAAGCGTCGTTGTCGTGGGCGGAACCCGTGGCCTGGGCCGTGCGGTCGCGCAGTTCTACGCCGACCAGGGTCGCGATGTCGTCATCAGCGGCCGCGACGCGTCCGCAGCGGCGGCGTGCGCCGCGGAGATCGGCGGCGCCACACGCGGCATCGCTCTCGACCTTGCGGAGCCCCAGACGCTGGCCGAGCGGCTCGCGGACGTCGGCGATGTCGAGTACCTCGTGCTGGCAGCCATCGAGCGCGACAGCAACTCCGTGAAGGACTACGACATCGCGGCGGCGCTGCGGCTCATCACGCTCAAACTCGTCGGCTACACCGAGGTCATCCACACGCTTCTGCCGAGACTCGCCGACGACTCGGCGATCCTGATCTTCGGCGGCCTCGCCCGCGACCGGCCCTATCCAGGTTCCACGACGGTGACGACGGTGAACGGCGCGGTCACGAGCCTCGTCCGGACGCTGGTGATCGAGCTCGCCCCCAGACGCGTGAACACGCTCCATCCCGCGATCGTCGGCGACAGTCCGCAGTGGCGGGACATGCCGGCCGATCGCTTTCAGGCGCTCGTCCAGCGCACGCCGATCGGCCGGCTCGTGACGATGGCCGAGGTCGTGGACGCCTCGCGCTTCCTCCTCGAGAACGGCGGCGTCAACGGCCTCAACCTCGCACTCGACGGCGGCTGGCTCTGCATGTGACGTGGCGAGCGCCGGAGAGACGGCACGGTGGAGCGCTTCGGACCGGTCGACGAATGACGGTCGATCTGCGCCCTACGAGACTGAGTAGCTCTTCAGGACCAATGACGCGGTGCGGCAAGCTCACGCCTAGACCGTGGCTACGTCATTGCGGCGCGGTCGATTCTGGCGCCGCCCTCGCAAGAGAACCCCGCTGGGAGCGGGCGGCGGACTTTACCGCCGCTCAGGAAAGGGTGAGGGGGGCGGCGCGATGGCCGACCCCTCCACAGGATTTACGCGTTACAGGTTGTGTTCGCGGTGACTGCGCCTGTTGATTCTGAATCGGCGCTACTTCCGCCATCATCGTCAACACAGTCCGTTCCCAACGTAGAGACCTTGGGGTGGAAGTCCTGGATCAGGCTGGTGAATAGCCAGCCGTTGCACGTCCAGAGCGTGTCACCCGTTCCTGTCGAGAACGTGCCGCCGAACGATTCGCAGTCCGCCTGCGACGTGGGGTAAGTCGGCGGACTTGTGCTGGCCCCGGTGAGGGACGCGCTCGCGACCGCGGCGAACTTCTTGCTCAACACGCTCAGCGCGGCGCTCTCGCTCGCCCCCTCGCTGGTTGGTGCGTACTGCACGGTGACGCTGCACGACTTCTGCGGGCCGAGACTCGCCGCCGTACACGTGTCGGCGGTCTTCGAGAACGCCGACGCCCCGGTCAGCGACACCGTCAGCGCCCCGGTCGCCGAGCCGCCCGAGTTGGTCAGCGTGAACGTCTGCGACGCGGTCGTGCCCGAGTCAATCGGCCCGTAGACACCCGACGACGGGCTGAACGCGATCGACGGCGCACCTCCGGCGCTTGCACTCGAAATGACGGTGAACGCCACGACTGCCACCGCAACAAGCACAGTCAGGCGCCGACCGTTCGACCTCGGCTTACCTCGTTGCGGATCGGCGACGTACGTCACGTGGAGGTCATCGGCGAGCCTTCGGGGAGCTTCATCCCCCGAGAGAGGGTTAAACCAACGACCAAGCAGATCCAACTCTGTTAGCCGCTGAGACAGCGGACCGTGAGGATCGGATGGAGCTCGATCTGTCGAGCACCTCGCCGTCGGTTGAGACGAGTGCGAACCTGAACCCCATCCCTGCTCCAGTCTGGGGGCCGGAAGGCGCTCTGACCCTAGCCGTTCGTGTTCAGCCCGTCGTCGAGCCGCGCTGAGGCTTCCCGGCTGTCCGGCGCTGCCGGAGCACCAGTGCCGCGGCGAGCAGCGCCAACGCCAACGATCCGATGAACATGCCCGGTGAGGATGTCTCGGTCGCGAGTGCAACGTCGGCGACAGCAATGACGAACGCGGAGATGAGGAAAATCCGGTTGAAGACGGTCATGGCGCGTGGTATCGGCACCGACTCGCTTCGACTTGAGACCACCGACGCGCTCGAAGCGCACTAACGCGGGCGTCACTCAGTAATCGCCGGAGAACGACCGATCGTCAGCCGCGACGGCGGGGTTCAGTGGATGCTCTCAGCTTCGCCACGCCGTCGTCGTACGCCTTGCCCTCAGTGTTCGCCCAGGTGATCAGTGCTTTCTGCAAGACGCACGTGGGACGGCCAATCGTCTCCAGCCACGGTGCGACCAGTTCCACGGGTGCTTCAAGAGCAGCACTTCGAAAACGAAAAGCCCCGCGTGTGCAGGGCTTTAGTCGGGGCGCCGAGATTCGAACTCGGGACCTCTAGTCCCCCAGACTAGCGCGCTAACCAGGCTGCGCCACGCCCCGCGACGTCGGCAACCGTACCAACGATGCCACTTCAGCCCGGCTGCGCGTCTTCCGATAGAGAGGACTAGGTTGTCAGGGGGCGAAGGCGGCCCCACCTCGCCATGCGTGCCTGGAGGGTCATACTCGCGCTCGTCGCGGCCGCCGTTCTCGGCGCGGCCCTCGTCGGTGAGCCGCTGGCCGCGTCGCCGAAGCAGCAGCTCTTGGACAAGCAGGCGCAGGCCCAGCACGTGCTCAGCGAGGTGAACGCGCTCGACACGCGGTTCGGGGCCACCGTGGAGGCCTACAACGGCGCGCGCTACGAGCTCGCTCAGACGCAGCAGCAGCTGACCGCCGACCGCGCCTCCCTGCGGATCGCCGAACGGCAGCGGAACCTCGCGCTGCAGCACGTGTCCGAGCGGGTCGTCGCCCTCTACGAGAGCGACCCGTCACCGTCGACGCTCTCGATCTTCCTCGGCAGCCATAGCCTCGGCGAGGTGATCGATGAACTCGACACCGCTCACGCCGTCGCCCTGGCCGATCATCGCCTCGCCGCCAAGACCACCCAGGTGCGGAACCGCTACGCCTCGGCTGTCCGCAGCCTGAAGGCGACCGAGCAGCGCCGAGAAGGCGCGGTGCTCCAGCGCGCGAGTGAGCGCGCCCGGATCGGCTCGCTCCTCGCCCGGCGGCGGCAGCTGCTCGGCTCGATCGAGTCGGAGGTCTCGGCGCTCCGCGTCAAGGAAGAACAGCGCCAGGCACTCCTCGCCGCTCAGGCGAAGGCTCGCCTCGCGCACGAGCAGGACCTGCTGCGCCGGCATCAGCTCGAGCAGGCCCGCGAAGCCGCAGCCAGGGCAGCGGCAACCCCGACAGCGGCGACCACGACCACGACAAGGACCTCGACGCCGACTGCGCCGACCGCGACCGCCACGACTCCCCCAGCTCCGCCGACCACTACGACGACGACGTCCAACGTTCCGGTCGACCCGCCCTCGTCGACCCCGCTTCCGAGCGGCCACCCTGCTGCGGCGACGATCGCCATGCACTATCTCGGCGTCCCGTACCTCTGGGGCGGCTCCACGCCGGCCGGCTTCGACTGCTCGGGGCTCGTGATGTACGTCTTCAACCAGCTCGGCATCGAGCTGCCCCACTTCGCCGCAGCCCAGTACGGCGAAGGCGTCCCGGTCCCGCGCGACGCGCTGCAGCCGGGCGACCTCGTCTTCTTCGACTCGCTCAACCATGTCGGCATCTACATCGGCGGCGGCCAGGTCGTCCACGCGCCGAGCACGGGCGACGTCGTCAAGATCTCGAATCTGTCCGACTGGGGCGCTGCCTACGTCGGCGCCCGGCGGATCTAGCCCAAGCGCTCACCAAGACGACGGCGGCGGCCCTGTTTCAGGGCAGGAAGGCTCGGTGGGGCCCCTAACCCCCCAGTGGTCGCTTGCCGGGACCCCACCGACCCATCCGATAAGACGCCCGCGAGGGACGCCAGTTAGGCACTTAGACGACGGTAGAGCCGGTCGACCAGCTCGGGCATCGCCTCGAGCTTCTCGGTGATCACGCGGAGCCGATACTCGCGGAAGAACTCGGGGTCGACGTCGAGCGCACCCGCCAGCGTCTCAACGACGTCGTTCGACGGCACCGGACGGTTGCCGTGGACCAGATGGTTGAGGTAGCCGGCCGAGAGCCCGGTCTTCGCGGCAAGCGCACGGTAGGTCACCCCCGTCTCGTTCATCAGCCGCTCGACCGCAGGGCCAAACGACTCGGACGCATAACGACGGCGCTTCGCCACCTAGACCTCCTTGCCCAGCTCCGCGACGCTGACGCGTCTGTCCTCGCCCGTGGCGCGGTCGCGGACGTCGACCGCGCCGTCCTCCAGGCTCTTCTTGCCGGCGGTGATCCGGATCGGGATGCCAATCAGGTCGGCGTCGGCGAACTTCTCCCCCGGTCGCTGGTCGCGGTCGTCGAGCAGGACGTCCTTCCCTGCCGCCGACAGCAACTCTGCGGCCTGGTCGGCGATCGCCTCGGCGCCTCCGAGCACGACGATGTGAACGTCGTACGGCGCGATCCCGGCCGGCCACTTGATGCCGTTCTCGTCGTGCTGCTGCTCGACGATCGCCGCCATCACACGCGCGGGCCCGATGCCGTAGCTCCCCATGACGAGGAACTTCTCCTGGCCGTCCTCGTCGAGGAATGTCGCATCGAGCGGCTTCGAGAATCGCGTCTCGAGCTTGAAGATGTGGCCCACCTCGATCGCCGTCTCGAACAGCAGCTTGCCCCCGCACTTCGGGCAGGTATCGCCCTCCGTGGACTCGCGCAGATCGGCGAACCGCCCCTCGAAATCCCGGCCCGCCTCGACCCCACGCAGGTGCCGGCCGTCGCGGTTCGCACCGGCCACGAACTGACCTTCTCGCAGTGCATCGTCCGCAACGATCTCGCCGGCGAAGCCGACAGGGCCGAGCGAGCCGCCGGAGGCGCCGAAGGCCGCCAGGATCTCGTCGTCGGTGGCCGGCCGGGAGGGGCGGCCGAGAGCCGCCTCGAGCTTCGCCGGCTCGATCCGATCGTCGCCGCGCACCAGCGCGAGCACAACGGCGCCGTCATCGGTCGTCACCGGCATCGCTTTCGACGTGGCGGCGACGTCGATCGAGAGGAACTCCGCAAGCGCCTCGCACGTCTTCACGTCGGGGGTCTCGACCTCAGCTGGCGTCTTCAGCCGCTCAGGGAAGGTAGGCGCGCGAGGGATGCCGCGCGCGACCTCCAGGTCGGCTGCAAAGTCGCCGTTCTCGCACGTGACGAGCGTGTTCTCGCCTGCACCTGCGGGAGCGAGGAAGTCGGCTGAGCCGCTGCCGCCCATCATCCCGGACTCGGCCTCGACCTCGTACGTCTCCAACCCGATGCGCTCGAAGATCCGGTGGTACGCCCCTCGGTGCAGCTCGAAGCTCTTCGCCAGACCGGCCTCATCGCGATCGAAGGAGTAGGCGTCCTTCATGATGAATTCGCGTAGCCGGATCAGGCCCGCGCGCGGACGCGGTTCGTCGCGCTCCTTGATCGAGAAGTGGTACAGCATCTGCGGCAGCTGCCGGTAGCTCTGCAGCTCGCGCGCGTGGAAGGTGACCGTTTCCTCGTGGGTCAACGGCAGCACGTACTCCGCACCCTTGCGGTCCTGAAGCCGGAAGAGCTCCGGGATGTAGTCGCGTCCCGACTGCTGCCAGAGCTCGTACGGCGTCAAGACCGGCATCAGCATCTCCTGACAGCCGATGGCGTCCATCTCCTCGCGGATGATCTGCTCGATCTTCCGGTGCACCCGCCAGCCGAGTGGCAGGAACGTCCAGACGCCACCCGTCACCTGGCGCACGAAGCCGCCGCGCACGAGCAGTTTGTGATTGACGGCGTCAGCGTCGGCCGGCGCGTCGCGCAGAGTCGGCAGAAACAGCTGGGAGGCGCGCGCGATCATCGTTGCCTTTCCAGGCTACCGACCCGCCGGAGTCGACGCACCGGCTGCGCAAACCCTGCTTTAGAGCGGTATTTGGCTCGCTTCGGCCATGGCGAGGGCTGCCGGCTTGGCCATCTTGAGCCGCTTCGGGCGGTGCATCCCCTCAGCGATCCAACGGTCGATCTCATGGAACAGCTCGTCGACGAGGATGTCGCTCGACACCTTCTTCAGCACCCTCCCGTGGGCGTAGACGAAGCCCACGTCGCGTCCGCCGGCGATTCCGAAATCGGCGTCTCCGGCCTCGCCGGGTCCGTTGACGGCGCAGCCCAGCACGGCCACTTCGAACGCCTCCGGGTAGGTTCGCAGTCGCTCCTCGACGCGCTCTGCGAGTTGCTGGACGCCGACGTTGTCGCGACCACAGCTCGGGCAGGCGATCATCACCGGGCCGCGCTCGCGCAGCCCGAGCGCCTTCAGGATCTCGAACGCCGTCTTGACCTCCTCGACCGGATCGGCGGTCAGCGAGACGCGAATCGTGTCCCCGATCCCGTCACTGAGAAGCGCGCCCATCCCGACGGCGCTCTTGATCGATCCGGAGAACGGCGTGCCGGCCTCCGTGACGCCGAGGTGCAGCGGGTACGGAACCTTCTCCGCCAGCAGGCGGTAGGCGCGGATCATCGTCGGCACGTGGCTCGACTTGACCGAGATCTTGAACTCGCGGAAGTCGAGCGATTCGAGCAGGCGCACCTCTTCGAGCGCGGCCTCGACGAGTGCCTCGGCCTGGTCCTGCTGCGCCAAGCCGGCGAGGTGCTTCGGCAGCGAGCCGGAGTTGGCGCCGATCCGCATCGGGATGCCCTTCGCCTTCGCGGCCTTCACAACCAGCTCGACCTTGTCGGCGCCGCCGATGTTGCCCGGGTTGATGCGAACCGCCGCAACACCGGCTTCGATCGCGCGCAGTGCAAGGCTCGCGTTGAAGTGGATGTCGGCGATCACGGGGATCGGCGAGAGGCGGACCAGTTTCGGCAGCGCGTCTGCGTCCTCCCCTTTCGGCACGGCGACGCGCACGAGCTCGCAGCCGGCACTCGCGAGCGCCGCGATCTGCGCAGTCGTCGCCTCGACGTCGTGGGTCTTCGTCAGCGTCATCGACTGCACGACCGGTGGGGCGCCCCCTCCGATCTGCACGCCGCCGACGTTGACCGACCGCTCGCTCGCCATGGCAGCAGGGTAGCCCTAGCTCGCTGCGCTAGAGCGTGGCGTAGAGACTGACCGGCACGCCGTCCGGGTCGACCAGCTCCGCGTACCGCTGACCCCAGAACGCATCCCAGGGCTCCTTCTCTCCGGTGAAGCCGGCTGCGACGACGCGTGCGTAGACCTCGTCGACCTCTGCCGGGCTACCGCACTCGAGCGCCAGCGACGCCTGGTTGCCGGTCACGCGCTGCCAGTCGGGCCGGAAGCTGCGCATCACCTCGTCGGTGTCGAGCATGAAGCGCACACCGTTCGGTAGGAACGCGTCGACATGGCTCTCGTCGGGCGTCTCCGGCACGTCGAGGCCGACGAGACGGTAGAAGCGAATCGACTCCGCCATGTCGGAGGTATGGATCCCGATCGCGTTCAACGACGGCACAGCCGAAGGGTAGCCACAGCACTGTCGTTTGCTCCGCCGCCAGGCGGGTAGTTTCGAGGCATGAGTGATTACACGAAGACCAATCTCCGGACCGACGTCGTCGACCAGGCTCCGAAGTTCGGGATGCCCGCCGAGATGCAGGCGCGCTTCGCACGCACACCGCTGGACGGGAAGACACTGGGCTTGAGCCTCTTCTCGCTCGAGCCGAACTTCCGCATTCCCTTCGGCCACAAGCACCGCCACCAGGAAGAGGTCTACGTGATCGTGCGCGGCTCGGCCCGGGTCAAGGTCGACGGAGAGGTCGTCGAGCTCGGCGAGTGGGACGCAATCAGATTCGACACCAACACGATGCGCGATGTCGAAGCCGGACCCGATGGGGTCGAGTACCTCGCGTTCGGCGCCGGCGAGGACGCGAGCGAAGTCGAGATGGTCCAGGACTGGTGGAGCGACTAACGCACCGCGAGGAGACTCAGTTGCCCGTCTCCGCGAGCACGGCCTCCGCGGCCGCAAGGTCCGAGCTCGCCACCAGGATCTCGCGCGGGCCCGACGCCGTGAACTCCTCGAGCAAGGAGTCCAGCGCGTCCGTGTCGCGGTAATTGCACTTCACGCCCGCGGAGCGCAGGAGCCCGCAGACGATCTGGGCTTCCCCTTCGTTGGGTACGACCTTCAGTACCACCGTCTCGTCTGCATCCATGCTCGGCTTACGCGTGTCGCCGCGGCGACGCCCGCCGCCAGACGCGCGAGAGGAGATAGGTCGGGACCAGCCAGACAAGTAGGAACGCGACCAGGCCGATGTCGGACACGCCGTGGATCACCGTGGTCAGTGCGAGCACGACGAGCAGGACGAAGCTGAAGAACAGCCACGCGCCGGTGAGCAGCACGACGGCCGCGATCCGGGTGACGCTCTGCCCGATCGCACGGCCGTTGAACTGCGGCAGGCCGGAGAGCGCCCGTCGCAGTTCCTCTCGCGAACGTGCACGGAGGACCGCCTCGGTGCGCTCGCCGAGCTCGTCGAGCGTCAACCTCCCGCGGACGAAATGCTCCCGCAGTGAGGCAGCGGCTTGCTCACGATCACCATCGCCGGCCAACTGCATGACGCCGGGGATTGTACTCGGATCACGCCGCTGGTCTGACAGGATCGAAACGTGACGCGACTGCTGCCCATCGTCGAGTGGCTGCCCAGGTACGACCGGAGCTGGCTCCGTGGTGACATCGCCGCCGGCGTGGCCGTCACGGCCCTGATCGTGCCGAAAAACCTGGGGTACGCCGGTATCGCCGGCATTCCGGTCGAGAACGGGCTCTACGCCGCCGCTGCGGGTGCGCTGATCTACGCGCTCTTCTGCACCTCCCGCCACATCTCGACCGGGCCGAGTTCCTCGCTCGCTGCGGTCGCGGGTGGCGCCGTGCTCGCGACAGGAGTCGCCGGCGACCAGGCGGCACAGCTGGTCGCGGCGATCACCCTGTTCACCGGCGTGTTGTTCCTGCTGCTTGCGCTCCTCAAGCTCGGCTGGATCGCCCAGTTCCTCTCCAAGGCGGTCGTGACCGGGTTCCTCGCGGGTGCGGCCATCGACGTGACGGTGGGCGAGCTGCCCAAGCTGACCGGGACGTCGGGCGACGGCGACAACGTCTGGCGCGAGTTCGGCTCGTGGGTGCGCGGCCTCGACAGCATCCACTGGCTGACCTTGGCGGTCGGGGTCGCGGCGCTCGCGGTGATCCTCGTTCTGCGGTTCTTGGCGCCTGCGATCCCCGGAGCACTCGTGCTGGTCGTCGGGGGCCTGCTCGCGTCCGCGGTCTTCGACCTCGGCTCTCACGGCGTCGCCCTCGTCGGCCACGTGCCGCGTGGTCTGCCGGCGCCCGCCCTCCCCGACTTCGCTCTCGTCCAGCACCACATTGGCGTGATCGGGATCGCGTCGTTCGCGCTACTGCTGATCGGGTTCTCTCAGACCGCCGGCGACGCGCGTGCGTTTGCAACCCGTCATCACTACCGCATCGACGTCGATCAGGAGTCGGTTGCGCAGGGGATGGCGAACGTCGGCGCCGGTGTGTTCCAGGGCATGCCGGTGTCGACGAGCCTCTCGGCGAGCTCGCTGAACGAATCGGCCGGTGCGCGGTCGCCTATGGCCTCGCTCGTCACCGGCGGGCTCGTGGTCGCAACGCTGATCGTGCTGGCGCCGGTCTTCTCGCACCTGCCGAAGGCCGTGCTCGCCGCGATCATCATCGACGCGGTCGTGTTCGGGATGATCGACGTGCACGAGTTGCGCCGCCTGTACCGGGTGGCGCGGTTCGACTTCTGGATCGCGGCCGCGGCGGTCCTGGCGGTGCTGTCGGCCGGGGTCCTCGCCGGCGTGGTGATCGGGGTCGTCCTGTCGCTCGGCTGGCTCGTCTACGCCGCCACGCGGCCGCCGATGCAGCTTCTCGGACGCGAGGCCGGGACGCAGGTGTACCGCGAGCTCGACGAGTACCCGGAGGACGAGCGGTTCGAAGGCATTTCCGTCTTGCGCTTCGACGGTGGTCTCTTCTTCGCCACCGCCGAAGCACTCGACACGCGCATCCGGGAGATCGTCGAGCACGGGGCCGCCCTACGGACGATCGTGCTCGACCTAGAGGGCGTCAACTTCGTCGACTCTCAAGGCTCCGCGAAGCTGCTCGAGATCCAGGACTATCTGGCCGCAGAAGGGGTCGAGCTCCGGCTGGCGCGCGCGAAGCCGCGCGTGCTCGCAGTGCTTCGCGCCGACGGCGCAGCCGACGCAATCACCGTCGACCGGATCCACGGGAACGTCCATCGTGCGGTCGAGGCTGCGCGAGCCGCGCCTCAATCGCACGGCTAGCGATTAACGACGTGCGCTGAGCGCCGCCTCGATCCGCTCGAGCCTGCCGTTCATCTCCTGCAACTGGGTCGCCGTCGTCACGACCCCGGCGTCGGACGTCTCCTGCTCTCGGCGCGAGCGGTCGACGAACGCGCTGGTGATGGAGGCAGTGATCACGGTCAGGAAGGAGACTCCGACCAGCATCACGAGGGCGGCGACCAAGCGGCCGGCAATCGTAATCGGAACATGGTCGCCGTACCCGACCGTCGTGACCGTCTGGACCGACCACCAAAGGCCGGCTCCGATCGACGGGAAGTTGTGGTGGTCGACCACCGTCATGATGATCCCGGCCCCGACCGTGATCACGGTCGCCACGCTGGAGATCAGGACGGCCGCCGCTCGGGGCGTCACGGCGCGGAACACCACACGGTCGAGCCGCCGTTCGAACCTTGTCTCGTCGGCCATCAGGGGCCGAGTTCGCGCTCGCCGAGGGTGCACCTGCCCGGTTGCGGTTCTCGACGATCCGCCGGTTGCTCGTCGCCTGGCGGACCTTCGCGAAGCGCTTAGCGGCGACGGCCGCTGAGCCCTCGAATCACAAACCAGCCTCCCAAGCCCGCCAGGCTCAGCAACAGCAGCACCAGGATGATGTCCACCAGCACGCGCGACTCCTCTGATCGAATGGTCGTCGAGGAGCCCTAGGTTAGTGGGCCGGTTCCCGCTCTGACCGAGGACTTACGGGGTGACGGGTCTGACCGTCCTGGTGACGACCCAACGGTGCTTGCCGATCTTGCGGTCGCGGACGAAGCCGAGCGTTTCATATGTCGAGAGTGCGCCGTTGAACAGAAAGCCGGCGGGAACGGAGGCTGCGTCCTCCGGGTAGCCCTCGACCCGTCCGCCTCCGAGCGCGCCGATGAGGTCGAGTGCCCCTTCCAGCGCCGCGGTCGCGACACCCTGGCGTCGGTGCCCCTTGCCGACGAAGTTGCACGCAATCCGCCAGTCGGGCATTGTCGTGAGACCCTTCTCGTAGGCGGCGCGGCTCTTGATCCTCGGCAGTTCGTTGGGAGCCCCGAACTGGCACCAGCCCACACAGTCGTCCCCGTCGAAAACAAGCGCTGCATGGGTCGTTCCTGCTCGGACACGCTCGAGCTTCCGCCTGCGGTTCAGTTCCGCCGTTGTTTCCTTTCCGACCCCTTCGGGGTGGAAGCCCATACACCAGCAGCCGCCAAAGACGCCGTTGTTGTTCTCGACCAGCGCGGAGAACGCGTCCCACGTGGTCTCGTCCAGAGCCTTGATCGTGTACGCCGACGTCTCGGTCATGCGGTCGACTGGTCCCCGTGGTCCTGGACCGTTGCGAGGAACGTCAGCACGCGCTCGGTAAGCAGCGTCGCCGCGGCCGGGTCGTACGCCGGAAGCGAAGAGTCGCCGAAGAGGTGCTCCTCGCCCGAATAGAGGAACAGCTCGGCACGGTCAGTCGACTCGACCAGCGCCTGGGCCGCCTCGAGATCTTCGAGGAAGAACGGATCGCTGTCCTTGCCGTGCACTTGCACAGGAACGCCCGCGGGCCACGCGACCCCGAACTCCGAGATCGGCAGACAGCCGGACATCAGCAACGCGCCGCGGGCGCCGGCCCTGGTCTGGGCGAGCTGCTGGGCGGCCATCACGCCGAACGAGAAGCCTGCATAGACGACGTCGGGGCGGATCGCCTCTCCCACGGCCACCCCCCGCTCGTTGAGCGCGCCGAAGCCCGCTTCGCGCGCGAACGCCATGCCGTCCTCGATGGTGTCGAACGTGCGCCCGTCGAACAGGTCGGGCGTGTGCACGGTGTGTCCCGCCCGTCGAATCTCGTCGGCGAACGACCGCACCCCGTCGGTGAGTCCCTGAACGTGGTGGTACAGGACGACTTCGGTCATCTGCAGCCTCCTCAGCGATTGATCCATTTAACTGGAACGTTCCGGGATGTTAGCCTGATCGGCTGTGGCCGGCAACTCGTCTCCGCCCGACTACGACCTCGCCGACCGGATCGCACTCACGAGGCCCGCCCAGGTGAAGGCGATCGGTCATCCACTCCGCACGACGATCCTCAGCCTGCTGCACGAGCGGGCGGCGAGCGTGAGCGAGCTCGCGGTCGCGCTCGAACGACCGAAGAGCACGGTGGCCTACCACGTCAAGGTCCTCGCCGAGGCCGGGCTCGTGCAGGTGGTGAGGACCCGGCGGGTGCGGGCGATCGACGAGCGTTTCTACGGCCGCACGGCACGCATGTTCTACGTCGGCATGGAGCGGAGCGCGGATGGCGACGACATGCCTCGGGACTTCAACGACTTCGAGGTCGCCGCTCGCGAGTCAGCCGGCGCCTACGACGACGGGAAGCTGTGGGGATTCATCCGCCACGCCCGTATCTCGGAGGCGCAGGTGTCGGAGTTCTGGGAGCGGATGGCGGAGCTGGTGACGGAGTTCGACCGGCTGCCGCGATCGGGCGAGACCGTCTACGGGTTTGCGCTCGGCGTCTACCCCACCGACCATCCGACGCTACCGAGCGGCGGCACGTAGGAGGGCTGTCGCAGCCGTGCGATTGCCCGAGAGGTCGTACGCGGACAGCCGCCAGCGATGTGCCCCCGGACGAAGCGCCGTGCGGAAGGTGGTTGCATTCGGAGGCAGAATCGTCGTGCGCCCGTCGACGGTGAGCGCGTAGCCCTCGAGCTCTGGATCACGCGACGGCTGCCACGCGAACTTCACGGGCGCGGCGCCCCGCGACCGGAATGCGAAATCCGGACCGACGGTTCTGAACTCGGAAGGCGAGGTCCGATCCGGGTGCCCCAGTGCCGCGAGCGCTCCTGTGGCGGACAGGAGGCCGTTCGCCTCGACCTTCCCCCGCAACGGCTGGACGTCGGTGTTCGCGCCCACGATGATCGCTCTCCTCACCTCTCCCGCGGTGGCTGACGGGTCGGCGGCGAAGAGGAGCGCCGCGACACCAGACGTCGCCGCCGCCGCCGCCGACGAGCCACCGAGGTACCCACCCGTCGTGTTGCCTGGATAGTCACCCCACAGAACGGTGCCGAGCGAGGCGATCTGAACGTGCCGTGCGCCGTAGTTCGAGTCGGTGGCAAGCGTGTTTCGGGTGGTGAAGTTGGCCACGGTCAGCGTGTTCGAGAGCCCGTACCCATCGGGGCTTTCGGTGTACCGCGGGCCATCCAGATCGACGCCGTCATTCCCGGCGGCGATCACGACGAGCGCCCCAGCACGCTGAGCGTCCGTGAGCGCCTTCTCGATTCCCGCGATCGGCGTGTTGAGGCCTCCGATCGAGAGGTTGATGACCTTGGCGCCCTCGGCGAGCGCGAACTCGATGCCCCGCACCACGGCGCGGTCGGACCAGTCTCGGCCGGATGAACCACCCAACACCTTGACCGGCAGCACCTTCGCCTCGGGAGCGATTCCGACGTAACCTCCGTTTCCGGCGGGCGCCGCGATCACCGATGCGATCACCGTGCCGTGGCCGGCGACGTCGGCGGTGTCGTTGTTGGTGTCGTAGGTGTTCCTGCCGGGCAGCAGGTTGGGCGCAAGGTCGGCGCTCTCGTTGTCGACACCCGTGTCGACAACGGCCACGGTCACCCCGGCGCCACGGGTGCGCCGCCATACCGGCAGCACGTCGAGCCCCGGGACAGCGGTTGCGTTCAGCTCTGACGCCGTGGCACCGCCGAGCGGGAAGCTCTTCAACAGCCAGAACGCGCAATAGCGTCCGTTCGCGAGCCCATCGGCGCTGCCTGTCTGCAAGAGACCCGGCGGGCAGGAGTACCAGTAGGCGCTGTCCGCGCTGGCGGAATCAAGCGGGCCGCGTTGCCCGCCTCCCTCGAGCGCCGACGCACGTGCGCCGCCCAGGACGAGAGTGAGCGCCGCGAGGAGAGCCGTCAGTGCGCAGTGGGTGAATCGGAGAGGCATCTCGGAGAGGCATCGGCATCTAAACACCTTGCTTGAGACCCTCGCTCCTTGACCGGACATCCCCCGAACGAGGCACGACGATCAGGAGCCTACGGCTGGACTTCGGTCCGGCGCTCGGCGGTGGTGCGCCCCCGACGATGAGCGTCACCTAGACGAACTCGCACCGCGCGTTACCGGGATGGGACGCGGCGAGGAGGAGGATGGACAACAATGCGTAAGCTGATCGTGCTTTCCCTTGCCGCGCTCTTGACGTCGGTCGGGGTTGCAGGGGCGCAATCGAACGACCAGGGCCGCCGTCTGGCAGGTCCGTTCTGCATCGGGAAGACAAGCGTCTCTCCGCTGCGGTTGAAGAACATCTACGGTCAGACGGTCACCGTGCCGCGGGCGGGCATCGTCCGCTCGATCGGCATCAGCCAGAAATGCAACGCGAACGAGAACCGGCGCTTCGGCGTCCCGGTGGCAGGCGGCGGTGGCGCGAAGGGCGACTCCGGTCCGATCGGGCCGCAGGGAGCCGCTGGTCCCGCCGGCGCAAAGGGTGACACCGGCGCGAAGGGCGAGACCGGCGCGAAGGGCGCCACGGGTGACGCCGGCGCGATCGGCGTTCAGGGTCCTGCGGGTGCCGACGGTGCCCAGGGGCTACAGGGCGAGGTCGGGCCTGCCGGCGAGAAGGGCGACACCGGTGCGAAGGGCGACACCGGTGCGACCGGTGCCCAGGGCTTGGCGGGTGCTGACGGCGCAAAGGGCGACACCGGCGCAACCGGTGCTCAGGGCCTTGCCGGCGCGAAGGGTGACACAGGTGCCACTGGCGCCCAGGGTCTTCCCGGAGCGAAGGGTGACACCGGTGCCACTGGTGCTGCTGGTGCTGTCGGCGCGAAGGGCGACAAGGGTGACACCGGCGCGACTGGTGCTGCCGGCCCGCAGGGTCCGGCCGGCCCCCAGGGTCCTGCCGGCTCAGCCGGGTTGAACGGCTCGACCATCATCACGGTCGCCGGCGGCACGAACTCCGGCGACAAGCAGTTCACCGTGAGCTGTCCTACTGGCGACTTCGCTCTCAGCGGCGGCTTCGACATCCAGGGTTCGGTCACGGCGTCGTTCCGGTCTTCTTCGACGGGCGACCCGACCGGAACCTCGTCGTGGACGATCCGCCAGTCCTCGGGGGCGTCGCTCTCGGGCACGGTGTACGTCTACTGCGTCGAAGCGTCGTCGTAACGACGTAGCACTGCTCGAGGCGCGGCCGCCCCACGGGCGGCCGCGCCTCTTTCGCGGTCCGAGCCGCCTACCGGGCGATGCGAAGCCGGTCAGTCCGCGCCGTTACGTCCCCGCCCCACTCGGTCGTTTGCGCCCAACTACCATCGCCAGCCGTGGCCGAAGGCGTCCTCATCCGTACCGAGCGCGCTGTGGATCATCCGGTGATCGCAGAGGTGATCCGCACAGCGTTTGTCGGACACCCCGACGAGGTCGCGTCGTTCGTCGAGCGAATTCGGGCGTCGGACCGGTTCATTCCGGAGCTGGCGTTGGTCGCCGAGGACTCCTCCGGTGTGATTGCTCACGTGCTGCTGAGCTGGGTGGACGTTGCAGGTGGATCCCGTCCACGCATCCTCAACCTGACCCCGATGTCGGTTCGGCCCGACCGCCAGCGCGTTGGTGTGGGGACAAAGCTGGTCCGGGACGCGCTCCGCCGCGCCGAAGACGCAGGCGAGCCTGCCGTCATGGTCGAGGGCATTCCCGCGTACTACCCTCGCTTCGGCTTCGAGCTGGCAAGCGCGCTCGGCTTCATCGCCCCGCATCCGAAGATCCCCGACGACGCTTTCATGATCAAGCGGCTCCCGGGATTCAGCCCCGACCTTGCCGGTCGGGTCATCTATCCGGCTGCGTTCGACGCTCTCGGGTACTAGCGACCGGTCCTGCTCTCTGGCGGCGCCATGCGCCTCGATCCCTCGGCAACGTTATCCGGCGGCCGGCTCCTTGTTCGGGCCTGGGGCCGTTGCGCCGAGCGCGAGGATGGCGAACCCGATCCCGGCGAGGATCAGCGCGATCCCCACAACCACGCTGAACAGCGAAAGCTGCGTCGCCATGTAACTCGTGTTCAGCGCCGTCGAAAGCGCCGTTTCGGTCACCCAGACGTCCCGGGCCCCGTTGGACACAGGGTGGCTCGTCGCCGGATCGGTGACTGCGAAGTCGGGATTGCTGGTGCCTCCACCCGGTGCAAGCTGCGATTTCGGTGCGTCCGGCTTCGCCTGGTACTGACCCATCTCCGAGTACGTGTACCCGCCCGTCGCCTCGAGCGCATGGATGTTCATGTACTGGGCGAAGCAACGCGCCTCGTTGCCGGTGTCGATCGATTCCCCGGCGACGGTGCAGGATGGATAGCTGACGTTCTTCAGGCCTGCTTTCGCGCCCTCGGCCTTGATCGCCGCGGGCGTCATGTCGGGTGTGCCTGTGATCTTCTGCTGCTTGAGCTCGGTAGTGACGGTGTTGTGCCCGTTGATCGCGAGCACGATCACCACGATGCCGAACACGAACAACACCGCGCCGGCTATCACGCCACCCCAGCGAAAGACTTGGTCTCGTCTCACGAGATATCCCCCATCATCCGGTTGTGACAACCCCCTCAACTCTCTCACCTCAGGCAGTCCGTTGCATCTTCGGTCGGCTCGGACAGCTGAGGTAGCCGCGCGGTGCGACCCGGCCGTTAGAGTCTCGACCATGTTGACCAATCGTTCTGCGCCGCCTACCACGGTGACGCCGGTGCTCGTCTATCCGGACGTGCGAGCGGCGGTGGCGTGGCTGGAGGCCGCGTTCGGATTCGGGGAGCGGGTACGGATCGGTGATTCGCACCGCGCGCAGCTGCGTGTCGGAATGGACGGCGCCGTGGTGGTCGCGGAGGTCGGTGGCGATCGAATCGCGCCAAGTGGGGGCGTCGCCACACACTTGATCAAGGTGCGCGTGTCTGACGTCGATGCGGCGTTTGCTCGCGCCCGCGAGGTTGGTGCGCGTGTCGTCGAGGAGTTGACGACGTACGAGTACGGCGAGCGTTCGGGCGTCCTCGAGGACCCAGGCGGCCATCGGTGGGAGCTCACCCAGACTCTGCGCGACTGCCCGCCCGAGGACTGGGGTGGGATAACGGTCGCTCCCTGGTAGGGCGCGTGACCACGGGCGCACCGTTGACGGCAGCTCGACGACCTTCTAGCGTCGTCCTCATGCCTTGCAACGTCATCTGCATCTCGCACGCCACCGGCTCAGGCGGCCACGAGGTCGGACGTCTTGTCGCGGAGCGACTCGGCTTCCTTCAGCTCGATGAGGAGATCGTGGCCAGGGCGGCGGCTCGGGGAGGACTCTCACCCGCCGATGTCGCGGACGAGGAGCGCCGTAAGTCATTTGCGGTACGCATCCTCGGCTCGATCTCCGAGAGCAGCAGCAACGCGGCGGCACTCGGCGGCGCGGTGCCGTTCCTGCTCGGGGACGAGCCGAGCAACAGCGACATACGGGTTCTGATCCGTGAGGCGATCGAACAGGCAGCAGCACGCGGAGATGTCGTCATCACCGCACATGCTGCATCGCACGCACTCGACCCCGGCGCAAACATCCTCCGGGTGCTTGTCACCGCATCGCCGCGAACGCGGGCCCAGCGAGTCAGCGAGCAGGCAGGCGTTGACATCGCCGGCGCAGAACGAACCATCAAAGCGGCCGACGCGGCGCGCCGTGAGTATTTGAAACGGTTCTACGACGTGGCGACCGAGCTACCGACGCACTACGACCTGGTTGTAAACACCGACGGCTTCTCGGTCGAAGAGGCAGCGGCCCTGGTCGCCCAGGTCGCCGCGGGGCGGTCGACGCTCAGGCCGGCAGCGCAGACCTGACAGCAGACTCGGCCGGCGCGTTCACGTTCGCTGCTCCGACTCCGGTCGAGGTCGTGATCCCGTTCCCCTTCACCGGCGCCGGCGTGCGGATCTGTCACCCGACGCTGCGACACCAACGGCACCGAACGACGATAATCCTTGCTCGACGGTCGCGGCGACTCAGCGGCCCACCCAACAATCGGAGGCCGACATGCTCCTCGCTGCAAGTGGCTGGTGGATCGGATCGATCATCTTCATCTTCATCTGGATAGCGATCGCCTTCTGGCCGGCCCGGGTCGCCAGCCGCAAGGGGCACAGCTTCTTCCTCTACTTTCTGTTCAGCCTGGTCTTCTTCCCGGCGGCGTTGATCGTCGCGTACATGGTTGGGGACCGCACCCGCTAGACCGGACGTATTTGGGCATGGCGGGGTGGCGGCGCCAGGCTCGAAAACCACGCCATAGGATTTACCCCGTGCGGTTCACGCTCCGCAACATCAAGGAGGATCTGGAGGACATCGGCCCCAGGTTCGACGGCGCGCCGGATTTGGAGTTCCGCGCGGCGACCAAGGCGCTCGAGCTCGAGCAGTCCGCCCTGAGCTACCAACGCATCCCGACCGGCTATCGGTTTCCGTACGGCCATACGCACCTGAAGCAAGAGGAGGTGTACGTCGTCCTACGCGGGAACGGGCGGATGAAAGTCGACGACGAGATCGTCGAGCTCAAAGAATGGGATGCGGTGCGCGTCCCGCCGGGGGCGTGGCGAGGCTACGAGGCCGGGCCAGAGGGCCTCGAGATCCTCGTCATCGGCGCACCAAACCTCGGCGAGGATCCGCGAGAAGACGTCGACGGTCAACGCGACTGGTGGGCGGACTAGCGAGTCGCTCGGACGTAGGGCTCACCGCTCCACGAGCAGAAGCCGAAAGAAGCTGAGCCGCCTCTGAGCCGCCTCGTCTGACTCGTGTCTGGCTCGTGTCTGACTCGAGTCAGACTCGTGTCTGACACACGGAAGTGAGACTTATGTGTGACGCGAGTGTGTCTCCGGTTCGCGCCGCTCGATCGTCTCGGTCGCAGCGCGTTCCGGCGCTCGACGTGATGCCTGAGGGCGAACATCGAGCGGTTGACCGGGTGGGGTTGGCGGCTGTCGGGTAGGGAGTCGTTGGTGGGTCACGCGTTCCTTTCTGCGGTCGGGCAGGCGTGGCCGCCGTTCGTGCTCGTCGTCGGGCTGCTGTTGATCGGGGCGGTGGTCGAGGCAGACGGCTTGTTTCTCGCGCTCGGGACGCGGCTCGAGCGGGTCGGTGGCGGCCCGATCACGCTGCTCGCAACCCTGCTCGGACTGGTGGCGGTGGTGACTGCCGTGCTGAATCTGGACACGGCGGTCGTGTTCCTGACGCCGATCGTCATCCACGCCGCCAGGCAACGGGACTGCGACGAGCGACCGTTCCTCTACGGAACGCTGTTCATGGCGAACGGCGCGTCGCTCCTGTTGCCCGGTTCGAACCTGACCAACCTGATCGTGCTCGCGCACGAGGATCTCTCGGGCGCCGAGTTCGCTCACCGGATGCTGCTCCCATGGCTCGCAGTCGTGGCGATCACGATCGTCTATGCCGCCGTCGTCTTTCGGTTGCGACACGAGAACGGCGGCCCGGAACCCCTGCCGCCGCTCCGGCTGGGCGTTGGCGCCGCCGCGACAGCGGTGGCGACACTGCTGATGCTCGGGTTGCGCGACCCAGCGCTGCCAGTGCTCGTGGTCGGGCTCGTCGCGATCTGGCTGCGGCGGATCCGGCCGCGTCTCAACCTGCACGTCCTCGCAGCACTGTTCGGACTCGCGGTGGCACTCGGAACTCTTGCCCGCCGTTGGCACGGCCCCGCCGCACTGCTCGGACACCTGGGCCCAACGGGCGACGCGGTCGTCGGCGCAGTCGCGAGCGTGCTGATCAACAACCTCCCGGCGGCGACACTCCTCTCGGCCGAGAGGCCCGAGCACCCACTGCCGCTGCTGATCGGGCTCAACCTCGGCCCCAACCTGCTCTTCACGGGCTCGCTCTCCGCGTTCCTCTGGTACCAGGCGGCCCGCCGTACCGAGACGCAGCCGTCACTCAGGCTCGCCGCGCTTCTCGGCGTCGGCCTCGTGCCGCTTACGATTGCCGTTGCTCTCGCTGCACTCTCAGTTACAAGTTGACCGTCGTTTCCGCCAGCGTTCCCGACTCTCCTTGAGGCCGGCCCACGCAACCGGCTTCTGGACTTAGAAGAGGAACGGGACGAGCAGCTTCGTCGAACGCTTGTACACCGGGTAGCTGTCTGGGAACTGCTCGGTCAGGTAGCGCTCCTCGACGGTCGCGCTGTAGAGGAAGTAGACCGCTGCCAGGGCCACGGCGGTCAGCCACAGCCAGCTCAGCGCCACCGCAGTGCCGATGCCTGCGATCAAGATTCCCGAGTAGATCGGGTGGCGAACCAGATGGTAGGGGCCACTGGTCACGAGCTCTGGCTCGTCCTTTTCCGTCATCGGGGTGCCCCAGTTGCGCCCGAGGCGGACGCGAGCCCAGATCGCGAACCCCAAGCCCAGGGCGAAGAGGACGAGCCCAATGCCGGCGCGCCACGGATCTGTGTCGAGGGCGTCGCCCCGAAACGCTCCCAGGCGAATCAAGACGATTACAACGACCGCGATCACCGCGCGGATACGCAGTTCGTGCGACCACGGAACGCGGCCCCTCTTCGTAGAAAAGGCTGCCACGAGCCAGTACAACCAGAAGGCCGCCCAGCCAACGGCGAAGACGAGCTCGACCGCTCTCATCCTGACGCATAGTTCGACGCGCACAGCGGCGAGACTCCGCTGCTCACGACTCTACGTCGGGAAGCATGGCGACGACGCGGTCGAAGAACAGCGCCTTCTCCGTAGCGGTCATGCCCACCGCCTTCAGGCTCTCGTACTCCGCGCGCAGTCCTGCGTCCGCCAGTAACAGTTCCCAGGCGAGGCGATGGTGGGCGTCGCCCTTCGTCCCCAGACGCGTCAAGACGACGTCCACCTGTGGCGGGCCTGGATCCCGGAACGCCGCCCAGTCATCCCGCCACTCCTCTTCATAGAGCGGCGGATAGTTCCGGCGGAGGCGATCTGCGGCGGCTCCTACGTCTGCGACGAGAACTACCAGGTCGATGTCGTGTCCGCCGTAGCGTCCCAACAAGGTGCTTCCCGACACCGAGATCGTCGATCCCTCCGGAAGTGCCTCTGCGATCCGGGCCGTGTGGCGCGCGACCAGCGCTTCAACCTCTGGGCCGAGATTCCTGACTCGGGATTCACGGGCTGATGATGACACCGGTTGAGCTCGAGGCTCGTCCGTCGATTGAGAGCGCTTCAGGGTCACGGAACGTGTCAGGTCTGGTTGATGAAGTGAACGATCTCGTCGAGGGCGGGGTTGTACTGGTCGGTTGTGTCGACGTCGAGCGACGGCGCTGGTAACGAGATGTGCTCGAACGATCCGAAGGCTTGGTCCCAGTCGGCGATCCCCATTCCGAGCGTGCTGTCGCCGTGAGCCGCGAGGTGATGTTCGTTGCCTGCTGCGCGACGAACCGCGCGCTCAAACGAGACCGAGGCTGCGACGTTGCAACGGATGATCCGCAGCCGGGCAAGCTCGCTCAGTGCTTCCAGCTCGAGTTTCCAGCGTGGGGCCTGGAACGCTGCTTCGACGACGACGGTCACGCCCGACCCGATGAGGACGTGCACGACCTCGAAGAAGAGCGGAAAGGTCCGTTGGGTCAGTGGGTCGCCGTGCCCGCCTTGGAAACCCGGTCCTTGAGCGTGGACCATCCCCTCCTTGATCTCGTCCCTGCAGATTGCGGGGCATGGGAGTGCCCGAGCGATCTCGTGGGCGAGCGTCGTCTTCCCCGAGCCGGGCGGCCCGCTTACGACGACGAGCGTCGGTTTCTGCGTGGCGGACATGCGGCAGTGTTCGCTCGACAGCTCAGGAAAGCCAGTCGGGCTCGAAGCCCCAATCGGGGAAGTGTTCTTCGAGGATGGGTATCGCCTGCTCCCAGTCGCTGTGGCGAAGCACGGTCGGCGGAAGCAACTCGGCCTGCTCTCCCAGCTTCGTCGAGTAGCCCCAACGGACGCCGAAGCAAGCTTGCGACCGTCGGCTGATCAGCGCATCCGGGCTGGCCGTTAGGAAAGCGTCGGCGATGAAGCGGACGTCGCTCTCCGTGGATGCCGGAGCGTCGAAAAGGGTCGGGCATCGCCCGAACGAGACGAACGGCACGCCGAGAGCCTGAAGCTGAGGCGGCACATCGACCCAGGTGTGGTCTCCTGGTGGCGCCTTCTCGCCTCCGGAAACAAGTGATGTGCTCGAGTCCGCGACGTGGATTCGCACAACCTGGATCCACCCCATGACCGCGGCGTAGCCTTCGAGTGGAGTCGACACGTCGACCTCGAGCACCGGGAGTCCCCTGGCGAGGCTTGACGGCCAAGGCAGCGCGAGCAGCCCGTATCCCCAGCGCTCTGGATCCTCGTTGTCTCGATACGTCACCGCTGCGCTTGCTTCGCTGCCGCGAAAGGAAAACGAATGCGTGGTCTGCATGAACATGACCCCTTTGTCGAGAGCTCGCTCGTGGCCCCAGCAACCGGCTGACCCGCCGGCGCCAGACTAGATGTCTCACGCGAGTCTTGGTGCCGCGGTCGCCTGCCGGCATCGTCGGCCGGTACGGCTACTACGGCGATCTGATGCCGGAGCGGCCGCCGCCGCCGATCCTGGTGATCCACGGGGAGAACGACCTTCGCGTCAGGCGGTCACACGCCCGAGAATTCGTCGAGCGAATGCGCGCCGGCTCGAGCTACCCGGCCGAGTACATCGAGCTGCCCGGCGGCCACCACGACTTCGATCTCTACGAGTCGATCCGAGCGAATGCGATAAGCATCGCGGTCGAGCGGTTCATCACGCACTCGCGACGAGAAGGAACGTAGAACCGACAGAAGACCCGCATCAGAGCGGCCCGCTCCGGTGGGCCCGTATTTCGGAACGCCTCAGCAAGCGACGACTACCCGCCTGCGCCAAAGCCGTCGACGCGCTCGGGATGGATCTGGATGATCACGCGCCTCTCGCCCGGACCGAGGTAGGGATACTTGTCCTCACCCAGGTACTTCTTCGCGAGCATGTTGATGTGCTCGACCGCGCCTTCCTCGACGATCGTGGCGGCGCCGCTCACCATCACGTAGCCGCTTTGTTGGTCGGCGGCGGGTAGGACGGTGACGGTCGCGCGCGGGTCGCGTTCGATGTTCTTGACCTTGGTCCTCCCGTGGGCGCTGTTGACGAGCACCTTCTCACCGTCGTAGTCGATCCAGACGGGTGTGGCTTGTGGTGATCCGTCCTCACGGATGGTCGCGATCACGCCCCAGTTGCGGTCGGTGAAAAGCGCCGCTTGCTTCTCGTTCAGTGTGGCCATCGGTCGTGCCCTCCTCCTCTTTTGCGTGATGCGCGACGGAACCTCGTTGGACCGGCCAGTGGCGCGACCCATCTCCGGCCGAAACGGCAGAGCCACACGCTTTATTTCCGGACGAGAAACCCACGCTCGGCACTGCGCCTACTGGCCTGGCGGGGTCGCAGCGGATCGTCAGATCCCGCTCCGCGGCTACTTCTTTTGCCGTCGTTGGCACACCGTTCACGTCGAAGGTGTCAACCGCTACACCAGTGCAGTGATGTGGGAAGGTCAGGCTCCCGGAGACCGCCGCCTCCCGCCGTCGGCGTCGGCCCCAGTCTGTAGTAACGCTGAGATTTGATCGTCCTATCGCTGCTCAAGATTTGCTTGCGAGTCCTTGGGTGAGGACGTCCAGATCTTCGGTGTCTGCCGGTAGCTGCAGCCGCGAGAGGAGGTGTCGTGCTGCCTCGATGTCGATCTTTCCGAAGTAGTCGAAGCGGCTGTGAAGAAGGCTGAGGTATATGAAGTGGTGCCAGCGTGGTTCGGCGATCAGTTGCTCGTAGAGGCTGGCTTTGAATGGGAACGGAACCGGCCCTGAGTTATTCAGGATGCGTTCGAGTCCGCGTTGGCTTGTCTCTGGATGGAGGGCAGTCTCGCTCCACGCCTCGCGGACGTCATCGGGATCCTCGTAGTAGTCACACCAGAGTGAGTAGCTGACCGGATCCGCGAGCCTGTCGTCAGGATCCGAGACGAGGTCGCGATACTCCCGCCAGAAAAGCGCCTTCGCCGGCTCGCCACGCGACCCGTCGGACAACCCGACACCGATGTACATGAGGTTGGCGTAACAGGGCATTCGGCGGTAGAGCGCGAACGCGAGCGCAACCTCGTCGAGCCCGGGACGTTCGCCAGTCCAAACAATCTCCTCGGCATCGTGTGGAACCTGCTTCAGATCGTCCGGCCACTCCACACGGCCCTGACTACGAAAGCCAGTTCCAGCCGCGGTTCTCCAGGCCCACTCACACGCCTCCAAGAAGCGCGCCTCACCGACAAAGGCAACCACTTCGCCGATCCCGACGTCATCGGTCACGCGACGACCCCAGGTCCGACAAAAGACGCGTTCTTCACGCCAGACCCGCTGCCTACGAGTTCCGTTGGAGTCCGTCGTCCGGGAGCGTTTCCCAGGGCGCGCATGACTGCGTGAAGCCGTGACGCTGGGGCCTCGTTTCGAACGGTGAATCGATTGCCGGAAGCCGAACGCTCGCGTGACCCGAGTCCGGCCATCCGGCTCCGAAGAGATTCGATCCGCACACACTGCAGAACGTCTTTGCAGTTCCTTCCGTGGGTTGGTACGTCCGAACAAGATCCCGACCCGTGATGAACCGGATAGACGCTGGATCGACGAAGGCATTCGCCGTACCCACCCCGCCCGAAAGCTTCTTGCACGTCGTGCAATGGCAGAAGCCTGCATGCTCGAAGGACGCGATCTCAAACTGAACTCCTCCGCAAAGACAGCTACAGCGCAACGTCTCTGGGTTCACGATTCGAACGTCCCTCAGCGAACCGGCACTCGCCCGCCCCAGTGTTGCGGGCGGCTCCACCTCGTCCACAGCCATCCGGCGAAGCCGAGCGCCACGATCGCGAAGAACAGCAGGATCCACTCGACCGGGGCGGATGGGTTTCCTCCGTTGAGGACTTGCCCGCCGGGGCCGAATGGTACGACGGAGCCCGCTGGTGGCGGAGAAAGGTGAGGTTGTCCGGATGTGTTGAGTGTCACCTTGGGGTTCCCGGTCACGAGTAGCAGTGCCGTGACGATCAGTGTGATCGCTGCAAGGGCGATGAACGCTGCGAGGACGAGCGGTCTACGGCGGGCGTTTCCTCGGCTCGGCGGTTCAGGGATGACCCCTCGCTCGGCTGCCCAGGAGGTAGCGAACGAACGTGGATCCAGGATGCTGCTTCCGAGGAGGTCCTCGGCGGAGACGCCGTCGGCCTCGGCATCGGTGAGGTCGGAGGCGAGGTCTGCCGCCATTTCCTCGGCGAGCGGATCGGCGACGCCGAGTCGCCTCCACTCCTGGCGGCACTGCTCGACGAACTCATTCATGAGACCACCTCGATCTTGACGGGAGCGAGCACCGCATCGACGGCGTCGCGGGCAGCTCGCCATTCGGACACGCCCAGCGCGAGTGCGAACTGCCCCGCGCTCGAGGGGCGGTAGTACTTGCGCGGTGGCCCTCCGTTGCTCGCGGCACGGTAGGTCTCGACCAGACCGTCACGCTCCAGACGTCCCAGCAACGGATAGATCGAGCCCTCGCCGACGATTGCCAGACCGCGGTTGCGCAGCCGCTTGGTCATCTCGTAGCCGTACGCCGGGCCCTCGTCCATCACCGCCAGCAGGCAGAGATCGAGCACACCCCGGAGCAGCGCCGTTTGTCGCTGAGAACCGAGTGCCATGTATTGCATGGTACCACCAGGTGCCTTGTAGTGCAAGCTTCTTGGAGTCGCCTTCCCGGATGGGCCGGCATTCACGAATGGACCAGAGCGCGGCGGCGATGATGAGCAGGTTCGCGACTACTGCCGAAGGGACTGATGATCAGGGTCGATCATGTTGGGTTCGCCGTTGCCGACTACGAGCGAAGCAAGGCCTTCTTTGAGAAAGCCTTTGCGCCGCTCGGGCTGAAGCTCTTGATGGAGTTCTCCGAAGCCGCTGCCGGATTCGGCAAGGAGGGTGCGGAAAGACCGTCGTTCTTCATCGAGGCCCACGGGGAACCGGTACGGGGCCGACTCCACATCGCGCTGCGGGCTGAGAGCCGGGGGCAAGTGGACGCCTTCCACGCCGCAGCCATGGAGGCAGGTGGCACAGACAACGGCGCACCGGGCTTGCGTTGGTACCACCCCAACTACTACGGCGGGTATGTCCTCGACCCCGACGGCAACAACATCGAGGCTGTTTGCCACCTACCGGAGTGATGACGCCGGGCTGCGCGGGATTCCGGACGCCGGATCTGCACATCGTGTGCGACGATCCGCGCCCATGCCGATCGACGCACTCACCGCCTACGCCCACGTCGTAGACGTGCCGCGTTCGGTGGAGTTCTATCGCCTGCTGGGGCTGGAGGTCGAAAGCAGCCACGAGTCGGAGGGGAAGCTTGTCTGGGCTCTTGTCGCCCGGGGCTCTGATACTCCCGGCGACGCGCGGGCGAGGTTGATGCTTGCGTTGGCGAGCGGGCCGATCGACGCGGCAACCCAGGCTGTGCTCTTTTACTGTTGGGCTCCTGACGTCCAGCGTCTACACGACGAGCTCGCGGCTGCGGGCGTGGCGGTCGGAGAGGTCACGCGTCCGTTCTACATGCCGGCAGGCGAGTTCCGCGTCGAGGATCCCGACGGATACGTGTTACTTGTTGGTCAGCTCGCCGATCGGAGTTGATCCGGTGTCGTAGTCGCACGGATCAGGTGAGGGCGTGTTCGAGAGCCGCGCGGTCCGCAGGCTCGCCGTGCGTCGGCAGGACGATCTCCGCGGGCTTGTCGAGCAGCGGCCTCGCCCGGTAGCGACCTGCTCGACCGTGCGCCTTCCGGTGCCAGTCGCAGGGATCTCGAGCCCGTCAACGAGGTTGATCAGCGTATCGCCGGCGTCCTGCGCGAATTCGCTCGCTCCAGAGACAGTCGAACTCGCCCTCATGGCCCGGATCCGTTTCCATGCCGAACAGCGAGTCGCCGATCGCATAGCGCGTCGCAGGGACAAGCTGGTCTTCAGGGCGATCGGGCGCCGGAGCCCAGACGGGAAAGCCGAGCGCCGCGGCGTCACGCTCGTGCCACGTGGAGGTGAGTACCGTGACCACCTCGCGCGACCCGAATAGCACGCGCACGTCGTCCGGAACAGCGATCGGGTCGATGAGGATCAACCGCGCGCCGTCGTCGATGGCGTACGCCGACACTGGCCCTTCCCACTCGGGATGAGTCGCGGTCCAGTGGTACACGCCTTCGGGAAGCAATTGGTCTGATGGTAGGCACTACCTGGGCCTCGCGCCTGGCAACCGCTCCCTCGCGACACCGGCGAGAGCGCGTTCGCCGCCGAGTAGATCGGCCCCGCGATCACTGATGATGCGTCAAAGACGTGCGGCGCTCGACTGTCCAGCGTCCGCGTTGGCTACCTGAGGTCGGTCGAGACTTCGCGGTGCGATTGCCGGCGCGGCTCGCAACGCCTTATCGTCCAATGCCCACGACCTTCAGCGGCACTTTCGCGCCAGAACCTATCGCCATGCGATCCGACGCGCTCGGTCAGCACAACTTCGGCGCCGGCGTCGCGAAGCGCGGTCGCCCATCGGGTGGCGTTGTCGCGGAAGAACGGCTCCAGGGTGCCCGCGACGAGGTACGCGCGGGGAAGCAAGCTCGGCAGAACGCCAGTCAGGCCGGTAACCGCCGCCAGGCGAGGCGCAGAAGATCGAGCCGTAGACATCTGGATGCCGAAGCCCCAGGGCGAGGGCCAGCTCCCCACCCGCCGAGACCCCGAACACCGCTGTGCGTTCGGCGGGCATCTCGACTCCCAAACGCGCTCGCACCCATCCACGCACGTCCTCGACGAAGAACTTCTCGTGTGCCGCGAACCGCTCCGACTCAAAGCCCGGTGAGTATTCATGCAGCCGCAGCGTCTCATCGGAGAGCCGGTGGACACCGACGATCATCGTTGACGGTACGTCAGCCGCCTCGAGAGACCTGCTCCACTGCGAGACCAGATGACCGTCCCCGGCGAACACGATCGCCTCGGCCGCAACCCGCGGGACGTACACCGTGACCTGCCGACCGCCGTCGAACTCGAGTCTCTCGGTGATCAGCTCTCCCGGCGATCGACGACATCGTCGCTCGGCCTCCCTTTCATAGGCGCTCGAACCCCGCGGGGGTCAGGTCCGACAGAGTCGGTGCGCTCAAGCCGCCCCACCCAGATGATGCCTTGGACGCTTAGTGCGCCCGGCGTCATAACGACAGGCTGCGCCGGTGTTCCGGCATGACGCCCGACACTCAGTTGACGTCTAGCTGTTGTCGTCGCAGGCGACGTTCACATAGCCGGAACGAAACGGCGATGCCTCGCCAGAACTCGCGTCGTAGGCGTGCCGCCAGACACAGCCGGTGTCGTTGGTCAGTAGATGGATAGAGACGGACGTCTCCAGCGACGTGGTGCGAACGCGATGGATGTCGTCCGTCGGTGGAATGAGCGTGTAGAAGTCGCCCGGCCGTAGTGAGCGGCGCTCGACGAGCCGAAGCGCGCGCTCGTCGTGCGCGTAGATCTCCTCGTCCTGCGTCCCCCGGTAAAGACCGACGAGCCCCCAGGCGAGATGGTCGTGCACAGGTGTCTGCGCATCGGGCGGGATGACCAGCGAGAAGAGCGAGAGCGAGCCGTCGTCGTCCCGGCAGAGCAACCATTGCCCGATCCCGCCGCCCATCCCGCTCTCGGTCGCCGGCTCCTGATACTCGGCAGGGAGCCAGCTCGAGTCGGCGAGCAAACGGGCGAACCGCGGCTCGATCGCCGCGCACGCCTCTACGGGCGAATCTGCGGCTGCGATCGCCTCCCGCACATCCTTGACAAACGTGCGGACCGTCGGAGTATCGAGGACGAATTCGAGGGCCATCGGGAGACAGGATGACGGATGCCATCGCGGAACAGGGGTTCGGGTGGCTCCCGGTCGATTGTCCGCGAGCGGAATGTAGGAATCGCATGCGCCAGTGTTCCGGAATGACGCCCGACTGGCGAACGTCGCATATTGTCGCGACGCGATGGTCCCGAAGTATCTCCAGCGTGAGCTTGCGGCCCTGCGTCGGGCCTACCCAGGCGGTGTGCCGCCTCACGACTACCTTCCATTGCTCGCGGTACTCCGGGAGGAGCTGTCAGCCCGGAACCTGGCACTCGTTGTTGGAGAGCTGACCGGAAGGGAACCGGTCATCGTTGAGAACGACGCCGCCGCTGCGATGTCTGTTCAACGCGTCGACGCCGCCGAGATTCACCGTGTAAAGCATCTCATTGGCACATCAGGCAAGACGTTCGAGGTGTAGGCGTCGAGAGCTTCAGGTGACGGACCCCCGGGTCGCCAGCGTTCCGGAATGAGGCTGAACACGCTGTCAGCTCAGCGCGAGCATCACCGGTGAACCTGCACCCACGGCATCCATGCCGTAGGCGGCGGGACCATGAACCCGAGGTGGGTTCCGTTCGGAACGATCAGCCGCCAACGCCCGGGGCGTTGAAGTCGCACGGTTGCCCGCCAGTTCGTAGGCCCGACGCGCACGAGTTTGATCTCGAAGCCGTCGTGCGGGATGTTCGCGTGCGTCCGAGACGAAGCGCCTGTCACTGTCCCGACGACCTGGTACCAGTCCTTCTGCGGTGCGACCGCGATCAGTCGGAGCCAGTCGTTGCTCGGGACGACCCAGCCGGTGCGGACGTAGACGGTGAACGATTGTCCGACACGGGGCGTCGAGTCTCCAAGCGAGACTGATAGGCGACCCTTCGCGAAAGCTACGGGAGCGGCGATCGCGGCCACGCACACGGCAACAAGAACGAGCCTCATGTTCCCTCTACGTCTGAGGCGAGACGACAGGTCCCGGCCGCCCACAGAGGGATCGTCCGCTCAAACCGAAAACCGGATCGGTCGGGAATTGGTGTGCGCCGCCGCGTTCGCGAGTGACCCCTGAGTAGCGGTTTCACGAAGGCGAAGGACGCCGCAGGTGGTTCAGGGCCAACTGGGCTGCGGCGACGACGCTCCGGGTTGGATGCGAGCCGAAGTAGATGCGGACGATCACTGAGTAGGCGCGGCGAGGGCCATAACCTGTCAATTCGTACATCCCTCCTGCGACCCGAACCGGCCCGTCGCAACACGCGAGATGTCTCGCCTGTCGGAGGTCGAGTTGGATCGGTCGTCCGCTCGATGCGGGGGCATAGATCACTGCCCAAACGATCATGCCGCGGGCGGGTAGGTGGGCAAGGGTCCTGTTCGGCGGGTCGGCGGTCGCTTCATCGGTGTAACGGACGTCCCGCGCAATCCAAGCCGACGACTCCAGCGGTACGGTCGCATGAGGGCCAGGGCCGACGTAGGCCGAGCGCGTATTGCCGCTCGCCCCCGTCTGCCACCCCGTCGCGGGACGGAACGAGAGTGGGTGCGCCCATGGAGCGAGTGCGAGCGCTACGAGGAACGGAATCACGTGACGATCGACATACGTTCCGGAGAGTCGCGCAGGTCCAAGTCGGGGCCTGGCGCCAGTATTCCGGAATGACGCCCGAGCGATTAAGACGAGAAGGCCGACGCGTAATGAAACTGTCCTGCGACCGACTCTGTGTACGCGGTCAGAGGTCGGGCTTGGAACCCATTTCCCCATCCCGGCTCAGGCGGCGTCACGCCCAACTCGTTGGCCGGACGGAACCCGAAACGGCCGTAGTACTTCGGCGCGCCGAGCAGCACGACCAACGGCACGTCCGCGGCATTGGCAGCGGCGAGAAGCGCCTTCATCAGGGCGCTCCCGATGCCAATGCCTTGATGACCCGGAAGGACGCCAATCGGCCCCACGGCAACGACTGGTTCGGTGGCGACCGTCGCCTGACTCGCAGTAACGTGGCCGACCACCCCGCCGTCGGTTAGTGCCGTGAACGAGAACTCGGGAATGGCGTCGCCCGCCTCCCACAGCGCCTCGAACAGACCGACCTCGGGGGGGACGCAACCAGGGTCCTGCGGCGGCCGAAAGCGTGGCCGCCGAAAAGCCTCGGCATAGACATCCCGAATCGCCTCATAATCGCCGGCCAGCTGCTTCCTGACGATCACCGGCTCATCCTTGCATCACATGCACTCCCTCGACTGCGCCGGTGTTGCGGAATGACGCCAGTGACTGTGAAGTATGAGAGTCTAGAACTTGCTGATCAGCGATCGGCGGCAGGACGCGTGTCGTGCTGAGGAAGGTCGTCGAGGATCTCGTACCACGGCGCCTTGGAGCCGACGAACTGGTGGTACATCGGCTTGAGCGTTGGCTCGTCGATCAGCGTTCCATACGGGACGCCGAAGTGCCCGTCGCGGGCAGTCCAATAGAGGAGTGAGAAGCATTTGCTGCAGCGCACCTCGTAGGTTGAATCGGGGTCGCCCTCCACGAGCAACGATTCCTCACCCTTCGTCACCTTTAGTTTGGCGCGCTCGATACGGCCCACGGGCAAGAACGCCGCTCCAGTCATCGCACGACAGTTCGAGCAGTGGCAGTTGTAGGCGGCGACGAACGCGTCCGAAACTTCGTACGCGACGGCATTGCAGGCGCAGCGACCTCTCAGCACGACCACACCCTAGATGGACGGCCAGTGCCCGCCTGCGCCAGTGTTCCGGAATGACGCCAGAGGGCGATAGCCTCCCTCCGTGGCATCACAGCAAGTCATCGTCGAACGTGCTGAGACGGCGGTGATGTTCAAGCGAGTCGCTGACGAGATCGATGCGATTCGTCAGGCCATGCAGGAGGTCGAAGACGCGGTAGGACTCCGCGGCCGCAAGTACTACGGCGCCTTCGACGACGACGGCGAGTACCGCATTTGCGTCGAGCTTCGCGAGGACGACGACCCGTCGGCGTTCGGGCTGGAAGTCGGCAGCCTTGCCGGCGGGCGCTATGCGCGCGAACGTCTGACCGGCGAACCGCCTGGGGTCTATGACCTGATCGGTCCGACGTTCCAGCGGCTCTCTCGCCGTCCTGATCGGGATCCGTCACGCCTCGGCATCGAGTTCTATCGGCGCCGGGACACCATCGACTTGCTACTGCCCGTCGCCTGACCTCACGGCTACGCATAGGTTCCTCTCGCCCGAGACTAGCCGCCGCCGCCGAACAGGTCGTTGCGGAGGCCGAAGTACATCAGCACGGCGAACACGGTCAGACCGACGACCGAATAGCGGATGTACACCGCCTGGCGGAACGTCTTGCCGCGCGCTTTCTCGACCAGCGCCATCACGATGTGGCCGCCGTCGAGCGGCAGCACCGGCAGCAGGTTGAGCAACCCCAGCGCCAGGCTGACGAGGCCGAGTACGAACAGAAAGTCGCGCAACCCTTGCCGCCACGCCTGCGCCGACACGCGCACGATGCCGACCGAGCTCGACACCTGGTTCGTGTCACGGCCGGTTGCGAGGTGACCGATGCCGCGGACTGTGTCCGAGGTGATCCCCCAGGTCAGAACGAGCGCGTCGCGGCTGGCTGCGGCGAGCGATTCTCCCGGGCCTGTGCGGGCCTCGATCGCGATCCCGATCCGGTAAGCGCCGTTGTCCATCTTCGCGCGCAGCGGACCCAGGACGACACGTTTCCCTTGACGTCGGACGACCAGGGTGAAGGGCTGACCGTGCGTCGCGCGGATGTGCTTCGGGATGTCGTCGGGCTTCGTGGGCTCGCCGGCAACACGAAGAATCCGATCTCCCGCGCGCACGTGAGCGGCCGCCGCCGGGCTGCCACTGAGGACGCGACCGATCGTCGTTGTGCTCTGCTCCGAAGCGACCAGGAACAGCGTCGCGAACAGGACGAACGCGAAGGCGAGATTCACGGCCGGACCGGCGAAGATCGCTGTCAGCCGCCGCCAGGTTGCCTGCCGCCAGTACGCATCCGGTGCCAGCGACCACTCGAGCTCCTGCCACATTCGCGATGTGCCGAGCGCCGGTCGCAACTCCTGCAGCTCTGCATCTGCCGCAGCCCAGTCCTCGCGCTCGATCGCGTAGTCGAGCCGAGCGAGCTCGGCCCGGTAACGCTCGCGGTCCTCCGCGCGCAACGTCGCCGTCAGGTCTCCCGGCGACGGCCGGTTCATGCCAGGGATCTTGACGTACCCGCCGAGCGGAATCGAGCCGATTCCGTACTCGACCTTGCCGCGCGTCGTTTTGGCGATCGGTGGGCCAAAGCCGAGGTAGAACTTCCGCGGCGTCATTCCGACGGCGCGCGACGCGAAGAAGTGCCCGGCCTCGTGAATCATCACGAGCACTGCCAGCCCGAAGATGGCGGCGATCAGACCCAAACCCGCTCCACCAACTCGCGCGCACGCCGATCGGCCTCGCCGAGCTCGTCGAGGTCGCGCGCGGCGGCCCCGTCGACCCGCTCGAGCGCATCGGCGACGAGCGCAGCGATCTCGAGGAACCCGACCCGGCCGGCGAGAAACGCAGCGACCGCGACCTCGTTGGCTGCGTTGAACGCACACGGGTACGTGCCGCCCTTCTCCCCCGCTTCGCGGGCCAGCGCGAGCAGCGGGAACGTCTCGAGGTCGGGTTCGTGAAACTCGAGCGGGCCGTCGGTGAGGTCGAGTCCGGGCAACGGTGTTGCGGCGCGGTCGGGGTACGTCAGTGCGTACGAGATCGGCACCCGCATGTCCGGGTAACCCAGGTGCGCGATCGCCGCACCGTCGCGGAAGCGAACCAGCCCGTGCACGATCGAGGTCGGATGCACGAGTACCTCGATCCGTTCGTAGGGCAGTCCGAACAGAAAATGGGCCTCGATCACCTCGAGCCCTTTGTTCGCAAGCGTGGCCGAGTCGATCGTGATCTTCGCGCCCATGTTCCAGGTCGGGTGTGCGAGCGCCTGCTCGGGGGTGATCGCAGCGAGCTCTTCGCGGCTTCGACCGCGAAAAGGCCCACCGCTCGCGGTCAGAACGACAGCTTCCGGGTCGCCGAGCTGCGCGCACTGGAAGAGCGCAGAGTGCTCGCTGTCGACCGGGATCAGCAGGCCGCCGCCTCGCCGCCGGGCCGCAAGAGCGAGCTCGCCGGCAGCGACCAGGCTCTCCTTGTTCGCGAGTGCGAGCGTGACACCGTTCTCGAGCGCCCACATCGTGCCGGCCAGGCCTGCGAACCCGAGCGTGGCGTTCAAGACGAGTTCGGGGTCCGCCTGCTCGAGCAGCTTCGTCGGGTCGCCGCCGACCTGGGTCAGCGGTGCGAGGCCCTCGATCGGCGTAGACCCAGAGGTTGCGGCGACCAACTCGAGGCCATCGTTCGCCTCGATCACCTCGCGCGCCTGGAGCCCGATCGAGCCGGTTGCGCCCAGCAGGGCGATCCGCGTCATGCGGACAGTGTGCCCGGAGCGTGGCTCCTACAGCACAGCGAGGATCACGAAGTAGGCCGCAGGTGCTGCAAAGAGCAGGGCGTCGATGCGGTCGAGCATGCCGCCGTGGCCCCCGAGCAGCGTGCCTGTGTCCTTCACCGCCATGTCGCGTTTGAGCAGCGACTCGAACAAGTCGCCGATCGGTGCTGTAATCGCCACCGCGACCCCGAGCGCCACGGACTGCCCGATCGTGAGGAAGTTCTGGTGGTAGAGCGCGACGAACGCAACGAAGATCGTCGCGGCCGAGCCGACGACGAATCCCTCCCAGGTCTTGCCCGGTGAGGTCGCGGGGGCCATCTTGTGCCGGCCGAGAAGGCGCCCACCGAGATAGGCAAACGTGTCGCCGGCCCAGACGGCGAGCAGGACCGTGATCGCCGCGAGCCGTCCATGCAAGGGCAGCTCGCGCAGGAGGATCAGAAAGCTGAGGCCGCCGCCGACCCAGACGGCTCCCATGACAGTGCCGCTGATCGCAATCGTCGCCGCAGCGCGTGCCTCCGAGATCTCCTTCAGCACGAAGGCGAGCACGAAGGTCGCGAACAGGCCTCCGACCGCCCAGCTGATGCCACCGACCTCGGCACCGACGAGCGCCAAGACCGCTCCGATGTAGCCGGCAGGCGCAAGCGGGGCGAGCGGACGCGCGAGCAGCCAGTACTCGTGGAGCGCGATCAGCGCGGCGACGAGCGCGAGGGCGAACGCCCACCAGCCTCCGAGGTACATCGCGCCGAGCACGACCGGGAGGCCGACGATCGCGACGATGACCCGAGACAGCCAGTTGCTCATAGGGAAACCTTCGGTTGCCCTATGACTCTCCCGCTTCGGCACCGGCGAAGCCGGCACCTCCGCTCTTTGGTGAGCTCCGTCTCACCTACGCTCACGAGCGACCGCCGAACCGGCGACGGCGCGACGCGTACTCGTGCAGCGCGGCACGAAGGTCGCGTTCGTCGAAGTCCGGCCAGAGCTTGTCGACGAAGACGAGCTCCGAATAGGCCACCTGCCAGAGCAGGAAGTTCGAGACGCGCAATTCGCCGCTCGTCCGGATCAGCAAGTCGGGGTCGGGCAGGTCGGGGGCGTACAGGTTTGCGGCGAAGACGTTCTCGTCGATGTCCGCGGGGTCGACACCGCTCTCGACGAGTCGCCGCGCGGCCTCCACCAGCTCGGCTCGGCCGCCGTAGTCGAACGCCACCCAGAGGTTGATGCGCGTGTTGAGCTCCGTTCGGTCCTCCATCGCTTCCATGCGTGCCCGCAACGCCTCGGGCGCGCGATCGCGACGACCGATGAAACGGACGCGTACGCCCTGTTCGGCGAGGTCCGGCAGTTCGCGCTCGATCGTCTCCGCGAAGATCTCCATCAGCGATTCGACTTCTTCCTCGGAGCGCGACCAGTTCTCGGTCGAGAACGCGAAGACGGCGAGGTCGTGGATGCCGATGTCGATCGACGCCTCGACGATCCGCCGCACCGTGCGCGCACCAGCGCGATGACCTGCCGCAGTCGGCAGCCGCCGCCGCTTTGCCCAGCGGCCGTTGCCGTCGAGGATGATCGCCACGGACTGCGCAACCTCTGGCAGTGCGGGCTCGGCGACAGGCCGCGCACGCGCGAGCGTGCGAATACGAGTCAGGAGGTTCATCGAGATCCAGGCGGCTGCCTAGACCTCCATGATCTCGGCCTCTTTGCGCTTCAGCAGGTCGTCGATCCGTGCGACGTGCTCGTCGGTCAGCTTCTGGACCCGCCCTTCGGCGGCCCGCTCGTCGTCGTCTCCGACACTGCCGCTCTTGACCAGCTCCTCGAGGTGCTTGATCGCATCGCGGCGAACGTTCCGCACCGCGACGCGTCCCTCCTCGGCCATGTGGCGAACGACCTTGACGAGCTCCTTGCGGCGCTCCTCGGTCAGCTGCGGGATCGGCAGGCGGATCAGCTTGCCGTCGTTCGACGGCGTGAGGCCGAGATCGGACTCCTGGATCGTCTTCTCGATCTGCTTGATCGACGTCGGGTCGAACGGCTGGATGGTCAGCAGCCGTGGCTCCGGCGAGTTGATCGTCGCCAGGTTCTTGAGTGGCGTCGCGGTTCCGTAGTAGTCGACCGCGATCCGGTCGAGGAGCGCCGGCGTGGCCCGTCCGGTGCGCACCGAGTTGAAGTGCTCGTGCGTCGCCTCGACCGACTTGTCCATCCGCTGAGTGGCATCGCCGAGAAAATCGTCGATCAACGTACGCCTCCTTCAGGGGTCAGCACAGTAGGGGTTCCGACGACGGTGCCCAGGCGCTCGCCCTCGATCACCCGCCCGATGTTGCCGGGTGCGAGCTCGAACACGTGGATCGGAAGGTGATTGTCCATGCAGAGCGACAGCGCCGTCGTATCCATCACCTTGAGACCCTGCTCGATCGCCTGCAGGTGGGTCAACTCGGGAATCAGCTTCGCGTCAGGATCGAGCCGGGGATCGCCGTCGAGCACGCCCTGGACACCATGCTTGGCCATCAGGATCGCCTCCGCGCCGATCTCGAGCGCACGCAGCGCCGCCGCGGTGTCCGTGGTGAAGAACGGGTTGCCGGTACCGGCAGCGAAGATGACGATGCGGCCCTTCTCGAGATGCCGAACGGCGCGCCGGCGGATGTACGGCTCTGCGACCTCTTGCACCTCGATCGCCGAGAGCACCCGTGTGTCAGCGCCGTTTCGCTCGAGCGCCTCCTGGACGGCGAGGGCGTTCAGGACCGTTGCGAGCATCCCCATGTAGTCCCCGGTCGCCCGATCCATCCCGCGCGCAGCTGCCGCCATGCCGCGGTAGATGTTTCCGCCGCCGATCACGAGACCGAGCTCGAGGCCGCCGGAGCGAACCTCGACGAGCTCCTTCGCGAGCGCATCGATCTTCGACTCGTCGAGCCCGTACTCGCGCGAGCCCATCAGAGCCTCGCCGGACAGCTTCAGCAGAACGCGCTTGAACATCTACGCCATCTAACCGACGGAGTACCAGGCGTAGTCGAGCAGCTCGATCCCGCGTTCCTTCAGGTACTGCCCGACACTGCCGGTGAACTCGTCGGCGCGATACCAGGTCTGCTCGCTCAGCACCGCCTCGCCGTAGAACCGCTTGTTGAGTTGCCCCTCGACGATCTTGTCGCGGACGGCCTCCGGCTTCGCAAGCACCTCTTCCGAGTTCGAGAGAATCTCGCGCTCGGCGTCGACGAGCTCCTGCGGCACCTCGCCGCGCGACGAGTACGTGGGCCGTGCGAACGTCAGATGCAACGCAAGGCTGCGCGCTTCCGCAGCGTCGCCGCCCTTGGTGTGCACGAGCGCCCCGACCTTGTTCGCGGGCGAATGCACGTAGAACGACAGCGCCTCTCCGTCGACGGCCGTCATGCGCCGTGCGCCGACAACCTGGATGTTCTCGCCGAGCTTCGCGGTCAGTGCGACCCGCTGATCCTCCAGGCTCGCTGCAGCCTCGTCGCCGTCGGCAAAGACGCCCTTCAGCACGCCCTCGGCGTACCCGAGGAACTCGTCGTTGTTCGACACCGGCTCGGTTTCGCAACCGATCGCGGCGATCGCGCCGACGTCGTCGCGCACCAGCACGCCGACCTTGCCTTCGCTCGTCTCGCGGTCGGCGCGCTTCGCAGCGGACGCCATGCCTTTCTCGCGGAGGAGCTTCACGGCCTCGTCGAAGTCGCCGCCGGTCTCCTGGAGTGCGCGCTTGCAGTCCATCATCCCCGCGCTCGTGGCGTCGCGAAGTTGCTTGACCATCGCAGCCGAGATCTCGGTCACGCGCCCTCCTCCTCCTCGGCGGCTGCGGGCTCGGAAGCGACTTCCGGCTCGGCCGCCGGCGCCTCAGCCGCAGGCGCCTCAGGCGCCGGCTCCGGCTCCATCGCGGCCGCGGCGGCTTCGGCTTCTGCGGCCTCGACCTCCGCCGCCTGAGCGGCCACTGCCGCGGCTTCCGCCTTGCGGGCCTTCAGCTCGTTCTCGCTGACCTTCTTCTTCCCGGCCTCGATCCCATCGGCGATCGCCTTGATCACGACCGTGCACGAGCGGATCGCGTCGTCGTTGCCCGGGATCACGTACTGCGCCTCGTCGGGATCGCAGTTGGTGTCGACCAGTGCGATCACCGGCAGTCCGAGCCTGCGCGCCTCGCGGACCGCAAGCTGCTCTTTGCGTAGGTCGACGATGAAGATCGCTTCGGGCTGCCGGCGCATGTCGGCGACGCCGCCGAGGTTCGCCTCGAGCTTCTCCAGCTCGGCTTCCATCGAGATGCGCTCCTTGGCCGGCAGCAGGCCGAGCTGCGACTCCTGCTGCAGCGCCCGCAACTCGTGCAGCCGCTGGATGCGGTCGGAGATGGTGCGCCAGTTCGTGAGCAGTCCGCCCAGCCAGCGATGGTTCACGTAGGGCATGCCAACCCGTCGTGCCTCGTCGCGGATCCCGTCCTGCGCCTGCTTCTTCGTGCCGACGAAGAGGACGGAGCCTCCCCGCTCGGAGATCGCCTTGGCGAAGTTGTACGCCTCGTCCAGCAGCTCCTGCGTCTGGGTGAGGTCGATGATGTAGATGCCCCCGCGCTCGGTGAAGATGAAGCGCTTCATCTTCGGGTTCCAGCGGCGGGTCTGATGACCGAAGTGAACTCCGGCCTCCAGGAGGTCCTTCATGGAAACGACGGGCATCGAAGCCCCTTTCTGGTTTGAATGCTGAGACTCCGGCCGGGCCGCGGTGGAAGCCGACAAAAGCTGCCGACCACCGTCCACCTCGGGTTGCCCACCGGTTCGAGGGAAAGCGGACACCGCATGGTAGCCGGGCGTCGCTCACCGAGCGTGACCGGCAGGGCTCGCTAGGAGAGTTTGGCGAAATACAGGTTGAGCCTCAGGGCCGCGCTGCTCGCCCCGATGCTGCGTCCTCAGTCGCACCGATAGCGACGGCTATCGGCGCTCCCTGCGTCCTTGCCTCGGAACGACCAGCGCACCCCTGCGACGAACGGCATTCCGCCAAACCCTCCTAGGACAGATCTGCCAGGAACGACGCCAGATCGGCCGGCAGCTCCGACACCGTCTCGAGCCGCTCGCCGGTGAAGGGATGCGGGAAGGCGAGCTCGGTTGCGTGGAGGAACTGCCGCTCGAGGGGCGGCTCACGCACACCGTAGGTCGGGTCGCCGGCGACCGGCAGGTCGACCGCGGCCAGGTGTACGCGGATCTGGTGAGTCCGGCCGGTCTCGAGCGAGACGCGCAACAAGGCGTGCTCCGGATAGAGCTGCACGACCTCGAACGTGGTCGTCGCCTCCCGCGGGGTGTCGGTGTCGAGCGAGACCCGTGTCGGATCGCCGCGGTCACGCCCGATCGGCGCTTCGATCCTGCCGGTTCGCGACCGCGGTCGCCCGCGAACCAGCGCGAGATACGTGCGCTCGAACGCCCGCTGGCGCACGAGCTCGCTGAGCGCGGCGAATGCGCGCTCGGAACGGGCGAGCGCGATCAGGCCGGACGTGTCGCGGTCGAGGCGATGCACGACACCGGGACGCTCCGGGTCGCCGCCCGCGACCTTGCCGGCCAGCGCGTCGACGAGCGTGCCGCTGGCATGTCCGGCCCCTGGATGGACCACGAGCCCGGGCGGCTTGTCGACGACGAGGACGTGCTCGTCCTCCCACACGATCCGCGGCTCCGCAGGTGGGGGTAGACGGACGGGGGCGACGGGGCCTGCAACCGCGACCTCCTCCCCGCCGCGCAGCCGGTAGCTCTTGACGCGCGCCACGCCGTCGACGAGCGCACCCGCCTCGACCGCCCGCTCTGCGGCGGCCCGGGAGCCGAGTTGCGCGGCGAGAAAACGGTCGAGCCGCTCGCCCGCCGCCTCCGCGGGCACCTTCACCGGGCTGCGACGTCGAGCGTGCGGCGCGGCGGCTTGGGCGTGCGGTCGGCCGCGACGAGCCCACCGAGCAGGATGGCGACGCCGATCACGATGAAGCTGTCGGCGAGGTTGAAGGCGGGCCACCAGCCGAGGTCGATGAAGTCGGTCACGTGGTGCAGACGGATCCGGTCGACGAGATTCGAGAGGCTGCCGCCTACGAGTAGCCCGAGCGCAGCGGGCAGGACCGGATGGCGCGCGCCGGACCGGGCAAAGAACACGACCATCCACACGACCGCGGCGGCCGTGACGAACGTGACGATCCCCGTTGCGCCCGCGAAGAGACCGAAGGCGATGCCGGAGTTCTGCACGTGGTGGATCGAGAGCGGCCCGACCACGTGCACCGACTCGTCGAGGCCCAGGGTGCGCGTGACGACGTGCTTCGTGACCTGGTCGGCGATCACGGCTGCCAGCGCGACGGTCGCGAGGCCCGCCCACTGCCACACCCCTGCGGCGAGCGACCGCTCCGCGACCGACAGCGGCGTCAGCCCGTCAGTGCTCGAGCCGACCCGCACGTCCCGGGCTTGCTGAGGCTCGCTCAACCGGCGCGCCGCTGATCGTCGATGCAGAGCCGAGCCCAGGGAATCGCGCGCAGCCGCTCTACACCGATCTGCTTGCCGCAGTTCTGGCACGTACCGTAGGTGCCGTCCTCGATCCTCGCGAGCGCCGCATCGATCTCGTCGATCGTCTGCTGCGCGCCCTCCTCGAGGCCCTGGTCGAGCTCGCGGTCGTAGGCCGCCCCAGCCGTGTCGCCGAGGTGGTTGTCGGTGCCACCGCTGCCGATCTCGCCGAGCTCGTCCTCCAGGCTGGCACCGCTCTCGTCATGCAGGAACTCGACGGCGTTCGTGAGCCGGGCGCGCTCGTTCTCGAGCAGCGTCCGGAACTCGTCGGTGTCGATAGCACTCACGCAGGGTCCTTTCCGGCGGCGCTCGCACGCACGAGCCGCCGCTCCATCTCATCGGAATCGATGCCGGCCAGCACAAGAGTCTTGTCACGCGACGAGAGGCCGGAGACGATCTCGATGTCGCGAGGCGCCACGCCCAGCTCGGCTGCGAGCAGACGGACGACCCCAGCGTTCGCCTTGCCGTCCTCGGGCGGCTCTGCGACGCGGATCTTCCAGGCCGTGCCGTAGCGGCCGACCACGCTCGGCCGCGAAGCGCCCGGAGAGACGCGCAGGGAGAGCCGGGCCGTCACCCGGGAAAGGCTACCCCCAAGCGAAGTCGCGACCGGCCCAGGGGCCGTCGACCTCGGCCTCTTCGGCGGCGGGCGGTAGCGGTGGCGGCAGCGGCTTGTCGCTCTCCTCAGCAGGCGTCTCCCCCGCCGACACGGCCGCGGCAGGCTCGGGCTCCGGGGTTGCGGCGACAGGCTCCGGTTCGGGTGTCGGTTCCGGTGCCGGTTCGGGCTGTGCCTCGGCGCCGTCCTCCGACGCCGGCAGCTGGAACTCGCGCGTGTCCTCGCGCTTCGGCCACTGTTCGTCCTGCTCGGCCGCTTCGCCCTCGCCGGCGGCAGCTTCCACCGGGCTCGACTCCTCGACGATGCCGAGCGCCGAGCGCAGGAGCGTCTCGATCCGCCGGGCCTCTGCGAACAGGTGCTCGCGCTGGGCGAGCGCGGTGCGCGTGATCGAGCGGGCCTCGTGGTGGGCCTCGGAGAGGATCAGCTCTGCCTCACGGCGAGCCAGTTCCTTCGCGTCGGCTGCGGCCTTCTCGGCCGAGATCAGCGTGTTGGCCAGCAGCACCTCGCGCTCCTTGAAGTCGGCGAGCTGCTTCTCGGTGTCCTCGAGCTTGTCGGTGAGCTCCCCGCGCTCGCTCCAGACCTCCTCGAAGCTGTCTGCGACATCCTCGAGCATTCGGTTCGTCTCGTCGCGGCGGTAGCCGAAGAACCCTCTGCTGATCCGCACATGCCTCAGTTCAACCGGTGTGTACCGCATCTGCTCTCCTCTCCCTCCGCTAGTGGAGCCGCTGGATGACGGCGTCGAAGATCCGGTCGGCCACGATCAGCGCGATCACGGCGACCATCGGCGTGAAATCGATCGGTCCTGCTGAGACCGGGATGAGGCGCCGCCAGAGACGCAGGTACGGGTCGCAGAGGTCATAGAGAAACCGCTGGACGGGCCGTAGTGAGTAGGGCAGCTGGATCCACGAGGTCAGAATGTACGCCAAGATCGCAAGAATGTAGACGCCGACGAAGACGTTCACGAACAGCTCGACTTCGGTGAGTGCGTCGAGCACCACCGCCCACCCTTCGCGCCTTTAACCCGTTCTCCTACGCCTGGTTGAAGAAGCCGCCTCGTTCGAGCAGCTGCGCACGCTGCTCGGCTGAGACCTCGACGTTTCGCGGTGTCAACAGGAAGACCTTGTCGGCGACCCGCTGCATGCCCCCGTTGAGCGCGTATGTCAGTCCGCTCGTGAAATCGATCAGCCGCTTCGAGAGCTCGGCGTCGGCGTTCTGGAGGTTCAGGATCACCGGGATACCCTGCTTGAAGCGATCGGCGATCTGCTGGGCATCGTTGAAGCTCCGGGGCAGGACGAGATGCACGCGCACGCTGCTCGGATTCGGCACCGCTTCGATCCGCGCCACCCGGCTTGGAAGGTCGCGTATGCGCGCCGCCTCGCGTGACGAGCGGGTCGTGGGAGCCCGCGCCGCGGTGGGGGCGTCGGACTCGGACTCGGTCCAGTCGTCGAAGTCCTGGCCGCGGCGTCTCGGGGTCAGTCGCCGGACGTTGGGGCGTTCGCGGTAGCTCTGCTCGAGGCTCTCCTCGGCGGCGTACCCGTCTTCGTCCTCCCAGTCATCGTCCTCCTCGGCGATGCCGAAGTAGACGAGCGTGCGGTTCCAGAGGTCGCCGAGGGCCATGCGAGCAGGAGTTTAGAGCACATTTCACAATGAAGCCTGGTCCGCCGGACGCGCTCGCCGGCGTGCTCTCAGTCGCGAAAGAGCACGGAGCCGACGCGGATGTGCGTCGCCCCTTCGGCGACCGCGACGGCGTAGTCCTGCGTTGTGCCCATCGACAGCTCCGGTAGCCCGTGTGCCGCAGCGAGCTGCCGCAGCTCCGCGAACCAGTGCCGCGAGTCCTCGGGCGTCGCTGCGGCGGGTGGCATCGTGGCGAGCCCGCGGATGTCGAAGCCGAGGTACCGGCCCACCTCGGCCGGGCTGACGCCCGCTTTCGACGCTTCGCCGGCGAGATTCACCTGGACGAGTGCGGGCACCTCGAGTCGCCTGGCCGCCGATTCCGAGTCGAGCGAGTGGACGAGCTCGCAGATGCGGTTCACGACCTTGACCTTGTTCGACTGGAGGTTGCCGATGAAATGCCACCGGAAGGCGTCGCCGTACTCGGCGTACTTCGCCTCGAGATCCTGGGCGCGGTTCTCACCCACCACCTCGATGCCGGCCTCGAGCAATGCCGCCATGCCCGCGACGTCGACGTACTTCGTTGCGGCGACGATCGTGACCGACGGCCCCACCTCGTCCCGGATCCGCGCGAAACGCTCCCGGAGCTGGTCAGGCGATAGCACCGATCACGCCCTGGACACCGCGTGCGAGCCCGTCGCGCCGGTGTGAGAAGAAGAGCTCAGGATGGTCCCGTGTGCAGAGGTCGACCCGCTCGACCTGCTCGACGCCGGCTCCACGCAACGCGCGTTCCGCCGCTGTCCAGAGATCGAGGCGGCCGTCGTGGGTCAGATCGGCGTCGTAGCGCGCCGCCACTTCCGGCCCGACGTCGTAGCAGCACGGCCCGATCGCCGGGCCGATCACTGCGGCTTTCGGCGCGACGCCGAGCGCGTTGACACCTGCCTCGACGACGCCGTCGGCGAGACCCCGCCAGCCGGCGTGCAACACAGCCAGATGCGGCGGTCCGTCGGTCGTGGCGACGGCGATCGGCAGGCAGTCGGCCGACATCGCCAGCAACGGCACGCGGCGCTCGTCCGTCCACAGACCGTCACCCGGCGCGCCGCGCACGCCCGGGTCTGCACGGTGGACGGTCGGCGAGTGCACCTGCCTGTTGAACGCAAGACGTTCGTAGGGCACGCCCACCGCCTCGCAGGCAATGCGGCGGTTGTGCTCGACCCGCACCGGATCGTCACCGGTGCCTCTGCTCAGGTTCAGGGAGTCGTACGGCGCTTCGCTGACGCCCCCGACGCGCGTCGTGAACGCGACGACGTACCCGGGTAGCTCCCACCAGATCATCCGAGGAGCTCCTTCGCCCGTTCGAGCAGATACCCGCGTGAGTTCTGCGCCGGATCGCGGATCACGTCGTCGAGCAACTCCTGCAGCGCGCGCCCGATCGGCGGTCCCGGCGGGTAGCCCAGTGCGACGAGATCGTCGCCGCTGACCGCGAGGTCGCGCAGCCGGTACGGGCTCCTCAGCTCTCCGTCGACCACCCGGCGGAAGCGGGCGAGGCGATCGAGCTCCGACTGACGGGGCGTGTCTCCCTTGCCGCGCAGATCGGCCTCCTTGTGATCGAGCAGCTCGAACGTGAGCCGCCTGCCATACCGCGACAGCATCCGCCGCGCCCGCACCGGGTCGCTGCGAGCCGGGTCGAACATGTGCGCACGGACGATTCGGATCACGCGGGAGCGAAGCTCGTTCGGATAGCGAAGCCGCGACAGCGCCTGCGCGGCGAGGTCGGCGCTCACCTGTTCGTGGCTGCGGGTGGAGTAGCCGGGCTTGGCGTAGTAGTGAAGGCGGTCGTCGGTGCCACGCCACGCGACGTGCGGCTTGCCGAGGTCGTGGAACAACGCCGCCAGCCGCACCGCGAGCGACGCCTTGCCGTCCGCGGCAGCCTGCACGACCGCGAACGTGTGCTCGTCGACGCTCAGATCGTGGTAGCGGCTCTCTTGCTGGAACCCGATCGCCTGCTCGAACTCGGGCAGCAACTCGACGAGCACACCGGTGTCGCGTGCGATCCGAAGCGCCTTGGCCGGCTCCTTGCCGAGCAGGAGCTTCGACAGCTCGCCCATCCCGTCGGCGTGCAGGCCGCCGCCGATCCGCTCGCCCGAAACCAGGCGGACGCCGCTCGCCTCGGCGCGCATCTGCGCAAGCGTGTCGGGGTCGGGATCGAGGTCGAGCTGAGACACGAACCGAAGTCCGCGCACGACGCGCAGCGGATCCTCGGCGAAGCTCGACGGCGACACGGTGCGCAGCCGGTGCGCTTTCAGATCCTCCTCGCCGCCATACGGATCGATCCTGACCCCGTCGGCGAGATGGCGCGCCATCGCGTTGATCGTGAAGTCGCGACGACCGAGGTCGACGTCGATCGGGGCTTCAGCGTCGACGACGATCTCGAAATCGTGCCGGCCGCGACCGGTCGACACCTCCCGCCGCGGGGGCGCCAGCTCGATGCCGGCGGGCACGAGTGCGCGCAGCGCACGATCGCGCGGATAGTGGCGCACACCGACGGGCCGACCGGCGACGACGAGCTCCTCGGTGCGGCCGTGAGGCTCCAGCAGTGCGCGCAGGCCCGGGATGTCGACACCCGGAACGAGGAAGTCGGCGTCCTTGGCCTCGACGCCGAGCAACTCGTCGCGCACGGCACCACCGACCACGTAGGCGTCGAGCCCGAGCGAGGCGACGTACTTCTCGATCCGCTCAGACGACTGCGATCGCCTCGATCTCGACGAGCGCGCCCGACGGAAGCTTCGCGACCTCGACGGTCGAGCGGGCGGGCGGTGTGTCGCCGACGTACTTGGCATAGACCTCGTTCATGCCGGCGAAGTCATCGAGGTTCTGCAGGAACACGGTCGTCTTGACCAGCTGGCCGAGCGACGAGCCGGCGGCCTCGAGGATCGCGCGCAGGTTGGCGAACAGCTGCTCGGTCTGCGGACCGATCTCGCCGCCTTGCAGGTCCTTGTCGCCGGGCCGGAGTGCGAGCTGACCGGAGACGAAGACGAACCCGCCGGCCTTGATCGCCTGCGAATACGGGGCGCCCTGGAACGGCGCCGGCGCGGCCTCGGTGCGTACGGCTTCCTTCACGATCCCTCCTCGTCGGATGTGGTGGCGACCGGCCGGCAGGCCTGGCCGAGCGCGGCGCCGACCGCCTTGTAGATCGCGGTCAGCACGTGCTGCGGGTCGGTGCCCTCGAGCAGCCGCACGTGCAGGTTGATCTGAGCGGCGTCGGCCGTCTCGCGCAGGAAGACCGAAGCGACGTCAGCGGCGAGCCCGCCGACGCGCTGATGCGAGAACTCGACGTTGGAGACGAGTCGCGGCTCCGTGTCGCGCTCGAGCGAGGCGGCGGCGAGCGCCTCGGCCGACGGAACGAGCGCCCAGCCGAAGCCGGTCGCGTGAGGCGCATCGAGCAGGTCCCCGAGCGCGCTCCCGAAGGCGTGGCCGGCCGATGCGACCGCCTCGTCCGCGCTGCCGGGCGCCACCTCGAGCGAGAGCCGAAAACGGCCGGTCCGTGCCAGCTCCCCGACCAGGTGGTCGAGCACCGGCAGCCCGGTGGTCACGTTGGCGGAACCTGCAGCAGCGAGCGCCAGGCGCACGCCGGTCTGGGTCTCGGACATGCGCTAGCCCTCCACGCGCTCGATCCGCGCGCCGAGGCCGCGAAGTCGATCGTCGATGCGTTCGTAGCCCTTGTCGATCTGGTACGCGTCGCCGATCGTCGATACGCCTTCCGCACACAGGGCGGCGATCAGCATCGCCATGCCCGCGCGAATGTCGGGGCTCGACATCCGCTGGCCGTAGAGACGCGACGGGCCCGTGATGACGACGCGGTGTGGATCGCACAGGATGATTCGGGCGCCCATCGAGACGAGCTTGTCGACGAAGAACAGGCGGCTCTCGAACATCTTCTCGAACACGAGCACCGTTCCCTTCGCCTGCGTGGCGACGATCACCGCGATCGACGTGAGGTCGGCCGGGAAGGCGGGCCAAGGACCGTCCTCGACCTTCGGGATCGCACCGCCGAAATCGTCGACGATCTCGAGGCGCTGGTCCGGCGGCACGCGGACAGAGTGGTCGCCGAGCTCCACCTCGACGCCGAAGCGCCGGAGGACCGGCAGGATCGGCCACAGGTCGTCGGGCACGATTCCCTCGACGGTGATGTCGCCACCGGTCACAGCGGCCATCCCGATCAGGCTGCCGACCTCGACGTGCTCGGGCCCGACCGAGTAGCTCCCGCCACGCAGTCCCTCGACGCCGTTCACGTGCAGGACGTTCGAGCCGACGCCGCCGATGTCCGCGCCGAGCGAGCTCAAGAAGCGGCACAGGTCCTGCACGTGTGGTTCGCTGGCTGCGTTCGAGATCATCGTCCGCCCCGGTGTGATGCTCGCCGCCATCACGGCGTTCTCCGTCGCCATCACCGACGCCTCGTCGAGATGAATGTGCGCGCCGGCGAGCGTCCCGCTCAGTTCGTAGCGGTCGTTGTATTCGAGCGAAGCGCCAAGCTCGCCGAACGCGTGGATGTGCGGGTCGAGCCTGCGTCGTCCGATCACATCACCGCCGGGCGGCGGCACGACTGCACGGCCGTGGCGTGCGAGCAGCGGGCCTGCGAGCAGGAACGAGGCGCGGATCTGGCTCGCCAGCGCCTCGTCAACCTCGTGGCCGACGTCGCGGGCGTGGACGCGCACCTCGTTCGCGCCGATCCACTCGGCGTCCGCGCCGATCGCCCCGAGGAGGCCGAGCATCGTCTCGACGTCGCGGATCCGCGGGACGTTCGACAGCGTCACCTCCTCGTCGGTGAGCAGGCAGGCGGCGAGAATCGGCAGCGCACCGTTCTTGTTGCCGGAAGCACGCACGCGACCCGCGAGCGCATGTCCGCCTTCGATCACGAACGATTCCGACACGGGTCTGACGACGGTCGAGGTCACCTGGCGAACTATGCTAGATGGACGATGTCGGTGACCCGCGAGCAGGCCTGGACGACGCTCACGCGCTATACGCAGAGCGAAGCACTGCTCCGGCATGCACTTGCCGTCGAGGCCTCGACCGCCTCCTACGCGGTGCGCTTCGGTGAGGACGAGGAGCTGTGGCGCGTCACGGCGCTGCTCCACGACTTCGACTACGAGATCCATCCGACCCTGGACAAGCATCCCCAGGACGGCGCGCCGCTCCTCCGCCAGGAGGGGTATCCAGACGTCGTGATCGACGCAGTGCTGTCGCATGCCAACCACCTCTCCCTCCCCCGCGACACCCCGCTCAAGAAGTCGCTCTTTGCGTGCGACGAGCTCTCGGGCTTCGTGCATGCGTGCGGCCTCGTACGGCCGACCGGACTGGAAGGACTCGAGCCGAAGTCGGTCAAGAAGAAGCTCAAGCAGCCGTCGTTCGCAGCGGGCGTCTCGCGCGACGACGTCTATGAGGGCGCGGAGCTGCTCGAGCTGGAGCTCGACGAGCACATCGCAAACGTCGTCGCGGCGTTGCAGCCGATCGCCGGTGAGCTCGGCCTACGAGATGTCGAGCTCGACCGGGGCGTGATCTGAGAGCAGCACCCCGGCGCGCTCGCGCCGCAGGTCGTCCCAGCGCCTGAGCGGCGAGCTCGGCGCCCCGCGCACGAGAACGTGGTCGATCCCGGCACCCGGCGGGGAGAAGCCCCATTCAGGGCCGGCGAGCTGCTCGAGTGTGCGTGATGTCTCCGGCCGCACATTGAAGTCCCCGGCGAGCACGACGACGTCTTCCGGGCGCGCGTGCGACGTCGCGAACCACGCGGCACGCAGCAGCTCCGCGTCCGCAACGCGCCCGCCTGACGGATGGCCGGTGCAGTGCATGTTGGCAACCAGATAGCTCCTACCGTCGGCGGCGACCGTACGCACCGCCTGCACGATTCGCCGCTCCTTCCCCCAGGCAAACCGGTCGACCGTGCTGAGCCCGAGCTCGCGCGCCTGCAAATCTCGAAACCGACGGGTGTTCAGCGTCAGGACCCAGTGTGCGGTGGCGCGCAGCCGTGGCGAGAGCTGGATCGCGTTGCCCTGGCCCGCGAACGCCGACCGGAGCAGGCCGTGATGGAGGTCGGTGAGTGCGCGACCGACCCCTCGCGGGATCGGCAACGGGCCGATCGCCGGCCGGGCTGCGACATCGCCGATCGTGAATCTCCCGAGTGCCCAGGCAGGTACCTCTTGCAGGCACAGCACGTCAGGGTCGTCGGCCGTCGCCAGCTCGACCATCTCGTCGAGAAACGCACGGCGGCCCGGAGGTTTGGTGTTGCCGTGAAAGAGGTTCCAGCTGCGGACGAGCACGCATCTACGCTACTGCGCGTGCGCGTGCTTCTCGCCGATCCACCCGCGTTCACGCCGTGGTACGACCACCAGCTCGCGAGCGCGCTCGCCGCTCAGGGCACGGCGGTAACCCTGGCGACGTCGCGGTTTCGCTTCGGCGGCTTGCCTGCGCCCGACGGGTACGCACGCGATGAGCGCTACTACCAACTCTCGTCACGGCTCTTCCAACGCTCCCGGCTGCGACTTCCGCTGAAAGCGGTCGAGCATCTCGGCGTCGTGGCGTCGCTCAGCCGCGCGCAGGCCGACGTCGTGCACGTGCAGTGGCTTCCACTGCCGCAGGCAGATGTCAGGCTGCGGTTTCGCTCCCCGTCGGTGTTCACGGCACACGACCTGCTGCCGAGGCGCACGGCCGGAAAACGTGATCTCTGGCGGCGTCTCCTCCAGCGGTTCGACGCGGTCGTCGTCCACACCGAGAGCGGCCGCCAGACGCTGCGCGAGCTTGGCATCGACGCTCGCGTGATCCCCCACCCGGTCTATCCAAGTGCGGCGACGCGCGCCGACGACGGCCGGACGCTGCTGTCGCTGGGAGTGATCCGGCCGTACAAGGGCCTGCCGGACGCGATCGAGACGACGAAACGGATCGCCGGCACGCGACTGCTCGTCGCCGGCGATCCGGCGATGCCGCTCGACGGCCTCCGCGGGGCAGCGCACGTCGAGTGGCGGCTTGGCTATCTCCCCCAGTCCGAGCTCGACCGTGCGCTGTCGGAGACGACCGTCGCGTTGTTCCCGTATCGGGCGGAACTCGACCAGTCGGGTGCGCTGCTCCAGGCGCTCGGGGCCGGCGTCCCGGCCGTCGTCTATGACGTCGGCGGCCTCGGCGAGCCGGTGCGGCGGTTCGGCGCAGGCACGGTGGTGCCTGCCGGTGACGTCGAAGCGATGGCGGAGGCGGTGCGCGTGCTGGTCGAGGATTCCGACGCTCTCGCACGGGCACGCCAGGGCGCGGAAGCAGCAAGGCGCGAGCTCACGTGGGCCGCGTCGGGGGCCGAGCACCTCGCCCTCTATCGAGAGCTGGCGTGATGTTTCGGCGGGCGCGGTTCGCGGACGTGATCGACTCGCAGCTCGCACTCTTCCTTCGCGATCACGCCGATGTCCTAGAGGATGTCGAGGTGCGCCTGCGCGCCTACAACGACGCCGGACGAGACGAGGCCGAGGAGCTCTACGGCGACTACGTCGATGCAGTCGAGACCGGCACGGAGCTGCTCGCAGATCTCCGCGATCACTACGGGCAGACGCTCGACGACCCGGATCGCTACCTCGCCGAGTTCAACCGTGCGGTCGCGCGGCAGCTGCCCGCGTTCGCGCTCGAGATCGAGAACCGCTAGCCGTGCCGGAGCGGATCGAGGACTACGCGCTCCTCGGCGACCTGCAGACCGCTGCGCTCGTGGGCCGCAGCGGCTCGGTCGACTGGCTGCCGTTCCCGCGCTTCGATTCGAGCTCGTGCTTCGGTGCGCTGCTCGGAGGGAGTGAGCACGGCCGCTGGCTGCTCGCCCCCAAGGGCGCAGGGCCGGCGACCGATCGCCGCTACCGCGACCAGACGCTGATCCTCGAGAGCGAGTGGCAGACCGACACGGGCCGTGTCCGCGTCATCGACTTCATGCCGCCGCGCGAAACGAAGCCGGACATCGTGCGCATCGTCGAGGGACTCGAGGGCAGCGTGCAGATGCGAACCGAGCTCGTGATTCGGTTCGACTACGGGTGGGTGATCCCGTGGGTGCTTCGCGTCGACGCGAAGACGCTGCTGGCCGTCGGCGGGCCTGACGGGCTCGTCCTGCGCACGCCGATCGACCTGGAGCCGGAGGGCATGACGCACACTGCTGAGTTCACAGTGCGCGCCGGCGAGCGCGTGCCGTTCGTGCTCACCTGGTTTCCGTCGCACGAAGCCCGCCCCGAGCCGGTCGACGCCGAGGACGCGCTGGCCGACACCGAGACCTTCTGGCGCGAGTGGCTGCACGACTGCGCGTACGGCGGTGCGTACGCGAAACCAGTGCACACGTCGCTGATGGTGCTGAAGGCGCTGACGTACCAACCCACGGGCGGGATCGTCGCCGCACCAACGACGTCACTGCCGGAGCACATCGGCGGCGTGCGGAACTGGGATTACCGTTACTGCTGGCTGCGCGACGCGACGTTCACGCTCTACGCGCTGATGAACGCCGGCTACATCGCCGAGGCGAAAGCGTGGCGTGACTGGTTGCTGCGTGCAGTCGCGGGCGACCCTGCCAAGGCGCAGATCCTGTACGGCGTCGGTGGCCAGCGGCGGATCCTCGAGTCGGAGCTCGAGTGGCTACCCGGCTACGCCGGCTCGCGCCCTGTTCGCATCGGCAACGCCGCACACGACCAGTTCCAGCTCGACGTTTACGGCGAGGTGATGGACGCACTCCACCAGGCGCGCGCGCATGGCCTCGACCGCGACGATCAGGCGTGGTCGTTGCAGCGCAATCTCATGGACTTCCTCGAGGGCGCGTGGGACCGGCCGGACGACGGAATCTGGGAGGTGCGCGGGCCCCGCCGGCACTTCACCCACTCGAAGGTGCTCGCCTGGGTTGGGTTCGACCGTGCCGTTCAGGCCGTCGAGCGCTTCGCGCGGCCCGGGCCGGTCGATCGCTGGCGGCGCGTCCGGGAGGAGATCCACCAGGAGGTCTGCCGGGAGGGCTTCAACGTGGAGCTCAACTCGTTCACCCAGGCGTACGGATCGGAGGAGCTCGACGCCTCGACGCTGCTGATCCCGATTCTCGGCTTCCTCCCAGCCGACGACCCGCGCGTCACCGGCACGATCGCCGCGGTCGAGCGCGACCTGACACGCGACGGGTTCGTCGAGCGGTACAAGCCGAAGGAACGCAACGAGGTCGATGGCCTGCCGGGCGGAGAAGGGGTGTTCCTGCCCTGTTCGTTCTGGCTCGTCGATGCACTGCTGATGCAGGGCCGCGACGACGACGCCCGCGTGCTCTTCGAACGGCTCTTGAGCGTGTCGAACGACCTCGGCCTGCTCTCGGAGGAGTACGACCCGGCCGAGAAGCGCCAGCTCGGCAACTTCCCGCAGGCGTTCACGCACGTCGGCCTGGTCAACTGCGCCTACAACCTCTCGCACCACGACGGGCCGATCAACCAGCGGCCGGGCGGAGGGCGGTAGAGGACGGTTCAGCGATGGCCGAAGTGATGGGCGCGAGGTAGCGCAGCGGTGACCTCCGCCTCGCTCGCGGCCTTGCGGGCGAGCGGACCGAGTGAGACGAGCTCCGCGACGAGGAGATTGATGTTGCGGCCGTGCCGCTCCAGCTTGCCGCGAGCGAGGATCAGCGGCTCGCCCCGCACGACGGCTCGGTACTGCTCGTAGATCCGCGGCGGCACGATCAGGTTCGACTGGCCGTGCTCGTCCTCGAGCAGCATGAAGACGACACCATTCGCGGTCGACGGACGCTGGCGCGCGATCGCCATCCCCGCGACCTGGATCATGGTGCCGTGCGGCGTCTCCGGCAGCTCGGCGCTCGTCGCCACACCGGCCGGCAGGTGCGGCCGCAGGAGCTGCAGCGGGTGGACGCCAACCGACATCGACGTGTGCTTGTAGTCGGCGAGCATCTGCTCCCAGTCCGTCTGCCCCGGGAGCTCCGGGATCTCGGCTGTGGGCTCGAGCGGCAGCGCGAGCTGGCGGTTGCCGCCCGTGACCGTCTCGCCGCGCGGGGTGACGCCGAGTCGCCACAGCAGCTCGCGCCGCGGCCCCCAGTCGTCGCACGTGCCTGCCGCGACGAGTGCCTCGAGCGAGTCGGCATGCACCGACGTCCGTCGAGCAAGGTCGCCGAGGTCGGCATAGGGCTGTCCTGCCTCGACGGCCTTCGCGTCCGCCTCGCCGACAGACTGCACATATCCGATCCCGACCCGCACCGCACCGTCCTCGATCGTGCATTCCGCCCGCGAGCGGTTGACGTGCGGCGACCGCACCTCCACCCCGCGCCGTTGTGCGTCTCGCACCAGCGACGAGGGCGGGTAGAAGCCCATCGGCTGCGCGTTCAGCAGCGCGCAGAGGAACTCGCCGGGGTAGTAGCGACGCAACCACGCAGACTGGTAGGCGAGCAGTGCGAACGCCGCGGCGTGTGACTTCGGGAAGCCGAACCCGGCGAAGCCGACGAGCTTGTCGTAGATCACGTGCGCGGTCTCCTCGCTCATCCCTTGCGCCAGCGCCCCCGCGACGAAGCGTGGACGCCACGCCTCGATCGCCTCCTCGCTGCGCTTGCGGCTCATCGCGCGACGCAAGCCTTCGGCCTCGCCGATCGAGAAGCCTGCCGCCGCCATCGAGACATCGAGAACCTGATCCTGGAAGACGACGACGCCGAGCGTGTCGCGCAGCGGCTCACGGAGCGACTCGTGCTCAACTGGCGGCTCGAATGTGGGATCCACACGGCGCCGCCGGCGATGCTCGATGTAGGGGTGCACCGCCTTGCCCTGGATCGGGCCGGGCCGGACGAGCGCCACCTGCACCGTCAGGTCGTCGAGGTTCTCCGGCCGTGTTTGCAGCAGGCTTTGCATCTGCGCACGGCTTTCGATCTGGAAGACACCGACCGTGTCGGCCTGCTGGATCTCGGCGTACACCGCCGCGTCGTCGAGCGGCACACGCGACAGATCGATCGTGGTGCCGTGCAGCCGGGCGATGCGGTCGATCGCATCCTCGACCGCCGAGAGCATGCCCAGGCCGAGCAGGTCGATCTTCAGGAAGCCGGCATCCCCGCAGCTGTCCTTGTCCCACTGGCAGATCTGGCGACCTGTCATCGCGGCGGGTTGCACGGGCACGAGATCGATGAGCGGCCGAGTCGAGATGACCATGCCGCCGGGGTGTTGGCTGATGTGCCGCGGCAGTCCGGCGATCTCACGCGCCAACTCGCGAAACGCATCCCAGCGGGGACCCGAGTGCGTCCCCGGCACGCCGTCGACCTCCTCTGCGATGCGTGTCGCGTCCCAGCCGTCGGTGACACGTGCAAGCCGTTCGAGCTCGGCGAACGGCAATCCGACCGCCTTGCCGATATCGCGGATCGCACCACGGCTGCGATACGTGGAGAAGCTCGCCACAAGCGCCGCGTGCTGACGGCCATACCGTTCGGTGACGCGAACGATCAACTTCTCGCGGATGTCCCGTGGGAAGTCGAGATCGATGTCCGGCACGGCGGCCATCTCGTCGTTGATGAAACGCCCGAGTGAGAGGCCAGCTTCGACCGGGTCGACGTGCGACAGGCCCGTGAGGTAGCAGACGATCGACCCGACACTCGAGCCGCGGCCGCGGCCGGGAGGCAGCGCATGCCGCGGGCTGCCGGGCCCGCGCACCTCGAGCGCACACTCGCGCGCCAGTTCGAGCACCTCCCAGTGCAGCAGGAAGAACCCGGCAAGCCCGAGCCGGGCGATCAGCTTCAACTCGTCGTCGAGCCGTTCGCGCGCCTGGCGTTTGTGACCGTTCGCCTTCGCGTACCGCTCCACGAATGCGCGATCGCAGATCTCGCGCAGCTGCACATCGGCCGGATCGACGCCGTCCGAGAAGTCGGGATAGCGATAGCCGAGCTCCTGGGTCAGGTCGAAGCGGCAGCGGTCTGCGACCTCGCGCGTCTGCTCAGCCGCTCCGCGCGGCAGCCGCTCGAGCAGCTCCGCAGGTGCCAGGAGGATGCTCTCGTGATTGCCACGCCTCTCGCGCTCGCAGCCGTCGAGCGACGTGCGCTGCTTGATCGCCACGAGCGCATCCTGGAGCTTCGCGCGCCGAGCGTTGTGTGCGTGCACGTCGCCGGTCGCGACGGTGGGCACGCGAAGCGTCTCGGCCAGGTCTGTGAGCAGGGCGTTGCGACGTGCGTCACCGCGTTCGTACGGCCGTTGCAGCTCGACGTAGAACGCGCCTGGAAACGCACGGGCGAGCCGTGCGGCTGCATTCGGGTCGACGACGCCGAGCCCGTGACGAGCACAGCCCGACAATGCCACGAGACCCTCGGCATGTTCGGAGACGACCTCGACGCTCGTCTCCGGCGGCAGCAGCTCGCGCTCGCGGCCCGGCAGGCGGGTACGCGCGTGCGCGTCGGTGAGGATGCGACAGAGGTTCGTGTAGCCCTGCTGCGTCTCGCAGAGCAGCGTCACGTGCGCCCCGCCGTTTTCCGCTACAGCGCCCGCAAAGCCGGCACCTCTGCTACTGCGCGGCTCCGTCAAGCCAACGCCGCTGAGCGTGACCTCCGCCCCGGTGATCGGGCGTACACCGAGGTGCTTCGCTGCGTATGCGAACTCGAGCGAGCCGTAGACGCCGTCGTGGTCGGTGAGCGCGAATGCGTCGTACCCGAGCTCGGCGGCCCGCGCGGCCAGCTCTTCGGGCAGCGACGCACCGTCCAGGAACGAATAGGCCGAATGCGCGTGCAGCTCGACGTAGGGCGCCGGCGTTCGTACCGGCGTGGTACGCGCAGGAGGTCCAGGCTCGAAGCGGCGCTCGTCACCGACACCACCGCGCGCCGGAAATGCGTCGCGCGAGACGAACGTCATCGGCTAAGCACGCTGCATGAACCACGATCCCGCGTCGTCGTCGTGAAAGACGACCGCGTTCTCTCCCGTTTCGAGCACGACGTCGAAGTAGCGGCGCGAGACCGGCTCCTCCGTCCACCAGCGGTCGACAACCCGCCACTCCTCGCGCAGCACGGCGACGCCTTGCCGGTTGACGGTGCGCGGCGTGCCGTCGGCGTGTCCTTCGACGAGCGCCGGTCTGGGCGTGTTCAGTCGTCGCGCGGAACGAGCAGCGCGCGCGCCTCGGGTATGCGCGACCACGGGGCGACCTCCACCACCGTCGAGACCCCGCCTGAGCCAACAGCTGCCTTCACCTGGCGCAGACCTTCCCGTAACCGCCCCTGAAGCACGTTTCCCTCGGCGGCAAGCAGCTCGAGTTGCTCGCCCGTGTGCTCGGCGAGCTCGGACACCTCGAGTCGCAGCTTGAGCGCCGGAGCCGGCAGCTCGGCGAGCTTCGGGCCCAGCGCAGCCCGGAGCCGCGCCGGATCGGCGGTCGGCTCGCGCAGGGTCACGGTCCGGCGCCACGAGGCACCGCCGACAAGCCGCGCCCACACCGCGACTTTCCTCGGCGGCCGCCCCGCGCGCTCCGGCCGTGCGAGCAAGCGGTCGATCAACACCCCAAGCCCTCGCCGGAGCGTCAGCAGCTGGCCGACTGCTTCCGGGAACTCGAGCGTCTCGTAGAGAGCTACAGCCGGCCGTCTCGGCGTGACGCTGCGCTCCCATCCTCGTCCGTCCTGCTCTCCTCTCGCCAGGCTCCAGGCGCGCCGGCCGTCCGGCCCCAATCGGTCGGCAACAGCGGCACCCGGCAGCCCAGCAAGCTGTCCGATCGTGCGAACTCCCAGTTCCTCCAGCTCCTCGTAGCGGGCCCGTTCGAGCGGCAGCAGCTGCAGCGGCAGCGGCGCCAGGAACGAGCGTGTGCGGTCGTCGGAGACGATCAGCGCCTGCCCCGGCCGGGCAACGTTGGCCGCTGCGAGCGCCGCAAAGCGCCGCTCGGCCGCACCGGCACGGCCGTCCCAGACCGAGCCGACCGCATGCAGCGCCCGCTTGAGCGCCGGCTCGAGCCCGCCGTAGAGCCGCTCGACGCCCTTCGTCTCGAAGAAGACCGTGCCCGCGTCGGCCGACTCGACGGCAAAGCCGGCATCCTCGAGCCGGCGCAGGATCTCCTCCCAGGCCTGCTCGACGGTCGCCGGATCCTGTTCGACGAGCTCGAGCTGCGGGCAGGTGGCAAGCGCTTCCCCGAGCCGCATCCCCGGCCGCACGCCTTTTGCCTCGGCCGGCCCGGTGATCGAGCCGATCAGCGGCTCGGTCCCCGGCAACGGCGCCAGCGCCGCCGGCTTCGCCTGGAGGCTCGGCCGGAGGCGCAGCGCGGCCCGCAGATCAAAGGCAGGGATGACGATTGCGGCGATCACGGGAACGTATGTTCTACAGAACACACGTTCTCCTGTCAACTACGGATTACGCCTCAGCTTCCGGTGAGCGGTCTATCCTGTCGCAGCGGCGATGGGGCTCGCCTTCGACTGCCGGAGAAACGGCTGATGGCTCCTACTGACGAAAGGAGCTTCCATGCCGGTCATCCTCGGCGTCGCACTCGGCGGCGCGTTCGGGGCCTCGGCCCGCTACGCCCTCGATCGCGCGATCGAACAGCGAAGCGACGCGATCTTCCCCTGGGCCACGTTCACGATCAACCTGAGCGGCTGCTTCCTGATCGGGCTGATCTCGGCCACGTTGATCGACCGCCACCATCTCCCCGCTTGGGTGCGGGTCGGGCTCGTGATGGGCGTGATCGGCGGCTATACGACGTTCTCGACGTTCGCGCAGGAATCACTCGATCTGATCGACGCGCGCGACGTCGCCGCGGCACTCGCCTACATCGGCGGCAGCGTCGTGATCGGAGTGCTCGCCGTCTACGCCGGCCAGCTGGTAGGCAGGGCGATCTAGGCCGCCAGCGTTCCCTCGACGAGCAGCAGGGTCGACGGCTCCAGCGAGCGCGTCTCGTGCCACTCGCCTTCCTGCCACTCGACAGCCTCGCTCGGGCCGAGCTCTGCGGCCTCCGTGCGCGTCGCGACTGCCACCCGGCCGGCCAGCACCACCAGGATCTGCTGCGAGGCCGCATCGTGCCCGCCGATCACACCGTCGAGCTCGGCGATCGAGATCTGCAGGTCGCCTCGCGCCACGCGCGTATGCCGGAAGCCCGCCGAACCGAAGTGCTCGATCGACCGTGCAGGGAGTTCACCGAGCAGCCTCATGCGACGATCTCCGCCGCTCTGCCGACCATGCGCGAAAAGCGCGGCACGGTTTGGAGCAGATCGACCTGCGCACAGAACTCGATGTCGGCCTCGAGCCCGGGAGGCCCGTAGGTGCGTGCGTTCAGGCCTTCGAGAGGCGCCGGCCAGCTCTGGGCGATGATCTCGGCTGCGATCGCAGCGTCGCTCCGCTCGCCGTCCAGTGCGATCACGATCCGCCCTGCGCAGTAGGCATCGTCGAGCGCGAAGGCTCCCTTGAAGCCTGAGCAGACGATCGCGACGTCCCCGCCGTCGGCGCGTGCCGCCGCGCTCAGCGCGGACAGGTTGAGCAGCGAGCCGAGCAGCACGACGTCGCACCGGGCGACTGCGGCAAGGATCGCCTTCGTCCCGTTCGTCGTCGTCAGGATCAGCGTCTTCGCCTTCGGCGGACCGGCGAACTCGCGCGGCGAGGCTCCGACGTCGAACCCGTCGATCACCTCGGCGTTGCGCTCGCCGCCGACGACGGCGTCGTCACCAAGCTCCGCGCGAAGCGCGCGGGCATCGGCGATCTCGGCGCAGCAGAGCACCCGCTCGTACCCGGACGCGAGGGCCTGGGCGATCGACGACGTCGCCCGGATGACGTCGACGACGATGCCGACGCGGGCGGCCGCGTCCTCCTCTGGGACGAAAGCGACATGGATGTTCACGCCGATACGCTAGCCCGGTGGACGCCCCGCGCTACTGCTACCGACATCCGGACCGCGAGACGGGTCTGTCGTGCTCCGAGTGCGAACGTCCCATCTGTTACGAGTGCATGACTCCGGCTCCGGTCGGCCTGCGCTGCCCGGAGCACTCCGGCAAGCCGCAGGGAATCCGGAAGGCGACCACGCCCGTGCAGCGTGCGGTCACGGGAGTCGGCTCGCGGCGGGTCAACTCGGTCACGATGGCGCTGATCGCGATCAACGTCGGAGTGTTCCTCGCCGAGCTCGCCGCCGGCGGAAACCTCGCCACGGGCACCGGCAACTGGATCTACGAGCGCGGCTCGCTGTTCGCATCGGGCGTCTACGTCCCCGGGGGGATCGGGATCGTGCCCGCGGGCGTTCCGACCGGGGGCCTGAACCTCGTCGGTGTCGCCCACGGCGAATGGTGGCGCATGGTGACGGCGGCCTTCCTGCACTACGGGCCGTTCCACCTCGCCATCAACATGTACTCGCTCTACTTCGCGGGCACGCTGCTCGAGCAGATCATCGGCCGCTGGCGCTTTGCGCTCCTCTACCTGGGCTCGGGTATCGCCGGCTCGGCCGGCGCGCTCGCGCTCAGCCCGAACTCGGTCACCGTCGGCGCCTCGGGCGCGATCTTCGGGATCCTCGGCGCACTCTTCGTGCTCGAGCGGCGCGGCAACATCGCGACGGGCGGGCAGATCGCCGCGCTGATCGTGCTGAATCTGATCTTCACCTTCGCGATCTCGAACATCTCGGTCGGGGGCCACATCGGCGGGCTGATCGGAGGAGTGATCCTGATGTGGCTGCTCCTGCAGAGCCGCCGCTCGCCGATCTACAGCGTCCTGGCCACCGGTGCGGTCGTCCTCGCCAGCGTGATCATCGCGTACGCGAAGGTCCGCGGCTACACGTAGCCCCCACCCTCAGCCGCCGGCCGAGACGTACGCGCCCGAGCCGGACTCGGCCAGCGCGGCCTGGGCTGCGGCGAGGCGCGCCAGCGGGACCCGGAACGGCGAGCAGGAGACGTAGTCCAGGCCCAGCGCGTGGCAGAACGCGATCGACGTCGGCTCGCCGCCATGCTCACCGCAGATGCCGAGCTTCAGCTCCGGCTTCGTTGCCCGCCCGCGCTCGACCGCGATACGCATCAAGTCGCCGACTCCCTCGACGTCGATCACCTCGAACGGGTTCCGCTCGAGCACGCCGTCGTCCAGGTACCGCGTCAGGAACTTCCCCTCGGCGTCGTCGCGCGAGAACGCAAGCGTCGTCTGCGTCAGGTCGTTCGTCCCGAACGAGAAAAAGTCCGCGACCTCGGCGATCTGATCGGCGCGCAGCGCCGCGCGTGGCACCTCGATCATCGTGCCCACGAGATGCTCGAGCCCCGGCGCTTCCTCCTCCCAGACAGCCTCGGTCAGGTCGCGGAGCCGCGCCAGCTCCTCGCGGAAGCCGACCAGCGGATGCATCACCTCGACGATCGGAGCCGTGCCCGTGCGCTCCAGCACCGCTTTCGTCGCGCGCGCGATCGCGCGGATCTGCATCTCGTAGATCTCGGGGAACATCAGCCCGAGCCGACAGCCGCGCGTCCCGAGCATCGGGTTCGACTCCCTCAACGCCCGGATGCGCGCACGCATCTTCTCGTCGACCGCGTCGTCCTCGTCAGGGAGAAACTCGTGCAGCGGCGGGTCGAGCATACGAATCGTCACCGGCAGACCCACCATCGCCTCGAAGATCCCCTCGAAGTCGCTCTGCTGGAACGGCAGCAGCTGGTCGAGCGCTGCACGGCGGCCGGATTCGCTGTCGGCAAGGATCATCCGCTGCACGACCGGCAGGCGATCGCCGAAGAACATGTGCTCGGTGCGACAGAGCCCGATGCCCTCGGCCCCGAACTCCCTGGCGCGCGCCGCATCCTCGGGGTTGTCGGCGTTCGCACGCACCTTCAGCCGCCGCTCCAGATCCGCCCAGCCGAGGATCGTCTCGAAGTTCTCGTTGATCTGCGGCGGGACCAACGGCACCTCGCCGATGAAGACGCGGCCCGTGCCACCGTCGATCGTGATCACGTCGCCCTCGACCAGCCGGCGGTCGCCGATCGCCGCGAAGCCGTCGCCGAGCGTCAGCTCCTCGCAGCCAGCGACGCACGGCTTCCCCATCCCCCGCGCGACCACCGCGGCGTGCGAGGTCATGCCGCCGTGGACGGTGAGGATGCCCTGCGACGCGATCATCCCGTGGATGTCGTCAGGCGTCGTCTCCCAGCTGACGAGGATCACCGGGCCGGTCTTGGCGCGCTCGACCGCGGTATCGGCGTCGAAGACGATCGCGCCGCTCGCCGCGCCAGGCGACGCGTTCAGGCCCTTTGCCGCGACGTCGAGTGAGGCGCGCGGGTCGATCATGGGATGCAGGAGCTGATCGAGCTGGGCCGGATCGATCCGCACGATCGCCTCCTCGCGGGAGATCAAGCCCTCGCCCGCCATCGCCACCGCGGCCCGTAACGCGGCGGCGGCAGTGCGCTTGGCCGAGCGGGTCTGCAGCAGGAAGAGCTGCTCGTCCTCGACCGTGAACTCGATGTCCTGCATGTCCCGGTAGTGCTCCTCGAGCCGCCGCATCGTTTCGAGCAGCTGATCGAACGCCTGCGGGAGTGACGAGCGCATCGCCTCGATCGGCTGTGGCGTCCGGATCCCGGCGACGACGTCCTCGCCCTGTGCGTTGGCGAGAAACTCGCCGTACAGACCGGCCTCGCCGGTCGACGGGTCACGCGTGAAGGCGACACCGGTTCCCGACCGGTCGCCCTTGTTGCCGAAGACCATCTGCACGACGTTGACGGCCGTACCGATGTCGTCGGGAATGTCGTGTGCGCGCCGGTACACCTGTGCGCGCGGGTTGTCCCACGACGCGAACACGGCTCGGACCGCGCGCAACAGCTGCTCGCGCGCATCAGACGGAAACTCGCTCCCCGAGGCGTCGCGGTAGATCTCGCGGTACGTCGCGACGAGTCGGCGCAGATCGTCCGCGTCGAGCTCCGTGTCCTGCTGAATGCCTCGCTGTCGCTTCAGGTCGGCGAGCGCAGACTCGAAGCTGTGTGCGTCGATGCCCTCCACCACCTCGCCGAACATCTGGATCAGCCGCCGGTACGAATCGAACGCGAAGCGCGCGTTCCCGGTTCGCGTCCCAAGCCCTTCGGCGGCGGCGTCGTTGAGACCCAGGTTGAGGATCGTGTCCATCATCCCCGGCATCGAGACCGCTGCTCCCGAGCGCACCGAGACGAGCAGCGGATCGTCACTCGACCCGAAGCGCTTGGCGGCGCGCTCCTCGAGCCGCCGAACGTGCTCGTCGATCTCCTGCTCCAAGCCCTCCGGCAGCGCGCCTCCCGCAGCCATCGCCGCCCGGCAGGCGTCGGTCGTGATCGTGAAGCCGGCAGGGACGGGCACCCCCATCAGGGTCATCTCCGCCAACCCGATCCCCTTGCCGCCCAGCAGGTCGCGGCCGCCGCTGACCGGCTCGTCGAAGTCGTAGACGTAACGATTCGCCATGGCCGGGGAATCTAGCCGCCGCTGCGCTGCCGTCGTGAGCGGAACTCCGCCAGCCATGCCAGCGCGCGCAGGCCGAACCAGAACGGGGTGAAGAGCCCGTAGAACAGGACGAGGGCCGCGCCGAGGGCGGTGTACCAGGTCGCCCAGCGCCACAACGGGACCGGCGGCTTCGGCTTCAACCCGCCTCGGCCTTGCGACGCTCGACGAGCTGGATGATGCGGTGCGAGATCTCCTCGATCGAGAGCTCGCTCACCTCGAGCACCGGACATCCGAGCCGACGGTGCACCTGGGCAGCGTATTCGAGCTCCTCGTAGATCTCGACGAGGTCGGCGTACTTGCGGTCGCCGCCCATCCAGCGGATCCGTTCGCCGCGGATCTCGGAGAGCCGCGTCGCGTCGATCGTCAGCCCGACCACCCTGGACTGGTCGATCTGGAACAACTCCGCAGGTGGCTCGATCCCTTTGACGAGCGGCACGTTCGCGGTCTTGTAGCCGAGGTAGCCGAGGTAGATCGACAGCGGGGTCTTGGAGGTGCGCGAGACGCCGACCAGGACGATGTCCGCCTCCGCGAGGCCCGAGCCGACACCGTCGTCGAACTTGACCGCGAACTCGATCGCGGACATACGCCGAAAGTACGCCTCGTTGAGCGGCGGCCGCGCGCGAGGCTTCATCCGAGCGGCCTGCCCCGACACGCGCGCGATGGCGTCGATCGGGTGTCCGAGCAGGTCGCAGTAGTGCAGCTTCGCGCTGCGGCAGAGCGTGCGCATCGAGTCGCGAAGCTCAGGCTCGACGAGCGTGTAGACGACGACCGCGGGCCGCCCCTTCATGCGATCGACGGCCAGCCGGAGATCAGACACATTCTCGACGCGTGGATGCCTGATCTCGAGAAACTCCTGGTCGGGAAACTGCGCCTCGAGTGCCTGAACGAGACGCTGCGCAGTCTCGCCGGTGGAGTCGGAGATCATGTGCAGCTCGACCGCGGACATCGGCGCAGCCTACTCGGCGTCGTGCATAACCTTCCGTGCGTGAGCCCCATCGTGCACTGGGACGATGTCGACCGGCACCACGCCGCGAAAGGCGAGATGGACGCGACCTGGCAGCGGCTAGGCCGGGCCGCCGGAGCGCGCGGCGTCGGCGTCAACCGGGTGCGCGTTGCTCCAGGAAAGTTGCCGACGCCGCCACACTCGCATGGCGCGTCCGAGGAGCTCTACTTCGTGCTCGGCGGCTCCGGGCTCGCGTGGCAGGACGACGAGGTGCACGAGGTGCGTCCCGGTGACTGCATCATCCATCGCGCCGACGAGCACGAGCACACGTTCATCGCCGGCCCCGACGGGCTCGACTACCTCGTCTACGGGACCAACCACCCGACCGAGCTCGGCTGGCTGCCTCGGTCCGGTGCGATCCGCCTCGGCTACCCGTGGGTGCCCGGCCGCGTCGACGATCCCTGGGACCTGGAGGCGCAGGCTCCGCCGCTCGCCTACGGAGAGCCTGCCGAGCGGCCGCCGAACATCGTCAACGTCGACGAGGTCGAGCACGAGCGCTGGAAGCGCGCCGTCACCGCCCCGCTCGCGACCGAGCAGCGCTCGGTGCAGGCGGGGCTCCACTGGGAGCGGCTCGATGCCGGTGGCCGCGGCTCGCCGCCCCACTGCCACTCCGAGGAGGAAGAGGTCTTCGTGATCCTCGAGGGTGAAGGGCTGCTCGAGCTCTGGCCGTCACCGCGCGCAGCGAGCAACGGCGTCGTCCGCGAGGACCTTCCGGTGCGCCCCGGCCATGTGATCGTGCGACCGCCGGCGACCCGGGTTGCGCACTCGTTCCTGGCAGGCGCCGACGGGATCACGATGCTGATCTACGGGACGAGAAAGCCGAACGACATGGCGTACTACCCGCGCTCGAACAAGATCTCGTGGCGCGGGCTCGGCCTGATCGGGCGCATCGAAGCGCTCGACTACGACGACGGCGAGCCCGAGGACTAACGCGGAATCTGGGAGAGGTCGCCGAGCCGGCCCAGGCGGTCGCGCACGTCGAGCAGGAGGCGCAGCCGGTTGCCGCGCACGGCGTCGTCGTCGGCGACGACCATCACGTCGTCGAAGAACCGGGCGACCACCGGCGCCACGGCCGCCGCTTGCAAGAGCGCGGCAGGCACGTCGTTGGGATCGAGCTCGAGTCGGTCGACCGCCGCTGCGAGCTGCTGCTCGGTGTCGTGCTCGAAGAGCGCTGGATCGACTGCGGCGGCCGCGTCGTCGCGCTTGCCGGCGAGGCGTTGTGCGCGGTCATACGCCTCGTAGACCGCACCGAACGCTTCGCTGTCCCTGGCCGCGTGCAGCTGCTCGGCGAGCCGGGCGACGCCGCCGAGTTCGGCGGTGGCCGACGCCCGTGCGGCACGGACGTATTCGACCGGCAGGTCGAGCAGGCCCTCGAACCGCTCCTCGACGAAGTCCCGCACGTCGTCGGGCAGCAGCGAACGCTCGACGTGGACGCCGCCTTCGGTCGCGAGCCGGCAGAGCCCGATCGCTGCACGCCGCAGACCGAACGGGTCGCGTGACCCGGTGGGCCGCTTGCCGAGGCCAAACGCGACGCGCAACGTGTCGAGCTTGTCGGCGGCCGCGAGCGCTGCTCCTGCCGCCGACCGCGGCAACGGACCGCCGGCGCTGTCCGGCAGGTACTGCTCGTCGATCGCCTGCACGACTTCCGGCGCGTAGCCGGCGAGGGCGGCGTACGTCGCCCCGATGTGACCTTCCAGCTCGCTGAACTCGCGCACGAGCTCGGCCGCCTGGTCGGCCTTCGCGAGCCTGGCCGCCTGGACCGCCGCTTCCCCACCGCCGAGGGAGACGACGAGCGTCGCGAGGCGCTCCGCCTTGTCGGCGAACGTGCCGCCGCCGGTGAAGAACGTGATCGTCTTCGTTCGCTCGGCGAGGCCGTCGATCCCGAGCGCGACATCGCGCGCAAAGGTGAACTCGGCGTCCTCGAGGCGTCCCGCGAGCACGAACTCGTTGCCGGCACGCACGACGTCGTGGTCGCCGCCGTTGGCGACGAACGCGAACCGGTTGCCGCCGAGCGGGAAGTACCGCTGGTGTGACTGCATCGTCGCCACGACCACCCGTTCGGGGAGCCGCAGGAACCGCTCGTCGAAGGAGCCGGCGAGCACATCGGCCTTCTCGACGAGGTACACGACCTCGTCGAGCTTGCCCAGCGGGTCGCTCCACGACCCGAGTGCGTCGAGCCCGGCGACGATCCGTTCGTAGCGAACGGCGCGGTCCGGCTCGACGCCGGCGGCGCGCAGGGCGTCGAGGTAGCTCTCCGCCGAGTCGATCTCCACCGGCCCCGGATGCGTCGAACGGTGGCCGTAGGAGTGGCCGCCGCTCGGCACCCCGTCGAGCGGGACCTCGACGGTCGCACCGTCGAGCTTCGCGCAGAGCCAGCGCACCGGCCGCGCGAAGCGGAACCCGGCACCCCACGTCATCGACTTCGTGAACTGCAACCCGGTCACGATCGCCGCCAGGCGCTCGGGAAGCACGTCCTCGATCGGACGGCCGGGCACCTCGAGGCCGAGGAAGCCGTCGCGGACCGCCAGCTCGTCGACCGAAACCCCGTAGCGCTTCGCAAATCCCGCGGCCGCGCGGTCGCGCAGGTTCTCGGGTGGGCCTTTGACCCATTCGTCCTCGGTCTGGTCTGGGACCTGCGCCGGAAAGGCGAGCCTCCGTGGCCCGATGAAGAGCTCCGTCGGCTTCACGCCCAGGTGCTCGAGCGACAACGACGGCAGCTGCAGCGCCGCTTCGATGCAGGCTGCTGCCGGAAGCTCCTCGACGCCGATCTCAAACAACAGCCGGCGCATGAGCCTCCTGCTGCTGCTCGAGATAGAGCTGCGCGACCGCACGCACGAGGTTACGGACGCGGCCGATGTACGCGGCCCGCTCGGTGACAGAGATCGCGCCGCGCGCGTCGAGCAGGTTGAAGGCATGCGAGCACTTGAGGACGAAGTCGTAGGCGGGCAACGGCAGGCCGCGCTCGATCAGGCGCTTGCACTCCGCTTCGTAGTCATCGAAGTGGCGCGCATGTAGCTCGACGTCCGCTTCCTCGAAGTTGTAGTGCGACCACTCGCGTTCGTTCTCGCGGTAGACGTCCTCCCAGGTGATGCCGTCGGCCCACTCGAGCGCGAAGACGGTCGGCTTCTCCTGCACGACCATCGCGATGCGGTCGAGCCCGTACGTGATCTCGGCCGGGATCAGATCGAGCTCGAGGCCGCCGAGCTGCTGGAAGTACGTGAACTGGGTGATCTCCATCCCGTCGCACCAGACCTCCCAGCCGAGCCCCCAGGCGCCGACGGTCGGCTGTTCCCAGTCGTCCTCGACGAACCGGATGTCGTGGCGGCTCGTGTCGAGCCCGATTGCGCGGAGCGACTCGAGGTAGAGCTCGAGCACGTCGGCGGGTTGCGGCTTCAGGATCACCTGATACTGGAAGTAGTGCTGGAACCGCATCGGGTTCTCGCCGTAGCGGCCGTCGAGCGGGCGGATCACCGGCTCGAGGTAGGCCGTCTTCCAGGGCGTCGGTCCGAGGCTGCGTAGGAACGTCGCGGGATTCATCGTCCCGGCGGCGACCTCCGTGTGGTACGGCGTCAGCAGGACGCAGCCGTAGGCGGCCCAGTACTGCTCGAGCGCCAGGATGATCTCCTGGTACGTTCGTTTCGCCATGGCCGCTCATCGTACGGACCGCTGGCACGCGGTGTCTTTCGTGTCCGAGGCGCTCCGCGGCAACCCGCTCGGGGATCCACATGAGCGCCCGCTGCACGTCTGGGTTCCCGAGGATGCGTCCCGTCGCTACCCGTGCGTGTACGTGATCCAGGGGATGGCCGGCATGGCCGACGCGTGGTTCAACTTCGAGCCCTGGACGCGCTCGTATCCCGACCTGATCGACGCGCTTATGCCCGAGGCGGTCGTCGTGCTCGTCGACGCGTTCACGAAGCTCGGCGGGTCGCAGTACCTCGACTCTCCCGCGATCGGCAACTACCACACGTACCTCTGCGACGAGATCGTCCCCTACGTCGACGCCCACTTCCCGACGCTCGCAGCCCGGGAGCACCGTGGCATCCAGGGAAAGTCGTCCGGCGGCTACGGCTCCATGATCACCCCGCTCCTCCGCCCTGATCTGTTCGGCGGTCTCGCGACCCACGCGGGCGACGCGCTCTTCGAGGTCTGTTACGCCCGCGACTTCGCGCCTGCGGCCCGGGCGCTCCGCGACCACTACGACGGCTCGTTCGACGTCTTCTGGGCGGACTTCCTCTCGGGCCGGCCGGTGCTCTCGGCGCCGTACGACGAGCTGCTCGTGAACACGTACGCCATGTGCGCGGCGTACTCGGCGCGCGACGACGGCTCGATCGAGCTCCCGTTCGATCTCGAGACCGGCGAGCGCGACCCGAAGGTGTGGTCGCGCTGGCTGCGGCTCGACCCGGTGGTGCTTGCGCGCGAAGAGACCCATCGAGAGACGCTGCGGGACCTGCGAGCGGTCTGGATCGACGCCGGACGCGACGACGAGTACCACCTCGAGCTCTGCGCGGCCGCCTTCCACCGAGAGGTGCTCGCGTCGGGCATCGAGCCCGAGCGCGTTCATTTCGAGCTCTTCCCCGGCACGCACCGCGGCCTGACCTGGCGCTACGCGCTTTCGCTTGGCTTCCTGGTCGAGGGCCTTTCGAGCACCTTGTAGTCGGGCTCGGAGAAGCCGAGCTTGCGGTAGAGCGGGTGCATGTCCGAGGTATGCAGCAACCAGCGGAGCTCCGAGTACGGGCCGTTGTCGACCATCTCGCGCACGAGCTCCTCGCCCAAGCCACGACCCCGGTACGACTCGAGCACGTACACGTCAGCGAGATAGACGAACGAGTTGCCGTCCGTCGCGGCACGGCAGAAGCCGATCTGCCGATCGCCGTCGTACAACCCCACGACGCGCTCCGCCTCGTCGATCAGGCGGTCCTGGGTCTCGCGCGAGCGACCGAGCGCCCAGTACGCCACCTCGCTCAGGAACCGATGGACCTCGTGGCGGTCGATCCGCTGTTTCGCATCGTCGAGCTCCAGTCCGTTGCCGAGCGCGCGCTTCAGGCCGACACCGTCCGCAGCCGGAAGCCGCCGTGCTCCTCGTACGACGTCGTGATCACGGCCAGTGCGTCCCGGAGGGCACGGTCGGAGACGGCCGCTGCGACCGAGTCGGCAAGGGGTGTCGAGAGCATCCGCTCGATCGCGCCGAGCCCGTCGGGCGACAGCCGCAGCGCCTCGCGCGCGTGGTCGGCGCACACCGCACCGCCCGCACGAGCGGAGAAGCCGACGAGGATCGTCGGCGAGCCGCACTCGACGCAGCTCGTCAGGTGCGGCAGGTAGCCGGCGAGCCACAGGAGCTTCAGCTGGAACGCGAGCACGAGCGGGTCGAGCGCGGGCCGGGCACCCGCAACGGGCGGCGCCGTATCGAGCAGGTCGAGGAAGCGGGCCAGCGCCGTGAAGGCGCGCTCGTTCGCCTCGGGCTCGCCGAAGAGACGCAGCATTGCCTCGGCGCCGATCAGCCCGACGTTCAGGCGGTACCCGTCCTCTCGCGTTTCGTGGTGCGAGCGGAGCAACTCGACCCCCGTGATCGTCTGCAATTCTCCACTGCCTTCGTGCAGCATCAGCTCGACGTGCGACAGCGGCTCGAGACGACCGCCGAACCTCGACTTCGTCTTCCGCACGCCCTTCGCGATCGCGCCGATGCGTCCGCGGTGAGCCGTGTAGAGGTGGAGGATCCGGTCGGCCTCGGAGAAGCGGATCGACCGCAGCACGATCGCCTCGCTCTTCTGCGTCCGCCCCATTCCCTTCCAGTCTAGGTTCAGGCCCGGCGGCGCTGGCAGCTCGGGCAGTACCAGGTGCCGCGTCCAGCGACGCGGATCTTGTCGATCGGGGTCGCGCAGCGCTCGCACGGCTCGCCGCCGCGGCCGTAGACCTTGAACTCGTGCTGCATGCTGCCGCTGCCACCGTCGGGAAGGCGGTAGTCGCGAAGCGTCGAGCCCTGCCGGGCGACCCCGGCCCTGAGCGCTGTCCGCACCGCGCGGTGCAGCGCCTTGACCTCGTCGACGTCGAGAGCGGCCGCGGGGGTCAGCGGATGGATCCGCGACCGCCAGAGTGCTTCGTCGGCATAGATGTTGCCGATTCCGGCAACGGTGCGTTGATCGAGCAGCGCGGCTTTCACGGCCACGCGCCGCCCGGCGAGCCTGGCCGCGAGGTCGCGGGCGCGATACGACGGGTCGAGCGGCTCGGCACCGACCCGGCTGTCGATGTACGGCAGCACCTCGGGCGGTTCGAGCAGCAGCCAGGTTCCGAACCGCCGCACGTCGCGATACGCGACCTGCGAGCCGTCGTCGAGAACCATCACAGCACGCCGGTGCCTGTCGTCCTCGGCCGTGGCGGCTGCCCCGGTGAGGACCGACCCGGTCATCCGGAGGTGGATGAGGAGCGCCCGGCCCGACTCGAACCGAACGATCAGGTACTTCCCGCGGCGATCGACCGCCGAGACGCGCTCCCCGACGAGCTCGCGCGCGACCTCGAGGCGATCGTGTGGGCGAGTCAGCCTCGGGTCGGTGATCTCGACCCGTTCGAGTCGGCGACCCTCGAGCAAGGGCGCGAGCGTGGCTCGAACGGTCTCGACTTCGGGAAGCTCGGGCATCGCGAGCGCTCGGCCTACCGAACGACGCCGAGGAGCAAAGGGCGCTCGACAGGCGGAACGGGGCCGAACCGGTAGGCGGCGAGCACCTCCGCCACGGCGACCGCGGCGTCTGCCTCGCTTCGCGCGTGCACCTCGGCCAGCGGCTGGCCGACCTCGACGTGTGCGCCGCGCTTCGCGTGCACGACGACGCCGACGGCGTGGTCGATCTGGTCCTCCTTGGTGCGCCGGCCCGCACCGAGGTGGACGGCAGCGTTCCCGATGCCGACCGCGCTGAGCGACGCGACGTAGCCGTCGGCGGGCGCTGCGACCTGCAGCCGGACCGGGGCGACCGGGAGCGCGCTCTCGTCTGCGGTGCCGCCCTGGGCCTCGAGCCAGCGAACCCAGGTCGCATCGGCGGAGCCGTCGCCAACGGCGGTTTCGGCGCGCCGGCGTCCTTCGGCCTCGTCGATGCCGAGGTCCGAGTAGGCGAGCAGGCGCGCGCAGGTGTCGAGCACCAGCTCCGTGAAGTCCGGTGGCCCGTGGCCGCGCACCGTGTCGCGTGCCTCTCGAACTTCGAGGGCGTTGCCGACCGCGGCTCCGAGCGGCTGGTCCATGTCGGTCAGCAGGCACGTCACCTCTCGCCCGGCCTGGCGGCCGATCGCGATCATCGTCTCGGCAAGGCCCCGCGCGTCGGCGATCGTCTTCATGAACGCGCCGTCGCCGACCTTGACGTCGAGCACGATCGCCTGGGCACCGGCGGCGAGCTTCTTCGACATGATCGACGCGGCGATCAGCGAGGTCTGATCGACCGTCGCCGTCACGTCGCGGAGCCCGTACAGCAGCTTGTCGGCCGGCACGAAATCCGCCGTCTGCCCGACGATCGCCATCCCGACGTCGCGCACCTGGGCGACAAACTCGTCGAGGGTCAGCTCGGTTCGGAACCCCGGGACCGACTCGAGCTTGTCGAGCGTCCCACCCGTGTGGCCGAGCCCGCGACCGCTCATCTTCCCGAGCGGGACGCCGCACGCCGCGACGATCGGGCCGACCGCCAGCGACGTCTTGTCGCCGACTCCACCCGTCGAGTGCTTGTCGACGACCTTCCGGCCGAGCGCGCGGCCGAGATCGATCGTCTCGCCGCTCTTGATCATCGCGTCCGTCAGCGCGTACGTCTCGACCTCGGAGAGTCCGCGGAAATAGACCGCCATGCAGAACGCAGCCATCTGATAGTCCGGAACGTCGCCGTGCGCATAGCCGAGCATCAGCTCGGCCAGCTCGGCGGCGCCGAGCTCGTACCCGTCCCGCTTCCGCTGAATCAGCTCGGCTGGGCGGATCACTTCGTCGCGACGAACACCGTGGGCTTGCGTTGCACGCGGTACGGCAACTCGTGCGGCGGCAGCTCGGCCGGCGGCGAGACCAGTGACATCATCGAGCGCAGGTACGCCCAGATGGCGTCGTCGTCGGGGATCGACACCCAGCCGTCGGCATGCCGCGCCTCCACGTGCGAGAACGATCGTGCGAGCTGTTCCGCCCCGTTCTCGCGCGAGAACGGCAGACCGGTCCACCAGCCTCCCTCGCCGGCGAGCTCCCGGAGCTCCGCGAGGTGCCCGGCGCCGTTCGTGACGGCGACGAGCCGGCCGCCGGGTCGCATGACGCGGGCGAGCTCCGAGATGGCGAGGGCGACGTCTGCTGCGTGGTAGAGCATCCAGGCGGCGACGGTGCAGTCGAAGCTCTCGTCGGCGAACGGCAGCGACTGCACGTCGGCGACCCGCGCGTCGAGACCTCGTTCCCGTGAAAGCTCGACCATTCGTTCGGACTGGTCGACGAGCACGAGCTCGACGCCGACCTCCTGCACGATCCGCTCGGCGAGCTCTCCCTCGCCCCCGCCCACCTCGAGCACGGTGGCCGGGGCGACCTCGGCGACCGCCTGGAGCGCGAGCTCGCGCGCGTCGGGGCCTTCGGCATTGGAGTAGATCGCCTTGCGCGCACGGAGATCGTCCTCGCCGGCGTATTGCTCGCGGACGAGTGCCGGGTCGTTCAGAGGCCTCATGGTTCGAGGATCGCGCGCCCGGGGACGCCGCGCGGTGCGGTCGTCCCGCCGAGCCACGCGTTGACCGTCGCGCCTACATCGGCGAACTCGCCGTCCTCGTGCATCCGCCCTGCGGCGTTGCGGCCCTCGACGTAGGCCAGCAGCAGCGCATACTCGCGCGTGTGATCGGTCGACGGCGTGGTCGGGTCGCAGCCGTGGTCGGAGGTGAGGACGAGCAGATCGCCTGGGCGGAGTGCGTCGAGGAGGTCCGGCAGCCGGCGGTCGAAGTCCTGCAGGCAGCGATGGAAGTTGTCCGGGTCGTTGCGATGCCCCCAGAGCGAGTCGGTCTCGACGAGATTCGTGAAGACGAAACCGTCGTCGATCGTTCGCAGCAGCTCTTCGGTCTTCTGGATCCCTTCGACGTTCGAACGCGTCGGGAACTCCTCGTCGACGTCCTGGTGGGCGAAGATGTCGCCGATCTTGCCGACGCCGTAGACCTTGTAGCCCGCATCGCGGACGATCGACAGGTAGTTCGGCCGCCGCGGCGAGAGCGAGAAGTCGTGGCGGTTCGTCGTCCGTTCGTACGAGCCGGGCGTGCCGTTGAACGGGCGCGCGATCACCCGGCCGACGGCGTGCTTGCCGGTGAGGATCTCGCGCGCGACCCGGCAGGCGTCGTAGAGCTCCTCCAGCGGAACCGTCTCCTCGTGCGCGGCGATCTGGAAGACCGAATCGGCACTCGTGTAGACGATCCACTTGCCCGTCCGCTGGTGCTCCTCGCCGAGCTCCTGGATGATCTCGGTGCCGCTCGCCGGCTTGTTGCCGAGCACACCGCGGCCGGTGCGGTTCATGAACGGGTCGATCACCTCGTCCGGGAAGCCGTACGAGTAGGTCGGCATGGCCTGCGGCGTGACGACGCCCATCAGCTCCCAGTGCCCAGTGGTCGTGTCCTTGCCGCGCGAGCGCTCGAAGAGCCGGCCGGCTACGGCCGGCGCACCCGGTTGAGGCGCACAGCCCTCCAGCGGCTCGATGTTCCCGAAGCCGAGCGCCTCGAGGGTCGGCAGGTCGAGACCGCCGACGGCGCGGGCGACGTTGGCGAGGGTGTTCGACCCCTCGTCTCCGAACTCTGCTGCGTCCGGCAACGCTCCCGCTCCGACGGCGTCAAGCACAATGACGCACGCGCGAGGCACGCAGCTATCCTACGTTCCGTGGAGAACATTCTCGGGATCATCGGGCTGATCGCATTCATCGCGGGCGTGATCGCGCTCGCGGCCGGCGTCACCTGGCTGGTCGTTCGCCTCAGCCCAAAACCGGGCCGCCGGAAGAAGCAGCCGGCCGAAGCCGAGACCTCGACTTCCTAGACCGCTCGACTCTTAGAACCGCGCGACTCTCAGACCGCTCGACTCTCAGACCGCGGAGAGCGGCACGACGTCGGCGAGCGGCGTGTAGTCGAGGCCATGCGCCTCGGCGACCGCCTCGTAGGTCAGCTTGCCGTCGATCACGTTGACGCCCTTGGCAAGTGCCGGGTCGGCTGCCACGGCAGCACGTAGTCCGTTGTTCGCAATTGCCTCCACGTACGGAAGCGTCGCGTTCGTCAGCGCCTTCGTGGAGGTGATCGGCACGGCGCCCGGCATGTTGGCGACGCAGTAGTGCGTGACGCCGTCGACGACGTACACCGGTTCGGCGTGCGTCGTCGCGTGCGAGGTTTCGAAGCAACCGCCCTGGTCGATCGCGACGTCGACGACGACCGCGCCCGGCTTCATGCTCGAAATCATCTCGCGCGTGACCAGCTTCGGAGCCACGGCGCCGGGGATCAGCACCGCACCGATCACGAGGTCGGCTTCGGCCACCGAGGCGGCCACCTGCAGGCTCGAGCTCATCAGCAACGCGACACGGCCCGAGAGGATCTCCTCGAGATGACGCATGCGGTCGATCGAGCGCTCGAGGATCGTCACCTGGGCGCCGAGCCCGAGCGCGATCACCGCGGCGTTGTACCCGACGACGCCACCACCGACGATCACGACGCGTCCGGGCGAGACGCCGGGAACAGCACCGAGCAGCAGTCCCCGCCCGCCAACCGGCTTTTCGAGGAAGTACGCGCCAGCTTGCGAGGCGAGCCTGCCGGCCACCTCGGACATCGGCGCGAGCAGCGGAAGCGCCCGTCCCACCTCGACCGTCTCGTACGCGACGCCCGTGATGCCCGATTCGAGGAGAGCCTGCGTCAGCGGCTCGTCCGCGGCGATGTGCAGGTACGTGAAGAGAATCAGGCCCTCGCGCAGCCGATGGTATTCGGACGCGATCGGCTCCTTGACCTTGAGCACGAGATCCGAGCCGTGCCACACCTCGTCCACCGAGACCATCCGGGCACCGACCCGCTCGTAGTCGGAGTCGGCGAACGAGCTGCCCGTCCCGGCGCCCACCTCGATCGCCACGTCGTGACCGTGGTTGATCAGCTCGAGGGCTCCTGCAGGGGTCAACGCGACGCGGTACTCGTCGGGCTTGATCTCCTTGGCGACGCCGATCCGCATGCGGGCGGAAGCCTACAGCCCGGCGCTCGCGCCGGCGGCCGAGTCGAGCAGCGCGAGAGTGACGTCGACCATCGCCTCCAGGTCGTCGACTGCGATGTGCTCGTCGGGGGTGTGGATGTTCGTCATCCCGTTCGCCAGGTTGACGCACTCGAAGCCTCGATCGTTGAAGACGTTCGCGTCGGCCGCGCCTCCCGACAACTCGTACACGACGGGATGGCCGCAGCGTTCGAGCGCAGCGGCGGCGAGCACCACCGGGCGGTCGGCGCGTCCGAAGCGGTAGCCGGAGTAGCTCCTGCGCGTCCGTGTCTCGACGTCGCATTCGCCGACACCCGCGGCGAACGTGATTGCATCCTGCATCTCCTGGACGAGCTCGCCGAGCCGACGCTCGTCGTGCGAGCGGGCCTCGGCGACGAACGCGCACCACTCGGGGACGATGTTGGCGGCGGTCCCGCCCGTGATCTTCCCGACGTTCGCCGTCGACAGCTCGTCGACGCGGCCGAGGCGCAGCTCGGCGATCGCGCGAGCGGCGGCGGCGATAGCGGAGCGGCCGTCTTCGGGATGCATCCCCGAATGTGCGGCGCGACCGTGGAACGTCACGTCCAGCGACTGCGAGAACGGCGCCCCGAGGATGATCGTCCCGACGGGCGCCGCTTGGTCGTAGACGTAGCCGACCTTGGCCGAGAGGCGGGTGTGATCGAACGCGGCCGCGCCGACCAGACCTACCTCCTCCTTCGCGGTGAAGAGCAGCTCGATGCCGGCGTGACGACGGTTTTCGGCCAGCACGCGCCGGACCGCGTCGAGCATGACTGCGACGGCGGCCTTGTTGTCGGCGCCGAGGATCGTTCCGGCACCGTTACGGACAACGCCGTCCTCGACGATCGGCTCGATCGGAGCGGTCGGCGGCACCGTGTCGAGATGGGCGCAGAGGAAGATGGGCTCGCCGGCGACCGTCGGTTCGAGCCGCGCATAGAGATTGCCCATCGTCGAGCCCGTCTCGGTACCCGTTCCGTCTTCGTCCGCCGCGATCCCGCAGTCGGCCAGGTAGCGGAGCACGTGGTCGGCGACTGCGCGCTCGTCGCCCGGAGGGCTCGGGAGCACGGCGAGCTCGACGAAGAGGTCCAGCACATCGGGCGACACAGGCGACGATCCTATGCGGGCGCGACAATGCGACGGTGAGCTCCCGCATCGACCTCAACGCCGATCTCGGCGAAGGCGGCTCGAGCGATGCTGCGCTGCTGGCGATCGTCACGAGCGCGAACGTGGCGTGCGGCTTCCATGCCGGCGACAGGGCGACGATGCAGGAGGCCTGTGGTGGCGCGGCGACTCACGGTGTGGCGATCGGCGCCCATGTCGCGTACCGCGATCGTGAGGGGTTCGGCCGGCGGCCGCTCGCCGTCTCAGCGCGCCAGATCGAGGAGGAGACCGCCGAGCAGATCGAGGCACTGCGGAGCTGCGCGCGGGCGGAGGGCACCGACGTCGTGTACCTGAAGCCGCACGGAGCGCTCTATCACCGGGCGACGCTGGACGATGAGTGCGCGCAGGCACTCGTCAGCGCCGCGACCGACGCGGGCGGCCTCCGGGGCGTGCTCTGCTTCCCCGGGTCGGCCCTGCTCGCAGCAGCCACAGCTGCAGGACTTGCGGACGTGCCGGAGGGCTTCGCCGACCGCGGATACCGGGCGGACGGCTCGCTCGTCCCGCGTGGCCAACCCGGGGACCTGCTCGACGAGGCGGCCGCGGCGCGCCAGGCGGTGGCGCTGGCGAGTGCGGGCGACGTGCGCTCGCTCTGTGTGCACGGCGATTCGCCCGCCGCGGTGCGGCTCGCGGAGCGGATTGTGCGCGAGCTCGCGAGCGCAGGCGTCGAGTTGGGCCCGTTCGTATGAGGGCGCCGACGATTCGGCCCGCCGGCGACCGCGCCGCCCTGATCGAGGTAGCCGACACGGCGACGGCGCGCAGGGTTGCCGATCGCCTCAGGGCCGAGCTCCCGCAACTGATCGACGTCGTCCCCGGTCACTGCACCGTGCTCGCGACCTGGAGCGAGGATGCGCCCGACCTGCGGGCGGCTGTGCTCCACGCGGTCAGCGCGCCGCCGGAGAAGGCTCCGCGGGCGTCGATCACGATCCCGGTCACCTACGACGGCCCGGATCTGGCCGCGGTCGCCGAGCTCGCCGGGCTGTCGATCGCCGACACGGTCGAGCGCCACACCGCGGCCGTCTACACCGTCGGCTTCCTCGGCTTCGCGCCCGGCTTCGCCTACCTGCTCGGCACCGACCCGAGCCTGCAGGTGCCGCGCCGCAGCGAGCCCCGCACCCGCGTGCCCGCCGGCAGCGTCGCGGTCGCAGGCCCGTACAGCGGCATCTACCCCCGCGAGAGTCCCGGCGGGTGGCAGCTGATCGGCCGGACGGCGTTCGTTCCGTTCGACCCGGCGCGCGCGAGGCCGGCGGCGCTCGCTCCCGGCGACCAGGTGCGGTTCGTCGTCGGATGAGCGCGATCGACGTTCTTTCGCCGGGCGTGCTGACGACCGTCCAGGATCTTGGCCGGCCCGGCCTGGCGCATCTCGGCGTCCCGCCTTCGGGCGCCGTCGATGCTCGCTCGCTCGAGCGTGGCAACCGCCTGGTCGGCAACGACCGGGCCGCGGCGGGGCTCGAGGCGACGCTGATCGGCCCGAGGCTCCGTTTCCGATGCGCGGCGCTCGTCGCGATCAGCGGCCCTGGCCGCGACGAGCGTGCGTTCGAGGTTGGCGCCGGCGACGAGCTGGAGGTCGGACGGCTCGTGTACGGCGCGCGGGCGTACGTCTGCGTGCGCGGCGGGATCGACGTCGCGCCGGTGCTCGGGAGCCGCTCGACCGACCTGCTCACCGGGCTCGGCCCGGCGCCGCTCCGCGCCGGCGACGTGCTCGCCCTGGGGCGGGAGCCGCGCGCGACGCCGGAACCGCTCGCCCGGCAGCGTGTCGACGTCGAGCCGGTCCTGCGCGTCCACCCCGGTCCGCGCGACGACTGGTTCGCGCCTGACGCGATCGAGGCCCTCGTCGGGACCGAGTGGCGCGTGTCGGCGGATTCGAATCGCGTCGGGATCCGACTGGAAGGCCCGGCGCTCCGTCGCGTACGGACCGACGAACTGCGTTCGGAGGGCGTCGTCACCGGTGCACTGCAGGTGCCGCCCTCCGGCTTGCCGATCCTGCTCCTGAACGACCACCCGACGACGGGCGGCTACCCCGTGCTGGCTGTCGTGACGAGCGACGACCTACACGTCGCCGGCCAGCTGCGGCCGGGCGACCGCGTCCGCTTCAGGCGTTGACGGGCGAGCCGCGACGCGCGCGGCCGCGGACGAGCGCAGCCACGACGAACTCGCGAAAGAGCGGTGCCGGGCGTGTCGGCCGCGACTTGAACTCGGGATGGAACTGCGAGGCGACGAACCATGGATGCTCGGGCAACTCGACGATCTCGACGAGGCGGCCCTCCTGGAAGGTGCCGCTGACGACGAGCCCGCCGTCGGTCAGCTGCTGGCGGTAGGCGTTGTTCACCTCGTAGCGGTGACGATGGCGCTCGGAGATCACCGGCTCGTCAGCGTAGACCGACCTGGTCTTCGTGCCCTCGCCGAGCTCGACTGCCTGGGCGCCGAGCCGCATCGTGCCGCCGAGATCCTCGACCTCCTTCTGCTCGGGCAACAGGTCGATCACGGGGAACGGCGTCTCCGGGTCCATCTCCGTCGAGTTCGCGCCGTCGAGGCCACAGACGTGGCGCGCGTACTCGGAGACGGCGACGTGCATGCCGAGACAGATCCCGAGGTACGGGATCTCGTCCTCGCGGGCGACCCGGCAGGCGAGGATCTTCCCCTCCCAGCCCCGAGATCCGAAGCCGCCGGGAACGAGCACGCCGTCGGCGCTCGCCAGGTCGGCGCGCGCCTCGTCGAGCGTCATGTGCTCCGCGTCGACCCAGCGCACATGCACGCGGCAGCCGCTCGCGATGCCGGCGTGCTTGAGCGCCTCGTGCACCGACAGGTACGCGTCGTGCAGCTGCACGTACTTGCCGACGAGCGCGATCTCGACCAGCTCGTTGCGCTCGCCGATTCGCTCCGTCAGCTCGAGCCACTCGCCGAGCTCGGCCGGCGGAGCGTCGATACCGAGCTTGCGGCAGACCAGCTCGTCGAGGCCCTGCTCCTGGAGCGCGAGCGGGACGAGGTAGACATCGGCGACGTCGGGATTCGTGATCACCGCGTCGACGTCGACGTCGGCGAAGAGCGCGATCTTCTCCCGGATCTCGCGCGCCAGCGGCTCGGTGGACCGGCAGACGAGGACGTCCGGATGGATACCGATGCGGCGCAACTCGTTGACCGAGTGCTGGGTGGGCTTCGTCTTGAGCTCCCCGGCGGTGTCGATGTAGGGCACGAGCGTCACATGGAGGTAGACGACGTTCTCCGGCCCGACCTCGCGCCGGAACTGGCGGATCGCCTCGAGGAACGGCTGCGACTCGATGTCACCGACCGTTCCGCCGACCTCGGTGATCACGACATCGGTGTCCGTCGCCTCGGCGACGGAGCGGATTCTCGACTTGATCTCGTTCGTGATGTGCGGGATCACCTGCACCGTCGAGCCGAGGTACTCGCCCTTGCGTTCCTTGCGCAAGACGCGGTCCCAGACGCCGCCCGCCGTGTGGTTGGCCGCGCGTGAGAGGTTCTCGTCGACGAAACGCTCGTAGTGGCCGATGTCGAGGTCGGTCTCGGCGCCGTCCTCGGTGACGAAGACCTCGCCGTGCTGGAACGGGCTCATCGTTCCCGGGTCGACGTTCAGGTACGGGTCGAACTTCTGCACCTGAACCTTCAACCCGCGCGCCTTCAACAGGCGGCCGAGCGATGCGGCCGTGATGCCCTTCCCGAGTGAGGAGACGACACCCCCGGTGACGAAGACGTACTTGGTCACCGTTTGCCGCCGTTTCCCGTGCAGGAGCTCACGGGCTTCGATCGTACCAGTCGCGCAGGTCAGCGATCGAGCGACGCAAGGAACTCGGCGCCGCCGAGCATGCGCTCGACCTCGTCGCGGCGTTCGTCGTCGGCGAGCTGTTCGATCTGCGTGTGCGTCGGGTCGCCGTCGATCTTCTCGACCCGGAAGTGGCGGTCGGCGACGCTCGCGATCTGCGGCAAATGGGTGATCGTGACGACCTGAGCGCGTCCGGCAAGCCGGCGCAGGGTCTCGGCGACCGCGTGAGCGGTCGTGCCGCCGATGCCCGCGTCGATCTCGTCGAAGACCATCGTCTCACCGCCTGCGACCGCAGCGATCGCGAGTGCGATGCGCGACAGCTCGCCGCCCGACGCCGTCTCGGCGACCGGGCCGAACGGCAGGCCGGCGTTCGGCCTGATCGAGAAGCGAACGTCGTCCGCGCCCGTCGGGCCCGGCTCCCGACCGTCCAGGTCGACGCGGAACTCACCGTCGCCGAGACCGATGCCGGCCAGCTCCGTCGCGACCGCCGCCGCGAACGGCTCGGCCGCCCGAGCGCGGGCATCGTGCAACTCGGCGTGGCTGCGACCCACCTCGGCCTCAGCCGCCTCGAGCGCCACCTTCGCGGCCTCGACGGGATCCTGACCGTCCTCGAGGGCGGCCAGCTCCTGCCTGGCAGCCGTGGCCCGCTCGAGCAGCTCGGCGAGGGACTGCGCGCGATAGCGCCGGCGCAGCTCGGCCAGGCGGTCGAGCTCGGCCTCGACCTGCTCGAGACGACCCGGATCGGCCTCGACCGAGGCGAGGAAGCCGCGCAGCTCCGATGCGGCCTCGCGCAGCTGCAGCTCGGCCTGCCGGAGCGCGTCGCCCACGCCCGCGAGCTCGGGAGCAAGCCGCTCGAGCGGTGCGATTGCCCGCTCGGCCGCGGCCACGAGGTCGGTCGCGCCGTCGCCGTCGTCGGGCGCGAGGGCTGCGGCCGCACCCGCGGCTCCCTGCACGAGCTCGGTCACGTGCCGGTGGCGTTCGCGCTCCACGCGCAGATCGTCCTCGTGCCCGGGCGTGATCCCGGCCGTGTCCGTGGCCAGCGCCTCGAGCTCGGCGAGGCGAGCCCCGGCGTCGGCCGCGTCCTGCGTCAACTCCTCGTAGGCACGACGGGCGGCCTGCAGCTCGCGCCACGCATGCTGCGCCGGCCCGAGCTCGATTCCGGCGAACGCGTCGAGGACCCCGCGCTGGTAAGCGGGCCGTGCGAGGCGCCGCTGCTCGAACTGGCCGCTCATCGCGAGCAGGCGCTCGGCGACGGCGGCGACATCCTCACGGGCGGCGCTTCGGCCCCAGGCGTACGCGCGCGTTCGCCCGTCGGCGAAGATCCGGCGCGCGAGCACGACTCCCTCCTCAGCGTCCGGTCGGAGCTCGGCCAGCGGCCCGAGCGACTCGTCGTCGACGTCGCCGAACTCCGCCTCGACATACGCTTCGGCCGCTGCGGCACCGATCAGCCCGGCATCTCCGCGGGCACCGAGCAGCAGGCCGATCGCGTTCGTGAAGATCGTCTTGCCGGCACCGGTCTCGCCGGTGATCGCGTTCAACCCGGGCACCAGCTCGAGCTCTGCGTCGTGGATGAGGACGAGGTTGCTGATCCGCAGGTGCCGAAGCATCGGCTGTGTTCTAGCGGAGCACAGGGAGCTTCGCGGGCACGACCTCGGGGACGAGCGCCCGTCGCATCAAACCCGGCCGAAGGTGGCGGCGTAGCGGCTGAAGAACGTGGCTTCGGGCAGCGTCGCGAGCAAGCTCCGCTGGTCGCCGAGCCGTACACCGGCCTCATCCCCCGGGTCGAGCCGGCCAACGGCGTGGCCGTCGACGATCACCTCGGTCGACACGTCGACCGACAGGTTGCGCACGGTCACGTCGGCCCCGCGCGGAACGACGAGCGGACGCACGTGCAAGGTGTGCGGCGCGACGAAGGTGAGCACCATCGCCTCGAGGCCCCAGACGAGGACTGGCCCACCGTTCGAGAGGTTGTAGGCCGTCGAGCCCTGTGGGGTGGCGCAGATCAGGCCGTCACAGCGCTGCACACCGAGGTCCTCGTTTCCGATCGCATAGCCGAGCTCGATGATCCGGCCGATCGTGCCACTCGTCAGGACGGCGTCGTTGAGGGCGCGATGCGTCTGGTCGTCGAGCGACAGCTCGAGCGTTGGCAGCTCGACGACGCGGAAGTCGCCGGCGAAGACGCGTTCGAGATCGCGCTCGAGCGCGTTCGGGGCAACCGCGGTCAGGAAGCCGACGCGTCCGAAGTTGACGCCGATCACCGGCACGTCGGTGCCCAGGTACCGCTTCAGCGCCCGCAGCATCGTCCCGTCGCCGCCGAGGACGACCGCGAGGTCCGCGTCGCCGTCGTCGTCGACCAGCTCGACGCCGAGCCGGGCCGCGAGAGCGCGAACACGTTCGACCGCCTCCTGGACGAGAGCCGGCCTGCCGTGCGTGATCACGGCAGCTCTAGTGATCGACTGCCTCGGCGATCCACCGATCGAGGTCGGTGGCGAGCTCTGGTTGGGGTCGGTTGACGAGGTGGAGGACGTACTCATGGTTTCCCTTCGGGCCGGGCAGACCCGAGTCTATGACCCCGCGAGGCTCTCCCCCCGCCGCGGCCAGCGCTTCGGCCACCGCGCGCACGACGCGCCGCCGCACCGCGGGATCGCGGACGACCCCTTTCGGCGCTTCGGCGCGGCCAGCCTCGAACTGCGGCTTGACGAGCACGAGTGCCTGCCAGCCAGGTTCAGCGAGGCGCAGAGCCGGCGGCAGCGCGATCGAGACGGAGATGAACGAGACGTCGCACGTGACGAGCTGTGGCGCGAAGGGCAGCTCCGCGAGCGACCGGGCGTTGACGCGTTCGAGGACCGTCACGCGGGGGTCGTCGCGAATCTTCGAGTGCAGCTGGCCGTAGCCCACGTCGAGCGCGATCACTCGGGCTGCGCCGCGCTGCAGGAGCACGTCGGTGAAGCCGCCGGTCGACGCTCCCACGTCGAGGCAGTCGAGCCCGGAGACGTCGAGCGAGAACGCGTCCAGGGCATTCGCGAGCTTGTGTCCCGCACGCGAGACGTATGGCGGCGGTGCCTCGACCTCGAGCGCCGCCGACTCGTCCACCTGTTCACCCGGCTTGGTGTGTCCGGGCACGCGGCCGGCCATGATCAACGCCTGCGCCTGCGTCCGCGACTCGGCCAGCCCGCGCTCGACGAGCAGGACGTCAAGTCGCTTCTTGGGCATTTCCACGGATCGGCGCGACGGCGAGGATGAAGTTGAGGCTGGCGAAGGTCGCCAACGCGGCGACGACGGCGTAGGTGCCGTGCAGCCCGAACCGCACGAACAGCGTTCCTGCGACGAGGTATCCGAGTGGCCCGCTGATCTGGTTGATGGTCAGGAGCGACTGCAGCACCTTCGCGCGCAGGGCTCCTGGCACGCGGATCGTCAGCATGCCGATGTACGGAGCGTTGATCAGGGGAATCGACGCGCCACAGATCGCGAGCGCGATCCCGACCACCACGAGCGGCACGTGTGGGACGAGGAGCCACAACGGCGCCGCCGTCGCGATCACGGCGAGCGAGGCAAGGCGCATCGGTCGCACCTTCGTCACGAGGCGGAACGCGAGCAGTGAGCCGACCACCTGGCCGGCGCCGATCACCGCGAACAGAAGCCCAGCGACCCGGGGATTCCCGTCGTACTGCTCGTAGGCGAGCACGGGGAACGAGGCGACCAGCATCGGGAACAGAAAGCCGAAGGTGAGGCTCGAGAGTGACGCGCGCGCGAGCAGGCGGTCGTGGCGCAGGTAGCGCAGGCCGGCCCAGATGCCCTGCGTGTCCTCGCTCTGCTCGTGCACCTGCCGCCCAACGCGGACGAACAACCCGATCAACACGACAGAGACGACATACGAGCACGCGTCGAGCCACATCACGTTCGCGGCGCCGAGCGCGGCGATCAGGATCCCGGCGAGCACGGGGCCGAGCAGGTTGGTCACGTTCGTCGTTCCCTCGACCAGGCTGTTCGCCTGCGCCAGCCGCTGCTCGTCCTCGCCGACGACGGCGGGCAGGATCAGCCGTTGCGAGGCGAAGTAACCGCACGAGAAGACGCCGTGCAGCCCGCCGAGGAGCAGGATGGCGCCGTACGAGAGGTGACCGACGGCATGCAGGAGCGGGACGAGCGCGACGATCGGCGCACGGATCGCGTCGTTCATCACCATCCAGCGCTTTGGGCCGAAGCGCTCGACGAGCGCTGCCGACGGGATGCCGAGCACGGCGATCGGCGCGAGCTCGACGGCGAAGACGAGGCTCATCTTCGCGGCCGAGCCCGTCGTGACCAGTACGAACCACGGCAAGGCGAGTGCGGTGAACTGCGAGCCGAGCCGCGAGATGAACTCTCCGGAGAGCAACGCGAGGAGCGAGCGGTCGCGAATCACGCCGGAACCGGCTCGGGCAACGGCTCGGCGCGGATCGCCCACACGCTCGGCTGGGCGATGATCACCGCGAAGCAGGCGAGCTCGATCACCGTGGTGGCGATCAGCGTCTCGCTGATCCCGATCACCGACGCGATCGGGCCGGCCACGATCGAGCCGAGCGGCATCAGGACGAACGAGCCGAGCGCGTCGTAGGAGCTGACCCGGGACAGCGCGGCTTCGGGAACGTTGCGCTGGAAGGTGGTGAACCAGAGCGCGAGGTGGATCGCGAGCCCGAAGCCCGCCAGAGCGGCGACCGCGACGAGCACCGCGACCGGTAGGTGCAGCGCGATCGCAAATGGTTGGAACGCGATCGGCACCGCGGCCACGCATGACGCAAGCAGCGGCCGCCCAGGGTGCACCTGCAGGGCGACAACGCCCCCGACGATCGTGCCGGCGCCGAAGGCGCTGATCAGCAGCGCCCACGTGGAAGCGCCGGAGTAGTGCTCCTTGGCGACCAGCGGCCCGAGCACGAAGAGTGAGGTCGAGGCGCAGTTGCCGATGCCGAAGAAGACGATCGTCGTCCAGATCCACGTCTGCCGCCGGAACTCGTTCCAGCCCTCCCGCAGCTCGGCCAGGAACGGCTCGGGCTCGACCGTCGCCTGGCTGGGTGGGAGCGAGACCCGGACGAGCAGCGCGGCGGCGATCGCGAAGCTCGCCGCGTCCACGAGCAGTGCTCCGCCGGGGCTGCCGACCGCGACGAGCACGCCGCCGAGCGCCGGCCCCAGCACCCCCACGATCGAGCGGCTGAGCCCGAGCAGCGCATTCGCCTGCTGAAGGCGGGTCGAGCTGACGATCGCCGGGATCAGCCCCTGCGACGTCGGGATCACGAATCCGTCGGCGAGGCCGTAGACGAGTGCGAGCACCGCGAGGGCCCACACCGTGGCATGACCCGTGATGATCAGGCCGCCTGCGACCGCCTGCACCGAGCCTTGAACGAGCGCCGCGGCGACCAGCACGAGGTGGCGTGGCAGCCGGTCGGCCCAGACGCCCGCGGCGACGGTGATCGCCGCCGCCGAGGCTTGCCGGGCTGCGAGCACGATCCCGAGCGCCGAGGCCGAGCTCGTGATCTCGAGAACGGCGAACGCGAGTGCGATCGTCGTGACGCCGTCGCCGACCGCCGAGATCGTCGTACTCGAGAAGACCAGTCGGAAGTTGCGTTCGGCGAGCGCGCCGAGCCGACCCTGGAACGGCATGCGCCTCAGGCTACTCAGAGAGTGCGCGACGCAAGGCCGCCGACGATCTCCGCGAGCACGCTCGTGTCGACGTCCAGACGGCCGAGCTCCCGCAGCGCCCGCTCCGCCGCTCCGTCGGCGAGGCTGCGAGCGGCGTCGACGCCGACGTCGAGCACGAATCCGTCGCCGTCGAGAATGTCGTCGACGATCTGGAACAGGAGGCCCACGTCGGCGGCGAAGGCGCGCCAGGGGAGCTGGTCGGAGCGAGGCACGTCGAGCGCCGCGAGCGCGCAGCCGACGGAGGCGGAGAACAGCGCGCCCGTCTTCAGCCGGTGCAGCTCCTCGCGCGCGCCGTCCCCGCGGATGTCGAGCCACTGCCCGCCGATCATCGCGAGCGTGCTCTCGACGAGCTCGCGGGCGACCTCCGCCGTACCGTAGGAGAGCGAGAGACGGAACGCCTCGGCGAGGAGCGCGTCACCGGCAAGGATCGCGCTCGCCTCGCCATGCAGCGCCCACACCGACGGGCCGCCGCGGCGCTCGCGGTCGTCGTCGAGTGCCGGCAGGTCGTCGTGAACGAGCGAGAAGGAGTGGACGAGCTCGACCGCGGCGGCCGCAGGGAGCAGGCGCTCGAGGGACGCGCCGAGGGCTTCGCCGGTAGCAAGACAGAGCACGGGCCTGACCCGCTTGCCGCCGAGCGCGTGCCGCATCGGCTCGGTGAGCGTCCCGAGCTCGGAGGTCAGGTCGAGGTCGTCGAGGTAGCGCTCGACCAGCGCTCGGAGCTCGTCAGGGGGCGTCGGCATCCGGGCTGGTCGCGGCCTCGGTCTCCGCCGCGCGCTTGGCGCGCTGCAACTCGGCCTCGACCTCCTTCGCGAGGTCGGCAAGCTCTTGCAGGATCTCGATCGCCTTGTCCGGATCGTCGGTCCCGTCGAGGCGCAGCCGTGCCTGTTCGAGCCGCGCCAGCAGGTTCTCTGCGTTCGACAGTGATTCGTCGGCGCTCATCGGCTACCCCTCATTTGCCTGAACCTCCCGTTGGATTCGCCCAAGGATGCCGTTGACGAGCCTCGCCCCGTCGTCCGAGGCGTAACGCTTGGTGAAGCCGACCGCCTCGCTGATCGCCACCTCCGCCGGTACCTCGTCGGTCTCGAGCTCGTGCAGGGCGACGCGGAGCGCGCTTCGCTCGACGGTGCCGAGCCGGTCTGCGGTCCAATCGACGGACGCCTCGGTGATCCGGGCGTCGAGGGTCGGCGCGCGTTCGGCGACCGCCTCGGCCACTTCGCGCGCCCAAGGGTCGATCTCCTCGGCGTACTGCGAGCCGATCGGCTGGCCTGAGAGGTCCCACTGGTAAAGCAGGAACAGCGCCTGCCGGCGCGCTTGGCGGCGCGAGATCGTCATGCCGGCACCCTCGCGCGAAGCGCGTCGAGCGTCGAGGTCGAATAGTCGCCCGAGCGGAACGGCTCGCTGGCGAGCACCTCGAGCGTCAGGTCGCGTGTGGTCGGCACACCCTCCACGAGCGTCTCCCGCAACGCACGTTCTGCGCGTGCGATCGCGGTTCGCCGATCCGCGTCCCAGACGATCAGCTTGGCGATCATCGAGTCGTAATACGGCGAGATCACCGAGCCGGACTCGACGAAGGTGTCGACGCGCACCCCAGGCCCCTCGGGCGCCCTGAACCGTTCGATGCGCCCGGGCGAGGGACGGAAGTCGTGCTCGGGGTCCTCCGCGTTCAGCCGGATCTCGATCGAGTGGCCACGCCGCGCGGCACGGCCGGTCGCGATCAGGCGCTCGCCCGCAGCGATCCGCAGCTGCTCACGCACGATGTCGACGCCCGTGACGAGCTCCGTCACCGGGTGCTCGACCTGCAACCGCGCGTTCAGCTCGATGAAGTAGAAGTCGCCCTCGGGAGAGAGCAAGAACTCGAAGGTGCCCGCGTTGCGGTAGCCGACGGCCTGGCACGCTCGCTCGGCCGCGGCTTCCATCGCCTCGCGCGCCTCGGGTGTGAGCGCTGCCGAGGGCGACTCCTCGATCAGCTTCTGGTGGCGCCGTTGGATCGAGCATTCCCGCTCGCCCAGCGTCAGGACGTCGCCGTGCTCGTCGCACAGGACCTGCACCTCGACGTGCCGGGCGGGCGAAAGTGCTTTCTCGACGTACAGCCGCGGATCCCCGAAAGCGGCCTGCGCCTCGGCCGCGGCGGCACCGAACGCGTCCTCGACGTCCTCGGGCACGTGCACCAGCCGCATGCCCTTGCCCCCGCCGCCGGCGCTCGCCTTGAGCAGGATCGGGTACCCCAGCTCGTCGGCTGCCTGACGGGCGGCTGCGACGGACGTCTCCCCTTCGGTCCCCGGCACCGTCGGCACGGCCGCGGCGCGCATCACCTGCTTGGCCGAGATCTTGTCGCCCATCGTCGCCATCACATCCGCCGGCGGACCGACGAAGACGAGGTCGTTGTCGACGCATGCCTCGACGAACGCCGGATTCTCGGCGAGGAAGCCGTAGCCCGGGTGGACGGCCTCGCAGCCGGAAGTCTCCGCTGCGGCGATCACGCTCGGGATGCGGAGGTAACTCTGGGTCGCCGCGGGCGGACCGACGCAGATCGCCTGGTCGGCGAGGCGCACGTGCAGCGCGTCACGGTCAGCGGTCGAGTAGATCGCCACCGCTTCGACGTCGAGCTCGTGCAAGGCGCGGATCACCCGCACGGCGATCTCGCCACGGTTCGCGACCAGGACGCGCCGGAACATCAGGAGTGGTTCGTCCGGTGGCAGCAGTGCTTCATGGGCGAGCGAAAAGCAAGCGGTACAAGGACGCGGGTCTCGTCCGTACTGGATCGTACGGACGAGACCAAGGACGCCGTAACGCGCAGTCTTTGCAGGGGTCCAGGAAGTGCTGCTGACGCCGGGCGAGCCACTAAACAGCGTCTAAGGGTCGGCCGTTGATCCGCTCGAGCTCGAACAGCAGTTGGCCGAACTCGACGGGCTCGGCGTTTCCGACGTGGATCTTGCGAACGATCGCCTCGACCTCGGACTTGACCTCGTTCATCAGCTTCATCGCCTCGAGGATGCAGAGCGTCTCGCCGGCAGCGACCGGATCGCCGACCTCGACGAACGCCGCGGCTCCGGGCGCAGGAGCTCGGTAGAAGGTGCCGACCATCGGACTCTCGATGCGCACGAGCCCGTCGTCGCGCGGCTGCGGCGGCTCCGGCTCCTGCGTGCCGCCCGTCTCGGCAGCAGGCGCTGCCTGCGGGTACGTGGGCTCCGCGGTCCGGCGCACGCTCACGCGCATGCCGTCCTCCTCGATCGTGATCTCGCCCACACCCGTCTCCTGGACGATCCGGACAACCTCGCGAATCCGCTCCTGGCGCGCCTGGTCGACACCGCCGGCGGCAAGCGACTCGTCGCCACCCGAGCGCTCGCGGATCGCCCGCAGCAGCGGCTCTGCCTCCTCGCCGAAGAGCGCGAGCAGCAGCAGCTCCTCCTCGCTCGACGCGAGCCCGTCGGCGTCCTCCCGCAGCGCTTCGAGGTCGACCGGCGGCTCGGACTCGCCGCCGAAGTTCTCGACGGCCCGGGCGAGCGCGGCATCCACGGGTCCGGGTGTGCGGCCGAAGCGCCCGCTCACGAGGTCGCGCAGCTCGTCGACCATCGTCGAGTAGCGGTTGGCGGTGAGCACGTTCAGCAGCGCCTGCGACGCAACGATCTGCCCGATCGGAGCTGCGAGCGGCGGCGAGCCGACCTCCTCGCGTACGCGCCCGACCTCGTCGATCACCTCGTCGAGACGGTCGCCGGCAGCCTGCGATCTGAGCTGGACGTCGAGGGCGGCGACGAGCCCCACCGGCAGCTTGTGCTGTGCCGCGCGAACGGCCACTCGGGGTGGCAGCGGCGAGACGGGCTCGTCGCCGATGTGCTCGTCGACGAGATCGGACGCATCCCAGAGGTGCCGCAGGTCGACGCCCGTGTCGAGCCCGACCCCGGCGAGCGCCTGTGCGACCGACTCGGCCGACACACGGTGCATCGTCAGCGCGACCGGGTAGACGGCCGCGGCGATCACGTCCGCGCCCGCGCGCGACGCCTCGATCGCCGCGGCAAGTGCATTGCCGCCGGCTCCCTGGGCGTAGAGGCCGACCGGCAGGCCGGTCAGCTCGCGCAGCTCCTGCACGAGCTCGCCGGCCCGGTGCGGCTGCAGCAGCGCGGCCGGGTCGTTCAGGAGGAGCCGTGCAGCGCCCATCTCGGGGAGCTTCTTCGCCGCCTCGAGCAGCGCCTCGTGGCGGCCGCTGCCGTAGAGCAGGCCGGCCTCGAACTCCTTCCCCGAGCCGACGATCGCCTCAGCGGCCTCGCGCAAGTTGTCGACGTCGTTGAGCGGGTCGTGGAGCCGAAAGACGTCGATGCCGCTCTGTGCGGCGGAGGCGACGAAGCGGCGGGCGAAATCGCCTCCGACTGGCCTGGAGCCGACGAGAAAGCGACCGCGGAGGGCGAGCGCGAGCGGTGTCGAGGTTCGCGCCTTCAGCGCGCGGATCCGCTCCCATGGGCTCTCGACGCCGCGCCGAACCGCGTTGTCGAACACACCGCCGCCCGAGATCTCGAGGTACGCGAAACCGGCCAGGTCGAGGATGCCGGCCAGGCGCAGGAGCTCCGCCGTCGGCATCCGCCCGGCGAGCGGCTCCTGGCTGAGAACGCGAATCGTGGTGTCGACGAGACGGGGCATCCGAGGTGGCACATTACCCCGTGCATTCCGAGCCTTTGCAGCGACGCGCCCGCGCGACCGGGAGGACGATGGGCCGGAAGCGATTTCGCCTCCGGCCCATCGGGTGCCCTTAGTCGTCGCTCTTCAGCGCGTCCTTCACCTTGTCGCCGACGTCGTCAGCCTTGTCCTTCGTGTGCCCAACGACCTCGTCGACCTTGCCTTCGCGTTTCAGGTCGTCGTCGTCCGTCAGGTCGCCCGCTGCTTCCTTGAGCCGTCCCTTTGCTTCGTCGGTGCTCATCACAGAACCCCTTTCGATCGATTGGGGTTCGCTCTTCCCGCCGCCGGCGTTCGTCAATCAGGTGTTACCGGCGGTCGGCGGAAAGCGCTGCGATGTCCCGGCCCAGCGAATCTCGTTCGGCCGCGAGTTCCGAGACGAGCCGGATGAGGGCGCCGTTCGGGAACAGCTCGAGCTTGTCGAGTGCGAGCTCGCACCTCTTCGTAACGCTGTGCTCGCGAAAACGGAGCCGGCCGAGTTCGATTAGTCGCTCATTGGCTACGGACGCGTTCATCGTGGTGTCCTCCCCGCGTCTGCTCGGGACGAAACCCCACCGTTCGCGCAAAGACCTGGGAACGGCGTAACCATGCGCCCTCGGCGCTCGCAGACTCCTAGGCTCGCTGGATGTAGCGCTTCTCGCGCGGGTCGAGCTTGATCCGGTCGCCGACGTTGACGAAGAGCGGCACCTGGACGATCGCGCCTGTCTCGAGCGTCGCCGGCTTCGTCACGTTCGAGACCGTGTCGCCCTTGATGCCCGGCTCGGTGTCGGTCACCTCGAGCACCACGGACGAGGGCAGCTCGACACCGGTCGCCAGGCCGCCGACGAACATCACCTGCACCGACGAGGATGGCTGCATGAAGGGCAGCTCGTCTTCGAGATCGCCGTGCGGCAGCGACAATTGCTCGAACGTCGTCTCGTCCATGAAGACGACCTCGTCGCCCGAGTCGTAGAGGTACTGCATGTTCTTCTGCTCGGTCCGGACGCGCGCGAACTTCTCGCCTGCGCGGAAGGTCTTGTCGACGACCGATCCGGCGGAGAGCGACTTCAGCTTCGTGCGGACGAACGCCCCGCCCTTGCCAGGCTTCACGTGCTGGAACTCGACGATCCGCCACGTCTGCCCGTCGAGCTCGATGTGCATCCCGTTGCGGAACTGGTTGGTGGAAACGACCTCGGCCATCGGCGCGCCAGTCTAGCCGCGGCAGAAACGGCAACGGAGCTCAGCGGACTTCGATCAGCGCCTTCGGGAAGGAGGTCAGGAGCTCCGCGTGGTCGTCGCGGACGACCGCGAGATCCTCGATCCGCACGCCGCCGAGGCCGGGCAGGTAGATGCCGGGCTCGATCGTGACGATCTGGCCCACCTCGAGCGTGTCCGTGGACTCCGTCGACAGCCTCGGCGCCTCGTGCACCTCCACGCCCACCCCGTGCCCGAGGCCGTGCCCGAAGTTGCCACCGAACCCGGCGCCCTCGATCGGCTCGCGGGCGAGTGCGTCGGCCTCGACCCCGGTGAGGCCCGCCCGGAGCCCCTCGCACGCGTTGATCTGGGCTGCCAGACAGACGTCGTATGCCTCGCGGAGCCGATCCGGCGGCGACCCGGTCGAGAACGTGCGGGTGCAGTCGCTGCAATAGCCGTCGACGCGGACGCCCCAGTCGACCGTGACGAGCGTTCGCGGCTCGACGATGTGGTCGGTGGGATGCGCGTGCGGCAGCGCGCCGTTCGCACCGGAGGCGACGATCGAGTCGAAGGCGAGCTCGTCGGCGCCGTGTGCGTGCAGGAGCTCGCGGAGCCGCCAGGCCAGCTCGCGCTCCGAGCGCCCGATCCACGTCTCGGCCGTGAGCGCCTCGAGACCCCGATCTGCGGCCTTGGCGGCGCGGGCGATCTTCGTGACCTCCTCGGCGCTCTTCACGGCTCGCAGCGCCCCGACGAGACCCTGTGACGCGACGAGTTTGGCGCCGCCCTTCTTCAGCCGCTGCCACTCCAGGTAGGGCAGGACATCGGCTTCGAACTGCACCTCGCCGCTCAGGCGAGCACCGATGTCCAGCAGCATCGCGCGCTTCGTGAGCACGACCTCCACACCCTCGACGGCCCCAGCCTCTTCGACGTACCGGAAGTCGGTGTAGAGCGTCGTGTCACCGCCCGGCTGCACGAGCAGCGCCGCGTTGGAGCTGTCGAAGCCGGTCAGGTAGTAGACATTCGTCAGGTTGGTGACGAGCAGCGGCTGCTCGAGCCGCGCGCCGAGCTCACGCAGACGGTCGGTCACGCTTCCCCCTTTCCCGCGAGGAATTCGAGCGCGCGGCGGTAGCCCTCCGGCCCCTCGCCGATCACGCGGTAGGCAGCGAGATCGGCGACGACGCTGTACCGCCGCCACTCCTCACGCTCCTCGATGTTCGACAGATGAACCTCGACGATCGGCACCTGCAACGGCTCCAGTGCGTCGCGGATCGCGTAGCTGTAGTGGCTCCAGGCGCCGGGATTGACGATCACCGCGTCGACGTCGTCGTAGGCGTCGTGAATCCAGCCGATGTATTCGCCCTCGCTGTTCGTCTGCCGGCAGCGGGCGCTGATGTCGAACTCGTGCGCCCACTGGTAGATCTTGGTCTCGAGCTCGTTCAGGCTCAGGCCGCCGTACAGCCGCTTGTCGCGCCGCTCGAGCGTGTCGAGATTGGCGCCGTTCAGGACGAGGACCTGGGTCACGTGATGAGCGTATCCAGAGCGGCGCGGACCTCAGCGGGTGGGCGCGCCTCGACGTACGGCCCGTCGTCGCCGAGCAGCACGAGGTTGATCTCGCCCTGCTCCCGTTTCTTGTCGCGCAGCAGCGCCTGCCACGCGCGCTCGCGGTCGACCCGCACGCGCTGCGGATCGAGCGCGTCGACGACCGGCGCTGGATCGCGGCCGCTCAGCCGGAGCGCGGCCAGCAGGCCCAGGGCAACGGCGTCGCCGTGCGGCAACTCGAAGCCGGCCGCGGTCTCGAGGGCGTGGGCGAACGTGTGGCCCAGATTGAGCCACCTCCGCGGGCCGCGGTCGTAGGGATCGCGCACGCAGAGCGCCGCCTTGTAGGCGGCCGCACCCCGCACGTCGAGCGTCCGGCCGGCGAGCAGCTCCGTCTTGACGAACTCGGCGACCCCCTGGCGCCGCTCGTGCTCGGGCAGCGTGGCCAGGAGCGTCTCGTCGATCACGACGCGGGCAGGCCAGTGAAACGCACCGACGAGGTTCTTGCCTTCGGGCAGGTCGATCGCGGTCTTGCCGCCGATGCCGGCATCGATCTGTCCGACGAGTGTCGTCGGCACCGCCACCCACGGGATGCCGCGCAGGTAGGTCGCGGCGGCGAAGGCAGCGAGGTCGGTCGTCGAGCCGCCGCCGAGCGCGACGACGGTGCCGTCCCGATCGAGCGTCAGCTCCGACCAGAGACGACCGGCGACCGAGAGTTGCTTGGCGGCCTCGCCCGCAGGGACCTCGTGTGTCGAGACGAGCCGCGAGCCGAGCGCCCTCGCCGCGGCCGACCCGTGCAGGCCGAGCACGGTCGCGTCGGCGACCAGCGCGACCGGACCGTCGCCGGGCACGAGGTCGCCGAGACGGTCGAGCGCCGCAGCCTCATGGTGCACACCGGCCGCGGCCAGCACGACACCGTCCGAGTCGCCGCTCGCCACGGTTGCGTCAGCCACCTCCTGGTAGACGGGCTGCCGCTCCTCGTAGAGGCGGCGGAACGACGCTTCGTCCTGGGCGAGAGGCCGCTCGCCGCCGCGGACCCGCTGCCAGGCCGTCGCGACGTCGACCTCGACCAGCACGGTGAAGGCCGCGGCGGCGAGCGACGTGCGGACGGTCGGCGTCTTGACGGCACCGCCGCCCAGCGCCACCACCGTCGCGTCCTTGGCACCGAGCAGCTGCCGAACGAGTGCGGCCTCGGCAACCCGAAACTCGGTCTCGCCCTGCTTGGCGAAGAACTCCGCGAGCCGAAGCTGCACGCGGCCTTCGAGCAGAACGTCGGCATCGATGACCGGACGGGCCAGGCGTGCGGCGACGTCCTCGGCCAGCGTCGACTTGCCCGCGCCCATGAACCCGACCAGCGCCAGATGCCGGCCGAGAGCGTTCAACGCTCTCACCACTCGATGCGTTCGAGATACGCCGTGTGCGCCGCGACGAAGTCGGCGAGCGCGTCGCCGCCGAACTTGTCCCGGGCCGCCGCGGCGAGCTCGAAGGCCACCGCGGCCTCGGCGACGACAGCCAGTGCTTCGACGGCCGCGACGTCCGAGCGCTCGACGAGCGCCGAAGCCGGCTTGCCGGTGGCCAGGTCGACCGAGGCGAGCGGCTTCATCAGCGTCGGCAACGGCTTCATCGCCGCGCGCACGACGATCTCCTCGCCGTTCGAGACGCCGGCCTCGATCCCACCGGCACGGTTCGTGTCTCGCCGGCGATCGGGACGGATCTCGTCGTGCGCCTGTGAGCCGCGCAGACGAGCGAGCGCGAAGCCGTCGCCGATCTCGACGCCCTTGACCGCCTGGATCCCCATCAGCGCGAACGCGAGCCGCGCGTCGAGCCGGTCCTCCTTGGTCGCGTACGAGCCGAGGCCGGGCGGCACGCCCTGCGCGCACACCTCGACGAGGCCACCGACCGTGTCGCGCTCGGCCCGGGCCTCGTCGACCGCAGCACGCAAGGCGTCCTCGTCGACGGGCCGGCCGGCGACCGAGATGCCGATCGTCTCGAGCAGTGCCTTGGCGACCGAGCCGGCAGCGACGTGAACGGCGGTATGCCGCGCCGAGGCGCGCTCGAGCGCATCGCGGACGTCGTCGTGGCCGTACTTGAGCACCCCGGCCAGGTCGGCATGGCCGGGCCGCGGCAGCGTCACGGGCTTCGTCCCCTTCCCGGCCGGCTCCCCCTCCGGGGGCCACGGTGCCATCCCCCACGTCCAGTTCCTGTGATCCAGGTTCGCGACCACGAGCGCCAGCGGCGTGCCCAGCGTCCGGCCGTGACGGAGCCCGGCCAGGACCTCGACGCGATCCTGCTCGATCTGCTGTCGCGGCGAGCGGCCGTACCCCGCCTGCCGCCGCCGCAGATCGCCGTCGATCGCATCGCGGTCGAGCAAGAGCCCGGCCGGCAGCCCGGTGACGATCGCCACGAGTGCCGGGCCGTGCGACTCACCGGCCGTCTGCAGGCGAAGTGTCATCCGGGCAAGCTTAGGCCGCGGTGGCGGTCGTCCTCCAGATCCTTGCGAGCGGATTCGCGGCCGGCGCCGTCTACGGACTCGTTGCAGTCGGCCATTCGCTCATCTTCCGGCTGACCGGTGTCGTCCACTTCGCCTTCGGCGAGCTGATTGCGCTCGGAGTGTTCACGACGCTCGTCGTCGCGGCGGGCTCGGGTCCCGTCTCGCAGACGAGCGTCGGTGGCGGCCGGTTCATCCTCGCCCTGGTCGTCGGGCTGCTCGTGACCGCCGCTGCGAGCACCGGCTCGTACTTCCTCGCGATCGAGCCATACCGGGCACGCGGCTCGGTGGTCGGCTGGGTTGCGGCATCGCTCGCCGTCGCGTACGTCATTCGCACGCTGCTCCTCGTCTTCTTCGACCGGCCTGCCTACGTCTTCCCCGACCCGCTGCCGTTCCGGAAACTCGGCGACGACGGGTTCTGGCACGTCGGCGGTGCGACGATCGAGGCACGGTCGCTGTTCGTCGCCGCGGCTGCGCTGCTGCTCGCCGCGGTCGGAGGGCGACTCCTGGCCCGGACCCGGTACGGCCGGGCGCTCGAGGCGATCGCCCAGGACTTCGACGCAGCCGTCCTCGTCGGCCTGCCCGTGAAGCTTCTCGTCGGCGCGGCCTTCGCGCTGGCCGGCGTCTGGGCCGGCCTCGCCGCGGTGCTCGCGGCCCCGTCGGCCGCATTCGATCCCGATGCGGCCGCTCGCTATGGGCTCTACGGGCTGCTCGCGGCGGTGGTGACCTGGTTCGACGCGAAGCGCGCGCTCGTCGCCGGACTCGCGCTCGGCCTGCTCCAGGCGACGATCACGTCGGCCCATTGGAACGCCGCGCCGGAGTATCGCGACGTGATCCCACTCGCTCTCGGACTGTTGCTGCTCGCCTGGCGGACCCGAGTCCCGGCCGAGGCGCTCGAATGACGGCGACCGCATTCGCGGAGGCAGCACACGAGCTTCGGATCGCCTGGCGGCCCCGCACGTCGCTCTTCGTCGCGGCGTTCGTCGTCGCGGCGTTCGCGCCACTCGTGTTCGGAGACGCCGAGACCTCGGATCTGGCGGCGGGCGGGTACCTCGCGTGCGCGGCGATCGGGCTCGCGTTCGTCGTCGGTGTCGCGGGTCTGCCGTCGCTCGCACAGGGCGGCCTGGTCGCAATCGGGGCGATCGTCGGCGCGCACCTCCTCGAGCACGGCGTGCCGACCGTCGCAGCCGCCGTCGTCGCCGGCGGTGCGGGTTGTCTCGCGGGCGGCGTGATCGGCGTCGCGTTCCTGCGCCTGCCCCGAGCCGGCTTCGCCGCCGCGACCTGGATCGTGACGTGGCTGATCGCCCTGGCGGCGCAATCGATCGACTGGGTGCTCGGCGGGTCGCAGGGAATCGTGCTCTCGGGCGGGCCGACGCCCACGGGTCACTACGAGCTCGCACTCGTGCTGACGGCCCTCGCCGGGGCGGGCTACGCGGCTCTGGCGCGTGGCTCGATCGGCCTGCGCCTGTCCGCTGCCCGCGACCGAGGACCGGCTGCAGCTGCGCTCGGCGTTCCGGTCCGGCGGCTGCAGACGGCCGTGCTCGCCGCCTCGGGCGCGGTTGCCGGAGTCACGGGCGCGCTGGCCGTGCAACTCGCCGGTGTCGCGGACCCTGCCTCGTACGGCCCCTTCCTGTCGTTCAAGTTGTTCGTCGTGGTGCTGCTCGGCGGCGCGCTCGCTCCGCTCGGGGCGCCGGCCGGCGTCCTGGTGCTTGCGGCGCTGTCGCTGCTGGCCGACGCGGTCGGCTCGCTGGAGCACGTCGCCGCCTCGCGAGCGCACGCGCTCCTGGCGTCGATCATGCTGCTGGCCGTCGTTTCGCTCGGCTGGGACGGGGTCGTGCGCCCGGCCCGCGCCCGGCGCCACGGGCGCGGGGAGGCGCCGCCGCGGCCGCCCGTGAACGGCCTGACCGCCGAAGGCCTGACGAAGCGGTTCGGCCCGATCACGGCGGCGGACGGGGTCGCGCTCGCTTCGACACCGGGCTCGATCACGGCGCTCGTCGGTCCGAACGGGTCGGGAAAGACGACTGTCCTGCGCCTGCTCGCCGGTGCCGACGAGCCAGACGCAGGCCGCGTCGACGCACCCGGCGGAGTCGTCCGCACGCTCCAGTCGACCGCGGTGTTTCCAACGCTGACCGGGCTCGAGCACGTGCTCGTCGGCTCGGCGGGCCGGCGTCGCCGCGCGGGCTTCTTCCGCACCCTCTTCGCCACCCCGCAGACCCGCAGCGAGGAGGCCGCGTTCGTCGGCGAAGCCGAGCGCGTCCTCGAACGATTCGGGCTGCCGGCCGAAACGACGGCCGGCGAGCTCGCGGCGGGCGAACGCCGCGTCCTGATGCTGGCGACGGCCTACGCCACCGGGGCGCCGGTCCTGCTCGTCGACGAGCCCACCGCCGGAGCGACGTCCGCGGAATCGGCCCGCCTCGGCGACCTGTTGCGGTCGCTCCGTGACGAGGGACTGGCGATCGTGGTCGTCGAGCACAACTTCTCGCTCGTCGAAGGGCTCGCCGAGCGAGTCGTCGTCCTCGACGGCGGCCGGGTGGTTGCCGACGGCGCGCCGGAGGCGATCGCTGCGGACCCGCGGGTCAGAGCGGCGTACTTCGGTGGGCGGCCGGGATGAGAACGATCCTCCTCGCGGTCCTGTGCGCTGTTCTGCTCGTCGGTTGTGGCAGCAGCACCCCGCAGCATCGCCGCATGCTGACGATCGCCGTCAACGCACCCTTCTCGCGCACGCCGTACCTCGGCCGCGCGATCGAGGACGGCGCACGTCTCGCAGCCCACGAGGTGAACGCGAAGGGCATCCGGGTCGGCGACGCGACGTACGACCTGAGGATCGAGACGCTCGACAGCGCTCTGTCACCCGCGCGCGCCGTGGCGAATGTGCGCCGGGCGGTCGACGACCACGCCGTCGCGATCGTCGACGAGGGCACGGGCGTCGACGCATCGTGGCGGGTCGCCGCGCACCGTGGCGTTCCGATCGGCGTCGTCTTCGAGGGTGGCGAAGGGATCGTCGACCCACAGGCGCGTCCGAACGTCTTCAGGATCGCGCCCAGCGACCACGGGATCGCGTTCCGCCTGGCCGAGTACCTGATCCCGAAGCACGTCAAGCTGGCGATCTTCCACGACGACTCCGACTACGGCGCCGCCGGGGCCACCGCACTCGGCAAGGCCTTCGCCGAGAATCAGTCGTCGGTTGCGGTCTCCGACACGGTGCCCGCCGACGCGCTCGACCTCGGGCCGCAACTGCTCCGAGCTCGTCGTGCCGGAGCAACGGCCGTTCTCGTCTGGGGCCGCCCGGCGACGATCGCCTCGGCGGTCGCCGCGGCGCGCTCGGCGGGCTGGCAGGTGCCGTTCTTCACCTCGCCGACCGGCGCCGATCCGTTCGTGCGACAGCAGCTTGCGAACCATCCGAGTTGGGTCGACGGGCTCACGTTCGCAGGCGGCCGCCTGACGGCGGAGGTCGGGACGGTGCCGTTCGAACGGTTCGAGCAGAACCTCGAGAACGCCTACGGGGTCGATCTGGTCGGCGTCCGGACGAGCGCCGGCAAGCAGGTGATCCAGCCACCGGAGACCCCGATGTACGCATACGACTTCGTCAATCTCGTGGCCGCGGCGATCGGGCGGGCTCAGTCGATCGATCCCGCCAAGGTGACGACCGCCCTCGAACAGGTCTCGGTCACCGGGGCGAACGGCGACTCACGCGGCTTCAACGAGCGTAACCACGAAGGCGTCGTGGACGACGATGTCTACTTCGCACGCTTTCACGACATGACCTATTCCCCCGTGCGGGATGACCCGTTATCGTCGACGCTTCCGCCTGTCCCACAGACACGCTGACCAAGGGGAGAATGCGTTGAGACGATTCGTACTGAGGGCAGGGGTCGCTGCTGCCGTCCTTGCACTGGCAGCCTGCGGCGAGGAGAAGGACAAGGAGGGCTTGTCGAGAGCCTGCCCCGCAGCTCCTGCGGCATTGCAGCCGGCGCCGACGCTGCCGGGCCACTTTCCGAAGGTCGAGGGCGTGACGTACACAAAGGTGACGAAGGACGGTCCGTCGACGGTGGCGGCCGGGTACATGGCAGCGGATATCGGCGACGCCCACGACGCCTACGTGGCTGCCGTCTCCGGCGCTGACGGCTACGACGTGACGAAGGAAGAGCAGGACGCTGCCGACGCCGAGGTCAACTTCGCAGGTGCCGGCCAGAGCGGGCAGGTGAAACTGCTGCAGCCGTGCAAGACGCGCACAACGGTCACGATCATCATCCGACCGGCCTGATCCGCCTCGCCGCCCTCGCGGCAGCTCTGCTCGCCGCGTCCGCGGCGCACGCAGCCGACGCGAGATTCGTGGCGCTCCCGTCGCCGCTCACCCCGCTGACTGCATCCCCTCCGATCGGAGGCGGCGCGTCAGCCGGCGGCGAGGGCCATCTGCACCGCGTGATCGCGACGATTCGGGTGCACGTCTCGCTCGACGCCACCGGAGCCCCGGTCGCGGTACACGCCACGCAACGTCTCGAGGTCCGGCGAATCGGCGACTTCGCGTTCACGATCGGCGCGCCGCTGGCGAACGTCACGACCGCCCCTGGTTCGAGCGGCTCGCCGGGTCTGCGTGCGGGCGCGTACCTCTGGCAGGGCTTCAACCCGGGCCGGCGGATCCTGGCAGCGTCGATCACGCTCGCGCCTCGCGCGGCGGTCGGCTTGCCACTGCGCGTCGAGATAGCCGGCGGACGAGTCCGGCTGATCAATACGACGACCACCACGGTCACCGCGTCGACGGCCGACGGCAACCGAACCCAGCTGCGCAACTACCTCGCCGCGTTGCGCACCGCAGCGGCGCGCGGCGAGCCGCCGATGGGCGGCAGCACGACCGTCGCGTCCACGGTTGGACAGGTGCGTTTGCGCATCTCGGCCCCGCTCGCGATCGACGGCACGATCGGAGCGAGACGGATCAGGCTGACGCTCGGCGGCGCTAGTGCCCCGGAGCGGGCGGTGTTCCCGGCCGGCGCGATCGACCTGACGGTGCGGGCGCGACCGCCGCTGGAGCTGCTCGACCCGCCGCCGGGCGAGTCGGGACGTGCGCTCTTCGCGCGGGCGACGCGAGCGTCGCTCGAATTCGCGCGCTCGCGGCAGTACGACCGGTTCCTCGGCAATCCCGACCCGACCGGGCCGAGCAGCGCCACGTACGTGTACGCCACGTCGCGGGGAGCACAGCCGGTCGCGGGCCCGGCAGCACAGCCGGCGCCCGGGCGGGACTGGGTTCGCCCGCTGCTGATCGTCGCCGCTGTGCTCGCCGCGGCTCTGGTCGCCGCGGTGGCGTGGGCTAGGGCCTGACGGCGGCGCGCATCACGTCGAGCGGCGGCTCGAGCCCCGTCCAGAGGCGGAAGCTCGCCGCTCCCTGACGCACGAGCGCCTCCCGGCCGTCCACGACGGTGCAGCCGGCGGCGCGCGCGGCGGCGACGAGCGGCGTCTCGACCGGCCCGTAGGCGAGATCGACGACGGTCTGCCCCGCTTCGAGTGCGACCAGCACGGCGTCGCGAACCGGCGTCGCGTTGACGATCAGGTCGCACCCGGTCGAGTCGGGCGGCCAGAGGCCCGAGCGCGTGTACGTGACGGTCGCCGCCGGCAGCACGGGTGCGAGCGCACGCGCCGCACCACCGCCGCCGATCACGCAGGCTCGCGTCGCCGCGATGCCGTGCAGGATCTCCCGGTCGGTGTTGTGGCCGGTCACGCGACCGTCGCGGATCACGAGCGTGTTGACCGCCTCGCCGTCGCTCTCGTCACAGGCGGCGACGACCGCCTGCTTGTGAGGGATCGTCACGTTGGCGCCCGCAAAGCCCAGCGAGACGAGTCCGTGCACGGCTGCGACGACGTCTTCGACCTCGAACGCCTCGTAGCGCCAGTCGAGCTCGCGGGCCGCGAACGCCGCGTTCTGCATCCGCGGCGAGAGCGAGCCCGCCACCGGCTTTCCCAGGAGAGCGACTAGCACCCGTATCCGTGCGCGCACTCGTACTGCGCGAACGCGGTGTCGCTCGCGGTGAAGAAGTGGTGCACCTTGTCGGGCTTGCGGACGAAGTAGAGGTAGTCGACCTTCGCGGGGTGCGCCGCGGCTCGGATCGACGCCAGTCCCGGGTTCGCGATCGGGGTCGGTGGCAACCCGGGGATCCGGCGTGAGTTGTAGGGGTTGTCGCTCTGCAGCTGGGACTCGAGGATCGATTGCGTCGGCGCGATGTGGAGGCCGTACCGGAGCGTCGCGTCGATCCCGAGAGGCATGCGCGCGTGCAGCCGGTTGTAGATCACGGCCGCGACGAGCGGCCGTTCCGACGGCGCGAGCGTCTCCTTCTCGACCATCGACGCGATCTTGAGCACGTCGTAAGGAGTCAGGTTCTTGCTCCTCGCGTAGGCGAAGTTGACGCTGCTCCAGTTCTGGCAGAACGCATCGAGCTGGTCGGCGACCAGCTGACGGGAAGGCGTCTTGGCGAGGAAGTCGTACGTCGCCGGAAACAGGAAGCCCTCGAGATTCGACTGCCGGCGCGGCGTGAAGCACGGCAGCACGGCCGTACGCGAGGCGCGGAGATACGGACGGGACGCGAGCGCGACCGGAGCGTGCCGCTTCCGTTCGGCGATCTTGGCCACCGCCTGCACGCGATCGGCCATCTGAGCGCGGGTGAACCCTTCGGGAAAGACGACGCGAAATGGTTTCGGCGGCGGCGGAGGAAGCGGTGCCGCAGCCTTCGTCTTGTGCACGTGCGGCAGAGCGACGGCGACAGCCGCTGCGCCGAGCGCGACACAGAGCACGATCGCGCCGATCGCGAAGGCCCGGCGCCGGCGTGCCTGCTCGGGCGACGGCCGCTGCCGCCGCGAGGTTACGGGCGGTGTGTCTGCCATTCGAGGAACCCGGAGAGCAGATGAGCCGCTGCGCGTGCATCGTCGCCGCCTGCGAGCACCGAGGTGAACCGCTCGTCGTAGACCTCGACCGGCACTGTGCTCGCCTCTCGCAACCGTTCGACGAACACGTCCGTCTCGCGCGCCTGCTCACCGCGCTCGCCCCGCAAGGTGAGCGGCAGGCCGACGACGACGAGGGCGGGCTCCTCCGCGGCGATCACGTCGAGGAGCCTGGCAAACCCGGCATCGGTGGTCGCGCCTTGGACCGTCGTCAACGGCCGCGCCACCGTCCCGGTCGGGTCCGAGACCGCCACGCCGGTACGTGCAGAGCCGAAGTCGAGCGCCAGGACCTTCACGAGCTTGCTGATTGGCGGCCGATGTCGTTGCGGGCCGCGGCGGCGACGGTCACCGATCAACCGTCTCGATCGCGGCGACGAGCCGGTCGCGACCCAGGGCGAGCGCGTCGCGGAGGTTGTCGGCATTCTTGCCGCCGGCCTCGGCGAGCGTCGGCCTGCCGCCGCCGCCTCCCCCGATGATTGGGCCGAGCTCGCGGACCAGCGTCACCGCGTCGATCTGCGTGACCGACGTGTCGAGGTTGATCACGAGCGCGATCTTGCCGTCGTCGGCCGACGCCAGCACGACGGCCTTCGCATCCTCCTGCCGGCGGAGACGATCCGACAGGTCGCGTAGTACCGCTCCGCGCGCGTCCTTCACCTCGGCGACGTAGACCGCTCCGCTGCGCTCCTGCCAGACGACCGCCGGGCCGGCCTCGGGCTCCTTCGGACGCTTCGCCTCGCGACGCACGCGCTCGAGCTCGCCGCGGACCGCCTCGAGCTCCCGCGAGCGGCCCTGCAGGATCGTCCAGGCCTCGCCCGCGGTCACGGCCTCGATCCGGCGCGCACCCAGACCCACCGACTGTTCGCTCAGGATCAGGAACGGGCCGATCTCGGCCGTCGAGCGCACATGTGTGCCGCCACAGAGCTCCCTCGAGAAGCCATCGATCTCGACGACGCGCACCTCGTCGCCGTACTTCTCGCCGAAGAGCATCATCGCGCCGAGGCGGCGGGCCTCTTCGATCGGCGTCACGAACGTGCGCACCGGGATCGCCTCGAACACCTTGTCGTTGACGATGCGCTCCACCTGCTCGCGCTGCTCGGGCGTGAGGGGCTCGCCGTGCGAGAAGTCGAAGCGGAGCTTGTCGGGCCGAACCGCAGAGCCGGCCTGCTTGACGTGGTCGCCGAGCACTTCGCGGAGCGCGGCGTGCAGCAGATGCGTCGCCGTGTGATTCGCCATTGTCGGGAAGCGGTCGCCCCAGCTGACGACGGCATCGACGCGCGTGCCTCGGTCGAGCTGCGGGTGCCCGTCCAGCGCGACCACGAGCACCTGGTCGTCGCCGAACTTGAGCACGTCCACCACCTCCAGGCGCGCCTCTTCGCCGTCCACCTGGACGTAGCCGGTGTCGGAGACCTGGCCCCCGCCCGCCGCATAGAACGGGCTCTGCTCGAGCTTCACGAACTGCCGCGAACCGTCGACCGGCCCGCTTTCGATCACCGCGGTCAGGGCGGCCGTCTTCGCGTAGCCGACGAACTCGGACCGACCGCGTCCGGGCTCGACGAGCTGGGCGGCCGCCTGCTGGGTGGAGGCCTCGCCGCCGCCGCGCGAGATCTCGCGATGCTGCTCCATCAGCTCGCGGAAGCCGTCCATGTCGATCGCCTGGCCCCGCTCCTCGCCGAGCTCCTGCGCCAGCTCGATCGGGAAGCCGTACGTCGCGACCAGCGCGAAGGCATCCTCGGCCGTGATCGCCTCCTTGCCGGCCAGTTCGTCGAACACCTTCGTCCCGCGCGCGAGCGTCTCCGAGAACTTCTCCTCCTCCGCCCGCACGATCCGCTCGATGTCGGCGCGGTGCTCGCGGAGCAACGGGTAGGCGTCGCCCATCTGCTCGACGACGACGCCGGGAAGCCGGTACAGGCGGTCGAGACCGATCCGCCGCGCCTGGTAGATCGCCCGCCGTAGCAGGCGACGGCAGATGTAGCCCTGGCCCTCGTTCGACGGCTCGATCCCCTCGGCGATCAAGAAGCTGACGGCGCGTGCATGGTCGGCGAGCACGCGGTGGGCGCGGCGCGAGATGTCGCTCGCCTCGTAGGCGACGCCCGACTCCGCCGCGACCCAGTCCATGATCAACCGGAACCCGTCGGTGTCGAACACCGAGTCGACACCCTGCAGCACGCACGCGGTGCGCTCCAGGCCGAGGCCCGTGTCGACATTCTGGTTGGGAAGCGGCGTGAGCATGTTGCCGGGCTGCAGGTCGTACTCCATGAACACGAGGTTGTAGATCTCCATGTACCGGTCGCAGTGGCCGGGCCCGCAGGTCGGATCGCCACACGCGTACCGCTCGCCGCGGTCATAGAAGATCTCCGAGCACTGGCCGCACGGCCCGGTCTCGCCGGCCTGCCAGAAGTTGTCCTTGCCGAGCCGCACGATCCGCTCCGGTGGGATCCCGACGCGCTGCCAGGCGGCGATCGCAACGGAGTCCTCCTCGAGCTCGAGGACCGGGTCACCTTCGTGCACCGTCGCCCAGAGCCGGTCCGCCTCGAGAGCCATCACCTGCGTGACGAAGTCCCAGGCGTAGTCGACAGCCTCGTCCTTGAAGTAGTCGCCGAACGAGAAGTTCCCGAGCATCTCGAAGAACGAGCAATGCCGTTCGGTGCGGCCCACCTCGTCGAGGTCGTTGTCCTTGCCGCCGGCGCGAAGACAAGGCTGGACGCTGACGACCCGGTTCGAGGGCGGTTCCCTCGTACGCAGGAAGTACGGCTTGAACTGCTGCATGCCGGCGATGATGAACAGGGTCGACTGGTCGTCCGGCGGCGGGATCAGCGAGTGGCCGGGGACGCGGAGATGCCCGCGCTCCTCGTAGAACTGCTGGAACGCCTCGCGCAGCTGATTCGTCGTCATCGCCACGGCCGACAGTGTAGGCGCGGCGGCGAGCAGATCCTTTGCGCCGCGGTCAGCCGGCGCGGTCCGGATCGACGAGCTCGTCGATGTCGACGTCGGCGTCGATCTCGTCGCGGATCTTCTCGAGCGAGCGACGGATCAGCCGGGAGACGTGCATCTGCGAGATTCCGACCTCACCCGCGATCTCGGACTGCGTCAGCCCCTCGAAGAACCGAAGTCGCAGGATCAGCCGCTCGCGATCGTCCAGCACCTCGAAGCCGGGAGCGAGCAGCTCCCGGTCCTCGCTGATCGCGTACTCGGGGTCGACGTCGCCGAGCGACTCGAGCGGGTCGAGCTCCTCACCGTCCTCGGTCGTCCCGCCGGACGAGAGCGACACCGACGTGTAGGCACGCCGCGACTCGAGCGCCTCGAGCACGGCTTCCTCGTCGACACCGGCACCCTGCGCAAGCTCGGCGATCGTCGGTGAGCGGCTGTTCTGCACGGTCAGCTCGTCGACGAGCTTCGACAGCTGTGCGTTCAGCTCCTGCAGCCCTCGCGGCACCCGCACCGCCCAACCGCGATCGCGGAAATGCCGCTTGATCTCGCCGATGATGTTCGGAGTCGCGTAGGTGGTCAGCTCGACGCCGCGATCGAGGTCGAAGCGATCGATCGCCTTGATCAGCCCGATCGAACCGATCTGCACCAGGTCGTCGAACTGCTCTCCCCGGTAGCTGTACCGCCGGGCGAGTGAACGCACCAGCGACAGGTTCTGCTCGATCAGCTGTTCGCGGGCCTGCAGGTCGCCTTGCTCGTGGTAGCGACGGAGCAGCTCCTTGTCGTTCTCACCCAAGGGCGACCTTCTTCGTCAGCCGCACCGAGTCGCCGTCGACCAGGATGTCGTCGACCGTCGACTCGAGGACTCGCCGGATGTCGAGCTCGTCGCGCGCGCCACGATCGACGGCGTCGAGCACCTTCCGGTCGAGCGGACCGACGACGATCTGAAGCGCGTCGTCGTGAATCGTCATGCGCACCGTCACGGCTGGGGCCGCGCCACCGTCGCCGCGAGCGAGCAGTGCCGTCAGTGCGAGCTGCAGGTCCTCGAGATTCTCGAGCGTCAGGTTGAGGCGCGTCGCGAGCCCGCCGAGCACCAGGTGCGCGACACTCTGGAAGGCCGGCTCCCGTGGCAGCGTGAGCGTGATCTCATCAGCCATCGGTAGTCGGCTTCAGCTCGTCTTCGAGGTCGCGCTCGCGCCGCGCTGCGGCCGCCTTGCCCTCGTCGACTGCCTCGCGCCAGTTGCGATCAGTCCTCAACGACGACCACCCATGCGAGACGCCGGCAGTGAAACCCGTCAACTTCTGCACCGGGCGTTTGACCGCGAAGCTCACGGTTCGCACAGCTTCGTCGACCGCAACGACCGCATCGACGGCACTCGCAGTCGCCGTGTCCATCTTGTCGAGTTGCGTGTTCACACGGTCGACAGTGCCTCCGACCTTGTTGATCACCGGCAGCGCTTCGCGTTCGGTCCCCTTGATCAGCGAGGAGAGCCGGTCGAACGTCACCGCAAGGCGCAGAAACGCCCAGCCGATGCCGACCCCGATCGCGATCAGGAAGAACGCCAGGGCCAGATGGGCGAGATCGCTGTAGCTGAAGGCGAGCATCGCCAGCAGCCTAGATAACCCCAGCGGACGTGATCAAACCCGAGCCGACCACCACATCCCCGTCGTAGAGCACGGCGGCCTGCCCGACGGCGACCCCGTAGGCCGGCTCGTCGAGGTCCAGCCGGAAGCCGCGGGCCGTCGCCTCGGCGCTGGCCCCGACCGCCGGCGAGCGATAGCGGAGCTTCGCCTCGACGTGCCGGACCGGGACGTGGAGCCGGCCGCGAGCCGCGACGCGACGACGAGCGAGCGCCTCCCGACCCCCGGCGACGACGGTGTTCGTGCGGGCGTCGGTGCGGAGTGCGTAGAGCGGCTCACTCGCCGCCACCCCAAGCCCGCGGCGCTGGCCTGGCGTGAACCGCCAGAACCCATCATGCGTCCCGATCTGCGTCCCGCTCTCGTCGACGATCGCGCCCGGCTCGCTCGCGAGGCCCTGCCGGCCCAGAAACGCGCGGTAGTCGTCGCCCGCGAGGAAGCACGCCTCCTGGCTCTCGGCGCGCCCCGCGGCCGCGAGCCCGGCCGTCGCGGCCTCTGCGCGAGTCTGAGTCTTCAACTGCTCGCCGAGCGGGAACCAGATGCGATCGAGGAACCGCGGGTCGACACGCCCGAGCATGTAGCTCTGATCCTTGGCCGGGTCCGCGCCGCGCGCGAGGAGCAGCCGTCCTTCGTGCTCGACGATGCGGGCGTAGTGACCGGTTGCGAGCTTCGCTGCGCCGATCCGCTTCGCGAAGGCGAGCAGCTCGGCAAACCGAAACCCGCCGTTGCACGCGATGCACGGGTTCGGGGTCTCGCCGCGCGCGTAGCCGCGTACGAACGGCGTGACGACGGCCCGCCTGAATGCTTCCCGCAGGTCGAGCGTCACATGTGGGAGGGCGCGCGCGTGACACGCCTCACGGGCGGCGATCACCGCCGAAGGCGAGCAGCACGCGCGCTCGGAGTCCGGTCCTTTCGGGTCGAGCCAGAGCCGGAGCGTCACGCCGACCGCCTGGGGGCCGGCCCTGAGCAACGCCACGGCGCTGTCGACGCCCCCGCTCATCGCGACCGCGACCCGACGTGCATCGCGCGGGGCACTGACGACCGGCGCGAGTGCATTCGCGAGCGCGTCGACCGGCAGCAACTCGCCGCCGACCGCTGCCGCCTCGAGCAGCGACAGACCGCGGAGGTCCTGTTCGATTCCCGGCGCGTCGGCGTCGACGATCCGGGTGCCGCTGACCCGAAGTCGCACAGCCGCCCAGTCGGGACCACGTGCCGAATCGCCGTACAGCTCGACCATCGGGCTCAGGGTACTCGGTGCCGGAAAACGTGAGGGGAGCCGAAGCTCCCCTCACTGTGCTCCGACGACGCCGATTTCGCTGCGCCCGTGTGAACCTGGACAAGCCAGGTGGGTGCCTTGCAGGACGCCGGGCCTAACGAGAACCCGAGCCCTGACGCAGGCTCCCTTCCACATGGTGTTGGTTCTACATGGATGCGCAGCACACGAACGTCGTCGAGCACTCGTGCCGATGGTACTGGGAGCGCTAGGGGGCGCGCGCGTACGACCATTCGATCGTCTTCACGCCGCGCAGGCCGAGCCTGCGGGCGAGCGCATCCGTGAGATCGAACTGCCGTCCTGTTTCGTAGGGGCCCCGGTCGACGACCTGGGTGAGAACGGTCGTCCCGTTGTACGTGACGAAGATGCGGGCGCCGCACGGGAGTGTCGGATGCGCGACGCCGACGGTGTCGGCGCGCAGAACGCCGCCGCACGCTGTGTGCCGTCCGAAGACCGCCGGCCCGCTCGAGCCGGCGAGGGCACGGTACGAGCCTTCCGGTTGCGGGTTGGTGTCGGTGTGGCTGCGAGTTCGTTCGGTGAAGGCGACCGCGCCGACGATGGCGAGCAGCGCGATCGCGGCGAGCGCGAGCTCGCGCAACGCGACGTTCGGCCTCATGGCCGCGTCGACTGTCCGGGCAGGCGGCGTGGCCCGGCCGGCCGCGCGGGCACCTCGACGGTGCCGAGCTCCTCGTCGCGCCGCCGTGCGAAACGGCGCTTCGGCGGCGGCTCGCCGAGCGGGTCGAGGGTGTAGCGCGCGAGCCGACCGTCGTTCAGGCGCACAGGCGAGACGACGGGCTTCGCCTGCACGGGCAGGTCGGGCAGCCGCACCGGGACCGGTTCCGGACCGGCGTCCGCCACCGGCTCCAGCGGCGGCGCGGGCTTGGGCATCGGCTCCGGCTCCGGCTCCGGCCGAGCCTCCGGGCCGGCGGCGGGCCACTCGCCGAGCACCTCGGCCCGTAGCGCCGCCGAGGCGATCCAGGTCGGCGCCTCGTCGCGGTGCGCCGCCGGATAGCCGACATTGACCTGCTCGAGAGGCTGCGCCGGCGGCAGGTTGACCCGCGGCACGTAGTAGCGCGGGGGCAACCCGCTCCCGAAATGCGGCCGGCTGCGCCACGCGGCCCATTCGAGTGCCGCGACAATCACCCAGCCGAGCGCCATCACGCCGACGATCACGGCGGTCCGCGCTTCGGCGAGGATCAGGCCGACCGCGAGCGCGACGAGGAACAGCACCTCGAACGCGAAGCGAGAACCGCGGCGATCGACCATCATCCGCTCCCTTCGCTAGGAGGGCTCCGCAACCTGCTCGGCGACCACGTCGATTCCGAGCTCGGCAAGCTGCGGCGGCGTCACAGCGGTCGGTGCGCCGGTCATGGGGTCGACCCCGGCCTGGTTCTTGGGGAACGCAATCGTGTCGCGGATGAACGACTCGTCGAGCAGGGCCATGCAGAGACGGTCGATCCCGGAAGCGATACCGCCGTGCGGTGGGGCGCCCATCGACAGCGCTTCGAGCAGGAAGCCGAACTTCGCAACCTGTTCCTCTGGCGTGATCCGCAGCAGATCGAAGACCTTTCGCTGCAGCTCCGGCTCGTGAATCCGGAACGAGCCACCCGCAAGCTCGAGTCCGTTGCCGACGAGGTCGTAGGCGATCGCCTTCGCCGCGCCCGGATCGCTGTCGAGCAGGGCCAGCGACTCGTCGTTCGGGCGCGTGAACGGATGATGTTCCGCATCCCACCGCTCGAGCTCTGCGTCCCACTTGAACATCGGGAAATCCGTGATCCACACGAACCGCCATGCCGACTCGTCGACGAGGCCCAGTTCCCGGCCGAGGTGAAGCCGCAGGAACCCGAGGATGCGCGCCACTTCGGCGGGCTCGCCGGCCCCGAACAGCAGTGTCGTTCCAGGACGGGCGAGCGTCGCCAGCAGGTCCTGCGACAGGAACTTCGCGATCGGCGAGCTCACCTCGCCGTCGGCGCGGAACACGATCGAGGCGAGGCCGCGTGCCCCCCAACCCTTGACCAGCTCCTCGAGCTTCGCGATCTCGCCACGCGACAGTTCGCGCTCCACACGGAGGAAGCGCACGGCGGCCGCACTCGCGAAGACCCCGAACTCGGAGCCACGGGTCAGCTCCGTCGCCTCCTCGATCTCGAGGCCGAAGCGGAGATCGGGCTTGTCCGAGCCGTAGCGGCTGTTCGCCTCCTCCCACGGCATGCGCCGAAACGGCGTCTCGAGCTCGACGCCCCGGCATTCCCGCCAGATGCGAACGACGATCTGCTCGACCAGGCCGAACAGGAACTCGAGATCCGGGAACGCCGTTTCGACGTCGAGTTGGGTCAGTTCCTGAAGCCGGTCGGCGCGCAGGTCTTCGTCTCGGAAGCAGCGGGCGATCTGGTAGTAGCGCTCGAACCCGGAGACGACGAGCAGCTGCTTGTAGATCTGCGGGCTCTGCGGCAAGGCGAAGAACCGGCCGGGCTGGAGTCTCGTCGGGACGAGGAAGTCGCGCGCACCCTCCGGCGTGGGCTTGCCCATGATCGGCGTCTCGATGTCGACGAAACCGGCGGTCTCCATCTCCTGCCTGATGATCGAGACCGCCTGTGCACGCGTCCTGATGTTTCGCTGCAGCCGCTCGCGTCGCAGGTCGAGCCAGCGATACCGGATGCGCAGCGTCTCGTCGACGCCCTCCTCGTCGAGCTGGAACGGCAGCGGCGTCGACGTGCTGATCACGTCGAGCTCGTCGACCTGTACCTCGATCTCGCCGGTCGGCATGCGCGGATTCACCGTCTCGGCGCTACGCCGGACGACCTCACCTCGTGCGCGGACGACGAACTCGTTACGCAGCTCGTGCGCGGCGGCGGCAGCCGTGGCGGTGCGCTCCGGGTTGAGGACGAGCTGCACGAGCCCGCCTTCGTCTCTCAGGTCGACGAAGATCAGCCCGCCGTGGTCGCGCCGGCGCGCCACCCAACCTGCGAGCGTGACCGTACGGCCAACGTCGTCGGAGGTCAGCTTGCTGCCGATTGCGTCGCGCCACGTCACTTGGCGCTGAGGGTATCGGCCAGCTGTGCGAGAGCGACCGTCTCCGCGTCCCTGCCGCCACGGCGAATGGTCACCCCGTCGGCGCGGACGATCGCAACCGTCGGCGCGCCGGTACGCCCGGCCTGCGTCATCTGCCCTTTGAACGACCTGCCGGCGTAGTCGAGATCGGTGGAGAGACCACGGCGGCGCAGCTCGGCCGCGACGGGGAGAACCGTGATGCGATCCGCGCCGTCGGTCACCACGATGAAGACGTCGAGCGATTCCGGGGAGGCGGCGATTCCTTCGTTCTCGAGCGCGAGCAGCAGTCGCTCGAGGCCGGCGCCGAAGCCGATGCCGGCGGTCGGCGGCCCGCCGATCGCCTCGACGAGCCCGTCGTACCGTCCCCCGCCGCAGATCGTCGAGTTGGCGTTCTCGTCCGGCCCGATGAACTCGAACGTCGTGCGCGTGTAGTAGTCGAGGCCGCGCACGAGTGTCGGGTCGAGCGAATACGGGACGCCGTACGCGTCGAGTGCGCGCTGCACCTGGTCGAAGTGCACGCGGCACTCCTCGCACAGCGACTCCCCGATCTTGGGGGCGCTTTCGAGCGCAGCGCGCACGGCCGGCGCCTTCACGTCGAACACCTGCAGCGGGCTCGTGGCTCGCTTGTGTCGAGCGTCGTCGTCGAGCACGTCGGCGTGGGCGTCGAGCCATGCATTCAGCTCGGCCACGTAGGCCGGGCGACAGTTCTGATCGCCGATCGAGTTGAGCCTGAGCTCCCACTTCGTGACGCCGAGCCGTCGCAGCAGCTCGTGGTAGAGCTGGATGATCTCGGCGTCGATCGCCGGGTCGGCGCTGCCGATCGCCTCGACGGAGAGCTGGTAGTGCTCGCGGTAGCGCCCGCGCCCCGGTGCGCTGTAGCGATACATCGGCGCGATCGTGTACGCCTTGACGGGCTGCGGGTCGCGGTGCAGGCCATGCTCGACGTAGGCGCGCGCGATCGGTGCGGTCCCCTCGGGACGGAGCGTCAGCGAACGGTCGCTCCGATCCTTGAAGGTGTACATCTCCTTGTGCACGACGTCGGAGGCCTCCCCCGACGTGCGCGCGAAGAGCGCGGTGTCCTCGATACCCGGCGTCTGGATCGGCCGCCAGCCGTAGAGAGCGGTCACGTCCTGCATCACCTGGATGAGATGCCACCAGTTGTCGTCGCGCGGCAACACGTCGTGCGTGCCGCGCGGAGCCTGGAAGTCGTTGCTCACGCCCTGAGCTCGTCGCGCAGCTCGCGCAAGAACGGATTGGTCTGCAACTCGCTGCCAAGCGTCGTCGCCGGACCGTGACCGGGGTAGACGACTGTTTCGGACGGGAATCTCTGGACCAGCGAGCGCACCGAGGCGACGAGCGTGTCCCAGTCGCCGCCCTCGAGATCGACGCGACCGACCGAGCCCGCGAACAGCAGGTCGCCCGAAAACAGCTCGCCGCCGTGGAGGAACGCGACATGACCCGCCGAGTGACCGGGCACGTCGATCACCTCGAACGTGATCCCGGCAACCGTCACCTGATCGCCGCCCGACACCGTGTGCGCCGGGTCGTGCGGCGGCACACGCAGGCCGCCGCGGGTCTCACCGGTCCTCAGCGCATACGCCTCGAGGGCCGGAGCCCACACGTCGCTCCCGGTCCCGTCGGCCAGCGCCGCCACCCCGCCGATGTGGTCGACGTCGGTGTGCGTGACGAGGATCCCCGCAGCGCGCGAGCCCATCCGCGTCAGCTCGAGCCGCAGCTCGGTCGGGTCGTCGCCGGGGTCGATCACCGCCGCTTCGGGCGCGCCGCGCTCCAGCCGCACCACGTAGCAATTGGAGTGGAATGGACCGAGCACGAACGGGTCGACGGCGAGCGGCATCGGCAAGCGTTTGAGTGTAGCCTGGCGCGGAAACGCCTTTTCGCTGCCAATGCAGACCTGGGACCTCCTTTCGGTACACGCACCAGACGGAACTCGCGACCCGCTCGTGCTGCACTCGGACGACGGGGCCAGGGCGGTCTTGATCGTTCTCACGCCGGGTCAGTCGCTCGGTGAGCACCAGGTGAAGGAGAACGCGTGGCTGACCGTCCTCGACGGCAGCGTCGAGCTCACGGCCGGCGGCCAGACGATCACCGCCGGGCCCGGGCTGACGGCCCGATTCGAGCCCGACGAGCGCCACGCGATCCGCAGCGACGACGGCGCCCGGGTGCTGCTCCTGCTCGCGCCGTGGCCCGGTGTCGGCCACTACCGCGGGGCGCCTAGCTCGAGCTAGAGGCTTGATGTGGATTAGAGGTGCTCACGGGGATGGGCCAGACCAAGCGATTCGCACGGATCGGGCGCAGCCCGTAGCGGTGCTACGGGCAAGCCGGAGCCGGGCGAAGCGCGCCGCGTCTGGCACACCAGCCGTGAGTGCGGCTGATTCACATCAAGCCTCTAGCTCTTCGGCGTGTTGGCGCGCTCGAGCCGGCGCAGGTACGTGCGGTACGCGGTCCGGTCGACGAAGTACGTGAGCGGCACGAACGCGGCCGCATAGAAGAGCCCCCACGCGAGGCGGATCCCGAGCGGCGCGCTCTTGAACAGGAAGATGAACGCGAGCAGCATCAACGCACCCATCACGCCGCCGCGGCGTACCGCACGCTCCCAGGACGGCTTGGGCGGCTCCCGCAGGGTTTTGCCGCCACGCGTCGTTTGACCGCGGGCCGGCTTTGCCTTCGCGCGCTGCTCGACTTTCGCCTCACGTTCGCTGCGGCGCTCCTCGGGATCGACCGGCAGCTCGTTGCCGTCGGAGTCGACGAGCACCAGGTCGTACTCGTGCCGAAAGGCCTTGGCCCGCCGGCGGCGCTGTTTCTTCGATGGCACGAAACCAGGTTAGCGCCGGTAGGCGACCCGTCCGCTTTTGACAACCGTCTCGACGATGTCGCCCGCGAGGTGGTAGGCGAGGTAGCGCCAGTCGGGCGCGTCCAGCAGGACGAGGTCCGCAGCGCAGCCGGGAGCGATCCGCCCGGCCCGGTCGGCGATGCCGAGAACGTGGGCCGCGTTCACCGTGACTGCGGTGAGCGCCTCAGCCGGTGAGAGATGCAGCTGCGTGCACGCCAGCGAGCACACGAACGGCAGGCTGGTCGTGAAGGAGCTGCCGGGGTTGAAGTCGGTCGCGAGCGCAATCGCCGCGCCGGCGTCGACCAGCGCGCGGGCCGGCGGCATCGGCCGATCGAGGAAGAGCGCGCTGGCAGGCAGCAGCACGCCGACGACGCTGCTGGCCGCGAGCGCCGCGACGCCGCCGTCCGTCGTGGCTTCGAGGTGGTCGACCGAGCGAGCCCCCAGCTCGACCGCGAGCGGGATCGCGCCCGACTCCGTGAACTGGTCGCCGTGCAGGCGCAACGCCAGCCCGGCGGCGCCGCAGGCTTCGAGGAAGCGCCGCGCCTGGGCCGCGTCGAACGCGCCTCGCTCGAGAAACACGTCCGCCGCGTCGGCGAGCGGTGCCGCCTCCGGCAGCACGTCCGAGAGCGCGAAGTCGAGGTACGCGTCGGCGTCCGAGAACTCGGGCGGTACCGCATGCGCGCCGAGCCAGGTCGGCGAGCCGCCGGCGGTACGCACCGCGTGCAGCGAGTCGAGCTCGGTCGTCAGGTCGAGCCCGTAGCCGGACTTGCCCTCCCACGTCGTCGTGCCGTGCCGGAGCAGCCAGGCGGCGTGGCGCGCCAAGCGCTCGCGGAGCCCGTCGGCGCCGAGTGCCCGCGTCGCGGCGACAGTCGAGAGAATGCCGCCGCCCGCGGCGTGGAGCTGCTCGTAGCTCGCCCCGGCGGCCCGCAGGGAGAATTCCTCGACCCGGTCGCCGCCCCAGGCCGGATGGGTGTGACAGTCGACCAGGCCCGGCACCGCGCACCGGCCCGAGCCGTCGAGCTCCTCGACCCCGGCGAGGTCGCCGACAATCTGCGCGAGCTCGCGCATCCGCCCGACTGCCTCGATCCGTTTGCCGTCGCAGAGGACGAACGCATCGTCCAGTACCTCGACGGCCGCGAGGTCGTGGCCGCGGCGCGGCAGGTCCCCACTCCAGGCGGGCGTGACGAGCTGGGCGAGCCCGCGGACGAGGAGCCGAGTCATGGCCGTTAGGAAGTCGCGTCGAACATCGGCGTGCTCAGGCCGTGCTCGCGCGCCGTCGACTCCGCCTCGCCGTAGCCGGCGTCGAGGTGCCGGACGACGCCCATGCCGGGATCCGACGTCAACACGCGTTCGAGCCGCTCGGCCGCTGCCTCGGTGCCGTCGGCGACGACGACCATGCCGGCGTGGATCGAGTTGCCGATACCGACGCCGCCGCCGTGGTGGACGCTGACCCACGTTGCTCCGGCTGCGACGTTGACGAGCGCATTCAGGATCGGCCAGTCGGCGATCGCGTCTGAGCCGTCGAGCATCGCCTCGGTCTCGCGGTACGGCGAGGCGACGGAGCCGGCGTCCAGATGATCACGCCCGATCACGACCGGCGCATTGACCGCCCCGCTTCGAACCAGCTCGTTGATGGCGAGCCCGGCGCGAGCCCTGTCGCCGAAACCGAGCCAGCAGATGCGGGCCGGGAGCCCCTGAAACGCGACCCGTTCCGGCGCCAGCTCGAGCCAGCGCTGGAGCAGCTCGTCGTCCGGGAAGAGCTTGCGCAGCGCTTCGTCGATCGCGCTGATGTCGGCCGGGTCCCCGGACAGCGCGGCCCAGCGAAACGGCCCGATCCCCCGGCAGAAGAGCGGCCGGATATAGGCCGGGACGAAGCCCTGGTACGCGAACGCATCGGTCACGCCCGCTTCGAGCGCCTCACCCCGCAGATTGTTGCCATAGTCGAAAACGTGGCTGCCTGCTCGGAGGTATTCGAGCAGCCCCTCGACATGGGCTGCGATCGAGCTGCGAGCGCGTCGGAGGTACTCCTCCGGGTCGTACGTGCGGAGCGCGGCGGCCTGGTCGACCGACAGGCCCTGCGGCACGTAGCCGGTCAGGGGGTCGTGCGCGGCGGTCTGGTCGGTGACGAGATCGAAGTGCTCGCCGCGCCGTGCGAGTTCGGGAACGATGTCGGCCGCGTTGCCGAGCAGGCCGATCGAGAGGGCGCGGCCCGCCGCAGCGGCGGCGCGAACTCGGGCCAGCGCGTCGTCGAGCGACTCGGTCGCCTCGTCGAGGTAGCGGGTCTCGAGCCGCCGCTCGATCCGCGACGGATCGACCTCGATGCACAGGCACACCGCTCCGGCCATCGTTGCCGCCAGCGGCTGGGCTCCCCCCATGCCGCCGAGCCCCGCGGTGAGCACGGTGCGTCCGGCAAGTGATGACCTCCCGAAGTGTTTCTGAGCCGCGGCCGCGAACGTCTGGTACGTGCCCTGGAGGATCCCCTGCGAGCCGATGTAGATCCACGACCCGGCGGTCATCTGGCCGAACATCGTCAGCCCTTCGGCTTCGAGCCGCCTGAACTCATCCCACGTCGCCCACTTTGGTACGAGCAGCGAATTCGCGATCAGGACGCGTGGTGCGGAGGTCGTCGTGCGGAACACCGCCACCGGCTTGCCGGACTGAACGAGCAGCGTCTCGTCGTCGGCGAGCGAGAGCAGTGCCTTGACGATCGCCTTCAGCGCCTCGTGCGACCGCGCCGCCCGTCCCGAGCCGCCGTAGACGACGAGGTCCTCGGGCCGCTCGGCGACCTCGCTGTCCAGGTTGTTCAGCAGCATCCGAAGCGGCGCCTCGGTCGACCAGGAGCGGGCGTTCAGCTCGCGCCCCCGCGGCGCCTTGATCGTTCGCAGGTCGCCGCAGAGCGACTCGACGGTCGCCTCGAGCGACCGCGCCACGGTCACGTATCGCCCTCCGGCCGGCGTGCCGCCTCACGAGCCCGGATCCGGAACCGGTACATCGTCCAGCCCGAGGCGATCACGAAGAACACGGCCGCGACGAGCGCCGCCTTGGCGATCGAGCCCCCGGTCAGCCACGCGACGATCAGGATCACGAGCGACATGCCGCCGTACACCAGCAGCGTGTCGCGGTATGGATTCTTCGGCGGCGGCACCTCGGGAATCCCGCCCCACTCCAATTTCTTGCTCATACCCGCTCCGGCACCGGCAAAGCCGGCACCTGCGCTCCCCGCTCGACTCCGTCAAGCCTACGGCTCGGTCCCCGCTCCGGCACCGGCAAAGCCGACACCTCCGCTCCCTGTGAGCCTCCGTCAAGCCTACGGCTCGGTCCCCGCTCCGGCACCGGCAAAGCCGACACCTCCGCTCCCTGCTCGCCTCCGTCAAGCCTACGGCTCACGCGAGCTCCCCCACTTCACGCTCGACGGCCGCGAGGAGCGAGCCGTCCCTGATCGAGCCGGCCACCGCCTCGATGTCCGGGCCGAGGGGCCGGTCGTCGCGCAGGCGCTCGGAGAGCGTGCGGACGTGGTCGTGCGTCGCGCGCGCGCCACGACCCGGCTCGAGCGGCGCGAGGAACTCGACGGCCTGCGCCGCGGCGAGCAGCTCGATCGCCAGCGCGTGCTCGGCATTCGCCACGACCTGCCACGCCTTCAGCCCCGCTGCGTTGCCCATCGACACATGATCCTCCTGTCCGGCACTGGTCGGAATCGAGTCCACCGAGGCAGGGTGACAGAGCGACTTGTTCTCCGAGACGAGTGATGCGGATACGTACTGCGCAATCATGAACCCCGAGTTGAGCCCGCCGTCGGTGGTCAGGAACGCGGGCAGGCCGTCGCTCAGGTTTGGGTTGACGAGCCGCTCGACCCGGCGCTCCGAGATGCTCGCAAGCTCGGCGACCGCCATCGCGAGTGCGTCGAGCGCGAACGCAAGCGGCTGGCCGTGGAAGTTCCCGGCCGAGACGAGCATCCCCTCCTCGACCAGCACAAGCGGGTTGTCGGTCGCGGCGTTCAGCTCCGTACCGACCGTGTACTCGACGTAGTCGAGGAGATCTCGCGAGGCTCCATGTACCTGAGGCGCGCAGCGGAGGGAGTACGCGTCCTGCACCTTGTCGCACCAGCGGTGCGATTCGATGATCGCCGAGCCCTCGAGCAGCCGCAGCAGGTTGGCCGCGGTCACTCCCTGCCCCCTGAGCGGCCGGAGCGCGTGGATCTGCGGCAGGAACGAGTTGCGCGAACCTTGCAACGCCTCGAGCGAAAGCGCGCATGCGCAGTCGGCCGCGCGGGCGAGCCGCTGGGCTCGCACGAGCGCGAGCGCTCCCTGCGCAGCCATGAACTGGGTGCCGTTGATCAGCGAGAGACCTTCTTTCGCGACAAGCTGGAGCGGCTCCAGCCCGGCACGGCGCAGCGCGGTGTCTCCGGCCAGCAGCTCGCCGTTGTGCCACGCGGACCCTTCCCCGACGAGGGGCAACGCCAGATGGGCGAGCGGAGCGAGGTCGCCCGACGCGCCGACCGAGCCACGTGCGGGCACGCGCGGGAGCACGCCACGGTTCAGGCAGTCGAGCAGCAACTCGACTATCTCGATGCGCGCCCCCGAGTTGCCCTTGGCGAGGGCGTTCGCGCGCAGCAGCATGGCGGCGCGCACGACCTCGTCGGGGTACGGATCGCCGACCCCGCACGCGTGTGAGCGCAGGAGCCGCAGTTGCAGCTCCTCGGTCTGCTCCTCCGGGATCTGCTTCGAGACGAACCGCCCGAAGCCGGTGTTCACCCCGTAGGTGTGCTCGCTCGACCCGTGTGCCGCCCGCTCGACGACCGCACGGGCTGCCCGCATCCGCGCCCGGGCACTGTCGGCGAGCGACGCGTCTCCCCGTCGCTCGACCGCGACCGCCCAGACGTCCGCGAGCGTCATGTCGTCGCCCGTCAGGGCAGTGGCAGTCACGCGTCCGAGTCTAGAAGCCGCAGCTCGAGCACGTGAGACGCGTCGAACTGGTCGATGTGCAGCGCCGCACCTGCTGCGGCGGCGGCGGCGCCGGCCGGCAGCAGGCCGACCAGCTCCGAGCCGACCACCTCGGCACCCCGCGCTTCCGCCTCGGCCACCACGCTGGCGACGATCTCGTGCAGCGCCGCGGCCTCCCAGTCCTCCACGTTCATCGACACCTGCACCAGCCCGGAGCTCGGCAAGGCAAGGCCGAGCGCCCGCACGCCGGGGAAGCCACCACCGGCCTCCCGCACGACGCCCGCGACCGCTCGCGCGACCGCGACGTCGCCCCGCAGGTTGACGTTGAACGCGATCAACGGTCGCCGTGCCCCGACGATCACGCCGCCGGCAGCCGGCGTCAGCTGGGTCGGCCCGAAATCCGGGGCCAATTCCGCCTCATCGATGCGCCGCTGCAGCTCCTCGAGGCCGCCGCGACGGTAGTAGGCAGGCCCTCGCTCGGGCGGCGCGTAGAGGAACACCGGCAGGCCGAGCTCCGATCCGAGGCGCTCCCCGACGATCTCGGCGACCGCTCGGGCGCGTTCGAAGTCGTCGGGCTCGAGCGGCACGATCGGCACGACGTCCACCACGCCGATACGCGGGTGCGCTCCCTCATGAGCACGGAGATCGATGCGGTGCTTCGCGACCCAGACCGCTGAGACCAGCGCCTCGACGAGCTCCCGTTCGTCGCCCACCAGGGTGAAGACCGACCGGTTGTGATCGGGGTCGCTGTGGACGTCGAGGAGCCGCGCATGCACAGAGAGCTCGTCCGCGATCGCATCGATCGTCGCCCGGTCACGACCCTCGCTGAAGTTGGGCACCGACTCGAGCAGCCGCACATGACTACTTTAGGAGTGTTGAAGGAGTACTACGACAAACGGGCGACCGAGTACGACGACTGGTACCTGGGACGGGGTCTCTTCGCCGAGCGCGACCGGCCGGACTGGGAGGCCGAGGTGTCGCTCCTCACGGAGGTCGTGGCGGGACTGCCGCCGGCCCGCACCCTCGACGTCGCCTGTGGCACCGGTTTCCTGACCCGGCACCTCCCGGGCGACGTGGTGGCGCTCGATCAGAGCGAGCGGATGCTCGAACAGACCGCCGCGCAGGCTCCGCGGGCGACCGTCGTGCAGGGCGACGCGTTGGCGCTGCCGTTCCCGGCCGCAACGTTCGACCGTGTCTTCACCGGGCACTTCTATGGACATCTCCGCGACGACGAACGGCTGGCCTTCCGAATGGAGGCGGCCCGCGTCGCGCGCGAGCTCGTCGTGGTCGACTCCGCGCGGGCAGCGGCAGACGCCGATGAGTCCGTGCAGGAGCGCGTGCTCAACGACGGCTCGCGCTGGGAGGTCTACAAGCGGTGGTTCACGGGGACGGGACTTGCGGCAGAGCTCGGCGGCGGCCAGGTGCTGCACGACGGCCGCTGGTTCGTCGTCGTGCGCTCGCCGGCGTGAGGCGCTACCGGTCGCTCGCCGCGCTGCAGCGCGACCAGGCTCGCTGCAGGGCGTGCGCCGACGCGGGGCATTCCCTCGGCTCGCTGCCGGTGCTTGCGCCCTCGTACGGCCAGCGGGCGTACCTGTTCGGCCAGGCGCCGGGCATCGTCGAGGGCGAGGAACGGCGCCCCTGGCGGGGGCGCGCCGGCCGGACGCTGCGGCGATGGCTCTCACTCGACGAGGAGACGTTCTACGAGACCTTCTACTGCGCATCGGTCACCCGCTGCTATCCCGGTCGCGCACCCTCGGGCCGGGGCGACCGTACGCCGACGCGCGAGGAACAGGACCTCTGCGCAGGCTGGCACCGCGAGGAGCTGCGCCTCCTCCAACCTCGACTAATCGTCACGGTCGGCGGTCTCGCGGCCCGTCGGCTGCTCGGCGTGCGGAGCGTCACCGAGTCGGTCGGCCGCCGCTACCCAGTTGGAGACGCGGTCGCTATCCCCCTGCCACATCCGTCCGGTGCGAGCAGCTGGTTGAACGACCCGCAGAATCGCCTGCGAGTGGCCGCGGCGGTCCGGCTCGTGCACGCCGAGCTTGACCGACGTTGACCCCCGGTACCCTTAACTAAGTGAACGATCTGACCACGCCGGCGTATCGCGCCACATTCATGCGGCTGGTCGCCTTCCTCCGGCCCTACAAGGTCTCGCTGATCATCTCGATCGTGCTGGCCGTCGGCTCCCAGGCGGCGGCGCTGGTCGCGATCCTCCTGACGCGAAGCGTCGTCACCTCATTGCACGAGAACGAGCTCGGCCGGTTGAAATGGCTCGTCGCGCTGGTGCTCCTGCTAGGGCTCGCGCGCGCCTTGATGATGTCGGGGCGCCGGCTGATCGCAGGCAAGCAGGCGCTCGCGGTCGAGCTGGACATGCGGCAAGCCGTGTACGCGAAGCTCGTCCGACTCTCGTTCGGCTTCTACGACCGACACCAGACCGGTCAGCTGATGAGTCGCGCCACGGTCGACCTGCAAGGCGTGCGGTTCTTCCTCGGCTACGGCTTGATCTTCTTCTTCCAGCACGTCTTCACGATCGTCGGCGTCGGGATCGTCGTCTTCATCATCTCGTGGAAGCTCGCCTTGATCTCGATCGCGATCGCGCCGTTCTTGATCGCGATCGCGTACCGGTACAGCCACGTCGCCCATCCACTGCTCCGCGACGTGCAGCAGAGGATGGCCGACGTCGCCACGGTCGCCGAGGAGAACATCGTCGGCGTCCACGTCGTCAAGTCGTTCGCGCAGGAGAGCGCCGAGCAGGCGAAGTTCGAGCAGCGCTCGGAGCGCGTCTTCGTGCAGAGCGTCAAGGCGAACCGGCAGCGGGCGCTCTACGTGCCGCTGCTGAGCTTCCTGCCGTTGCTCGCCCAGGCGGCGATCCTGCTCGTCGGCGGCCGGATGGTGGCGCGCGGCGACCTCTCACTCGGCGACTTCGTCGCGTTCAACCTCTTCCTCGCCCTGCTCGTGGTGCCGCTGCGGCAGCTCGGGATGTGGATCGGGCAGGCGCAGCGGGCAACCGCGTCGGGTGAGCGCATCTTCCAGGTGATCGACGAGCCCGAGGAGATCGCCGACGCCGACAGCGCGCCCGCACTGCCCCCGGGTCCGGGCCGCGTGGTCTTCGATCGGGTCACCTTCGGCTACGACCCGGAGCGGCCGGTGCTGGTGGACGTCGACCTGGAGCTCGAACCAGGCCGGGTCGTCGCGCTGATCGGCCACACGGGTGCCGGCAAGACCTCGCTCGCGGCGCTCGTCCCGCGCTTCTACGACGTCCAGGCAGGCAGCGTCTCGGTCGACGGTCACGACGTTCGCGCCGTGAACCTGACGTCGCTGCGTCGTGAGATCGGCGTGATCGCCCAGGACCCGTTCCTGTTCTCGGCGACCGTGCGCGAGAACATCGCCTTCGGCCGGCCGGGCGCCACCGAGGACGACGTCAGCCAGGCGGCGCAGCTGGCTCAGGCGCACGAGTTCATCGAGGCGCTTCCCGACGGCTACGAGACCGTGGTCGGCGAGCGCGGGATCACCCTCTCCGGCGGACAGCGGCAACGGCTTGCGATCGCCCGCGCACTCGTCGTCGATCCCCGCATCCTGATCCTCGACGATGCGACGGCGTCGGTCGACGCGACGACCGAGGCGCGGATCCGCGACGGCCTGCGCGGCGCGATGCGTGGCCGGACGACGATCATCATCGCCCATCGGCTGTCGACGATCGCGCTGGCGGACGAGATCGTCGTCCTCGAGGAGGGCCGCGTGGCCGCCCGCGGGAGCCACGACGAGCTTGCCGACTCGAGCCCCGTCTACCGCGAGATCTACCAGCACGGCTTGCTCGAGCGCGTGCTCAGCGAGGAAGTCGCGTGAGGGTCCACCAGCCGGGCGGGCACCTGATGAGGGGCGGCAGGGCGACGGTCGAGGACTGGTCGTGGCCGCAGACCAAGCGTCGCTTGCACGCCCTCTACCGGCTCGCCCGTCCGTACCGGGCCCGCACGCTGATCGCGATCGTCTCGCTGCTCGCTGCGACCGCGGTCTCGCTCGTACCGCCCTACCTGGTCGGCCGTGCCGTCGACGAGGTGCGCAACGGCGACACGCACCTCCTCGTGCTGATCGTGATCGCCTTCGTCGCCGCGGGTGTACTCGGGGTCGTCTTCAGCTACGCCCAGACGTACTTCACCGGCTGGACCGGCGAACGCATGCTGGCCGACCTCAGGAACAACCTCTTCCGCCATCTGCAACGCCTGTCCCTCGGCTTCTACGAGCGAAACCGCGCCGGTGTGATCATCAGCCGCCTCACGAACGACGTCGAGGCACTCGACCAACTCGTTACCGACGGGGTCAGCTCGCTCATCCAGAACACGCTCACGTTGGCCGGCACCGCGGTGCTGTTGTTCTTCCTCGACTGGCGGCTCGCGCTCGCGACGATGGGCGTGATGCCGCTGATGGCCGTCGCGACAGCGTGGTTCCGGAAGCGCTCGGGCCGCGCATATCGCTCGGTCCGGGAGACGCTCGGCCTGGTGACCGCCACGCTCGCCGAGGACATCGCCGGCATGCGAGTGCTCCAGTCGTTCACCCGGGAGGACGCCGCCCAGCAGAACTTCCGGCAAATCGGGGACGACTACCGCGTAGCGAACATGCGGACCGTCGTCCTGAGTGGCCTCTACTTCCCGTTCGTCGACTTTCTTTCCACCTCGGCGACCGCGGTCGTGCTCGGCTACGGCGGCTGGCTCGCCTACCACGGCGAGGTCTCGATCGGCATCGTCGTCGCGTTCCTCGGCTACCTCACGAACTTCTTCGACCCGGTCCAGCAGCTCTCGCAGCTCTACAACACGTTCCTCTCCGCCGTCGCCGCGCTCGACAAGATCACCGACGTGCTCGACGAAGCGCCGGAGGTCGAGGACGCCCCGGGCGCCCTGCCGCTCGACGAGATCGCGGGACACGTCGCCTTCGAGGGTGTCCGCTTTGCGTACGGCCGCGGGCCAGAGGTGCTGCACGGCATCGATCTCGACGTGGCGGCGGGGACGACCGTGGCGCTGGTGGGACACACGGGCGCCGGCAAGTCGACGATCGCCAAGTTGCTCGCACGGTTCTACGACCCGACCCACGGCAGGATCACGATCGACGGCACCGACCTTCGTTCCGTCACGCAGCAGTCGCTACGCCGACAGCTCGGGATCGTGCCGCAGGAGGGCTTCCTCTTCGCCGGCACCGTGGCCGAGAACATCGCGTTCGGACGACCCGACGCGACCCGCGTGGAGATCGTAGAGGCGGCGCGGACCGTCGGCGCCGACGAGTTCATCGACCGGCTCGAGCAGGGTTTCGAGACGCAACTCGGCGAGCGCGGCTCGCGACTCTCACTCGGTCAGCGGCAGCTGATCGCGTTCGCACGCGCCCTCCTGGCCGATCCGCGAATCCTGATCCTCGACGAGGCGACGAGCTCGGTCGACATCGGCACCGAGCGGAAGATCGAGCATGCGCTGCGCCTGCTGCTCGAGGGCCGGACGGCGTTCATCATCGCCCACCGCCTCTCGACGATCCGAGACGCGGATCTGATCGTCGTGCTCGAACACGGTCTCGTCGTCGAGCAGGGGACGCACGACGAGCTGCTCGCGCACGACGGCCTCTACCTGTCGCTCTACGGGGACTGGGCCGCGGAAGTCGCGTAAGTGGCTAGCGGGCCGGGACGACGACGGAGCCCGCGACCTTGTCGTGCCAGGTCTGCTTCTCGCTGTCCCAGAGCATCCACAGGTAGCCGAGCAGCAGGACGACGCCGGAGACGATCGACATCAGCGCGCGCCCGAGAGCGCGACCGTAACCGATCGGGGCACCGGTCCCGTTGCGGAAGTCGACGACGCGGATCGACATGACCGCGTCGCCCGGGGTCTGGCCGGTCTTGCCGTGGAAGTACGTGTAGTAGCCGAGCGAGATCACGAGTCCGAGCCCCTCGCCGCCGGAGTTGCCGAGGATCGCCCGGAGAATGCCGCTGACCACGCCGAGGGCGATCCCGTCGATCAGCGCGGCCGCGAAGCGGCGCCAAAAGCCCGACCGCTCGCTGGTGAGGGCGCTGTGGGTCTCCTCGATCATCCGCGCTCATCCTGACAGTCGAAGCAGACGAGCGCTGGATGAGATGGCGGCGTGGGCCTCGGCCGCGGCACCCGCGACGTAAGCTCTGGGGCATGCTCGACCGCGAGACCGAGAAGCGCATCGGGCAACCAGTCTCCGAGGAGGCCGAGCGCGAGACCCGGCTGACGCCTGCCGAGGCGACCGCGCAGATGCGGATCCGCGTTCCCGTGCGAGCGAACCGCAAGCTGCGCACGATCATCGATCGCGTCAACAAGGACTTGCAGCTCAAGGGCTGGTGGCACGTCTCGAACGTGAACGCCGTCGCCCGGATGGAGATCAACGATCACTCCTGGGTCCACGTCCAGATCGTCACCAACATCGCCCTGAAGCTCCTGCGCCAGCTGACGAAGCACGGCGTCGAGCCGGCGATGGTCACCGACTACGGGATGACGCGCGACGACGCCGAGGTCGTGGTCGCCCTGACGGCGCTCACGCACTGCATCGGCATGTCGGTCCACCGGAAAGGCCACGAGGACTTCAGCCTCTTCCTGGCGGAGCCGAAGCTGCGCGAGTTGCTGAGCGGGATCTACGACGAGCCCGAGCTGACGGTGATCGTCTCCGAGGTGCTGCAGGGCATCATCAGCCACCGCTCGGACGGGGAGCCGCTGACGCTCGAGGCCGGGATCCTGCGGGTTGCCGACGCCCTCGACATGGAGCAGGGACGGTCACGGATCGCGTTCGAGCGCGGCCGGATCGGGATCCACTCGCTCTCGGCAGCCGCGATCGAGGAGGTCGAGATCACGGACGGCGAGAAGCCGATCCGCATCTCGATCCGCATGAACAACTCCTCCGGCATCTACCAGGTCGACGGCCTGTTGAAGGCGAAGCTGGTCGGCTCGGGGCTCGAGCCCTATGTCGAGGTTGTCGCCCACATCGACACCGAGGCCGAGAAGCGCCTCGTGCCGCTCTACGAGCTCGACCTGTAGCAGGCCGGGTTCGCCCGCAGGCCGCCCCGGCTACACTTCGGGCGCCCTGCGGGATCGTCTAATGGTAGGACGCCTGACTCTGGATCAGGTAGTCTAGGTTCGAGTCCTAGTCCCGCAGCCTCGCACAAAAGCCCCGCAAATCGGGGCTTTTCAGCCAAAAGGGAACGGGGGAGCATGACATACGAGGAAGCAACGAGGCGCCTGGTCGACCTGGCTCGTGAGAGCGGCGGCAAGCTGACCGCGGCCCAGGTCGAGGAGGACCCGGATCTCTCGAGCGACCAGGCCACCGTCTCGGCGGCCGCGCGCGCGCTCGGCGGCGGCACGAACGTCTTCTCGTACGAGGAGGACGACGGCCGCGAGTGGTTCCCGTTCGCCGGGCTCGTCTTCAGCGAGCTCGCGGCCCGCACGTAAGCGCCGCTTCCCTGCGCGACCGGCGCGGACTGTAAATTGCGCGCTCTGCGGCGCGTTCTCCTCGTTTCCGTGATCGTCTCGTCCCTGGTGGGCGGCGTTGCCGTGTCCGCGGCCGGCGTACCCGGCGGGCTCGGCAACCGTACGGTCGCCGTGGGCTCGACGTACACCATGCTCGGCCAGACGGGGACCCTGCACGCGGGTGCCGCGCGGGCGACCGGACCCGTCACGTTGAGCGGCCGCTGGGACGGGGGTCGCTCCCAGGTGCTCGCACAGACCTCGACAGCCGCCGACGGCCGCTTTCGCCTCACGATCACCCTGCACCGGCGCGGGCAGCTGGAGCTACGGCTCCGCACGCCTGACCACCGCGTCGAGCGCGTCGTCCTGACGGTCGTCTAGCGCCTAAAGAATGACGCCAGACCAGCCGATGAGGTCCTCGGCTGATGACGTCGCTCGCAACTGCATTCTCGGCCCTGTCGCTCCTCCTTCACCCGGCGGTGGCACGGCCGGCGGCCGTCCCCACGCACGAGCACCTGCTGGCCCGGGTGCACGAACCGGTCCCGGTGCTCGCCCGGCCCGGCGGGGCACGCGTCGCCACGCTCGCCGCCACCACCTCGTTCGGCTCGGCGCGGATCCTCTCGGTGGTACGCCGCTCCGGTCACTGGCTGCAGGTCACGACCGCCGATCTGCAGGACGGCCAGGATGGCTGGATCGACGAGAACGCGCCCGGGATCACCATCTCCGCGACCTCGGTCGAGATCGTGATCAGACTCGCGGCCAGAACGCTCGAGCTTCGCCGAGACGGGCATGTGCTCCGTCGCTTCACGGTCGGCGTCGGTGCTCCCGGATCGCCGACTCCGACCGGGCGGTTCGCGGTCACCGACGAGCTCTCGGGGCCTGCGTACAGCCCCGTCTACGGCTGCTGCATTCTCGCGCTCTCGGCCCGCCAGACACGGCTTCCGCCGGGCTGGACCGGCGGCGACCGGATCGCCATCCACGGCACGAACGTGCCGTCCACGATCGGACAGGCACTGTCATCCGGGTGCGTCCACGCAGCGAACGACGACCTGCGCTTCCTGATGCGGCTCGCCCCGCTCGGGACGCCGGTCTCGATTTCCTAGGCCGGGGGCTCTGCGGAGATCTCGCGCGGAAGCGGCCGTTCGTTCAGCAGGGCCGTCCGCCGCAGCCGGCGAAGCTGGTCGGGCGTCTCCGCGTTCGAGACGACGGAGATCGAGCCGACGGCGGAAAGGGACGACCCCGCTTCGCTGCGGCGAGAGCCGTCTCCGAGTCCACCCAGCAGCGCGGCGCCGATCACGACCGCCGCCGCGACGATCCCGACGAAGACGCGCCGGGGTGATGTGGGCAGCGAGACCGAAACAGGTGCGTGCGAGGCCAGTGGGACTGCCCGGATGGCCGTCGTCGACGCTGCAGCCCCTGCCGCGAATGCCGCACAGTCGGCGCACCGCGCGAGGTGCGCGTCGAGCAAGGCCCCTTCGAGCTCGGAGAGCTCGCCGTCGATCCGGAGCGACGCCCAGAAGCGCGCGCGGGCACACAGCTGTCCACCGGAGGCATACATCGGATAGTCAGACGCACGCCGTGTCATTTAGTTAGCAAGGTTATCGATCAACCCGTACAATCCCCGTTTCGAATGATAGTCAGACACTCGATGCGCTGGCTCGTCTCAGCTCTCGCGCTCGCCGCCGTCGCCGCGTCCGCCGCGGTCGCAGCACCCGCCCCGTCCTACACCGTCACGTTCACCGGCTCGGGCAGCGAGCACCAACTCGACAACCTGAAGAACATCCAGGACAGCGGCCTCTGTGACTCGGCCGAGCACATCGACGTCAACGCGACGGTCACCTGGGCCGCATCCTGGAGCGCGTTTCGGCCGGGGAAGCGGCCGGTCGCCGGCCCCACCAGGATCGACGGGTCGAGCGTTCACGGGTCGGATGTCAAGGACGCCTGTGGTCTCGACCTCAGCCAGGCGCCGCCGGGCTGGGTCAACCAGACGGCCTGCTCGAGCGCGCTCGTGGCCGCGGGCGGCCCGTCGCTGGCGCTCGAGCGCAGCACCCCGAAGCTGCTCGTGCTCGCGGTCTCGGCGGCACCGGTCGCGGTGCCGGTCGGCGTCGGCTGCGGTCTGAACGTGCGCAACGACCAGCTGGCTGCCCACGTCCCGGTGCCGCGTGCGAAGCTGAACGCACTGAAGAAGCATGGCTCGCTGACGTTCGCGGTCGGCACCGCCCACCCCGGTCCCGGGGATTCCTACGCACCGACGCTCGACTGCTCGCAGGCGACGAAGCCCTACGAGGGCTATCGCACCGCCGACGAGTGCCACGACACGCTCTCGTGGAACGGCACCGTCAAGATCACGCGCGTTTCTTGAGCTGATCGACGAGCGGGAACGATCGGTGCGCCCGCGGCGGCGTGACGAAGTTCTGGCGGTGGGTCGCGTGGATGAACGAGTTGAACCCGAGCGCCGGTGCGTTCGGATCGAGCGCCAGCGATGAGCCGTCGCCGAGCGCGCCGTCCATCGCGCGGCGCGTGCGGTTGAAGAGGTCGGACGTCGGCGCGAACGCAACGAAGTGCAGCCCGGCAGCGGGAGTCGACGACGCTTCAGCGGGGACCACGCTGGACGCGAACGGGTTGTCGAGCGTATTGAAGTCGGCCCGTTGGATGATCGCCGTTCCCCGCGTTCGTGTCACGCCGTACGCGTCGCGCGTGTCGGCGCGCAGGCGCGAGACCGTCTGGAGCGTCGCGCTATGACCGACGGCACCGAAACGCACAAGGTCGCTGTGGACGTCGGCCGCGCGCTCGACGCGCGAGATGTCCTCGGCAATCGTGTACGTCTTGTCGGGCACCGAGAGACCAGGCCGCGTCATCGCAGTCAACTGCTCGGGGAAGGGCGCCTGCGACCACCAGCGCTCAAGGTCCTCGTTCAGGTGCGACAGGTGCATCGCCGCACCTCCGGCCCAGTAGCTCCGCGGTGTCTGATCGGTCAGGCCACGGAGCGTCTCGAAGCTGGAGATCCGGTCGGGGGCCATGGCCGCCTTCTGCGTCGACGTGAACCCGAGGAACATCTGCACGCCGTCGACGATCAGCTCGGCGCCGGGCACTCCGGCTGCGAGCGCCATCTGCTTGGCGAGCCCAGGCCCGGGCGCGAAGCCACCGCCGCCGAAGCCGTTTCGCACGCTGCGAACGGCGAAGAGATCCCCGAGCGACACGAGCAGCGCGTGGTAGGCGTCGTCGAGATGCGCAGCGTTGTCGCTGCGGAAGAGGAACACCACGTCGTCCGCGCCGAGCACGACCTCTGCCGGGTCGCTGGCGAACCGGGCGGCGTCGAGCACGGCCGCCACCCGCTCGTGCCCCGCCTTCGACGCGGCACGATCGACGGGCAGGTAGTCCGGGTAACGACGCCCGTCGGCCAGTTTCGGGACGAGTCGGCGGAAGTACGGTAGGCCCCACGAGACGGTCACGCCGAGCCCGGCGGGTGTCGCCGGATAGCGACGCTCGAGCGCGACGAGCGCCCGCTCGAGCCTGGTCTGGGCCTGGAGAAGCTTCGTCCCGCCGCCGACCCGGACACGCGCCGTGACCACGCGGTGGTGGAGTGGCGGCAGGATCACGTCGATGCCGAGCTCGTTGACGACGCGCAACCCGCCGAGCAGGTACTGCTCGGGATGCGCGACCGCCGTCGCTGCAGCGCGCGCCGGGGCCGCCGCAAGCCCGTCGATCAGCGAGTACACGTTGCCGGCCGCGAGCGCGACCAGGCCGCGTTGCAACAGCTCGCGCCGGGAGAGACCGCTCACTTGTGCTGCTCGACCAGCTTGCGGCGTTCGAGCCGCCGCATCAGATCGGCGTCGTCGCCGTACCGAGCGGCCGGTTGTGCGAGACCGGGCTTGGCGGGCGAGGGCGAGGCGCCGCCGCGCGAGGCGAAGGCGATCCACGCTGCAGCGGCGACCGCGACAGCGATCACGAATACGACCCCCCAAGTCCGACGCACGCCGAAAAGGGTAGCGCGCTTGGCGATGACGTTCCCTTCTTCTCTATGCTCTCGGGATTCCCCTGACCCCCCTGACAGGAGGACGAGTGAAGAAGCGCATCTACGCAGGTGTTGGCGCATCTGCGCTGATCGCAACCATCGCCCTAGCGGCGATGGTGAGCGGGGCGTTTGCCCGGAGTGGCGCCTCGCCGCTACCGGCTGCGTCGTGCTCGGCGATCCAGAACGGAAGTGGCCAGTTCCTGATCGCATCGGACCTGCCGCTCGAGGGCTCTGGTCGGACACAGACGACGCAGATGACCCGTGCGATCAAGTTCATCTTCAACCAGCACGGCTGGAAGGCTGGCAAGTACTCGCTCGCCTACCAGAGCTGCGACGACGCAACTGCCCAGGCCGGCAAGTGGGACTCGGGCAAGTGCTCCTCGAACGCGAACAGCTACGCGCAGAACAGCAGCGTGGTCGGCGTGATCGGAACGTTCAACTCGGGCTGTGCCGAGATCATCGTTCCGGTTCTCAACCGTGCCGCAAACGGCCCGATCGCAATGGTCAGCCCGGCGAACACGTATGTCGGCCTGACGCACGGCGGCCCGGGAACGGTGGCCGGTGAGCCAGGGAAGTACTACCCGACCGGCAAGCGGAACTACGTCCGCGTCGTGGCGGCTGACGACTACCAGGGTGCCGCTGACGCGCTGCTGGCGAAGTCGCTCAGCGTCAAGAAGGTGTACATCCTGAACGACAAGGAGGCCTACGGCCTCGGCGTCGCGTCGAACTTCCGGAACGCTGCGACGAAGCTCGGACTCACGATCGCCGGCTTCACCGCGTGGGACGGGAAGGCGTCGTCCTACGAGGCTCTCGGCGTCAAGATCAAGTCCTCCGGGGCGCAGGGCGTCTTTCTCGGCGGACTGATCTGCGAGAACGGCGGCAAATTGATCAAGGACCTGCGGAACGCCGTGGGCCCGAACGTCAAGATCATGATGCCGGACGGTTTCACCCCGGTTTCGGCCACCATTCAGCAGGGTGGCTCGGCAACCAACGGTGCAACCGTGTCGGTCGCCGGCCTGCCGAACAGTGCGCTCAAGGGCGCCGGTCAGTCGTTCGTGCGGGCGTTCACGAAGGCCGACAAGCGGGCACCGGATCCCTACGCGGTGTACGCAGCACAGGCGGCCGAGGTCATGGTCGCGGCGATCAAACAGTCGAACGGAACGCGTGCGGACATCGCGAAACAGCTCTTCAAGATCAACCTGAAGGGCAGCATCCTCGGTGATGTGAAGTTCAACGCGAACGGCGACGTGACGTCGAACCCGGTCACGATCTACAAGATCAAGGGCAACAAGTACCCGCCCTTGACGGTGATCGTGCCTCCGAAGTCGCTCGTCAAGATCGCCTAGCCGGGACCCCATCGTCGAATACCCCGGGGGAGAGCGAGAGCTCTCCCCCGGTCTTTGTGGAACGATTTCGTGGTGACGCCGCCACTCGCAGCCGTCCCGGACCTCGAGCACGAGCTCGACTGGCTCTACGGTCTGCCGCTGGATGAGTTCACGAAAGCTCGCAACGACCTGGCCGCGCGCCTGAAGCGCGCGCATCAGGCCGACGCAGCGGCGGCGATTCGCTCGCTCCGGAAGCCCGCCACGGTCGCCTGGGCGGCGAACCAGCTGGCCCGGCACAAGCCGGGACAGGTCGCGACGCTGCTGGAGACCGGCGAGCGGATCCGCGAGACCCAGCAGCGCACGCTGGCGGGCGACGCAAGTGCCGACGAGCTCGCCGACGCGATCACGGCCGAGCGCACAGCGATCCGGGCGCTCCTCACGTCGGCCCGCAGCGCACTCGGAGCACGCGGCACGGCGGCGATCCTCGACCGGCTCGGCCAGACGTTGCGCGCCGCGGCGATCGACGAGACCGGTCGCGAGCTGCTCCAGCGCGGCCGCTTGACGGAGGAGCTGTCGGCGATCGGCTTCGGGCCGCTCGAAGCTGTCAAGCCCACGCGCCGTCGTGGCGACGAGATCGCGCGTGCGGCGCGGGAGCGAGTCACGGCCCTACGCGCCGCGGCAAGATCGCTGGCAGCTCAGGCTCGCGCGGCCGAGGATGCCGCACGCGAAGCAGCGGAAGCCGCGCAGCTCCTGCAGGAGGAGGCCGCCCAGCACCGCGTCGCAGCGGAACGCGCCGCACAGGAATTGGCGGAGGCCGAGCAAGCGCTCAAGGCTCGCCGCTAGCTGCGGGGCGGGGTCCGGCCAGATGCGACCGGACCCCCGACAACAGGCTGACTGACTTACTTCTTGTGGCCGGGCTGCGTCGCCGGCTTCGCGGGCTTCGCAGGCGCCTTGCCGTGCGTGCTGTGATGGTTCACGTAGGCAACGCACTGGCCCTGGTTCTTGAACTTCGGGGCGCTGAACGTCTTCCAGCCGCCCTTCTTGCAGTCGGCCTTCGTGAACGGAACGACCACCGGAACCTCGGCGGTTCCGTTGACCGAGATGTTGGTCAGATCGGCCGTGCCCTCCACGTCGAGCAGCACCTCAGCAGACGTGATCGTGCCGGTCGGCGTCGGTACCTGCTGGCCGCTCGCGAGCAGCGTGGCCGCAGTGAACGTGTAGGTCGCGGTCCCATCGCCGTTGACGACCGGGAGAACGTTGTTGCAGCCGAGGAAGAACGTCCCGTCGCTGGTGAAGATGTTGAACCGCGGCGAACCCCCGAGGCACTGATCGGCGCTCTTGAGGGTGAAGGCGGCTGAGGTGAACGTCTGTCCGGAGAGACCGGTGATCTCCGCCTGCGCGGCGGCGTTGGTCGGCGTCGGGCAGTTCTTCTCGAAGTGCAGCACGCCGGCCGAGAATGTGGAAACCGGGCAACCGGTGTTATCCGGATCGAAGACGCCTGGGACGAGCGCGGCGCCTGCAGTACCCGCCAGCGCGAGCACCAGGATCGTGCCGAATAGCGCAATCGTTCTTTTCATCAAGTGACCCCCTCGTTGTGTGAATCGCCGTCCGAACGTCGTTCGGCGCGGCCCGATCAGGCATCCCCGTTTCAGAGGTGCCGAAACGTGATTTGCCCCCTATTCGCCGTGCTTCGAATGTGCCATTCTCGGGCGGCGACGTTCTGTAGCCGTCGTTCGTGATCTGCCGGCGTGCACGTCCGTGCGACGCGTGCGCCGGCGGAGCCGCCTCATCGAGAACTAACCCGCCCGGCGGTCGCCGACACGCAGCTCGGCGCGCAGCATGTCGATCCTGCGATGCAGCCGGCGGCGCTCCTTCGAGACCTCTTGCTCCCGCTTCGCAGTGATCTCGTTCGGGAACGTGTCGAGGCGATCGTGCAGCTTGCGCCGCACCGCCGAGACCTCTCGTTCCCGCAGTTCGAGCTGCTCGAGCTCGACGAGCATCGCGTTCAGGTCGAAGAAGCTTTGGGAAGCCACGGGTCCCTCATCGGCAGATCGCGCTTCGAACTTGAGGGGTAGCCAGACGGCCCGAAAGGTCGTACAAGAAGGAAGATGAAGTCGATCGTCGCCGTCCTGCTCGCTGCCGCGCTGGCCATCGGTGCCGTCATCTGGTGGACCGGCCGGAGCGCCAACCAGGTGACGAGCACCTTGCTCGCTCTGCCCGATCAGGCGTCGGTCGCGGTCGCGCAGGCCAACATGACGTCGGCTCTCCCGGCCCTGCAGGCGTTCGCGGCCGCGAACGGCGGCTACGCCGGTGCCACGGTGGCCGGGCTGCAGCAGATCAACGCCTCGATCGGCAGCGGCATCTCGCTGCACGACCTGTCGGCGACCGCGTACTGCGTGCAGAGCACGATCGGCACCGCAACGGTCAGCATGACCGGCCCCGGCGGACCGATCGTCGACTCGCCCTGTCCGTAGCGCTCGGCGCGGGAAAGCCGCAACAACCGTTCGGAGTTCCCCGCCACGATGCGCGGTTTCCCACCGGAGCGCCGCATGCCGGCGGAGCTACGTTCAGGTGAGGACTGAACACGACCTGTAACCGTGCGACGAGAGGACCGATCATGAGCAGCAGCGGCTATGCCGGCAAGCGTGGCGACGATGGGACTGGAGCCGCCCTCGCAGGCGCTGCGGCGATGCTCATGGGGCTCCTCGTGGTCGTACTCGCCACGGTGGCAATCCTGATGTGGAGCGACGCGCGGAATGCGCGGAACCACGCAGGCAGCGCTTCGAACGCGGCCGCGACTTCGACGATGCCCGGCATGGATATGAGTGGCGCTGCCACGAGCAGCGGATCGCTCACGAGCTACGCGGGCGCGGCGCCGGCGAACGCCGCTGACCTCGCCGCTGCGCACACCCCATATCCTGCTGCGCTGCCGGCCGCCCCCGCCGGTCCGGTCGCGAACGTCTCACTCGCGCTGACCGACATCAACATCCAGGTCGCGCCCGGCGTGCACTACGCAGCCTGGGCCTGGGCCGGCGGCGCTCCTGGACCCGTGATCCACGTTCGTCAGGGCCAACAGGTCAAGATCACGCTCACCAACCGCGGCGCGATCCCGCACTCGGTCGACTTTCATGCTGCGCGGATCGCCCCGAACAAGGCATTCACCGACGTGCTGCCGGGCAAGTCGGTCAGTTACACGTTCACCGCGAACGATGCCGGGGTCTTCATGTACCACTGCGGGACCAAGCCGGTGCTGATGCACATCGCGAACGGCATGTACGGCGCGATCGTCGTCGAGCCGAAGCCCGGCGTCCTGCCGAAGGCGGACAAGAACTACGTCCTCGTCGCCAGCGAGTGGTACCTCTCGAGCGACGGACTCGCGAAGCCGGCGACGTTCGACATGGCCAAGGCGCATGCGCGGCAGCCCGATTGGATGACCTTCAACGGTTACGCAGGTCAGTATGTGACCCATCCCCTGACCGCCGCTCCGGGTCAGCTCGTCCGCTTCTGGGTGGTCGACGCAGGTCCGTCGCTGGACACCGATTTCCACATCGTCGGCACGATCCTCAACACCGCCTATGCGTTCGGCGACATGAACCCTGCGGACGCCTTGCACGACGTCCAGACCGTGACGGTCCCTGCGGGTGGCGGCGGCGTCTTCGACGTGAAGATCGACCAGCCGGGCCTCTACCCATTCGTCTCCCACGCCTTCGCGGCCGTCGACCAGGGCCAGGTCGGACTGTTGAACGTCGGCAACGTAAAGGGGACGATGTCGCACTGAAACGGCGCTAGACTCGCGCGTGCCGTCCGGCCCCGGAAAGGCATCACGACTACGCAGGGCCAGCCACGGGCGGTATTCCACCGGGCGATCGAGCGGCAGAACCTTCAGGTGGCCGAGACGACACTCCGCGCGCTCGGGCGGCCGACGCTCGCCGAGCTGCTCGAGCTGACGATCCTGATCGCCGAGCAGCAGCCGCGCCGGCACGCGCGCGTCTCGGCACGATGGCTCCAGCGCTACCTCGAGGTTCGCGACCAGGCGTCGATCGACGACGCGGCTTTCGTCGCCTCATGCCTGATGGCCCTTGGCGGACACCGTCACACCGAAGCAGCGGCGACGTTGCGTGCCGTCGCACGAGTTGCGGGCTGACAGCTACACCGAGGCGAATGCGAACGGCGAATCCGAAGGCTTCTGGCCTGCCACGTCGTGCAAACCGTGGTTTGTCGACCGATCGATCGGTGAGACTCACGATACGGGCGCCACTCGATCTCTCCCCAGTGTCGAGGCACCCGCTCCCTACGGCAGGACTCGCCGCATGGCTCCCCTCCCACGGCGGGTCCCGCCGCCGCCGAACCACGACTATCGGGCTCAGCGCCGGACGCGCCAGCGCCCTGGGCGGCGAGCGGGCGGCGGTGAGGCCTGCGTGGGATCGAGCGCGTCGCCGAGTTCGTCCTGCGTTGCGACCGGCTCCGGCGGCGGCTCCACGGCCGCCGGTTCGCCGTGCCCGACGGGCTGGTAGATGCCGGGCTCGACCTCCTGCCACCCCTCGCCGAGGTAGCGCTCGACCCACGTCTTGTGCTCCTCGCGGGCTCGGGCCTCCTCCGTCGAGCGCGAATCCGGCTCGTGTTCCATCGCGATGACTCCCTCCGTCGCCGCAGTTCCACCAGAGTAATACCCGTTGGCGGCACCCCACTAACAAGGTTCCGGCGGGCCGGCTCCTCATCCTCGGGCTGTCGCTGCCGCGAAGCACGCCGCTCGTGCAGAATCCGCGTTCCACGATGTCGGAATCCGATTCTCGCCAGCTCACCCGTGACGAGCTGACGACGATGACCGCAGAGGAGATCGTCGCAGCCGAGCGGGCCGGTCGACTAGAGGCGCTGAAGCGCGGCGAGCCCGGTACGCCGCCTCCGTCCCCGGCGGAGGCCGCCGAGGGGCCAAGCGCAGCGGCCGCCGAGTCGATCGCCGGAGAACCGGCGGCGGGAGAACAGACGGCGGCGGGTATGGCCGTGTTCCGCACGGTTGGAGCCGGCGGCGACGATGGCGCGATCGCATCCGCCCCGTTGCGGCTGGCGCCGGCCGCCGGCGTCGACGCGCCGGGCGACCAGGCTGGTCGCGGCCAGCTCAACCGGGCCGATCTGCAGACGATGACCGCGGAGGAGATCGTCGCAGCGGACCGAGCAGGCCGGCTCGACGACCTGAAACGGTCGGAAGCCGACCCGCCCAGCTAGCGTCCAGCTGCGCGAACGAGTTCCGTTCGCTCCTCCCAGCGCCAAGCGTTGTCCGGGCTACGCTGAGTGCCCCCGATCCAGCGGTCTACCCCGACCAGCTCGACTCGATCGGCTTCACCTCGGAGCGTGTCTTCTCCGGTGCCAGTCAGGCGCAGGCGGAGGCGCGCGAACTGCCGGCTGTCGCTGAGTGGAGGCGGCGCGGGAAGCGGCGCGCCAGCGTCCGTCTCGAGGAGCCTCGTCGCTCCCTGCCCGAGCGCCGAGAGCGCTCGGTAGAACCAGGCATCGCCGAGGAAGGGCGCCTGCTCGAGCCGTTGAGCCGCGACGAACGCGGCCGGAGGTGAGTGGGCGCCGGCCGCGACCGCCTGGAGCGCCCGTCGCTCGGTCCCCGACAGGCCGTCTCCCGGCGCCGGCAGCTCCTCGAGCAGCCGGCGTAGCGCGGCCGCGAGGAACGGCAGCTCCGCGACGTCACGCGTCGCCCACTCGGTCAGTGCGGCGGGCTCCGGCGCCCGGAGGGCGGCCCAGGCGCTTGTCGCCGCATCGAGCACGACGGGCGTCGCACGGGTGCGCGAGGGCCAGAGCGTCTCGAGCTCGCGCGCGGTCAACTCGCCGAGACCGGCGAACGACGGCTTGCCGGGGAACGAGCCGATCACGATCAGCTCGGGCGCGCCCTCCTGCGTGTGGGCGAGTGCGAGCGCGTCGACGAGTTGGAGCTGGTCGTACAGGTCGTGCTCGAACCAGAGCACCACTTGCAGCTCGTCGCGAAGCGCCTCGAGCAACTGCCGGTCGCGTCGCTCGAGCGAGGCGAGGAGCGCCTGCTGACCGCCCCAACCGCAGTCGGCGAGGAAGCGGGCTCGGGCGTGGAGCAGCTCCCGACGTGGCAGCGCCGGAACCGGTCCCTCGTGCAGCACGTCCTGCCAAGGCAGAACGGCGCCGCCGAGCGTCGTCTGGCCGAGCGTGTTGCCGGCGCTCTCGCCGTTCGTGACATGGAGGAGCGACAGCCGTTGCTCGCGGTTCAGGCCTGTCCGTTCCACTACCTCGCCCACCCCACGTCCGACGACTCTAGACCCGCACCTCCGTCAGCTATACCGCCGCCGCTCGAGGGTGCGTTGCGTCATCCCGCCGTCGTTCGCGATGAAGTAGATGAAGGCACCGAGGAGCGGCACGATGATCACGAGGATCATCCAGAGCACCTTGGTGCCGCCGCCGATGTCGTCACGACGGAACAGGTCGCGGAACACGGAGAACACGAGCCAGAACCACACGACCCAGAGGAAGAAGACGACCATCGAGCCGAAAATGCCGAAGAAGGGATAGGCGAGCAGCACGTGCGATCCACCTTCCGTATCGCTGCCCGAGCAGCCGCAGGAGGCCGATCGAACAAGGGGTTTCGGTCAAACCTAGTGCGCGTCGACGAACAAGTCGAGGTGGCGGCTGACGCTCGAGCGCCCGACCCGCAGCGCGTGCGGCCGTTCAGTCGCTGGTCGCGGACGCGCCCACCAGCCCGAACATCTCGTGGTAGGCGTCGACGAACATGTGCTCGCCCTTGATCGACGCAGTCGTCTCGGCGCCCGCGATCTCGTCCTGCCCGGGAAGCTCCGAAGCGCCGCCGCTCGGTCCGAGCGGGATCACGATCGCGGGAGGCATCGGCTCGTAGACGTTGAGCTCGGTTCCCTCGCGGAGCGCGTGGATGTTGGCGACGACGACCTCTGCCTCCCGGCCCGCGCGGGCCGCGGTGTTCAGGTCGGCGGCGGCGACGTCGCCGAGCGCGAACACGTTCGTCTGCCCCGTCACCTGGAGCTGGGGCGTCACGTCGATCGACCCGTCGGGGAGCCGTGCGCTCGCAAGGTCGCCGCGCAGGTAGTCGCTCACGGGGGTGAGGCCGTGGCAGCGAAACCAGATGTCGGCTTCGATCGTGCGGCCGGCGGAGGTCGAGACAGCGAACGGGCCGAACGTGACCGGCGGGCTTTCCGGCTCGGCGGTGAGCGCTTCGCCGAGCACGAACACGACGCCGCGCTCCTCGAGTTGTCGCCGCACCTCTTCACGGAGCTCTTGCTTGTAGGGGCCGGCCAGGATCTCGGGCTCCGGCTCGAGGATCGTGATCTGCTTCTCGGGCCAACGGTCGCTGATCTCACCGGCAAGCTCCAGGCCGGTCGGCCCGGCGCCGACGATCAGCACTCGCGTCGCCCGCACCAGCTCTTCGTGGCTGGCGCGGTAGCGGACGAGCGCGGTGGCCGTTTCGTCCGTGCCGGACTTGGCCGGGTAGGGGTAGGTGGATCCCGTGGCGAGCACGATGAAGTCGGGCGTGAGCTCGGCCCCGGAAGCGAGCGTGACGCTGCTCCCGTCGACCGCGACCGCCCGGTCACGCAGGACCCGGCCGTTGGCGAGCAGACGATCGTAGGAGAGAAAGATCCTCGGCAGCCACTCGGGCTCGACCAGCGCCCGCAACGCCGCGACATTGTGGACGAACGCATCGCGCGGCTCGACCAGGGTCACGTCGGCGAACTCCTCGAGCCCCTTCGCAGCCTTGAAGCCGCCGTAGCCGCCGCCGATCACCGCGACGGTAGGACGCCCATCTGTACCGGCGTTGCTCATTTCGCATACCCCCTTGGCGACAGTTCAGTTCCCTGCGCACGCACATATGCGTGCGTACACAAGTTTCTCAGAGGGCTAACCTAGCGGGAATGGCTCCTGCAGCGCAGGCAAGCGAATCCGGGCTCGCCACTGGGACCGAGGCGCTGTTCGGGCTCCTCTACGTCCAGGCCCATGTCGTCCGGGTGATCGACGATGCGTTCGACCGCGCGCACGGCACCGGCCTGAGCGGCTTCGAACTGATGGCCCGCCTCGCCCACCTGCACCCCGAGGGCGCCTCGCTCCGCTACGTCGCCGAACAAGTGGTCGTCAGCCCGAGCCGAGTCTCACGGCTCACCGAGGAACTCGTCGCCCGCGGCTGGCTCGAACGAGCGGTCTCGCCACACGACGGCCGCCTCTCGCTCGTCCGCCTCACCGACGCCGGACGCACGACTCTCGCGTCGATGGAAGCGACCTTCGCCGAAGCGATCAGAGCGAACCTCCTCGACCGGCTCACGCCGAAGCAGCTCGACTCGATCGTCGCAGTCTGCCGCTCGCTCGGCGCGCCGCACTGCTGAGAGCCGGCTGCGTCGACGCATCCGGATACCCCCGCCGCTGTCAGGGACTCAGGCGGAACGGCGGGTACTCGTCAGTGACCAGCACGATGGAATAGGCGAAGACGCGGATGTTCCAGCGTCCGACGCCTTCGAGGAAGTCGAAGAGGACACGTGGGTAGCGCCCGGTGAAGAGGATCGCGACCCAGGCGCCGATCACCGCCCCGACCGCGCCGACGAAGAGGAAGAAGAGCACGATGCAGTGCGGGATCGCGAGCAGCCACTTGACCAACGGGAGCCAGCGGTTGAGGCCGGTCTTTGCGTCCGGGTACGGAAAATCGAGTGCCACCCCTTGGCGTTCGTCGGTCGAGGGGTAGCGGTCATCCATCAACGCGAGATAGACGCCGACTCGATTCAGGAAGCGGGACACCTCGAGGTTCCAGTCGTACCACCAGCGTGGGTACTTCTGACGGAAGACGATCATGAGCAGCGGAGGCAGGAAGAGAAGCCCCCCACCGCCCACGGCAGCGCCGTGACTCGCGTTATGCCCATAGCTTCCCCAGGCTTCGCCACTGAGGCTCGCGGCGAGGATCAAGATTGGGATCGCGACGAACAGCCTGAACGCCGTTGTCAACCGGTTGAGATCGCGATCCGGGTACTCGTTCGACGCCCACTACCAAGGGACCACAGGTGTAGTCACGGCACGGCCAAACCCGGCACCGTTGGCACGCCTGACACACGGGTTCAAGCCAAATCCGTGTAGCCAGGCGCGCCGATAAGGCCCATACGGGATTCGAACCCGTGCCGCCGCCGTGAGAGGGCGGTGTCCTAGGCCACTAGACGAATGGGCCGCGCAGAACGCGCGCAGTCTAGCGAAGGGTTTCTAGCGGAGGCAGAGCCCGGCGAGATCGAGCCCGTACACCGGCTGGTAGGTGACGCAGTCGACACGCTTGGACAGGAAGACGCGCGCGTTCAGGACGGCGTAGGCGGCGAGCGGCGCATCGGTCTTCTCGACGGCGAGACCGAGACGGCCGTAGGCGCGGTCTCGTGCGACCCCAGACAGCTGCTGCGCCTCGTCGATCGCGTGGTTGAGGCTCGGGCTCGCGAAGTAGGAGAGGTTCGTGTTGCCGACGGAGCGAATCGCGCGGCTGTCGAGGAGCTTGTCGACGAGCGCATAGGGATCGCCGTAGTCGGGTCGCGTGATCACGTCGGTGATGTCGAAGTGCGTGCCGCGAACCGCGGCCAGCGTGAGCTGGCTGCCGCCCGGAGACGTCTGCACGTCGACGTGCAGACCGATCTTGGCGAGCGCCTGAGCCACGACCAGGGCTCGGTCGACGCACGACTGCGAGCCGCACGCGAGGAACGTCGCCTGGCCGCCTCGGAGGTGGCCCTGCGCCAGCCGCCTCGCCGCCGACAGATCTGGGCCGTCGATCGGATAAACGTGCTTCGGCTCGTAGCCCGGGAAACCCGGCGGCAGATACTCGTCGTCTGGCTTCGCGCCGTCCAGACCGAAGAGCCCGGCCAGCGTCGGACGATCGAGCGCGTAGTTGACGGCTCGCCGAAGCCACGGGTTGTCCTTGAAGAGCGGACGTTGTGTGTTCAGCGCCAGGAACGCGACGATCGGCTGCTGCACCACGAAGAGGTGGGTCTTGTCGCCCTTGAACTTCTGCGCCAGCTCGGCGAACGACGTCGGCGTGACGACGCCATAGTCCGCCTCCCCACGCTCGAGCTGCAGCCGGATCTGCGAGGGGAAGGCGCCGAAGCGGTAGACGATCTGACGCACATAGCTCCTACGCGGCCCGTGGTAGTACGGGTTCCGGCGGAGCAGCAGCGACCGGCCGGGCGCGTAGCTCGCGATTGCGAACGGGCCGGCGGAGGGTAGATTGTCGCGCTGCTCGTTCGGCGCCGTGCTCGGGACGGCACAGAAGTACGGCAGCGCCAGGCGCTGGACGAAGTCCGGCGCGGGCGTGCTCAGGTGAATCGTCAGCGTCTGCCCGGAGGCCTGCCACGAGCGAACCTCACGCAGATATGTGTCGGCCGGCGAGACGAGCTCGGGCGAGCGCGCCCGCTCGAACGTCCGCGCGAACGATGCGGCGGTGACCGGCGTGCCGTCGCTGAACTGCCAGCCGGAGCGCAGGTGGAACGTGTACGTCAGCCGGTCCGGCGAGACGGTCGGCAACGCCGTCGCCACCTCGGGCACGAGCTTCGTCCCCCGATAACCGACGCGGGGCGGGTAGTTGAGGAGCTTGGCGCACGTCGCATACTCGAGCTCCCACGCATCGGGCGTCTGTGCCAGCGCGGGATCGAGGGTCGTGAAGTCCTGACTCTGCGTGACGACGACGGTATCCTGCGGCGGCTTGCTCGCGCTGGGGGCCGCGTGGAGAACGACACCGAGCAACGCGAGCGCAACGATCAGGATGACGACGCACGCGCCGATCTCCATCGAGACGCGCAGGACCTGAGGCTGCCGCTTCGGCCGCGGCGGACGCTGCCGCTCAGGCGTCGGCTCCACTGTCGGTGGTGTATCAGACAGCGATTTCGTGCAGCAGCGGCGCCGTGTCGAACGGGTCGAAGCCGAGGCGGCCGGCGATCTCTTCGCTCGTCGGCTTCGTGCCTTCACGGAACAGGTCGCGCAGGAGCTCGCCGGCAGCCGGGTTCCGCCACCAGTCCTCGCCCACGCTTCCGATCAGGTGCGCGCGGAGCTGCGCCGAGCGGATCCAGGCACGGAGATAGTCGGCCGAGTAGAAGCCGGCGTCCATATCGGAGAGGTAGTTCTCCTTGCGGTAGCGAATGCCGGTCGCCTCGGTGAGCAGCCGCTCGTACACGTCCGCGTCGCCGCCGTCGCCGTTGAACCGCGACCAGAAGTCGAGCTCGTAGCGCAACTTCGCCTCGTAGCGGCGATAGAGCACCGCCTCGAGGAACGTCGTCGCCTCGGCGTTCTCTCGCGCCTGCTCGGGCGTGAGACCGAAGTAGAGCTCGTGCCACTCCGGCTCTCGCGAGATCGCCTCGACGATGTACGAGTAGATCTCCGTGAGCGCATGGTCGCGCGAGATGCGCCGGAAGGTGTACGGCAGGTCGGGGTCGCAGCCGGCGTAGTGCAGCGCGTGCCCGGCCTCGTGCAGGAAGGCCTGGTAGTCGTGCAGCCCGCCCTGAGCGCGTGTGATCAGGTGCACGACGGTCGGCGGGTCGCTCGCGATCACGCACGCGCGAGGTGACTTCTGGGGCCGGTCGTCGAGATCGAGCTTGATGTTCGGCTGTGCGTTCATGTCGAAGCCGAGCGCCTCGAGAGTACGGAGGCAGATCTCCGTCGCGCGATCCTTCGTGTAGGTCGACTCGAGCGGTGAGAGGCGCCGCATGTAGGCGGTGTGGTAGCTCGAAGGGACGTCCGGACGGTCGTCGCCGAGCAGCCGTGAGAACCAGCGCTCGCGGAGGCCGTCGAAGCTCTCGGTTCCGGCGTCGCTCGCCTGCTTCAGCGCCTTCGACAGCTCGTGCAGCGAGATCGCCTTCTCCTCTTCGTTCCGCTCGATCGGATCGACGATGCCCGAGTAGTCGGCAGCGAGGTCCTCCCCGGCGTGCATCAGCTCGAGGCGTTCGGCGTTGAACTGCGCGCTTGCCTCCGCCTGGATCTCGCCGAGCTCCTCGCGATCCGCATAGGAGGGCAGCACCGCGAGCTGAGCCTGCGCGTTGCGAAGCGGCATCTCCTCGCCCTTGAACGTGACGCGCGCCGCCAGCTGGCGGTTCTCGAGCTCGTCCTCTCGCTCCGCCAGTTCGGCCGAGACGAGGCCCGACTCGCAGGTCTTGCGCAAGCGGTAGAGCAGTTCGCGCGCCTCCCCCGCTTCCCCCTCCTCCGCGTCGCGCAGCGAATCGAGCTGCTCGCGGCTGAAGAGGCCGGCGAACCGCCGCACGATCTCAGCCTGTTCCGACGTCTCCTTCTCGCCCACGCGAACGGCGCGCCACTCCTCGGAGCGCTCGAAGAGGTACCGCTGGAGACGAGACTCGAACTCGGTCGCGCTGAGGATCGACTGTGTGCTCATCTTCCAACGCTAGCCAAACGGTGCGCAAGCGCGATGAGGGTATCCGGCTCGAACGGCTTCGCCAGCACGCCGTCGGCGACCTCCTCGTAGTCCTCGATGTCCGCCGACCCGGTCACCACCGCGACCGGGATGCCGTCTGCGCGGAGCTCCGAGAGCAGCTCGGTGCTGTCCTCGGTGCCCAGGTGGACGTCGAGCAACACGACCGACGGCCGCTCGCGCTCGACCGCCGCCTCGGCCTCCGCCAGCGTCGCGGCTTCGCTCACCGCGAAGCCTTCGAGCTCGAGGTTGATCCGGACGAGCACGCGAATCGCCGCGTCATCGTCAACGACGAGCGCGCTGAGACCCCGTTTCACTGCGGCGATGCTAACGACTACGATCCACTTGGTGACGGCTCGGACCGCCGCGAACCAGGTCTACGCCGAAGAGCTCGGTGAGCTCTGGACGGCGTTGGCGCGCACGCTCAGCCGGCTCGACCTCGCCGCCGCCGAGCCGGACGCCCTCGACGACGACGGAGCGGAACAGGCGCTCCGCCGCCTCCAATACTCCCTGCACGTCTCCTCCGAGCATGTCGTCGGCATCGTTCCACCCGCCGGTGAGGAGACGGCACACGCGGAACTCGAGGCGGCGCTGCTCGCCGCCCGCGACGCGACGGCTGAGGTTGCCGACGCCGTCTCCTTGTGGGGCGCGTCTGGCGTCGAGCCGCTGCTGTACGAGTGGCGAGGGGCGCTTTTCCGCGTGCGGCTGGCGCGGTTGCGGCTGACGCCGCCGGGCCAGGTCGCCCAGGTCGCGGCGGCCCAGGACTACGACGGCCCTGCCCGGCCACTGCTCGCCTTCCTGCTTGCGCTCTTCGGGGCAGTTGCATTCGCCGGCGGCGCCGCGACGGGCACCTGGCCGGTGTGGACCGCCGGGATGCTGGCCGTCGGCGCGTCGGTCGTCGCCTATCGGCCGTAGGCGGCGCCGAGCCGAGCCAGCGACTTCTCCTTGCCGAGCAGCTCGAGGCTTTCGAACAGCCCCGGTGAGATCTTCGCACCCGTGATCGCAAGCCGGATCGGCTGGAACGCCGATCGCGGCTTCTCCCCCAGTTCGTCGGCGAGCGCACGGAGCTCCTCCTCGAGCCGTGTCGCCTCCCACGGCTCGACCGGCTCCAGGCGCTCGTACGCGGCCTGGCAGATCCGCGGGTCGGCGCCGTCGACGTTCACGTCCTCGAACAGGAAGCGGACGAAGTCCGGGTACTGGGCGAACGTCTCGATCTTCTCCTCGACGAGCGGGACGGTCGCGTGCACCAGGTCCGTCGGCCAGTCGATGCCACGTTCGCGGAGCCACTTGCAGAGCCAGTGGGCGTACTCGTCCGGCTGAAGGTTGCGGAGGTAGACCCCGTTCAGCCAGTCGAGCTTCTGGTAGTCGAACGTCGCCGGGCTCGGCACGACGCGGTCGAGGTCGAAGCGCTCGACCAGCTCGTGACGGGACATGATCGTCGTCTTGTCGTCATAGCTCCAGCCGAGGAGGGCGAGGAAGTTGAACAACGCAGCCGGCAGGTAGCCGGCAGCACGGAAATCGTCGAGCGCAATCGCGTTACGGCGTTTCGACAACTTCCGGCCGTCGTCGCCGTTGATGTTGGGCACATGCGCGTACACCGGCAGGTCGGCACCGAGCGCACGCAGGATGTTGATCTGCGTCGGCGTGTTCGAGACGTGATCCTCGCCGCGGATCACGTGCGTGATCTCGTCGAAGACGTCGTCGACCGGCGAGATGAAGTTGTACGTCGGCCGCCCGTCGGAGCGCACGATCACGAGGTCCGGAAGGAGCTCGTTCCTGAATTCGATGCGGCCACGAACCGCGTCGTCCCACGAGACTGTGCCCTCTTTCGGCTGGCGGAACCGGATCGCGCCCTCGTCCTCGTACGCCTTGTCCTCGGCGACGAGCCGCCGCGCGAGCTCGCGCGCCTTGTCGGCGGTGTCGAGTTGGAAGCGAACGTCGCCGTCCCAGTCGATCCCGAGCCAGATCAGCGACTCCTTGATCTGGTCGACGGCTTCGGCGACTTCCCGGTTCGTGTCGGTGTTTTCGATCCGGAGCAGGAGCTCACCGCCGTGCTTGCGGGCGTACAGCCAGTTGAAGAGGAACGTGCGGACGCCTCCGATGTGGAGGAACCCCGTGGGGCTGGGGGCCATGCGGACGCGGACGCCAGACACGTCACTATCGTAGGGACGGGTGGAATTCGGCGCGCATGTCTCCTCTGCCGGCGGGATTCACACCGCCATCGATCGCATCGAGGCGATCGGCGGCGACTGCGTGCAGGTGTTCACCCAGAGCCCGCGCATGTGGCGGCCGACCGAGCACAAGCCGGAGGCGGTCGCCCAGTTCCGCGAGCGGCGCCGCGAAGCCGGGATCGGCGGCGTCGTCTGCCACGCGCTCTACCTCTGCAATCTCGCCGCTCCCGACGATGCGATCTACGAGAAGTCGATCGCGACCCTGCGGGCCACAATCGACACTGCCTCGGCGATCGGTGCCGACGCCGTCATCTTCCATGTCGGCTCACATCTCGGGGCCGGCTTCGAGAGCGGCGTCGAGCGCACGGTCGTGGCGCTCGACCAGATCCTCGAGCGCTGCGACGGCGACACGTGGCTGCTGCTCGAGAACTCGGCCGGCACGGGGGACACGATCGGCCGCTCCGTCGAGGAGCTGGCGACGCTCATCGAACGGGCAGGCGACCACCCCAGGCTTGGCATCTGCCTCGACTCGTGCCACCTGTACGCGTCGGGGTACGACGTCACCGAGCCGAAGTTCGTCGACGCACTGGTGACCCAGATCGACGAGACGATCGGCCTCGACCGACTGCGTGCGCTGCACGTCAACGACAGCGCCACGCCACTCGGCTCGAACCGCGACCGGCACGCGAACATCCTCGAGGGCGAGCTAGGCGAGGGGCTCGGCGCCTTCCTCGCGCACCCGGCGTTCCAGGAGCTCTCCGCGTATCTCGAAGTCCCCGGCGTCGATCGGCAGGGCGTCAGCGCCGAGGAGCTCGCGAAGGTGCGCGACCTGCACGCGCGCTGGACCCGCTGAGTCTGACTCCTGTCAGAGACCAGTCTGACTCCTGTCAGAGACGAGTCAGACTCCCGTCAGAGACGAGTCAGACTCGTGTCTGACACATACGGGTGTGACAATTCGTCCCCAGGCGGCGTATGAGAGCTGAGATGACGTTTGCGCAGGCTGCCGAGTCCCACCTCGATGACGTCTACGGCTACTTGGCCTGGTTCACGGGCGACAGGGCGGTCGCAGACGAGCTGACGGGGGCGACCTTCGAGCGGGCGCTGCGGCTGTGGCACCGTTTCGATCCCGTCCGCGGCTCTGCGCAGACGTGGCTCTGCCAGGTCGCTCGCACGGTTGCGCTCGACCACTTCCGCTCCGAGCGTCGCCGGACGCGTCGCGAGCAGCTCGCAGCACCACACGAGCGCTTCGAAGAACAGTTCGTCGAGGGGCTGTCCCCCGAACTCGCCGCGGCCGTCGAGGCGTTGACGGCCGGCGAGCGCGAGGTGATCGCGCTCCGGATCGTCCTCGACATCGACGCCGCGACCGCCGCACGCGTGCTCGGCATCTCGGCCACCAATTGCACCACACGACTCAACCGCGCACTCAAGAAGCTGGAGGAGGCCCTCAATGTCGCAGCGTGACCTCGTCGCCGAGTTGCGCGGCGCCCGCATCGCCGCTCCCGCCCATGTGCGCGCGGACGTCCGCCAGATCGTGGCCGGCGCCTCGACCCCGCCGCGGCGGTTCACCTGGCGGCGCGCGCTCGTGCTCGCGGTGCCTGCGGTTGCAGTCGTTGCTGCGGCTGTGCTGATCACCCGACCGAGCTCCGACCAGAGCGCGACACCACCGGCGCCCGTCGAGCTGCAGGCGCAGAGCCACGGTGCCACCGGCAAGTCGTTCGGCGGTGCGAGGACCGCACCCTCGACCGCGACGCCCGACGCTATCGCCCCTGCGCCTGCTGCCGGCCGTGTAAGCCGGTACGGCGCATTCCTCTCGCTCCGTGTCGGCACGGCCGACGGCGTCTCGAGCGCCGTCAAGCGTGCGCTGCAGGTTGCGACATCGCTCGGCGGCTTCTCGACCTCGGTGCACGCCTCGACCCAGGGCAAGGCGGCGAGCGCCGATCTGACGCTGAGGATCCCGCGGGCGCACGTTCAGGCAGCGATTACCCGTCTCTCCGCGCTCGGGACGATCACCGGTGAGCAGGTCGACGTGCAGGACCTGACGACCCAGCTGAACGCCGGCGACCGCACGATCGCTCGCCTGCAGAGGCAGCTCGCCGCGCTCCGCGCCCAGCCCGAGAGCGACCGCGTTCGCGCAGCGATCGCGGCTGTCACCGCACACATCGTGCGGCTCCAGCGCCAGCAGTCGGCGATCGAGCGCGCCGCCCACTACGCCACCGTCCAGCTGCACGTCGAGACACCACCGACCGCAGTGCCCTCACACCACAACGGGCCGCTGCACGGACTCGGGGTCGCGTTCCACTGGATCTGGATCGGGGCCGTCTACGTCTTCGCCCTCGGCGCGCCGCTCTTCCTGCTCGTCGGGCTCGCCTGGTTCGTCGCGCGGCTGATCCGCAGGCGGCGGGTCGACGCGCTGCTCAGCCGGCCGTGATCCGGGCGATCACCCGGAACGTCGGCTCGCCGACCGGGAGCTCCGAGAACTCGGGGTTCACGCAGCCGAGATCTGCGTCGACCCGGCTCTCGTAGGTCTGCTCGATCTCCGCCTGGCACATCGGCAGCGGCTGCCTGACCGCACGGATCGCGCCGAAGCCGGGCGAGTGCGCCTCGGCGGCGCGCAGCATGTCGAGGTCGATCTCGACGGCGTACACCTTCTGCATACAGCCGACGTACGTGTGCCCCCAGGCCTCGTACGAATAGACGAACGGGCATGCGCGTCGCAAGCACCCGCCGGGGTGCACGACCTTGTCACAGTGAACACCGCAGCGACGGCACTCCATCTCGTCTTGCGGATGGAGTGGCAGCGCCGGCGCGGCGATCTGCTCTGGTTGCATGGCCCCATTGTCCGAACGCCTGCGGACGGCCGCAAGACTTGACTTTCCGTGTTAACCGCGCTAGTCGCCGAGGCGTCGCGCGATGTTCAAGACGTCCATCGGCGTGAACGCCATGAAGTCCGGCTCGACGCCGTTCGCCTCGTCGGCGGCGAACCAGAGCGCCTGGACGGTCGTCAAGCCGACGTCTCCCGCGCCGCGAATGTCCGTCTCGAGCCGGTCACCGACGAACATCGCGTCTTCGGGCTCGACACCGAGTTGGTCGAGCGCGCGCAGGAAGATCTCCGGCTGCGGTTTGCGCGCCCCCACCTCCTCCGACCAGACCTGGACGTCGAGCAGCTCCGCAAGCCCGTGCGCCTCGACGTCGGCGCGCAGGACGCGCGCAGGCTCCGGCCACGAGTTCGCGACGACACCGGTCTTCACACCACGCCCACGGAGCGCGTCGAGCAGCGCCTGCGCCGAGCCGAGGATCTGCTGCGCCGGGCGCCAGACCTCGTGCTCGGCATCGATGAAGCCGTCGACGTCTGCGTCGGACAGGTCGCCGAGCAGCTCGCGCAGGAGCGAGGAGTACTCGTGCCCCACCGCGTCGTCGATCAGCTCGCGATAACGAGCGGTGAACGCAGCCGGGTCGTCGTCACGCCCGATCGCGGCGAGTGCCTCGCGGTGCCCGGCGTCGAGCAACGCGTCGTCCCACGTGAACTGGACGAGCGTGTTGCTCCAATCGAAGAGAACGGCGCCGATCACAGGACCGTCTAGGCTAGCCGTCGTGGTGCGGAGGATCATGTGGGCGCTCCTGGCGCTCGCCCCGATCGCGCTGCTCGGCCGGTACGTCTTCTCGCTCGACGACACGGAGCTCTTCGTGCTCTCGGCGTGTGCCCTGATACCGCTCGCGTGGCTGATCGGGGAGGCGACCGAGCATGCTGCCGAGCACACCGGCCCCGGCGTGGGCGGTTTCCTGAACGCGAGCTTCGGCAACGCGCCCGAGCTGATCATCGCCCTACTCGCAGTGGCCGACAACCTGCCGAACGTCGTCCGTGGCTCGCTGACCGGCTCGGTCGTCTCGAACATCCTGCTCGTGCTGGGCGCCGCGATGATCGCGGGTGGCGACGGCCCGGTCGACACGCGCTCGCTCCGCTGGCAGCTCGCCACCGTCTTCGGCGCCGTCCTGTTGCTGCTGATCCCGTCTGTGCCGGCGTGGGCCGGCACCTCCTCCGAAGCCCACAGCCTCTATCTGCTCTCGCTGCCGATCGCGGTGGTGCTGCTGTGCGCCTACCTGATCATCACCGGCCGCAACCTGCGCATCCACCAGGCCGCAGCACGCGGCGAACCACGGGCCGGCGCCTGGTCGCTGAAGCGTGCGATCTCCCTCCTCACCGCCGCAACCATCGTCACCGCATTCGTCTCGGAGATCCTCGTGCACTCGCTCGCCGCCTTCGGCGACGCGGTGGGCCTGAACGAGTTCTTCATCGCAGTCGTGATTGTCGCGATCGTCGGCAACGCTGCCGAGCACGGCGGCGCGATCGTGATCGCGCACGGGGGCAATACGACTCTGGCGACCGAGATCGCCGTCACCTCGTCGATGCAGGTCGCAGTCTTCGTGATGCCGGTCGTCTGCCTACTCTCATTCATCGTCGGCCGCGGCCTGCCGCTCTCGTTCCGGGTGATCGAGATCGTGACCATGGCGGGGGCGGCGGCGTTCGCCACCTTCGTGATCTGGGACGGCCGCTCCCGCCGCTGGGAGGGCTTCATGCTTGCCGGCGTCTACGGGCTGTGCGTGGTCGCCTACGCGCTCGTCTAGCCAGGACAGCTAGGGCTTGAACGGCTCCTGCGCGCGCGTGAACGGGTAACCCGCCCACACGAGCTGGCCGTTGTCGACGCGCAGCCGTTCGCCGCGCTCGCGGCCACGGGCGGCGCGCCAGCCGTCGCCGTCGCGTTCGAACATCGTCTCGCCGCGTCCCGGAAGCGTGCCGACGACCTTCGCACGCAGCGCGCCGCCCTGCCACCAGAACACGAACTCGTTTCCCTCCGACCACCAGCGACCGAGCAGCGCACGCGCGTCGGCCGGCGGCTCCGATTCCGGATGCCACGGCTCGATCGCGGGCGGTCGCAGCTCGGCGAACGTTGCCGCGAGGGAGATTGCGAACAGCTCCATGTCGCCGCGCGTACCCGAGTTGGTCAGCGAGGCGGCACCGGTCTTCGTCTGACGGTCGATGAACACACCGGCGAGGTGCCCCGCCATCGCACCTCCGTGGCCGCCGTAGATCGCTCCGCGCTGGTTGTGCAGCTGCAAGCCGAGCCCCCAGCCGAGCACCCACTCGTGCGGGTAGTACATGACCTGCGGGAACCACATCTCCTCGACGACCGAGGCTGCGAGCACCTCGTCATGGCCGGCGGCGAGGAAGGTCGCCCAGCGGCAGAGATCCTCGACCGTCGACCAGAGCTGGCCGGCCGGAGCGGTGCCGCCGAGATCGGTCTCAGGCTCGCTCCAGACCGTGCGCGCGTACTCGTCGACGAGGTACCCCTGTGCCTTCGGCGCCTCGGGTTGCCAGGTCGTGCGCTCGAGCCCGAGCGGGCGGATGATCCGCTCGTCGACGACGTCCTCGTAGGGCTGCTTGCGCTTGCGCGCGACCAGCTGCCCGAGGAGCGCGAAGGCGAGGTTCGAGTAGTGGTGCTGCTGCGCGGGGCGGAGCACGAACTCGACGCGGGCCATCGCGTCGACGAGCTCGTCGGCCGTCGGCGACTCACCGGTGACGAACATCTCACCCGCCTCCCGCTGCAGGCCGGAGAGGTGGCACAGCAGGCGCCTGATCGTCGGCGAGCCGTTCGCAATCCCGTCGAGATGCTGCTCGAGCCGGTCGTCGAGCTCCAGCTGCCCCTCTGCACGCAGCTGCATGACTGCAGTTGCAGTGAATGTCTTCGTGATCGAGCCGATGCGGTACTGGGTGTTCGGCTTGGCCTCGGTGCCGTGCTCGTAGTCCGCCGTGCCGACCGCATTCGCCCACACGACCTCGCCGTCTCTGACGACCGCTGCCGCGACGCTGGGCAGGCGGTCTGCCTGCCGCTCGGCGAGCAGGCGGTCGAGCGACTCAAACCCGGACACGAGCCCCCAGCGCCTCCGGCACGAGCTCGAGCGCGCGCTCGATGTCGTCGTCGCTCAGATCGAGGTGCGTCACCGCGCGGAGAACACCCGGCCGCATCGTCCGCGACAGGCCGACCCCCCGCTCGCCGAGCGCGTCGAGCGCCTCCCACTCCCCGAGCCCGAGTGCTTGCACGTCGATCTGCACGAAGTTCGACTGTACGCGCTCGAGCTCGATCGGCACGCCCCGTGCGGCCCACGCCTCCGCGAGCCGGCGTGCGCGCGCATGGTCGTCCGCAAGTCGCTCGACGTTGTGATCGAGCGCAAAGAGCCCGGCGGCGGCGACGATCCCGGCCTGGCGCATCGCCCCGCCGAAACGGTGCTTCTCGCGGCGTGCCGCCAGCATCAGGTCGGCGGAGCCTGCGATCAGCGCTCCGAGCGGGCAGCCGAGCCCCTTCGACAGGCACAGGCTGACGGTGTCGAATGGCGCGCCAAGCTCGTTCGCAGGCACTCCGCAGGCGATCGCAGCGTTCAGCAGCCGCGCCCCGTCCAGGTGCAGCTTCAAGCCGAGCTCGCGCGCCGTCGCGACCACCCGGAACAGCTCGTCGACGGGCCAGACGGTTCCGCCGGCGTTGTTGTGCGTGTTTTCGAGCGCGACGACGGACGTGCGCGGCGTGTGGAAGCTGCCGTCCTCGTGCATCGTCGCCCGAAGCTGGTCGACCGAGAGACGACCGTGCCTGCCGGGCAGCCCGCGGGTCTGCAGGCCGCCGTGCATCGCCGCACCGCCGAGCTCCGAGACCATGATGTGGGCCGTCTCCTCGACGACCAGCTCGGTGCCGCGCTCGCCGAGGATCAGGAGCGCGATCTGGTTCGCCATCGTCGCGGTCGGCAGGTAGACGGCCTCCTCCTGGCCGAGCAGCTCCGCCCCGCGGCGCTCCAGCTCGAGGACGGTCGGGTCCTCCCGGGCCTGCTCGTCCCCCACCTCCGCACTCGCCATCGCGGCGCGCATCGCCGCCGAAGGCCGCGTTTGGGTGTCCGAGCGAAGATCGATCATTTCACCGCAATCTAACGAGCCGCTCACATCCCACCTCGATGATCACGCCATGACACCACTTGTCCCACCGTTCATCCAGCACGTGATCGAGCAGAAGGCGGGGCCGCTCGCCTACGTGCCGACCCGGGCCTCACTCGGCTGGCGCTACTCGGGGTACAGCTGGAACCCGACGACGAAGAAGCTGACGGTGCGCATCCACGACAAGCACTACAAGCTGTCGAACACGAACCACACGGTCGCGGTCACGGCCGAGTACTTCAACGGGCCGCTCGCACGCTGCGGCGACGGCAACGAGAAGAGCTACCAGGTGGACGGCAACAAGGTCTGGAGCTCGGGCGGCAACCTCGCCTGGCGCTGCGTCAAGGGCGCGAACGGCCGGATCGTCAAGATCCTGGCGTCGGGGACGCGGCAGCCCGCGGTCGGGCTCGCGATCATGGCCTCGTCGGTCAAACGCATCTGACCCTGCGGCCTCCGCCGGGTACCTTGGCCCGATGGACCTCGACCTCGTCGCCGAGACGCTCTCGGGCGAGCAGCCGTACCGCAGCCGCCAGGTCTGGGCGTGGGCCGCACGCGGCGCCGCCTCGTACGCCGAGATGACGAACGTCTCGACGGGTAACCGGGCCTTGCTCGAGGAGCGGGTTCCGTTCTCGACGCTCACGCTCGCGCACGAGGCGACGTCGGTCGACCGGACCGTCAAGGCCCTCTTCCATACGAGCGACGGCCACCCGGTCGAAGCGGTGCTGATGCGCTTCCGGGACGGCCGGCGGTCGGTCTGCCTCTCGTCGCAGTCCGGCTGTCCGCTTACGTGCACGTTCTGCGCGACCGGGCAGATGCGCTTCCGCCGCAACCTCACCTCCTGGGAGATGCTCGATCAGGCGCTGCACTTCCGGCGTCTCGAGCCGATCGATCACGTCGTCTTCATGGGCATGGGCGAGCCGATGCTGAACTTCGACGCCGTCGCCGCGGCGGCGCGCCTGCTGCCGGACCTCGGGGTCACCCACCGCCGCACGACCATCTCCACCGTCGGCTGGCTCCCCGGCCTGACGCGCTTCGTCGACGAGGTGTCGGAACCGATCCGGCTCGCGCTTTCGCTGCACGCGCCGACCGACGCGCTGCGGAGCCAGATCATGCCGGTCAACGACCGCTACCCGCTCGAGGACGTGCTCGCCGAATGCCGCCGCTACGTCGAGCTTCGGCGGCGCAAGGTGTTCGTCGAATACGTGCTGCTCGACGGCGTCAACGACTCGCGAGAGCATGCGCGAGCCCTGGCTCAGCTGCTCGACCGCGACGCCTTCAAGGTGAACCTGATCCCGTACAACCCGACGGGGATGTACGCCGGCTCGTCACGCGAGCGGATCGGCGCCTTCAAGTCGGTGCTCGACGCCGCGCGCCTGCCCGCCACGGTCCGGCTGACCCGCGGGCGGGACATCGCCGCCGCGTGTGGCCAGCTTGCCGCAACTGCGTGAGCACCCAGCTCGTCTTCGAGACCCACTCCACGAGCGTCGACAACGAGCGCGGCATCGCGACCGGGTGGCTCCAGGGCGAGCTCTCCGAGACGGGTCGCGAGCAGGCGATGCTGCTCGGCGAGCGACGCCGAGACGACGGCGTCGAACTCGTCGTGTCATCCGACCTGCGGCGGGCAGTCGAGACGGCGGAGCTCGCGTTTGCGGGCTCGGCGATCCCGATCCGGCACGACCACAGGCTACGCGAGTGCAACTACGGCGACTGGAACGGGATGCAGCGCGCCCGGCTCGAGGAGGAGCGCCTACGGCGCATCGACGTGCCGTTCCCGGGCGGCGAGAGCTGGCGCGAAGCGGTGCAGCGGCACGCGGGATTCCTCGACGAGCTGGCCGGTGCAGGAAGACGGCGCGTCCTGTTGATCGGCCATGTCGCGACCCGCTGGGCGCTCGATCACCTGCTGAGCGGGGTCCCGCTGGAACGGCTCGTCGCCGAGGAGTTCGCCTGGCAGGAGGGCTGGGAGTACCTGCTCGATGAGAAGATGCGCTGACGACGGTCGAGAGGAAAGGAACCGACGATGGCCGTGAAACTCCACCGCTGCCCGAACATCTGGGCCAAGACCAAGGGACACCCGTGCTGGCGGGTCCAGAAGGCACTCGACGACCACGGCATCGACTACGAGGTCGTCCCGGGGCCGTGGCCGCGCCGCAAAACCCGCATCGACGTGCGCGAAGGCACCGGGCAGACGCTCTATCCCGCGATCGAGTTCGAGGACGGAACCTGGTACAGGGAGCAGTCGAGCGAGATGGAGCGGACGATCCGCGAGGGGCGGCTGATGGAGAAGGCCGACGCCGGCGGCCAGGCCTAGGTCAGGTGCCCTTGCCGAAGTCGGGGGTGTCGTCCGAGGCGAGGTAGGAACCGTCCGGCGCGTAGAGCACGAAGTGCACGAGGAGCGGTGAGACGGCCTGCGAGAGCGGGATCTTCACCGACTCCGTGTGCGTGACGACGTTCTTCGTGGTCACGTAGTGGCGAACAAGGCGCTCCTCCTGCGACTGGTTTCCTTCCAGCGCGTCGACGAGGCCCCACTCCAGCGTCAGGTGCTTGCCCGGGACACCGCCGATCGCAACCTTCGCGGAGGCGACCTCGTTGGCCCCCTGCACCGCGACCTTCGCATCCGAGACGCGCGCAACCAGCCCGCCTTGCCCACCCGATGCGGAGGCGCCGCCGTTGCCGGCGTTCTTCGAGCCGCCGCACGCGGAGGCGACGAGGACCAGCACGACGAGCACGACCAGACGAGGCGTGAGCACGCGTCCATTCTGCCGATAACGGCCGCCTGCACCGCCGGCGCTACCCTCCGGCAGTGCCGACATCGCCCCTCCAGCAGCGCAACGAGCTCCGCAATGTCGCGATCGTGGCGCATGTCGACCACGGCAAGACGACGCTCGTCGACGCGATGCTTTGGCAGTCCGGCTCGTTCCGCGAGAACCAGACAGTCAACGAGCGCGTGCTCGATTCGATGGATCTCGAGCGCGAGAAGGGGATCACGATCCTCGCCAAGAACACTGCCGTCCGGCTCGGCGACACGAAGATCAACATCGTCGACACCCCGGGCCACGCCGACTTCGGCGGCGAGGTCGAGCGCGCGCTGACGATGGTCGACGGCGTGCTGCTGCTCGTGGACGCTTCGGAGGGCCCGCTGCCGCAGACGCGGTTCGTGCTGCGGAAGGCTCTCGAGTCGCGGCTGCCCGTGGTGCTGGTCGTCAACAAGGTCGATCGCCCCGACGCTCGTACCGCGGAGGTCGTGGACGAGGTCTACGAGCTGTTCCTCGACCTCGACGCGAGCGCCGACCAGATCGAGTTCCCGATCGTCTACACGATCGCGCGCGACGGCCGCGCAGGCCTCGATCCCGACGACCTCGCAGCCGACCTGCAGCCGTTGTTCGACACACTGCTCGCCACGATTCCCGCACCGTCCTTCGATCCCGGCCACCCCCTGCAGGCGCTGGTGACGAACCTCGACGCGAGCCCGTACGTGGGCCGCCTGGGCCTGCTGCGCATCCGCCACGGGCACCTGCGGAAAGGTCAGCAGATCGCCTGGTGCCGTGCGAACGGCGAGATCGAGACCGCGCGGGTGACCGAGCTCTACGTCACGGAGGCACTCGAGCGCGTGCCGGCCGACGAGGCCGGCCCGGGCGAGATCGTCGCGCTCGCAGGCCTGCCCGAGGTCACGATCGGCGAGACGATCGCCGATCCCGACGACCCGCGCCCGCTGCCGGTGACCGTCGTCGACGAGCCGAGCCTCAGCGTCACGATCGGGATCAACACCTCTCCGCTCGCCGGCACCGAAGGCGACAAGGTGACTGCGAGCTCCGTCAAGCTGCGGCTCGACGCCGAGCTTGTCGGCAACGTCTCACTGCGCGTGCTTCCGACCGGACGTCCGGACGCCTGGGAGGTGCAGGGCCGCGGCGAGCTCCAGCTCGCGGTGCTCGTCGAGCTGATGCGCCGCGAGGGCTTCGAACTGACCGTCGGCAAGCCGGAGGTGCTCGTGCGCGAGATCGACGGCAAGCGGCACGAGCCCGTCGAGCGAGTCGCGATCGACGTCCCCGAGGAGTTCATCGGCGTCGTCACCCAGCTCCTGGCCCTGCGCAAGGGACGCCTGCAGCAGATGGTCAATCACGGCACGGGCTGGGCGCGGATGGAGTACCTCGTCCCGGCGCGTGGCCTGATCGGCTTTCGCACCGAGTTCCTGACCGAGAGCCGTGGCGCCGGGATCATGCATCACGTATTCGAGCGCTGGGAGCCGTGGTTCGGCGAGCTCCGCACACGCCCCACCGGCAGCCTCGTCGCGGATCGGCAGGGTGCCGCGACCGGCTTTGCGATTCAGAACCTGCAGGAGCGCGGCTCACTTTTCGTCGCACCGACCGATCCGCTCTACGAAGGAATGATCGTCGGCGAGAACGCCCGCGCGGACGACCTCGACGTGAACGCTTCGAAGCCGAAGAAGCTGACGAACATGCGCGCCGCGAGCGCCGACGAGTTGATCCGGCTGATCCCGCCGCGGCCCCTGTCACTCGAGCAGGCGCTCGAGTTCATCCGCAACGACGAGTGCGTCGAGGTGACGCCGAAGTCGGTACGGCTCCGCAAGGTCGAGCTGTCCGCTTCGAAGCGGTCGAGCCTTGCTTCGAAGCGGAAGCGCGAACGGGAAACAGCCGGCCAGGCCGGCTAGGTCGCTCAGGCGACGCCGGCGAGGCGAGGCGTGCAGCTCGAGAGGCCACGCTTCTCGAGGTACTGCTGGTGGTAGTCCTCGGCCTCCCAGAACGGCGGTGCGTCCTCGACCGTGGTCGCTACGGCGCGGCCTAGCCGCGCCTGCACCTGCGCGCGTGACGCCTCGGCGGCAGCGCGCTGCGTCTCGTCGTGTGTGAAGATCGCCGAGCGATATTGGGAGCCGACGTCGGGGCCCTGCCGGTTCACCTGCGTCGGGTCGTGCTCGGCCCAGAAGACCGCGAGCAGCTGCTCGTACGGCACCTTCTCGGCGTCGTAGGTGACCTCGACGACCTCGGCGTGGCCGGTGTTGTCGCGGCAAACCTGTTCGTAGTTCGGATGGTCGACCTGGCCGCCGGCGTAGCCGGCACGGGTCTTCGTGACGCCGTCGATCCGCCGGAAGGCGGCCTCGACGCCCCAGAAGCACCCTGCTCCGAATGTTGCCTTCTGCTCCATCACGCCTCCTCCAGCTTCAGCGATGCCGAGTTGATGCAGTAGCGCAAGCCCGTCGGGTCCGGCCCGTCCGGGAACACGTGGCCGAGGTGCCCGCCACAGGCGGCGCACATCACTTCGGTGCGAACCATGCCGTGCGAGACATCGGTCTCCTCGTCGATCGCGTCCCCGTCGGCCGGGGCGTAGAACGCGGGCCAGCCGCACCCCGAGTTGTACTTCGCGTCGGACGCGAAGAGCTCTGCACCGCAACCCGCACAGTGGTAGCGGCCAGGCTCGAAGACCTCGTCGTACTCGCCGGTCCAGGGAGCCTCGGTGCCCTTCTCGCGCAGGACGCGGTACTGCTCCGGCGAGAGCTCGGCTCTCCATTCGGCTTCGGTCTTGACGATCTTGTTCGGCAAGCGATCTCCTTTGTTCGTGGTCCTTTGTATAGACCGCCTGGACGTCGATTCGTTACGCGCGTGCGGTGTGCTCCGGGAGCTCCGCGAACGCATGCTTGACGACCGGCTGTTTCGCCGCCCGGACCTCGTCCAGGCGCCGCACCGGCCGGTTGTGGGGTGCCTCCTTGACCGTCTCCGGCTCGTCCGCGGCCTCGCGGACGATCGCCAGCATCGCATCGCAGAACGCGTCGAGCGTCTCCTTCGCCTCCGACTCGGTCGGCTCGATCATCAGCGCTTCGGCGACGACGAGGGGGAAGTAGACGGTCGGCGGATGGAAGCCGTAGTCCATCAACCGCTTGGCGACGTCGAGCGCGCTGATGCCGTGCTCGCGCTTCAGCGTGCGCGCGCTCAGGACGAACTCGTGCATGCAGAGGCGGTCGAACGGCAGGTCGTAGGCCTCCTTCAGCCGGGCGAGCATGTAGTTGGCGTTCAGCACCGCCACCTCGCTCATCTCGCGCAGGCCGGGGCCGTAGGAGCGCATGAACGCGTACGAGCGGACGAAGACGCCGAACGGGCCCGAGAAGGCGCGCACCCTGCCGATCGAGTGCGGGCGGTCGTACTCCAGGCGGAAGCCACCGTCGTCCTTGACGACGACCGGCACGGGCAGGTACGGCTCGAGGGCGGCGCGAACCGTGATCGGGCCGCCGCCCGGGCCGCCGCCGCCGTGGGGCTGCGAAAACGTCTTGTGCAGGTTGATGTGCACGACGTCGAAGCCCATGTCGCCCGGGCGCGAGATGCCGCAGACGGCGTTCAGGTTCGCCCCGTCGTAGTACATCAGCGCACCGACGCCGTGGAAGATGTCGCGGATCTCCTCGATGTTCTCGTCGAAGAGACCGAGCGTCGAGGGGTTCGTGAGCATCAGTCCGGCGGTGTGCTCGTCGACTTTGCCGCGGAGGTCGTCGACGTCGATGTTGCCGCGCGGGTCCGTCTTGACAGGCGTCAGTTCGTAGCCGGCCATCGTCACGCTGGCCGGGTTGGTGCCGTGCGCGGTGTCGGGGATGACGATCTTCCGGCGCTGCTCGCCTTCGCCCCGGTCGGCGAAGTAGGCACGGAACAGCATCAAGCCGGTCAGCTCGCCCTGACTGCCGGCGGCCGGCTGCAGCGAGACCGCATCCAGACCGGTCACCTCGCGCAGGATCTCCTGGAGCTCCCACTCGAGCTCGAGCGCGCCCTGGGCTGCGTCATCGTCGACCAGTGGGTGCAGGTTGGCGAAACCGGGCAGCGCGACGAGCCGCTCGTTGATCCGCGGGTTGTACTTCATCGTGCAGCTGCCGAGCGGATAGAAGCCGGTGTCGATCCCGAAGTTCCGTGTCGACAGCTCGGTGAAGTGGCGCAGCACCTCCGGCTCGGCGAGCTCCGGCAAGCGCGGCGGCCGCTCGCGCGCCAGCTCCGCAGGCACCGGCGGCACCGGCAGCCCCGGATCGGGCACGCCGATGCCGCGGCGTCCGGACTGCGACTTCTCGTAGATCAGCTTCACGACGCGAGTGCCTCGACCAGCCGGTCGATCTCCTCGACCGTTCGCTTCTCGGTGACCGCGACGAGCAGCGCGTCATCGAGGCCCGGGTAGTCGCGTCCGAGCGGATACCCGGCGTAGATCCCTTTCGCCCGCGCATCGGCCAGGGCCTCGCGGGCGTTCCGCCCGGTGCGCACGGCGAATTCCTTGAACGTCGGCCGCTCGGGAAACAGCAGCTCGAGCCCAGCCGCGACGAGTCGTTCCTTCGCGTAGCCCGAGAGGGCCATACACGTCTCCCCCAGCTCGCGCAGCCCGTCCGGACCGAGCAGGCTCAGGTGCACGAGACCGCCGAGTGCGAGCAGCGTCTGGTTGGTGGTGATGTTCGACGTCGCCTTTTCGCGCCTGATGTGCTGCTCGCGCGTCTGCAACGTCAGTACATAACCGCGCTCCCCCGCAGAGTCGACCGTCTCGCCGACGATGCGTCCGGGCAATCGGCGGATGAACTCCGAGCGGGCTGCGAGGAACCCATAGTGCGGGCCGCCGTAAGACATCGGGTTGCCCGCCGACTGACCCTCGCCGATCGCCATTGCGCAGCCGTAGTTGCCCGGGGCCTCGAGCACGCCGAGCGAGATCGGGTCGACGTGCGCGATCGCCATCGCCCCGGCGTCGTTCGCCGCAGCGGCGAGCTCGGGGGCGGCCTCGAGGCAGCCGAAGAAATTCGGCGTCTGGAAGATCACCGCGGCAGCATCGGTGGCCGCGTCGCGGAGTCGCTGCGGCTCGGTGACGCCGACCTCGTGCGGCACCTCGACGACCTCCAGGCCGAACCCCGGCGCGTACGTCTTCACGACCTGCCGCACCTGCGGGTTCGTCGCCTCGGTGATCGCAATCTTCGAGCGGCCCGTCGCGTGCTTCGCGACGAAGCAGGCGTCGGCGGCCACCGTGGTCCCGTCGTAGCCGGAGGCGTTCGAGACGTCCATCCCGGTGAGCTCGCAGATCGCGGTCTGATACTCGAAGACGGCCTGCAAGACACCCTGACTCATCTCCGGCTGGTAGGGCGTGTAGGCCGTCAACAGCTCGCCACGCTGCAGTACGGCGTCGACCAGCGCGGGCACGTGGTGGTCGTAGATGCCGGCGCCGAGGAAGCAGACCTCGTCGACGACGTTTCGGCCGGCGAGCGCTTCGAGGTGCCGCTGCAGCTCGACCTCGGTGAGCGCGGGTGGCACGTCGAGCTCGCCGGCAAACCGGACCCCGGCGGGGATGTCGCGGAACAGCTCGTCGATCGTCTCGACGCCGATCGCCGCGAGCATCGCCTCGCGGTCGGCGTCCGTGAGCGAGAGGTAGCTCACTGCTCGGCGACGACCTTCTGGTAGTCGGCGACCGACAGCAGCTCGTCACGCTCGGCCGGGTTCGAGAGTCGGATGCGCACGAGCCAGCCTTCGCCGTACGGGTCCTCGTTGACCGTCTCAGGAACGTCGACGACCTTCTGATTGACCTCCAGCACCTCACCCGAGAGCGGCGAGATCAGATCCGAGACAGCCTTGACCGACTCGACCTCGCCGTACGAGCTGTCCTTGGCGACGGTCGAGCCGAGGTCCGGCGGTTCGTAGTGCACGAGCTCGCCGAGCAGATCCTGCGCGTGCCAGGTGACTCCCATCACGGCCTCGTCGCCGTCGATCCGCGCCCAGTCGTGCTCGGGGTGGTAGAGGAGGTCTTCCGGGTACGACTCGGCCACGACTCACTCCTTGCTGTAGATGGGCTTCTTGACGACCTGCGCCTTGCGCGGGCGGCCGCGGACGTCGATCACGAGCTCGCTGCCGCGTGCGGCCTGGACGGCCCGAACGTAGCCGAGCCCGATCCCGACCTCGAGCATCGGCGATTGCGACCCGGAGGTGACGAGCCCGCCGCCCTCGATCGGCATCCCCTGGCGCGGAATCGCCTTCTCCGTCATCACGAACGGAACGAGCTTCTGTTCCGGACCGCGTGCCTTGATCTCCCGCAGCCGCTCGGCACCGGTGAACTCGGTGTCGAAGGCGCACGCCCAGCCGAGGCCGGAGGAGATCGCGTCACGGTCCGGGCCGATGTCGTTGCCGTGCAGCGGGTAGCAGACCTCGAGACGCAGGGTGTCGCGGGCGCCGAGGCCGCAGGGGGTGACGCCCCGTCCGATCACCGCGTCCCAGAGCGAGACCGCGTCTTCGTCCATGCACGCGAGCTCGACGCCCTCCTCGCCGGTATAGCCGGTGCGATTGACCATCACCTCGACCCCGTCCAGCACCGCGAGTGAGAAGGTGAACGCCTTGCCGGCGGGCAGGCCGAGCCGCTCGAGGGCGTGCGGACCCTGGACGGCGAGCAACGCGAACTCGTCCGAAACGTCACGCACGTCGGAGCCTCGCAGCTCCCGCTCCTTCAGCGACTCGTAGACCGCATCCCGGTTCGAAGCGTTGACGACGAGCAGGTACCGATGATCCCCGAGGCGGTAGACGATCAGGTCGTCGGTGATGCCGCCCGAGTCCGTGGTCAGCAGGGTGTACTGGGCGTCGCCGGGCGCCAGCCTGTCGATGTCGTTCGAGAGCGTCGCCTGCAGCAGGTCTCGAGCCGTCGGTCCTTCGACCTCGATCTCGCCCATGTGCGAGACGTCGAAGACGCCGGCGTCCGTCCGCACCGCGCGGTGCTCCGGAATCACGCCCTCGTACTGCACCGGCATCTCCCAGCCGGCGAACGGCACCATTCGCGCTCCGGCCGCCACGTGGCGTTCGAAGAGCGGCGTGCGGCGCAGGGTCTGCATCGAGGCCGATGCTAGATGACCACTTCGTGACACTGCGCGCGGACATGGCTGTGGAGAACAACCTGTCCACAGCCACCCGTCCTGACAAGCCGGTCCGCCGACCCGAAACGCGGCTCGGACCACCGGGAAGCCGGTCCCACCCGTGGACGAAACGTCACGGTGGCTGCCACCGGGCGTGCCTGATCGCGGCAGGTCCCGCAGGTGAGGTTTGTGACGCTTAGTCTTCGCGCAGGAAGGACGGCACGTCGAGGCTGTCGCCGGTGTCGAACCTCGGCGGCCGCTCGCCGATCGGGGCGCCCTCGGTTGCAACCGTGCGGCCGCGCCGGCGGCGCTGCGCACCGAAGCCCGTGGCGATCACGGTCACCCGCACCTCGTCCTTCAGGTTCTCGTCGATCACAGCGCCGAAAATCACATTCGCGTTCTGATCCGCGGCCGACGTGACGACCTCGGCCGCCTCGTTGACCTCGAACAGACCGAGATCGGCCGGCCCGCTGATGTTGAGCAGGATTCCCGTCGCGCCCTCGATCGACGACTCGAGCAGCGGTGAGCTCACCGCGGTTCGCGCAGCTTCGGTCGCACGGTTCTCGCCGGTGCTGGTGCCGATGCCCATCAGCGCCGACCCGGCGTCGCGCATGATCGTGCGCACGTCGGCGAAGTCGAGGTTGACGATCCCGGGGACCGTGATCAGGTCGGTGATGCCCTGCACGCCCTGGCGCAGGATGTCGTCGGCGAGCGTGAACGCCTCCGACAGCGGTGTCTTCTTCTCGACCACCTGCAGCAGGCGATCGTTCTCGATCACGATCAACGTGTCGACCTTGTCGGCGAGGTCGTTGATCCCCACTTCGGCCTGCTGCGAGCGCCGCCGTCCCTCGAACGCGAACGGGCGTGTCACCACACCGACCGTCAGCGCCTCGAGCTCGCGGGCGATCTCCGCGACGATCGGCGCGCCACCCGTACCGGTGCCCCCACCCTCGCCCGCCGTGACGAAGATCATGTCCGCGCCCTTGAGCGCCTCCTTCAACTCGTCTCGCGTCTCCATCGCTGCCTCGCGGCCGACCGCAGGATCGGCGCCCGCGCCGAGCCCCCGCGTCGCCTTGGCGCCGATGTGGATCTTGACGTCCGCCTCACAGCCGAGGAGCGCCTGGGCATCCGTGTTCACGGCGACGAACTCGACACCGGTGACGCCCGCGTCGACCATGCGGTTGACCGCGTTCGTGCCGCCGCCGCCGACGCCGACGACCTTGATGACAGCGAGATAGTTTCCGGAGCGATCTCTCATTGGATGTGGCTCGACCTCAAGCTCGAGTGCAGGGTGGGGCTGGTCGAGCGCCTCCTCTCTTCGGGAGAGTACGGGGGGTTTCCTGTTCTGTCAACGCGAACCAGCAAAGACTCGATCAGCCTAACCGTCAACCTCAACCTCCGACTTGAGAGTTTGTCGAGAGCACCGAACGCTCCGGCAGGCTGACGTCGAGGTAGCCGCTGCCGGCCGTCACGGCGGTGTCGAGCCCGAGGATCCGCCGCGCGATCGCCACCTTCAGGCGCAGGTCGGATGCGTCTCCGAGCCGCAACTCGAAGGTCGCCCCGAGGCGCAACGTGAGACTCCGCGGCCCGACGTCGACGAAGTGGACGCCTCCCGGCAGGTGGGCGCCGCGGACGACGGCCACGGCCGCAGCGGCGGCCGCCACGCCGGCGGACGGCGTCGCGCCGACGGCGATCTTGACGTCCTTCGTCACGTAGACGCGCGGCAGGCTCGAGAGATGCGGGTGCGCGAGCGGGCGCAGGACGCGACCGCCTGCCGCGACCAGGTAGGCGTCGACACCCTGCCGAAGGACGAGCACCGGCCGCTCCGGGCGCACGACGACGCGCAGGGTGTGCGGGAAAGCACGGTCGTACGTGAACGAGCGAACGCCGCTGAGCGTCGCCAGGCGCCCGTCGAGCGCACGGGCATCGACGCGGAGCAGACTCTGCCCCTCCTCAGCGCGGAGTGCGAGACGAACCTCGCGCCGGAGCTGCGGGGTCCCACCGCGAACCTCGATCGTGCGAACGCCGAAGAGCGATGTGTCGCGCGCCGCGAAGTAGCCGCCGACCGCGAGCGCCAGCAAGGCGACACCGACCAGGATCGAGCGTCCCGACGGTGCGAAGCGAGCCAACTCGAGCACGCTGCGGCGCGCGGGCAGTACCGCGGCACGAGCGGTCGACCTGCGGCGGGCGGCCACGCGCCCACTTTCGCCGCCCCGAGCGGGTTCCCTACGCCGGGAGGACCAGCGGCCCGAGGAACTGGACCTCGTGCTCGAGCTCGACACCGAAGCGCTCCCGCACCCGCCGGCGCGCCTCGACCATCAGCGCAATGCAGTCGGCCGAGGTCGCACCGCCGGCGTTCTCGATGAAGTTCGCGTGGCGCGGCGAGATCAGCGCGCCGCCGATCGCGTGGCCCTTCAGCCCGCACTCCTCGATCATCTGCCCCGCCCCGGCTGCGCCCGCCGGATTCTTGAACACGCTGCCGAACGTGCGCTTGTTCGTCGGCTGCGTCGCCTTGCGCCGGGAGAGCAGGTCGGAGACCGTCGCCTTCACCGCCTCGCTCGTGCTCGCGACCAGCCGGAACCGCGCACGCGCGACGACCTGCCCAGGCGCGAGTGCCGAGTGCCGGTAGGAGAGAGCCAGCTCGTCGACCCCGAACGTGCGCGCGCCCTCAGCGTCGACGACGACTGCGTCGATCAGGACGTGGCTCCAGTCCCGCCCGTAGGCGCCTGCGTTCATCCGGACGCCGCCGCCGGCGGTGCCGGGAATCGCCGAGGCGAACTCGAACCCGCCGAGACCGGCTGCGCGACAGCGGTGGAGGCAGACGGCGTTCGGCGCGCCGCCGCCGGCGACCAGCACCCCGTCCTCGATCCGCGCTGCGGCGAGCTCGCCCGCCAGCTTGAGCACGAGCGCGTCGACACCCTCGTCGTGCACGAGCAGGTTCGAGCCGAGCCCGATCACCTCGACGGCAACACCCTGGTCGCCGGCCCAGGCGAGCGCGGAAACCAGCTCTGGAATCGTCTCCGGCTCGGCGAACCACCTGGCCGGGCCGCCCGTGCCGATCGTCGTGTAGCGCGCGAGTGGAACGAGCTCCTTCACGCGGCCCCGAGCAACCCGACTGCCCGGTCGATGTCGCCTGCACCGAGCAGGAGGAGGACGTCGCCCGGCGTGTGCCGGCGTCGGAGGCGCTCGACGCCCGACTCGACCGACGGCGTCCAGCCGGCGAGGACGCCGCGGTCGCTCAACGCGTCGACGACGAGCTTGCCCGTGACGCCGGGCGCGGGCTGCTCGCGCGCGCCGTAGATATCGGTCACCGTCACGTCGTCGGCTGCGCCGAGAGCCTCCGCCAGCTCCCACGCCAGGTGCCGCGTGCGGGAGTAGAGGTGCGGCTGGAAGAGAACGCGCAGCGTCGCGGCGGGAAACCGTTCGCGGGCCGCCGCGATCGTTTTCGCGACCTCGGTCGGATGGTGGCCGTAGTCGTCGACGACGACCAGGTCGCCGACCTGGTGCAGCTCGAAGCGGCGCCCGGTGCCCGTGAAGCGGGCGAGCACCGGGGCAGCCTCCTCGCGCGAGACGCCGGCCGCCGCGAGCGCGGCAATGGCCGAGCCCGCGTTCAGCCGGTTCAGCTCCCCCGGCACCGCGAGCTCCCCGTCGAACGGTGGCTCGTCGCGCACGACCGTGCCCGCCCGTGCGAGCCATGTGTCGAACTCGGCGACCAGCTCCGCGGTCGAGGCGAACTCGGTGTGGTGGTCGAGCTCGAGGTTCGTCAATACGGCGACCTCTGCGGGCAACGCGAAGACCGAGCGATCGGATTCGTCGCCCTCGACGACGAGGTACCCGGACCCGAAGCCCGCATTCGACCCGAGCTGCGGCACCGGGGCGCCGATCAGCCACGCCGGGTCGCGCCCCGTCTCGCGCAGCACGAACGCGATCATCGCCGCGGTCGTGCCCTTGCCGTGCGTGCCGGCGACGACGATCGCCGGGCGCGCCGAGACGAGCTCGCGCAGGAACTCGGCACGGCGGACGCCGGGAACCGACGCGTAGGCCGAGGAGACGACTGCCTCCCAGCCGTCGCGAACGACCGGCTCCGGCGAGATCTCGACGTCGATGCCGTCGAGCGCGGCAAAGTACGGCGTCCGCACGCGGTCCCAACCGCCGACGGTTGCGCCCCAAGCCTGCGCCAGCTGCGCGTAGGCGCTCAGGCCCGCGCCGCCGATGCCGACGAACCACAGCTTGCGTCCCTTCATCGGCGGGCCATCGCCACGAGCTCGTCGGCGATCTCGTTCGCGGCATCCGGCTTGGCGGCCGCGAGCATTGCCGCTCCCATCCGGGCGAGCCGATCGTCGTCGGTCAGGAGCGAGTCGACGAGCCCGGGCACCCGGCCGAGCTCGGGCTCCCGAACCATGATCGCGCCGCCTGCCCGCGCGAAGTGCTCCGCGTTCGCGGCCTGGTGATCGCCCGTCGCGAAGGGATACGGGACGAAGATCGCGGGCCGGCCTGCGGCGGCGATCTCCCAGACGGTCGAGCCGGACCTCCCGAGCACGAGATCGACGGCCGAGAGTGCTGCACCGAACTGATCCGTCTCGGCGACGACGCGATAGTCGTCACGCTGCACCGTTGCGCGGATGAGCTCGTAGTCGCGCCGGCCGGTGACGTGCAGGATCGACGGGCCGGCGTCTCCCCACGTGGCAGCGACGAACTCGTTCAAGGCCAGGGCCCCGGCGAGCGCGCCGAAGACGCCGAGGATTCGCCCCTCGGCAGGCAGATCGAAGAGCTCGCGCGCCTGCGGCTGCGAGACGGCCACCGAGCGAGCGGGGATCGGCCGGCCGACCACCCGCACCTTCTCGCGATAGCGCGTTTCGATCGGGTAGGCGAGGAAGAGCCGCCGTGCGAACGGCGCCGCGAGCCTGTTGGCGAGACCGAGGTGCGCGTCCGCCTCGCTCAACGCAGCGGGGATACGCATCGACGCGGCGGCGAAGACCATCGGTCCCGCAACGTAGCCACCGCCGCCGAACACGACGTCGGGGCGGCGCACGCGCAGGATGCGCCGGCAAGCGCGCGGTGCGGCGCCGGCGAGCAGAAGCGCCCGGGCGAACTCGACCGACGGTCGGCGGGGTAATCCGCTGATGCGAAAGGTGTCGAGCTCGAAGCCGGCTTCAGGAACCAGCTGCGCTTCGACGCGATCCGGCGACCCGGCGAACGTCACCTGTACGCCCCGCTGCTGGAGCGCCGCCGCGACGGCGAGTGCCGGTAGCACGTGCCCGGCCGTTCCCCCGGCTGCGATCAGACACCGCAGCTGTCGCTCGGTTCCCATGCTGAGCGATGTTAAGGAGGATTCCGACTCCGATGAGCATGACCACGAGGCTGGACCCGCCGTAGGAGAGGAATGGCAGCGGGATTCCGGTCAGCGGCGCCACGCCCATCACGGCCGCGATGTTGATCGCTGCCTGGCCGGAGACGAGCACGGTGAGCCCGGCGGCGAGGCGCTTCCCGAACGGATCGCGGCAACGCAGCGCGATGGTGAAGCCCGCGTAGGCGAACGTGGCGTAGGCGGCGATCACCGCCGTGACGCCGATGAGCCCGAGCTCCTCGCCGATCACCGCGAGCATCATGTCGGTGTGCGCCTCGGGGAGGTAGAAGATCTTCCCGACGCTCTGACCGAGCCCGACGCCGAAGATACCGCCGGAGCCCATCGAGATCATCGCCTGCACGAGCTGAAAGCCGGTGCCCTGGGCGTCGTGCCATGGGTGAAGAAACGCGAAGAAGCGCGCGCGGCGGTACGGCTCGAACCAGATCGCGACGGTGCCCGCCGTACAGGCGATCGCGAGAGCAGCCCCGAGCACGCGCGCGGGGGCGCCGGCGACCACGAGCATGCCGGTGAGCATCACGAGCAGCGCGATCGACGTGCCCATGTCGGGCTCGAGCATCAGCAGGACGCAGAAGACCGTGGCCAGCGCGCCGACCGGCTTCCAGAGCTCTCGCAGGTTCCGCGGGGCAGGTTGGCGCGCGAGGTAGCCGGCCGCCCAGATCGCGAGCGCCAGCTTGGCGAGCTCCGACGGCTGGAAGACGGCCGGGCCGACCGAGATCCACCGGCGGGCGCCGTTGATCGCCGGCCCGATCACGAGCACGGCCAGGAGCAGCCCGAGCGAGACGAGCACGAGCATCGGCGAGACCAGGCGCAACCGCCGGTAGTCCCAGCGTTGAGCGACGACCATCAGCACGATGCCGAGCGCCGCGTAGATCCCCTGTCGCTTCAGGTAGTAGATGGGGTCGCTGCCGCCGACCGTCGCCGACGCGGAGGTCGCGCTGTAGACCATCACCAGGCCGAACGCGACCAGCGCAAGCGTGACCAGGATCAAGAGCCTGGATTCGAGCTCTCCCCGCTTCATCCGCCCTCCTTCTAGGAGGGCGCGCGAAGTCCTAGTACGAGGCCCCGGAAGGTCTCGCCCCGCTGCTCGAAGCTCTCGAACTGGTCGTAGCTCGCGCACGCCGGGCTGAGCAGCACGACGTCACCCGCTCGTGCCAGCTCGGCCGCGTGTTTGACCGCGCGCTCGAGCGTCTCATCGCGGTCGCCGCCGACGACCGCCTCGAGGCGGCCCGCCTCGGCGCCGATCAGGTGGATCGAGCGGACGTTCGGGCCGATCGCCGCCGCGAGCGGTGCGAAGTCCTCGCTTTTCGAGGAGCCGCCGAGGATCAGGTGGACCGGCTCGTCCGCGTACGTCGCCAGCGCAGGGAGCGCTGCTGCGACGTTCGTCGCCTTCGAGTCGTTCACGTAGCTCACTCCGCCCAACTCGGCGACGAGCTCGAGCCGATGCGGCACGCCGCGGAACGTGCGCAGCGCTGCAGCGATTGCGGCGTCGGAGATGCCGGCGGCGCGAGCCGCTGCGGTGGCGGCGGCGGCGTTCTCGCGGTTGTGGCGTCCACGGAGCAGCGGCTCGGCGGGCAACGGCTGATCGGCCGAGAATGCGATTCCCGGCAGTCCCAGCCCTTCTGGGACGACCATCGCCCGAGCGCGCTCGAAGATCCGCAGCTTCGCGGCTCGATAGGCGTCGAACGTCCCGTGGCGATCGAGATGGTCGGGCTCGAGGTTGAGCAGCACCGCCACCTCACAGGAGAACTCGTGCACGTCCTCGAGCTGGAACGACGAGAGCTCGCAGATCACCCAGTCCGCCGAGCGGACCGAGGAGAGCGGCGTGCCGACGTTTCCCGCAACGACGACGTCGCGCTCCGCAGCACGAAAGATCGCGCCGAGCAGCTCCGTGGTGGTCGTCTTCCCGTTGGTGCCGGTGACGCCGACGAACCGTGTCGCCGGCAGAAGCCGGTAGCCGAGCTCGATCTCCGACCAGACCGGAATTCCCCGTTCGCGCGCCTCGGTGACAAGCGGGCGCTCCCCCGGCACGCCGGGGTTCTTGACGACGAGCTCGACGTCGTCGAGCAGCGAGAGATCGAGCTCGTTCCCGAGCGTCCGGTCGACGGTTGTCACGTCGTCGCCACGTTCACGCAGCCGCTCCGCCGCTGAGATACCCGACCGTGCGAGGCCGTAGACGAGGGTCTTCACTGGGGCCGAAACTGCGGCAGGTAGTACTTGTAGAAGAGGGCGAAACCGACGGCACAGAGGATCGCCGTGACGATCCAGAAGCGCACCATGATCTTCGTCTCGCTCCACGCCTTCATCTCGAAATGGTGCTGGATCGGCGCAATCAGGAAGATACGTCGCCCCCAGTACTTGAACGAGAGCACCTGCAGGATCACGGAGAGCGCCACGAGCGCGAAGATCCCGCCCACGAACAACAACAGCAGCTCGACCTTGAGCATGATCGCCATCGCGGCGATTGCGCCGCCGATCGCCATCGCCCCCGTGTCTCCCATGAACACCTCGGCCGGGAAGGCGTTGAACCAGAGGAACCCGACGCACGCGCCGATCAGCGCAGCGCCGATAAACGCCAGGTCGAGCCGGTTCTCGATGCGGCCGTGAACCGGCGTCGCCGAACGGATGAAGATCGTCACCGCCATCGCCGTGAACGTCGCGAGGGCGATCGTCCCGGTGCCTGCCGCGAGCCCATCGATCCCGTCCGTCAGGTTCACGCCGTTGACCGCTCCCGCGATGATCAGGAAGAGCAGCACGTACCAGAACGGCCCGAGCGGAAGCCACTGGTCGACCACCGGGATGAAGACGTCGTGCCGGAGTTGCTGATGGTGCGCGGCGAAGCCGACGGCGACGGTCACGCCGAGCAGGAGCAGCATCTTCCAGCGACCACGCAGTCCGAGCGAGCGCTGGTGGCGCAGCTTGATGTAGTCGTCGAGGAAGCCGATTCCACCACACGCGAGCGCCGTGCCGAAGATCGTCAGCGCAGGCAGCGTGTAGTCCGAGAGCGGCAGGAAGGCGATGGTGGCCGCCGCCAGGATCAGCAGCCCGCCGGCCGTAGGCGTCCCCTGCTTGGCCGCGTGGTGCTGGAGTCCCTCCTCGCGGATCTGCTGACCGAACTCGTGCTTGCGCAGGAACCGGATGAAGGTCGGGCCGCCGAGGATCGCGATGATCATCGCGACCAGCGCCGCTACGAGAACTCTCGCCATCAGTTGAGCAAGTTCTCCGCGACGACCTCGAGTCCCACCGAGCGCGAACCCTTGACGAGCACGATGTCGCCGGGCCGGAGCTCGGCGCGGAGCCGCACGGCGGCATCTTCTGCTGTCGCGACCCACTCGCCGCCGTAGAGCCGTCCGAGCTCGCCGACGGCGATCACCGACACGCCGAGCTCCCGGACGAGCTCGCCGACCTCGCGGTGGTATGCGGGCGCGGTCTCGCCCAGCTCGGCCATCTCGCCGAGCACTGCGACCCGCCGCCCCGCGCCCGCGCGCTCGACGAGGTGCGTCAGCGCCGCGCGCATCGAGACCGGGTTCGCGTTGTAGCAGTCGTTCAGCAGCAGACCACCACCCGGTAACGGGTGCTCCTCCTCGCGCAGCTTGGAGAATTCGACGTTCAGCCTCCCGTCGGGCAGCGGCACGCCGAGACACCGCGCGGTCACGATCGCGGTGCGCGTGTTCGCGAGCTGGTGCCGCGAGCGATAGCTCGTCGCGAACGGGATCTGGAGCTCGGGGTCGACGCGCTCGACCACGATGTCGGAGCGCGTCAGGTACGGCTCGAGCAGCGGCTCGTCGGGGACGACGGCGATGCCACCCGCAGGCAGTGCGGCGATCAGCTCGGCCTTCGCCCGTGCGACGTTCTCGATCGTCTCGACCAATTCCAGGTGAACCGGGCCGACGTTGGTGATCACGCCGATGTCCGGCCGGGCCGTCTCGGCCAGCTGCGCGATCTGCCCGAGGCCGCGCATGCCCATCTCGCTGATGCAGATCTCGGTCTCCGGCTCGAGCCGACAGAGCGTCAGCGGGACTCCGAGCTCGTTGTTGTAGTTGCCCTCGTTCGCGATCGTCGCCGCGTGAGGCGCACACAGCGCGAACAGGATGTCCTTGGTCGAGGTCTTGCCCGTCGACCCGGTGATCGCGACGATGCGGGCCTTCGAGCGGCTGCGCACGGCCGTGGCGAGCACAGCGAGCGCGGCGTGTGCATCCCGCGGGACGAGCGCGGCCGACGCGCCGCGCGCGAGCGCGTGCTCGACGAAATCGGAGCCGCCGCCGACGGCGACGAACAGGTCTCCCTCGCGGACGCGCCGCGAGTCGATCTGCACGCCGGTCACGGCATCCGCCCAGGGGCGGGCGATCACCCGGCCGAGCGGCTCGACGACCTCGAGCTCGATCGCGATCACGCCAGCGCCTCGCGGGCGACGCGACGATCGTCGAAGGGCACGCGTCCGCCGGCGATCTCCATCTCGGTGTCAGCGCCCTTGCCCGCGATCACGACGACGTCGCCTGCCCGCGCGGCCGCCAGCGCGGCTTCGATCGCCTCGCGACGGTCGAGCATCACCTCCAGCCGTCCGCCCGAGACCTCGGCCGCGATCGCGGCCGGGTCCTCGGACCGAGGATTGTCGGTCGTGACGATCGCGCGATCCGCGAGCCGCCGGGCGATCTCGCCCATCAGCGGCCGCTTCTCGCGGTCGCGGTCGCCGCCGGCGCCGAACACGACCGTGAGCCGGTCGCCGAGCTCGCGGGCGGCCCGCAGCACGTTCTCGAGCGAGTCCGGGGTGTGTGCGTAGTCGACGATCACGTCGAACGGCTGGCCCGCGTCGACCGACTCGAACCGTCCGGGCACCCCCTCGAGTGCCTCGACCCCGGCGCGGATCGCAGCCTCGCCGATCCCCAGCTCACGTGCCGCCCAGATCGCCCCGAGCGCGTTCGCCCGGTTGAACCGGCCGCGCAGCTTGAGGTCGATGTCGCCGAGGTCGTCGTCCGGGGTGAACGTTCGTGCCGCCGGTAGCGTCGCAGCGAGCCGCTTCCCCCACTCGTCGCCGACGTTGATCACAGCGTGCTCCGCTTGCTCGAAGAGCGCTTCCTTCGCGCCGAAGTATGCGTCCATCGTCCGGTGGAAGTCGAGGTGATCCCGGGTCAGGTTCGTGAAGACCAGCACGGCGAAGCGCGTTCCCGCCAGGCGCCCCATCGTGGCCGCGATCGACGTCGCCTCCATTGCGCAGGAACGATCGCCCGCCGTCACCATCGCGCGGAAGAGTCGCTGGAGGTCGATCGCCTCCGGCGTGTTCAGCCCGGTGGGCTGCGTGCGGCCGCCGACGCGACGCTCGATGTTCGTGAGGAGGGCGGCTCGGAGGTGTGCCGCCTCGAAGATCGACGCGAGCAGGAACGCCGTCGTCGTCTTGCCGTTCGTGCCGGTGACCGCTGCGACGTCGAGCTCGCGCGACGGCTGCGCGAAGAACTCGTTCGCCGCCACGGGCATCGCCGCGCGGACGCTCGGCACCACCAGTTGCGGCACGGGCACGTCGACCGGATGCTCGGCGACGAGCGCAACCGCGCCTGCGGCGACCGCCTCGGCGGCGAGATCATGGCCGTCGACCGTCGAACCCGGCACGCAGAAGAACAGCGCTCCCGGCGCAACCGTGCGCGAATCGTGGGCGAGATCGGTGATTTCGAGGGAAGCCGCGGGGGCGGTTTGCCCGAGCGCCGCGCTCAGGCGTTGGAGAAGCATGGGGCGAACCGTAATTACTGTGAGGGGGTCACCGGCGCGTCCGGCTGTACTTCGAGGTACTGGAGATCGAACTTGGCGATCTGCGCGAAGGCCGGCGCGGCGACTTCGCCGCCGAAGATCGAACCGTGCGGCTCGTCGACGGTGACGAGCACGACGAGGCGTGGCTTCGAAACCGGCACCATCCCGACGAACGACGCGACGTACTTGCCGGTCGTGTACCCGTTCGGGCCCGGCTTCTGCGCGGTGCCGGTCTTGCCGGCCACCGTGTACCCCGCGATCTGCGCCTCGTTCCCGGTTGCGCCGTGCTCATCGACCACGTTCGTCAGCATCGCCTTCAGCTGCGCGTCGATCGGACGGGAGACGATGCGGCGGTGTGCCCGGTGGTGGATCACCCGCCCGCCGACTCGGTCGACGAGATGGGGCTCGACCCACACTCCGCCGTTGGCGATTGCGGCATACGCGGCCGCCATTTGCATCGGCGTCACGGCGATTCCCTGACCGATCGGCACGTTGCCGATCGTCGAGCCCGACCAGCGGTCGAGCGGCAGGACCTGTCCCGGGCTCTCGCCCGGAAAGTCGAGCCCGGTCGTCTTGCCGAAGCCGAACCGCGCGATCCAGTCGGCCAGCTCGGTCGAGCCGAGCTTCTCGGCGATCGTCACGGCCCCGACGTTCGACGAGTGCGAGAGAATCTGTGCGACCGACAGCGTCTCGGTGGGGCGGGGCTCTGCGTCGTGCACGATCCGGTCGGCGACGTGGATCGAGTAGGGCAGCCTGAAGGTGGTGCCGGGCTCGACCAGGCCGCCGGAGAGAGCACCCGCGATCGTGACGAGCTTGAACGTCGAACCGGGCTCGTAGGTGTCCGTGACGGCGCGGTTCCGCTGCACCGCGAACGGGACGACGTTCGCCTTGTTCGCGTCGAAGCCCGGTGCCTGCGCCATCGCAAGCACCGCGCCCGTGCGCGGGTCGAGCACGACCGCCGTCGCGCCCTTCGCGCCCCAGTGAGCGACGGTCTCGCGGAGCACCGCCTCGGCGTTCGCCTGGATCGTGTGGTCGATGGTCGTGAAGACGTCGCTGCCCTCGCGCTCGGCGGTAGAGCTGATCACGTCGATCGCGCGTCCGAACGGGTCGCGCACGATCGTTTGCTCGCCCGTCTTCCCCGCGAGGGCCTTGTCGTACTGGACCTCGAGGCCGGCGAGGCCCTTGTTGTCGGTGCCGGCGTAGCCCACGAGCTGCGAACCGACCGTGCCCTGCGGGTAGACGCGCTTCTCCTCCGAGTACGAGTTGACGCCGGTGAACCTGTGCTTCAGGAACGCGGCCGCGGCCTTCGGGTCGGCGAAGCGCGCGACGTACACGAAGCCGCTACGGCGGTTGAGCAACTGCGGGTAGAGCTGGTTGGCGTTGGCGCCCAGCAGCTGGTGCGCGGCGACGGCGATCTTTCTCGGCTCGGTCAGCTCGCGCGGGTCCGCGTAGACGGTCGTCGTCTGCTCGCCGATCGCGAGCTGGACGCCGGTGCGGTCGTAGATCGTCCCGCGCCCGGCCGGAATCTGGATCGACTCACGGTGCTGGCGCTGCGCCATCCGCCCGAGCGAGGCGGAGCTCACACCCTGCAGCCAGGCGGCGCGGGCGAGCGTGCCGGCGAAGACGAGAACGAAGACCGCGAGCAGGAGGCGGATCCGGCGGTTCGCCTTCCGGTCGCCCTTCACTTCGCGAGGTCGACGTATCCGTACTCGGACGGATCCTGGAACACGAGCCCGAGCTGCTTCGAGGCTTGAGCCTGGATCTGCGCGGAACGGAGTCGGCTCGAGAGCTCGGACTGGAGTGCCGCGTTCTCGCCGCGCAGCTTGACGCGGTCGGCGTTCGCGCCGTCGAGCGCGAGGTTGAGCCGAAGCACTGCCACGTTCACGAATACGACACCTGCGAGCAGAATCCCGCTGATCGCGATCCAGAGGATCCCGCCGCGGGCGCGTGTCTGGCGGCGCTTGCGGCCACGCGCCGCGACGCGCGTGCCGGGACGGAGCGGTTCGGCGACTGCAGCGTGGGCGTGCGAGGCGCTCGCCATCTCAGCCGGCCTTCGTGCCGACGCGCAGGCGGGCCGACTGGGCGCGTGGGTTGCGCGCAACCTCGGCCGCGGACGGCCGGATCGCGCGGCGCGGCGTAGCGCGCATCGTGGGTTCCGAGCCGCACACGCAGACCGGGAAGTCCGGCGGGCACGTGCAGCCGTGCTCGGCCTGGCGCAGGAACCGCTTGACGAGACGGTCCTCAAGCGAGTGGAAGCTGATCACGCCGAGCCGGCCGCCGGGCCGCAGCATCTGCAACGCGGCCGGCAGCGCCCGCTCGACGGCGCCGAGCTCGTCGTTGACCTCGATCCGCAGGGCCTGGAAGACGCGCTTCGCTGGGTGCCCTTCGCCGAACCGGGCCGGGGCGGGGATAGCGGCCTTGATCACGTCCACCAGCTCGCCCGTGCGCTCGAACGGCTCCTGCTTGCGCCGCCGAACGATCGCGCGTGCGATCTGCTTCGCGTAGCGCTCCTCGCCGAAACGCTTGAAGATGTCCGCGAGCTCGCGCTCGTCGGTCTCGTTGACGAGTTCGCGCGCCGAGTACGACGCGCTCGGATCCATGCGCATGTCGAGTGGGGCGTCCACCGCGTACGAGAATCCCCGTTCCGGGCGGTCGAGCTGCATCGACGAGACACCGAGGTCGAGCAGGATCACGTCGGTCTGAGCGCCGTTCGCCGCCAGCTGCTCGAGCGTGGCGGAGAACTCGCCGTGCAGCAGGCGGGCGCGCACACCGGTCGAACGGCGAAAGCGCTCGAAGTACGGCGCGACGGTCGGGTCGCGGTCGATCGCGGTCAGCTTGCCGTCGCCCTGCAGGCGCTTGGCGAGCAGCGACGCGTGGCCGCCGGCGCCGAACGTCGCGTCGACGACCGCCTCTCCCGGACGCGGGTCGAGCGCCGCGATCACCTCATCGGCAAGGACTGGGACGTGGTCGGACTCAGTGGGCAAGACGCTCGGCAACATCTTCCACGCTCCCTTCACGCTCGTGCTCCTGACGGCGCCAGCTGGCGCGGTCCCAGATCTCGAGATGGTCGTGGACCCCGGCGACGGTCACCTCGCGCCCCAGCCCGGCGTACTCGAGCAGCGCGTTCGGGACGACGAGCCGGCCCTGCCGGTCGAGCTCCCCTTGGCTGGCGCCGGCGAAGAAGTGCCGCTTCATGCGGCGAGCGTCCTCTCCGAGCGGGTCCAGCGCGGCGATCCGCTCGACCAGCTTCTCCCACTCGGCGCGTGGATAGGCGGCCAGGCAGCCGTCGAGCCCCCGCGAGAGGACGACACCCTCCTCGAATGCTGCGCGCAGCTTGGCCGGCAGCGTGAGGCGGTTCTTGTCGTCGAGAGAATGCTCATGTTCACCGAGCAGCATGGTCCACTGGGCCCCACTCTAACCCACTTCTCCCCACTTGTAAACCCCTCCGGACCACCCCGCGACGCGGTCTGGAGCGGCGGGTGCGGCTGGCTAGAGCGCCGAGACCGGGTCGCCGAGCTGGACGCGGCCCGGCTCGGCGACGGCGGCGTGGATGCCGAACGGCAGCGGCTCGGTCGTCGGGACCTCGTTGCGGTAACGGGCGAGCGCCTTCAGGGTGTCCAGGTCGGGTCGGCCCGTGTCGGGGTTCTGGGTCGTGATCGCGCAGCGTCCGACGTTTCCCTGCGGCACGATCACCGCGTCGCCCAGCTGCACGCGCCGGCCGATCCAGGAGTCCTCGGCGTGCGGCTCGAGACCTTCGACGCCGAAGTTCATCCGGAACCGGCGGCCGTCGACCGAGTCGACGCCGAGGACGTTCGCGATCGCGCCGAGCGACGCCTGTCCGAGCAACGACGCCGCGCCACTGCGGCCGCGGTCGGCGGCACCGAACTCCGGCGCGACCAGCCGCACCGGCTCGCCGGCGACAGCGGAGAGCGCGTCGTCCCACGGACCTGGAACGCGTCGCGCGGTTCGCGGCCGACTGTGGAAGTTCGTCGCCAGCTCGCCGCCGCGGACGACCTCAGCAGAAACGACCGTCCCGTCGACGAGCACCAGCGTCAGGACATCGGTCTCGGCGTCGTACCCAGCACGGACCAGCTGTAGCGGGCCGTGGTGCCCAATGTCGCTGACGAGCCGATCGTTCTCGTCGATCAGGTAGAAGCGCCGATCGCCGTGGAGGCCGTCTTCGCGCAGGTCGATCTCGTCGACGTGCTCCAGGGCGAGCGCCTTCACCGGGGTGAGCGAGATCCACGAGACGCGTGCGGTCACTCGGGCAACGTTAGCTGGGTGATCGGCAATTGAACGCCGTCGCGGCTGGGGACCTGCACGCGGCCCATTGCGCCCGCCTCGCCCGGCACCGGGGCCCACCGGCCTTGCCACCGGTCGAGTCGACCACACTGCTTGGTGCAGACCCTCCCCGCAACGACGGCATTTACCGATCAACCAGCTAGAGGCTTGATGTGGATTGGAGGTGCTCACGCGGATGGGCCAGACCAAGCGATTCGCACCGCGTCTGGCACACCAGCCGTGAGTGCGGCTGATTCACATCAAGCCTCTAGCTGCGTCGTGTACGGGCCTTGCCCGGTGATCACGGAGCCACCGGCGCGCGACGCGAGCTCGATCGCCGCCGGCAGCGCGTCACCTCGCGCGAGCGCGAAGCAGAGCGCGGCGGCGAACGAGTCGCCGGCGCCGTAGGTGTCGACGACAGGTCCGGGCAGCGGCACCGACGGGAACCGCTCGCCGTTCGCGATGCACCCCGCGGCGCCGTCGGTCTGCACGATCGTCGTCGCCTCGACCGCACTGTCGACCTGCTCGCCGGGGTCGTTGAGGCTGCCGACCAGCAGGTCGAGGTGCACTCCTGCGGCGCGCAGCGTCGGCGACTCGCGCGGGGTCGCTGCCAGGAACCGCGCCTTGCGGGCCGACTGCAGCGCTGCAACGTCACCGGCCGTGAAGAAGACCGCGTCGTAGCCCTCGAGGGGCAGCGGCCCATGCGGGTGGAGCTTCTCGCTGAGCAGCGTGATGGTGCGCTCGCCTTTCGCATCGACATGCGTCCAGGCGCGCCGCGAGGCCACGCCGGTCGCTGTCCGGACGTGCAGGTCGATGCCGAGCTCGGCGAGGCGGCGCGTGCTCTCGCGGCCGATCTGGTCGTCGCCGAGCGCGGTGAAGAACTCGCAGCGGCCGGCGAGCCGCGCCAACTGGCGGGCCACGACCGAGCCGCCGCCTGCCGGCTCAGCCCAGCTCTCGGCTGCGTGCACGATGTCGCCGGCAGCAGGCAGCCTCGGGACGCGCGCGAACTCGACCCATTCGACATGTCCGACGACGGCGCATCTCACGGTTCCGCACCCTGCCACGTTTCAGTCGATGATGGGGACGATGTCGCCGACCGAGCAGATCCCGCCGTTCGAGCAGTTCTACGTCGCACACCGCGACGAGGTGCTGGCCTATCTCCGGCGGCTGCTCGGCAGCCGTGCGGAGGACGCGTGGCAGGAGACGTTCCTGAAGGCACTCCGAGCGTACGACCGGCTGGAGCACGGACGGCACCTGCGTGCGTGGGTGTTCACGATCGCGACCAACGTGGCCATGGATGTGCTCCGACCCGCGGCAAGTGCCAACTTGGCACAAGCTCCGGAGCCGCCAGTGGAGCTGCGGCGCGACGCCTTCAAGGAGCTCGAGCACCTGACCGAAGAGCTGCCGCCGACCGAGCGTGCCGCGGTCGTGCTGCGGTACGGCTACGACCTCCCCTACGCCCAGATCGCCGACGCCCTCGGCTCGTCCGAGGAGGCCGCGCGCGCCGCGGCATCGTCCGGCGTCCGCAGACTGAGGAGGACACATGAACGTCTCGCCTGAGCTCGACGCCCAGTTCCGCACGGCCGCTCTCGCCGAGGGCATCGTCGACGTCCGCTATGACGTCGTCGCCTCGCCGGTCGGCGATCTCCTGATCGCAGCGACCGACCGCGGGCTTGCCCGAATCCACTTCGACGCCGACGGCCAGGAGGAAGTGCTGGCCCGCATCTTCGGGAACCGCGTCCTGCGCGCCCCGATCGACGCGGTTCGCCGCGAGCTCGACGAGTACTTCGAGGGGCGGCGGCGCGACTTCGACCTGCCGCTCGACCTGCGAGTGATTCCCTTCAATGCAGAGGTGCTCGGTGAGCTGGCGCGGGTTCCGTACGGTACGACCACCACCTACGGAGCGCTCGCGGCGAAGGTCGGCCGGCCCGGCGCCGCACGCGCGATCGGCACCGTCATGAACCGAAACCCGATTCCAATCGTCCTTCCCTGCCATCGCGTGATCGGCGCGAACGGCTCGCTGACGGGTTACGGCGGCGGCCTCGACCGCAAGCTGCACCTGCTGCAACTCGAGGGCGCGATCCTCGCGTGACGCGGGTCGTCGTCGTCGGCGGCGGGTTCGCCGGCCTGCTCGCCGTGCGCGGCTTGCGCAAGGCAGACGTCGAGGTGACGCTCGTCGACCGCCAGAACTTCCACCTCTTCCAGCCGCTGGCGTACCAGGTCGCAACCGGGGCGCTCTCGGCTGCCGAGATCGCGACGCCGCTGCGACAGATCCTCCGGCGGCAGCGGAACGCACGGGTCCTGCTCGCCGAGGTGACCGGCTTCGACCTTGCCACCCACACGGTCTCGCTCGACTACAGCGCGAGCGGCGAGCGCAATGCGACGCTCGAATACGACCGACTCGTCGTCGCCGGCGGGTCGGCGTACTCGTACTTCGGCCACGACGACTGGGCCGAGCACGCACCCGAGCTGAAATCGCTGACCGGCGCGCTCGACCTCCGCTCGCGGATCCTCTCGGCCTTCGAGGCAGCCGAAGTGGAGGACAACCCGGCCGTCCGCGACTCGTGGCTGACGTTCGTGGTCGTGGGCGGCGGCCCGACCGGCGTCGAGATGGCCGGGCAGATCGCGGAGCTCGCACGCGACACGCTGCACCGCGACTACCGCGTCGCCGATACGCGCAGCGCCAAGGTGCTGCTGATCGAGGCGACCGACCGTTTGCTCGGCACGTTCCCGGAGACGCTCGCGCATCGCGCCGAGAAGTCACTCGCCTCCCTGGGGGCGACGACGCTGGTCAACACGACCGTGGTCGGAGTCGACGCCGAGTCGGTCGAGATTCGCACCGCAGCCGGCGAGACCTCGCGCATCTCTGCGCGCAGCGCCGTCTGGGCGGCCGGGGTCACGGCCTCCCCACTCGCCCGGCTGCTGGCGTCGGCCTCGGGCGGCGAGACCGATCGCGCCGGCCGCCTCCTCGTCGAGCCCGACCTGACGTTGCCCGGACATCCAGACGTGTTCGCGCTCGGCGACATGGTCGCCGTCCGCGACCAGCCGCTCCCCGGCGTCGCGCCGGTCGCGATGCAGGAGGGCCGCCACGTCGCCCGTTCGATCGCACGCGGCCGAACCACGGCGTTTCGCTACCGCGACAAGGGCAACCTCGCGACGATCGGGCGGTCGCGCGCGATCGCCGACATCAAGGGCCTGCACTTCTCGGGCTTTCCGGCCTGGGTGCTCTGGCTCGGCCTGCACCTCTTCTACCTGATCGGCTTCCAGAACCGCCTGCTCGTGCTGACACGCTGGACGTTCAGCTACGTCACCCGCGGCCGGGGCGCGCGCCTGATCCACGACTAGTCAGGCGGGTCGGCGCCTCTCGCGATCCACTCCGCGAAGAGCGGATCGATGATCTCGTGACGGTCGCCGTGCCGCTCGATCAGGGCGGAGGCCGCCAGCCGGGGCAGGGCCTTCCGCACCATGTCCTTCGTCAGTGCGAGCCGGCGCAGGACGTCGCCGCGGTACGGCGAGCCGTCACCTTCGAGCAGCGAGCGAAGGGTCTTCTGCGACGACGTATCGAGGTGGCGCCACTCGGCGTCGAACTCCGCCTCGAGCTCGGCGAGCGCTGCCTCGTGCGCGGCCGTCCAGTCCTCGAGCGTCGCCGCCTCGCCCGGCCCGACGACCGCCCAGAGCCGGTGCGCGAGCAGCATCGCCCGCTGGGGGTGGCCGGCGGCCGCCTGCAGCAGCGGCCCGAGTGCGTCGCCGACGCTGCGTCCGGTCTCCTCGAACCGCGCGGCGACATACGCGCCCACGTCGTCGGGCGCGAGCCGTCCGAGCCGCATCGGCACCGCCGAGCCGTACAGCGGCCGGTCGCGATCCTCGAACAGCTGCTCCATCAGCCCCGGCTCCGAGCCGGCGAAGACGTACGAGGCGACGTCGCCGTGGTACTGGATGTGGCTGCGCAGCAGCCCATCGAGATCCGGCACCTTCCCCACATCCTGGAACTCGTCGAACGCGATCAGCGCCCGGTAACCGCCACTCTGCTCGAGCCGCAGCGGCAGGTCGAGCAGCGCATGGAGCGCCGGCAGCGGATCCGCCTTCGGGTCGAGCTGGATGCGGGCGCTGATCCCCGTCACGCCGAGCGAGAGCCCGATTCCGGTCCGCTGCAGGAACTGGTCGACCCGCGCCCGGATCGCGCCCTTCAGGTGCCGCGCGTAGGCACGCTCGATCCGCACGGTCACGTCGGCGATCGAGACCACGCGATACAGGTCGACCAGCACGGGCACGAGCCCCTCGGTACGCTCGCCGTCGCGGAGCGCTCGCTGCAACAGGCTGGTCTTGCCGTACTTGCGGGGCGCGTAGAGCCTGACGTAGTGGCCGCCGACGGCGTTGGCAAGCAGCTCGCGCGTCTCGCCCTCGCGGTCGATGATGTCGTCGGGGGAGAGCGGATGCGAGTAGACGAACGGGTTGATGTCGTCGATCATCTGCGTCTGGCAGACTACCAACCGGTCGTCCGCGAGACGGTTGCGCGCCCTCGTGTTACTCGACGGGGAACTCCCCGAGCAGCCGGTAACCGACGCCCCAGACGTTGTCGATCAGCTCGATGCCGGCGCCGCAGTCGCGCAACTTCCGGCGCAGCCGCGAGGCATGGGAATCAAGCGTTCGCGTGCGCGCCGTGACGCGGTAGCCCCAGACGTCTCGCAGCAGCTCGACCTTCGTGAACACGCGGTCCGGCTCTCGGGCCAGTGTCAGGAGCAACTCGTACTCCTTCTGCGAGAGCTGCAGGCGGCGGCCCTCGACCTGTGCCACCCGCGTACGGACGTCGATACGCACGGGAGGCGCCTCCACCACCTCGGGATCGCGCGGCTGGGTGCGCCTCAGCACCGCGCGGATCCGCTCGACGAGCTCCTGGTAGGAGAACGGCCGCTCGACGTAGTCGTCGCAGCCGCGCCGAAGCGCGTCGATGCAGTCGATCCGGTCGCCGTCCTCGGGGCCGATCACGATCACCGGGGCGTGCTCGACCCAGCGATCGACCGCCTCGACGTCGCCCGCGAGCACGAGGTCGAACGGACCGCCCGCGGCAGCGATCTCGAAGCCGTCGCGCCGCAGGTGCCGCTCCAGGAACCCGCGTGTCGCCGGCTCCGGCTCGGCGAGGAGCACTGCTTTCGCCATGCCGCCGACCGTAGAGCGTGCGGCAGTGACGGGCTAGTCGTCCTTTGGCACGATTGTGGGGCGATCGCTCCTCAGAGCCGTCCCGAGCGGACGCGACGGGCAGCTACTTGCAGTACTGGTTGGGCGGCGTGACTCCGTCCCAGGTGTAACCGGTCGCCGTCAGCTTCGTGACCGTGGTCGAATAGCAACCGGTGGGTGTGGACGTGATGAGGAAGAGATCCCGGCCGAGGCTGTTGGTCGTGCCCGAAGCGGTGCCGAAGAGCGTCCCGTTTCGGTAGGTGGCCACGGACAGCGCGGCCCCCGAGACCGGCGATCCGCTTCCATTCACGACCGTCACGAGGATGTAGGTGATCCCGAAGTAGCTGACCGCGGTGTAGGTGATCGACGCGACTCGAACCTGCTGTGTCGCGATCACGGTGAGCGAGGACGTCGCGGACAGGGCACCTGCTGTCGCCACGACAGTGCCGCTCCCCGTGGCGGAGGCGGTGAAGGTGCTCTGCGTGCCTGCCGCCGGGGAAAAGCTGCCGAGTGATGGGGAGACCGACCAGCTCGGGCTGACCGGAACGGTGTTGCCGAAGGAGTCCGCGCCGCGCGCGTTGTAGCTCTGCGTCGAGCCGACGGCGACCGTCGCCGAACCCGGGGAGACCGAGAGCGTCACGAGCGGACCAGCAGCGACCGTCTCGCTCTGCCCGGCGCTGCCGAAGCCGGCGGCGAACGCGGAGGCGGTCACGCTCGGCGTGCCCGCCTTCGTGTCCTCGTAGTAGACACCCGGGCTCGACAGGCTGCCCGCCGGAATCGTCACGGAGACCGCTGCGCTCCGGGTTCCGTCGGGCGCGGTCGAGAAGCTTCCTCCCGTCGACGTCGAGCTGAAGGTGACCGTGACATCGGCTGCAGAGACGCTCGAGAGCTGGACCGTGATCGGGCCCGAGACCTGCCCGGCGGTCAAGGTCTGGGGCGTAGTGATAAAGGAGATCGAGCCGACCGACGTTGGAGCGAGTGCCGAGACGAGCGTGCCGACGCGAGGGCTGCCGAGGCCGGTCGCGGTGTCGAAGCCCGGCGCGGCCGGTGCTGGAGAAGTGATGTCGCGGAAGCCGGCAGGCGGGAGCCCGTACAGCGCAACGTTCGCTGCGCCGAGACGCGACGAGCGCTGACTGTCGACGATCGCAGCGAGCGCAGCCCACTGTGGCGCGCCGGCACTCGTGCCGCCGACGACGAACCAACCGGCCTGGCCGTTGTAGGGCGTCGTGTCGTAGATGGCGACGCCGGTGGTCGGCGCAGCGTCGTAGGCAACGTCGGGCACAGCTCGTCCAGTCGCACCGAGCATGCTCTGGTAGCTCGGCGCGGGCTCATACGCGCTCACGCCACCGCCGCTACCGCTCCATGCGGTTTCCTCACCGGTCGGGTTGCCGGCTGCGTCGAGCGGCAGCGTCGTTCCACCGACGGCGGTGACCGTCGGCGAGACGGCCGGGTAGATGACGCCGGCACCACTGTCGCCGGACGAGGCGGTGAAGGTCACTCCGGGCGCGGTGAAATGCGAGTCGAACGTCGTCTCGCCCAGGAACTCGTTCGTTCCCCAGCTCATCGAGATCGCGCTCGCGCCCTGCGAGACGGCGTAGTCGACCGCGCTGAACAGCGACGTGAGGCTCGCGCTCGATGCCTCGACGAGCAGGATCGTCGCTCCGGGAGCCATCGCGTGCGCCCACTCCACGTCGAGCGACTCCTCGAGCGCCCAGCCTGCGTCCGTCTTCGGCGGGCCTTGCGGCGTCAGCTTCTTCAGGCAGTTGTTGCACGGCAGCCCGAACTGGGCGTCGAAAGCTGCGAGATCGCTCGCGATCGTCGGATTGTCGTACGCATCGACGATGGCGATCGTCTGGCCGGCGCCGCAGCCGCCGCTGCCATAGCAGGCGAGTCCGGCGAAGCCGTACGCCGTCGCCAACTGGCTCGGCTGGTAGCCGCCCTGATAGGTCGGCGTCGCGCTGCGAAGGACCTTGTGCGGCGGATGTGCCTCGTGGGACTTCGGGTCCTTGGGAGCGGCCCCGGCCGAGCCGGCTCCGAGGAGCGGGAGAATCAGGGCGGTCGCCGCAAACACCGCCAACCAACGGCGAGTATTCACTCTCTTGATATACAGCGACGCGCCGCGGAACACCACACCCGATCGAGCGATCTTCAGGCCGCGCGCTCGACCGGCTCGTAGCCGGAGCGGCTCGCTCGGGCTCAGAGACGTCCGGAGCGGACGACGCTCCAGAGCAGCCAGACCCCGAGCACGAACGAGAAGGTAAAGCCGACCACCGAGACGACGTGCAGGCCGAGCACGTGCGGCCCGGTCTTCGCGAAGATGCCGATCAGGCTCGAGCCGATCAGGCCGCCCGTGACGATCAGCGCGATCACGAGCCGGTTGAAGAGCACGTCGAGCTTCGCCATGAACTCGTCGAGCCCCTTGTGGACGAAGCCGACCTCGATCTGGCCGTCGCGCACCTGCTCGAGCGTCTCGTGCACCTGGTACGGCAGGTCGGCGGCCATCTGGGTCAACTTCCACCCCTCACGCCGCGCGCGCGCCGCGACGCGCCTCGGCGTGAACCGTTCGACCATCAGCGCGCGCGCGTAGGGCTTCGCAACCTCGAAGACGTTGAAATCGGGATACAACTCGACCCCGACGGAGCCGAGCGTCGCAATCGCCTTGTCGAGCATCACGAAGCGCGTCGGCAGCCGCAGATTCATCGAGTAGATGAGCGCGAACCCCTCGCGGATCACCTGGATCGGATCGATCTCCGAGAGACTCGCGCCGTAGTAGCGGTAGAAGAGCTCGCGCAACTCGCCGACGAACTCCTCCTCGCGCTCCTTCGGATAGCGCACACCGAGATCGGAGAGGCGCCTCGGCAGGAGCTCGATGTTCTCGGACGCAGCGTCGATGAACAGGCGCGTCAGCTTCGACATGTCGTCGTCGGTGAGCTTCCCGGAGAGCCCGAAGTCGACGAGGCCGATCCGCTCGGGCGACAGCACCATGATGTTGGCTGGGTGCGGATCGGCGTGGAAGAACCCCTGCCGGAAGATCATCGTCATCCACGTCTCGGCGATCAGGTACGCGAGCCGGCGACGCTGATCGAGCGACCAGCTCTCGACATCGATGTCCGCGAGCTGAACGCCGTCCAGGTACTCGAGGGTCAGCACTCGCGAGCGCGTGTACGACCAGTAGACCTTCGGCACGGCGACGTGCGGGTGACCTGCAAAATTGTGATGGAACGCGTCGGCATTCCGCCCCTCGAGCCGGTAGTCGAGCTCCTGCCGGATCGAGCGTGAGAACTCGTCGACGATCTCATGGGCGTCGATGAAGTCGAGCGCACGCACCCGTTCCTTGGCGAGCCGCGCGGCCTGGTACATCAGCGCGAGATCGGCCTCGATCTGCCGCGGGGCGTTCGGCCGCTGCACCTTCACAGCCACACGCTTGCCGTTCGGCAGTGTCGCGCGGTGCACCTGGCCGATCGAGGCGGCGGCGAGCGGCTCCTCCTCGAACTCGGTGAAGAGTCGCTCGACCGTCTGGCCCAGCTCCTCCTCGATCGTGCGCTGGACGTCCGAGAACGGGAACGGCCGAACGTCGTCCTGCAGACCACGCAGCTCGGCGATGATGTCCGGCGGCACGATGTCGGGCCGGGTCGACAGGAGCTGTCCGAACTTGACGAACGTCGGACCGAGCTCGTCGAGCATCTCGCGGAGGTGCCGGCCGCGCGCCGTTCCCTCGATCGTCGCGTCCTGGTGGCGGCGTCCATCGATCGCATAACCGAAGCCGTGCCGGACCGCGACCTGCGCGATCTCGCTCAGCCGGCCGAGGTTGCGCTGCTTCGGACGCGTCGCCACCGCGTCAAGTGTGCACGACGCCGCGGCGTTTCACGAGTTCTCTAGTCGATGCGCTTGATCGTTGCCTGCCAGGCGCCCTTGGGAGCCTCGACCTGGACGGTCTCACCAACCTTGCAACCGAGCAGCGCAGAGCCGAGCGGTGAGGTCGGCGAAACAGTGCCTGCGCCGCCGACGGCGCTCACTTCGACGGTGATCGTGCGTCCGTTGCCTTCGACGTCGACGACGGAGCCGACTCCGACCTCGCCCGCGCCGGCGGCTGCCACGATCTCGGCGCCGTCGAGGCGCGCGCGCAGCGTGCGGATCCGCGCCTCGAGCAGCCCCTGCTCGTTCTTGGCCGCGTGATACTCGAAATTCTCCGAGAGGTCGCCGAACTCGCGGGCCTTCGCGATCGAGGCGACGACGTCGCGGCGCCGCGGGCCTTCGAGCTCGGCCAGCTCCGTGCGGAGCGCATCGGCCTGGCCCTCGGTCAAGAGCTCGTGCTCTACCACTTGGATCTGCCGCCGCGGCGGCGCGACGTGTAGACGACCCGGGGCTTCGCCACCTGCATGCCGGATTCGGAGAACCGCTCGACCTGGCCCTGGAGCCGGGCGACGCGCGAGACGTCGGCCTGCTGCTCCGGCAGGACGAGCGTGATGCCGACTCCGCCTTTGCCGGCGCGCCCGGTGCGCCCGACGCGGTGGGTGTAGACGTCCGGCTCCTCGGGCGGATCGAAGTTGATCACGTGCGTGATGTCGTCGACGTCGAGGCCGCGGGCGGCGACGTCGGTGGCGACGAGCGTGCGCACCTTGCCGGAGTCGAAGTGCGACAGGGCGCGCTCACGCTGAACCTGTCCCTTGTCGCCGTGAATCGCGATCGCCTCAACCTTGTGGCGGTGCAGTTTCTCGACGAGCCGGTCGGCGCCGGCCTTCGTGCGGACGAAGACGAGCGCGAGGCCGGTCTCTTCCGAGTTGAGCAGCTGAACGAGGGTCTCGACCTTGTCACTGTGCGTCACCGGGACGAAGCGATGGTCGACGTCACCGGAGCGACGGTCGGCCGGCAACTCACCCTCGAAGCGCGCGGCGAAGTGCGTGTAGCGCCGCGCCAGCTCGCCGACCTCGCCGTCGAGCGTGGCCGAGAAGAACATCGTCTGGCGATCGTCGCGCAGCTTGCGCAGCAGCTTGTCGACCTGGGGCTTGAACCCCATGTCGAGCATCCGGTCGGCCTCGTCGAGCACCAGCACCTCGACGGTGTCGAGCGAGACGAGCTTGCGATCGACGAGATCCTGGAGCCGACCCGGCGTCGCGACGATCACGTGGGCGGACTTGGCCTCCTGCGCCTGTGCCTTCAAGGGCACGCCGCCGTAGACCGAGGCGACCTTGAGGTCGTCGCCGGCGATCAGCGCGAACTCCTCGGTCACCTGCGCGCACAATTCGCGCGTCGGCACGAGGATCAGTGCGAACGGCGTGCTGCGACCGGCGCGCTGCACGATCGGGATCGCAAAGGCGAGCGTCTTGCCAGACCCGGTCGGGCTCTTCGCGAGGACGTCTCCGCCTCGCAGTGCCTCGGGGATGACGAGGGCCTGGATCTGGAACGGGGCTTCGATGCCGCGCGCGGCGAGCACGTCGCTCACGGCCTCGGACACCCCGAGGGAACGGAAATCTGTCACTTCTCTCAACTCCTTCGGACGTCGAGATCGCGTGTCCGAAGCAGGAAACGTGACCTCACGGGAATGCGGCCCATCCGCATTCCGTGCGAACCACGGTAGCAGGGGCTACGGACGTTCGGTGTCTTCGAGCAGGCGGAGCCGGTGCTCGAGCTGTGCGACCCGCAATTCGAGCTCGTCCCATTCCTCGCGCGTGACGAGGCCCAGCTCGCGCGCGAGCTCGTGGAGCCGCCGCTTCGTCTCCTCGCCGAGCCGGAGCGCGTCGCCGTGCCAGCGCGAGGTGACGTCGCCGAAGATCGAACGCACGTCGTCGAGCCGTGGCCCGAGAGAGGTCACCAGGCGCTCGAGCGGATCGGCGCTACTGCCTGGCGGGCCGTTACCTGGCTCGTCCATGAGGCCGCGCCTTGCGGCGCTGTCGGCGCCGCTCGCGCTTCTCGTCCGAGTCGCCCGTTTCGCCGGCGACAGCCGACTCGACCACGTCGACCGGCGTCGCCGGTGTCGGCTCCTCGGCCGCTGCAACTTCCGCCTGCCTGAGGAGACGGGCGGCGACCGAGCCCTCGATCGACGTGTTGTCCTTGCGGCGCGCGAACTCGGGCTCGCGTTCCTTCCAGATCGTCAGCAGCGGCGCAGCGATGAAGATCGACGAGTACGCACCCGAGGTGACACCGACCAGGAGCGCGAACGCGAAGTCCTGCAGCGTCGAGCCGCCGAAGAAGAACAGCGCAGCGACCGGCAGCAGGGTGATGAACGTCGTCGCCAACGAACGCCGGATCGTCTCCCAGAGCGACACGTTGGCGATCGTCGCGAACGACGCCCGGCGCATGATCGGGATGTTCTCCCGGATGCGGTCGAAGATGATGATCGTGTCGTAGATCGAGTACCCGAGCACCGTCAGCACCGCGGCGACCGTCGATTCGGTCACCTCCCGCCCGGTCAGCGAATAGACCCCGACGGTGACGACGATGTCGTGGAGCAGCGCGACGATCACCGGCACGGCGAACGCGAGGCCGTGGAAGCGCACCGCGATGTACAGCGTGATGATCAACAGCGAGAAGATCACCGCGATCACGGCCGAACGCGCGATCTGCTTGCCGAAGCTCGAGGACACGTTCTTGATCCCCGGAGAGACCGCGTGCAGGTTGTCGCGCAGCGCCGAGTTGAGCTTGTCCTGCTCGCCGTTCGTCAGCTTCTTGAGCCGGATCTGGAAGTTCTTGTAGTCCTCGCCCGACTGCGAGGTGCCGCGGCCCTGGACGACAGCGTCCTTCGCGTGGCCGATCAGCTGCATCTGGTCCCGCACCTTCGAGAGCGGCGTGAAGTTCGTGGTCTTGAAGGTGATCTGGACGCCGCCGCGGAAATCGATGCCGAGGTTCAGGCCCCGCGTGGCCAGCGAGACGAGCCCGATCAGGACAACGGTGCCCGAGATCGCAAACCACAGCTTGCGCCGGCCCATGTAGTCGATCTGCAGGTACTTGATCATTCGCTCGCGCCCATGAAGCGCGGGTTCTGGAACCACTTGAATCCCGCGAGCAGGCCGAGCATCGCGCGCGTCGCGGCGACAGCCGTGATCAGCGAGATCACGGTGCCGATCAGCAGCATCAGCGCGAAGCCCTTGACGCCGGCGGTCGCGACGGCGAAGAGGATCAGTGCGGTGATCGCGGTGACGGCGTTGGCGTCGAGAATCGTCCGGAACCCCTTTGCGTACCCGGCGGAGATCGCCGCGCGCACCGATTTGCCCGCGCGCGACTCCTCCTTGATGCGTTCGAAGACGACGACGTTCGCGTCTGCGGCGACGCCGATCGTGAGAATCAACCCAGCGAAGCCTGGCAGCGTGAGCGTCACCCCCAAGAGCACGATCGCCGCGTACATGAAGGCGCCGTAGATCGCGAGACCGATCACGGCCACGACACCGAGGAAGCGGTAGAGCAGGAGCAGGAAGATCGCCACGGCGATCAGCCCGCCGATCGCGGCGTTCCGCGCCTGCTTCAGCGAGTCCTTGCCGAGCGTCGCGGAGACGTCGGTGCGCTCGAGCGGGACGAAGTTCACCGGGAGAGCGCCCGTCTGCAGCACGAGTGCGAGGTTGCTCGCTTCCTTGAAGCTGCCGAGCCCGGTGATCTGGGCGCCGGTTCCCGTCGGGTCGATTCCGTCGGGCAGATCCTTGTACGAGATCGACGGCCAGGAGCGGATCTCGTTGTCGAGCACGATCGCGAAGTGCTGGTCGGCCTGCTGGATCGAGCCGCGCGTCGCCTCGTTCTTCGTCACCTGGTGGAACGCCTTGTTGCCCTTGCCCGTGAACTGCATCAGCACGACCGGGCCTTGCGTCTGATCGATGTCGGCCCGGGTGCCGGAGAGCTTCAGCTCGGTGCCCTTCATGTTCGGATACGGGCCGTAGCGGTCGTTCGGATACGCGCCGTGCTTGAAGAGGTAGTAGTCGGTGGTGCCGGTCGGCGGCAGGCCGTTCGGCTCACCCGGGCAGACGGTGGTCGTCTTCGCGGAGCAGGTGATGAGCACGGTGCCGTTCGGGATCGGCAGCACCTTCCAGCCCTTCGGCACCTTGCCGTTGTAGTTGTCGAGCAGGCCGGGATTGCCGTTCGCGGCGCGGTGCAGCGACCCCGTCGGGCCGGCGACGCGGACGAAGGCTGTCGACTTCCCGTTCGGGAGCTTGACCGGCTTGAAGAGCACGTACTGGCTCGGCGGGCCGGGATGAGCGCCGGCGGGAACGTGCGAGAGCAGCGCGTAGAGGCTGCGCGTCGCGACCGGGCCGGACGTGCCCGTGGACGGCGCCGTGAGCGCGGGCTCGAGGTCGTACAGCTCGAGTTGGGCGGTCGAGCCGATGATGTTCGCAGCCTGGTTGACGTCGTGGACGCCTGCGAGCTGGATCGAGATCTGATCCGAGCCCTGCTTGGTGATGATCGGCTCCGAGACGCCGAGCTTGTCGACCCGGTTCCGCATGATCGTCACCGAGCGGTCGAGGTCGGCGGCAGTCAGCTTGACGCCCTTCGGCGGCTGCGCCTTCAAGACGTATTCCAGGCCGCCCTGCAGATCGAGGCCTTGCTTGACCGACCGATGCGCAGGCGAGCTGGGCACGGCCAGGAACACCACCCCGATCAGGGCGAGGAAGATCAGCACCACCAGGATCAGATGTGAGCGCCGCGACGACACGCGCCGGACAGGTTAGCCAGGTTTAGGTGAGGGATCGGTAATCGCGAGGTGAAGCAACCGGTCACTCGGCCGGCGTCGCGCCCGGGTCGGGATCTGCCTCGACCTCGACCTCGACCTCGCGCGCGACCGCGGCGACCGCCCGGCGGTCGAGCGTCACCACGACGCCGGGGGCGATCTCGAGTCGAACCTCGTCGTCGTCGAGCTCCCGGACGACGCCGTGCAGGCCTCCCGCGGTGATGATCTCGTCGTCGATCCCGACGGAATCCTGCATCGACGCGTGCGAGCGCTGGCGGCGGCGGGCCGGCAGCACGAGGAGCACCCAGACGGCGCCGAGGATCACGATCAGGATCAGGAATGCGCTCACGCCAGCCTCTCCAGCCAGTCACGTTTGTACGACGCGAACCCGCCGCGCTCGATTGCGTCGCGTGCGCCCCGGGTCAGCTCGAGCACGAAGCGTAGATTGTGGAGCGAGAGCAAGCGCAACCCGAGCAGCTCGTTCTGGTTGACCAGGTGGCGGATATAGGCGCGGGTGAATCGCGAGCACGCCGGACAGTCACACAGCTCGTCGAGCGGCCCCGCGTCGCGTGCGAAGCGGGCGTTCCGTAGGTTCAGCCGGCCCTCGCTCGTGAGGGCGGAACCCGTGCGGGCGGTGCGGGTCGGCAGCACGCAGTCGAACATGTCGACGCCCGCCTCGACCGCCTCGAGGATGCCCTCGGGGTCGCCGATCCCCATGAAGTAGCGCGGACGGTCGGCGGGCAGCAGAGCCGCAGACCAGTCGGTCACCTCGAACATCGCCTCGCGGTCCTCCCCGATCGCCAGCCCGCCGATCGCGTTGCCGTCGAATCCGAGCGCCGCGATCTCTTCGGTCGAGCGCCGGCGAAGCTCGGGGTCGATCCCGCCCTGGGTGATCCCGAACCGCAGCTGACCGTCGGCACGCGGAGCGTCCCGCTGGCGCTCGGCCCACAGCGTGGTGCGACGCACCGCCTCTGCCAGTTCGCTGCGCGAGATGCCCGCGGGCGGCACCTGGTCGAGGCACATCGCGATGTCGCTGCCGAGGTCGGCCTGGATCCGGGCCGCAAGTTGCGGCGTGAACTGTGCCTCGGAGCCGTCGTAGACGTTTCGGAACGCGACGCCGTCGTCGTCGACGCGGGCGATCGTGTCGCGGAGCGAGAAGACCTGGAACCCGCCGGAGTCGGTCAGGATCGGCCCGTCCCAGCCCATGAACGAGTGCAGGCCGCCGAGCTCACGGATCACGTCGTCGCCCGGCCGAAAATGCAAGTGATACGTGTTGCCGAGCAGGATCTCCGCACCGAGGTCGCGCACCTCGTCCGGGTGCAGCGACTTGACTGTCCCTTTCGTCCCGACAGGCATGAACACCGGCGTCCGAACCTCCCCGTGCGCGGTCCGGAGCACCCCGGCGCGCGCGGCGCCGTCCACCGCCGACACCTCGAAGACAGGGCTCGCCGGAACGTGGCCCGTCGCCGGACCAGTCTGGCGCGAGTGCGAAAACGCGGTCACAGGATCAGCATCGCATCGCCGAAGGAGTAGAACCGGTAGCGCTCCTCGATTGCGAGCTCGTAGAGGCGGCGGACCTCCTGGACGCCCGCGAACGCCATCACCAGGGCGAGCAGCGTCGAGCGCGGCAGGTGGAAGTTCGTCAGCAGGTGGTCGACCCGCTTGAACTCGAAGCCCGGCGTGACGAACAGCTCGGTGCGGCCGGCGAGCGGGGCGCCGCCGGCGATCGTTTCGAGGACACGCACCGACGTCGTTCCGACGGCGAGGACGTCCGGGGCCGCTGCGATCCGCTGCCAGGCGTCGGCAGCCACCGAGTACCGCTCGCCGTGGATCGCGTGCTCCTCGACCCGCTCGCTCTGGAGAGGGCGGAACGTGTCGAGCCCGACGTGCAGGGTCACGCGCTCGACGTTCAGCCGCTCCAGTAGCTCAGGCGTGAAGTGGAGACCGGCCGTCGGGGCCGCCGCGGAGCCCTGCTCCCGCGCATAGACCGTCTGGTAGCGCTCGGCGTCGTCGAGCGGGCGTGTGATGTACGGCGGCAGCGGCACGCCGCCCGCCGGCTCACCGTGCAGCCGCACGCGCCAACGCCCTTCGCCGAGATGCTCGACCAACTCGACCTGCCCGTGGCGCCGGCCTGGCTGCAGGCGCCGCGTCGGGCGCGCAAGCGCCTCCCACACCCCGTCGCCGACATGCTCCAGCAGCAGCACCTCCCCACGCGGCTGCTCGATCGGAATCCGGGCCGCGACGACGCGCGTGTCGTTGACGACGCACAGGGTTTCCGGCGACAGCAGGTGCGGCAACTCGCGAAACACGTGCTGCGAGACGACGCCGGTCGCGCGTCGGTAGACGAGCAGCCGGGAGGCGTCCCGCTGCTCAGAGGGCGTCTGGGCGATCAGGTCGGGCGGCAGGTCGTAGTCCAGCTCACGTGTCTCCATCCGGTGCGGACGGTAGCTTCGGGCCATGGACGAGTTTCGCGAAGCGCTCCGGGACGGGTTGCGTGAGGAAGCGGCGCCGCTCTCGCGCCGTGTCGCCGAGGTCAAGGGTCTCTCGAACAACGCGATTCGGCGGCTTGCGGGGATCGAAGCGACGCTCGAGTCCGAGCGCGTCGCCCGGCTCGACGACCTGACGCTGCTGCTCGACCTGCTCACCGAGGGCTGGCGCGCGATGAACGCGCGGCTCGACCGGATCGAGGCTGCGCTGCAAGCGGAACCGTCGAACGTCGTGCCGCTACGCGAGTCCGCCTAGTAGGAGGGTTTGGCGGAATGCCGTTCGTCGTAGGGGCGGGCTGCTCCTTCCGATGCGGCGTCCGCATCGGGGCGAGCAGCGCGGCCCTGCGGCACAACCTGTATTTCGCCAAACCCTCCTAGCTCCTAGGCCGGCAGGACGAGCTCGAAGCGCGAGCCCTTGCCGACCTCTGAGCGCAGCTCGAGGCTGCCGCCGAGCGCAGTCGAGAGCTCCTTCGCGATCGCCAGTCCGAGGCCCGTGCCGCCGCCGGTCTCGGAGACGAACGGACGGAACAACCGCTCGCGCTTCTCCTCCGGGATCCCCGGCCCGGAGTCCTCGACCGAGACATGCACCGAGCCGTTTCGCTGGGCGAGCTCGAGCGAGACCGTGCCGCCGTCGGGTGTCGCCTCGAACGCGTTCGAGATCAGGTTGCCGACCACCTGGAGCACCCGGTCACCGTCCGAAGTGATCACGGGGCGGTCGACGGCGTCGCGGCGGTAGTCGATGTTGCGCCGTCGCGCCTCGTCGCGGTACGTCTCGTACGCCTGGTCGAGCAACGTGCCCATATCGACCTCTTCGCGCGTGACCGTGAAACGATGCCGGTCGAGCTTGGCCAGGTCGAGGATGTCGCCGACCAGCCGCTCGAGCCGCGTCGCCTCGGCCTCGACGGTCTCGAGGGAGGCCTGTTGCTGCTCGGGGTCCTCGACGACGCCTTCCAGCAACGCCGAGACGTGCCCGCGGATCGCAGTCAGCGGCGTGCGCAGCTCGTGCGAGACGGACATCAGGAAGTTTCGCTCCATCAGCTCGACCTCGGCCAGCCGCCCCGCCATCTCCCGGAATCGCTCGCTCAGATGCGCCAGCTCCCCGGGCGCCTTCGTCGGCACGGTCACGTCGTAGTGACCCGCGGCCACCTGATCCGCGGCGTCTGACAGCTGCAGGACGGGCCGCACGATCCGCCGCGACAGGTACCACGCGAGGATCGCGGCGACGAGCAGGCCGACCAGTCCGGCGAGCGCCAGGCGCTTGATCAGGTCGTAGACGCGCTGGCTGATGTCCGTCTTCGGCGTTGCGACCACGATCGCTCCGACGGGCTGGCTGCCGAGGTAGATCGGGTTCGCCACCGCCAGATGCACACGGTGCGTCCCCGGCGGGACGAACTCGAAGGAGAGCGACTTGCCCGACGACCAGTCGATCGTCTTCAGCGGCAGGCGCTTGAGGCCCGTGATCTGGCCGGGGAAGAGGCCGTTCCGGCCCCCGATGAAGTAGATCTTGTCGCCCGTCGCCTGCTCGAGCGTCTTCGCGACAGGCGGCGGCGGGAGGCGGTCGTTCGACTTGCCCGCCTTGTCGTTGTTCCCGTAGCTCGCGGGAATCGCCCGCGTGTAGAGCGCGGCGATGCCGTGAGCCTCGCGCTTCAGCCCGGTCAGGGCCTGATCGTGCGCGAAGCTCTGGAAGAGCCTGACCGCGATCAGCGTCGTGACCACACCGGCGAGCACGAGCCCCGCCAGGAAGACGAGCGGTAGCCGGACGCGGAGGGAACGAAACATGGTCAGAGGCTTGACGTGAGGCGACGTGGATGCACCAGCCGGAGGCGCGTGGGTCTCATGTCAGGCCTCTAGGTCTTCGTCGTTTCCTTGCGGGCGTCCTTCGCGGGCGAGACCTTGTACCCGACACCCCAGACGGTCACGATCGGCGAGGCGTCGCCGAGCTTGCGGCGGAGTTGCCGGACGTGCACGTCGACCGTGCGCGTGTCGCCGGCGAACGTGTAGCCCCACACACGCTCGAGCAGCTGGTCGCGCGTCAACACCAGCCCGCGATGGTCGAGCAGCTCCCAGAGCAGGTCGAACTCCTTCGGCGCGAGCTGGATCTCCTCGTCGCCCACGCGCGCCTCGCGGCGCCCGGCGTCGACCCGTAGGTCGCCGTGGATGATCTGCTCCGTCTCGCGCTCACGGCGTTCGGGCGTGGTGCGGCGGAGGATCGACTTGACGCGGGCGACGAGCTCGCGAGGGTTGAACGGCTTCGTCAGATAGTCGTCGGCGCCGACCTCGAGGCCGATGATCTTGTCGACGTCCTCGTCGCGGGCGGTCAGCATCAGGATCGGGACGTCGCTCGTCTGCCGGATGCGCTTGCAGACCTCGATGCCGTCGATGTCCGGCAGCATCAGATCCAGCACGATCAGGCCGGGCATCTGCGCGGCCACCTGTGAGAGCGCCTCCGATCCGGTTGCCGCCGTCCGCACGAGATAGCCGGCGTTCTTCAGGTACAGCGAGACGAACGACGCGATCGAGCTCTCGTCTTCGACAACCAGGATGCTTGGCGCCTGGGCGCTCACGGTTATTCCCGCTCCGGCGCCGGCAAAGCCGGTACCTGCGCTACCGGTGAGCCTCCGTCGAGCCTACGGCTCATGGAGTCGCGACCGTGGGCTGGACGCCGAAGGTGATCAGCTTCTTCAGGTACGGCACTGGTTGCCATTTGCCGTCGTCGACCGCGTAGTCGCCGTCGTCGAACGAGCCCGATCCGGTCAGCCAGGCGCGCCCGACGCCGACCGCGGTCACGTCGATACCCGTGCCGCTGATGCTGAAGGTGTACTTGCCACCGCTGAACCGGAAATGGATGTTCTTGCCGCTGTAGATGGTCACGTTCGGATCGACCATGGAGGGCGACACGAATTCGGCGCCGCTGACCAGCGGAAACAGGTTGTCGTCAGGGTTCAGGTCGGAGACGCGCAGCGTCCCCCTGTCGAGCTGGCCCCAGATCGCGCCGCGGTTGCCCTGGATGACAGCCCGGTTGGCGCTGACGGCCTTCAGCTCGAGCACACCGTCGCCCGTCGCGCTCGGCGCAGCGAGCGCCGCCGGGACGGCAAGGAGACCAAGAAGCAGGATGAGTGGGAGCCGCATCGACACAGGTTCAGTCTTTCCTGTCGAATTATGCCTCGAATGAGCGAAAGGTAAGGACTTTCTTATGCTGGCTCGATGCATGACGTCATCCATTTCGGGCTCGACGTCCTGCTCGTCGCGGGCGCGCTCTCGCTGGCACTGCTGACCGCCAAGCTGAGCGCCCGGATCTCGGTGCCGTCGGCCGCCCTCTTCCTGGTCGCTGCGGCCGTCGCCTCGGATGCGTTCTCGGCACTGCGGCTGCCGATCGAGACGGTCGAGCGCCTTGCGACCGTGGCGTTGATCGTGATCCTCTTCGACGGCGGCTCTTCGATCGGCCTGCGACGCTTCCGCGCATCCTCGGTGCCGATCGTCTCGCTCGGCGTCCTCGGGACGTTCGCAACCGCAGGGCTCGTCGCGGTGTTCGCCCACTGGGCGCTCGGGCTCGGCTGGCTCACGTCCGGCCTCGTCGGCGCAGCCGTCGCCCCCACCGACCCGGCGGTCATGTTCTCGGTCTTTGGCGACCGCGAGATCTCCGGCCGCACCGGCACGATTCTCGAGGGCGAGTCAGGTGCCAACGACCCGGTCGGGATCGCGCTGATGCTGGGGCTGATCGAGCTCGCGACCCATGTAGATTCGACGTTCTGGGTCGTCGTCCGGGTCTTCTGCGAGCAGATGGGCATCGGCCTCGCGATCGGGATCGCAGGCGGCCTCCTGGAAGCTCGACTCCTGCGCCGGTTGGCGCTCCCGTCGGCCGGTCTCTACACGGTGCGCACGCTCGCCCTCGCGGGGATCGTCTACGGCGCCGCGACGATCGCCCACGGCTCGGGGTTCCTGGCGGTGTTCGTCGCAGGCCTGCTCGTCGGAGATGTGGAAGCACCGTTCAAGGGCGAGATCGAGGTCTTCCAGGAAGGGCTCGCGGCACTCGCCGAGATCGTCGCCTTCGTCGCGCTCGGATTGACGATCGACCTCGGCAGCCTGACCGCGGATCGATGGGTGCAGGGCATCGCTGTCGCGGCGTTCCTCGCCCTCGTGGCGAGACCGCTCCCCACCGGGCTGCTGCTGCTGCCGGTGCGGCTGCGAGCCGGCGAACGCCTCTTCGTGATGTGGGGCGGGCTGAAAGGTGCCGTCCCGATCCTGCTCGCAGCGTTCGCCGTGACGGCACACGTCGCGCATGCGCAACGCATCTACGAGACGGTGTTCGTCGTCGTACTCGCGTCGGTCGTCGTCCAGGGGGGCACCCTCGCGTCCGCGGCCAAGCGACTCGGTGTGCCGATGCGACGGGTTGCGCCTACGCCACGCGCCGAACAGTCCGAGTCAGCCCCGTCACGCTGACCCGTTCGTGCGAGTCGACGACGCGTACCCAGCCGGCGTCGCTGACGATCGGCTCGCACACCGCGCAGACGGTCTGATCGCGCCGGCGGCCGCGCCACGTGCGGTACTGCTCGCCGGCCAGGAGGCTGCGGCGGCAGATGTGGCACATCGCCATGGAGCCACGCTAGGTCGCGGGCCGGACAGACATGACCGGCGATTAGTAGCTGTAGAAGCCCTCGCCGCTCTTCCGACCGAGCTTGCCCGCCTGCAGCATCCGGACGAGCCGCGGCGGCGGAGCCATCCGCGGCTCGCGTAGCTTGGCGTACAAGGCCTCGCTGGCCTGCACGTGCACATCGGCGCCGACCAGGTCGAGGAGCGCGCACGGGCCCATCGGCCACCCGGCCCCGTGCTGCATGCCCGCATCGAGATCGGCGGGCGTGACGCCGGTCTCGTCGAGGACCCGGACACAGTCGTTGAGGAGCGGAATCAGGACTCGGTTGACGACGAACCCGGGCGTGTCGGTGCAGCGGATCGGCGTCTTGCCGAGCCGGCCGCCGAGCGCGAACGCGGCCTCGAAGACCTCGTCATCAGTCCGCTCGGCGCGCACGATCTCGACCAGCGGCATCAGTGGTGCCGGGTTGAAGAAGTGCATCCCGACCGCTCGGCCGGGGCGCTCGAGCACCGACGCGATCTCGGTGACGGAGAGCGCGGACGTGTTCGTGGCGAGTATCGCGTCGTGCGCAACGGCTTGCTCGAGCTGACGGAACAACTGGTGCTTGACCTCGAGCTGTTCGAACGCCGCCTCGATCACGACGTCGCAGCCCGCGAGGTCGGCCAGGTCGGTGGTCAGGCGTAGGCGGCCCAGGGCAGCGTCGCACGAAGCCTGGTCGAGTTGGCCCTTGTCGACCTTGCGCGTCAAGAAGTGGCCGATCCGTTCGCGCGCGGCCTCGCCGCGGGACGCCTCGACCTCGTGGCCGATCGTGTCGAAGCCCGCCTCGACCGCGAGCTGCGCGATCCCGGCGCCCATCGCTCCGAGCCCCACCACTCCGACCGTCTCGAGCGTGCGCGTCACGGCCACGATGCTAGACCCGCTCGACGACGCCGGCGATCGCCATGCCGAAGCCGACGCACATCGACGCGATCCCGTAGCGGGCGCCGCGGCGGTCGAGCTCGTTCAACAGCGTCGCGGTGATCCGAGCTCCCGTCGCGCCGAGTGGATGACCGAGCGAGATCCCTCCCCCGTTCGGATTGACGTCGCCGAGGCGATCCTCCAGGTGAAGGTCGCGCACGGTCTGCAGCACGACGGTGGCGAACGCCTCGTTGACCTCGATCACGGCGACGTCGTCCAGCGACAGGCCCGCCTTCGCGAGCGCCCGTTGGATCGCGATCGGGTTCCCGTGCAGCATCCGAGTCGGATCGACACCGGCGAGGCCGAACGAGACGAACCGTCCGCGCGGTGAGAGGCCGAGCCGCGTCACGGCTCCCTCGCTCGCGATCAGCACCGCCGCCGAGCCGTCGACGATCTGCGACGAGTTCCCTGCGGTCACGATGCCCTCCGGGTCGAACGCGGGCCGCAGCGAGGCGAGCGCCTCCGCGCTCGTGTCGCGGCGCGGCGCCTCGTCGACCGTCAGCACGGCTTCAGCGAGGTCGATGGGGACGATCTCGCGTTCGAAGCGGCCAGCGTCCGCCGCGGCGACCGCGCGCCGATGCGACTCGAGCGAATACGCATCGACCTCTTCGCGCGTGAGGTTCCACTCACGCGCGAGCAACTCGGCTGACGTGCCCTGCATGACGATCTCGTGCCGGTCGGTGACGCGCTGCGAGAGCGAGCCGCCGTTCGAGCCCATCGGAACGCGCGACATCATCTCCACTCCCGCTGAGATGACGACGTCGAGTTGGCCCGCCATCACCGCGGTGGCCGCGTTGAAGTTCGCCTGCATCGACGATCCGCACTGCCTGTCGACGGTCGTCGCGGCGACGTCGACCGGCCAGCCGGCGGCCAGCACCGCCATGCGGCCGACGTTCCAGCCCTGCTCGCCGATCTGCGTCACACACCCCATCTGCACGTCCTCGATCTCCACCGGGTCGAGGTTGTGTCTCGCGATCAGGCCGTTCAGCACCTGCGCGGCGAGGTCGTCGCCGCGAATGCCGGAGAGTGCGCCGTTCTTCCGCCCGATCGGCGAGCGGACGGCGTCGACGATCAGTGCGTCCATCAGTCGGCGAGTGCCGGCTCGTACTGCAGCACGCGCTGCGCGCGGCGCTCGAACGCCCAGTTGACCGCGAGGAAGGTCGAGACGGCGTAGACCCAGCCGGCGAGACAGTCGACGACGTAGTGCTCGCCCGAGTAGACGAGCGCCAGTGCCATCGCGGGCGGATAGAGCGCGAGCAGCGGGCGCACGTATCTCGGTACGAGTCGCCACAGACAGAGCGTGAAGAGCATCGCGAACGCGGCATGGAGCGATGGCATGGCAGCGACGTCGTTGGCGTACCCCTTCCCGTGCTCGAACACGGCGCCGCCGTTGGCGAACGGAAGGTGCTGCCAGACGAGGGCGATCATCCGATTCGACTCGCCGAGGTTGCCGTGCCGGGCGGCCATCCACGGCGGTGCGGCCGGGTAGGCGACGTACGTCGCGAAGCCGGTGAGTGCCAGGACGCACACCATCGTCGCGTAGCGCGAGAACCGATCGTGCGCGAAGACCCAGATCACGGCCAGCGCGATGAAGGTCGCGAAGAAGTGCGTCAGGTGCAGGAACCAGGTGGCGTAGTCCCACCAGTGCAGGTGGTTACCGCCGTGCCAGAAGTGCTCCTGCAGCCAGACGGTCGGCACCGGCTTGCCGAACAGCTTCTCCTCCACCCGGATCTGCGGTGTCTCACGGGTCGCCACCCCGAGCCCGTCGGCGGCACCGCGCAGCACGTCGTAGGCGAGGATGATCCCGACCAGCGGCAGCCACTCGCGGATCATGCGGGAGACCTCGAGCGAGAAGGCCGCCATCCCGAGGCCGAGCCAGACGAAGAGGAGATCGTGCTTCGTCGGGATCCCCCAGAGCACGACCAACAGGACGCTGGCCACGCCCCAGGCGATGGGCGCACCGATCCGCACGTACCTCCGCCGCTCCACGGGGGAAGATTAGAGTGCTCGCGTGGCAACGACGTCGGTTGACCATCCACTGCTGATCGATGGACGGCCTGTCGAGACCGGTGAGTGGACGGAAGTTCGGTCTCCGTTCTCCGGCGACGTGATCGGCCGGGTCGCCCGCGGCGGCGCGGCAGAAACGCGCCGGGCGCTCGACGCGGCCGCGGCCGCGATGGAGACGCCGCTCCCCGCGCACGAGCGCGCTCGGATCCTCGACGCGGTCGCCCGTCTGCTCGACGAGCGCAGCGAAGAGGCAGCGCAGACGATTTCCGCCGAGGCGGGTAAGCCGCTGAAAGCGGCGAGGGTCGAGGCCCAACGGGCCGTCTCGACGTACACCTTCGCCGCGGTCGAGGCGCGGCGGCTCGCCGGCGAGGTGGTGCCGATGGACGCGTCCCCGGCGGGTGAGGGCAAGCTCGCGCTCACGTTGCGGCTGCCGATCGGGATCGTCGGGGCGATCTCGCCATTCAACTTCCCGCTCAATCTCGTCGCGCACAAGATCGCGCCCGCACTCGCAGCGGGCTGCGCCGTCGTGCTCAAGCCTGCGGCGGCGACCCCGCTCTCGGCGCTCTTCCTCGCCGAGCTCGAGCAGGAGGCCGGCCTGCCACCAGGGTGGCTGAACGTGGTCTCCGGAGGCGCCGCCGCGATCGGCGACGAGCTCGTCGCGGACGAGCGCGTGAAGCTGATCACCTTTACCGGGTCGAGCGGCGTCGGCTGGTCGCTGGCCGAGCGCGCACACCGCAAGCGCGTCTCGCTCGAGCTCGGCAACGCGACTCCCGCGATCGTGTGCGCAGACGCACCTGCCGACGCGGCGGCGAAGCTCGCCGCAAACGCGTTCTCGTTCGCAGGCCAGAGCTGCATCTCGGTGCAGCGCATCTTCGTGCTCGCCGACGCCTGGGATGGGTTCCTCGCCGACTTCGTGCCGAAGGTCCGGGCGCTGCAGGTCGGTGATCCCGCGGATGACGCCACCGACGTCGGGCCGGTGATCACGTCCGACGAGCGCGACCGCATCCTCAGCTGGATCGGCGAATCGAAGGGCGAGGTGCTGACGGGCGGGACGACGAACGACGACGGGCTGATCCTGCCGACGGTGATCGCGAATCCGGCCGGCGACGACAAGGTGCAATGCCAGGAGGTGTTCGGGCCGGTGGTGACACTGACGCGCGTCGCCACGCTCGAGGCTGCGATCGAACAGGCGAACGCGACGAAGTACGGGCTCCAGGCGGCGATCTTCACCACGAACATCCAGGCGTCGCTGCACGCCGCGCAGCACCTCGAGTTCGGCGGCGTGATCGTGAACGAGGCCCCGACCTTCCGCGCCGACCAGATGCCGTACGGCGGCGTCAAGGAGTCGGGGAACACCAAAGAAGGGCCGGCATGGGCGGTTCGTGAGATGACCGAAGAGCGTCTCGTCGTCCTCCAGCTCTGAGCGACCGTCCAGCTGGCCGCACGAGTACATTGCGGGCATGTCGCCGCTTCTCCGCCGGGGCGCCGATACGAAGATCGGCGTCGCCCCGCGCCGTCCGCACGCCGGCCTCCTGAGGCGGGAGCGCCGGGCCCTCGGCAAGGCACGCGAGGACGAACTGCGCGAGCTCGGTGGCTTGCTCGTCGAGATGTACCGGCGCGGAGCCTTCCGTGAGGATCTGCTTGCCGAACGGGCGGCACAGGTGGTCGGGATCGATGCGCGGCTCGCCGAGATCGAGGAGCTCCTGACCGGCCGGGGCAACGTCGTCCGCTGCGAGTGCGGCGCCCCGATCCTGCGCGGCTCCCACTTCTGCCCGAACTGTGGGCGGTCTCTGCCGGCGGCCGGCGGCGAGGCCGACGCCGTCTCCGAGGAGACCGTGATCGAGCCCGCACCCAAGCACTGATGGCGAGCGAGGCCGCCGAACGCCGCCTGGCGATCGCGGCCGCCGACACGACCTGCCCCCGCTGCGGTGCGGCTCGCGCTGCGAGCGACCGTTACTGCCTGGACTGCGGGTTCAGGCTGCCCGTCGTCGCGGGGACGGTGCCCGGCTTGCGGCGCGGCTGGCTGCGGCGGCTCGGCTGGTATCCGGGCGACTGGGTCTGGCTGTCGCTCCTGACGCTGCTCGTCGCTGCAGGCGGTGCCGCCGCTGCAATCGCGATCACGACGAACAAGCGCGCGAACAAGCCGATCGTGCTCACCGCCGTGCCTGGGCTCGCCGTCGGCGAGCCCAGGTCGGCCGTGTCGACGCCACAGGTCGTGAACACGGCCACGCTTCCCGCCGCACCCGAGCCGGGAGCCGGGGTGCGCCCGAACGGACGTACTGCCTGGCCCACCGGCGTCAGCGGCTGGACGATCGTCCTCGTCTCGTATCCGAAGGTCAACGGTCGCTCGACCGCGCTCTCAGCCGCTACCCGGGGCGCAAAGGCGAACCTGCGCCAGGTCGGGATCATCGACTCGGGTGGATTCGCGAGCCTGCAGCCGGGCTACTTCGTCGTCTTCAGCGGCATCTACGGCTCGAAGCTCAACGCCGACGCAGCCGTCTCGACGGCCCGTCAGGCGGGATTCGGCGGCGCCTACAGCCGTCAGATCACGCGCTGAGCGACGAGGTGTAAGGCGGGCCTGGAGCGGGTATGGACAATCGGGTTCGTTCGTTGACCCGTTTGCAGAACTGAAAACATTTGTAACAGCGTCCGGCCGCGTGTTAGAGTCGTCGCGGGTCTGGCGAATACGAAGATTTTTCCCGTCTGAAACAGGCGTTACCGTCACTGTCAAGGGAGAAATGCGAGGGCGAATGGACGAACGGATCCTGCACATCCAGCACTGCATGTATCAGTACTCGCGAGCGATCTATCGCTCGATCAAGGATCTGATCGACCCCTATGTCGACGGCGAGACCCATCTCGGATACCGCCGCGAGGTCTTGGCGGCGTGTGAGGGGACGATGGAGCGGCTCGCCGCGGATCCGCACTACTTCGCCAAGCCGGACCGCACACTCTTCCAGGACATTCGACGCTACTTCCCGATCACCGTGCAGGAGCAGGTCGCCTGGGCGGTCACCCAGGGCGTCGATGCCGCGGTCGGGTTCGTCGAGGACCAGATCGAGGCCGGTGCGTTCGACGGCGGGATCGCCCGCTGTCGCGCGACCACGCGCAAGGGCAAGGCCTGTCAGCGCACCCCGCTGCCGAACCGGGACTACTGTCCCTCGCACCAGCATCTCGAGCGCAGCAAAGCCGCTGCCTGATGCGCTGCGCTAGGCTCGCCACGCCGGCTTAGGCTCGACGGAGCCGGCGGGGAACCAGTTGAGCCATGACACCGACAAACTAATCCGGCAACTCTCGCTGGTCGCGTTCCTGATGGCGGAACGGCGGCCGCTGACCGCGCGCGACATCAAGTCGAACGTCGAGGGGTACCAGGAGATGAGCGACGAGGCGTTCGCGCGCCGCTTCTACTCCGACCGCGCGGAGCTGGTTGCACTCGGCGTGCCGCTCGACTCACAGCGCGACGAGTTCACCGGCGAGGAGCTGTACACGCTGCGCTCCGAGCGCTACTTCCTGCCCGAGCTCGAGCTCGACGACGAGGAGCTCGCGGCCCTCCAGACCTGTTTTTTCTTGCTCGAGGGGCGGTTCGCGTACGCCGAGCCGTTGCGGCTCGCCCTTCAGAATCTCGCGCTCGGCCGCTCGGCCGGAGCGCTCGCCGCGGCTCCGACCCGCACCGCGGTACGGGTCGAGGTGCGTGATCCGGACTACTCGCCCGAGCTGCAGGGCAGGCTCGGCAAGCTCGAGGGCGCGATCTCGAAACAGCGCACCGTCAAGTTCCGCTACTGGTCGATCTACCGCGACGAGGAAGAGGAACGCACGCTGAACCCCTATGCGTTGCTGCCCGAGAACGGGTCGTGGTATGTGATCGGGCACGACCTCGAGCGTGACGACATTCGCACCTTCCGCGTCTCGCGCATCCGCTCCGACATCCGGTTCGCGACGCGGCGAGAGCGCGATTTCCGCCTACCCGCCGAGTTCGACATCGAGCTGTACCGCGGACGGACCGAGTGGCAGTTCGGCGACATCGTCGCCGAGGCGAAGATCGAGGTCGCGCCGGACACCGCGTGGTGGGTCGCCCGGGCGTACGGCGGGACGCGAAACCACATCGAGGACGAGGTCTTCACGACGCAGTACGCATCAGTCGACCTGCTCGCCCGCTGGATCCTGCGGCAGGACGGCCGCGCCGTCCCGCTCCAGCCGTCGGAGTTGCGCAGGCTGACCGTCGAGGGAGCGCGCGCGGCGCGCGCAGCCCACGAGGGAGCTCCGGCGACCCCGGCCGGCCTGGCCGCGGAAGGAGTTGTCGCCGTCGTTCCCGATCGGCTCGCAGGCCCGGTTGCCCCCGAGCGGTTCGGCGTCCTCCAGTCGCTGCTCGCCTACCTACTCACCGCCTGCGGCGAGGAGCGCGAGGGCGTGATTCCCGCCCAGGAGCTGGTCGACCGGTTCTCGATCCCGGCCGAGCAGCTGGAGGAGCACCTCTCGCTGCTCAACCTCGTCAACTTCGGCGGCGGCTGCTACGCCGTCTACGCCGAGCTGCAGGGCGACCAGGTGCACGTCGACAAGGAGCTCTTCGGCGACACGTTCAGGCGCCCACCTCGCCTGACGCCGCTCGAGGCTCGCGCGATCCGGCTCGCGCTGGAGTTCGTCGGCCCGATGGTCGCTGCCGGAGCCCACTCCCCACTTGATCGCGTGCGTGCGAAGCTCGAGGAGACGTTCGGTGCGTTCGACCTCGCCCAGACCCCTGCGCCCCACATCGGCGAGGAGGAGGGGCTGGTCGACACGCTGACCCGGGCGATCGACGGCCACAAGCTCGTCGAACTCGAGTACCTCAAGCCCGAGGAGCAGGAGGTGGTCACCCGCACGGTCGAGCCGTACTCGATCGAGCGGCGGCTGCCGAACTGGTACGTCCACACGTGGGACATCGAGCGCGACCAGCCGCGGTCGTATCGACTCGACCGCATGCGCAACGCCAAGCTGCTTCGCAAGGGGTTCGTGCCGCGCGAGGGCTTCGATCCGTCCGAGCTGCACACCGCAACGACGGCCCGGATCTGGTACTCGCCTGCCGTCGCCCGCTGGGAGGTCGAGAAGGGAGCGCGCCCGCTCGTCGACGGCTCGGCACTGGCGGAGAAGTCGGTCGGCAGTGCCGAGTGGCTCGTCGGTGAAGTCGTCTCGTATCGCGGGGAGGCGATCGTGCTCGAGCCGCCGGAGCTCCGGGCACGCGTCGCCGAACGCGCGCGCGCGCTCGCAGCCGAGCTGCGTCCCTCCCGCGCGAAGACCTAAGAGGGCGCTACGCCCCGTCGACGACGGGCACGGTCAGCCGGAAGGTCGCGCCGTGCCCCGGGTCCGACGAGACGTCGACGGTGCCGCCGTGTGCCTCGGCGATCGAGCGTGCGATGTAGAGACCGAGGCCGGTGCCGGGCTTCGAGCTGCCGCCCGAGGCGCGGCCGAACTTCTCGAAGATCAGGCGCTGGTCGTCGAGCGGGATGCCCGGGCCGTGATCGGACACGGCGACGACGACCGAGCCGTTCAGCTGCCTGACGTCGACATCGACCGCGGTGCCGGTCGGCGAGTACTTGACGGCATTGTCGATCAGGTTGCCGACCACCTGGCGGAGGCGGCCGGGGTCGCCGCGCACGAGCGGGACCTCGCGAACCATGGCGTTCAGCGGCACCTCGTCCTGGCCGACCGCTGCCGTCGCGATCGAGTCGCGCACCAGCGCCGCGATGTCGATGTCGGAGAAACGGTAGGAGAAGGTCCCGGCCTCGATCCGGGATGTGTCGAGGACGTCTCCGATCAGGGTCGCGAGCCGCGTCGATTCGTCGCCGATCAGGGCGAGAAACGCCTCTCGCTGCTCCGACGAGAGCTCGCGCCAGCGCTGCTGCAACGTCCGTGAGGCACCGATCACCGCGGCCATCGGGCTGCGCAGCTCGTGCGAGACGAGCGAGACGAAGTCGGCCCGCATCATCGACAGCCGCTGCAACTCCTCGACCGTGCGACGCTCGCTCTCGTACGCGCGGATGTTCTGGACTGCTGAGGCGACCAGGCTGCCGAGCAGGCTCATCAGCTCGATCTCGTGCTCGGAGAAGGCGTGGCGCTCTGCGCGACCGACCGAGATGAGGCCGATCGTCCGGCCGCCGACGTTCAGCGGCGCGGCGAGCCTCGAGTTGATGCCGAGCGCGCGCAACCGCGGCTCTTCGGCGTATTCGGCCTGCTCGAGGTCCGGCCTGACGATCGTCTGCCCGCTCGACACGACATCGGCCAGCAGGTTCCGGTCGAGGGTCAACACCGTTCCCGGCGGCATCACCTCGGCGGCGAAGATGCCTGCCGTCGCGATCACCCGGGCGGTGCCCTCGTCCGCGAGGACGATCGCCATCCGCTCGAACGGCACGAGCCCTCGAAGCTCGTCGACGAAGGCACCGGTCGCCTCGTCGAGGTCGAGCGACGAGCTCAGCGCCCGGGCGCAGCGATTGGCCGCGTCGAGCAGGTCGGCGCGGCGAGACAGCTCGTCGCGAAGGGCCTCGGCTTCCTCGACGCGGCGCTGCACGTTCCGCCGCTCGGTCTCCACCCGGTTGACCAGCCAGCCGACGAGCAGCGCCATGACCAGCCCGGAGAAGACCTGGAAGACGAAGAAATCGATCCGGAAATGACCGTGCACCGTGGCGGCGCGCCGCTGCTCGAACCAGGCGGCGACCGGGATCGCCGCGATCGCCGTCAGGACGCCCCCGCGCATGCCGTAGCGCACGGCACCCGCCAGGATCGCGATCAACAGCAATTCGCGCGTCGGGGTTCCGGGCTCGAACGCGAACAGCAGGACGAAGCTCGAGACGATCAGGAAGTCGAAGGCCATAGCCAGCGGCGTCAGCCGACGCACATCCGGGCGGCGGCTCAGCGCGAACAGCAAGGCCGCACCGACCGCGAGCAGCGCGGTCGCGGCCCAGGCGACCGGACGGTCGCGTGACGGGATCCCTGCGGTCAGCGACACCTGGAGCAGCGCAAACGGAACCGCGCCGAGCCTGATGGTGCTGATCCACCACTCGAGCGGCCGCTGCGGTCTCATGCTCGCGCGCCGATCCGAGCGAGCGCCCATTCGGCGTGCTCGCGCTCGATCTCGTCGTCGCCCGCCGCGATCGCCGAGAGGACCGGCTCGTGCTCGGGGCCGCCGACGTTGCCGAGCGCGACAAGCGCGTTGCGCCGGAGCCAGCGAGGGTTGTTGCGCGGCACGTACAGCCGCTGGTACGCGTCGATCAGGGCCTGGCCGTCTCGCTCGAGCCACGCGACGAGGTCGACGTGGCCCGCATCCGACGGCGCCCCGTCACGTCGCTTACGAACACCACGGTTCCAGGGACAAACGTCCTGGCAGATGTCGCAACCGTAGACCTGGGCGCCGACTGCCGCGCGGTACTCCTCCGGGATCGCGGCGGGCGCCTGCAGCCAGTACGAGAGGCATTTCGTCGCGTCGAGCGTTCCAGGCTCGTCGAGCGCCGCCGTCGGACAGGCATCGATGCAGAGCCGGCACTCGCCGCAACCTGCGTCGAGCGGCGCGGTCGCTGCCAGCTCACGATCGGTGACGAGTGTGCCGAGGACGACCCACGAGCCGTGACCGCGCGTGATCAACATCGTGTTCTTTCCGTAGAAACCCACCCCGCTCCGGGCCGCAGCCTCACGATCGACGTGCTGGTTCGCATCGACGAGCACACGGTAGGCGCCGCCGAGGCGACGGCCAAGTGCGTCGAGTGTCTCGCGCAGCTCGGCATAGGCATCATTCCAGGTGTAGCGCGCGAGCCGGCCATGTCCGGGCTGTATCGGCGTTTCCGGGGCCCAGTAACAGACTGCCGCCGAGATCACCGTGCGCGCTCCCTCGAGCAGCGTCTCCGGATGGCACGACTGCTCGGGCTGGGCCATCGTGAACTTCATCCCGGCGAACAACCCCCGCCGCCGCCGCTCGCGGATGTGCCGCTCCGTCTCGAGATACGCCTCGGCGCGGGTGATTCCGACGGCGTCGAGCCCGAGCTCGTGACCGAGCGAGACGACCTCGGCGGCGTTCATGCGAGGATTCTGCCTCCGTGAAGGCGATCCGAATCCATGAGGACGGCGGCCCAGAGGTCCTGCGCTACGAGGACGTCCCCGATCCCGAGCCTGCAGAGGGTGAGGTGCTCGTCGAACTGCGGGCGGCGTCGCTCAATCATCTCGATGTCTGGATCCGCAGAGGACTCCCTTCCGTGCCGAAGCCGCGCATCCTCGGCGCGGACGGCGCCGGCGTGCTGGCAGGCACGGACGAGCGCGTTGTCATCAATCCGGCGATCGTACGCAACGGCAAGATGCACATTCTCGGCGAGACCACCGACGGTACGCACGCCGAGCTGGTCGCGGTGCCGCGGGACGCGGTTCATCCGATTCCGCATGATCTGTCGTTCGAGGAGGCTGCCGCGTTTCCCCTCGTCTTCGAGACGGCATATCGCATGCTCGTACCTCGGGCCCGCCTGCAGGCGGGCGAATGGGTGCTGATCTGGGGCATCGGGGGCGGAGTCGCCCTCGCCGCGATGTCGCTCGCGAAGGCGCTCGGAGCCAACGTCGTCGTCACTTCGTCGAGCGACGAGAAGCTGCGGCGCGCAGGCGCGCTCGGCGCGGACGCTGCGGTCAATCACTCGACCGGCGACGTCGTCGCCTTCGTCAAGGAGGTGACCGGCGGCGGCGCCCACGTCGTGGTGGACGACGTCGGCGAGGCGACCTGGCGGCGGTCGCTGGACGCCGCGCGGCCGGAGGGCCGCATCGTCGTCTGTGGCGCCACCACGGGCCCGAACCCGCCGGCGGCTCTGCACCGCGTGTGGTGGAAGCAGCTCTCGATTCTCGGCTCGACGATGGGAACTCCAGACGACTTCAGGGGAGTCTACGACCTGATCGCCGCCGGCAAGGTGCGGCCGATCGTCGACAGCGTCTTCCCGCTCGCCGAGGCGCGCGCGGCGCACGACCGGCTGGAAGCCGGCGAGCAGCTCGGCAAGATCGTGCTGTCGATCTAGGCGTAGGTCCTAGCTAGGACTCGGGCGTGCGCCGGATCGGCAGAAGCAGCGCGTCCAGTTCGACGATCCGGTCGATCATCGCCTGTCGCTCGAGCCGGAGCCGCTGCAACTCGCGCTGCCCGAACGGGCTCGGGAACGAGACCTGGCGGCGCTCGGCCAGCTCGAGCCGCCGGATCACCTCGGGCTCGCGCGCCCGCAGCCGCACCAGCTCGACCGAGAGCTCGTCGAAGTCTGGGAGTTTGTCTGCAGCCATCGCTCTCTCAGATTAGCGCGACCGTCGGGTGATTACGAGCCCTGGTCTCAGCCAGGCCGTCCGAGCGCGGTGAATCGACGGGTCCTAGCCGAAGCCGAGAATGAACTTGGCGTCGTCGGACATCTTGTCCGGGGTCCACGGCGGCTCGAAGACCAGCTCGCTCTCCACCGTCCCGACGCCTGGGATCTCCTGGACGACACGGTCGATGTCCTCCTGGATCATCTGGCCCGCGGGGCAGCCCATCGAGGTGAGCGTGTACGTGACCTTGACGTTCGGGCCTTCGATCTCCGCGTCGTAGAAGAGGCCGAGCTCGACGATGTCCATCCCGAGCTCGGGATCCTCGACGCCTCGCAGCGCCTCGACGACCTCTTCCTTGCTCGGCATGAACAGGAGGGTAGTCGATCCGCCGTGTACGCCGGAACGCCGGCCGGTGCGGGTCAGCTGAGACGGACCTCTTCGCGGCGCTCGCGGGCGAAGAAGTGGATGCCGTCCACGAACCGAACCCAGTTGCAACGGGTGCACATGACGAGCGAATGCGTTCGCGCGGAGTCGGCGAGGAAGCGGACGCCGCGCAGCAGGTCGCCGTTCGAGACGCCGGTGGCAGCGACGATCACCTCTTGAGGAGCCAGGTCGTCGATCGTGAAGATCCGCTCGACGTCGTCGATCCCGTGTGCGCGGGCCTCCTCGATCTCGGCGCGCCGAGTCGGCCAGAGCTGCGCCTGCAGCTCCCCGCCGAGGCAGCGGAGCGCGGCCGCGGCGAGCACCGCCTGGCGGGCGCCGCCGATCCCGATCGCGAGATGGTCGTTCGTGCCACGGATCGCCGCGCTGATCGACGCGGTCACGTCGCCGTCCTGGATCAGCTTGATGCGCGCGCCGGCGGCACGGATCTCCTCGATCAGGTCGTGGTGCCTCGGCCGGTCGAGCACGATCGCCGTGATGTCGTTGACCATCCGGCCGAACGCGTCCGCGATCGCCCGTATGTTGTCGTCGATCGGGTCGGAGAGCGAGATGCGCCCCCGCGCGACGGGCCCGACGGCCATCTTCCGCATGTACATGTCGGGCAGGGACGGCATCGATCCCCGCGGCGACGCGGCGATCATCGAGACCGCGTTGGTGCCGCCCCGCGCCACGACCGCCCGGCCTTCGAGCGGATCCAGCGCGAGGTCGTACTCCTCCCCGCCCGCCCCGATCGACGACCCGGTCGCCAGCTGTTCGGCCTCCTCGTGCCCGCCGATCACCACCTGGCCGCTGATCGGCATCTGGTCGAGTGCGATGCGCGCTCCCGAGAACGCCGCCTCCTCGGCGGCTTCCTGGTCGGCGCGGCCGAGCCAGCGGGCGCCGGCCAGAGCGGAGCGCTCGGTCACGCGTGCAAACGATTCACAGAGGCACTGCCTCCGCCCCTCGCCGTCCGTCACACCGGGTCCCGGAGCCGTTCGGCCGAGCGCATCACGATCTCGATCACCTCGTCGACGGTGCGGTCGACGTTCGCGTTCTCGACCACCGGCACGCTCTCGCGGCGCGCGCGCCCGACCACGTAGGTCTGGATCCGGCGGATGTCGTCGATCCGGGCGAGGTACTTGTCCATCGCCCGGATGCCGCCGGTGGTGACATCCCTGACGTGGAAGTGGACGCGGTGGACGTCGGGATCGGCGATCTCGACGACGACGTGGACGACAAGTGCGCCCGCAAGCTCGGCCGGGAGGATGCCGGGCACGAGGTGCACGCCTTCCAGCACCATCGACCATCCCTCGGCGAGCGCCCGCTCCATCGCTGCCTCGACACCGACGCAGACGTGACGGCACTGGTCGACGAAGCCCACGATCGTCGGGTCACCGGTCACATCCCCGTCGACGCCCGCCCCCGCCTCGAAGCTCGAGTAGTGGATCGTCGGCATGAACTCCTTCGAGAAGAACGCGCGCATCGTCTGCCGGATGAAGTCCGTCGACGCGACGCGGGTGATCCCCAGCCGGTGCGCGACCTCGGCGGCGAGCGTCGACTTGCCGGTGCCGGTCGAACCGCCGATCAGCACGATGATCGGCACGTCGAGCGACTGCAGGTCGGCGAGCCGGCGCAGCCGGCCGACGGCCCGTTCACCCTCTTCCACGCCGAGCGTCTCCTGGGCCAGAACGCGGAGGCGCTCGGGGTCGACGGTGCGCTCACCGCGTTCGGCGAGGTCGACTTCGACGCGTCGCGCAAGCTCGTACGCGCGATCGGCGGGGACGCCGACCGCGATCAACGCCCGGGCCATCACCCCTTTCGAGTACGGCAGCCCGCTGTTTCCCAGCGGCAGAGGCTCGCCGCGCCGGCGTTGGCTCATCCGGCGACCCGCTCCGGAGCAAGCGCCAGGAGTGCCTCGTCGAGACCGTCGGCAACGACGTCGTTCGCCGCAAGCACGACGCGCTTGCCATGCCGGTCGGCGTGCTCGGCGACGACGTCGATCGCAGCTGCCTTGAGCTCGATCAGGTACGTATCGGCCTGTACCCGTTCGAGCTCGCGCCGCAGCGCCTGCCGGTCGGCGAGGCGGGGCGAGACGTGCACGACGTCGGCGTCGAGGTGGCTCACATCGGTCGAGCCGGCCGTGAAGACGGCGACCCGGCCTTCGAGGGGCGCCGTCGCGCGCAGCCGCAGGTCGGCACGAAGCGCGCCGGGCGCGTCGCAGCCGACCGCGAGCACGACGTCGGAGATCAGCCGCCGATAGGTGTTCAGATACGCGTCCGGCTCTGCCTCCGGACCGACGACGAGCACGCGACGGTCGACGGCGATCGGTGGAATCGCCGCGCCGCTGCCGTCGAAGACGACCACGTCGGGCCGGCGCTCCGCCGCAAGCCGCGCGCCGGCTGCGACGTTCGACGTGAACACCGCCCCTGCGAGCCCTCCGCCGGCCCGCCGGCAGCCGATCGTCGGCACGCCGCAGAGCGCCGCGATCTCGAGGTGGTCGGAGGCGGCATGCCGACCGCTCCGCGAGAGCGCGACGAGTGCCTCGACGCTGGGCGGCGTCTCCACCACCTCAGGCTCCGGGGGGCCACCGCGCCCCATCGCGACCACGACGACGTCGCGGTCGATCGCGAGCAGTCGCGCAAGGTGCGCGGTCACAGCCGTCTTGCCGACGCGCTTGCCGGTGCCGATGACGGCGAGCGACGGCAGCTCGAACGGCTCGAACACCGGCGGCTCGAAGCGAAAGTCGGCACCGACGTACGGCAGGCCGGCCGCCAGCGCCCGCGACACCCACCGGAACCGCTGGGCGGGCCCGAGGACAGGCTCGTCGGAGAGGTCGACGACGACCTCTGCCGAGCCGAAGTCGTCGACCAGCGGCACACCGTAGTCGGCGCCCGGCCGCAGCTTCTCGCTCCCGCCGACCAGGATCGCGCCGACCCAGTCGTACGGCAGAGCTGCCAGCGCGTCGCGCACGACCGGGGCGTAGTGCTCCCCGTCGATCAGCGCCACCGCTCTCACGTCCCTGACCGCCCTTCGCTCCCGCCCGGTGGAGCAGGGCTCCGCGCAGCGCTCGCGTCGCCGGGACAACGCGTCGGGGACGTGAGCGAGCTCATCGTTTGGTCGTCACCTCACGCTCGATCCGGCCGGTGTACTTCTCGTACTCGCCCGTTGCGGTGTCGAACTGGATGATCCGCTCCTGGCCGTGAAATGGGTACCGGCGCCAGACCGAGACGTGTGTCCCTTCGACTTCGACGACGTTGTAACAGGGTCGCGTGTGCCCCCGGAGCCGCAGCGTCGAGACGGTTCCCGTGTTCACCACGAACAGGTTCTCGAGCTTCCACGCATAGGGAACGTGCTTGTGTCCTGAGAGGACGAGATGAACGTCGGCGCGCTGTAGGCACTCGATCGCGTCGCCGGCGTCGTAGACGACGTTCCGCTCGCGTCCGGTCCCGGGAATCGGCAAGAGGTGATGGTGGAGGACGAAGATTCGGAGCTCCGACGGTTCGCGTGCGAACTCGGCCTCGATCCAGCCGTAGCGGCCGCGGCCGATCTGTCCGTGGTCGAGATCGGGCTCGGTCGAATCGACGGCGACGACGGTCACCCCCTTGCGGCGGAGCACCGAGTTGCGGTCACCGAAGAGCTCCTCGAAGTGCACGTAGCCGACGTTCCGCGAGTCGTGGTTGCCGGGGATGACGACGAACGCGTCGCACTCGATGCGGTCGAGATAGCGTTTCGCCGCGGCGTACTCCTCTTTGAAGCCGAACGTCGTCAGATCGCCGGAGCAGACGACGATGTCGGGGGTCAGGTCGTTGATCTCGGCGATCGCCCGCTCCATCAGATCCGGCACGAAATGCGCCGAGCCGCAGTGCAGATCCGACAGCTGGGCGATTGTCAGCGGCACGCCGCTGACAATAGATGGTTGACCATCCACATCCGAGCCGGGTGCTACTCTGATCGCAGTGGTGCCGGAAACGCCCGTTTTCCAGGCATATTGCGGCTCGGAGCAGCCGCGGTTCGCCAACCCCGCCGAGCTCGAGTACGCGAAGGTCCTCGACTGGTATGGGATTCCGTGGGCTTACGAGCCGACGACGTTCGTGCTCGAGCGCGACGCCCAGGGACGCGTGATCGAGGCGTTCACGCCCGACTTCTACCTTCCCGACCAGGATCTCTATCTGGAGGTCACGGTCATGAAGCAGTCGCTCGTCACGCGCAAGAACCGCAAGTTGCGCAAACTGCGGGCGCAGTATCCGCACATCAAGATCAAGCTGTTCTACGAGCGCGATTTCGCGCGCCTGGCGGCCCGGTACGGCCTCCAGAAGGCATCCTGAGCGCCCTGGCCGCGAGCTCGTGGAGCGACGCCGACGCACGGGTCGGCGAGATCTTTCTCGAAGAGGGCGAGATTCAGGGCCGTGTTCGCGAGATCGGCGCGTCGATCACGGAGGACTACGCCGGCCGCGAGCCACTGCTGATCGGCTCGCTCAAGTCGTGCATCCCGTTCGTCTGCGACCTCTCCCGCGCGACGAGGTCGCTGCATGCCCTCGACTTCGTCGAGATCGCCGGCTACGGCGAGGGTGACGAGGGAATCCGGTTCCTGAAGGATCTCGACACGGAGATCGCGGGCCGCGACATCCTGCTCGTCGATGCCGTGATCGACACCGGTCTGACCATGCACTACCTGGTGCGCTCGCTGGCGCTCCGCCAGCCTCGCTCGCTGCACATCGCGACGCTCTTCGACCGTCCCTACCGTCGGCTCGTCGACGACCTACCGGTGCGCTACGTCGGCTTCACGATCCCGGACGAGTTCTTCGTCGGGTACGGGTTCGAGCTCGAGGAGCGCTACCGCAACCTGCCCGACCTCCGGCTCGTCCGCGCCAGCGGCTAGGAGGGTTCGGCGCAGGATTTTTAGGTCCGGCTAAACTCGGCCCATGCTCGGGTCGAAACAGCAGGAGCTGCCGGCAGGGCTGCGCACGGTCGACGAGGCCCTGCACCGCACGCGCTTCCGGATCCTGCCGTTCCTCGGCCCCGCCTTCATCGCCTGCGTCGCCTACATCGACCCTGGCAACTTCGCGACGAACATCGCCGGAGGCTCGAAGTTCGGCTACCGCCTGGTGTGGGTGATCGTCGCCGCCAATCTCCTCGCGATGCTGATTCAGACGCTGTCGGCGAAGCTCGGCATCGCCACCCAGCGCAACCTGCCCGAGGTCTGCCGCGAGCAGTTCCCGAGGCGCGTCTCGTTCTTCCTCTGGCTGCAGGCCGAGGCGATCGCGATGGCCACCGACCTGGCAGAGTTCCTCGGCGCCGCGATCGGGATCCACCTGCTGACAGGGATGGCGCTGTTCCCCGCTGCGGTGATCTCCGGTATCGCGTCGTTCGCGATCCTCGGGATGCAGCGCTTCGGCTTCCGTGCGCTGGAGTCCGTGATCGCGGCGTTCGTCGGCGTGATCGGTGTCTGCTACATCATCGAGCTCGGCTTTGCCAAGCCCGACTGGAGCCAGGTGCTGGCGCACGCCGTCGCGCCGCAGTTCGGCAGCGGCGAGGCAGTGTTGCTGTCGGTCGGGATCCTCGGCGCGACGGTGATGCCGCACGTCATCTACCTCCACTCCGCGCTCACCCAGGACCGGATCGTCCCCGAGAGCGACGAGGACGCACGCACGCTGCTCCGCTACACGCGGATCGACGTGTTGATCGCGATGACGATCGCCGGCCTGATCAACGTCGCGATGCTGGTGGTCGCGGCGGCGACGTTCTACAAGACCGGCCTGATCGACGTCGACTCGCTGGAGGTAGCGCACAAGACACTCGAGCCGATTCTCGGCGGCGCCTCGAGCGCCTTCTTCGCGCTCGCCCTGATTGCGTCCGGCCTCTCGAGCTCGGCGGTCGGCACGCTCGCCGGGCAGGTCGTGATGCAGGGCTTCATCCGCCGGCGCATACCGGTGACCGTACGGCGACTCGTGACCATGCTCCCCGCGTTCATCGTGATCGCGATCGGCGTCGATCCCTCGCGGACGCTCGTTCTCTCGCAGGTCGTTCTGTCCTTCGGGATTCCATTCGCGCTGATTCCGCTCGTCTACTTCACGGCGCGCAAGGACCTGATGGGCGTGCTCGTCAACCGCAAGATCACGACCGTCGTCGCCAGCATCGTCGCGACCGGGATCGTCGCGTTGAACATCTTCCTGTTGGCGCAGACCTTCGGCGCCTAGCTCCTAGAGATAGCCCATCGGATCGACGGGGCTCCCGTTCACGCGTACCTCGAAGTGCAGGTGCGGCCCGGTCGAATGGCCCGTTGAACCGACGTAGCCGATCACGTCGCCCTGCGTGACGTGCTGGCCGCAGCTGACCGCAATCGAGCTCTGATGACCGTATGCGGTTGCGAGGTTGCCTCCGTGGTCGAGGACGGTCAGGTTGCCGTAGCCCGATTCCCAGCCGCAGTAGATGACCGTGCCGGATGCGGCCGCGTGGATCGGCGTCCCGTACGCGACCCCGATGTCGATGCCCTCGTGCAGCCGCCCCCACCGCCAGCCGAACGGGCTCGTCACCGGCCCGGAGACCGGCCAGATCAGCCCGGCCGACGACGAGGTCGTCGACGAGCTCTGGCCCTGGGCAGCCCGGATCCGCTCGGTGAGCGCTGCGCTGGCTGCCTGGAGCGCGTCGACCTCCTGCGCGTCGGCGCGATCCTGACTGGAGAGCTGCGAGAGGTCGGTCAGCCTCTGTCGCCGCGAGCCGGAAAGGTCGTTGCGTGCGCCGACGAGCTCGTCGCGAACGTCGCGGGCCTGCGTGGCCCGCGCCTCGATCACGGCCGTCTCGCCGTGCACGCGCACCCGCAGCTTCTTCGTCTTGGCGCGGGCTGCGGCTGCCTGCAGCTTCGCGTCGGCAACCTCGGTTGCGATGCGCCGATCTTGCACCCCGATGTCTGTCAGGTAGGCCACCTGGTCGAGTGCGTCCTGAACATTGTTCGCGCCGAGGAAGACGTCGAGCGACGAGGGTTGGTCGGACTCGTAGATGTCGACGAGGCGGTGGTTGAGCGCCTGCACCGCGGCCGCGTACTGCCCTTGCAGGAACGTGAGGCGATCCGACTGCAGCTTGAAGAGCTCGTTCAGCGCGTCCAGCCGGCGCTGGTGCAGTGAGAGGTCGCTCTCGAGCGTCTGCAAACGGAGCGACACATCCCCGACCCGTGTCTCGAGCGCGCGGATGCGAGTCGTGTAGCCGGCGACCTCGTCGCGCAGCTCGATCTCGCGCCTGCGGTGCGCCGCCGTCCGCGCCTGCAAGGACGAGATCCTGGCGTCGACCGCGTGCTTCTTCGTCGCGTCATCGCCGAGCGCCGGCGTCGCGGCGGCGAGCAGCACGAGAACGACGAGCGCTGCGGAGCGCATACCCGGCCGTTTTCGCCGTGCGGCGCAGCTACTCCTGCGCGTCCAACGCCTTCAGCGCGGCCGCGGCCGCCTGCCGCAGCGGCCCGAGCTCGCGACGGTAGTCGTCATCGGTGATCTTGCCGGTGCGATGGTCGAACTCGAGCTCCTTGAGCGCGGCGAGCGCGCGGTCACGTTGCTCGACGAGCGACAGCCTCGCCTGCTCGGCCGGGCTCGGCGTGTCGAGGCGGTCGTCCGCGGCGGTGGGCTCGCGGAGAAAGGGCAGCGCAACGAGCAGGACGGCGAGGGCCGCCAGGGCGACCCCGGCAGCCAGTGCCAGTGCGGTCACGCTCGCGCTGGCGCGAGTCTCGTCACGAGTCGGCGCTGCTCACGTGCATCGGGCCAGATCGCGACGACCGACCCGAGCAGGAAGACGATCCCTGCGATCCAGATCAGGTTGACGAGCGGCTTGACCAGCACCTTCACGTACACCGCGTGCTGCTTCTGGTTGAAGCCGCTGGCGATCACGTAGAGATCCTCGCCGCGCAGCCAGTTCGTCTTGATCCCGACCTCGTTCGACGGCTCGGGCGGATTCCGATACTGGTTGGCGCCCGAGGAGATGGTGCCGCGCCAGCGGCCGTTCACTCCGAGTACGGCGCGCGTCTCGGTCGCGTTGCTCGTGTTGCGTACGGTCAGTCCCCGCAGCGTGAGCGTGTAGCCGGGCACGTGCATGCTCTGACCGACGACGAGCTTGCGCTCGGTCGTGCTGCCGTACGCACTCGAACCGGCGACGCCGATCGCCAGCAGCACGACGGACGCGTGGACGATGTAGCCGCCGTAGCGGCGTCGGTTCCTCGACACCAGTAGGAAGAGCGACCCGACTGCGCGCGTACCGCGAACAAGCTCGACCGCGATCGTGCCGAGCACGAAGGCGGAGAATGTGTACGCGATCAGGCCCGGCGTCGACGAGCCCGCGCCGGCGGCCACGAGCGCAAGGCCGGCCACGACCGCGCCGCCGAGCGGCCACGCGACCGCGCGGACAAGGGCACGCACACTCGTCCGCCGCCAGGCGATCAGCGGCCCGATCCCCATCAACAGCAGCAGCGGCAAGCCGAAGGAGCGCAGGAAGAAGTCGTAGTACGGGCGTCCGATCGTGCGGGATTCGCCCTTCACGAGCTGCGTCAGGATCGGGAACAGGACGCCCCAGAGAATCGTCAGGCTGAGCGCGACCAGGAGGAGGTTGTTGTAGAGGAAGGCCGCCTCGCGGGAAAGCGCCGACTCGAGCTTGGTGCGTGCCTTGAGCAGTGGCAGGCGGTAGAGGATGAGACCGAGCGAGAAGAGCGACGAGATGACGACGAACGCGAGAAACCAACCGCCGATCGAGCTCTGCGCGAACGAGTGGATCGAGTTGACGACACCCGACCGCGTCAGGAACGTCCCGAACACGGACAGCTCGAACGCGAGCGCGACGAGCACCATGTTCCAGACCTTCAGCATCCCCTTCCGCTCCTGCACCATCACGCTGTGCAGGAATGCGGTGGCCGCGAGCCACGGCATCAGCGCGGCGTTCTCGACCGGGTCCCAGGCGTAATAACCACCCCACCCCACCTCGACGTACGCCCAGTGCGCTCCGAGCAGCTGGCCGAAGCCGAGGAACGTCCAGGCGACGAGCGTCCAGCGACGAGTGGCCACGATCCAGCGCTCGTCGGTATTTCCCGACAAGAGCGCACCGGCGGCGAAGGCGAACGGGATCGAGAGGCCGACGTAGCCGAGATACAGCATCGGCGGATGGGCGACCATGTACGGGTTCTGCAAGCTCGGCGTCAGGCCGGCGCCGTCCACCGGCGCGGTCTGCGTGTCGAACGGGCTCGCGATCGCAACGAGTACGAACCCGAAGAAGGTGGCGATGCCGCCGAGAACCGGCACGACCCATGCGACGAGGTCGCGGAGCAGGCGGCGGTTGATCGTCACCGCCAGCGCGCCGAAGCCGGTGAGCACGAGCAGCCAGAGCAGCAACGAGCCCTCCTGGCCACCCCAGAAGGCGCTCAATGAGTACGGCGTCGAGAGGGTCCGGTTCGTGTGTGCAGCTACGTACGAGAACGAAAAGTCGTGCCGCACGAGCGCCGTCGCGAGCACCGCAGCGGCAACAGCGGTCGCACCGAACGCGCAGACGAGCGCATTGCGGGCCGAGTCGGCGAGGCGGCGACGGTTCGCCCAGGCTGCGTAGCAACCCGCGATCAGGGCGTAGGCCGACAGCCCGAGGCTGACGACGAGCGCCGCGCGACCGAGGTCAGCCATTTACGCGCTCGGGCTCGCGGCTTGGTACTTCGACGGGCACTTCGTCAGGATTCCGTCTCCCGCGAGGCGGCCGCTCGCATACCTGCCGCTGACGACGACGTCGCGGCCGACGGTGAAGAGCTCGGGCGGCGTGTCGCCGCGATACACGACCGGGACGACCGAGCTCGTGCCCTTGATGTTCTCGAGGCCGAACCGCAGCCCCTGGGCGGAGTGCGAGTCGCCGCGGATCGGGCCGACGACCTTGCCGACCGCCGACACCTTGCCGACGTGACCGGGGAGCTCGTTCGGCGTCAACTGCGGTGTCGAGTTGCCGGCGACAGCCGTATAGACGAGGAAGACGGCCAGCACCGCCGCAACGGACAGCGCGATGATCAGCCGCGCGGGGCTGCGTCCAGACACGACGAAAGTCTACCCCGCCACGGTCGGTGAACTACACGGTCGGTGAACTACACGGTCGATGAACTACGTGGTCGGCGAACTAGACGTGTTCGCGCTTACGGCCGGGAACGCGGTAGCCGTGGTCGGCGCAGAGCGCGCCTGGCGAGTCTTCGGTGAGCGCGTCGCAGTAGCCCTTGCCGTACGCGGCCCGCATGAACGCTGCCACCACGTCGAGCGACCAGTCGGAGATTGCGGCCGCCTCCCGCCAGAGGTCGGCAAGCCGGAGGTCGATATCGAGCTCGAGCAGATCGATACGAGTGGGCTGGTTTGACATCGGAAATCAGGGTAGGAGCCCGATCGGACGGACCCCGGTACGCTCGGCCTCCTATGGCCCGGAAGCTGCATTACGGCCCGGCGCGCGTCCCCTCGAGGGATTCGCCGCAGGCAGCGGTCGAGGCGCTGCTCGAGCGCGATCTCTCGGCCTGCGAGATCGATTTCGAAGGCCGCTTCTGGATGGACTATGCCTTCGCGGAGAAGTTCGGCGAGCTCGCGAGGGAGCACGACATCGCCCTGTCGGTGCACGCGCCGATCGCCGGCTTCATGGGGCACGCCGAACGCGGGAAGAAGTTGAACATGGCCGTCGGGATGCTCGACCATTCGGCCGGCATCGCGAAGGCCGCGGGTGCCGAGGTCGTCGTCTTTCACCCCGGCTTCCTCCTCAAGCGAACGCGCGAGGAGGCGATCGACTCCGTCGTCGAGCAGCTCGGCGAGCTGCGGGAACGCCTGGCAGGGAAGGGCCGCGACGTGCCGTTCGGGATCGAGGTGATGGGGCGCGTCCGCGAGCTGGGCTCGATCGACGATGTGGTCGAGATCTCGGCCCGGCTCGACTGGGTTCGTCCCGTGATCGATTTCGCCCACATGCACGCGACGACCGACGGCGCCTTCACCGACGTCGAGCCGTTCGCAGCGGCGCTCGCGCAGGCGGACGCGGTGATTCCGGCCGGCGCTCCGTTCCACATCCATTTCTCCGACATTCAGTTCGCGAACCGCAACGAGACGAAGCACCTCCCCTACGGGGAAGGCACGCTGCGCGCCGAGCCGCTGCGCGAAGCCCTCGCGCGGTTCGAGCGCCCGGCGACGGTCATCTCGGAGTCGCCGACCCCGGAGTCGACCGCCGCGATCAAGGCGATCCTGGAAGCGTAGGCTGCGACGGTGCTCGACCCGAAGGCCTTCAAGGCGTACGACGTCCGCGGCCTCTACCCGACCGAGATCGACGAAGACGGCGCCTATCGCATCGGCCGCGCGTACGTCGAACAGTTCTCGCCGGCAACGATCGCCGTAGGTCGGGACATGCGCACGTCGTCGCCCTCGATCGCGGCCGCGGTGCGTGAGGGAGCTGCGGACGGCGGCGCCGATGTGCTCGACCTCGGTCTGGTCGGCACCGAGATGGTCTACTTCGCCGTCGGCGAGCTCGGGCTGGACGGCGGGATCGCAGTCACCGCGTCGCACAACCCCAAGCAGTACACCGGCATGAAGATCGTGCGGCACGGAGCCCTTCCGGTCGGCGGCGAGTCCGGGCTGCTCGACGTCCGCGACCGTGCGGTGGCGGGTACGTGGCGGGACGCTGCGCGTGGCGAGATTCGCGAGCAGGACATCTGGAGCGGCTTCGTCGATCGGGTGCTCTCGTTCATCGACGTCGGGTCGTTGAGACCGCTCCGAGTCGTCATCGACGCCGCGAACGGGATGGCGGGAACGATGCTGCCGCCGGTGCTCGCCCGCCTGCCGATGATCGAGGTCGTCCGCTGTTACTTCGAGCCGGACGGGACGTTTCCGAACCACGAGCCGAACCCGCTCCTGCCGCAGAACCGCGAGTTCATCGTCCAGAAGACACGTGACGAGCACGCGGACTTCGGGGTCGCCTTCGACGGCGACGCCGACCGGTGTTTCTTCGTCGACGACGGCGGCGAGTTCGTGCCGGGCGACTTCATCACGGCTCTCTTCGCCGAGTCGATCCTGGCGAAGGAGCCCGGCGGCAGGGTGATTTACGACGTGCGCGCGTCCTGGGCCGTCCCCGAGGCGATCGAGCGGGCAGGCGGCGAGGCGCTCGTGAACCGGGTCGGGCACGCCTTCATCAAGGCGAGGATGCGCGAAGTCGACGCCGTCTTCGCAGGGGAGGTCTCCGCGCACTACTACTTCCGCGACTTCTCGCAGGCCGACTCGGGGACCGTTCCGTTCCTACTGATGTGCGAGTTGGTCGCCCGGCACGGCAGTCTCCACACGGCCCTCGAGCCGCTGCGGGCGCGTTACTTCATCACGGGCGAGATCAACACCCCCGTCGCCGACGTTCCGGGCAAGCTCCAGGAGCTCGAGCGGCGCTTCGGTCCCGAGGGGACGGTCACGCATCTCGACGGCCTGTCCGTGTTGAGCGACGACTGGCACTTCAACGTGCGTCCGTCGAACACGGAACCGCTCCTGCGCCTGAACCTCGAAGCCCGCTCGCAGGACCTGATGGCCCGCAAGCGCGACGAGGTGCTCGCCGTCATCCGCTCCTGACCCGTTCCGGAGGTGGCCGCGCGCGGCACGTCCCGTCGCCGAACGGTCGAATAGGATCGCCGCGTGATCGAGCTCGGGCACGAGACCGACCGGAAGCTGCCGTTTCGGTACGCGGCGTACACGCGCGTCGGGTTCTCCGAGACCGACGCTCAGGGGGTCGTCTACTACGGCCGCTACCTCCCCTATTTCGACCTCGCCCGGACCGAGTACCACCGGCATCTGGGGCGGGTGACCCTCGCCGGGGTCGACTTCGCGATGCGGGCGACGACGGTCGAGTACCACGCCGGTGCTCGGTTCGACGACCTGCTCGAGGTCTTCGTACGCACCGCGGGGATCGGCAGGACGAGCATCACCTACGAGCACGCCGCTTACCGGATCGACGACGACGGTGGCGAGCTCCTGATGGCGACGTCCAAGGCGACCCTGGTCTGCATCGCCCTCGACGAGCGAAAGGCGGTGTCCGTACCGGACGCGTTTCGCGAGCGGATCGCGGCGTTCGAGGACCGCTGAGGCACGCCGGGGCGCTCCGCCCGCCCGGCCCTCTCCTGACCGAGCGGGCGGGCGGCCAACCGCCGCTCCCCCACTCTCGTTGTAGGGAAGCCCGGCGACCCACGCCATCCCTCGATCGAGGTACCCCCTTCGTCCGCGCCGCGATCACTCGTTCGAGTGATCGAGCGGGCTACGACGGCGTGACGCGGTACGCGTCGAAGACGGCTTCGAGGTTCCGAAGCGCCGTCAAGAGCGTCCGGAGGCTCTTCAGGTCGCCGACCTCCGCCGTGTAGCGGTTCTTCGCGAGTTGATCCTCGACCACACCGCCGTACGTGACGATGTTGGCGCCGTGCTCGGCGAAGGTACGGGCGACGTCCTCGAGCAGCCGCGGACGGTCCCACGAGTCGACGGCGATCTGCACCCGGAAGCTCTTGGCCGCAACTGCGCCGTCCCAAGCCACGTCGGTGAACCGCTCCGGGCTGCGCTTGAGCGCCTTCACGTTCGGGCAGTCGCCGCGGTGGATGGTGATGCCCTTGCCGAGCGAGATGTAGCCGACGATCTCGTCGCCCGGTACCGGCGTACAGCACTTCGCCAGTCGGACGAGCACGTCCGTGACACCGGGGACGACGACTCCGAGGTCGCTGCCCGAGACGGTCTCGCGGGCCTTCGACGGCTTCGTGACGACCGGCGCTTCCTCTGCCACCTGCTCCGTCTTCAGCCTTTGGACGACCTTGTTGACGATCGCGCCGGCCTGCAGCTTGCCCGAGCCGAGCGCGAGGTAGAAATCCTCCGCCTTCTTGAAGCCGCTGTCGCGGATCACCTCGGCCAGCGTCGCCGAGCCACGAAGCTTCGCGTACGGCAGGTTCTGCGCCTTCAGGGCGTGCTCGAGCGCCTCGCGACCCTTGTGCTCGGACTCCTCGCGCGTCTCGCGCGAGAACCACTGCCTGATCTTGTTGCGCGCCCGCGAGCTCTTGGCGACCGACATCCAGTCGCGCGACGGCCCGCGGCCCTGCTTCGACGTGAGGATCTCGACGAAGTCGCCGTTCTTGAGCGTGTAGTGCAGTGGGACGATCCGGCCGTTGATCTTCGCGCCGACGGTCCGGTGACCGACGTCGGTGTGGACGGCATACGCGAAATCGATCGGTGTCGAGCCGGCGGGCAGCGTCTTCACCTGGCCCTTGGGAGTGAAGACGTGGACTTCCTCGCCGAAGAGATCGGTCCGGAACGCCTTCATGAACTCGCGCGGGTCGGCCTCGTCGGTCGTCCCCTCGTCCATCAGTTGCTTCACCCAGGCGGTCCACTCGGCGTCCTTGTCCTTCTTGCCGCGCTTGTAGAGCCAGTGTGCGGCGACGCCGAATTCGGCCGTCTCGTGCATCTCGCGTGTCCGCACCTGGATCTCGAGCGGACGCCCCTGCGGGCCGATCACCGTCGTGTGCAACGCCTGGTAGGCGTTGAACTTCGGCATCGCGATGAAGTCCTTGAACCGTCCGGGCATGGGCTTCCAGAGCGAATGGATCAGCCCCAGTGCGCCGTAACAATCACGCGTCCCCTCGTCGCCGGAACGCTCGGCGATCACCCTCATCGCCGTCAGGTCGTAGATCTCGTTGAACTCGCGGCCTTTCTTGGCCATCTTGTCGTAGATCGAGTAGAAGTGCTTCGCCCGCCCGGAGATCTCGGCGGGGATGTCGACCTTGTCGAGCTCCTTCTGCAGCACCATCGCCGCTTCGCGCACGTGCTCTTCGCGGTCGGTGCGGCGCTCGGCGACCATCTGCTTGATCTCCTCGTACTTGCGCGGATGCAGTGTCTGGAACGAGAGATCCTCGAGCTCCCACTTGAGCGCGTGGATCCCGAGGCGGTGCGCGAGCGGCGCGTAGACCTCGAGCGTCTCCCTGGCCTTCTGCACCTGCTTCTGCTTGCCGAGGTACTCGATCGTGCGCAGGTTGTGGAGGCGGTCGGCGAGCTTGATCAGGATCACCCGCACGTCCTCGGCCATCGCCACGATCAGCTTGCGGTAGTTCTCGGCCTCGGCGTGCTCCCTGCTCTGGAACTGGACGCGCGTCAGCTTCGTGACGCCCTCGACCAGCGTGGCGATCTCGTCGCCGAACTCGGCGCGAAGCGCCTCGATGTCGATCCCGGTGTCCTCGACGACGTCGTGCAGCAAGGCTGCAGCGAGCGTCGGTTCGTCGAGCTGGAGACTCGCAACGATCCTGGCCACACCCCACGGGTGGTAGATGAACTCCTGCCCCGACTGGCGCACCTGGCCGGCGTGAGCGGCGGCCGCGTACTGGAACGCGCGGGTCAGAAGCTCCCGGTCGACATCGGGTTTGTAGGCCTCGACTTCGGTGATCAGCTCGTCGACGAGGTCCTGATGTCGCTCGAGTACGGCCATGTGTCCAGTGTACCCCGGTCATTTCTCGGCATATCCCTCGGCCGAGTGGACTCGTTCAGGAGGAAACCACCTTCAGCCGATGAACGAATGGAGCCCATGCTGAGACGGCGGCGCGAGACCAAGAAACTGCTGCGAATGGCGCGCGTGCTGCGCGAGCTCGACGCCGCGTCGACGCGGCCTAGGCGGCCTCAGAAAGCGCGGGCTTCTCTTCGAGCAACGTCCTGAACACCGCTGATTCGAGCAGGCTGCGCCTGGCGCCGTCCGCCAGCTCGAGCTCGACGAAGATCGCGCGCGCTTCAGGCGTCCACGCCGTCTCGCCCGCCCGCCACTGAGCAGCGAGCCAGTCGCGAAGCTCGTCGAAGCCGTCGACCGCATCGAAGATCCTCCGGACGACGAGCTGCGGAGCGATCGTCCCGTTCCACCGGTTCTCCTGCAAGCGGAACGCAACGTCGTAGCGACCCTCCCGCCGGAGGCGGTCGAGGTGGCTGCCCATCCCGAAGGCGATCGCGGAGCCAGAGTCTCGTCCGTGCTGACGGACGCGGAAGCGCAGGTGCTTGCCGTCGCCGACGGTGCCGAGATCGGCGAGCTCGCACCCGTCGACGAGCAGTGTCACGCCCGGGTTGCCGAGGCCGAACGGGGCGAGCCGGCCCAGCTCGGCGGCGAGCGCGAGGTGCAGCTTCGCGCCCGGGACGATCGCGTCGACCCGCGTCACCGGCTGCAGGTCGTCGTCGCTCAGCACTGCGTCGCAATGCGCGGCGAACGCCTCGGCGAACGCCTCGAGCCGCTCGGGTTCGATCGTCAAGCCGGCCGCAGCCCGGTGGCCGCCGAAGCGCACGAGGTGCGCGGCTGACGCGGCCAGCCCGGCGTGCAGGTCGAACGCCGCGACCGACCTGCCTGAGCCTTTCCACTCGCCGTCGGTACCGGCGATCACGACCACAGGGCGGTTGAATCGCTCGACCAGACGCGAGGCGACGATGCCGATCACCCCTTCGTGCCAGCCCTCGCCGACGACGACGTAGCCACGGCGCCGGCGGCGCGACTCGGGCCAGGCCGCGATCTGGTCGATCGCCTCGCGGGAGATCCGTTCCTCGACGATCTGCCGCTCGCGGTTCAGCGTCTCGAGCTCCTCCGCGAGGGCCTTCGCCTCGGCGGGGTCGTCGGTGAGCAGCAGCGCGAGCGCCGCCTCGGGACGCCCGAGCCGACCGGACGCGTTGATGCGCGGTGCCAGTCGAAAGCCGATCGAGGACTCGTCGAGCGCCGCCGCATCGACGCCGGCGACGCGCATCAGCGCCTGCAGGCCCGGCTTCTGCGTCTGGGCCAGGCGGCGGAGCCCGCGCAGTGCCAGAGCGCGGTTCTCGTCGACGAGCGGCACGACGTCCGCGACGGTCGCGAGCGCCACGATGTCGAGCTGGCGCTCGAGGAAGACGTGGTCCGGCCCGAGCAGCGCCTCGGCCAGCTTCCAGACGACGGCCGTGCCGCAGAGGCCCGTGAACGGATAGCCACCCTTCAGCGTCGCCACCACCGGGCAGTCCGGCAACACCTCGGCCGGACGATGGTGGTCGGTGACGACGACCTGCAGACCGAGCGCCGCGGCGTGCGCGACCTCGTCGACCGCGGTGATCCCGCAATCGACAGTCAGCACCAGCTCGACGCCCTCTTCGGCGAGGCGCGTCAAGGTCTGCGCGTTCAGCCCGTAGCCCTCTTCGAACCGCGACGGCAGGTGCCAAGCCGGATCTGCCCCGAGCTCGCGCAGGAGCAGCACGGCGAGCGCGGTTGCGCAGATTCCGTCGGCGTCGTAGTCGCCGTGCACGCAGATGCGCGCTCCCGACTCGACTGCCGCGGAGATCGTCGCGACGGCGTCGTGCATGTCTCCGAGCAGGAACGGATCGTGGCCCGGAAGCTCGCCGGCGAGGAAGCGTGCAGCTAGCACCGGGTCGCCGTAGCCGCGTCTGACGAGCACGCCTGCGGTCACTTCGTCGACCCCGAGTGCAGCTGCGAGCGACTCGATTTCGCGGTGCGAACAAGCTGTGAGCTCCCAGGTTCCGGCTGTCATCAGGGCTGTCGAGGGTACGGCTGCCGTCGGACGGAGCGCACCCGGAAAAACCTCGCAAAGAGCGCACAAACGTGGTTGAATGCTCGCCCTTGCTGAGAACGCTCTTCGCGATCGTCGGCGCCGCGGGTCTCGCGTGTGCCGCAGCGCCTGCGTCGACGCCGACTCGCACGATCCCGGCAGGCGTCTCGGTCGGAGGAATTGCGGTCGGCGGGCTGAGCGCCGAGCCGGCGCGCGCGATCGTCGAGCGTGGGTTCGACCGTCCGGTCCGCGTTCGCTCGAGCGACGCCACCGTGTCGGTCCGCCCGGAGGCGCTCGGGGCCGGGCTCAGCGTCGACACGGCGGTCGGTGCGGCGCTTGCGGCAACGCCCTACAGCGAGATCGCGCTGCCGGTGCGCTCGTCGCAGGCCAAGATCGCAGCCGTCGTCGCCTCGCTGGCGAAGCGCTACGACACGCCGGCGACCGACGCGACCGTCGTCGGAGCGACGACGAGCGGCCCACGCTTCTCCCCTGCCGAGCAAGGTCTCGCAGTCGACGCGAAGACGATGCGCACCGCGATCGCGCAGGCGCTGCAGGACAGCGTGCGTGCGCCACTCATGCTGCTGACGCACGCCGTCGCGCCGAAGCGCACGGCGGCGACGTTCGGCCCGGTGATCGTGATCTCACGCGCCACGAACACACTTCGGCTGTTCCGCGGCACCGCGCTCGTGCGGACGTTCCGCGTGGCGACCGGCCAGGCGATCTACCCGACGCCGACCGGCATCTGGCACATCGTCGACAAACAGCGGAACCCGTGGTGGTACCCGCCCACCGCCGACGAATGGGCGAAGGGGCTGAAGCCGGTCCCGCCGGGGCCGGCGAACCCGCTCGGCACCCGCTGGATGGGCCTGAACGCACCGGGCGTCGGCATCCACGGCACCGACGCGCCGACGTCGATCGGCTACAGCGCCTCACACGGCTGCGTCCGGATGCAGGTACCGGAGGCCGAATGGTTGTTCGAGCGCGTCCAGGTCGGGACGCCCGTCGTCATTCTCTAGCTCACTCCCTGGGCAGTGAGACGCCCAGGTAGGTGAGCAGCACGATCGCGCCGACGAGCGCGACGAGGCCGCCGAGGATCAGCCGCGGATGGCTCGACTCGCGCACCGTCTCTGCGAATGCGCGCCCGAGCAGGATCAGAATGCCGCCCACCAGGCCGAACCCGACGATCAGCGCAGGCAGGAGAACGATGTAGTGCGAGGCACTGGAGGCGACGAGGAAGGCGTTCACTACGATTGGATCGTGCCTGACGCGCTCCCGACACCGGACGCCAACTACACCTCGGGCGACGACTACGTCGTCGAGTTCCTCGGGTACCGCTTCTCGTTCGGGTCGACCGATTTCGAGGGGCGCGTGGTTGCAGCCGCCGTGAAACTCGGTGTCGTCTCCACGCCCGAGCTCGACGAGGAGGCCGTCGCGGATCTCGTCACGCTCGCTGCGCAGGGTGTGATCGACGAGCCTGCCTCCCGCCTCGGCCGCTACCTCGTCCGCAACTGGGAACGGGTCGCGCTGGTCGGGAACGAGTCGCTCGTCTACTGGCTTCGCAAGCTGATCTTCCGCGGCGCCTGGCTCGACCACCAGGTGAAGCGAGGGTCGCTGGACGTCGTGTGGGACGAAGGCGACGACGAGTTCGCCTACCAGCATCCCGGCGGGGGCCGGCCGCTGCTCGAGCTCGCCCCGGTCCCGTCGTGGCACGAGCTTCAGTTCAAGCAGCAGTAGCGGCGGCTGCGGGCGCGGCGTACCTCGCTGCGCTGCTCGCACTCGACCACTATGCGAGCTATCACGGGCAACTCGCGCTCGGCGTCCTGACGTGGCTGGTCCTGCTCGTGTCGCTGGCGCGCGTCTCTGCCGAGCGGCGGGCGCAGACGCTCGCCGTCGTCTGCTTCGCGACGATCGGCGAAGTCACCGGCTCGCTGATCTGGGGCGTCTATCACTACCGGCTGCACAACCTCCCGCTCTTCGTCCCGCCCGCACACGGGATCGTCTACCTGACGGGGCTGTCGGTCGCGGCGGCGTTTCGCGGCCACACACGTGCCCTCGTCGTGAGCGCGGCAGCACTCGCCTTCGGCTGGGGCCTTGCCGGCCTCCTCTTGCTCCCGCAGCGTGATCTGGCAGGAGCCTTCGGCGTCCCACTGCTGCTCCTCTTCCTGTGGCGCGGCCGGAACCGGGCGATCTACGCCGGCGTCTTCCTGGTGGTCGCGGCACTCGAGCTGTACGGCACGGCGATCGGCACGTGGCACTGGGCGCGCACCCTGCCCGGTCTCGGGATCTCCGACGGGAATCCACCGAGCGGCGTCGCGTCCGGCTACGTCTGGTTCGACGTGATGGCACTACTCACCGCGCCGCTCGCGATCGCGGTCGTGCGCCGCGGCCGACGACACCGTACGCACGGCCACTCGGCGAACGATGATTTCCACCCTTCGGCGGAGTCTGTCTGAGAAGCATCACGCCCTCACCTCGAGCGAAGGAGCGCCCTTGAAGTTTCTTCTCACTTCCGCCGGCATCAAGAATCCGAGCATCAACGCCGCGATGCTCGAGCTGCTGGGGAAGCCGATCGGCGACTGCGACGCGCTCTGCATCCCGACCGCGTCGTACGGGCACGCCCCGGGCGGCATTGGCGGGGCGTACCGGTTCATCACCGGCCAAGCCATGACCCCGATGTGCGAACTGGGGTGGAAGTCCCTGGGAGTGCTCGAGCTGACGGCACTGCCCACGCTCGAACGCGAGCTGTGGGTCCCCCTGGTCGAGGAGATCGACGTCCTGCTGGTGAACGGCGGGGATTCCCTGTACCTGGCCCATCACATGCGGGAGTCGGGCTTGGCCGACCTCTTGCCCTCGCTGAGCGCGGTCTGGGTCAGCTTGAGCGCCGGAAGCATGGTGATGACCCCTCGGATCGGCGAGGAATTCAAGGTCTGGAACCCGCCCGACGGTGGGGACAGAGCCCTGGGAATCGTCGACTTCTCGATCTTCCCGCACGTGGATCATCCGGATCTGCCCGAGAACACCATGGCAGCCGCAGAACAGTGGGCCGCCGGCCTGTTGAATCCGGCATACGCGATCGACGACGACACCGCCATCAGGGTGATCGACGGCAAGGTCGACGTCATCTCCGAGGGGCACTGGCAGCTGTTCACCCCATGAGGCAGGCGACCGCGATGAGTTTTCGCCGACGGCCCGGTCCAAGTTGAACATCCCCGGCGAACAGGAGGCTCCCATGTCCAAGGTGCAAGCAACCACGTCCAAGCTGAACCTCCAGCAAGTCGGCCGTGTCTGCGTCACGGTGGCCGACACCGATCGCGCGATCGACTTCTACACCGGTGCTCTGGGCTTCGAGAAGGTCGTCGACACCCCGATGGGCGAGGCGATGCGCTGGGTCGAAGTGGCACTGCCCGGAACCGCGACGACGATCGCCCTCGCCCCGCCGCCGCAGGGCAGCGAAGCGGGCGGAAGTCAGACCGGTATCTGCCTCGACACGTCGGACGTCGACGCCGATCACGCCGCGTTGCAGGCGGCAGGAGTCGACGTCGACGACGAGGTCTCCCGTTGGGGCGGTCCCGTGCCGCCGATGTTCTGGCTGCGCGACCCCGACGGCAACTCGCTGATCATCGTTCAGCCTTCGACGTAGCCACGACGAGCGCCGCGCAGGCCGGTCGCGCCCGGAAGGCGTGCCGGTCTGCGCCGCTCAGGCATTCGCCAAGGGGTGCGTCAGCCCGAATCGCTCGCAGAGTCCCGGAACCGACGTGGGATCCATCTCGAGCTCGTAGCGGGAGCACAGCTCGACGAAACGGTCGATGTCGGGCTCGCCGTCGGCCGCGTAGACCGACGGCAACTCGCGGAAGAAGTGCTCGAAGCCGGCCGGCGAGATGATCTCGATGATCTCGCAGGGCGTATCGCCCGCGTTCCAGAAGGTGTGCCACTCGTTGCGAGGCTTGAACACCCAGGTGCCGGGGTGCGCGGTCACCACCTCGTCGCCGAGCAGCGCCCCGAGCGTCCCGGTCAACACGTACGAGTACTCGTCCTCGCGCGAGTGCCGGTGCAGCGGCGCCGCGAGCGCCCGCGGCGCGAGCGGATGGTGGACGACCGAGAACCTCTCGCCGGACTCCACCCCGTCGATCTTCCAGATGATCCCGAGCCCGCCGAGATCGACCCGCGCTCCTTCGTCCGCCTGGATTGCGCGTCTGCCGAGTTCCGTCGTCATGGCCCCTCCCTATTTTCGTTGTACAGCGCTGTTCACTGTAATATCGAACCTATCAGCTTCGCCGATCACGTCAACCCCGGAGAGCAGTGAAGCAATGGCGCGGAAGTACGAACTGAGAGAGCGGGCCGAGAACGTCGCCGCGACGCGCGAGCGGATCGTCGAGGCGACGGTCGCCCTGCACGAGCAGCTCGGGCCGGCCCGGACGACGATCAGCGCAATCGCCGACCGCGCCAACGTGCAGCGGCTCACCGTCTACCGTCATTTCCCCGACGAGCGGTCGCTGTTCCAGGCCTGTTCGGCCCACTGGACGTCACGCCACCCGCGGCCCGACACCGCCACGTGGGAGCTGATCGGCGATCCCAGAGAGCGGTTGCGCACCGCCCTCCTCGAGATCTACGCGTTCTTCCGCCGGACCGAGGCAATGACGGGCCACGTACTCCGAGACCTGCACGAGTCGGCGGCCCTTCGCGACGTCGCCGAGCCACTCGTGCAGTACTGGCTGCACGTGCGCGAGGTGCTCGATGAGGGCTGGGAGGCACGCGGCCGACAGCGCAAGCTGCTGCGTGCGGCCGTCGGGCATGCGATCGCCTTCGAGACGTGGCACTCGCTCACCGGTCGGGAGGGTCTGAGCGACGCGGCGGCCGCCGCCGCGATGGTCGAGTTCGTCGGCGCCGTCGAGGAGTGACCTCCGCTCCACGGGCGAACTGCAACTCTCAACGCGTCACGAAGGCGAGAACGACGAGGGAGACGAGCTGTGGCGCGGCCAGCGCCGGCGCAGCCGAAGCACCAGCAGCACCTGCACGGGGAGCGCGACGAGACAGGCGAGCTCCCTCACCAGCACGGTCACTCGGAGCAGCCCCGGGGTCGGCGATGTTCGAAGCGCGATCCCGCTGCCGCGCAACGCCGCTCGGACGAGGACCCTGGCGCGGAGCTCGTGCCAGTCGGAGGTGACGACGATCACCTCGTCGACGCCCAGCTCCCGTGAGGCTGCGGCCACGGCGACGGCGTTCTCGACGGTCGAGCGAGCGGTGGTGTCGCAGAGAAGCGGCATCTCAGGACCTCGCCACGCTGCGCGCATCAGCTCGGCTTCGCTGCGGCCGCTCGGCCGCCGGGCCCAACCGGAGAGGACGACCGCCCGAGCACCCGCCGCCAGCTGCTCGGCGCGTCGCAGCCGTAGGGCACAGATCGGATCCAGGACATCGGAGCGCCGGCCGGAGTAACCGAGTACCGCGACGACGCGAACCGGATCAGCCACGACCGAAGCGGTGTCGCACACGGACGAACGCGAACAGCGTCGCGATCACCGTGACCACGAGCATGACTGCCTTCTTTCCTTGCAGCTTCGACTCGCCACTCGCCCGTGGACGCATGTGCACCGGAACTTCGTCGACGCGCAACCCCGCATCGTGCAGCCGCAGGATCGCCTGCACCTCGGGCGCGTCGCTCGTGTACGGGAGCGCGAGGATCGGCAGCGCTTGCTCGTTCGCGGCGTACATCCCGCTCGTCGCGTCGAGGAACGGCCTCCGCAAGAGGACTCCCATCGAGCGGCGGAGCAGCGAAGTGCCGAACCGCCGCGCCGGGCTCGAGGTGTACCGCCGAGCTTCGAAGCCGTCACCCGTCGCGAACCGCGAGCCGATGGCGACGTCACAGGTGCCTGCCCGCACGCGTTCGAGCAGCCGCTTCAGCTCACTTGCAGGATGCTGCCCGTCCGAATCGACGCGCCCGCAGAACGTGTAACCGTGCTCGACCGCGTGGCTGTAGCCGGCCGCGATCGCGGCCGGCAAGCCGAGGTTGCTGGCGAACGAGAGGACCGTGGCGTCCCGGGCGGCAGCAACGCCCGCCGTCCCGTCGGTGGAACCGTCGTCGACGACGAGGACGTCGACATCCGGGAGCTCGGAGTGCAGCTCATCGAGGACGGCCGGGAGGTTCTCCTCCTCGTTCCAGGCCGGCAGGAAGACGAGCGTGTCGTTCGAGCGGCCCTCCACGCTCCCAAGGTAACCAGCTTTCAGAACAAGGTGCTGCCGTCGGCCACCTGGCCGAGATGCGCCCGGCCGAGATCGGTGACGATGCGGCCTCGCGGCGTGCGCTGCAGGAACCCGAGCTGGAGCAGGAACGGCTCGTAGACGTCCTCGATCGTCTCGGACTCCTCGCCGAGTGCGACAGCGAGCGTCGACAACCCGACGGGGCCGCCGCCGAAGCGCTCGACGACGCAGCGCAGGAGCTCGCGGTCGAAGCGCTCGAGACCGACGGCGTCGACTTCGAGCAGGGCAAGAGCCTCCTCGGCGATCTCGGTGGTGACGATTCCCTCGTGCCGCACCTCGGCGACGTCACGGACACGGCGGAGGATGCGGTTCGCGATCCGTGGGGTGCCACGCGAGCGACCCGCGACGAGCTCCGCCGCGTCCGCGGCGAGCTCGACGTCGAGAATCCGCGCAGAGCGGCGGACGATCTGTGCGAGCTCGTCGGCGGCGTACAGGTCGAGGCGGAACGTGAGCCCGAACCGGTCGCGCAGCGGCGTGGTCAGCAGGCCCGTTCGAGTCGTCGCTCCGACGAGCGTGAACTGCGGCAGGTCGAGCGTCAGCGTTCGCGCGGCCGGCCCCTGCCCCATCACGATGTCGAGGCGGAAGTCCTCGAGCGCCGGGTAGAGGATCTCCTCCGCCGCGCGACTGATGCGGTGGATCTCGTCGATGAACAGCACGTCACGCGGCTCGAGCGACGTCAGGATCGCGGCGATGTCCTTCCGCTCCAACCCCGGCCCGGCGATCTGACGGATCCCGACGCCCAGCTCGTTGCGGACGATTTGCGCCAGCGACGTCTTGCCCAGGCCCGGCGGGCCGGCGAGCAGGAGATGGTCGAGGGCCTCGCCACGTGCCTTGGCCGCGGTCAGCGCGATCTCGAGCTGCTCCTTGACCCGCTCCTGCCCGACGAAGTCGGCCAGCGAGCGCGGACGAAGCGTGCGCTCGACCTCTTCCTCCGCGTCGGCGAGCACGGGTGCGAGGAACTGGCTCACGCCGCCATCCGCAGTGCCGCCCTCACCTGCTCGGCGACCGGCAGCGACGGGTCGACGTCGGCAAGCACCTGATCGGCATCGACGAGCGTCCACCCCAGCTCGACGAGCGCATCCCGCGCCGCGAAGTCCGTGCTCCCGGTCGGTACGTCGGCGACCGCGCCTTTCAGCTCGAGAACAACCCGCTGGGCGGTCTTGAACCCGATGCCGGGGATCGCCTGGAACCGTTTCACGTCGTCGCGTGCGATCGCCCGCCGAAGCTCGGCGGGCGTCGACCCCGAGAGGATTGCGAGCGCGACCTTCGGCCCGACGCCGGAGACTCCGAGCAGCAGCTCGAAGAGCTCACGCTCGTCGGCCGTCGCGAAGCCGAACAGCTGCAGCGCGTCCTCGCGCACCACCGTGTGGATCTCGATCGTGACCTCACCTTCACCCAGCCGTTGCACCGAAGGCGTGGCGTTGACGAGGTAGCCGACGCCGTTGACATCGACGATCAGCCCGGAACCCGCACGTCCGCTGATCCGGCCGCGAAGCCGGGCGATCATCGACTCGACCTCATGGCGTCAGGGTACGCAGCCGAACGGACGTTCCTACTCGGTCGCCGGGCCGGCGAGGACCTCGTCCTCGATCTCCACGAGATCGTCGCCGAGGTGGGTGTCCCCCTTCACCACGACGGTATGCACGACCCAGCCGATGATCGCGCCGAGCGGCGGTGCGATCAGGTAGATCCAGATCCCGTGCCACGTGTTCCCGACGATTGCCGGGCCGAGGCTTCGGGCCGGGTTGACCGACGAGCCGCTGAACGGAATCGCCGCGAAGTGGATGGCAAGCAGCGTCAAGGGGATCGCGATCAACGCGCTGCCCGAGTAGAGGCTGCTGCTGCTCGCGGCCAGGATCACCGCCACGAAGATCGCCGTGAACGCGACCTCCATCACGATCGCCGTACTGTCCGACGAGGGCACGGTCGCCGTCAGCGCGACCTCGTGCCGAGAGGTGGCGAGGGCGAGCACCAACGACGCGAGGATCGCGCCGAAGAACTGGAAGATCCAGTAGCCGAAGAGATCCGTGATCGTCAGGCGCCGGTCGAGGAAGAGCCCGAGCGAGACGGCGGGATTGAAGTGGCCGCCTGAAACCTCGCCGAACGCGTACAGCCCGGCGAGCAAGGCGAGTCCGAAGGCGAACGGCACGATCAACAGCACGGGCAGCGTCGAGCGGTCGGCGCCGACGATCGCGGTCGTGCCGACGAACACGAGAATGAACGTGCCGAGAAGCTCGGCGAAGTACTTCTGCCACTGTTGCACTCGGACCACCTCCGGTCGCGGTGTGTCGTGAACGGCTCTAGTTCGCAGACCGCGGGCGGACTCCTTCGTCCTACTGTGCGAGCACTGCGAGCAGCGGCGGCGCAAGTGCGTGGCAGATCGCCACCGCAAGGGCATCGGCGGCGTGGCTCGGCGACGGTACCTCGTCGAGAGCGAGGATCGCCTTGACCATCTTTCCGACCTGCTCCTTGTCGGCGCGACCGTAGCCGCAGACCGACTGCTTGACCCGGGCCGGCGCGTACTCAGCGCAGGCGACGCCGACGGACGACGCGGCGACGAGCACGGCTCCCCGCGCCTGTCCGACGGAGAGTGCGATGCGGGCGTCTGCGCCGACGTACGACTCTTCCAGCGCGACCGCATCCGGAGCGTGCAGCGCGATCAGCTCTTGGACGCCCGTGAAGATCGTGAGGAGGCGTGCCTCCGGCCGCTCCTTTGCGGACGTCCGCCACCACCCGTGACACGTGGCCCTGAGGCGCCCGCCGCTTTCGTGGACGATTCCGTACCCGCATGCTGCCGTCCCTGGATCGATGCCGAGGACCTTCACGTCGACACGTTAGGCGCGGCTTCGGATGTTCCTACGCGCGGCGGGGTCGGGCGGCTCAGCCCGCGACAGCCTCGAGGACCCGCTCGGGGATGTCGAAGTTGGCGTAGACGTCCTGGACATCGTCGTTGTCCTCGAGCGCGTCGATCAGCCGCATCACTTGCCGTGCCTTCGCCTCGTCGTCGACCGACACGGTCGTCTTCGGCACGAGCTGGAGCTCAGCAGACACGACCGTGAGGCCTGCGGCCTCGATCGCCTGGCGAACGGCGGACAACGCCTCCGGCGGCGATGTCACCTGGAACACATCCCCGTCACGCGCGACGTCCTCGGCTCCACCGTCGGCCGAGACGAGCAGCAACTCGTCGTCGTCGACACCGTCAGCAGCCACGACGACGACGCCGAGGCGCTCGAACTGCCAGGCGACGGCACCCGTCGCGCCCAGATTCCCGCCGTGCTTTGCGAACATGTGCCGGACGTCGGCGGCCGTGCGGTTTCGGTTGTCCGTGAGCGCCTCGACGATCACAGCCACACCCTCGGGCCCGTACCCCTCGTACACGATCGTCTCGAACGAATCAGCGTCGGCGTCTGCGCCGGATCCCTTTGCAATTGCGCGATCGATGTTGTCCTTGGGCATCGAGTAGGACTTGGCCTTCTCGATCGCGTTCTGCAGCGAGAGGTTGTTGGCCGGATCGCCGCCACCCTCCTTGGCCGCGACGATGATGCCGCGCGAGAGCTTCGAGAAGAGCTTGCCGCGCTTGGCATCGGCTGCGCCCTTCTTGTGCTTGATCGACGACCACTTGCTATGCCCGGACAACTTGCTCCTCCCTGACGAGATCCAGAAAGCGCTCGTGGAGCCGCGTGTCGTCGGTCAACTCGGGATGGAACGCGGCGACGAGATAGCGGCCGTCGCGCGCCAGCACGGGCCTGCCGTCGACGGCGGCGAGCACCTCGACGTCCGGGCCGATCTCCTCCACCCAGGGTGCACGGATGAACACGGCCCGCACCGGCTCCTCCTCCCCGGCGACGTCGAGATCGGTCTCGAACGACGCGACCTGCCTGCCGAAGGCGTTGCGGAGCACCGACACGTCGACGAGGTCGAGGTGGTTCCGGTCGAGCACGATCATGCCCGCGCAGGTGCCGAAGACGGGCCGCTCGAAGCGTTGGATCGCCTCGTCGAGCCCGTACAACCGCATCAGCCGCATGAACGTGGTCGACTCACCGCCGGGGATGATCAGACCGTCGAGGCCGGCGAGCTGCTCGGGCTTCCGCACCTCGACCGGCTCCGCGCCGACCCGGCGCAGCATCGCAGCGTGCTCGCGAAAGTTGCCCTGCACGGCGAGAACGCCGATCCGAAGCGGCTCCATGGCCGGAATGGTAGTTGGTCAGCGTTGTTCGACGAGCCGCGGGCGGAGCATCCCGACGCGTGGAACCGTGATGCTCGCAGGGCTCAACTGACCGTGTGGCGGAGCCACCCGGACCGCATACCGGCCGGGCGCCAGATGCAGTGCGAACGAGCCGTTCGCGCCGAGCCGGGACCGGGTCGCAACGCTCCCGCGAGTGAACACGACGTACAGCGCGGGCGGCAGGGGGTCGCACGGCTCATCCGGGTAGCAATTACCGCCGCCGGCTGCCCGAACGACCGTTCCCCTGACGTTCGGAGTCGGCGTCAGCCCCGAAGCCGTCGAGACCGCGAACAGGAAGACGACCAGCGAAAGAGCGGCCAGAGCACGCATGAGGTTGTTGTACCCGCTCTGTCCGGATTCCGAAACATCTGGGGCCGGCTTGCGCCGGCCCCAGCTGCAACCAATGAACGCCGGAACCTACGGGCCGAAGAAGGTCAGCGTCCTCGCGAAGAGGTCTGCCTTCTGAGCGGCGGTTCCGTACGCTTCGAACGGGAACGCGAGGAACACGACCTTGTACGTCCCCGAGAACGTCAGGGCGTCAGGCGCGGGCGTTCCCGTCGCGACTCCGTCGTCGAGGAACGCGGCCAACGCACCGCCGTTCGGCGTGATCTCATCCTCGAACGTGGCACCGAGGACGCTGTGATCGAGCGGAACCGTTCCGATCCCGTTCGTCACCGGGTTGCCCGCGAGGCCTGTGACCGTCGCGGTCTCCTTGTCGTTCTGGGCCTCCGTGCCGTCCCAGGTCACGTGCAGGTAGTCGTGCACGAACGGCGTCGTCCCGGCGGCCTGGTCGAGCAGATCCTGGCCCGACATGAACAGGTTGCCGCCGGCGTCGAGGAACGCCTTCAGCTCGGACTCGTACGGCAGGATCGGACCGGGATAGCTGTTCCCGGTGAACCAGAACACCCGCTTGTGGGCCAGCAGGTAGCCCTGCGGCAGGTTCGGGTTCGCTTTCAGATCCCAGGTGGCGAACGAGACACTGTTCGCCGTGAGCGCCGTCTGGTAGAAGCTCTCGACGTTCGGCGTGCCGCCGTCCTCGTCGACGAGCAGCGTGTCCTTCGTAACCGCGATCGTTGTCAGCGTCGAGCTGCCCGAGTTGGACGGGCTCCCGACTGACGTCGCCGTCACCGTCGTGGTGTTGGTGTCACCGTCGTTCGCTGCTGGCGGCACCGCCACCTGGACGCATACATCCGCCGTCGCTCCGGCGAGCACCGGAGGTGTCGCGGTCTCAGGCGTGGTGCACGTCGAGTCGAAGAAGCTGACCGCGTACGTGCCTCCCGTCGAAGCGAGGTTGTAGGTGTCCGTGGTGAAGCCGAGGTTCGTGACGCCCACGTGGTAGCTGACGCTCGAACCCGCCTTGCCGCCATCGGTGATCGCCGCCGGGGCGACGCTCATCGCAAACGGCGGTGCAAGCGTCGTCACGACCGGCGAGCCGGTGGTGAACGGACCCTGCGCCGACGTCGCTCTGACGCCGTCGTTGATGATCGACGTGACCTTCTTCTTGAGTGCGTCGGCGATGTTCAGCGTCAGCGTGACCGTCGTGCTTGCGCCGGCGTTCACGCTCAGGCCGGACCAGGTCACTGTTCCCTTGCTGAGGGTTCCGCCGTTGTCCGCCGACACGAAGCTCGTGTTGTCGGGGAGCGGATCGGTGATCGTCACGCCGGTCGCCGGCCCGTTGCCGATGTTCCGGAGCGTGATCGAGTAGGTCAGCGTGCTCGCCGGCCCAACCGGGATCCCGGCGTCGACCTTCGACACCACGAGCGCCGGATTGGTCGTCGTGTCGCCGATGCGGAACGCTCCGCGACCGTGCGTGCCGGCCGCGATGATGCGGTGCAGCGGATCCATGTCGAGCTGCCAGACGGCGACGGTCGGCATGCCGGTGCCGAGCAACGTCCAGTGGGCGCCGCCGTTATACGTCACGAACGCACCGACGTCGGTCCCGGCGTAGAGCGTGTTCGGGTACGACGGATCGAGGATGATCGAGTTCACCGGCGCATCCGGCAGGTCGCCACTGACGTTCGTCCAGGACTGGCCGCCGTCCGTCGTAGCGAAGACGTGACCGGGTGTCTTGGGCGTCGCCTCGTCGTAGCCGTTGTACGCGGCGTACGCGATCCGGTAGTTGCTCCGGTCGACCGCGAAGCCTGCGACCGGCCGGTTCGGGAGCTTGCCCTTCTTCGTGTCGATCTGCGTCCAGGTCGGGTTGGCAGCCGTCTGGGCATCCGGGCTGACCCAGACGAGCCCGTCGAGCGTCCCGACCCACGCGGCGGTGCCGCCGCCAACGCCGATCGCCGAGATAGCGCAGGTCCGCGCACCGTTCGGTGCGGTCCCCGTGCAGCCCGACGTCAGATCGCCGCTGATCGCGTGCCACTGAGCGGCAGTCCGCGCGTTGTCCGTGCGGTAGAGCCGATAGGAGCCCACGAAGAGCTGGTTCGGGTTCAGCTGGTTCATCGTGAACGGGACGTAGAAATCGGACCGATCACTCAGGCCGAGCCCGTTCTGGATGAACTGGTTCGAGAAGAAGTTGCCCCCGTCGTTGAACCGGTAGATCGAGTTCGAGATCCCGAAGTACGTGCCGTAGACGTAGCAGGCACCGAGTGCGCAGTCCCCGTTCGGGCTGCCTGCGCTCGGGTCGACGAGCACCTGCCCGCCGTCACCGCCCGCGACGTCGAACCACGAGTTCGAGTTGACCGACTTCCGCTGGGTGCCGTTGTCCTGCGTGCCGCCCCAGAACCGCTCGGAGCTCGGGCCTGCAGGGATGGTCGGAACCGTGGCGATCGAGGTGAACTGCGCGATCGACAAGCCTGTCCGATGAAGCACCGCGCTCGAGACCGGGTCGACCGTGCCGTTCAGGTCCTGCCAGTCGGCGGCTTTGAGCGGCTGGGTCGGGCTTGGCCGCCCACCACGGTCCGGGCTGTACCAGACGCCGCCATCGTTGCCGATCAGAACGTGACTCGGGTTCGACGGGTCCATCGCCAGCGCATGGAAGTCCGGGTGCAGGTCCCAGCCGAGGTTCTCCCAGCTGGCGCCGCCGTCGGTCGAGCGGAAGATGCCGCCCGACTGCGGGCTCAGGTCGTATCCGAACGAGCCGCCGGCGAAGACGATGTCCGGGTTGTTCGGGTCGACCTCGATCACGTTGTCGTAGAAGCACTGCGTGCCGCAGTAGTCCTCGACGTTGTCCGTGTCGTTGGTGCCGGTACCGGTTTGGGCCCAGCTCGCTCCGGCATTCGTCGACTTGAAGACCTCCGCGACGTGGTGCCCGTTCGCGTCATTCCAGTCGAACCCGGCATACAGAGTCGCCGCCTGGCCGGCCGGGTGCGAGATCGCAATCGAGAAACGCGTCTGCGCGCCCGCAAAGTCGACGCCGGTTGGGAGGCCGTTCATGATCTTCGCCCAGGTGTGACCCGCATCGGTGCTCTTGTAGATGGCGTCACCCCAGAACGAGGCGTAGAGGATGCTGGAGTTGAGCGGATCCATCTCCAGATCGGTTGCGCCGTTCGCCTCCGGTACCTCCCTGAGGAGCGTCCAGCTGACGCCACCGTCGTTCGACTCCCAGATGCCGAAGCGGGAGTGAAGAGGCGGTGAGACGCGCCGAGCACCACCGCGGCCGCGGAGGACCGCTGCGTAGAGATGGTTCGGGTTCGCCGGGTCGACGACGATCCGAGAGATGGACACGCCGACGAAGTAGTCGCCGGAGACATGCGTCCAGGTCGTGCCGCCGTCGGTCGACTTGAGGACCCCGTTGCCGAACATGCTGTCTCCGGACAGAGCGCCTTCGCCCGTGCCCGCGTAGATGACCGAGTCGTTGGACGGCGCGACCGTCAATGCGCCGATTGTCAGCGTGTCCTGGTTGTCGATTCTCGGCGTCCAGGTTCCACCGGAGTCTGTGGACGTCCAGATGCCGCCCTGAGCGGCACCGAGGATGAACTCGCCATTCGACGGTCGGATCGCGAGCGCGCCGATGCGGCCGCTCAAGCCGTAGAAGGCGGAGTCGCTCCGCGCGGCCGTCACGATCGGGTTCGGGCCGAGACTCGACCACGGACCGGTGAACGTGTGCGGCCCGTCGCCCGGCGCGTTCTTGGCCAGCTTGCGAGCTGCGTTCGCCGCATGCGCGCGAAGTGCTCCCGCCTGCGAGATGTCGAGCGGATCGTCGCCTGCGAGCCGAGCACTGGTCGAGGCGATGTCGAGCTCGCGGAGGCGTGCCTCGGCGGTCTCGTCGCCCTCCTTCGGTTGCAAGCCGGCTTTCAAGATCGGCGTGTCGTCGCCGGTGACGGCAATCGCCGTTCCACCGAAGACGACGAGGAAACTCACGGCAGCGAGCACCGTGAGCAGCCAGCGCGGCGCGCCGGCATTCAGCAATCTCTTCAAGGTCTCCCCTTTCACGAGAACGTGCTGCGGACTGGACTTATCCAGATCGTCGATCGATTTGTCAAACCGGAAGCGATGACCTCGTCGCCCCTCTCCCCCCTGATCGATTCAGTGAAATCAACCTGATCTCACCGCGGCAATGCCGCTGAGATATCGGTTTATCCACTTTCCCCAGCCCCCTGTCAAATGAGAACCGTCCTCGACGTCAGGCCGCGGGAGTGCCGACAGCCGCTCGCGCCTGGAGGTAGTGCGTCCCGGACCGCACGGCCCGGCCGGCGCGGGCGAGGCGCTCGAGGTGGGCCAGCGACTCGGCCGTCGCGAATCGGCGTAGCGGCGTCGGAAGGGGACCCGGAAACAGGTCGAGCGAGACCGCGTACGCGCTTCTCGGACGGCCGTCGAGCGCCGCCTCCGTCCGAGCGAGACGGTCGTGGTGGTGTGCTGCGATCTCTCGCGCGCGGGCGGCGGGCTCGAGGATCACGTCTTTGTGGCCGGCGTACGCGACCCGAGGCGCCAGCACTTCGATGCGAGCCAACGTCTCGAAGTAGTCGCCGAGAGGGTCGGGCCGCGATCGCGGATAGAGCCCGATTGCCGGCGTGATCCCGACGAGAATCGTGTCGCCCGCGATCAGCACGCCGTCGCGCAGCAGCACGATGTGCCCGTCGGCATGTCCGCGCAGCACGGAGACCCGCCAGCCGTCGATCTCGTCGCCGTCGTCGAGCAGCTGCGGGTCGCGCACCCAATGGACGGCATCGACGAGCCGCTCCGAGTCCCGCAGCAGATCGTCGACCTCGTCTTGCGGCACTCCGTGGGAGACCCAGTAGTCGACGAACTGCTTCGGATTGTGCTCGCCCCAGGCCCTGACGCACTGCTGGTAGTCCTCGCGACCCTGTAGCACCGGCGCGCCCGTCAGGTCGGCGATGTCGCGCGCGCCGCCGACGTGATCGGGATGCATGTGCGTGACGACGATCAACTCGACCGGCGCATCGAGCTCGTCGAGCACCGGCCGCCAGCGCTCCTCGGGCGTGCGGGAGCCGAGACCCGTATCGACCAGGATCCAACCGCCCGTCGAGGAGCGAAGGAAGTAGCAGTGGACGTGATCGATGCCGAACGGCAGCGAAAAGGTCGCGCGGCGGATCCCTTCCTCCAGCTCGATCACCCATGAGAAGCTATCGCCCGCCATGGCGCCGTTGCTCGAACTGAACGACGTCTCTGCCCGGTACGGGCAGATCGTCGCGCTGCACGGTGTGACGCTGACGGTCGGCGAGGGCGAGATCGTGGCGCTGCTGGGAGCGAACGGGGCGGGCAAGACGACGACGCTGCGCGCGGTGTCCGGCACGGTGCGGAGAAGCGGCGAGATCATGCTCGCCGGTCGCAAGCTGGCACGAAGCGGACCGGAGGCTGTTGCTCGTGCCGGCATCGCCCACGTGCCCGAAGGACGCGGCATCTTCGCCGAGCTGACGGTGTGGGAGAACCTTCGCATGGGCGCCTACATGCGACGTGGCCGGCCCGACTTCAACACGGTGCTCGACTACTTCCCCTGGCTCGAGGCGCGACGGAACCAGCAGGCGGGAACGCTTTCCGGGGGTGAGCAGCAGATGCTCGCGCTCGCCCGCGCGTTCCTGCAACGGCCGCGGCTCCTGATGCTGGACGAACCGTCGCTCGGGCTCGCCCCTCTCGTCACGCGTGAGGTGTTCAAGGTGGTGGGCGACCTGAACCAGAAGGAAGGTCTCGCGGTTCTCGTCGTCGAGCAGAACGCCGCGATCGCACTCGCCGCGGCGGCGCGCGCCTACGTGCTCGAGACCGGCTCGCTGACCCTCTCCGGCACCGCCGCCGAGCTCAAGGCCGACGACGCGGTCAGGTCCGCGTACCTCGGGTACTAGGTGGCCGCCAGCTGATGCAGCAGTTCTTCCAGACGCTCGTCTCGGGTCTCGCGCAGGGGTCGATCTACAGCTCACTCGCCCTCGCGCTCGTGCTGATCTACAAGGCGACCGAGGTGATCAACTTCGCCCAGGGCGAGATGGCGATGTTCACGACGTACATCAGCTGGTCGCTGATCACGCACCACGGGTTGTCGTACTGGCCGGCGTTCTTCGCGACGCTCGGGCTTGCCTTCGTGGGCGGTGTCGCGCTGCAGCGCACGGTGATCCGCCCGCTCGAGCGGGCGAGCGTGCTCACGATGGTGATGGCGACGATCGCGCTGCTCGTGATTCTGAACGGGCTCGCCGCCTGGATCTGGTCACCGCAGATCCAGTTCTTCCCGAGTCCGTTCCCGACGTCGTCGTGGGTGATCGGCGGCGTCCACATCGCCAAACAGGATCTCGGCACGTTTGCCGTCACGATCGGTTGTGTTGTCGTGCTCGGGGCGTTCTTCCGCTTCACCAAGCTGGGGCTCGCGATGCGCGCCGGCGCCCTGAACCGCGATGCGGCCCGCCTGCTCGGCGTCCGGACCGGCTGGCTGCTGGCACTCGGTTGGGGGTTCGCCGCAGCACTTGGCGCGGTGAGCGGGATGATGGTGGCGCCGACCGTCTTCCTGACGCCGAACATGATGCAGGCCGTGCTGATCTATGCCTTCGCGGCAGCCGTGCTCGGAGGCCTGGAGAGTCCCGTCGGCGCCGTCGTCGGCGGCCTGGCGCTCGGAGTCCTGCTCTCCATGCTCGGCCAATACGTCGGATTCGTGACAAGCGAGCTGCAGCTGCCGGTTGCGCTCGGCGTCCTGCTGCTCGTCCTCCTGATTCGCCCGGCCGGACTGCTCGGGCGCGCCGTCGTGAGGCGCGTGTGAGGCGGTTCCTCGGACCGCTTGCCTTCGCCGCGCTCGTCGTCGCCGTCGTCGCCGCGCCGGCCGTGTTCTCCCACTACCGCACGTTCCAGTTCGGTTTCGTCGCGATCTACCTGATCGCCCTGCTCGGCCTCGACATGCTGACCGGCTTCACCGGCCAGATCTCGCTCGGTCACGGCGCGTTCATGGGGATCGGTGCCTACACGGCCACGATCCTGGTCGTCGACCACGGCTGGCGCGACCTGTGGACGATCCCGGTCGCCGGCCTGATCGCCGGAGCGTTCGGACTGGCGTTCGGACTGCCGGCGACGCGCTTTGCCGGCCCGTACCTCGCACTGGCGACGTTCGCAATCCCGCTCTCGTTCATCGGGATCCTCAAGCGCTTCTCGCACTTCACCGGCGGCAACGTCGGCAAGAACCTGCCCCAGCTCCACTCCGAGTTCGGGCTCGACGTGAATCCGTCGGTCTGGTTCTACAGCGTCACCTGGGTCGTCGCCCTGATCATGCTGCCGCTCGCGTACGTGGTCGTGGGCGGCCGGTTCGGACGCTCGCTGCGGGCCGTCCGGGACAGCGAGATCGCCTCGACCGCGAACGGCGTCTCGACCGCATCGGTCAAGACCTGGGCGTTCGGGATCTCCGCGTTCTACTGCGGCGTCGCGGGGTCGCTGTACGGAATCGGAATCACCTACGTCAACCCGGACACGTTCCCGATCGAGCTGTCGATCCTGCTACTCGTCGGCATCGTGATCGGCGGTGCGGGATCGCTCTACGGGATGCTCTTCGGCGCCATCTTCGTCGAGTTCATCCAGATCAGCTGGGGCCCGGCGCTGCTCGACCAGGTCTCGCACGTGCACCACATCAACACGCGCGCGCCGGGATCCGGGCTCGTCGTCTACGGGGTCGTCCTGCTGGTGGTGCTCTATGTCGCCCCCGCCGGGGCGGCCGGGCTCCTGCACCGCGTTGCCGCTCGGTTACGCGCGTAGAAACCGGCTTCTCTTTGAGGCCGTAGCCTCGTATAGTCACCCCGCACGCGCGTTCCCCCCAGGCCACTCCCGACAAGGAGAGAAGACGCATGAGAAAGACGTTCCTGCTCCTGGCCGCAGCGCTCGCCGTCTCGGCAGTCGTGGTCGTGACGGCCGGGGCGACGTCGACGGCGACGCCGGGCGTTACGGCGAAGTCGATCCTGCTCGAGGGCACGTTCCCGCTCAGCGGGCCGGCCTCGGGCTACGCGCCGATCCCGCCAGCCATGGCCGCTTACTTCTCGTATGCGAACGCGAAGCACGGCCTGTTCGGCCGGCAAGTCGTGTTCAAGTACTCGGACGACGGCTACAACCCGGCGACAACCGTCCAGATCACCCACAAGTTCGTCGAGCAGGACCATGCGTTCGCGCTGGTCGGTGGGCTCGGGACGGAGCCGCAGACCGCGGTGCGCCAGTACCTGAACCAGATGAAGGTTCCGCAGCTCTTCGTCTCGACCGGAGCGACGACCTTCGACCGCGATTACACGACGTACCCGTGGACGATCGGGTGGCAGCCCGACTATGAGGCCGAAGGGTCGATCTACGGCAAGTACGTCGCCAAGAACCTCCCGAACGCGAAGCTCGGGGTGCTCTACCAGAACGACGACTACGGCAACGACTATCTCCGCGGGTTGAAAGCGGGCCTCACCGCCACGCATCAGTCGCAGATCATCGACGCCGAGCCGTACGACCTGAGCGCAACCACTCCGCCGGCGGTGCAGACGGCGAAGCTGAAGGCCTCGGGCGCCGACACGTTCGTGATCTTCGCGACGCCGACGCCGACGATCCAGGCCTACGTCATCTCGACGAAGCTCGGGTGGCACCCCGCCCACGTGATCACGAACTCGGTCTCCGCGACCGACACGTTCCTGACCCTCGCGACCAAGTCGGGTTCGGACAACACCGCGGGGACGCTGACCACGAACTACGTCCTCGATCCGGCGAACCCGAAGTACAACAACACGCCGGGAATCAAGCTCTACAAGAAGATCATGGCCAAGTACGACCCGAAGGGGAACGTCAGCGACGGGCTCAACGTCTACGGCATGGCCAAGGCGTGGACGATCATGCAGGTCCTCCAGGCAGCCGGGAAGAACTTGACCCGCGCCGGCCTGATGAAGGCCGCCCGCAACATGGCCTACACGGCCAAGCTCCGGAATGCGAACCCGTTCTTGCTGCCGGGTGTCGACATTCACACGAAGGGCAACTACCAGTACCCGATCTCGCAGGTGACACTGGTGCAGTACCAGAACAACGTGTTCCAGCCGATCGGCAAGCTGATCAACGGCCGCGGCGCGTGAACCATCGGTTGCTGGAGGGCGGCCTTCGGGCCTCCCTCCAGCAACTCTAAGATGGACGCAATGCGCGAAGCCGTCATCGTCGCCGCTGCGCGCACACCGATCGGACGTGCGGCCAAGGGAGCCCTCGTCGACGCCCGTCCAGACGACCTCGCGGCGTTCGCGATCCGCTCGGCACTCGAGAAGGTCCCGGAGCTGCCGCACGAGGAGCTCGTCGACGTGATCGTCGGCTGCGGCTTCCCGGAGGCGAAGCAGGGCATGAACCTCGGCCGACGGGTTGCGCTGCTCGCAGGGCTGCCCGCGTCGGTGCCGGGCGTGACCGTCAACCGCTTCTGCGCGTCGAGCCTGCAGACGATCCGCATGGCGTTCCACGCGATCCGCGCCGGCGAGGGAGATGCGTTCGTCGCCGCCGGTGTCGAGTCGATCAGCCAGGTCAACGGCTACCCGAAGACGGACGACGAGCTCCACCCCGCACTGTTCGGCGACAACGCGCCAATCGCGAACGTCTACATCCCCATGGGCCTGACCGCCGAGAACGTCGCCGAGCGCTGGGGCGTCTCGCGGGAGGAGATGGACCGGTTCGCGCAGCGCTCGCAGGAGCGCGCCGTGGCGGCGCAGGACTCAGGCTTCTTCGCACGCGAGGTCACCCCCTACCACGGCGTCGAGCTGGACGACGGCCCGCGTCGCTCGTCGACGCTCGAGAAGCTCGCCAGCCTCGAGCCCGCGTTCAAGCCCGGCGGCAAGGTCACGGCCGGGAACTCGTGCCCGCTCAACGACGGCGCGGCAGCGGTCGTTGTGATGTCCGCCGATCGCGCGCGGGAGCTCGGCGTCAAGCCACGCGCCCGCATCATTGCGTCGAGCGTGTCGGGCGTGGAACCGGAGATCATGGGCGTCGGGCCGATCGAGGCCGTGCGGAAGGTCCTCGACGCGGCGGGAATGACGATCGACGACGTCGACGTGATGGAGCTCAACGAAGCGTTCGCAGCCCAGGTGATTCCTGTCTGCCGCGAGGTCGGAATCGACCCCTTCGGCGACAAGCTGAACCCGCATGGCGGAGCGATCGCGCTCGGGCACCCGTACGGGATGACCGGCGCGCGGATCATGAACACGCTCCTGAACGACCTCGACACGCTGGATGGGACGATCGGTCTCGAGACGATGTGCGTCGGCGGCGGCCAGGGAATGGCCATGCTCGTCGAGCGGCTCTGACCGTCCTCTTGGCCGAGCTGCAGCAGCCGTTGCTCGTGGAGGACCGCGTCGAGGCGTTCCTCGACGAGCGCGGGCTCGGCGCAGGCGCTGTCCGGGCCTCGCGGATCGGCGACGGCGGGGGCTCGAACTTCACCTTCCTCGTCGAGCGAGGCGGCGAGCGCTTCGTGCTTCGCCGGCCACCGCGTCCGCCGTTGCCTCCATCGGCGCACGACATGGTGCGGGAGGCGGGCCTGCAGACGGCGATCCGTGCCGCCGGCTTCGACCGGCTCGCGGAGATCGTGGCCGTCTGCGAGGACGCCGACGTGATCGGCGTGCCGTTCTACGTGATGCGCTTCCTCGAGGGTGACGTGATCACGAGCGAGCTGCCGCCCGGACTCGAGAGCGGTGACGCGCGCCTCCGGCTCGGGCTCGACCTGGTGGACACGCTGGTCGAGATCCACGCAGCCGACGTCACGCGCCCGGAGCTGGCCGCGTTCGCACGGCCGGGCAGCTATCTCGAGCGCCAGGTGCGGCGCTTCGCGCAGCTCTGGGAGATCAACAAGACGCGCGAGCTGTCCGATGTCGAACAGGTCGGCGCCTGGCTCGCAGCACACATCCCCGAGCCGCGCGCATCGACGGTCGTCCACGGCGACTTCCGGCTCGGGAACATGATGGTCGCTCCCGGCGAGCCGACACGGATCCTGGCCGTGCTCGACTGGGAGATGGGCGCGATCGGCGATCCGCGCGCCGACGTCGGCTACCTGCTCGCGACGTACAGCGAGCCGAACGGCCGTGTCAGCGCACTCGGCTCGTCACCGGTCACGGCGGAGCCGGGCTTCCCGTCGCGCGCGGAGCTCGTCGAGCGCTACGTGTCAGCCAGCGGCCGAACAGTCGAGCCGCTCGCCTGGTTCGAAGCGCTCGCACTCTGGAAGGCCGCCGTCTTCTGCGAAGCGATCTACGGCCGCTACATCCGCGGCGAGCTGGGAGCGGAAGACACGAGAGCGGCGATCTTCGAGACCGGCGTCCCGCTCCTCGCGGCGACCGCGCTCGAGACGATCGCCGCGTGACCCGCCGAGTCTGACTCCTGTCAGACTCGTGTCTGACACACGAAATGGCAACGACTTCGTGCCAAATGTGCGACGGCGTGCGCGCGATCGCAGACGGGGCCGCGGATTGCGCCGCACGTGACGATCGTTCGACAGTTGGCTGAATGGGACAAGCGACCGATGCACGTGCGGGCGCCGGTGCGGGTGCGCTCGTGTCAGACACGTGTCTGACACGAGTCAGACTCAGGTCACCCCCGGCGCGCGGGAAATCGCCATGTAACAACGTGTTACTTGGCGGCGGCCGCGGCGACCGCGCGCAGTGTCTGCGCGTCCCGGGTCGACACGAGCAGCGTCGTCGCACCGGACTCGCGCCACGCCGCCAGGCGGTCGGCGATCCGGTCGACCGAGCCGACGAGGGCCACCTCGTCGACGAACGCGTCCGGGACCTTCGTCGCAGCCTCGCGCTGATGACCGCCCAGGAACAGCTCCTGGATCTCCCGCGCCTCCGCTTCGTACCCGTAGCGCGTGAACAGGTCGTTGTAGAAGTTCGTGCCGCGCGCACCCATGCCGCCGATGTAGAACGAGTAGTACTCCTTGAGCGTCGCGCGGCCTGAGTCGACGTCATCGGTGAGCACCGCCGGGACCGAGGGCGCGACGTCGAATCCCTCGCGTGCGCGGTCGAGCGGAAACACACTCCGGGCGCGCTCCGGCGACCAGAAGATCGGCAGCCAGCCGTCGGCGATCTCGAACGCCTGCTCGACGGCCTTCGGCCCGATCGCGGCGAGATAGATCGGGATCTCCGAACGCAGCGGGCGCGCCATCAGCTTGAGCGGCTTGCCCAGCCCCGTCCCGCCGCTGAGCGGAATGTCGTAGTGCGCGCCGTGATGCTCGAGGCGTTCGCGCCGCAGGACGCTGCGGACGATCTCGACGTACTCGCGCGTCTTGCCGAGCGGCTTCCCCCACTCCTGCCCGTGCCAGCCCTCGACGACCTGCGGGCCCGACGTGCCGAGCCCCATCAGGAAGCGTCCGCCAGAGAGCAGGTCGAGTGTGGCCGCCGTCATCGCCGCGTTCGCCGGCGAGCGCCCGGGCAGCTGCATGATCGCCGTCCCCAGCTTCAGCGTCGTCGTCGTCGCCCCGAGCCAGGCCAGCGGCGTGATCGCGTCGACGCCCCACGCCTCGGCGGCCCACGCGGAGTCGTACCCGAGCCGCTCCGCCTCGCGCGCGAGCTCGAGTAGCTCGAGCGGATTCGTGCCCGGTGGCGCATACCCCATGTAGAAGCCGAGACGCATGACGTGCGATGCTAACCGGGTGACCGCGACCGCATGGGCACCCCCGACCGAGCGGCTGGAGCAGGTCCGGGCCCTCATGGCGGAGCGCGTGCTGCCGAACGAAGCCGCGATCGAGCTGCAAGACACAGCCGGCGAGGACCTGCTGCGGCAGCTCCAGGACGAGGTGCGAGCTGCGGGCCTCTGGGCTCCGCACGTGCCGCCGGATGCAGGCGGCACCGGCACCGGCTTCCTCGACTACGCGTATCTGAACGAGCACATCGGGCGCTCGATGTGGGGTCAGCGCGTGTTCGGTTGCCAGGCGCCTGACGCCGGCAACGCCGAGATCCTGCACCTCTACGGCACCGACGAGCAGAAGGTCGACTGGCTCGCACCGCTCGTCGCCGGAACGATCCGATCGTTCTTCTCGATGACCGAGCCCGAAGTGCCCGGCTCCGACCCCACCACGCTGCGGACGCGCGCGGTCAGGGACGGCGACGACTGGGTGATCGACGGCCACAAGTGGTTCTCGTCGGGCGCCGAGGGAGCGGCCTTCGGGATCGTGATGGCGGTCACCGACCCCGACGCTGCGCCGCACGCTCGCGCCACCCAGATCATCGTTCCCGCAGACACGCCGGGCGTCGAGATCGTGCGGCCCATCGTGGTCATGGGTCACGCCGGCAAGGGTTGGTCGACCCACTGCGAGGTGCGCTACACCGGCGTCCGGGTACCGGTCGCGAACACGCTCGGCGAGATCGGGGCCGGGTTCCTGATCGCGCAGAAGCGACTCGGCCCCGGTCGAATCCATCACGTCATGCGCTGGCTCGGTCAGATGCAGCGGGCGTTCGAGCTGATGTGCACCTACGCCCTCGCGCGCGAGACCTCGAGCGGACCGCTCGCGGACAAGCAGACCGTGCAGAACTGGATCGCCGACAGCTACGCCGAGATTCAGGCGTGCCGGCTGATGACGCTCGACGCGGCGCACAAGATCGACGGCGGCGATGAGGCGCGTGTCGAGGTCTCGGCGATCAAGTTCTTCGCAGCGAAGGTGCTGCAGGAGGTGATCGACCGTGCGGTGCAGGTGCACGGCGCACGGGGCCTCACCGATGAGACCCCGCTCGCCGGGATGCTGATGATGGCGCGCGGCGGCCGAATCTACGACGGTCCCGACGAGGTGCACCGGCAGGTCGTCGCGCGACGGATCCTCAAAGCGTTCGCCGGCGGCGACGGCTGGCAGTTCAGCTGATGGAGTTTCTCCAGGGCAAGCTGCTGGTCGCCTCGCCTGCGCTCCACGACCCGAACTTCCGCAAGACGGTCGTTCTGGTCGCCCATCACGACCAGGACGGCGCCATGGGGCTGGTGCTCAGCCGGCCCTCCGACGTCTCCGCCGCTGCCGCAGCGCCCGCGCTCGACGGCCTCCCAGGGTCGGGCGACCCGGTGTTCGTCGGCGGCCCGGTCCAACCCGAGGCGCTGATCGTCCTTGCCGAGTTCGACGACGTCGAGGAGGCCGCGGCACCCATCTTCGACCGCCTTGGCTTCATGGCCGCCGAGTCGGAGCCCGACGAGCTCTCGATCAAGCGGCTGCGACTGTTCGCCGGCTATTCGGGGTGGGGTGCCGGACAGCTGGAGGCGGAGCTCGAGGAGCCGTCGTGGATCGTCGTCGACGCCGAGACGGATGATGCGTTCGCCGCCGATCCCGACGAGCTCTGGCGCACCGTGCTGGCGCGGAAGGGTGGTCCGTTCGAGATGATGATCGACATGCCGTTCGACCCCTCGCTCAACTAGGCGCGCCCACTCGTGCTCGCGTGGGTCCGCAATCCCTAGAGCGGCGGCCGCCCCACGCTCGACCCCTCCCGGCGCGGCCCCGGCAGGTTTGGAAACACGAACGGCGCCGGCTCACGGCCGGGCTGCACGAACCAGCACTCGCCGCGCGCCTCGCTCGTCGCGGCGAGCCAGACCGCGTCCGCGACCTCCTCTGGGCGCAGAAGGGGGAAGCTCGCCGCGTGGAACGCGTCCCGCTGCGCATCGATCATCGGCGTGTCCGCAATCCCCGGGCAGACTGCGTTCAGCCGGATCGGTGCGAGCAGCGGCGCAACGCTACGCACGAAGCCGACGACCGCGTGCTTGGTCAGCGAGTACACCGCATCGTTCGGCATCGCCGTCAACCCGGCCAGCGAGGCGGTCGCCACGATCGCGCCGCCGTCCATCACCTGCGCAAGCCGGCGGACGCCGAAGACGACGCCGTCGACGTTGACCGAGACCGCGCGGCGGTATTGCTCGTCCGTCAACTTGCGCACGTCGCTCTCGCCGGTGAGAACGCCGGCGTTGAGACACGCGAGATCGACCCCCGTCACACGTTCCCAGTCCGCCGGATCGGCGACGTCGAACCCGTTCACGAGATCGAGCGAGTCGACCTCGTACCCTTCACGCTCCAGCCGCGCCCGAATCGCGCGGCCGAGACCTCCCTCGCCGCCGGTGACGAGCGCCTTCATGGCTCGAGGACGACCTTCCCCACATGCCGGCGCGACTCGATCGACGCGTGCGCCGCGTCGGCCTTGGCGAGCGGGAAGCGCGCGCCGACCACCGGGTCGATCCGCTCCTGCGACCAGAGCGAGAGGAGCTCGAGCGCGCATTCGCGCACGAACGCCGGCGCCAGCTTGAGCAAGCGCCCGAGATACACGCCCACCACCGACGCATTGCGGCCGACCAGCCATTGCACGCTCGGATCGGTCCAGAGACCACCCGCGAACCCGATCGCGACGATCGCCCCGAGCGGATTGAGCAGGCCGAGCGAGTTGGTGAAGACGTCGCCACCGACCGGGTCGAGCACGACATCGACCCTCACACCGTCGAGCTCGTCGTAGTCGCGAGCCTCGTCGGCGCCCACCTCTCGGGCGAACGCCCGCTTCTCGTCGGAGCTCGCCGTGGCGATCACGGTCGCGCCCAGCAGCTTCGCGAGCTGAATCGCGGCGCAGCCGACGCCGCCCGACCCGGCGTGCACCAGCACGGTCGTCGCCGGCGTCACTCGCAGCTGCCGGTGCAGCGGGATGTACGCGGTCAAGTAGGTCGTGAGGAACGAAGCACCGGCGGCGAACGACGCGTTGTCGGGCAGCGGGAACGTCCACTGGGGGTCGACCTCGACACGCTCGGCGTAGCCGCCGGCAGCCCGTGGGAAGCCGAGCACCCGACGACCGTCCAGCTCGCCTGCGACCTCGGAGCCGAGCACGTGCGGCAACGTCGGCATCTGCGGGTAGAGGCCACGGCGGATCAGCACGTCGGCGAAGTTGATGCCGGCGGCGCGCACGTCGACGATCGACCCGCCGCTCGGCGCGTCCACCTCTTCGAGGGAGAGCGGACCGCCGACCGCGTGCAGGACGACCGCTTTCACCGTCCAGTCCAGCGAGCCTCGCGCTTCTCGAGAAACGCGGCGACGCCCTCTTGCCCGTCCGCGGACTCGAGACAGGCAACGAAGGCGGCAACCTCCCGAGCGTCGCTCCGTTCGTCGCGGGTCTCGTGCAGCAGCGCCTTGATCTGCGCGATTGCGTGCGGTGACTGCTTGGCGAGCGGTTCGGCGTAGCGCGCGATGCCGGCCTCGAGATCGTCGACGACGAACTCGACGAGCCCCCACGCCTCAGCGGTCGGCGCGTCGATCCGCTCACCCGACATCGTCAGCCAGCGCGCGCGCCCGGGCGAGATCAGCCGCGGCGCGCGCTGGGTACCGCCGCCTCCCGGAAGCAGGCCGAGGTTCACCTCGGGGAACCCGAGCTGTGCGTCTCGATGTGCGATCCGGAAGTCGCACGCGAGCGCGATCTCGAGGCCCCCGCCCAGGCAGTAGCCGTGGATCGCGGCGATCACCGGCACGCGGACGCGCTCGATCAGATCGGCTGCCGGCTGGATCCCGCCCGGCCGCTCGTTGTCGGACGAGCCGCCGACGAAGCCTGCGATGTCGGCACCTGCGGAGAAAGCCCGCTCGCCCTTGCCGCGCAAGACGACGACGCGCACATCGTCGTCGAGCGCCTCGAGCTCCGACCAGAGCGTCTCGATGATCCCTGCGTTGACCGCGTTGACCGGCGGGTTGTCGAGCCAGACGGTCTTGATCAAGACGGCACCTGCTCGCTCGCGAACAGCTCGCGCAGCTCCGTCTTCAAGAACTTGCCGACACTCGTCTTCGGGATCTCGGTCATGAACTCGTACCGGTCGGGAAGCCACCACTTGGCGAAGTTCGGCGCGAGGAAGTCGCGCAGCTCGTCGCCGGTGGCCGTCGCGCCGTCGCGCAGGACGACCGCCGCGAGCGGCCGCTCGTCCCACTTCGCATCAGGAATTGCGATCACTGCCGCTTCGGCGACGGCCGGGTGCGCCATCAGCGCGTTCTCCAGCTCGACCGACGAGATCCATTCACCGCCGGACTTGATCACGTCTTTCGAGCGATCCTTGATCTGGATGAAGCCGCGCGGGTGGAGGGTCACGACGTCACCGGTCTTGAACCAGCCGTCGTCGGTCCAGCGGTCGGACTGCTCCGGGGTCTCGTAGTAGGCGCCCGCGACCCATGGGCCGCGTGTTTCGAGCTCGCCCATCGACTCGCCGTCCCAGGGCAGCACGTTGCCTTCGGCGTCGCGGTGACGCAACTCGACGAACGGCAGCGGAAGGCCCTGCATCGCGATGTAGTCGAACTGCGTCTCCTCGTCGGCCTCCGCGAGGTCACCCGGCAGCTGCGCCGTCGAGGCAACGGGCGAGGTCTCGGTCATCCCCCAGCCGTGGACGACGTTGAGGCCGTGCCGCCTGAAGCCGGCGATCATCGCGCGCGGCGCCGCCGACCCTCCGACGAGCATCCCCTTCATGTGCGAGAGGTCCCAGCGGTCGGGCTCCGCATCGAGCATCGCGAGGATCCCCATCCAGATCGTCGGCACGCCGGCCGTCCAGGTCACTCGTTCCTGTACGAAGTCCTCGAGCAGGCTCTCGGGGTCGAGGAAGGCTCCAGGGTAGACGAGCTTCGAGCCGAGCATGGTCGCGAGGTACGGGTAGCCCCAGGCGTTCGCGTGGAACATCGGCACCACCGGCAGGATCGTGTCGGCTTCGCTGATCCCGAGCCCCATCGGATTTCCGGCGGCAACGCCGAGCGTGTGTAACACGGTCGAGCGGTGCGAGTAGAGCACACCTTTCGGCATGCCGGTCGTGCCGCTCGTGTAACACATCGCGGCAGCTTCGTCCTCGTCGAGCTCGGGGTCGCGCCAGCTGCCCGCGTCGACGGATGCGAGCAGCTCTTCGTACGAGTCCTCGACGATGAGCACGTGCTCGATCTTGGTGTGCGGCAGGAAGAGATCGAGGAGCGGCATCAGGCTGCGGTCGACGATCACAGCTCTGTCGTTCGCGTGCGTCGCGATGTAACCGAGGTCGTTCGGATGGAGCCGAAGGTTGAGCGTGTGCAGCACGAAGCCCCCGCACGGGATTCCGAGATATGCCTCGTGGTGGACGTGGTGATTCCAGGCGAGCGTCGCGACGCGGTCGCCGCGTTGCAGGCCCAGGCTCTGCAACCCGACCGCGAGTGCACGCGCGCGCCGGCTGGTCTCCGCGTAGCTGGTCCGGTGGAAGCTCCGGTCCGGCATCCGCGTGACGATCTCCTTGTCGCCGTAGTAGAGCTCGGAGCGACGGAGCAGCATCGGCAGCGTCAGCTGCGTGTTCATCATCAGGCCGTCCATCAGTCGGCTCCCTTCGTCAACCCTTGGCGTTTCGCGAGATCATCGGGCGAGACGAGCTGTCCGTCGCGGGAGACGTAGCCGCCTTTGCCGCCGACGATCAGCAGCACGACTTCATCGTCGGTTCGGTTCGAGACCCGGCGCGGCGTTGTCGACTCGACGTGGACGAGGCCGCCCTCGGCAACGACGTGCTCAGCGCCCTCGATCTCAAACGTGGCCGTGCCGTGGTGGACGAAGTAGAGCTCATCCTGAGTGTCGTGGTAGTGCTCGGGCCCGTCGTAGTGGGGCGGGAAGACGAGCGCGTTGACGCCGAAGGCGGTGACGCCGAGCGCCGCGCGGATCTTGCGAAAGCCGTAGCCCTCGCCCAGCGCATCGAGAGAACTCACCTGGTAGCCCATGGCCGTGATCCTAAGCCGTCGCGGCGCCGATCTGTGGAGAGTCACACCACGGGCCCGAGAAGCGCCGTCGAGGATTCACACTCTTGTTGCACTTCCGTGGCTCTTCCTCATCGGTGGCTGCCACCGGACGTGTGCCGCCGGACGTGTCGGGCTGGCGCAGGTCCCTACGAGCCGAAGAGGAAGCGGGTCAGGACTCGGTCTCGTAGCTTGTCGGGGAGGCGCTGGACTCGGGCTCGGCGCTTTGCGTCCGGACCGACGACGTAGCGCGTTTTCGGCTTCGCCGCGGTCAAGGCGTGCTCGACGGCATCGGCGACCAAGTCGACCGGGGCCGCGTGCGCCGAGCGCTGCGCCGCCAGCTCCCGGAACCGGGCCGCGCGGACGCCGTAGAGCTCGTTCACCGCCGGCGGGAGCTCCTCGACCGAGGGCTGCCGCCGCGTCCACATGGGTGTGGCGATCGTCCCCGGCTGGACCAGCGCGACCTGGATGCCCCACGGTGCGAGCTCGATCCGCAGCGCATCGGCCATCGCCTCGAGCGCGAACTTCGACATCGCATAACCGCCGAGAAACGGAAGTGCCGAGCGGCCGGCGATCGAGCCCATCAGGACGACGCGTCCGCCCGCCGCACGCAGCGCCGGCAGGACGCTTTGCAGGACGCGCAGCTGCCCGACCACGTTCACGTCGAGCTGACGTGTCAATTCGTCCGGCGGTAAGAACTCGAGCGGCGAGGCGATCGCGATCCCCGCGTTGTCGACCAGCGCGTCGAGCCGGTCGATGCCTGCAACCGCGGCCGCGATCGCCTCGCCGTCCGTGACGTCGAAGACGAGCTCCGTCGTCCCTTCCGGCGCCTCGCCGGGGCTGCGGACCGACGCGTGCACCGACCAGCCGCGGTCGCGCAGCCGAAGCGCGGTTGCGCGACCGATGCCGCTGGACGCACCGGTTACGAGTCCAACAGGAATGCCGCGATCTCCGCCCGCTGCTCGCGGCCGTAGCCGAGCGCACCTTCGAGCCAGAGCGCACGCTTGTAGTACCGGTGGAGCGGATGCTCCCACGTGAAGCCGATACCGCCGTGGGCCTGGATCGACCGCTCGCACGAGTGCACCGCCGCCTCGGCCGCCTGCGACTTCGCCGCGGCGACCGCGAGGTCGGCCTGCTCGTCCCCCTCGGCGACCGCCCACGCGGCCCAGTAGGCGAGCGAGCGGGCGAGCTCGACCGCGACGTACCCATCGACGAGCGAGTGCGAGATCGCCTGGTAGGTGCCGATCTTCTTGCCGAACTGTTCGCGCTCCTTCACGTACTCGATCGCCAGCTCGTTCGCCTTCGAACCGATCCCGACCGCCTCGAGTGCGAGCGCAGCAAGCAGCCGCCGGCGAACCTCGGGCCAGTCGCCCTCGGCACGCTCGACACCGTTCGGCGAGAGCCTTCCGAGCCTGAGCGTCTCGTCGACGGTCGCGATCGGCTCGCCGGCCGCCGCCGCCGCATCCATCGCAGGCGTCAGCACGCGCTCAACCTGCGCGAGGTGCGGCACGAAGCCGTCGATCTCGATCGACCACACGTCGTCGCCCGGCTGGCCGGCGACCTCGTTGAGCACGAACGGGCCGTCATAGAGCGCGCGGCCGAGCTCCTCGAACAGCACCGCCGCGTCGAGGAAGCCGAAATCGTCGCTCCGCAGAATGCCGACCCAGCCGAGCTCGGTGAGCTGCGCCATCGACGGAGACGGGTGCGCCTCGAGGAACGAACGTGCCTCGCGCCGTAGATCGTCCTGCTCGGGCGTGAACGAGAAATCCACTACCTGCTCCTCGGCATTCCGAGCACACGCTCGGCCACGATGTTGCGCAGGATCTCGCTCGTGCCGGCTTCGATCGTGTTACCGCGCGAGCGCAACTGCTGGTACTGCCAATAACCGTCGGCGTACCCGCCGCCATCGGTCAGCTGGGCGTGCGAGCCGAGGATCTCGAGCGCGAGCTTCGTCAGCCGTTGGTTGTTCTCCGACCAGACGAGCTTCGACGCAGATCCTTCCGGGCCGGGAACGCCGGTCTTCTGGAGTGTCGAGAGCGAGCGGTAGTTCGTGTACTTGAGCGCCTGCAGCTCGACCCATTCGCGTGCGAGCCGGTCGCGCAGGATCGGGTCGGTGACGCCACGCTCCTTCGCGAGCGCGGCGAGCTTACGGACGGCGACGTCGAGGGTCGCGGCGAGCGCGAAGCCGAGCGTCCCGCGCTCGTGCAGGAGCGTCGTCATCGCGACCTGCCAGCCGTCCCCGACCGCGCCGAGCACGTTCTCCTTCGGCACGCGCACATCGGTGAAGAAGATCTCGTTGAACTCGGGCTGGCCCGTGATCTGAACGAGCGGCCGGACCTCGACGCCCGGCGCGTGCATGTCGACGATCACGTACGTGAGGTTCTTGTACTTCGGCGCGTCGGGAAGACCGAGGCCGACGAGGATGCAGAAGTCCGCGATGTGCGCGAACGACGACCACACTTTCTGGCCGTTGACGAGGAAGTGATCTCCCTGATCCTCGATGCGAGTCCGGGCAGCGGCGAGGTCGCTGCCGGCGTCCGGCTCCGAGAACCCCTGGCACCAGATCTCCTCGGCGCTCAGGATCTTCGGCAGATACCGCTGCTTCTGCGTGTCGGTACCCCACGAGATGATCGTCGGACCGGCCATCCCGAGGCCGATCACCCCGAGGTGCGAGGGCGCTTCGGCTCGCGCGAGCTCTTCGAGGAAGATCGCCTGGTGGCTGTACGGCGCGCCGGCCCCGCCGAACTCCTTGGGCCACGTCAACCCGGCGTAGCCGGCCTCGCCGAGGCGCCGGCTCCAGTCGCGGTCGGCGTCCTCGAACCGGCGGCCGCCTCGCTGCTTCGAGGCGGCGGGCAGGTTGTGCGCGATGAACTCGCGCACCTCCTGCCTGAACGCCGCCTCGTCGCTCGTGTCGCGGAGATCCACGACTCGATCCTAACCCCCTACTTGACCGTGAAGTGGCCGAACATGATCGACTCGTGCGGCGGGCAGTAGAACTTGTACTTGCCGGCCTTGAAGTTGACGGAGAAGCTCTTCGTCCCGACGAACGAAACCTGCGTGAAGTCCTTGGCATAGCCGTGCGGCCCGTCGAGCGACCAGGCGTGGATCGACGCCTTGTCGTGGATGACCAGCTTGTACGCGCCGGCCTTCAGCGTCTTCACGGCCTTCCCGTCCTTTGTCAGCCCGATCGTGTAACCGGGGCCGACGGTGCCGACCAGCGTCGGCGTTGCGTCGCGACGCGCGAGCGCTGTTGCGGCGAGGACGGCTGCCAGCACGGCGACGATTCCGACGGCAAGTGACTTCCGAAACATTCGTGTACCTCCAGTTCGCGTTGCGGAGAGGTACGCGCCTCTGCGTCGAGCGGTTTGCTCAGGGCGTCAGGACGGTGCGCACGACGTCTCCGGCGCCGAGTGTGTCGAGCGCCTCGCGCCAGGCGTCGAGCGGCGCCACGCGCGTGACCATGCCGGCGAGGTCGAGTGTGCCGTCGAGCGCCCACTGCGCAAGCTTCGGGAAGTCCTCTGCCGGCAGATGGTCGCCGCCGTGTGAGACGAGGATGCGCGCACGTTTGGAGAAGAGCCGGGGCAGCTCGAGGCTCGCGGTCTCGCCGGCGGGCGAGAGGCCGATCAGCGTCAGCGTCCCACCCGAGGCAAGCAGCGACAGCCCCAGCTCGAATGTCGCCTGTCGGCCGACGACGTCGAAGGCGAAGTCGACCGGTCCCTCGCCGACATCCGTCGCGCCGAAGCGCCTGGCCTGCTCGAGCCTCTGCTCGTCGAGGTCGATCGCGCGAATCTGCGACGCGCCGGCAATGCGCGCTCCCTGGATCACCGAGAGCCCGACGGCACCGCAACCGATCACTGCGACCCGCGACCCCGCCCAGACGTGCGCCGTCTCGAGCACCGACATCACGCCGGTCGCGACGGCGCAGCCGATCAGGCACGCCTGCTCGGCCGGCAGGCCCGCAGGGATCTTCACGGCGGCGACCTGCGGTACCACCGTGTGGGTTGCAAAGGTGCCGGTGCGCAGCACCGGTGTCAGCTCGCTGCCGTCGCGGCGGAAGAGCCGTCCAGGCGCAGCAGGTGGACGCTTGCAGCGGCGAGGCTCGCCACGCGCGCACATCACGCACTCCCCGCACGCGGTCTTCCAGCCCAACACGACACGGTCGCCGGCGGCGAGCGCGGTGACGTCGGCCCCGATGCTCTCGATCGTGCCGGCGCCCTCGTGTCCGAGCAGCACCGGGTAGGGATGGTGCCAGCCGTCCTCTTCGATCACGTGCAGGTCGCTGTGGCAGACCCCGGTCGCGTCGATCCGGACGAGCACCTCACCGTGGCCAGGTTGCTCGACCCGAATCTCCTCGAGCGCGACCGAGTCGCGCGAGGAGAGGACTACGCCGCGGTCGACAGCCACGAGCGGTCGAGCTCACGGATCGAGTGCGCGCCGGCGAGGGCGAGGCTCAGGTCGATCTCGGCCATCAGGTTCTGGAGCAGCTCCTCGACGCCGCGCTGGCCGCCGACCGCGAGCGCATAGGCGTACGGCCGACCGAGCAACACCGCGTCGGCGCCGAGCGCCATGGCCTTCAGCACGTCGGCCGCGCCCCGGATGCCCCCGTCCATCAGCACGACAGCCTCGGGGAGCGCATCGCGCACCTCGACCAGCGCGTCGAGCGCCGCCACCGCACCGTCGACCTGTCGGCCGCCGTGGTTCGAAACGACGATGCCGTCGACACCGTGGTCGAGCGCCAGCCGCGCATCGCCGGCGGTCAGCACGCCCTTGACCAGGAGCGGCAGGTCGGTCTGCTCGCGCAACCAGTCGAGGTCGTCCCAGGTCAGACCGACGTTCGGGAACGTCGCGAGCATCGTCGCAGCCGCGGTCAGGAGGTCCTCGGCCGGTGGCTTGTCGAGGCGCGACAGGAAGACCGGGTCGGAGAAGAACTGGCCGCAACCTTCGCCTTGCAGGAACGGCAGGTATGCGTTCCGCAGGTCGCGCGGGCGCCAGGCCAGCTGCAGCGTGTCGAGGGTGACCACGATCGCGCCGTAACCGGCGTCGGCAGCACGCCGGACGAGACTGGCGCAGATCTCGCGGTCCGAGACCCAGTAGAGCTGGAACCAGCCCGGCGCTCCGGTGGCGGCGACGTCCTCGAGCGAGTGCGTCGCGGCGCTCGAGAGCACGATCGGCACGCCCGTCGAGGCAGCGGCCCGGGCTACTCCCACCTCGGCTTCCTCGTGGGCTATCGAGAGCACCCCGAGCGGGGCGAGGAGGAACGGCGCAGGCGAGCGGAGCCCGAGCACCTCGACCGACTGGTCGCGCACGGCGTTGCCGGTCAGCATGCGCGGCCGGATCCGCCAGCGGCCGAACGCCTCGAGATTGGCTCCGACCGTCGTCTCCGCCCCGGCCCCGCCGGCGATGTAACCGAACGGGCCGGGAGCGAGCTTCTCCTCGGCCGCCCGCTCCCAGTCGGCGGCGGCGATCGGCCAGTCCGGCGGCTGCTGAGCGATGTAGATCGCGTTTTGGATCAGGGAGCCCGAGAAGCTCACCGTCCGATCCTACGCGGCCCCTCCGCGTCGTGACTCGAATGTCGGCCGACCGGTGCTCTTCAATCCTTGCGATGGAGACGGCACGGCTCGAGACGTTCAGCGACGGCGTCTTCGCGATCGCCGCGACGCTCTTGATCCTCGACGTGCGCCTGCCGCCCGACGGCAGCGTCGCACACGGGTTCCTCAGCATCTGGCCGTCGTACGCCGCCTACGTCCTGGCGTTCCTGACCATCGGGATCATGTGGATCAACCACCACACCGTGTTCAGCTGCATCGATCGCATCGACCGAAGATTCCTGATCATCAACGTGTTCTTCCTGATGACGATCGCGTTCGTCCCGTTTCCGACCCGCGTGCTCGCGGAGCATCTGCAACACGACGCGACGGCTGCCGCCTTCGTGTACGGGCTGACGATGGTCGTGATGGCGGTTCTCTACAACCTGCTCTGGTTCTACGCGGCCACGGGTCGGCGCCTGATCGCCGCCGACGCCGACCAGCGAACCGTGAGCGGCATCTCCCGCGCGTTCAAACCAGGCGTTCCGATCTACCTCGCGGCCACGCTCAGCGCCCTGATCTCGGCGTGGCTCGCGGTCGTTCTCTTCGTCGCGATCGCCGTGTTCTACGTGCTCGAAAGCTCGCTCTTCGGCCGGGCCGAAGGTGTCGACAGCTAAGCTAGTAGGACTAGGTCAGGAGCCCCAGCCGGTGGGCCAGGTGAACGGCATGCGTCGTGTTTCGCGCGAACAGCTTGGCGATCGCCTTCTTGCGCTGCGACTTGACGGTCTCGAGCGACCTGTGCCGCAGTCGCCCGGATTCCTCGGCGGTCAGGCCGACGGCTGCATCCGCCAGCGTCTCCAGCTCACCCGGTGCGAGCGGCGAGCCGCCATGCCGCGCCACCAGGTCCCGTTTCCTCTTGCGACTCACCCAGTGCCTCGGAGGCTGTTCGGCGCTCATCCGCACCCTGGCCAGAGCCTGCACCTCGGTGTGCTGCGACGGATCGGGCACCACTTCGGCGAGTGAGAGACCACCGCCGACCTCCTGTTCCCACTGCGTCCCGTCCGCCCTGCCGGCGAGCTTCTTCAGGTGCTTGCCCTCGCGGGAGCGAAGCGCGTCCACGACTCGCCGACGCACGAAGATCCGTAGAAAGGCGACGCGATCGAAGCGGTAGCGGCGCCGCTCGCTCTTCGGGAGGCCGTCCCAGGCCCGATCGGCGCGGACCAGCGCCTCGAGGGCGTCCCCTTCGAGCTCCTCACGCTCCACGATCCCACGCGGAAAGCGCCTCGAGAGGCGGTCGGCCGTGTGGAGGGCAATCTCGATATCCCCGGAGAGGGGCTCGGCGTCAGCCAAGGCACGGATCGTAACAAGCGTCCCGGAGCACGCTTTGTGGACTAGCTGGAGAGCACGCCCCCGCTCTGGCCCGTTGCACCGGGCGTGCCGCCCGGGCCGCCCGCCCCGCCCTGGCCGGGCGTCGTCGTCGAGTCCTTGACGATCGCCGTCGAGCCACCGCCGCGGAAGAGCGCGATGCTAGGGCCGCCGGACCCGCCGCCGCCGGAACCCCCGACCCCGCCCGCACCTCCGGGCCCGCCGGTGCCGCCGTCGCCAGATTCGCTACAGACGTAGCCCGGGCCTCCCGCGCCGCCGCTGCCGCCTGGGCCTCCGTTGCGCCCAGCACCTCCTGCGCCGCCGCTACTTGCCTTGACGGTGGAACTGAGCAGCACTCCCGGTGACGCCCAGAGGTAGACGCCGAACGAGCCGCCGCCGAAATGACCTCCGCTGGCACCCGTTCCGGCCGCGCCGCTCGCGCCGCCGCCGCCGCCCGCGCAGCCGCTGACGCTTCCGCCGGAGAAGCTATAAGAGCCGCCCGCGCCGCCGCCGCCCCCGCCCGCTCCCGGCTCCCCGTTACCGCCGGCGGCTCCATCGCGACCCGACCACTCCTCGGCCGTCGCGAAGAAGTCGTTCCCGCCGCCGGCTCCCGGCGCACCCGCAGCGCCAACTGCGCCTGCGTCCCCGGGGTGGCCGTTGTAGGCCGTCCCGCCGGAGCCGGGCGGGCCTTGCAGTCCACCGGCACCGCCGCCCGGGCCTGCTCCGGGCCGGCCGTCGCCCAAGCCGCCGTATGCGCTCCCACCCATGCCGCCGGGGTAGTAGCCGCCGGTGCCGCCGGTGCCGCCCACTAGCTGTCCCGTCGGCGCCAGACCCGGTCCGCCGGAGGCTCCGGCAGCGCCGGTCGCCTCGCCGTCGGCGCCTTTCATTCCGTCTCCCGCGAAGACGTGGACATGGTCGAGGCGCACGCTGCTCTTGACCAGCCGCACGCCGTAGACGCTCAGACCCGCGGCCGGAGCGGCCGAGGCCGTTGCCGTGAGCAACTGCACCAGGACTTTCTGGACGCCGACGCCGACGATCGCCTGCGGCGCGCCGTGGAGCACGACGCGGTAGGTCGCGCTTCGCTTCCACTTCGCGTTGTAGCCGCCGTAGAGGGAGACGTTCGATGCCAGCTGCAACCCGGAGCCGACGTCGTAGGAGCCGACCTGGAGGTACACGTCCTTGTGTTGCCGCGCGGCTTTCGCAATCGCCGTCGCGACGCTCCGCACCGGCCGCTTCATCGTCCCGGGGCTCGAGTCGCTACCGGCCGGCGCGACGAAGATCGCGCGTGCGGCGTTGCCGTCGATCCCGTCGCAGTTCGTGTCCTGGAACTTCAGGTCGGGAGCATCCGTCTTCTTGCAGCCGGTGCTGTGCGCACCAGCGGGCACGCTCACCAGTGCCGCGAGTGCGGCGGCCAGAGCAAGAGCGGTGGGCAGAGACCTCCGCACGGCCGGCAGACGATAGGCCGTCCAGCGGACGAAAACAATGGCCCAGATGGACTATTTTCGCCGCGCAGCCCCGCGACTCACCCCGTCTGGATCTGAGCCGGGGCAACCGGTTCGGTGCCATTGCTGTAGAGGCGCCTAGCGGATTCGAACCGCTGTAAACGGCTTTGCAGGCCGCTGCCTAACCACTCGGCCAAGGCGCCACGAGAGGGGGCATCGTAACCATGAGGCTGTCGGCTCCCCCTGGCTGGCCCTGGCTGAATGCGGGATATACAGTCGCCCTTACGGTGGCGGTTCACGAACGCAGCTCGACCGAACGAGTCCAGGAGGGGCGCGAGCGCTACGTCGCGCGCGGCATCTCCACGCCGCCGCTCGTCGTCGACCGCGCCGAGGGCGCACGCGTCTGGGACGTCGACGGACGCGAGTACGTCGACTTCGCCGGCGGGCTCGGTTGCGCCAACCTGGGCCACTCCCTCCCGTCCGTCGTCGACGCCGTGCACGCGCAGGTCGACAAGTACCTGCACCAGTGCTTCATGGTCGGCATGTACGAGCCGTACGTCGAGGTCTGCAGACGGCTGGCGGAGCTCTCGCCGTGCCGCGGGTCGGACCAGAAGTCGGTGCTGCTGAACTCCGGGGCGGAGGCGGTCGAGAACGCCGTCAAGATCGCCCGCGTTGCGACGGGACGGCCGGCGGTCGTGGTCTTCGACGGCGCATTCCACGGGCGGACGCTGCTGTCGATGACGATGACCTCCAAGGTCGAGCCGTACAAGGCCGGCTTCGGACCCTTTGCGCCCGAGATCTATCGCACGCCGGCGCCGTACCCGTACCGCGGGATCAGCGAGGACGACGCGATCGATGCGCTCAACCATCTCTTCAAGGGCGATGTCGACCCGAGCTCCGTTGCCTGCGCGGTGCTCGAGCCGGTGCAGGGCGAGGGCGGCTTCATCCCGATGACCCCCGACTTCCCGAAGCGGCTCCAGGAGCTGCTCGACCGCTACGGCATCCTCTACGTCGACGACGAGGTCCAGTCCGGCTGCGGCCGCACCGGCCCCGTGTGGGCGATCGAGCACTACGGCGTTGCGCCGGACCTGCTCGTCAGCGGCAAGACGCTCGGCGGCGGCCTCCCACTCGCGGCAGTCACCGGGCGCGCCGAGGTGATGGACGCCGTGCCTGCCGGTGGGCTCGGCGGCACGTTCGGCGGCAACCCCGTCTCGTGCGCAGCCGCGGTCGCGATTCTCGACGCACTCGCGGGGCAGCGCCCGCGTGCCGAGGCCGTGGGGCAGCGCTTGCGTGCGCGCCTCGAAGCGATGGCACCGAAGGGCTCCGAGGTCCGCGGCATCGGCCCGATGCTCGCGATCGAGCTGCCCGAGCAGACCGGCGAGGAAACGGCCCGCATCACTGCCGCGGCGCGCGAGCGAGGCCTGCTGCTGCTCTCGTGCGGCCTCTACGGCAACGTGATCCGCATCCTCGTGCCGTTCACGATCTCCGACGACGACCTGGAGAAGGGACTCGACATCCTCGAGGGCTGCCTTGGCAGCTGACGTCGGTGTCGAGGGAATCCGGAAGACCTACGGTGACGTCGTCGCGGTCGACGACGTCGACCTGACTGTCGCGGACGGCGAGTTCTTCACGCTCCTCGGCCCGTCGGGCTCGGGCAAGACCACGACGCTGCGCATCATCGCCGGCTTCGAACAACCCGATCGCGGCCGCGTGACGCTGGGCGGCGAGGACATCACCCGGCGCCCGCCGTACGCGCGCGACGTCAACACCGTCTTCCAGGACTACGCCCTTTTCCCGCACATGACCGTCGAACAGAACGTCGCCTACGGCTTGAAGGTGAAGGGCATCAAGCGCAGCGAGCGCGTCAGTCAGGTGCGCGAGGTTCTGCGGATGGTGCGCCTCGACGGATACGGCGCACGCAAGCCCGTCCAGCTGTCGGGCGGCCAGCGCCAGCGCGTTGCCCTCGCCCGCTCGATCGTCAACCGGCCACAGGTGCTGCTGCTCGACGAGCCGCTCGGCGCGCTCGATCTGAAGCTGCGCCAGGAGATGCAGGTGTTCCTGAAGGCGCTCCAACAGGACCTCGGCATGACCTTCCTGTACGTCACGCACGACCAGGAAGAGGCGCTGACGATGAGCGACCACGTCGCGGTCTTCAACGCGGGGCGGATCGAGCAGGTCGGCTCGCCGCGGGTGATCTACGAGCGCCCAGCCACCGAGTTCGTCGCCGGCTTCGTCGGCACCTCGAACATTCTCGAGCGCAACGGCCGCCGCTTCAGCGTTCGCCCGGAACGGATCGACCTGAACGGTCACGGCGAGCCGGGTGTCGTCGCGGACGTCGTCTTCGTCGGCGCCTTCACGCGCTACGTCGTCGACACGAGCGCAGGCGAACGGCTGACGGTCGTGCGCCAGAGCGACGGATCCCATGTGGAGCCCGGCGCGAAGGTCAACCTCTCGTGGCGCGACGAGGACGCGTACGAGATCAAGGATCAAACCCCCCCAACACACTCCAAGCAGGAGGACAGATGACGAAGCAACTCTGGGCGCTCGTCGCCGTGCTGGCTGTCGGATTGGCGCTCCCCGCCGCCGGCGTGTCCAAGCAGCAGGGCGGCACGCTCAACATGATCGCGTGGGAGGGCTACACCCAGCCCCAATGGGTGAAGCCGTTCACGAAGGCGACCGGCTGTGCGGTGCACGCGAAGTACGCCGGTTCGTCGGACGAGATGGTGACCCTCATGCGGTCGGGCGGCGGCGGTCAGTACGACCTCGTCTCAGCCTCCGGCGATGCGTCACTGCGGCTGATCTACGGCAAGGACGTGCAGCCGGTCGACGTCTCGAAGATCCCGTCCTACAAGGACTTCGGCGCCGCGTTCAAGTCGCCGCCGAACAACACCGTCGATGGCAAGCACTACGGCGTCTCATTGCAGTGGGGCCCGAACACGCTGCTCTACAACACGAAGAAGGTGAGCCCGGCACCCACCTCGTGGGCCGCGATCTACAGCCCGAAATACAAGGGCAAGGTGACCGTGCCTGACAACCCGATCCAGATCGCCGATGCGGCGCTGTATCTCTCGAAGTCGCAGCCGTCGCTCGGGATCAAGGACCCGTACGAGCTGAACAGCACCCAGTTCGCGGCGGCGACCAGCCTGCTGAAGAAGCAGAAGCCGCTGATCAAGAAGTACTGGGCGCTCGCCTCGGACGAGATCGACCTGTTCAAGAACGGGGACGCGGTGATCGGCGCTTCGTGGCCCTACCAGACGAACACGTTGATCGCTGCCAAGGCCCCCGTGAAGGATCTCGTCCCGAAGGAAGGCGCGACGGGCTGGTTGGACACCTGGATGGTCTCGTCGAAGACGAAGAACCTCGACTGCGCCTACAAGTGGCTGGCGTGGATCTCGACTCCCACGGTGCAGGCCCAGCAGGCCATCTACTTCGGCGAGACCCCGGTCAACTCGAAGGCCTGCGCGATCATGAATCGGCTCTCGAAGGGCTCGTGCGCGCAGTACCACGCCAACGCTCCGCTCAAGTACTTCAAGCAGATTCACTTCTGGAAGACCCCGATCGCCGACTGCGGCAACGGGCAGAAGAACTGCATGGATTACACGAAGTGGCAGCAAGCCTGGACCCAGCTCAAGGGCTAGAACCACGTGATCGGCCCGGAGCGCGCCACCGAATCGGCGGCGCGCTCTGGCGCCGGCCGTGGCTCAAAGCTCTCTCGCTTCTCTCGCCACCGGTGTTGGCGTTCACCGTCGTCTACATCGCGGCGCTCGTTGCGCTCTTCGTCTCCGCCTTCTGGACCGTCAACCCGTTCACGTCCGAGCTGGTCCATAGCTGGACACTCGACAACTTCCGCACGCTCTTCACCGAACCGACCTACCGCACCGTCGCGCTGCGGACGATCTACATCGCAGGCGCCGTGACGATCACCGACGCGATCATCGCCTTCCCGTTCGCCTACTTCATGGCGCGGGTCGCCGGCGGTCGCACACGGGCTCTGCTGTTCGTGCTCGTGCTGCTGCCGCTCTGGGCCTCGTACCTGGCGCGCGTCTATGCGTGGCGCCTGATCCTCAACTCCGACGGGCTCCTCAACTGGTGGCTGCACAAGCTTGGGCTGCCCCCGGCGAACATCGCGTACACGAACACGGCGATGTGGATCGTCTTCTCGTACATCTGGCTGCCGTTCATGATCCTGCCGGTCTACGCGTCGCTGGAGCGGATCCCCAACTCGTACATCGAGGCGTCCCGTGATCTCGGCGCCAAGGGCTTCCGTACGCTCCGCACGGTGATCCTGCCGCTGGCGCTGCCCGGCATCGTCGCCGGCTCGATCTTCACGTTCTCGCTGACCCTGGGCGACTACATCACGCCGGTGCTGGTCGGCGGCGCTTCGTCGCAGTTCATCGGCAACGTCGTCTATGACTCGGTCAACCAGTCGTCCAACCTGCCGTTCGCCGCGGCGTTCGCAGTCGTGCCGGTCGTCGTGATGGGCGTCTACCTGATGATCGCGCGTCGGCTCGGCGCGTTCGAGGCGCTATGACGACGCGCGGCGGGAAGATCGCACTCGGCGCCTGGGTCGCCTTGGTGCTCGCGTTTCTCTACATCCCGATCGGCATCATCTGCCTATACGCGTTCAACTCCTCGAACGTGCAGAGCTGGCCGATCCCCGGGTTCACGACGAAGTGGTTCGCACCGGCGATCCACAACCCCGACATGCAGCAGGCGCTCTGGCTCTCGCTGAAGGCGGCGGCGCTCGCAACGGTGATCGCCCTGGTGCTCGGCTCGGCGGCGGCGTTCGGCGTCCACCGCTTCAAGTTCTTCGGGCGCGACGGGATCTCGTTCCTGCTGGTGCTGCCGATCGCGCTGCCGGGGATCATCACGGGCATGGCGCTCAACTCGTACTTCACGTTCTGGAAGTTCAACTTCGGTCTCTGGACGGTGGTGATCGGCCACGCGACCTTCTGCGTCGTGGTCGTCTACAACAACGTGATCGCGCGGCTTCGGCGCGTCCCCGGCTCGCTGACGGAGGCGTCGATGGACCTGGGGGCCGACGGGATCCAGACGTTCCGCTACGTCACGTTCCCGACGATCTCGACGGCGCTCATCTCCGGCGGGCTGCTCGCCTTCGCGCTCTCGTTCGACGAGGTGATCGTCACGACGTTCACCGCCGGGGCCAACAACACGCTGCCGATCTGGATCTTCGGCCAGATCCGCCTCGGCCAGCAGCTCCCCCAGGTCAACGTCATCGTCTTCCTTATCCTCGCTGTGACGATCGTGCCGGTTGCGCTCGCTCAGCGACTCACCCGCGAGAGCGGGATCCTGCGTACCGAGTGATCAACGAGCTAGGAGGCCACCGATGACAGCAACAGCCGATGCGACCCTCGAAGTCGTGAATCCGGCGACCGGCGAGTCGATCGCCAGCATCCCGAACATGTCCGCCGACGAGGTCGATGTCGCTGTGGAGCGGGCCCAGAACGCGTTGCCGGAGTGGCTCGACGCCACGCCGGGCGAGCGCTCCGAGCTGCTGTTGAAGCTCGCCGACGTGATCTCGGACAACGCCGAGGAGCTCGCGCAGATCGAGTCGCGGAACGTCGGCAAGCCGATCTCGCTGGCGCGGGAGGAAATGCCGTTCGCGGCCGACAACCTTCGCTTCTTCGCCGGCGCGGCGCGCAACCTCGAGGGCAAGAGCACGGGCGAGTACATCAAGGGCTACACCTCGATGGTCCGCCGCGAGCCGATCGGGATCGTCGCCGGCATCTGCCCGTGGAACTACCCGTTGATGATGGCGGTCTGGAAGATGGGACCGGCACTCGCGGCCGGCAACGTGCAGATCCTGAAGCCGGCGGAGCAGACGCCCCTGTCGCTGCTTCGCTTCCTGGAACTGGCGAAGGACGCGATCCCCGACGGCGTGCTGCAGGCCGTGACCGGCGACGGTGTCCCGACCGGCGCGCGGCTCGTCTCCCATCCCGCGATCGGCCTCGTCTCGCTCACCGGCGACGTCTCCACCGGCAAGCTGATCGCGAAGAACGCGGCCGACACCCTCAAGCGCGTGCACCTCGAGCTCGGCGGCAAGGCGCCGATGGTCGTATTCGACGACGCCGACCCCGAGGCGGTGGCCGAAGGGATCAAGATCGCCGGGTATGCGAACTCCGGCCAGGACTGCACGGCCGGCTCGCGCGTGATCGCCGGCCCGAAGATCTACGACGCGCTGCTCGAGGCGCTCGTTCCGGCGGTCGAGTCGCTGAACGTCGGCGATCCGGCGTCGAGCGAGGAGATCGAGATGGGTCCTGTCATCTCAGCCGACCAGCAGGAGCGCATCTTCGGTTTCCTGGAACGGGCGAAGGGCGCGACGGTCCTGACCGGCGGCCAGTCGCAGGGGAACCGCGGTTGGTTCGTCACTCCGACGGTCGTCACGGATGTCGCACAGGACGACGAGATCGTTCAGAACGAGGTGTTCGGCCCCGTCGTCACGGTGCAGAAGTTCGCCGACGACGCCCAGGCGATCGAGTGGGCGAACGGCGTGCAGTACGGTCTCGCCGCCTCCGTCTGGACGCGCGACATCGGCCGCGCGCTCAGCGCTGCACGAAAACTCCAGTTCGGCTGCGTCTGGATCAACGACCACCTCGTTCCGATCGCGTCCGAGATGCCGCACGGGGGCTACAAGAGCTCCGGCTACGGCAAGGACATGTCGGCGTACTCGATGGAGGAGTACACGCAGATCAAGCACGTGGTCGCGAAGCTGGACTAAATGGCGCGCAGGTCGGCGAGCTCGTCGGCCGTCGGGATCCACGACCCGGCGGCCGCGTTCGCCCGCACCTGCTCCGGCTTCGTCGCGCCGGCGATCACGGAAGCGACCGGGTGCACAGCTGCCAGGCCGCCGACGGCGACGTCGAGCAGCGTGACGCCGTGCGCGTCGGCCCAGGCGCGCAGCCGCTCGACCTGGTCGAGGCGGTCCTGCTCGATCGTGCGGCTGTGGAGGCGCGTGCCCGGCGCCGGCGGTGCATCGGCCGACACCTTTCCGGTGAGCAGGCCCGAGGCGAGCGGGAAGTACGGGATGAAACCGAGATGGAGGTCGTGGCACGTCGGCAGCAGCTCCGCCTCCGCCCCGCGCTCGAGCCACGAGTACTCGCTCTGTTCCGAGACGTAACCCTGGCCCGCGACGGCCTTGGCGCGGCGCAGCAGCTCGGGCTCGTAGTTCGACGTGCCGTAGGCGCGGATTCGGCCCTCGGCGACGAGCTCCTCGAGCGCGCCGAAGGTCTCCTCGAGCGGCGTCTCGGGATCCGGGCGGTGGTGCTGGTAGAGGTCGATCACATCGGTCTGCAGCCGGCGCAGCGACGCTTCGAGCGCCCGGCGGATGTAGTCGCGGGAGCCGCGCCGACCGGCGCCGTCGCCCATGTCGCTCCCGAACTTCGTCGCGAGCACGACCTGGTCGCGGCGGTCCTTGAGCACGTTGCCGATGATCGTCTCGCTCCCGCCACGATCGCCGTAGACATCGGCCGTGTCGATGAAAGTGACGCCAACGTGCAGTGCGGCGTCGAGCACGAGGCGGGACGCCGCCTCGTCGATGCGCCGGCCGAAGTTGTTGCAGCCGAGTCCGACGACGGAGGCCTTTAGGGGGCCGAGCGGGCGCGTGCGCACCCCAGGAAGCTATCGGTAGGTTCAGGGCCGATGCGCTACTGGGAGGACTTCGCCGTGGGCGACGTGACCGAGCTCGGCTTCGTCGACGTGACGGAGCGCGAGATCATCGAGTTCGCGCAGGACTACGACCCACAGCCGTTCCACGTCGATCCGGCCGCGGCGGTGGACGGGCCGTTCGGCGGGCTGGTCGCGAGTGGTTGGCACACTGCGGCACTGTTCATGGGCCTCTTCGTGCGCGGCATCCTGCTCGACGCGGCGTCGATGGGCTCACCCGGGATCGAGCAGCTGCGCTGGACAGCGCCGGTGCGGCCCGGGGACCGGCTGACCGGCCGGGTCACGGTGACCGACGCCCAGCCGTCGTCGACGAACCCGAGCCGCGGCACGATCTTCACGACCAGCGAGGTCTTCAATCAGGACGGCGCGCTGGTGATGACGATGCAGGCGCGCGGCTTCTTCGCGCGCATCAATTCCAGGTAGCGTCGAGCACGCGCAGCCAGTTGCGATGCGTGATCTTCGCCACGGCCTCGTCGTCGTGGCCGGACTCATGCAGCGCGGCGACGAGCTTGGGCAGGCCGGCGGCGCTGCCGAGCTCGTCGGGGATGACGGCGCCGTCGAAGTCGGAGCCGAGCGCGACATGGTCGATCCCCATCCGTTCGGCGAGGTAGTCGACGTGCCGAACGATCTCCGTGATCGGCGTGTCGCGCCGCTCATGGCCGTCTTCGCGCAGGAACGTGACGGCGAAGTTGACGCCGACGACGCCGCCGGAGACGGCGATCGCGTCGAGCTGCTCGTCGACGAGATTGCGAGACGCCGGACAGAGCGCGTGCGCGTTGGAATGGCTCGCGACGAGCGGCGCGTCCGACAGACCTGCGACGTCCCAGAACCCTTGCCAGTTCAGATGCGAGAGGTCGACCAGGATGCCGAGGCGGTTGCAGGCACGCACGAGCTCGCGCCCGGCGGCGGTCAATCCCCCTCCGGTGTCGGACGTCGACGGAAACTGGAATGGCACCCCTTCTGCGAACTGGTTCTGACGTGACCAGGTGAGACCGATCGACCGGAGACCACGCTCGTACCACCACTCCAGGTTCGAGAGATCGGGCGCGATCGGCTCGGCGCCCTCCAGGTGGACGATCGCGGTCACACGGCCCTCCTGGAAGTCGGCGCTGGATGTCGCTCGCGTCACCGGCAGGTCGCAGAGCGCCGCGAAGAGCTCGTCGGCGACCCGGGCGGCCTCCTCGTGCGGGATCGGATCGGGGAGCGGAATCGCGTACGGGACCTCTGTCGGATCAGGCGGCCTCGGCGACGGCACGTAGAGCGCGAAGAAACCACCCGAGAACCCCGCCGCGAGGGCGGCATCGAGGTCGAGATGATCGGTCGGCTCGCCACGCCAGCGATGGAGGACGAGGTCGTTGTGGCCGTCGATGATCACTGACGCATCCTAGGTGTCCATGTGTCAGGCTCCTCGCCTTGTGCTGGAGACGCCCCTCCGCATCGTGATCTGCGAGGACGATGAGCAGCTTGCGGCGCTCGTCGCGGACATGCTCGACCGTGACGGCCGCTTCATCGTCGTCGGTCGGGCTGTGGACGGTGAAGAGGCGGTGCGGCTCGTCGAACGGGAATCACCCGATGTGGTGCTGATGGACATCGGGCTACCCGGACAGAGCGGCATCGACGCGACGCGCGCGATCCACGAACGCGACTCCGGTCAGCACGTCGTCATCTACACGGGCTCGGACGAGTACGACGACATCGGCCGCGCCGCCGAGGCGGGCGCGGCCGGCTATCTCCACAAAAGCGCGCTGATGTCGCCGGATCTGGCGGAGGCGCTACAGGTGCTGCACGCGAACTACCTCTCGGCGCCCGCCGACGAGTAGTCCGGCTGGGCTGCGAGACTCTCCTACGGGGTGAGCGTTCGGCGATACAGCGCATTGGCGGCTTTGGCCGTCCTGATGTGCGCGGGCTCGGCATCGGCGCGGGCAGGCGGGCTCGGGATCGTCCGGGTGGCGCATTTCGACGCGCCGGTGTACGCGACGAGCGCCCCGGGTGAGCCCGGCCGGTTGTACGTCGTGCAGCAGGCCGGCCAGATCGTCGTCTTGGAAGCCGGCCACATCCGCAGCACGCCGTTTCTCGACATCAAGCCGATCGTGCTCAGCGGCGGGGAGCAAGGTCTCCTGTCGATCGCGTTCGATCCCGACTACGCGAAGACACATCGCTTCTACGTCGACTACACGGACCGGAACGGTGACACGCACGTCGTGGGGTACCGCTCGAACGGCGTCACCGCGATTCCGTCGTCTGCGCGCCAACTGCTGTTCGTCAAGGATTTCGCCTCGAACCACAACGGCGGGCAGCTGCAGTTCGGGCCCGACGGCTGGCTCTACTGGGGGAACGGCGACGGAGGCGGCGGTGGCGATCCGCAGCACAACGGTCAGAATTTGAACCGGCCGTTCGCGAAGATCATGCGCCTCGACATCAACGCCGCGAAGCCGCGGTGGAAGCTGGTCGCGTTCGGGCTACGGAATCCCTGGCGGTTTTCGTTCGACCGCAAGAACGGCGATCTGTACATCGGTGACGTCGGCCAGGATCAGTGGGAAGAGATCGACTACCTGCGCCGCGGCGCCGGTCTCGCCAACTTCGGCTGGAACCACTTCGAGGCGACGCACACGTTCGACTCGTCGACGCAACTGCTGGGGAACGGGACCTACCACGCCCCGGTCGCCGAGTACTCACACGCCAGCGGCGGCTGCTCCGTGACGGGCGGCTACGTGTACCGCGGCACGAAGGTGACTGCCGCAACCGGCCGCTACTTCTATGGCGACTACTGCTCGGGGAAGGTCTGGAGCCTCAGAATCGTCAACGGCCGTGCGACAGGCCTCCGTCTGGAGCCGTTCACGGTGCAGGGGCTGTCGTCGTTCGGACAGGACTCGGCGGGCGAGCTGTACCTGCTGTCGGTGGGCTCGGGCGACCTCTTCCGGCTGCGCTGAACCTGGGAGGTTTGGTTGTCGCCCGATGGGAAAGGGTGACGGCATGCTGACCGTTGCTCGCTGGCTCGCCCTCCTGAGCGTCGTGTACGCCGTCTACCGCGTCTGGCAACGGCGCCGCGCTCGCCAGCCGGTCGCGGCGGCCCACGGCCACACACCCGAGCCACCGGCGAGAACACCCTCCAGGGGTGTCGCCGAGCGGGTCGCAGCCGCCACCGCACCGGTCGAGGAGATCGTCCCCAGCGACCTGACGAGCCCAGGTACGGTCGCCGACCCGCGCCTCGAGGAGCGGCGGGCGAGAGAAGCCGCGGCTCGTGAACGCGAGAGCCGTGCCTCGACGACGACGAAGTTCGAAGACCTGCAGCACGAGGACGAAGCAGTGCGTGCCGAGCACGCAGCGAAAGCGAGGTAAACGCGCAGACAAGCTCGGGGGTGCTTGTCTGCGCGCTCCCCGCCGCTGCTCAGGCAGCGATGCCGCTTGGCGTGCGATTGCGACGCGCGAGCACGATCGTGCGAACCGCCAAGATCAAGAACACGAGCATCGTCAGCAGGCCGCCGAACCAGCCGATTCCGCCGATCACGCCGTCGAGGCCGTGGCCGTTCTTGAAACGGTCGATGCCGCTGATCGTGAACAGGACGACCGCCAGGACGAAGAGACCGGCAAGCGTCAGGTACGTCTGTTTCCCAGGCTCCACTCCAAGACCCCTTTTCTGTTTGTCAACGCCGGACAGCAGGAGCTTCAAGGAGGGCGAGCGCGACGTCAAGACCCTTGGCGCCGCGGGCGGGTGATCGCGACGTCGCCTCCTTTTACGTTCCGCTTACACGATCGGGGTGCTCGGTTGACCTCGCCGGGGACGATGGGATTGAACGCTCGTTCCCAACCAAAAGAGGTTCTGTTCATGCGCAAATTGATTCTCATGGCTCTGCTGATCGCCCTCGCGGCTCCGGTGGCAGCGATGGCCGACGGAACGGCTCCGACAGCGCCGTCGACCGCGAACCAGACGTGCAAGCTGGCGCTGAAGACCCTTGGCACCACCATGTTCGCCCAGACGTATGCGAGCAACGCTGCGAAGGCGAACGCCTTCGGGAAGTGCGTCAGCTCGACCTTGAGCAGCGCACGCGCGGCGGTCACGAACGCGGCGACGACCTGCAAGAAGGAGCAGGCTGACCCGAGCTTCGCGACCACCCATGGCGGGAAGACGTTCGACCAGTTCTACGGCGGCAACTCGTCGCAGGGTAAGGGCACTTCCGCGAACGCCTTCGGCAAGTGCGTTTCGAAAGCAGTCTCGAACTCGGTGAACGACCAGGTGAAAGCCGTGGTCAGCGCCGCGAAGTCGTGCAAGGTCGCTCGGAAGGCCGACCCTGCCGGCTTCGCCACCAAGTACGGCCCCGGCCACAACGCGTTTGCGAAGTGCGTCGCGGCTACGAAGTCCGCTCCGTAACGTCGGATCGAGCCTCGCGGGCGGCCCCGAAGACTTCTGACTTCGGCGCCGCCCGCGGCGGCATGACCTCTATGCGGGTGAGTCTTTGCCCGCCTGTTCCCAGGCTTCCCTGAGCGGCCGACGGTAGAACAGGCCGAGCGGGATCGCGACGAGCAGGAGCACGGCCTCGTCCACCGGACCAGGGATCGGCAGGAGTCCCAGCGCCGCCAGCCACCTGAGCGGCCTAGGAATGCGTTGGTCGGTCGCCGCGAGCCTCACGGCCCGCACCGTCCGTCCGAAAAAGGTCAACAACAAGCGGATGATGGGACTCGAACCCACGACCTTCTGCATGGCAAACGGGTTGTGCATCGAGTCCCATCATGCCGCAAACCCGCACCGCTAAACGGATTGCGGCACGTTCAGCGCCTTCACGCGGCCCCGTCGACTGACGGAGCTTGCGCGGGACCGCTCTGCAGCCGAGAGCGCCCCGAGTTTCTGCCTCGGAGAACTCAGTGCCGGACCCAGCCGGTCCTGTTGGGGGTCAGGCGTCGACAGCGTTCGTCGGTCAGGGCCTCAAATGGCCTTCATGTCCGTCAGACCGGTTCAGCCGCGAGCTCGTACCGCAAACGATCTGGCTCCTCGAGCGTGCCAAGGCGATCGAGGATGGCGAGCGCCTCCTTCGCGCTCGCCGTGGCCTCTACGTCGTTACCCAGGAGCCGTTTGGCGCGGCCCAGTGCTCCTAACGCGAGTCCGAGTTCGTTCTCGGAGCCGCTCGCTCTCAACGTCTCGATCGCTGCCTCGAGCCGGCGTACCGCCTCCTCGGCGTCGCCCTGAGCCAGAGCCACCTCTCCGAGGCCCCGTCCGCTGGCGCCGAGGAAGAAGTTCGTCTCGCGTCTCGCTGCCGCGGCGTGGATCTCCAAGAGCAGCTGGTGCGCCCGCACGTAGTCGCCGCCGGTCAGGTACGCGTCGGCCAACCGCGGCGCGAGGAAGGCCCACGCCAACTCATGGCGTGCCGCCTTGGCCATCGGGACGATTTGCTCGAGGATAGGTAGGCCCTCATCAAGAGCCCCCGTGTGACAGAGCGCCGGCGCCGAGAAGCCGAAGGCGAAACCGCGGAAGTACACGGTCGGGGCCGTCTCCTTCGCGGCGGTGCCGTAGTTGATCGCGGTCGCCCAGTCCCGTTTTTCGACGCAGACCAGTGCGCCGATCGCGTTGCAGAACGAGACGATGCCGGAGTCGGAACGCTCCGCGCCTGTCGCCACAGCTTCGTCGACCTCGCGCAGCGCGGCTTCCCAGCGCCCCGCCATCATGTAGGTGAGTGCGAAGCCGGCTTGTGTGTACATGTACGCCATCGGCTCGAAGCTGACGGCGAGGTGCTCGAGCGCCAGCTCAGCGTAACGGTGGGCGCGCCCGTAGTCGCCGAGCATCATGTGCGCCCATTGCAAATGGTTGTATGCGAGTGCCGCGTGCTCATGGTTGCCTGACCGCTCGCAGAGCTCGAGTGCCCGGCTCGCGGTCTCTATCGCCTGCCTGTCCTCGCCGAAGACGGATTGGCGATGCGCCAGGCGTTGGTAGAACGCCCCGACGAGGCCGGGATCGCTCTGCTCCAGCGCAAGCGGCTCGTGGCGGAGAAGGAGCTCGTGGTACTCCACGTGGCGATGGAGGTAGTGGAATCCACTTGTCTGGTCGAGGACGAGTGTGAGCCTGCGCCTGCGGTTGTCCTCGGAGTCGGGTAGGTCCTCGAGGATCGCGAGCGCCTCGTAGAAGTAGCCGAGCGCCTCCTCCATCGCATGCTGAGCCGAGGCCTTGCGATTGGCGAGCTCGAGGTAATCAGCGGCGCGTTCCCGCTCGGAGCTCCGGGAATAGTGGAACGCGAGGAGCTCGTACTTCTCGTGGAGCCTGCCCGCATAGGAGCGCTCGACCGCTGCGCCGGCGCGCGCGTGGAGAGACCGGCGACGCTCTTCCAGTAGGCCGTCGTAGGCAACGTCGCGGGTCAGCGCGTGCTTGAACACGAACGTCCGCTCGGTCCCTCCGTGCTGTTCATGCAAGAACTCGCGCCGCTTGAGCTCGTCCAGGGCTAGGAGGAGCGGTCCGTCGCCGTCCCAGACTCTCTCGACCACGTCGAGCGAGAACTCGCGCCCGAGCACGGATGCAACTTGGACGGCGCTCTTGTCTCTGGCGTCGAGCTGGTCGATTCGTGCGGCCAGGACGTCCTGCACGGTCGTCGGGACTGAGCCATCAGAGTGGCTGTCGGCGTTTTGTCGTGCGGCTCGAGCGAGTTCCTCGAGGAAGAAAGGGTTTCCCTCGCCCCGACCGACGATCCTCGCGCTCGCATCGTTCGTATCGCCGAGGATTGCTGCGACGATGCGTTCGCCGGCCGCCCTTGAGAGGGGCCGGAGGGCGATCTGGGTTACGTACGACTTGCCGAGCCATGGGGGGTTGTAACCAGGGCGGTAGGTCGCCAGCAGGAGAACCGGGACGGACGGCAGCTCGTCGACCATCTCGGTCAGGAACTCCTCTGACGTGCGGTCGATCCATTGCGCGTCTTCGATGACCAGTAGCAGCGATCGACTGGCCTTAGCGAGCAACAGCTTGCGCAGAGCCTCGAACGTTCGGCCCTTGATCGTGGCCGTATCGAGCGCGAGGAGCTGAGCATCGCCGGAGGTGACGTCCAGCGCGTGATGGAGGTACGGACCGAAATCCGGGTCTATCCGCAACTCCTCGAGCGTCGTGCCGATCTTCGCGGCAACGCTCTCATGGTCGTCGTCCGGCGCGATCCCGCACGCTTGCCGCACCAGATCGAGGATCGGGAGATAGGGAACTGCGGTCCCGAACGGCAAGCAACGACCTTGAAGCGCGACCGTGCCCGCCTCCGCCGCGCGCTGCAGCTCGTAGGTCAGCCGCGACTTGCCGAGGCCGGGATCGCCGGAAACGCCGATGACCTGTCCCTGCGCGGCCGCGGAGCGAAGGGCCTCCCGCAGCGACTCGAGCTCCTCATCTCGTCCCGAGAAGGGAGTGAGCTGCTGGTGTGCCTCGTCGATCGGGGACGTGCGCGAGCCGCGCCCGATGACGCGCAACGTGTGGACTGTGCGCTCGTCGACCGCCACCGGCTCTGTCTTCTGAAGATCGAAGTAACCACGCAGGTAGGCCGCGGTCGCGGTACTCACCAGCACATCTCCGGGGCGAGCCGCCCCATGCAGACGAGCTGCAAGCACAGTCGTGTCGCCGGAGGCGGTGTAATCCATCCGAAGGTCGTCGCCGATGGCGCCCACGATGACCGAACCGGAGTTGATCCCGATCCGGACGTCGATCTCGGATCGCTCCTTGACCGCGAGTGCGGCAAGCGCGGCGCGGCGTGCGTGGTCCTCGTGGGCGATTGGGGCGCCGAAGAGGGCCATGAAGCCGTCGCCCAGGAACTGGTTGACCATGCCCTCGTAGCGGTGGACCTCGGAGAGGGCGAGTGCGAAGAAGCGATCGACGACCCGGTGATATTCCTCCGGGCCAGCCTGCGCCGCCAGCTCGGGCGAGTGGACGATGTCGCAGAAGAGGACGCTCACCTGTTTCCGCTCGCCTGCGATTGCGCTGCGGATCGCGAGAATCTGGTCACGCAGATGACCGGGCGTGTAGGTCGACGGGGACGGGGTCGCCTCGACGGCATGTCCGCACTCCTGGCAGAACTTGGAGTACTGGGGCAGGGTCGCTCCGCAGTCGTCGCACTTGCCGCCGACGAGCAAGGCGCCGGCGATGACGGGCGCGACCTTGCCGCGACCTCTCCGGGGCGGCTCGTCGTTCGTCGGCGGCGACTCAGTGAGGCGACCGTCAGGTGCGAGGCCCTTGATCTCGGAGTCCGAGCTACCGGGCGAGCTGCGGAGGATCTCGAGATAGACGGCCTCCGACTCCGGCGAAGGGTATGCGCCGAGCTCGTCGGCGAGGAAGCGCCGGCAGCGCTCGTACACGCGGAGTGCCTCGGCCGGGTTGCCGGCGGCGACATGCACCTGCATCAGCGCGCGGTAGCTGGTCTCGCGGAAAGGCTCGAGCTCGGTGATCTCGGCCGCACATCGGACTGCGTTCCCGAGCTCCCCCTCAGCAAGCGCTGCATCGCGTAGGCATTCGAGCGCACGCACGAGGACGTCGCGGAGGTCGCGCCGTTGATCCTCGACCCACCGTCCGTCCTCGCCGGGCAGAAACGCCCGCCGAGCAAGCTCGGCTCCCGTCAAGGCCTGCGCCCGAGCCTCGTCGAGATCCTCCGCGGCGAGTGCCGCCTCTCCCCGCTCGACCGCGCTCGACGCCGCGTCGACATCGATCCAGGCGTCGGCGGGCAAGTTGAGCTGATAGCAGCCGAAGGCGCTCCTCAGCATGCTCGAGCCGTCAATGCCGCACTCCTCGAGCAGCGCGCGCAGCTTCGTCGTCAGCACCCTGAGCGCCGTCTCCCACGTCGCCGGAAGGTCCTCGCCCCATAACAACTCGGCCAGCTCATCCCGAGGGACAGACCGTCCGTGCTGGACCGCGAGGTATCCGAACAGGATCCTACCCTGGCGGCCCGGGAAGCGCTGCTCGTCCAGCCTTGTGCCGTTCGCCTCGATGGCGAGACGGTCCGTCATCGAGATTCGAATGCTCAGCGTCCCTGCCTCCTCCCAACTCCTCCCTAGCCGCGCGCTAGCAGCGCGCTAGCGAGGGTCTAGCTGCATAGCGGGAGTATCGGCGGCGACATGTTCTGTGACAAGCCACGAGCGGCCGGCGGCGATCCATCCGTGGTCAGCGCGTCGGCGCGGAGAGGAGATCGAATGCGAACGCTACGTATGCCGGTTGGGGCGCTTCTGGTCGCGTTGCGAAGGAAGCTTCTACCGCTAGCCATCGCGACGGTGCTGGCGTGCATCACCGCGGCGACGAGTCTCGCAGCGGGATCGACGCAGGTCGAGCAGTTCTCGGACGCGTTCCCCGACAACGTCTGCGGCTTCTCGGGAACGACCGCCGTTCACGGCACGTCGGTCGTCCGCGATACGGGCAACGGCACGTACTTCAAGAGCGGCACTTTCTTCGCTGTCTTCACGGCCGACAATGGAAAGTCAGCCACGCTCTCCTTCATGGGCCCGTCCAAGCAAACGTCGCCGCCGGTGATCGACGAGCAGGCGAAGACGGTCACGATCATGACTACCGACGGGGGTCTGTTCGAGAAGTTGTCGATCACCCATGGTCCGCCGTTGACTCGTGATGCGGGGATTGTCACCTTCGTCGATGTCTACGAGTACACCGGGGATCCAAACAACCCGGTGGGTGACTTCATCTCCGAGACGTTGTCCGGGCTACATGGGCCACATCCCGATCTCCTGAGCGGCTTCAGCGTCTTCTGCGACGTCCTCGTGCCGTACCTGCAAGACCCGTAGAGCAGCGATACCAGGGGCGGACCTGCTGACTGGCGGGTGCGCCCCTTACAGGTGAACAGGATCCTCGACGGTGCGAGGTCGTCGCCGGTCGTGTCACGGTTCCTAAAAGACGCCGGCGTGAGGTGGGTCCAGATGCGGCCCGCCTCACGCTTCCCCTGGATCAGCCGCGCTCCGAGTGTTGAGCGACCCGTCGGCGAAACCCTCTCGGGCTCAACCGTCGACCTTCTCCTTCTCTTGGAGGAGCACTGAGAATGCACCCGTGACCAAGACGGCGTGGCAAGCTCGGCCACGAGGACCCGCGGTTCGCGCTTCGCGCGTATGCGCAGGCGACGAAGCGCCGCGACCGGCTCGCGCCGGCGCAGCGAAAGCTGTACGACCGGGCCCTTCAATGGGCAGCGTTGGGCACTAGCGACGCCTTGACCGTGCCGGTGTTCGACGTTCGGGCAACAAAAAGCCCCGTCTAGCGGGGCTTTTCTAAGCGGATGATGGGACTCGAACCCACGACCTTCTGCATGGCAAGCAGACGCTCTAGCCAACTGAGCTACATCCGCAAAACGGCGCCAGTATAGCCGCGCTACCCGAGGCCTAGACGCTCGGCCATGGTCGCCGAGACGGCCTGCAGACCCGAAAGCGGCCTGATCATGACCGTGAACGCGACGATCTTCCCGTCCTCGTTTTCCTCGAGGATGTCGATGCCCTGCAGCTCGCGGTTGCCGACGTTGGCCTCGAAGAAGAGGATCGTCGTTCGGCCGTCGCGCCACTCGTTCGTGTAGCGGAAGTTCTCGAACACGGTGGTGACGAGGCGGAGGAGCTGCTCGACCTGCTCGCGACCCTCGTACGGCTTGTAAACCGCCGGGCTGCGGAAGACGACGTCGTCGGCGAGCGTGGCGAGCGCTGCGGCCTCGTCGTGTGCCTCGATCGCCCGCCCGAAGGGATGGGTGACAGTCATGTGATCGCGTCGAGTGCCTCGTTGACGAGGCGATCGGCGAGCTCGTTGTCGGCCCGCTTCACGTGGCGATACTCGACATCGCGAAGCTGTCGCGCAAGCTGGGTCGCCTCGACGAAGAGCCCCCGCAGCGCCTCGTTCTTGACGCGGTACTCGCCGCGCATCTGCTTGACCATCAGCTCCGAGTCCGAGACGACCTCGATCGCCGGCAGGTCCAGCTCGATCGCCCGCTGCAGGCCGGCGATCAGCCCGCTGTACTCCGCGACATTGTTGGTCGCGACCCCGATCGCCTCGCCCTCGGCCGCGAGCACCGTGCCGTCGTCGGCTTCGAGCACAAAGCCGTAGGCCGCGGGGCCCGGGTTGCCGCGCGCGCCGCCGTCGGTGAAGAGCTTGACCGCTATTGGGTCGCGGTGTCGACGTTGTCGATCTGCGCGCGCTGCAGCTTGCCGCTGTAGTCGACGTAGATCGACTTCCACTCGGTGAAGACGTCCAGCGCAGCCTGACCCGCTTCCCGATGGCCGTTGCCGGTCTGCTTCATGCCGCCGAACGGCAGATGCACTTCGGCACCCGTGGTGCCGGCGTTGATGTACGTGATCCCGGTCTGGATGTCGCGCATCGCCTTGAACGCCTTGTTGACGTCACGCGTGAAGATCGACGACGAGAGGCCGTACTCGACACTGTTGACCGCGCGAACCGCAGCCTCGAAAGAGTCGACCGGAATCAGCGCCGTCGTCGGGCCGAAGATCTCCTCCTGTGCGATCCGCATCTGCGGCTCGACGTCAGCGAACACCGTCGGGCGGTAGTAGAAGCCGTGGCCTTCGACGCGCTCACCGCCGGTGAGGAGCGTCGCGCCTTCGCCCTTGCCGATCTCCGTGTACGAGTGGATCTTCTCGACCGCCGTCTCGTTGATCACCGGCCCGATGTCGGTGTCGTCCTCCCAGGGGGCACCGATGCGGAGCTTCTCGGCCCGCGCGACGAGCTTCGACTTCAGCGCCTCGTAGGCGCCACGATGCACGATCACGCGGGAAGCTGCGGTGCAGCGCTGACCGGCGGTGCCGAACGCCGACCAGACGATGCCGTCGACCGCGAGGTCGATGTCGGCGTCGTCCATGACGATGATCGCGTTCTTTCCGCCGAGCTCGAGGTGAACGTGCTTCAGCTGATCGGCGGCGTTCTTCGTCACGAGCACCCCGGTCTCGCGCGAGCCGGTGAACGTGATGATCGGGACGTCGCGGTGACGGACGAGCGCGTCGCCTGCCTCTTCGCCGAAGCCGTGCACGATCTGAACGACGTTCTCCGGCAGACCCGCTTCCCGGAGCAACTCGACGAACCGTTGCGCGAGCTTCGGCGTGTCCTCGGCCGGCTTCAGCACGACGGTGTTGCCACAGACGAGCGCCGGGCAGAGCTTCCACGCGGGAATCGCGATCGGGAAGTTCCACGGCGTGATCGCGCCGACGACGCCGACCGGCATCCGCACGCTCATCATGAACTTGTCGCGCAGCTCGGACGGGGTCGTGTGACCGAACAGCCGCCGGCCTTCGCCGCCCATGTAGTAGCTCATGTCGATCGCTTCCTGGACGTCTCCCCCGGCCTCGGCCTTGACCTTGCCCATCTCGCGCGTCATCAGGTCGGAGAGCTCGGGCTTGTGCTGTTCGAGCACCTGCGCGAAGCGGAAGAGGATGTTGCCGCGCTCGGGAGCCGGCACGAGGCGCCAGCTCTCCCACGCCTCGCGCGCGGCGTCGACAGCGCGGTCGACGTCTGCCTTGGTCGAGCGCGGGAACGACTCGATCAGCTCGCCTGTGGACGGATTCAACGATTCGAAGGTTGCAGTCGCCATGCGGCGATCGTAGCCACGTCCGCTCTGCGGGGGCCTCGCCCGACCGGGCGGCCGCGGATCCACGAGCGGTCACGTCAGACGTGCGAGGCGCAAAGCCGCTGCAAACCGCCGTACTTTGGGGCCGCGCGGGCGACCGGTCGAGTCAGACTCGTGTCTGACACGAGTCAGACTCAGCGGGTCGCGCAGCGGCCCGCGCTACCCGTCCGCGGCGTCCGTGTCCAGGAAGGTGCCTGCGGCGCGGGTTCGGCGGCGGTCTCTGGTGACACGCTGCTCGCGGAACGAGCCATCCTGCTGTCCCGCGCGGCGATCGGGGCCGTCGCGGCGGTCGACGATCACCGTCACGTTGTCGTTCTCACGGTAGTAGGCGACCATCTTGTCGAAGAGCTCGCCCTCGAGCTCGCGAGGAATCACGCAATAGATCACCGTCTCACTATACGAACGAGCGCGGCGAACGCCAGTCCCGGCTACACCCGGGCGATGTCCGGGACGACCCGGCCGTCTTCACCCATGTGGGCGTTCCAGCCCTTGAACGGGCCCTCGAGCTGCTCGGGGTCGTGGCCTCGCCCTTCGAGGCGGACCGGATTATCGGACTCCGGCGAGACGCGGTACTGGTACCAGCTGATGTCCCACGCAACCGTCACGACCACCTCGGCGTTCACACCCGAGAGCGTGACTACCGAGACGCGGGGCTCACCGAGCGACTTGCTGATGCCGCCGACCGTGCGCCGGTACTGCGAGGCGTTGAAGAGATCCGCCGCCTCGACCATCGCCAGCTCCTGCTCGGACAGCCGTCGCAGGATCGGCTCGGAGGCGACCACGGTCTCGACGTCGCGCGACCCGGTGCCGAGCAGCGTCTGCAGCCAGCTCGATCTGCGCCGCCGGCGCTCGGCAGGCACCGTCGGCGACGTCGGCGAGCCTTCGCGCACCCAGCCGTACTCGATCGCCGTGTCCGCACACAGCGGACAGACGTCGACGTAGTCAACGCCCCCGTTCGGCGAGAAGCGAATCGCCTGCTCGCCCATCAGCAGCGTGCGCTCGCAGATCGCGCACGACCGGTCGACGGTTACCCGCGTGACGCGCGTCATCGCCCGCGAGCGTAGCGCCTCCACGCCCCTAGGCGGGAACAGCCTCCTTGTCCTTCTTCGCCGCGTCGATCAACCTCTGCGCGATGTGCGCCGGCACTTCCTCGTAGCGGAGGAACTGCATGTGATAGTCACCGCGGCCGCCGGTCATCGAGACGAGCGCCTGGTTGTAGGTGAGCACCTCGGCCATCGGCACCTCGGCCTTGATCGTCGTCAGGCCGCCCTTCGGCTCCATCCCGTGCAGCCGACCGCGACGCGAGTTGAGGTCGCCGTTGATCGCGCCCACCGAGTCGTCGGGCACGGTCACCTCGAGCTCCATGATCGGCTCGAGCAGCGTCGGCTGCGCCTTCTCGTAGGCGGAGCGGAACGCCATCGAGCCCGCGATCTTGAAGGCCATCTCCGACGAGTCGACGTTGTGGTAGCTGCCGTCGACGAGCGTCACACGCACGCCCTGGACCGGTGCCCCGGCGAGCTCCCCGTGTTGCAGCGCCTCTTGGATGCCCTTGTCGACCGCCGGCCGGAAGCCGTTCGGGATCACGCCGCCGACGATCTTGTCGACGAACTCGTACCCGACGTGGCCCTCGAGCGGCTCGATCACGATGTGACAGTCGCCGAACTGGCCGCGGCCGCCCGTCTGCTTCTTGTAGCGGCCGTGTGCGCGCGCCTCCGACTTGATCGTCTCGACGTACGGCACGCGCGGCTGGTGCAGCTCCATCTCGACGCCGAAGCGGCGCTTCGCCCGCTCCACGGCCACTTCGACGTGGATCTGGCTCATCCCCGAAAGCAGCTCCTCCCCGGTCTGCTGGTCGCGGCGCAGCCGCAGGGTCGGATCCTCTTCGCCGAGCCGGCGGAGCGCCTGCGCGACCTTGTCCTCGTCGCCCTTCGTCTTCGCCGTGACGGCGAAGCTCATCACCGGATCCGGGAAGCCGAGTGAAGGCGGCTCGAGGTCGTGCTCGGCGTCGACGAGCACATCGCCCGTCTGCACGTCCTTCAACTTTGCGACTGCGCCGATGTCCCCGACACCGAAACCCTCGCTCCGCTCGTGCTCCTTGCCTTGCATCAGCATCAACGAGCCGAGCCGCTCCTTCGAGTGGTCCCGGTGGTTGACGAGGGTGGTGTCGGCCTTGACCTCGCCTGCGTAGACACGGAAGCACGAGATGCGGCCGGCAAACGGATCGGCGACCGTCTTGAACACGAATGCAGCGACGTTCGCATCGGTGTCGATCGGCGAGCCCTTCTTCGCCGGGCTCGGGACGCCCTCGACGATCAGGTCGAGCAGCGCGTGCGTGCCGAGGTTCTTCGTCGCCACTCCGCACGCGATCGGATAGATCTCGTCGCGCGTCACGGCGTTCTTCAACGCGTGTGCGATGTCCTCGGCCGGGATCTCCTCACCGCCGAGGTACCGCTCCATCAGCGCCTCGTCGGTCTCGACGACCGCATCGAGGAGCTTCGTGCGGTACTCCTCGACCGTTGCCGCCATCGACTCAGGGATCGCCACCGGATCCCCCTCGCGCGCACCGCCGGGATCGGCGTAGGCGCAGTTGTGCAGCAGGTCGACGACACCTGACAGCTCGTGCTCGGAACCGATTGGCAGCTGGATCGCGACGCAGCGCTCCGACAGCTGCTCCTGCAGCGAGCCGAGCACGCGGTAGAAGTCGGCCCGTTCGCGATCGAGCATGTTCACGAAGACGACCCTCGAGAGCTCGAGCTCCTCCGCGCGGTCCCACACACGCGAGGTGTTCACCTCGACGCCCATCACACCGGAGACGACGAGGAGCGCACCCTCGACGACACGCAGCGATGCGACCGTGTCTGCCTGGAACCCGGAGTCACCCGGCGTGTCGATCAGATTCAGTTTGCGGTCCTGCCACTCACAATGGCAAAGCGAGGCCGAGATCGACATCGCGCGGCGCTGCTCGTCTTCTTCCCAGTCCGAAACCGTGTTGCCCGCGTCGATCGACCCGAGCCGGTTTGTCTTTCCCGCCTGGAAGAGCATCGCCTCGACGAGCGAGGTCTTGCCAGTTCCACGGTGGCCGACGACGGCGACGTTGCGGATCTTCCCGGCTTCGGTGGGCATCGAGTCCTCCTGAGTGCGGTGAGTGTCCCCGAATCCTACGGTGCTGCGGCGGCCGCGAGCGAGCTTCGCACCCGCACGGCGAAGGCGAGCGCGACGGCGGTCGCGGCTGCCGTCACGATGCCGGCGAACCATGGGTCGCCACGATCGCTGCCGGCGAGTACGCCATGCAGCGAGGCGAGCGCCCAGACAGCAAGCGTCAGGTAGTGAACCCGCCGCCAGACGATGCGTGGCATGCGCCCGCGAAGCAGGTTCGTCACCCCGACCGCCGCCATCAGCTCGGCGGCTGTGACCCCGAGCCCGACTGCGAGCGGCCGGTACGGCGACGTGAACGGGACGAGCAGCTGGCCGAGCGAGATCGGAACGACGCGGTCGAGGAGCAGCGAGCCTCCGTGCAGCACCACGAACACCCCGGTCAGGATGGCCAGGAAGCGGTGCAGCTCCTCGACTGCGAACCGCGGCCAGCTGAGCGAGACGCGGCCGGACATGAGCAGGCCGACGAGCACCGAACCCGTCAGCAGCAGATACGCGACGATCCCTGCGGAGCGCGCGAAGTACCAGACGGCAGGGCTCATTCCCGCTCCGGCGCCGGCAACCCCGGCACCTGCGCTCCTGAACCGCCTCCGTCGAGCCTACGGCTCATGCCGCCAACCTGCCCGGGAGGGCCACGCGCCAGCTCTCGTTGACGGTCACGACGCCCTGGTTGTCGACGAAGCGCCCGGCGAGGCCGCGACGATCGAGCCACGAAGGCCCGGCCACGCCGAGCAGGAGCGCCGCCTTGGCCGCCACGTCGGACGCCAGGCAACTGCCCGCAGCGACGGTGACGTCACGCCACGGGGTACGCGCGGGACGTCCGGTCGCGGGATCGATCAGGTGGTGTTGGTCGAGGCCGCCGCGGCGCCAGCGGCGAATGCCGGTGCTACTCGTGGCGAGGCCACCCTTGTAGACGGTGACCGAGCCGCCGCCGGGCAGCCCGACCTCGACCGGAGTCGTCGTGGCGAGATCGCCGCCGGCCGACACCCAGCCGGCGCCGAGCCGGTCGAGCGCGTCGTCGACCGTCCGGCCCTTGACGACGCCGTTCAGATCGAGGACGAGCGGCTCGGTGCGCAAGAGCATCCGCCCCCGCAGCGAGACGGTCTCCAGCGACGGGACCACGGAGACCGTCTCGGCGGGGGGCCGGTCGGCCGGCAAGTCCGCGAAGTCGCGGTCGTAGCCGGCGGCCAGCAGAGCGCCACCGACGGCCGGGGTGACCAGACCGCCGGTGGCGTGGGCGGCGTCGAATGCGGCAGCAAGCATCGACGCCATGTCCTCGGAGACGAGCGCGACGCCAAGGGGGAGGGCATTGACGCGGTTCACCTCCGAGTTCTCGATGAAACGGCTGAAGCGGCGGTCGCGCTCGTCGAAGAGCGACTTCACGCCGTCGACGGGAGCTTCGTCGGGGAGCACGATCTCGCACCCCATCGACCGGAAGGAGCTCATGACCCCCCGCTCTGAACCGAGAAGCCCCCGTCCGACGGGCCGATCGAGCCCGACCCGAAGTCGAACCCGTTGCTGGACTCGTCGTCGTTGCTCGGGAAGCTCTGCTGCGTGACGGTCTGCGCCGCGGCGCTCCGGCCCGGGTGTGCCGCCCGCGCCGCGAAGACGAAGAGCGCGAACCCGGCCGCCGTGCAGGCGCCGATCCCGAACTGCGCGCGCCGGAGGCGGCGGCGGGCCTCTTCGATGCGGGAGGAGTGCCCCATGCCTCCCAGTTCACACGCTGCGCCTAAGCGTGGCCTGAGAGAAGCCTTCAGGTTCTGTTAGAGCTCAGACCGTGCCGGGGACGCCGCGAACGAGCGCGCCGGCCAACCGCGCTTTCAAGCGCAGGATCGCCTTGGTATGCAGCTGCGAGACGCGCGACTCGGTGACTCCGAGCACCTCGCCGATCTCCCGCAGGGTCAGCTCTTCGTAGTAGTAGAGAGTGACGACGAGCTTCTCGCGCTCGGGCAGACGGGCGATCGCGTCTGCGAGCGCCTCTCGCATCTCGGTCTGGTCGAGGGCCGCCTCGGGGCGCGGCCCCGTCTCGTCCTCGATCGTGTCCATCAGCGAGATCTGGTCGCCTTCACCCGAGAGCGACCAGAGCTCGTCGAGCGCCGCGATCGAGGAGCGGGAGATGTCGGTGAGCGATTCCTCGAGCTCGTCGACGGAGATCCCGATCTTCGCGGCGATCTGCTCGTCGGTCGGGGCGAGCCCGGTCTTCGCCTCGAGCTCGGCGATCGCGCGTTCGATCTCGCGGGCGCGCGACCGGACCGAGCGCGGCACCCAGTCGAGCGCACGTAGCTCGTCGATGATGGCGCCTTTGATCCGGGCGATTGCGTAGGTCTCGAACTTGATGTCGCGTGAGGGGTCGTAGCGCTCGATCGCGCTGATCAGGCCGAGCAGCCCGTAGGAGACCAGATCGCCTTCGTCGACATGGGCGGGCAGGCCGGAGCCAAGCCGGCCGGCGACGTACTTGACGAGCGGCGCATAGGTGAGGATCAGCCGGTCGCGGATCGACTTGTCCCGCGTGCGACTGAACTCCAGCCAGATTGCCTGCGTCTCCTCCCCTGCCACGCATTGAGAATACGCGCTAGGAACGCATTCTCCTCAGTGCGGACCAGGCAAGTGACCCCATCCAGGCTGCTAGCGCTGCAGCAGCCAGCCCAATCGGGTAGCGGCCGGCGGCCACGGTCCACACCGCAATCAAGGCAAATGCGACCGTGATCGTCGTGAAAAGCGCGACCATCGGCACAGGGCGATCGTAGATGGCGCCGATACACTTTCGACGCAACCGAGGGGCGTAGCTCAATTGGTAGAGCACCGGTCTCCAAAACCGGGGGTTGCAGGTTCAAGTCCTGTCGCCCCTGTGTGCGGTTCCGACTACTACTCGATGCTGGCGGTTCGATTCTCCACGGACACGCGCCAGTGTCGTCCGAAGGCGGGGATGCGGTCCAGCGCGAAGCCGTCGAGCCAGGCCGGCTGTGTGTCCGCTGTGACCCGTAGCGCGCGGGCCACCGGGTCGGGCTCGAGCCCGAGCTGTGCACGGAGCAGGAGCAGAGGAGTTCCGGCGGCCCACGCCTGAGGTCGTGCTGAGGTGGGCACGACCCCCGGCGCCTCGTCGTGTCGCCGCTCGTCTCCGGCGAAAAGCTCCGGCAGCCGGTACTCGAAGAAGGGCGCGCAGTCGAGCAGCGCGCGCACGACGCGCTCTGCCTCCGCACGCCGGCCGGCCTGCGCGAGGCCGAGCGCAATGAGCGAGTTGTCATGCGGCCAGACGGTGCCGTTGTGGTACTCGAGCGGGTCGAACGCGGGCTCGTCGGCGGCGAGCGTCCGGACGCCCCAGCCGGACCAAAGCGCTCCCGAGACGAGCTTCGCGGCAACCTCTGCAATGCGGTCGGCGGGAACGATGCCGCTCCACAGCAGATGGCCCATGTTGGACGCGAGCGCGTCGACCGGCCGCTTTTCGGCGTCGAGGCCGAGCGCATACCAGCCGTGTTCCGGGAGCCAGAACGCCGCGTCGAACCGCTCGCGTAAGGCCGCCGCCTCGCCGTCGAGCCGCGCCGCCGTCGCCTCGTCACGCCAGACGATGCGAGCGAGCTCTGCCATGCGCACCTTTGCGTCGTAGACGTAGCCCTGCACTTCGACCGGTGCGATCGGGGCAAGAGCGAGCGAGCCATCGTGAAAGACCATCGAGTTGTAGGAGTCCTTCCAGTTCTGGTTGTCGATGCCGTGGCTCGCGCGGCGCAGGTACTCCACGAAACCGTCGCCGTCGCGGTCGCCGAAGGCGTCGATCCAGTCGAGCGCGCGGCGCGCCGCGGGCTCGAGCTCGAGCACGATCCGATCGTCGCCGCTCCAACGCCACTGCTCCGAGAGGAGGACGAGGAACAGCGGCGTCGCGTCGACCGTGCCGTAATAGCGGTCTTTCCAGATCCGTGCTGTCTTGCCGCGCCGCAGCTCGTGCACGATCTTCCCAGGCTCGGCGTCGCGCTCCGGATCATCCGTCTCCGCCTGCGCCTCGGCGAGCGCGCGCAACACCCCGGCCGCGGCCTCAGAACCGAGCAGCAGCTCCTGGAACGCCGTGATCAGAGCGTCGCGGCCGAACAGCGTCATGAACCACGGCAGCCCCGCCGCCGGCACCGTCCCACTCCCGGCCCAGCGCAGCCGGAGCGCGGCCAGGTCCGCGAGCGACTGCGCCCAGGTTCGCTCGAGCGCAGCTTCGGCGGGCGCCTGCAGCCGCGGGACCGAGCGCCACCAGGCGGCGAGTGACGCGTCCCGCTCGCGTCGATCCTCGCGGAGCCCCGCCTCGAACGCGGCAGAGTCGAGCTCCGGTGCCTCATTCAGAAGCCATTGCACGGCGACGCCGAGCTTCCAGCGTTGGCCGGGCACGAGTCGCAACCGGTAGCGCGCGACGCCGCCGTCCACTTCGTCGGGCGCCGGGGTGAGATGAACGAGGGTCCGCGCGGGGAAGCCGTAGTCCGCGAACTCGACGGTGCGTGCGTCCTGCCAGCGTTCCGGTCGCGCCGGCGCCACCTCGGATGTGCCCGGCGCACCGAGGTCCTCCACGCGCTTGACCGCGAAGATGTCGGCGAAGTCGGATGCGAGCTCGAGTTCGAGCACCGCCTCCACCTCTCGGTCGGACCGGTTCCACACAGTTGCCGCCTCTTCGAGCCCGCGACCGACGAACAGCTCGCGCCGCACCGACAAGCCGATCTCCCACTGCAGCTCGAAGACCCCCAGATGTGGCGCGCTTTGCTCGAAGCTGACCGGGTCGCCGCGTTCGCCGCCGATCGTCAGCACCGAACGCGACAGAAACCGCGTATCCGCCGCGAAGAAGCCGGATGCCGCCGAGACGCCGTCGACATCGCCGCGCTCGTCGCAGACGACGAAGGTCGACCCGTCGAGCAGCGTCAGCCGCAGCTGGTCGATCGCGGTCGTCGCCTCAGACACCGATCGCCTCGCCGTTCGCCAGATCGAAGAAGTGGAGGTGGCGAAGGTCGACCGCAAGCTCGATCGGCTCATCGGGCCGGACGATCGCCGACGCCTCGAGCCGGGCGACGACCGTCGCGCGCGACCGGTCCACGTCGACTCCGATCTCCGCCAGGTCCTCGGCCTCCTCCAGGTCGACGAGCCCCTCCACCACGTCGTCGCCGAGAACCGGCTTGGCGTCGATCTCGACGTGTACGAGCTGTTCCGCGCCCAGCGCCTCGACGGCCTGGACGCGACCACGCAGCCGGCCCCCGCCGCCGCCGCGCCCGCCGGGCTCGTCGAGCGCTTCCGGGCGGATGCCGACCGCGACCGGCTTCCCCACACAGCCCGCGAGCGCGGGCCGCTCGCTCAGCACCTCGGGCGGCAGCACAAACGACGCGGTGCCAACCCGGCACACGAGGCCGTCGCCTTCCCGCTCGAGCCCTCCTTCGAGCACGTTCATGGCCGGGCTACCCATGAAGCTCGCGACGAAGAGGTTGGCCGGCCGCTCGTAGAGGCGCTGCGGCGCGTCGAACTGCTGCAGCAGTCCTCTTCGCATGACGGCGACGCGGTCGCCCATCGTCATCGCCTCGACCTGGTCGTGGGTGACGTACACCGTCGTGACTGCGAGTTGGCGCTGAATGCGCGAGATCTCGGCGCGCATCTGCACGCGAAGCTTCGCGTCGAGGTTCGAGAGCGGCTCATCCATCAGGAAGACCTGCGGCTCGCGCACGATCGCGCGCCCCATCGCCACGCGCTGGCGCTGGCCGCCGGACAGCTGGGCCGGCTTCCGGTCTAGGTGGTCGACGAGACCGATGATGCGCGCCGTCTCCTCGATCCGCTTCCGGGCCTCCGCCTTCGGCACCTTCCGCATCCGCAACGCGAAGCCGATGTTCTCCGCAACCGTCATGTGCGGGTAGAGCGCGTAGTTCTGGAAGACCATCGCAATGTCGCGTGCGCCCGGCGGCAGGTTGTTCACGACGCGCTCGCCGATCCGGATCTCGCCGCCGGAGATCTCCTCGAGACCCGCGATCATGCGCAGCGCGGTCGTCTTGCCGCAGCCGGACGGGCCGACGAGCACGACGAACTCGCCGTCCGCGACGTCGAGGTTGAGGTCGGAGACGGCGCGGTGGCCGTCACCGTAGGTCTTGCTCACGTCGTCGAAGGTGATTCCGGCCACAGCGAGCTCCTTATTCCTTCACCGCGCCGGCGGACGCGTTCATGATTCGCCGCTGGAAGACGAAGAAGAGGATCGCGACGGGGATCGTCATCAGCGTCGACGCTGCGAGCTTCAAGGGGTAGCGGTTGCCGGAGCCGAGCTGCCCGGAGGCGAGCTGTGCGACTCCCTTCGTCAGCGTGTTGAGGCTCGCGCTCTGCGCCGAGATGATGAAGTGCCCCAGCTCGTTCCACGATCCTTGGAACGACAAGATGAAGATCGTCACGAGGGCGGGACGTGCCATCGGCAGCACGATCGACCAGTAGATGCGGAAGAGGCTTGCGCCGTCGATCCGGGCCGACTCCTCGACGCTGATCGGGATCGACTCGAAGAAGTTCTTCATGATGAACACACCGGCTGCGTCGACCAGCAGCGGGACGATCATTCCGTAGTACGTGTCGTAGATCCCGATCTGTCGGATGATCAGGAACTTCGGGATCAGGAGCACGACGCCCGGCACCGCCATCACGGCAACGATCGTCGTGAAGGCTGCACCCCGTCCGCGGAACCGGAGACGTGCGAGCGAATAGCCGGCAAGGCTGTCGAGGAACACGCGGAGGAAGGTGACGCTGAGCGTCACGATCACGGAGTTCTTCACCCACAGCAGGAAATCCTGATCCTGGTACAGCTGGTGGAATGCGCTCGTGGTCGGCGGGTTCGGCACGAGGGCGAGCGGGTTGGCGGTCGCATCCGGGTCTGTCTTGAACGACGTGACGACCGCGATGACGAACGGAAAGATGTAGACGACCGCAAACACGAGCAGGAAGCTGTAGGTCAGCGCGCGTCCGAACCGGCGCCGCCGCACTGCCCTCGCGTCCATCCTGGCACCGGAATGAGTCACGGCGCGCCTCCGGGCGTGGCCGACGCGACCCGCGACGCGTCCGGGTCGCCGAGACCCTGCGTCGGCCTGAAGCGGCGCCGTTTAGACACACGGTCCGGGTTGCGGGTGATCAGCCGCGCCACGATCGTGAAGAAGACGATGATCGCGAAGAGGATGAAGGCGATGGCCGCGCCCACGCCCCAGTTATTGCTGTTGAAGGATTCGTTGAATGAAAGGAATGCCGGCGTCAGCGTCGTGTTCGACGGGCTCCCTTTCGTGCCGACGTAGATCTGGTCGAAGATCTGCCAGGTCCCGATGAGACCAAGCGTCACGACCGTGAAGAGCACCGGACGGATCATCGGCACCGTGATGTGACGGAACTTCTTCCACTCCGTGGCGCCGTCGAGCGCCGCCGCCTCGTTGATCGAATCGTCGATGTGCTGAAGCCCTGCGAGGAAGATCAGCATGAACGTCCCCGACGTCGTGAACACGGCCATCAGAATGAAGACGCACATCGCGATGCTCGGGCCGGCCAGCCAATCCCAGTAGCTCACGCCGAGGAAGAACTGGTTCGCGAGCGACGTTGGCTGCTGGACGCCGAACTGGCCGAGGATCACGTGGAAGAGGCCGCGCGGGTCGTAGATCCACGCCGGTCCGGTTGCGCCGAGGTACGACAGGAGCTTGTTGATCGCGCCGGTCGGCGAAAAGAGGAAGAGGAAGAGGACCGTGATCGCGACCGAGCTCGTGACCGACGGGAAGTAGAACGCCGTCCGGAAGAACCCGCCTCCCCTCACCCGCCTGTTGACGAGGACTGCCAGGAAGAGCGCAACCGCAGTCTGGATCGGAACGACCAGGATGACGTAGTAGAAGTTGTTGCGCAGCGCCGTGCCGAAGTTGTTCTGATCGAGTCCGGGCGTCGTCAGCAGCTGGCGGTAGTTCTCGACGCCCACGTAGTGCGCGTTCGGGCCGAACGGGCTACCGTTGCCGTTCCAGTCGGAGACGCTCACCCAGGCCGCCATGGCGATCGGCACCACGAGGAACAGGCCGAGGATGATGATCACCGGTGCGAGGAACAGCCAGCCCGCCGCCGCCTGATGACCGCGGATTCCGGGCTCCCGCCACCAACGGCCCATCGCGAAGCGCCTCGCCACTGCTCGCCTCCCTTCTTGTCCGTTGGCTATCGCGCGTCGCCCGCCGGCGGCAATCGCCGCCGGCGGGCGTCACTGGTTCGTGCGGGACTTCCCTTACTTCAGGATCGACTGCAGCTCGCCGTTGACCCTGTTCAGGATCGTCTTCGAATCCGTCGTCGGAAGCGCCTGCAGTTGCTGGTTGAAGTCACCGAGGACGGTGGCGATGTCCGGGACGGTCGGGATGCTCGTCGAGTAGTCGGCGCCCGCGAGGAACGCCGAGTACTGCGGATACAGCTTCTTCCACTCCTTGGCGTCGGCCCGAACCGACGGCATGACGCCGAAGGCCTTCGCGTTCCCCATTTCGACCTTGGTCTGGGTGAGGTAGGAGATCGCGGCCATCGCGTCGGTCTTGTTCTTCGATGCGGCCGCGAGGCCCCACCCGCCGTCGTACTGGAGCGTTCCCTTACCGGCCGGGCCGGCCGGGAGCTCGACCGCCTTCCAGGGGACGGTCGGGTAGTCGGCCTTCATGGCGCCAGAGATCCAGTTGCCCTCGATGGTCATGGCGCACTGCTTCTTCCCGAAGCCCTCGCCGCCCCAGCCGGCACCGATCTGATTCGTCAGCTTCATCGAGCCGGCGTTGAGCATGCCCTTGACGAAGTTGAACGCGGCGACGTTTGCCTTGCTGTTGACCGTGGCTGTCTTCCCGTCCTTCGAGACGAGCCAGCCTCCTGCCTGGAGCATGAAGACGCCGAGGCGATGGAACTCGGGGTTCGTGCAGAGGCCGACCTGTCCGTTCCGCGTCAGCTTCTTCGACACCGCGGCCAGCTGCTTCCAGGTCGTCGGATAGTCCTTGCTCGTCAGCTTCGCTGCTTTCCAGGAGTTGGTGTTGAGCACGAGCGCAAGCGTCGAGAAGTCCTTCGGCGCTGCGTACAGGTGGCCCTGGTAGGTGTAGGCCGCGCGCAGACTCGGATAGAAGGACTTGACGTTCTTCAGGTTGTCGAGTGACGCGAGGTCGCCTGCCTTCGCGTACGTCGCAACCTGGTCGTTGCCGAGGTAGAAGATATCCGGCGGGTTGCCCGACGCGAAGCCCTGGGCCAGCTGCTGCCCGAGGTCGGAGGCCACGATCACGTTCAGCTGGATGCCGGTCCGCTTGGTGAACGCCTTGGCGGCGTTGTTGACTGCGAACGTCTCCGCGGGGCCAGAGCTCCCGATCAGAGCCGTGAGCGTCGTTGCCTTCCCACTCTGACGCGACCCGAGGGCCGTGCCCGCCGTGACGGCAAGCGCGACGACCATGGCGACAACGAGCGCCGCCCTCGAGCGAGCGATGTGACCTTTCCGATGTGCGTTCACTGCAGAGTTCCTCCTTCGAGCTGTCGAGGACGGCGTAAAGCCGTCAGACGCATCCTCCGGTTGGAAGCGCTTTCAGGAACACGGGGCGGCGAGTTTATGCCTCTATCCTCAGTAAAGTCAAGGAAACAACCCTTGACTTCCGACGTCGTCGCAGGCAAAAGGTTAGTTCGCATGGAAGCGTTTCCCAGACCTGCAGCGCGAATCGCCGACGTCGCCGCGCGGGCGGGTGTCGGCATCGCAACGGTCTCCCGTGTCGTCAACGACCGCGGGAACGTCGCCGCTGCAACGCGGGAACGGGTGCTCGAGGCGATCCGCGTTCTCGACTACCGCCCAAGCTCGGTCGCCCAGAACCTCTCGCTCAAACGCACGCTGGTCATCGGAGTGGTGCTGCCGTTCCTGACGGAGGCCTCGCCGATCGAGCGCGTTCGCGGCATCGTGACCGCGCTCGCCTCCTCGCCCTACGACCTCGCGCTCTACGACGTCGAGTCGGCGGATCGCCAGCAGCGCGCGTTCCGCCTGCTTTCCGACGCCCATCGCACGGACGGCTTGCTCGTCGTCTCCCTGATCCCACCGGACGAGGAGGTCCGACGGTTGCAATCCGAGGCGATCCCGTGCGTGCTCATCGATGCGCGGCATGAAGGGCTGCCAAGCGTCGTGATCGACGACGTCGCGGGCGGCAAACTCGCGACGCAATACCTACTCGACCTCGGCCACCGCCGAATCGCGTTCATCGGCGACAAGCCTGCCGACCCCTTCCGCTTCCAGTCGAGCCGCGACCGGACGACCGGATATCAACAGGCCCTCGAGTCCGCGGGTGTCCCGATCGTTCCCGAGTACGTGCGCAAGGGGACGCAGAGCCGCTTCGTCGCGCGGAGCATCGCGGACGAGTTGCTCCGGCTCCCCGAGAGGCCAACCGCAGTTTTCGCGGCGTCCGACGTGCAGGCGCTCGGCGTGCTCGAAGCGGCCCGCTCACTGCGGATCCACGTGCCCGATCAGCTGTCGGTAATCGGGTTCGACGACATCGAGATCGCCTCGTACGTCGGGCTGACCACGGTCCGCCAACGACTCTTCGAGAGCGGGCGCCGCGGCGCCGAGCTGCTCCTCCAGGCGCTTGCCGGCGAGCCGGCTCCTGCACGTGTCGAGACCCTGCCGCTCGACCTCGTCGTCCGCGACACGACTCGCCCGATCCGTTGACGCCTACTTCGCCGGAAGTGACGCGGCGTAAGCGGTGCCTCGCTTCACCCACGAGGCGAGCGACTGCTTCGTCCGCACTTCCTCGGCGGAGACGCGGAGCCATCCCTCCATCGGGCGGCCACGCATGACCATCACCTCGGCCGCCGTCTTCGCAACCAAGGTCGACGACTCCTCGGGATCGACCCGCACGAGGATTCCGCCCTGCCCGCTCGCGGCGATCGCCAAGTTGCCGCGAACAAGGAATGCGAGCCCACCGAACATCTTCTTCTCCGACAGCTTCGGGGCGCCCGCGGCGAGGTCGCGGATGCGCTGCGCGAGAGCCTCGTCATAGGCCATCCAGAGATCGTAGAGAACGCGACGCCGACTAAACGCTGCGTGCCTCGGGGTCGTGGCCGAGCACCGTCGCGCAGCCGGTCAGAGCGAGCGCGAGATTGAGCTGGATCAACTCCAGCACCTCGATCGCCGGATCGTCGTGGAGCGACGCGTCGCGAAAGACCGCTGCGTTGTTCACCCAGCCCGTGCGCGGGGCGGCGGCTTCGGCCACATCGGCGGCGCGGGCCGTGATGGCTTCGTCGCCGGCATCGCCGGTCACAACGCTGATTCGTCGATGCTCACGTGTCCACCCCAGTGCGTCGGCGTCCACGTCAACGACGACCCCGTGACCCTCTGCTTCGAGCCGCGCTGCGATCGCTCGACCGATCCCGCGCGCGCCGCCGGTCACGACATAGGAACCCATCATGCTCAGGCTCATTCTGATCACGGCGAAAGCCTCGATCGAGGGATGGTGGCCACGGTGCTCCGCGAGGATCATTGGGTCCCCACGAAACCAAGTCGGTCGCGCGGCCGCCCGACGGCAAGGAACGGTCAGGACCACGATGACGCGCCTCGAGATCGGTGCCCTGTTCGACCGGGTCGAAAGCCGGGTCGAAGAAGCAAGCTGGGCTCAACGACTGATGCACTTCATGCAGGCGCTGACGGAGGATCACATCCTGCAAGCGTCGGTTGCCGTCACTGCAGCGTCACTCTGGTTCACGCTGGCGTTCGTCGACGCCCGCTTCCTCGTGCTGCTGCCGGCGGCCGTCATCGCCGTTCGGCGCTTCAGGAGACTCGAGCGTGCCGTGGCGCCGGACGAAGACGAGGACTGGTAGGCGGGCGAGAACCCTCGGTTTGCGATACTCGCGGGCGATGGATCGCGACGATCTGCAGCTGCTCGAGTCGGTTGGCGCCGAGACCGACGTTGCGGCCGGCCGCGTGCTGATCGAGCCCGGCCAGCACGGCGCCGGGCTCTACGTGATCCTCGCGGGCACGGTGCTGGTCGAGGCGCCGGAGGGGACGCGCGAGCTTGGTCCGGGCGCCGTGATCGGCGAGCGTGCGCTGCTCTCGGCAGACGGGACACGAACGGCACGCGTCCGGACGATCACCGACGTCCGGGTGCTGGCTGTCGACCGCATCGAGTTCGAGCAGCTCTGCACCGACGATGACGAGTTCGCGCGCCGGGTTGCCGACGCCGCCGAGTGAGCACGGGGCTAGGAGTCCATTTTCTGGAGCTCGATCGCTCTAGACGCCGGCCTCGTCCGCCGCGCCGGTCTCCTCGCACTCGACGCAGATCCAGTCCCCGGTGTGGTCGTCGCCCGAACTGAGGGCAGCCGGGAGCATCGTCACGCCGCACGTCGGGCAGATCGGTGGCCGCTCGTCGTCGATCGGGGAGTCTAACCCCCGGCTCGTGCGTGATTGCCGAGCACGATCGATCTAGGATCTTGCCCGTGCGGGAGTTGCAGAGCGGACTGTGGTGGTGGAAGGCCGTCCATCCCGACTGGACGGCGGAGGACGCCTCCTCGCAGGATTGGGGACCCGAGGTCTCGTCCTATGCGTTCGACGACGGCGAGCGGCTGCTCTTGATCGACCCGACCACTCCCCCATCCCCAGTCGCCGCGCTCGCTGCAGAGCGAGAGACGGTGGTCGTGCTGACCTGCCCGTGGCACGAGCGCGATACGCGGTCCCTGGTCGCGCGGTTCGGTGCATCGGTATTCTCGCCTCCGCCCGACTCCCCCGGTAACGACCCGCTCGACGCTCAGACCTTCACCGCCGGCACCCGCCTCCCCGTCGGCGTCGAAGCCTATCCGGGGATGGAGCCGAACGACCTCGTGCTCTGGATCGAGGGTTGTCGCGCGCTCATCGCCGGCGACACCCTCATCGACCGCGGCAAGGGCTTCGAGTTCCCGACCGACTGGGCGAACAAGGGCGTCCCTCCGGAACAGGTCCTCGAGACGCTGCGTCCCCTGCTCGAGCTACCGGTCGCGTTCGTGCTGCCGACGCACGGCCCACCGGCCGGTCGAGCGGACCTCGAGCGGGCACTCTCCTAGCGCGGCTCAGCGAACCTCCTGCGCAACCGGAACACGAAGGCGATCATGACTGCGCCGATCGCGGCGAGCGCAACGCCGAAGATCACCGGAGCGCTGAAGCGCCCGGCGTTGACGTTCGACTCGACGTCGTGCGCGGTGTAGACGGTCGTCGGGTGGGCCGGGTCGAGCAGCACCGCGATCGGCGCGCCGATCGCGAGGCCGGCGAATTGCGGGAAGTTGTCGCCGTAGTCCCACGTCCGTGTTCGTCCCCGGTAGTCGGCACGAAGCCGCGGCAGGAACAACACCACGGCGCTCACGCCGAGCACGGCCGCTGCGAGGGCGATCCAGAAACCGCTGCCTGTCACTGCCAACGAGACCGTCAGGACGACGGCGAGCCCGAGGCTGAGAACTGACGTGCGGCGGCGCCCCGGAAAGACAGTCATGCCGCACCGAGCGTAGGAGTCGTGGTGATCACGCGCAATCTCCCCTCCCTGCACGGCTTCCTCGACCGTAGAAGAATGGGCTCCAGCTAGCCGTCCGACCACCGACGAGAGAGGCGATCACCATGAATCCGAACAAGGCACTCTGGGAGAAAGGCGACTTCACCCGCATCGCGGAGAGCATGCGTCAGAGCGGCGAGGCGCTCGTTGGCACGTTGGGGATCACAGACGGGCTCGAGGTCCTCGACCTCGGCTGCGGTGACGGGACCACCGCCTTGCCGGCAGCGCAGCGCGGGGCGAATGTTCTTGGCGTCGACATCGCGAGCAACCTCGTCGCTGCCGGCAACGCGCGAGCACAGAGCCTCGGCTTGACCAATTGCCGGTTCCAGGAAGGCGATGCGTCCGACCTGAACGAGCTCGCCGACGACAGCTTCGACCTCGTCGTCAGCATCTTCGGCGCGATGTTCGCCCCGCGGCCGTTCGACGTGGCCAAAGAGGTTGTTCGCGTGACCCGGCCCGGCGGTCGGATCGTGATGGGAAACTGGATCCCCAACGACCCGACGCTCGTAGCCCAGATCCTGAAGATCAGCTCCGCCTACTCGCCGCCGCCTCCGGAAGGGTTCGTCAGCCCGATGACCTGGGGAGTCGAGGAGAACGTCGTCGAGCGGTTCGAAGCGGCGGGCGTGCCTCGAGAGAACATCTCGGCCGAGCGGGACACCTACACGTTCACCTTCCCCGGTTCGCCCTCGGAGTTCCTGGCCGGCTTCCGGATCTACTACGGCCCGACGATGAACGCGTACGAAGCTGCGGCCGCGAACGGCCGCGAGGCAGACCTTCAGTCCGAACTGGAGGAGCTCTTCTCGAGCCGGAACGAAAGCCCGTCGGCGAGTGCCACCTCGATTCCCGCGACCTTCCTGCGGGTGACCGTCACAGTGTAAGGCGATCGTGCATGATGCGAGCGTGGCCGGCGAAGGCGATCAGAACGAGCAGACGGCATGGCCCGGAGCCATTGCCGCGATCACGCTGTTCGTCGAAGATCTCGCCGCCGCCAAGCGTTTCTACGTCGAAGTCTTTCGGCTTCCGGTCACGTTCGAGGACGACAACTCGGTCGTCTTCACGTTCGGCCAGACGATGGTCAACCTGCTCGACGCGAAAGAGGCTCCTCCGCTGATCGAGCCAGCACGCGTTGCAGACGCGGACGCCGGGTCCAGATTCCAGTTCACGCTCGCCGTCGACGACGTCGACGCGATGTGTGAGGAGCTCCGGCAACGCGGCGTCGAGCTGCTGAACGGCCCGATCGACCGCCCGTGGGGCATTCGCACCGCGAGCTTCCGCGATCCTGGCGGCCACATCTGGGAGATCGCTCAGTAGACGCCCCGAACGAGCCTGCCCCACCGACCAGCGAGGAAGCCATGCAGATCACGAGGAACGGCGTCGAGACCATCCCCGGCCCCGACGAATGGTTCACCGGCTCGGTGTACATCGACGCGATTGCCGTGCCGTCGGGCGCCTCGCAGCTGAGCGCGAACAACGTTCACTTCACTCCGGGCGCACGGACAGCCTGGCACACGCATCCGAACGGCCAGACGATCTATGTCCTCGCCGGGGTCGGCCGGGCGCAGCGCCGCGGCGAACCGATCCTCGTCATCCACCCGGGAGACCGTGTGTTCTTCGAACCCGGTGAGGAGCACTGGCACGGCGCAAGCCCCACACACCTCATGACCCACCTCGCGCTGCATCAGGTCGACAGTGACGGCACGGGCGCAACCTGGGGTGACCACGTCACCGACGAGGAGTACGGCAGAGCGCCCACGGGCTGACCGGGTGTGGCAATCTCGGCTCCGTGGTTCCCGAAGCGGAGCTCGTGTCGACGGAGCGCGGACTTGTCCCGAAGGGGCAAGGCTGGTTCGTCGTCAACGCACGTGAGACGCAGTGGTGGAACCGGCCCGGCCGCGGTGTGCTCTGCGAGTTCGAGGGCGCCGGCGTCGAGGGCGCGACCGACTTCCTGCAGCTCGGCCTCAACCTGACCGTGCTCGGTCCGGGCGAGCCGATGGCGATGTACCACTGGGAAGCCGACCAGGAGGATTTCCTCATGCTCGCGGGAGAGGCGCTGGCGATCGTCGAGGGCGAGGAGCGTACGCTCGGCCAGTGGGACTTCGTGCACTGCCCTGCCGGGACGAATCACGTGATCATCGGCGGCGGCGACGGCCCGTGCGTCGTGCTCGCCGTCGGTGCACGCGACCGCTCGACGGGGGCCGTCTGGGGCGCGTACACCGTGGCGGAAGCGGCGCAGCGCCACGGCGCAGGCGTCGAGCACGAGACGACCGAGGCGGCCGAGGCGTATGCGCGGTTCCCGAAGGGCGGGCTGACCGGCTATGGCGAGGGCTGGCTGCCGGAGGCGCCGGGGCGGTAAAGCCTGGGATACTCGCGGTTCGGTCGCATCCACGTCGGCCGAGGCACCTCCGCCTCACACCAGCGAAAGGAACCCTGCATGCCAAGACTCGTCGTCACCCATGCCGTCGAAGATGTCGCGCGCTGGCTGGAAGGAAAGGCCGAACGCGCCGCGGCCATCGGTGCCGTCGGGACGAATGTGACCGACTACGTCGCGCTCGATGGGAGCAACAAGATCGCTATTACCGCCGATATCCACGACCTGGACGCCGCACAGCAACTGTTCGGCTCGCCGCCACCCGACGTCGCCGCCACGATGCAGGAGCACGGCGTCGTGCCGCCGATCACCGCGTACGTGGAAGCGCCCTAGAGTCGACGACGCGGTAGGCCCGGCACCACTCGGCGCCGCGCCTACCGCACCGCCCGGTCAGCTAAGAGCCTTTTCGAACCGCGGATCGTCGCGGACCGCGGCGAGGTCGTCATCCGCCCGTGCCTGCTCGCGAAACGGCGGGAACGATTCGATCGAACGCTCGAGGTGCTGGAACGTCTCGTCGTCGGTCTCGCCCGACAGCGTCGCGAAGCACGCGTAGTTGTAGTGAAGGCCCGGGTGGTCTGGCATGCGCTCCAGGCCGCCCCGGACTGCTTGCAATGCGTCGGCGTAGCGCTGCTCGCCATAGGCGGTCATTGACTCGCTGTGGAACGGCCACGCTTCGCCCCAGTCGAGCCCCCGGTAGGCCTCGCCGGGAATCCCGCCGAAGGCGAGGATCGTGGCGTCGCCGGTCGCCTTCCGCCGCGCCTCGGAGCTCACGTACAACAGGGTTCCCGCAGGCGCCTCGACCGTCTCGCCGTCGATCTCGAAGGTCGCCTTGCCGTCGAGCACGACGTACAGCTCCTCCTGACCCGCCGGGCCTTCGGTGTGATCGTTGATCAGCACGCCGTCCTCGCCGGTCTTCCAGCCGTTGACTCCGAATGCGTGGATCCCGAGGTGCTCGCGCACCGGGATGCTCCTGCCGCGGCGCTCGATGTCATCGAGGCGCGCGATCTGCCACTTCGCCTGGTCGGTCATTCGTTCACCTCCGTGCAGCGTGGTTTGTCGCGAATCGTCGATCCTACCGAGCGTCGGTGGGTCGGCTGATCTCTGTTCGTCACCGGAGCACAGCGGCGGGTTGACCTCCCGTCCCCGTCGTGCCCGAGTCGCTCTCGGCGAGTTCTCGGATCGCCCTTGCGAGCACCCGATCGACGTCAGCGTGCGTCTCGAGCCACGCGAGGATGGCCAGAGCCGCATCGCGATTTCGGCCGTATCCGGGAACCATCGACGCGAACGGCACACGCACACCGAAGCGCCGTTCGGCTCCGCGCTCGACGGCGAACACATCCTGCTGGCCGCTCCCGCCGCCATGCAAACCGGCGATCGTGAGCACGCGGTCGACTGCATGGACCTGGATCAACCGCGTCGCGCTGAGCAGCTCGCCACGCGCGAGCCGGTGCAGTGCGACGTAAAGATTCGTGAGCGCCTCGTTCGCCTGCCACTGCACCGTGTCGCGCGGCGAAGGCCCGGGCACGCCCCGGGCAGCGTCCAGCCCGGCAGGGGCGTCGGCGCGTTGCCAAACGACTCGGCCGGCCGGTGCGGCGCACGCGGTGACTCCGGCGATGGTGAAAACGGCGTACTGGCCGTAGAGCCGTCGGCGAAGAGCACCTTCCGTCCGTCGACGGTGTTGGGGAAGCTGAATGCAACCGGGGAGAGCTCTTCCAGCCAGTCGATCGAGTCGAGGTACCGCTGTCGCGCGTCGTCGTCGACGATCACGAAGAAATCGAGATCCGAGTGGTCGTCGAGCCGGTCGCGGTCGACGCCCACCGAGCCGAGCGCGATCAACGCCACCACATCGCCGCGATCGGCAAGCGCGGCCCCGAGGTCGTCGAGCCGCTGCAGCAGACGTTCAGGGATGCCCGGGCGAGTCATGCCACCTCCTCACGCTCGAGTCGGCGTTGCATCCCGTGCGGCCCAGCCGTCCGCCGAGGTCGCGACTGCGTGACAGATCCTACTCGGGTGCAGCTCCCGGCCGCGATCGCAGCGGCGCGCTGGTTAGGTTGGCCCCGTGGATGTTCCCGCGGCTGTTCAGGACCTTGCGCTCCACCCCTTTCGCGAGCTGCCGCTCGCTCCGGGGTCGGAGCGAATCGAGCGCGAGGGGTATCTTCTGATGCTCAATCCGTTCCCGTCCGCGCAGATCGTCGAGCCGATCGACGTCGCCACCGAACAGGTCGAGGCGGCTGTCGAGAGCGCGCGGCGAGTTGCCCGCGAGCACGGGAAACCACTGCTGGCCTGGTGGCTCGAACCCGAGTGGCAGAAGCTCGGGGATTGGTTCCAGGCGGCAGGGCTCGTGCACGAGGACACGCCGGGCTTCGAAGCCGTGGAAAACGCGATGGTGCTCCTCGAGGCACCGCGAGCGCACGCCGGAGGAAGCGTGGAGGTGAAGCAAACGGAGACCTACGAGGAGTTCGTCGCAGCGTCGCGCGTCGCCATGGAGGCATTCGACTTCCCGGAGCCGATGCGTGACCACGCGATCGCCGAGTTGCCGAAGCGGTGGCAGGAGTACACGACGGACTCGAACCCCGGCCGCCAGTTCATCGCGTTGCTCGACGGACGCGTCGTTGGAACCGCGTACGCGGCCCTTGGAGCTGCCGGCGTGAACCTCTTCGGAGGTTCCGTGCTCGAGGAGGCGCGAGGGCGCGGCGTCTATCAGGCACTGATCGCCGCCCGCTGGGAGGCAGCGGTCGCCCGCGGCACGCCTGCCCTGACCGTGCAGGCGGGCCGCATGTCGAAACCGATCATCGAAAAGCTCGGCTTCGTACAGGTGGGCGAGGCCCACCTGTACGTCGACGAGATCTAGTACGTGGGGTTCTCGACCAGCTCGACGACCGTCGGCGGCGTCAAAACGGTGGCCCGGGCGAGCGCGCCGGATGCGACGAGACGATCGCGGAACGCTGTCGCGTCCTCGACCGAGTCGAACTCCACGCGCGTGAAGACCTCGTTCGGGTTGTCGACGCTCCGGAGCATCGAATGGCCCTTTGCCGCCTGCTTGCGACCGACCGGATCTTCATCGAAGTACGCCTTCCAGGTGTCGAAGTCCTCGACCTTGAGGTGGTGGATCATGAAAGCCACAGCTCCTCCTTTGATTCCCGCGCGACCGGGGCAGCGTCAGGATGCCGCTCCCGACCCGCGATCATCCCGCACCGAGCGTCGCGGATCAACACCATCGAGACGGCGCTGGACGACTTCAGACCGCGATTTTCGCGAGCAACGCGTCGACACGCGCGAAGCCCGCCTTCGCGCCTTCCTCGACGCCGTACTGCATCGTCGTGTCTCGCTGCTCGGTCGTCTCGAAGCGCATCGTCTGGGTCAACTTCGTCTGCTCACCCAGATCCTCGAAGTCGAGCGTCTGCAGATGGTTCTGGAACGTCTGCACGAGGCGCGCGGGCGGCTCGACCTCGCGGAACTCGCCCTCGACGACTCCGAACGTCGTTCGGAACCGGTACGTGCCGCCCGGACGGACGTCCATCTCCTCGACGACCGTGCCGGCTCCCCACCACTCGGGGATCAGCCCCGGATTCGTCCAGACGGAGTAGACGTGGGCACGTGGCGCGTCGAAGATCCGCTCGACGCGGATCTCGAGCTCGTTCGGGGTGGTGACGGTGGTGTTCATCGTGCTCCTTTCGTGCGTTGGACGACCTGCGCGAAGCGGTCGAGCCGCTGTAGCCAGGTGCTGATGCCCTCGAAGGCGTAGGGCGCGAGGACGCAGCTGCGGGCGCGGCCGACCTTCTCCGTGAGGACGAGGTTCGCGTCCTCGAGCAGCCGGATGTGCTTGCGCATCCCCGTCAGCGACATGCCGAAGGGCTCGGCGAGCTCGCTGATCGTCGCACTGCCGGCGCCGAGCCGTTCGAGCACGGCGCGGCGAGTCGGGTCGGCGATCGCCGCGAAGGCGAGATCGACGGTCGTCTGATACTGAACCATTGAGTTCAGTATTTCAAAACTGGGCGATCAGGGCAAGCGCATGTTGAGCGATACTCCTGGCATGACGGTCTCCTTTCGCTACCCGCTCTACGGCGAGGACGACCGTCGCGGCGACCTCCTCGACTGAGTCCGGCTCCGGCCTCTCACCCAGTCGACCAAAGGAGCATTCTCCGTGCCTACGATCTTGGCCGTTACCGCGGCCGCTTGGGGCGTCGTGATGGCGCTCTCCCCGATTCTTCAGATCCGCTCGATGCGACTTCACCGCTCGTCCCAAGCGGTGTCGATCGGATACCTCTGCGTGCTGCTGACCGGCTTCCTACTCTGGCTCGCCTACGGCGCATCGATCCGCAACCCCGCGCTCGTAATCGCCAACTCGATCTCGATCATCGTGTCGGGCGCGACGATCGGCGTTGCACTCCACTACCGAGGCCAGCCGAGACCAGCCGCAGAGTGAGCGGTTCGATCACGCGGGTGCTCTGACGTGCGCCAAGACGCAGTCGAGCGGCCGCGGGACGCGTTCGAGGTCGAGTGCCTCCACCAGGAGCACGGCGTATCTCTGCTTCCGATTCCACATGAAGCCGTGCAACTGCTCCTCGAGCGTCCGGGCGCGGTGCGCGGGCTGCTTCTGGTACGTCCGGAACGCGCGCAGCTCGCCTTGCTCGGCGAGCGCCTGCTCCACTCCAGCCGACCCGACGGCGCGCGTCAGCTCGTCCTCGAGATCGCGCGTGCAGGCGTAGAACCCGACGCTCTCGAGCTCGTTGCGATCGTCGCAGCCCAGCGCGCGCAAGAAATACCGTTCTTCGCCGACGTCGTAGAGCCCCGCTCGTCGGACGGCGCGGTACTGGTCGAGGAGGCGTGGCAGGTTGCCGTAGCCGCCCATCGGCACGACGGCGACGGCCTCGGCCTGGAGGTCGCGGCCACGGCGACGCGCAAGCGTCTCGACGGCAAGCCGATCGCTCATACCCTCGACGAGCACGACTCCGCGCAGCGACATCCCTGGATCAGATCAGGTCGACGACAAGCGGCGGGAACGGCACGCGAGCCGGTCGAGCGAAGGGGCCGCCCGCGCGGCCCCTTCGCTCTGGCGCTGTCGATCCGGCCGAGCGGCTACTCGATCGGGATCTCGAAGCGAGCGATGATCCCGGGGTCCCCGCCACCGGCGAGCAGTCTCGGGTCGGGATCGCGAGTCGCCACCCATGCATATCCGTGTTCGGGATAGGCGACGACGTCCGGAAAGCTCCCGGCACTGATTCCGAGGATCTGGGCGGGTTCGTCAGTGCGGTTGCTGAACGTGTGCAGGCCGGCACGTCCCTCCGGGCAGAAGACGAAGTCGCCCGGAGCCAACCCTTCCTCACCGTGTTGGTTCCGGAACACCGGACGGCCGCTCAGGACGAAGAACATCTCTTCGGCTCCAAAGTGCATGTGCAGCCGCATCTCGGCCGAATCGGGGGCAAGCTCGTACAGCGTTGCTCCCATCCTGGCGTCGTCCGGCCGCCAGAAAATGCGCTGCCGAGTCTCGGCGCCTTCGTTCTTTCCTTCCCATTCGTCTGAGAAGAGGTTCTGACGATTCATGTGTGGTACCTCCGAGTCGTAACGGTGGGCGCGCAGCCGCCCGAGCCCGTACGACAGGCTCGGCAATACTGCGCCGGAAACGCGCGGCTGCTCGCCGCGCCGAACCGCTACGTCGCCGCCGGATCCACAGCAGAATCATGCCTGCCCGAGCGCAGCTGACGAGCGCACAACGTTCGGCAGGAGCTCCCGGCGGGCATAGTCAGTGAGCCAAGTGGAACCTCGGATCCATGTCGTCACGCTCGCTGTGGCCGACCTCGACCGCGCGCTCGCGTTCTACCGCGATGGGCTCGGTCTCAACTCGCCCGGCGTCGTCGGCACCGCGTTTCAGGGCGGCACGGATGCCGCAGCGGGCGCTGTCGCGATGTTCGAGCTGCACGGCGGCCTCATCCTCGCTCTCTACCCGCGCACCGAACTGGCAAAGGATGCCAACGTCCCGTTTGGCGCCGCCAAGACGGGAGAGTTCAGCATCGGGCAGATCGTCGAGCACAAGGGAGACGTCGACCGGGTACTCGCCCGGGCCGCTGCGGCCGGGGCGACGCTCACCGACCGACCTCACGATCGGCCGTGGGGGATCTACTCCGGCTACTTCCGTGACCCGGACGGCCATCTCTGGGAGATCATCTGGAACCCGCGCCGCGAGAACTCCTAGCGGCGGTAGGTGCGCAGCCGAGGCCGGATTCGGCAGCATGTGCCCGGGCAGTGCGACCGCGTTTTCGCAGATCGTCGACGAGGGGAAAGGAGCACGATGAGCCCGACGGCAAAGAAAGGCGCGAAGAAGCAAGAAGGATTCTCCGCGGACGAAAAGGCCGCGATGAGGGCGCGCGCGAAAGAGTTGAAGGCGAACGAGGACGGCGAAACCGCCGTGCGCGCCGCGCTTGCGGCGATGTCGCCACGCGATCGCAGGCTCGGTCAGCGTCTCCACACGCTCATCAAGGAGAGCGCCCCGGGGCTCACGCCGAAGACCTGGTACGGGATGCCCGCCTATGCGAAGGACGGCAAGGTCGTCTGCTTCTTCCGCGACGCGGGCAAGTTCAAGGAGCGCTACGCGATGATCGGCTTTAACGACAGTGCGAACCTCGACCAGGGCGCCATGTGGCCGGTCGCATTTGCGCTGACGGACCTGACCGCTGCCGACGAGACGAAGATCCGCACGCTCGTCAAGAAAGCGGTGAAATGAGACCTGCGCCTCCGCCAGGCGGAGCTTGCGCCGGCGCCTCGAGGTGATCACAAGCAAGCGGAGGGCGTGACATGGGAGCGATCAAGGTGCACGAGTTCATGAGCCTCGACGGTGTGATCGACGCGCCGACGTGGACGGCCGAGTACGGCTTCCATCCGAAGATGGGCGAAGCGATCGCCGCAGCGTTGTCCAGTTGCAAGGGCATCCTGCTCGGGCGTACGACCTACGAGATGTTCGCGCCCACGTGGTCGCAGCGAACCGCGGAAGATGATCCAGGAGCGCCGTTCTTCAACGACACCAGGAAGTACATCGTCTCGGCCACGCTCACCGACGCGTCGTGGCGGAACTCGACACTGATCGGCCCGTACGACCCCGACGCGATTCGCCGCCTCAAGGACGAGCTCGACGGCGATCTCTACGTCAGCGGCAGCGGCACGCTCGTCCGCGCACTGCTCGCAGACGGACTGGTCGACGAGCTGCATCTCTTCGTCTACCCGCTCACCCGCGGGACCGGGCCGCGTCTCTTCCCCGACGGCGCCGCACCGAAGAAGCTGACGCCCGCGACGAGCGCCTCCTATCCGAACGGCGTCGTCTACCTCGCGTACCAGCCCGACGAGACGTGATGCTGTAGGTCAGCGCAGAACGAGGAGGTCGAGCCAGTTGCTTCTGGTCTCCTGGCTCCCCGTGTCCTCGGCCTGACGTACGGCACGGCGGAGCCGTTCTTTGCCGCGGAGGAACTCGTCCTCAGTCAGCTGGCGCATCGTCGTGTCGGCGTGGCGGAACGTGTCCACCTGGCCGAGGAACTCGGCGAGGCTGGTCGGGTACGTCTCACGAACCTGCTCGAGACCGTCCTGGCGGAATCCTGCGGCTGCGAACGCGCTGCGCGTCTCCGCGAGCGAGGGGAAGGTCTCGACCGCCCGGGCGGTCTCAGGGAACCAGCGGACGATTTCGATCCCGTCGAACCTCAGATTCCCCGAGGGCTCGTATCTGTCGGGGAAGCCCTGGCGAATGAGGACGGGGGCACCGGGGCGCAGAACGCGGCGGATCTCGCGTGCTGCGACTTCCAGGTCTGGGATGTGGTGAAGGACGAGGGAGAGCCACGCGGCGTCTGCCGACTCAGCCGGCAGCGGCAGTGCGCCCGCAGCTCCGGCTAGCGCCTGAATGGCCGGTATTCGCGGGATCCGAGCTCGCATCGCAGCCGAAGGCTCGACTGCGACGACGCTCAGGTCGAACCAGTCGCTGAACGCCACGGAGAACGCCCCGGTCCCCGCGCCGATGTCCACCAGAGTCATTCCGTGCAACGGGTGCAGGTGACGGCGTACGGCCTCGCGCCACTCGGAGAGTCCGTCGCGCGGAACCTCGCGGACCGCCTTGTACGCAGCAGCAGTCTGCACGTCATAACTGATCCTGGCCATGTCTGCCTCCTTGCTCGTCGTCCACTGTCCCGGCACCCTGCGCCCTCCTTCGCACGCGGGCAAGCGGTGCTCTGGGAACGGTGGAGAAACGTCGACGAACGGCGCGACGTGCTGGTCCGGTCGCCTCGTTATCGTCTGCGACGGTGTTCGGCCCGCTTTCGCTCGGGTATGGCCGCGGCGGTGAGTCTCCGTGGTTGTGGCTCGTCATCGTCGGAGGCGGCATCGCCCTCTATGTGTTGGCCCGAATCGGTGGGTGGCAGCAGCCCCGACGATGGAGCGACGTCGGCGATGCTTTGCTGCTCGCGGGCTCGCCATGGTGGCTACAAGCGCCCCTCTTGGCGATCATCGGCGGCGCTTCGGTCTACCACCTCTCCTCGGGTCACTACCGCTGGTTCTGGTGGTTGCTGCCGGCTGCCGCCTGGCTCGCATGTGCCGGGGTGGTGCTGCGGAGGAAGGGCTCCGGCGGCGACTGAAGGTTCAAGAGTCTCCGCGACTGAGCTGCTGAACCGCGTGTGGCCGCTCCGCGTCGGATCTGAGCGGGGTCTCCGACACGCAGCGGCGCGGCGCCTACGAACGCGCACCGCCGCTACTGGGCGGCTGAAGACGACGGCAAGCTCGTCGGCTGGGCGACGGCGGCAATCGAGTACCAGAGCGCCGAGCGCCCAGGGTTCCTGCAGGTGGGTGTCGCGCCGGAGTCCCGCAAGGCCGGCTTGGGCACCGCCCTCCTCGAGCGCTGCGAAGTGCACCTGGCGGACCTCGGCGTCGCGACGGAGCTCTCGTTAACCACTCCCGAGGAGGCGTCACAGACGCTCGCCCGCGCACACGGCTTCCGTCACACCCACACGACTCCGATCTCCGGCGTCGACCCGCGCACGATCGAGCCCGGGAGCGCACCGCGCGATGTCGAGCTGCGTCCACTCGCGTCTCTCGACCCACGCAAGGTGTACGAGCTCGATGCCAAGGCGATGCTGGACGTCTCCACCGACAACGACGAGACGAATGCGCCAATGCTCAGGGTCAACGAGAAGCTCGGCTATCGACCGATCGGCAGCACGCTCTCGTTGGCGCGTCCCTAAACCTTGGGGGGCCACCAGCGCAACTGCTACTCAAGTGCCGGATCGGTCGTGCCGATCTCATCGGCCATGACCGCACCTACCTCACCCTCCAGGCAGTTCAGCGTTGCGCGCGACGAGCTCGGCACTCTCAGAATCGTCAACGACACGAGCAGGCACACGATCGCGGCGCTCAGCCGACGAGAGGCGAAGCAGCTCTCGCGGGAGCTCCGACGCGTCCTCAAGAACTCGTCGAAGTCGTAGAGCGAGAGCTCGTTGGCGCGAAGGCGTCCGCCGCTTCGTCAGGTCGAGCGCAGCACCCGACGGAGCACCTTGGCGTACTCGTCAAGGCCATCGCGATACAAACGGGCTTCGGGTCCCGCAGCGATGCCGACGCGCTCGGGGACGACACCCCAAACCGCAACACTCTCGCCCTTCCACCATTCGATCGTCTCCTGAAGGTCGTTCGTCCCGAGACGCGCGGCAGTGACGACAATGCCGCGAGGCGTTTTCGACGGGACCATCCCCAGCGTGTACGCGACACGTGCGAACTCGACGCCGCCGGCGCGCGTCGGGATGACGACAGCGTCGGCTGCGGTGATCGCCGACTGAACGAGCCGCTCGTCTCCTGGCGGCAGATCGACGACGACTGTCCCTTCGTCGGAGTTCATCGCGCGCGCCAACGTCCGTTCGGACGGGGCTTCGATCACCTCGACACCCTCGATCGGCCGTTCCTCGAGCCACTCTGCTGCCGACGCTTGCCGGTCGGCATCGACGACGACGACAGGGCCGAGACCGCGAGTCGCGGCAACCGCCGCGAGATACAGCGTGGTCGTCGTCTTGCCGACGCCGCCCTTGAGATTCGTGACAACGATGTTCACGGGCCGCCGAGTCTACTCAGCCGCGCCCACCGGTCATCGAGCCTGATGCTGCTGGACACCGTCACGTGGGCGTGCTGAGATGGCTCCGTGAGATCGAACGCTGAGGCCACCCGTTGAGCGTTGGGGGCAGAGGGCAAGCGCGGCAGCGCCTGCTGCGCCGTGCGGGCTTGGTCGCCGGTGTGCTGGTGCTCGTAGCGCTGCTGTTCCTGGTCAGCGGCCACTGGGTGCTGGGGGTCATATTCGGGGTGGCCGCAGTTGTTGCTCTGTGGGCGTTCAGGCAACTGCGAACCGTGCACTAGGCCGTCTCAGGCCGGCTAGCTCTTGCGTTTCCAGGCCCGCGGGCAGGTCGACCCGTCCGGGGCGAGATTCGGCCGAAGCGATCCAATCTGCGGTTGTGCCTAACGGGCGACGGTGAGTCGTGCCGGGGCAGGCTTCGCGGCCGGCCCGGAGAGGCAGTTAGCGATTGACGATGTTGTGGACTTCGAACATCGCGGCTCGCCCGGGTCGATACCGGTTTCTGCGAGGATCGGCATCAGGCGAGCGGAGAAGGCGTCGAGTTGCTCCTTGGAGTCCCAAACCTGGCTCTTGGGGTCGACAGCGCCCATACCGCCAACGGGATGTGCCGGGGCACAACGAGTAGACGGACAGGCCACACTCCATATGAGTGTTCGCGTGTGATGCACGGCCGTGGAGACGCTTGCGCGATCTCGCCGGAGCCCGATGAATTTACAGTGGTCTGCGAGTCTCAACCGCAGACGGATCCGTAACGCCTGACAGGTCTGGCCCAACGACTCCGGGAGGCATCATGAAGCTCCTTCTCACTTCGGCCGGCATCAAGAACTCGAGCATCCACGACGTGCTGGTCGGCCTACTGGGCAAACCGATCGCCGACTCGAATGCCCTCTGCATTCCGACTGCGATCTATGCGTTCCCCGGCGGTGCCCGCAGCGCATGGCAGCTGATCAGCGGGCGAGCCGCCACCCCTTTGTGTGAATTGGGTTGGAAGTCCTTGGGAGTGCTGGAGCTCACCGCACTGCCCAGCATCGAAATGACGCATTGGACAAGCGCGGTCCAGGAGACTGACGCGCTCCTCGTGGGAGGTGGCGATCCCCTGTATCTGTGTTACTGGATACAAGCGTCAGGACTGGCTGAGCTCTTGCCGTCGCTGCACGAGACCGTCTGGGTGGGAGTAAGCGGCGGGAGCTTGGTGATGGGCCCGCACGTCGGCGACGAGTTCGTCTACGGAAGTCCGCTCACCGGCGGTGACAGAGCGCTGGGAATCGTCGATTTTGCGATGTTCCCGCACCTGGATCACCCGGCTATGCCGGACCATTCCCTGGCCAACGCAGCAAGGTGGGCCGCCGGCCTGCCGGTGCCGGGGTACGCGCTTGACGACGAAACCGCCCTCAAAGTGATCGACGACACCGTCGAAGTCGTCTCGGAGGGGCAGTGGAGGCTGTTCACTCCGAGCCAGGAAGCGGCCTAGTTGCTACTCCTCACGACGAGAGATGCTCGGCGTCAGCCGATTTGCTCGGCCAGGCCGATGAGTATGCCCTCGGGACCTCGGAGGTAGCAGAGCCGATACACGTCTTTGTACTGGACCACTTCGTCGACGAGTTGCGCGCCGTGCTCGCGGAGCCGGGCCAGCGTGTCGTCGAGGTCGTCCACCGCGAACATGACGCGGAGGTAGCCGAGGGCGTTTACCGGTGCGTTCCGGTGATCTGCGACCGCAGGCGGCGTGAGAAAGCGCGAGAGTTCGATCCTGCCGTGGCCGTCCGGCATGCGCATCATGGCGATCTCGAGACGCTGGTCGCGCAGTCCAGTGACGCGCCCTGACCAGTCTCCTTCGATCATCCCCCGCCCCTCGAGCTCGAGGCCCAGCTCGGCGAAAAACGAGATGGCGGCATCGAGCGACTCCACCACGATTCCCACGTTGTCCATCCGTTGGAGCGCCAAGCGGTCATTGTCACGGATCGCAAAGGCGCCGATGACTTTTGGGTGCGCTACCGGTCTCTACTGCAATGACACGGCCAGTGACCGAGCTCGACGCGCGCTTCAGCGACCCGGCCGCGGTCGCGGCTGACTGGGATCAGACTCGCCGGACGCTCGAAGAGGCCGAGTTGTTCTGGATCGCGACCGTCCGAGCGGACGGTCGGCCGCATGTCACGCCACTCGTCGCCGTCTGGCTCGATGACGCGATCTATTTCGCGACCGGCTTCGGCGAGCAGAAGGCCGTGAACCTGAGAACCAACCAGAACGTGATCCTGATGACCGGTTGCAACGAATGGGAGCGAGGGCTCGACGTCGTGGTCGAGGGTGAGGCCGTCCAGGTGGTCGAGGAGAGCATCCTCGAGCGGCTCGCAGAGGCGTGGGAGACGAAGTGGGACGGCCGCTGGCACTACGAGGTACACGAGGGCGGCTTCCGGCACGGGGCAAACGCCGACGCGGTCCTCGTGTTCTCGGTGAAGCCGACCAAGGTCCTCGCGTTCGCCAAGGGCACCTTCGGCCAGACGCGCCACAGGTTCAAGGAGGAATAGCCCCGACTCTCCACCGCGTACGGATCCGTCAGCGCCGGAAACGTTCTCGCCTACACCAACGAATTCAGGAGGCACCGTGAAGCTTCTGCTTACGTCCGCCGGCATCAAGAACCCGACCATCCACGACGCACTGGTGGAGCTGCTGGGCAAGCCGACCGCCGAGTGCGATGCCCTCTGCATTCCCACGGCGTTGTACGGGCATCCCATGGCGGGTCCTCGCCAGGCGTGGCGGTGCATCAGCGGGGAGGAGACTGGCACTCCCACGGTCGGACTGGGCTGGAAGTCCATGGGAGTGCTGGAGCTCACCGCCCTGCCGAGCCTCGACGCAGAGCGCTGGGTCCCGCTGGTGCGAGAGACGGACGTCCTGCTCGTCGAGGGCGGCGATGCGACGTACCTGTGCAACTGGATGCGGGCGTCCGGCTTGGCAGACCTTCTGCCGTCGCTGCACGAGACGGTCTGGGTCGGGGTGAGCGCCGGAAGCATGGTGATGACCCCCCGGATCGGTGACGAGTTCGTGATGTGGCCGTCAGCGACAGACGACCGCACCCTGGGGATCGTCGACTTCTCGATCTTCCCGCACCTCGATAACCCTGACCTGCCGTGGAACACGATGGCCACCGCAGAGGAATGGGCGGCCGGCCTGTCGGGCCCGGCGTACGCGATCGACGACGAGACCGCCTTCAAGGTGGTCGACGACACCGTCGAGGTCGTCTCCGAGGGGCACTGGAAACTGCTCACGCCCTAGGACCGAGACTTGCGCAGTGTTCGCCAGGCCTTAGGGTAATGGCGCTTCGTGCGCGTCGATCTGGGCTCAGCCGCGACTCGCTAACTGGCCGACACAGTGGCAACGAAGGTGAAGAGCGTTTCGCCGCCGGCGAACTGCACCTCGAACGAACCCGAGCCATCCGCTGATGGGCGCGACCAAGGGCCGAAAGTAGCGCCGCGCCGTCACCCCGGAAAGGGTGAACACCCTACGAAACCCAGACGCTCGCCGTTGCTGAACAATCGCCGGCGCCGGTCGACCGAATGACGCTCCTATGACGTGTCAAGTCATCAGTGGTTGTTGTTCGAGTAGCCGGTAGAGGTGGCGGGCGACGTAGCGTTTGAGTAGGCGTGTTGCTTCCCGCCGGCTTTTGCCTTCAGCGATCCGTCGTGCGATGTAGTCCATGGTCGCCGGGTCGTGGTGGCGGCGGTGGAGGACGATTGTGTGTAGAGCGCGATTCAGTTGCCGGTCGCCGCCGCGGCTGAGGCGGTGGCGGACGGTCTGTCCGCTGGATGCTGGCAATGGGGCGACGCCGGCGAGTCGCGCGAAGGCGGCTTCGGAGCGCAAGCGTCCGGGGTGTGACCAAGCGACGAGCAGCTGCGCGGCGACGATCGGTCCGACACCGGGTTCGTCGAGCAGCGCGGGTGCAAGGATGCGGACGTGCTCGACGATCTCGCGTTCGAGCTCAGTCGCTTCCGCGGTCGCTGCTTGGGCGCGTCGCGCGAGCATGCGTAGCGTTAGCCGCGCCGCCAACTCCTCCGGTGGCGCTGCCGCTCGCCTGCGAAGGCGGCTGCAGCGATCGAGTAGCCGTGTGGTCGGCAAACGGCGCAACTGTTCGCGGAGTGCGTCCGGGCAAGTGACGATCACCGCCCTCATTTGGACAAGCGCGTGACGGCGGGCATCGACGGCGCTGCGCCGCGTGATCAGTAACAGCCGCAGCGCTTCGCGGCGACCGCCGTCCCTGGGGACCGTGCCCGCCTCACTCGCGAGTTGCCCACGCGCAGCGAGCAGCGCGTCGAGCGCGTCGTCCTTGCCTTGCGAGCGGCGCTGAGCGCGCGCCGGCCTACCTGCCTCGAGCACAGTCTCGCCACGTTCGACCAGCATCCGCGCGAGTCCGGCGCCATAGCTGCCAGCGCCCTCAATCGCCCATACCCGCCGGCCGGCCGCGAACCGGTCCGCGAACGCAAGCGCACATCGGTAACCGCTCGAGTCCGCGCGCACCGCCCGCTCCGCCAGCACCGCACCGCTCGCCGAGACCACAACCAGCGCATGCTCGTCGCGGTGAGTATCGACGCCGATCACGTAGTCCAGTTCGTCTGCAAGCATCCGATCGATCCTCCGATCACCGTAGGGTCACGTGGTGCCGGCCTGGAGGCACGGAAACCGCAGCGGCAAGGCTGTGATGAGTCACGCCAACAAACGGCGGACAAGCTCCTGATCAAGCCAGCAGCGGGCGCCGGGCCGGCGCCGCCGTGCCAGCCGGACGGGTCATTGCCAAGACACGAAGAAACGGTCAACACCCTGACGAGTCACGACCAACACAACGACACCAACCCTGGCGAGCGGCCCAGACAGACCGACCTCACAAGTC
>CAWIKU010000001.1:0-496407 GCA_963836705.1 uncultured Actinomycetes bacterium | reverse complement strand
CCTGCTCATTACCCTCAGTCTCCTCCCGAAATGGATGCGGTCACCATTGCCGCGACGAAAGTTTTCTTTCCGCATCGCTCGCTTCATCCGAGCAACCTCTCGCCGGAATTGCCGCTCAACCTCGAGCCGCGTGATCTCCATGGCGCGAGCAGCATCAGGACTGGCTTGGGCGATGAAGCGCTCGGCTTCACGATCGCTTAGCTTGGCCATGTCTACCCCTTCACTCGGCCGCGTCTTTCACGGCGAATTGCTCCAAAAATCTCTCGGCGATGCACCGCGAGTAAGCGGGCGGGATCGCATCCGAGATCTCGGCGACCGTCATCGCGTCGCGCGGGATCCCCATCGCCTTGAAGCCGAGTTCGGTCGGAATGTTCGAGCCGCTGCGATGGTTGGTCCCCTTGGCGCGGCGCCGATCCCTGAAATGCCCGCCATAAATTCCGCACACCGGCCGATCGTCATGCTGGCAAGCCGGCGCGAAGAGAATCGGAAAGCTCGTCTCGAACAAGCGATGGCGCTCGATCCGCCAGCCGTCGGGATAGGGATGGGTCTCGAGACCGAACATCGAGCCGCATAGGAGAACGGGATCGATCAGCGGCGCGCCCTCGACGTTCTCGATCACGTAGGGCAGCCCGGTGCGCTTGAGGGCCTCGCGCGTAGGTGCGACCAAATCGGCGTCACGGTGCTTGCCGGGCGCGTGCGAGACGGCGCTGTAGGCCTGACAAGGCGGACTTGCCCAGATGAACGAAATCCCGCTGAGATCGGCGGTCGCGAGATATTGGATCGCGTCGGCCTGGACAAATTCATCGCCGGGATAGCGAGGCTGCGGAAGGATATCGACGCCGACGACGGAGAAGCCGGCCTGCATGAGCCCGCGGGCGACGCCGCCGGCGCCGCAATAGAGGTCGAGAACACGGGGGCGCTTCGGCATGGTCGCCGCCGTCTGTCGCGATGTGTCACCGTCTGTCAGCGCCGGCGGAGTCGGCGCGGCGCCTTTCGCATACCGCTTGCCGACCCACGCCTTGGCCTTGACCGGTACGCCGAGCTTTTCGGCCCACGCCGGCCGCACCGACATGATCCGCTCGACGGTTTCCTTGGTGATCGTCGGGGTGCTCGACGACGATCTCGTCATGCACGGTGAAGACGATCGGGTATCCCGCCTCCTCGAGGGCGAACATGGCGTCGACCAGCAATTCGCGGGCGAGGGCCGAGACCACATTCTCGGTCAATTGCCCGCCATAGGGCTCGACCTCGCGCCATTGCCCCTGGCGATAGGCGTTGTAGACCCAGCGCGGCCGGCCCTATTTGTCGGCCCCGTCAATCCGGGCGTTGGCGTAGTGCAACACCTTCCCGTTGGGGAGCTCGCAGATCAGGTACGGCAGCCCGGCGCAGGTCGTCAGCCGATAGACGACGCCGCAATGCGCGATGGCGGGCCTACCGGGGCGCGGCATCGCCTGACGCGCGGTCCGTTCGAGATCACGCCACAGCCGCGGAACCGTCGGCGCCCACTGATTGCGGTACACGCCGACGATCCGGGCCGCGAGCTCCCGGCCGCCTTCGACATGCCGGCAGAAGCGCCGATAGAAGCCCTCCGCGCCGATCCCGTAGCCGCTGGTCAGGACGCCATTCTTGCCGATGCGGCGCTGTTCGGCCTGCTCGGGTGAAAGATCATCCTCGGGGATCGCCATGAAGGCGGCGCGGTCGAGCCCGTAGATGGTCGCCGCCATGTCGCGATAGACGTCGACGCCTTGGGCGATGAGCTCGCATTTGTCCCGCTGACCGGCGAGCGCCAGCAGCACGCAGCACTCGATCATGCAGAAATCGCCGGCGCCGAACCAACTGCGCCGTCGGCCGCGGTCAGCGCATGGCGCAATCCGGAGACCAGCACGTCGATCGGCTTGCCCCAGCAACGTAGCCGCTCGGGATCGCCGGTCTTGACCGCCGCGACCAGTTCCTCGGGATCGACGCCGCCTCAAGCGTCGGCCGCGGGAAGTTCTGCGGCTGGATCAATTGCCCGGACCAACGCCCGGTCGTGGCGCCGTGATACTGCAGAAGACCGCGCGCCCGGCCGTCGGCGCCGACGCAGGCGAGCATGGCGTCGAGCTTCTTTAGGCTGGTCGCGGCGGTGATCTGCCGGATCTCCAGCACCCGCCGCACGTCCTCGGGGAGCCCAGCGAGCTCGAGCGCGTCGCTGACCGTCTCGCTTTCGAGATTGGGCAAGGCGCACTCGCGGTCCTTCAGCCACTCCCGGGTCTTCTGCACCTGATACGGGGAGATGCCGCCCGTCAGCGAGGCGAACTCCACGATCACCTCGCCCATCGCCTGATCGGCGATGTTCTTGGCGGCGAGGACGAACCCGACGTCGATCGCGATCCCGCGCGCATTGATGCGCTGGTCGAGCTCCCACACCGCCTGCTCGGCGCGCTGTAATGATGTCCGAGCCCCTGCCCGTGCATCGCCTCGAGGGCGATAATGTCGACGCGGTTATAAGCAGCGACCCGCTCGACGATCGCCGGGGTCAGTTCCGGATAGTCGCCGGTCTTGCGGCTGCGCCTGGACAGGCTCCTGACGAGGCGCTGGCCTTCCTTGTCCTTTTTGAGCGGCAGCCCCAGCGCCGTGAGCGCCTTGTCGAGCGAGCGCGGCAAGGCGAAGTAGCTGCACGCCGCGCGCAGGTCGACCCATCGCCCGATCGGGATCGGTGGAAACCCGTGCCGCTCGACCATGATCCTCTGCCACACCACCGGCTCGAACCCGGCGAAGCAGACAAACGTCGTATCGGGATTGGCAGCGAGCCGGTCGAGCGGATCGCGCAAATTGCTGGCGGGCGCCCAGGAATGATCGACGCCGCCGATACGGTAGCCAAAGCAGAGGATTTCGGTCGCCGGGTCGGCGGCGTAACGCCACGCGCCGGCTGTCTTCAGATCGCATCCGCCGATATTGCGCGTCTCGAAATCGCAGAAGACGGTCAGCGCCGCGTCGTACGCGGCCGCATCGGAGACCTCGATCGAAGACGAGGCTCGCTGGAAAATGCGATCCGTTCGGCGTGAATCCACGGCATTTTTCAGCGGGATCGATGGCTTGACACCTTGACACCTATGACACCTGATGACGCCTGGCAGTGTCGCGGGACCTCGACGCGGGCCAGTGTCACAGGTGTCACGGTGTCAGCAGGCTGAGCCCGCAATTTCGCCAGTTTTGTCAGCGCCCTGAATATCTCTAGCCACCGGCCCATCACCGCCCCCGCAACCGCGGGTTGACGGGGTAGACGACCTTGCTCTGCGCGCCGGACGCCGAAGACTGGCGCGCGCAGCCAGTCGGCGTCGACCAGCATCTTGGCGGCCTCCTTGATCTGCTCGGCCGAACGCAATCCCGGCAACCGGACTTCACGCTGCAGCCGTCGGACATGCACTTCGTTCGGCCGTTCCTTGAGATCCATCGGGCTAGCGTGGCCGCGTTACGCTCAACATCGGTCGCGCCGGCGTCGCCGAATACGCGCTCCGCCATCGGCATGAAATATTCGCCGACCAGCGTCGCGGCGGCGGCGAAGGCCTCCTTGGATATGCTGTCCGGCGGCAAGGACATGCCGGCCTTCGCGCAGCACCACAGCCACTCGAGCACGAGCGACAGCCGCAGCGCCGAGCCGCGCGCCTTGCCGAAAGCAGACCGCAACAACCCGCCGGCTTGATCGAGGCGCGCCTCCATCTCCTTGCCGAATTCCTCCATCAATCGCTGCGCGTCGGGCGTCAGCGGCATAAAGATCGGCTTCGGCGGATTGCCCGGCGCCAGGTCGAGCTCGCGCAGCCGATCGAGCGCCTCGATCGCCCATGCGACGTCAGGCGTCGCCTCTCCGAGCCGAAACGGGACGGGATCGGGCCACAGCCATAAGATGCGTGAAAACAGCCCGTCGTCGGGGCCGGCGGACAATTCAAACAGCCGTTCAGGCTGCGTTCCGCCATAGACGGAGACGGCCAGGCGCTCGATCTCGATCGGCTCCTTGCCGTGGCTGCGCCGTTCAACCCGGTAAGGACGCCCGCCATAGGCTTCGAGCCAAAAAGCACGGCTGGCGGGGTTGTAGGCCTCCATCCCCATCAACCAACCGGCGATCTCGTCACGCACCATCATCATGCCCTTCGGCGCGGCGGTGGCGAGGACCGCGCCAGCCTGTTCAATAGTCGTGTCATGCTGACGCAGGCGCGGCTTTTCCGGCGCGATGTCCGCGCCGTGGATTTGGGCATCGGCGGTAGCGGCTTCTTCTTTTCCTGCGCTTCGCGAAACTCATCCTTCCAGCGTTTCTTGGCGAGTTTGTCGAATTCGACGGCAGCCTGCCATTCGCGCAGACGATCGGGATATCACCGAACATCCGCCGTTCGATTTCGGGCAGCACGTCGCGCATCAAGCAATCCGCGCCGGGGGACTTGCCCGTGCCGGAATCGCCGACCGCGACGCACCAGAGATGCGGTGGTTCGCCCCATCCTGGCCAGGCCTGCGCCCAGCGCGCGTTGCCGATCAGTGTCGAGACGCTCGCGAGCAGCGGCGCAACGACATAATCGACCGGGCAAGCCGCGGCGGAGGCCGCGTCGAGAATCCATTGCTTCCAAGTCTCGCCGAAGACCTCGAGCGGCAACGCTGGCGGCGGCCGTCGACGCAACCGCAACACGCCCATATAAGGCTCGCCCCAACCGCTGCCGTCAGCGCCATTGCCCTTGGGCTTCTCCTTCGGTCTTGGCCCTGGGCTCGCTCGGCGTCCCAGAACTGCTTGCGCCATTCCCTCGGGATCGACGTCGAATTCATCAGCGCCGGGCATTGCAGGGCCTCTTGATCAGCACGTCGTTGAAATCGTCACCAATGTCAGGCGGGGTCTTGATCCGCACCGAGCGGCCCTCGGCGGTCCATCGGTCGTATGCGGCCAGGGCGTTGCGTTGTCCGGCGCCCCGACACATCGTTGTCCGCGGCGATGATGATGCGGCGCACGTCGGGCGGCAGGGCGACGCTGCGCAGTCCTCCCGCGTAGACCGCAGACCAGCAAGGCAGGCTAAAAAGCTCGGCCGCGGCGAGGCCGGTCTCAACGCCTTCGCAAAGGATGAGTTCGACACCGGGTCGAACGGAATGAGCCTGATCGCGCCGCCGGCGAGCGCTCCGCGACATTCGCGCTGGTATTCTTTAGGGAGATTGGCCTTGCCGGCGCCGTCACGGCGCAGATAGGTCAGGTGCACGCCAATCTGCTCGCCGCCGATGTCGACGACGGGCGCGAGCATCGCCGGCAGGCGGGCCCCGAGCCGGTGCGGCGCCTGTTCGTGAAATTTCAAAATCGGCGAGGTCAGCCCGATCCCGCGGCTGCGCAGATAGACGGCGATCCGCTCGTCCCAGGCGCCGCTGGCGTAGATTTCTCGCGCCTGCTGGATCTTTCTGCGGCGCTGATCGACATCATTGCGGAAGGGGACGATCAGATCGCCCGGCGGCGAGCCGAGATCCTCATCGTCGCCGTCGAGCAGCCCGTACTGTACGAGCTCCGCATGATCTAGGTGAAGTCGCAGCCGCCGTAGCAGTGGACGAGCAGGCGGCCGTCCGCGCCGTCGCAAAACGACAGCGCATAGCCGCATCCGCGAGGGCAAAGGACGCGCCAGTTGCGGCCCTGGCGCGTTGCCCCGAGTTGGTGAGCGATGCCGGCGGCGCTCATCATCATTTTCACGGGATTGGATCGTCGAAGGGCGGATCGTCGGGCCCCGGCTTTGTGGCCCCTTTCCGCTTGGCCTTGGCGGATTTCTTCCTGCTTCGCTGGCCGGCGCCGGCGCCGGAGCCGGACGAAGCGGGCAAGAGCGGCATGGCCGCGGGTGGCGGGACAGTCGGCTCGCGCTCCCGCCAGCCGGGGACCTTGTCGCGCTCGACCCAGCCGATTGTTTTGACCACCGGCCCATAGAATGTCTTGTTGACCGATTTGACCGGAACCGAGACGCGATCAGCGAAGCAGACAACCGGTTGCAGGCCCTCCGCGGCCTGCGGGGCAGACCGGGACCTGTCCCAGACATTCGCAATGGCCCGCAGGAAGATCGCCGCGTTCGTCTCGAGCCTGAGCTCGCCGAACGTCGGGTTCCACAACCAGCAACCGAGCGCCGGCTTGTGTTCCTCGTCGTCCGGCCGGGGCGGCGGCGGGCTGCCGACTGGCGTCAACTTCATTTCGTACACGCCGGTCTTAATCAGCCCATAACCGCGCTCCCGCGTCGCCATGTCGAGGGCGAACGTCGCCGCTGGCCGAGCTCGATTTCTTGCAGCTCGCGCCCGCCGATCTCTGAGTTGAAAATCGAGATCCCGAGGACCCCGGTTTCGGCGTTCCACCGAAGTGAGGTCGGATAGATACCGTGAAGATCAGAGAGATCTGACATTTTGGTTCTCCATTGTTTGGTTGATGAGAGCTTGGGTTTTGGTCGGGTTACGTGCGGAAGCCGCTAATTCCGGCTCCGACGCACAAGATGTCGACGTGGCAATTCCAACGGCGCAACGTATGAGGTCGACATTGTCGATGACGACGTCGATCGCGCGCAGCGTGTGATTGCAGTTCGGGCACGTAAGCCCGCCAACGAGGCGAACGACGCGGCCCTTAAAATAGGCCACTGAAGACGGCGTGGACTGGCCAACAACGCCGGCGGCGCATATAGAGCGCATTGTTGATCCAAAACTGGGCCGCCTCGTTATTCCGTCCTCGACGCGAAAGGGGCGGCCCTTCTTTTCGCGCCGAAGCTCTCAAAAGCTCAGATAGCCTCCGTCCCCGGACCGGCGCGGCGCGCGGCGGCCTCCTCCTTCCGCCGCAGATTGGCGCGCGTGAGCGCGGCCAATTCGGCTGGAGTCCTGGCCCGGCGAAGTTTGCGGCCGTCGATGCGGTCGTGCGTCTTGAACGAGGCCCACGGCAGGGGCCCTCTTCGCCAGCGCCCCATACGGGTGGGAGAGCACGACGTCGCGGATCAGCAACTTATAAATGAGCCGGCAGCCGCGCGCCGCCGCTCATCACGCTGTCGATGAGGCGTCCTCGAGTTCGAACAGCTTCGACTGCCCGACGCCGATCATCTGCATGGCGATCGGCCGCCGCACCCTTAAGCGCGGATCGCGCTCTTCCCGTTTCATCAGGTCGAAGACGCCGCGCTCGGCCGCCGGGCTCAATTTGAGCGGCTGGTCGAGAGGCGGAATCGCCGCCACCGAGGCCGCGAAGCTCTCCAAAATATCCGGCGAGCAATGGCGAAAGCCTCGCGCAGGCCGACCTCGACAGCGGCGCAAATCAAGTCCGGGTTATGCAGGGTAAGCAGAGACACGAGGCAAGGCTCCCAACGCTATGGAACGTTGGGCCTCGGCATGCTCCCGCCGTCAGCAATTTACACGGCGCGCCAGAAGACATTCGAGCTGGAATTCTGGACAAAATCAGAACGGAAAATAACCAATTGGCTGGCGATACCCGCCCAGTGATGGCTGGCGATACCCGCCGCTTTTCCCAGTATCCTGAGTTTTCAATAACTTAAGGGCGGGCCGATGGCTGGCAGCAAGGCTTCTTTAACCAATGGCGCTAGTGCTCTGCCCGGGTCCTTCAAGCTAAGGGAGGAAAGCCGACGACCTTCACGGCCAATGGGTTCGCCTAAACGCCGATCGCTGCCAGACGCCATCGACTAACGCAAAAAGCGAGCAATCAGGGATTTGGCTTCTGTTCCTGGGGCAGCGGCTTGACAGGCGAGCCGGGGCCGATCTTCTGCAAATTGCCAACGATAACGCGTTCGCCCTCGCTCAGACCCTTGGTCACACTGACAAGCTCCCCGTCCATTGGTCCAAGCGTAAGGAGCCGCTGCTCGGCCTTGTCCCCGGCGCCGACGACATAGACAAATTTGCCCATCTGGTTTGAGCCGAGCGCCGCCTGCGGGGCCATGAATGCGTCGGGCTCATCCCTGATATGGAGCCGCACCCGCACATACTGGCCAGGCAGCAGAGTGAAGTCGGGATTGGCGATGGTGACCCGCGCAGCGATCGTGCCCGTCGCCTTGTCGACAGTATTGTCGAGGAAGGTCAGTTCGCCCTTACGAATTGTATCCGTGCCTGCGAGCGAGATCTCGGCGTCGACCTTGCCTGCGGCCCGGGCGGTCGCGATCTCGACCAGATCCAACTCGCTTGGGTTGAAGGTTACATAGATGGGGTCCAACTCGACCAGCGTATTGAGCGCCCCGCTTGTTGGACCGACGAGCGCGCCTTTTGCCGCCTGATTGCGTCCAAGCCTGCCCGCGAAAGGCGCGCGGATTTCCGTATAGCCCAGATTGAGCTTCGCTGCGTCGATCGCAGCGCGGTCTAGCACCAGCTGCGCCTCAACCTGATGCATCGAGCTCGCCCTCTGATCGTAGGCGTCCTTAGTGACGAAACCGCTTTTGACCAATTCCTCGCCGCGACCGAAATTGGCTTTCGCGTATTCGAGCGACGCCTGGTCGCGCTGCGCCTGTGCGTTCGCCTGATCGAGCGCTGCCTGAAGGTCCCGCTGGTCGATCTGGTACAGGAGATCGCCGTTCTTGACATCGGCGCCGTCGGCAGCAGGCTGAGCATCGATGTAACCCGACACGCGCGCCTGCAAGGCGATGCTGCGGATCGATTCGATGCGTCCTGGATAGTCGAGATAGATCGGTAGCGTCTTCTTGACGACTGGGACGACCGGGACCGGCATCGCCATCATTGCGGGCGCTGACGCAAATTCCGTCGCGCCTGTCCGCGTGGTCGCCCGCGACGCGGATGCCTACGATCGCGACAACGCCGATTGCCGCCAGGGCGGCGAGAGAGATCTTGAAGGCGCGCATGGAAGGGCTCCTGGGCGTTATTCGGCGGCTTCGGCGTGGGGCGTAATATAAGCGCCGGCGTACGGCGCCGCGGCGGCCGCCCCCTCTCGTCCCTCGCGAGCGCGTTCAATAAGGGCATAGAAGACAGGCACGAAGATCAGCGTCAGCAAAGTCGCAGCGACCATTCCGCCGAAGACGGCGGTGCCGAGCGACTGTCGGCTGGCCGCGCCCGCGCCACTCGCGAACATAAGCGGCAGCACGCCGAAAATGAAGGCGAAGGCGGTCATCAGGATCGGTCGTAGGCGCAGTCGCCCCGCCTCCATTGCGGCCTCGATGACAGGCAAGCCTTCCTCGCGACGCCGTTTGGCGAATTCGACGATCAGGATGGCGTTCTTTGCGGCCAGGCCGATCAGCATGACAAAGCCGATCTGCGAATAGACATCGGCCACGACCGGGCGGCCGTACGCCATCGCCTCGCGCGCCGTGAAGCCGTAGCCCTCCCGCCGCGACGGGACGCAGACGACGGCCGCGCGCTCGTAGTAGGCGCCCAGCTCACCCGGCGGCACGAAGCCGACCGCTTCTGGCACACGCGCGCGCAGTGGCCCGTCGCCGACGATCACCCGCGGCAGCCCCTCGGTCGCCTCGAGAAACTCGAGGATCCCCTTCTCCTCGCTCAGCCGCCCCGCATAGAGGACGTGCGGCGGCTCGTCGGGCTCGCCGACGTGCTCGGGGATCGCGACACCTGCCGGCACGACCTCGACCTCGCGCGCGCCGAGCAGGCGCGCCTCGTCGGCGAGGAAGGTCGAGGCCGCGATCACGAGACGCGCGCCGCGGACGAGCGGACGCACGAGCGCCGGTGCGCGCCGCGCCAGGGCGATGTCGGTCCCCCACACCTGCAAGACGTACGGCTTGCCGGTCGCCCGCGCGGCGATCGCGGATGGAATCCAGTGCGCGTGGACCAGATCCGCGTCGCGCGCTGCCCTTCGCGCCGCACGCGAGTAGGCGGCGAGGAACGCCGGCACGAGTGCGAGTCGCCACGGCTCCGCGCGCAGGTTCTGGGCGATCCCGCCGCCGTACGCGATCCCGAAATGGCGGAACGAGGCGGGCGAGACGACCTCGACGTCGACCCCGAGCGCACGCACGCCCTCGACCGCGTCGCGCACGAAGTGCCCGGCCACGTCGCTCGCGTCGCGCGGGTACGACGTCGTCAGGACGACGACCTTCACGGTTCGCGCTGCGCGAAGACCACTGGGATCGCGAGCGAGAGCGCTATGAACGCGTAGAAGTAATAGAACTGCATGGTCAGGTAGAAGGCGTTCGCCGCGAGCGTTCCGGCGAGTGCGGCGGTGCAGCCCCAGGCGAGGGGACGAACGCGGGCGGCGAGCGGATCGCCGGCGGCCGCGAGCCTGCGGCCGAGCGCACGGGCCGCGCCGAGGCGGCGGAACACCCAGATCACGAACCCCCCGAAGAGCAGGGCACCGACCAGCCCGGTCTCGACGATCAGGGCGACGTAGTACGAGTGCGGCCCCCAGTTCGACTTGCCGGTGACGAACTCGTAGTAGACGGAGAACGTGTTCAGCCCGAGCCCGAACAGCGGGTCGACGTGCAGCACGTGCGGGATGAAGCTGTAGACCTGGAAGTGCGCGTTCTCGGAGCCGCCGTTCGTCTGCACACGCGACTTGAGCACGGTCGTGAAGAAGCTCCTGCGCGAGAGCACGATCGCGAGCAGCACGGCCAGCGCGCCTCCGATCGGCACCAGCAACTCGAGCCGGCGGAGGTGGCGGCGGTAGGGCACCGCGAGCACCAGCGCACCAACGGCGAGGCCGAGGATGCCGCTCCGCGACAGCGTCGCCGCCTCGACGAAGAGCAGGAAGCCGATCGTGACCATCAGCCAGCGGCGCCACGGGTTGCCGCGCTCGAGTCGCAGGTACAGCGGTGTGAGGACGAGCAGCGGCACGATCAACATGATCCCGAGGTGGTTGGGGTCGCCCGTCAGCGCGTTCGGCCGGTAGACGTTGGCGTTGTTGATCGCCCCGTAGATGTTGATCTGACTGGCGCCACCGGTGATCGGCGAGATGACGCTCGCGTCGAGATTGCCACCACGCCGCGCGTCGAGCAGCTGCAGGACGCCGTACGCCGCGTTGACGACGATGCCCGCGCTGAACCAGCCGAGCGTGCGCCAGAAGTAGTGCTGGCCGCGCCGCGAGAGCCAGACCACGGCGCAGGCGAGGAAGGCGAAGTGGATCACCCACTTCGTCAGCCCCTTACCCCACTGCCCGAGTGCATCCGAATCGGAGAGATCGAAGTAGCCGGCGAGGTAGACGACGAGGAACGCCGCGAAGAAGCCGATCAGGATCGCGGTCGTCCGCGGCACGCGCAGGCGCGCGGTGGTGACGGCGAACGCCGCGAGAAAGAGGATCGCCAGGACATCGGCGAGCGAGACGGTGCCGGCGACGCTCCAGTGCACCTTCTCGAAGGTCACGCAGAACACGCTCGCGAGGAAGAGAAAGCTCGTGACCTGTCTCATAGGCGCTCGAGCAGCCGTGCGAGCTCCTCGACCCGTGTCTGGCGCGAGACCTTCGTTCGCCATTCCTCCGACAACGCGGTATCCGGAAGCGTCCCGCCCCGCCACCGGGTGTGCAGCTCGCGCAGCGCGGCAGCCATGCCGTCGACGTCGTCGGGCGCCACCACGACGCCTGCCTGTGCCGCACGGATCAACTCGGCGGCGGCGCCGTCCGGAGGCACGACCGCGAGGATCGGCCGCTCGGCCGCCAGATATTCGAACACCTTGCCGCTGAGCACACCCTTGCCGCGTCCACCCGCATCCGGGATCAGGAGGAGCAGTACCTCGGAATCGCGCTGCAGCTCGAGCGAGTGCCGCCGGGGCGCGTAGGGGATCAGCTCCAACCGGTCGCCGAGCGACTGCGCCTCCGCCCACTCGCGATCGGTCGAGCGGAAGTCGCCAAGGAAGCGCACGACGACGTCGTCGAGACCCGACTGCCCCAGCGCGGTCAGGAACGGCCGCGGGTCGCGCTTCCCGAAGAACGAGCCCGCGTGCGTGATCCGGAACCGGTCCGACGAACGGTGCTCGAGCCCGACGAAGTCGTCGAAGTCGGAGCCGTTCGCGATCGTCTCGACCGGCCCCCGTGGATTGCGCTCGCGCACCTCCTCCGTGATCGCGTCCGACACGGTCACGATCGCGCTCGCGTTGCGCGCGACGAGCCGCGCGACCGCGTGCTCACCCTGCTCCTTCGCACGCACGAGCATGCGCTCGGCGTGGCGGTGCGGGTGGGCGACCATCGAGTCGCGCAGGTCGGCAACCCACGGAATCCCGGTCGCACGCTTGACCGCTGCGCCGACCAGGTGGACGGACGACGGCGGCGAGGTGGTGATCACGACATCGATCCCTTCACGTCTGACGATGCGGATCGCAGTGGGGATCGCGGTCAGGTTCCAGCTCACGTTCTCGTCCGGGACGAGCAACCGCCGGCCGGCGAGCCGTGCGTGCACGCCGACGCGCTCGAGACCCTGTGTGCCGTGCAACTCCTCGGCGGGCTTGCGCCCCTTCGGCCCGAGGTACCGAGCCCGGTGCACCCAGGCGAGCGTGGGCGGCTGCAGCTCGTCGTCGCGGTGGATCCACTTCGGATCGTCCGGCGCGAGCACGTGCGTCTCGATGCCGAGACTCGGCAGGTGCGTCGCGAACTTGAGCGGTCGCTGAACGCCGCCGCCGCCTGCCGGCGGGAAGTACATCGTCACGAGAAGGACCTTCACGACCCAAGACGATAGAGGCGCCCTGCGCGGATCGCCCAGGTCGCGCCGTAGCGCCGGGCCACCCGTTGATCGTTCGTCAGCACCCAGTGGCGCACGAGCCGCGCGCGGGTGTAGGGGTCGTTGGCCTTCGTGTTCGCGACATGCGGGACGGGCAGGGCGACGACGTAGAGCGGCGCGTCCGCCGTGACGCGGTAGCTCGTCTGGATCGGGGCGATCACCGTCGCGCCCTTGGGCACCACCGTCCGCAGCCGGTGGACCAGGCGCGGGGAGAGGGCGCCCGGGTCGGCCTGCACACGCGGGTTCCAGTGCCAGGCGCCGTGCACGAACACCGGGAGCGCGAGGCAGAAGGCGGCCGCCGCTCCCAGCCCGTGCCGCTCGCGCAGCTCGACGCGCCGGATGCAGCCGACCGCGGCCGCCGCGAGACCCCCGGCGAGCGCGATCCACGTCGCGAGCGCCGGCCCTCCGTGCCGCAGCCCGTAGTCGAAATCGCCGGGCCAGAGACGCTGCAGGGCCACGCCCGCGACCAAGGCCAGCGGCAGGACGAGTAGCGAGCGGGCGAGCAGCGCCAGCGCCCCGACGAGGACGAAGAGCAACGGCGCGAACCCGGCGAGCCGCCGCGACTGCGAGAGCGAGACGGCATCGGAGAGGTGGACGAACAGCCACGGCACCGACGTCAGCACCAGGATTGCCAGGGTGCCGGCGACGGCGTACGTCGCCCAGCGGCGGCGCACGACGAGTGCCGCGACCGGCAGCAGCACGAGCGCGGCGACCACGATCGCCCCGCTCCGGCCGTACACCTCCGGCGCCAGGCGGTAGTGGTGGCCGTTCGTGACGACGAGCTGGTCGCCGTAGTGGCGCAGCGCGCGCAGACGCTCGACCGGGCCGGGATCGTGCGAGATCGTCTCGTCGACGATCGGCTTCAGCCAGAGGAGCACGAGCCCGGTCGGCACGAACGCCGCGGCGAGCAGCGGCGCCGAGCGGCGCCATTCGTCGACACGCAGCAGCGCGAACACCGTCAGCGGTACCAGCACGAACAGCCCATAGGTCGGATGGGTGAGCGCGAGCGCGCCGAAGATCGCCGCCGTAGCCGGCAGCCGGTTGGTGAAGAAGAGCGCGATCGCCGCCGGCACGAGCAGCTGCCGCGCCGCCGTGCCGGGCAGCGAGAGCGTCGCCCACGAGCCGCCGTGCCCCGGCCCGAAGCAGAAGACGGCGACCGTCAGCGTCAGCAGCGAGGCGCCGGCCGCTCGCGACCCGAAGACGGCGACGCCGGACTCGTACGCGACCGCACAGGCGATCGGCACGAGCAACGACGGCTCGTGCCGGACGACCACACCGGGATCGACGCCCGAGAACCAGGAGACCAGCGCGAGGAGCTCGTGCCAGAGCGGGAAGGCGTAGCCGGGATGAAGCCCACCGTTCTTGAACTCGTCGACGCTCCGCAGGTGCAGCGACGTCAGGTCGACGAGCTTGCGGACCCGCGCCTCGTGGAACAGGCCGTCGCCGGTGACGACGCCCTCGGCGTGCCAGAGGAACACGCCGAGACCGATTCCGACCAGCAACGCGCGGAACCCCGTCTCCTCCAGCGCCCTCGTCTCCCGCCTGCGAGCGGCGAGCAGCGCGACGACCAGGATCACCGCCAGCACGGCGACGGCGAGGTGGATCGAGCGATGGAGCGCGAACACCGCCGCCCACGCGACGAAGACGGACGCCATCGTCCAGGCGAGCACCGCCGAGATGCTCCGCTGCCCGAACGCCCGGGCGACCGCGAAGCCGGGCGCGAGCACGCACAGCGTCCCGAACGCGAGTCGCAGGTAGACGATCACGGCTGCGATGAGGCGATCAGTGTCTGGGCATCGCCCGAGCGGAGAAAGCGCACACCCTCGCGATACTCGGGCCGCCGCAGGACGGCGGCACGCATCCGCAACGCCACGAGCAGCAGGCGCCGCAGCCGCTCTGCTTCCTTCGCCCCCCGGTGCTTGTCGAAGTACCGCAGCTGGCCGCGAAGATTCTCGACGTACAGCCGGCCCCCGTGCGATGCGCCCCCGACATGCACGACCTGTGCGCCGGGGTAGAACCACACCTGCCAGCCGGCACGGCGGAAGCGCGTCAGCCAGTCCGCCTCCTCGCTGAACAGGAAGAAGCTCTCGTCGAACAGCCCGACCGCGTCGGCCGCCTCCCGGCGCACCAGCAGGGCGGCTCCCGACAGCCAGTCGACTTCGCGGGAGCTGGCGTGGTCGAAACCGCCGGCGTAGAGCGGGTTGAGCAGGTCGGAGTGAGGCGCGAGCTTGCGGATGAACAGGTACTCAGTCGCGACCCGCCAGAGGGTGGGCTCGCCGCGCACCGAGCGCTGCAGCGTGCCGTCGGTGTTCAGGAGCTTCGGTCCGACGACGGCCGCTGACGGATGAGCGTCGGCGAACTCGATCATCCGCTGCAGTCCGTCGCCGGAGATCCATGCGTCGGAGTTGAGGAGCAACCAGTAGCGCCCTCCGCCGGCGCGCATCCCCGCGTTGTTGCCGGCGCCCATGCCGAGGTTCTCCTGTTCGAGCACGCGGACGGCCGGGAAGCGGTCGCGCACCAGCTCGAGCGTCCCGTCCGTCGAGCCGTGGTCGACAACGATCACGTCCTGCCCCTGCACCGACTCGAGGCACTGCTCGAGCCACGGCAGCGCATTCCACGTGACGACGACGACCGTGAGGTCAGACACTGCGCTCTGGCACCGGCGTGCGCCGGTCGAAGACGTTCTCCCAGAGGATGATCGCGAGGCCCGGTGCGGCGAGCAGGACCGTCATCACGAAGAAGAGGAATCCACACGCGAAAGCAGCGTCTGGCGAGACGCCCAGGTTGCCCATGAAGCTGACGAAGAACGCCTCGCGCACGCCGAGGCCGTTGACGGTGAACGGCACGAGCATGACGAGGAAGAGCAGCGGCCCCAGCACGATGTACGGGAGCACGGACAGGTGGATCCCGACGGCGCGCCCCGAGGCGTAGATGGCGAGAATCCGCGAGAGCTGCAGCACGACGGTCACGGCGGCGACGACCACCAAGGTGCCGCCGTGGTCCCGGTAGCCGTGGATCCCGTCGTAGACGGCCCGGGCCGGCGTCTCGAGCCGCAGCTTCCGCGCGAGGGGCAGCAAGAACGTGAGCCGGCGGCGCACCGTGCGCGAGAAGAAGACGACGCCCGCGACCAGCATCCCGACGACGAAGATCCCCTCGGGCCAGAGGTAGGCGTTGATCGGGTAGCGGCCGATCGCGAGCAGGAAGCCGACGCCCGCGAGGGCCAACGTAACGGCGCCGCCGAGGGCGCGCTCGAGCAGCACGGAGCCCGTGACCGGCGTGATCTGGCCGGGGTGCCGGCGCGACGTCTCGAAGATGCGCGACGCGTCTCCGCCGACCGAGGTCGGCAGCACCTGACCCCAGGCGTACGAGACGAAGTACGTGCGGGTGAGCCACGGCACCGACTCGTGCAGGTCGCGCGCGACGAGCAGCCGTTGCCAGCGCCACGCCATCGGCGGCACGGTGACGATCGTCAGGAACGCGGAGCACAGAACCCAAGGCACACTCGCGTTGCGGAGGATCTCGACCGTCTTGGTCAGATCGATCTTGGCGATGATGTAGGCGACGGCGAGCGACGAGACGAGCAGCGTCGCCGCGATACGCCACGAACGCTTCATCAGGAGAGCCGCTCGTGGACGCGACGCAGGGCCGCGACGGCATCGCCGATGTCGTCGTCGGAATGCGCCGGCGACAGCGGCAACGACAGCACCTCGGCTCCGGCGCGCTCCGTGACCGGAAGCGCCGGCTGGTGATCGGCGAGCCGGTCTCGGTATGCGCTCAGCAGGTGCACGGGTAGGAAGTGGATCGACGTCCCGATGTTCTCGTCGGTGAGGGCGCGCTGCACCTCGTCGCGATCGGCGAAGGTCACACGCACGACGTAGAGGTGGTTCGCGTGCACGTCGCGCGGATCGCGCGCAACGGCCTCGACCCCTTCGAGGTCGGCGATTCCCTCCTCGTAGATCGCGACCTGCCTGCTGCGGATCTCGGCGTGCTTATCGACCTTGTCGAGCTGCACGAGCGCGATCGAGGCGAGCACGTCGCTGAGGTTGGCCTTGTACCCCGGCACTGCGATGTCGTAGAGCGAGCCGTGACCACGCCGCATCACACGAAGGTCGTCGAGCGCGGCAGCGAGGTCGTCGCGATCGGTCGCGATCAGGCCGCCCTCGCCCGCGGCGATGTTCTTCGTCGCGTAGAGCGAGAAGCAGGTCAGATCGGCGATCGCGCCGACCTTGCGTCCGCGGTAGCGGGACTCGGCGGCGTGCGCGGCGTCCTCGACGAGCGGCAGGCCGAGCGCGGCTAGCGGGTCGAGGTCAGACGGCTGGCCGTAGAGATCGACGGGGACGATCGCCTTGGTGCGCTCGTTGACGAGCGTGCGCACGTGCTCGGGATCGATGTTCAGTGTGTCGTCGCGGACATCGGCGAAAACAGGCGTCGCACCGCAATGGACGATCACGTTGGCCGTCGCCGGCCATGTGATCGAGCTCGTGATCACCTCGTCGCCAGGCCCGACACCCAGCGCGACGAGCGACAGATGCAGCGCCGCCGTGCACGACGAGACGGCCAGCACGTGGCTCGCCTCGAGGTAGTCGCGCATGCGCGCCTCGAGCTCCGCGGTTCGCGGCCCGGTCGTCAGCCAACCCGACCGCAGGGTCGCCGAGACGGCGTCGATCTCCGCTTCGGAGATCGCCGGTGGCTGGAATGAGAGGAAGGTCGAGCGTTTAGACGAGAGCTCCGGCATCCGCGGTCACGAAGCGTATTCGCTCCGAAGCGACGTTCGCGTACGCGATGGCCCGTTCACGAGATTCGCCGGCGACGAGGATCGCTCCGGCCCGGTCGGAACCTCGCCGCAGCGGCCCGATCACGAACCCTGGCTCGCGGTAGATGCGCACGCACTCGACGCCCTCGAGCCCGTCGGGCACCTCTACCCGGTCGAGCACACCGGGCGGAGCGACCAGGAAGCGGGTCAGCGCGCCGCCAACCCGCGCTTTGTGCCAAGTTGGCACCAGGTTGGTCCCGAGCGCGGCGTCGATCGCCAGCCCGTTCAGGTCGACGCCGGTCACGGTCTCCACCAGTTCCGCGTCGTGGCCGCCTCCGAGCCGCGCCGCAACCTCGATCACCTGCGGCCCGGCCGCGCCGAGCCGGAGCTGCGTGTACGACGGGCCGTTCTGGATCCCGAGCGCGGCCACGGCCTGTTCGGCCACGGCCACTGCCTGTCCCTGGTCCTGGCTTGGCCAGACATGCGCAAGCGCGACGCCGAAGGCGGGCGGCTCGGCGACGAGGCGGTCGGTGACGAGCAAGCCCGTGAAGACGCCGTTCGCCGAGAAGGCGACGACGGTCACCTCCGGCCCGTCGACGAGCGCCTCGACGAGAGCGAGCCCATTCCGGGCCGCGGCGCGCGCGGCGTCGACCGCCGCCGGCAGCGCAGCGGCGGACTCGACGAGCGTCAGCCCCTGCTGGCCCTGGCGGTCCGGCGCCTTCACGACGACGGGGCCGCTGACGTCCGGCAATTCGTCGCCGTTCCCGACGACCCACCAGCGAGGCTGCGGCACACCGGCTTCGTGGAGCCGCTCGCGCTGGCGGAGCTTGTTCGTGGCGAGCACCGCCGTCTCCGGCGAGATCGGATGCGGAAGGCCGGCGTGGGCGGCGATCCGCGCGGCGACGCCGACCGGCCAATCGGTGCCGGGAGCGATGATCCCGTCGATCGTCATCGCGCCGATCAGGCGCTCGATCGCAGGCTCGTCCTCGGTCGAGAGGATGCAGCGGCGGTCGGCGAACGGGAACCCGGGCGCCGCGGGATCGCGGTCGACAACGGCGAGCCAGACGCCGCGGGCACGCGCGGCCTCGAGCAGCCCGAGCTGGGCGGGACCCGCGCCTAGGACGAGAAGGCGCGGGTTTCCCGAGCGAGGATCGCTCTCCACCACGCCTCATTGTCGCGATACCACCCGACGGTCCGCTCGAGTCCTTCCTCGAACGACGTGCGGGCCGTCCAGCCGAGCAGCCGCTCGGTCTTCTCGGTCGAGCCGATGTGGCGGTCGACCTGGCCCAGGCGCTCTGGGACGTTGCAGACGAGGTCGGGTGACTTTCCGAGCACCTCGAGCACGAGCCTGGCGATTTCGGAGACCGGGATGTCGACGCCGGTCGCGACGTTCAGAACCTCGCCGGCGATCCGCTCGATCGGGGTCTCGATCACGGCCTCGATCGCCTCGGCGTCGTCCGTCACGTAGAGCCAGTCGCGCGAGGCGTGTCCGTCGCCGTGCACTGTCAGGGGCTCGTCGGCGAGCGCCTGCGTGATGAAGCGCGGCACCACCTTCTCGGGATGCTGACGCGGCCCGTAGTTGTTGAACGGCCGCACGATCACGATGGGCAAGCCGTACGTCGTCCAGTACGAGTACGCAAGCCGGTCGGCGCCCGCCTTCGTCGCCGCGTACGGCGAGCGCGGGTTCAACGGGTGCTCCTCGTCCATCGGCGCTGCCTCGGCGGTGCCGTACACCTCCGACGACGAGATGAGGATGAACCGCTCGACAGGCGTGACTCGAATCGCGTCGAGCAGGATCTGCGTGCCCTCGACGTTCGTCGTGACGAACTCCGACGCACCGTGCTCGATCGACTTCTCGACGTGCGACTCCGCAGCCGCGTTGACGATCACGTCGACGCCTTCGGTGAGCTCGCGAACCAGCGATGCGTCGCGAATGTCGCCGTGCACGAACGACAGGCGCGGGTGGCTGATCAGGTCGGCGAGGTTCTCGAGGTTGCCGGCGTACGTCAGCGCATCGAGCGTGACCACCTCGTACGAGGTCGCCTCGAGGAGGTAGCGGATGAAGTTCGACGAGATGAACCCCGCCCCGCCCGTAACCAGCACTCGCTTCACAGTTCCTCCTCGATCGTGTACAGCGGCCTACGTTCGACATCCCGTTGGATCCGGCCCAGCGACTCGCCGATCAGCGCGAGCACGAATCCCTGGATGCCGAGGACGAGAACAATGCCTGCTCCGGCGAAGAGCGGCCCGGGGAAGTTGCTGTTCGCGATCCAGTAGGCGACGCCGTAGACGCCGAGCGCGCCGGCGGCAAGCGTGCAGACAAGTCCCAACGTGACCCCGATCCACTGCACCGGCTGCGGCCAGAAGCCCGCGACGACGTGCAGCGCGAGCCGGATCAGCCGGATCGGCGAGTAGCGCGATCCCGAGCTCGACGGGGCATGCGCGACGTCGACCTCCTCGACGGTGACGCCGGAGGAGAGGACGAGCGCCTTCGTGAACTTCTGCCTGCCGATCGCGCCGAGCATCGGCTCGATCGCAGTCCGTCGGTAGCCGTTGAAGGCGCAGCCGAAGTCCGAGATCTCGACGCCGGTGAAGCGGCGAAGCAGCCCGTTGATCAGCCGGCTCGGGACCGTGCGCCTCGCCGAGTCGTGCCGGGCGATCCGGCGTCCGGAGGCGACATCGACGCGGTCGAGGGCGTCGAGCAGCTTCGGGATGTCCTCGGGCTGGTTCTGCAGGTCACCGTCCATCGTCACGATCCGCCCGCCCCGCGCCCGTGCCAGCCCGGCGTGCATGGCGGGGTGCTGACCGAAATTGCGCTTGAACCGGACGACCCGCACACGCGGGTCCCGTTCGTGCAGCGCACGCAGCTTCGCGTAGGTGTCGTCGGTCGAGCCGTCGTCGACGAAGATCGCCTCCCAGTCGCGCTCGGCGAGCGTCGCGGCGAGCCGCGTGTAGAGCTCATCGACCGCTCCGGCCTCGTTCAACACCGTGACAACAACCGAAACGTCCACTTACAGGACACTAACCCGCCCCTCGTAGAGTCGTGTCCGTGCGGGTCGGCGACATCGTGCTCAAGCGGAGCATCTACGGCGGCAACGTCCGCTGGACGTTCCCGCACCGAATCGCAGGCGAGTGGGACGGACGGCTCGGCATCTACTGCGGCCCCGGCAACCGCGGCAAGGCGATGCGCCGCGGTCCGGAGGGGTATCTCAAGCGCTGGGTGACGGACGCGCCGCCCTTCGACACGACGTGGGCAGGCGGCAGCGTGCTTCGCTTCGAGCGCGTCGGCGCCGCGCACAGCGTCGAGATCTTCTGGGACGAGAACTGGGAGCTGCGCGGCTGGTACGTGAACCTGCAGGCGCCGCTGGTGGTGAACGGCCGCTGCCTCGATACCACCGACCTCGCGCTCGATGTGACGGTCGACCCCGACGGCACGTGGGCCTGGAAGGACGAGGACGAGCTGGCCGAGGCGATTTCGCTCGGCGTCCTCGACGAGGCCGCCGCCGCGGAGCTGCGAGCGGAGGGCGAGCGGGTGATCGCGGCGAAGCCGTGGCCGACCGGCTGGGAGGACTGGCGGCCGCCGCCGGACTGGGGGCCGTTGCCGCTGCCGGTCGACTGGCATGTGGTCTAGGGGCGAGGTCGTCAGGCGGCGTGAGGTGCTGAACGACGGCCGCTGCTGGCTCGACGTCCCCGTCTTCGTGGTGCAGGACGACGACGTGCTTGTGACGTACATCGCGCGTGGGGCGGCATTCACCTTTCCGCCGGGACGCTGGCCCGGCACGACGGGGCGGCATCCATGGCACGGCAAGACGTCGTGGGAAGGCAACGGCACCTTGATGCTGCAGCGCCCCGACGAGGCCTTCGCGATCTGGGTTTTCTGGTTCGGCACCGAGCGCGCGTTCCACGGCTGGTACGTCAACTTCCAGGAGCCCTTTCGGCGAACCAGCGACGGCTACGAGACGCAGGATCTCGAGCTCGACATCTGGGTTCCGAGCACCGGCGGCTGGGAGTGGAAGGACGCGGAGCTGCTCGAGCAGCGGATCGCGGAGGGGCGGTTCACGAGCGAGCAGGTCGCGGCCACCTGGGCGGAAGGCCACCGAGTCGCCGCCCTGCTCGACGCGGGGGAGCACTGGTGGCCGGACGAGTGGGCGGCGTGGACGCCGCCGCCGGGCTGGGACGCACCCTGGCCGCTCGAGCCACGCCCGCAACCGAACTGACCAGGCGACCCGCGGCCGCCGTGCAATCCTCGGCGCCGTGAGGAATACCCCGCCTCCGGCAGGTCACAGCCGTCGCGCACCCACTCTGGTTGCGTTCGTGACGCTCGGGCTCTTCTGGGGCGCATGGGCGGCAGTTTTGCCGAGCGTGCAGGATGCGACGGGAGCCTCCAAGGGTGCGCTCGGCCTGGCGCTGCTCTTCGTCATCGCCGGCGCGATCCCCTCGATGCTCCTGATCGGCGGCCCGCTGGTCGAGCGCTACGGCGCGCCGGCCGTCGCGGTCCTCTGCGCCGTGTTCGCCGCCGTGTCCACGCTCCCAGGCTTCGCCGGCTCGCTGCCGTTCCTGATCCTGGCCCTCGCCGCGACGGGCGCCGCGTCCGGCGCGCTCGACGTCGGCATCAACGCGAACGCCGCGCAGATCGAAGCCACCACCGGGAAACGCGTGATGCCGCTGGCGCACGGCCTCTACTCGGTCGGCATCCTCGTCGGCGCGGTCGCCGCGGGCCTCGCACGAAGCCAGGGAGTGGATCGCGAGTTGATCCTCGTCGCGGCGAGCCTGACGAGCGTCGTCGCCGCACTGCTGCTCGCAGCCGATCGCAGCCTGTCGCACCCCGTACCGGTAGCCGTCCCCGGCCGGCGAGGCCTCCGGTTCGAGCGGGTGCTCGTCCTGATCGGGCTCGTCGGTGCCGCGGCCTTCATCGTCGAGGGCGGGATCGAGAGCTGGAGCGCGATCTTCCTCGAGCACCAGTTGCACGCCGAGCCGGCCGTCAGCGGGCTCGGCCCGGGCGTCTTCGCAGCCTCGATGGCCCTTGGCCGCTTCTTCGGGCAGGCAACACGACTCGGCGATCGCGTGCTGCTCGCGGGCGGCGCGGGCCTCGCGGCTGTCGGCTGCGTCGTCGCGGCGGCGGCACCAGTTGCGGCCGTCGCGCTGATCGGCTTCGCGCTCGCCGGAGCGGGGATCTCGTTGAACGCGCCGGTCGTGTTCGGCGCCGGCGGCCGCCGCGGCGCCAACGCGGTCGCGACCGTCACGACCATCGGCTACGTCGGGTTGCTGATCGGGCCGGCGCTCGTCGGCGGCGTCGCGCAAGCCGCCTCCCTGCGCGGTTCGCTCGTCGTGCTCGCCGTGGTTGCGGCCGCCGTGGCGGCGGCCGCAACCCGGGTCCGGCTCTGACTAGGAGGTGACGGCCTCCAGCGCATCCGCACGCTGCCGCGGCGTGATCGCGAACGCGGCGACCGAACCGAGGGCGACGACGGCAGCACCGACGTACACGGCGGCGTTCATCCCGTTGACGAATGTGGTGCCGGTCGTGTAACCGCCGTAGTGCGCGAAGATCGACGCGAGCACCGCGACACCGAAGACGCCTCCGAGCTCGCGGATCGCGTTGTTCGCTCCCGACGCCTGGCCCTCCTCGACCCGCCGGACGGACGAGAGGACGACGTTCGCGACCGGCGCGAAGAACATCGCCATGCCGGCACCCGAGAGGATGAACGGCAGCACGAGCGACGAGTAGGGCGTCGTCGGCGTCGACACGGACGCGATCCACGCGAGGCCGACCGCCTGAAGCGCCAGCCCGACGCCCATCAGGCGGTGGCCGCCCACGCGGTCGGACAGCGCGCCGGCGATCGGCGAGACGAAGATCGGCATCGCCGTCCAGGGCAGGATCCTCAGGCCCGCCTGGAAGGGCGAGTAGCCCTGGACCGTCTGGAAGAACTGCGCCAGCAGGAAGATCGAGCCGAACATGCCGAAGAACATGAAGAGGCTCGAGACGTTCGACAGCGCGAACGTCCGGTTACGGAAGAACCGCATCGGCAGCATCGGCTGCGGGGTGCGGAGCTCCCACCAGACGAAGACCGCGAGCAGAATGGCGCCGCCGGCGATCGCGCCGACGATCTCGGGCGAGCTCCAGCCGACCGAGTTGCCGCGGACGAGGCCCCAGACGATGCCGAAGAGCCCGCCGCTCGCGAGCCCGAGCCCGGGCAGATCGAGGCGGCCGCCCGGCCCGTGCGACTCGCGCAGGCGCAGCAGCGCGAGCGGCGCGAGCACCAAGCCGATCGGCACGTTCAGCCAGAAGATCCAGTGCCACGAGATCCCCGAGACGACCGCGCCGCCGATCAGCGGTCCGATCGCAACGGCGAGCCCGCTGATCCCGCCCCATGCTCCCAGCGCGAGCCCGCGCCGCTCCTCCGGCACCGCGGCCGAGAGGATCGTCAGGGTCAGCGGCATCACGATCGCGCCGCCGACGCCCTGCACGGCCCGCGCCGCGTCGAGCGCGCCGATCGACGGCGCGAGCGCTGCGGCGGCCGAGGCGAGGGTGAAGATCGAGATGCCGATCGTGAACATGCGGCGCCGCCCGAACCGGTCGCCGAGCGCGGCACCGGTGAGCAGCAGGACGGCGAAGGTCAACGTGTAGGCGTTGACCGTCCATTCGAGGCCGCTCAGGCCGGAGTGCAGGTCGACCCGGATCACCGGCAGCGCCGTCGTCACCACCAGGTTGTCGAGCGTGACCATGAAGAGGGCGATCGAGGTGATCGCGAACGTCCAGCTGATTGAAGTTTTGTGACTCATCACTTACCCCCAGGTCGAAAAACTACCGGTCTCAGTCCTCCCCGCCGGCGAGCAGGCGCTTGGCCCACGGCTCGGTGGGGTCGTGCAGCTGCATCGAGGCGAGCACGTTCATCAGCATCCCCTTCGCGAAGAACCGCTGGACGGTCAGCCCGTCGGCCCCCGAGACGTGCTCGACGTAGGTGACCAGGTCGCCGTAGCCAAGCTGGACGACCCGGCGGATCTCCGGGTCGTCGCAGGCCGCATACGCCTGCATCTGCGAGCGCAGGTAGACCCTGTCACCGCGCAGCAGCTCGTCGTAGGCCGCGCCGATCGCGTGCAGGGCCGCCTCGCCCCGCTTGCCCTCGGCCGCCTGCTGGAAGATCCCGAGCGTCTGGCGGAAGCAGCGCGCGACGACGGCGGAGAAGAGCTCCTTCTTCGTCCCGAAGAGCCTGAAGACGTACGGCTGCGAGATCCCGGCCCGGCGTGCGATCTCGTCCGTCGAGGCAGCCTGCAGCCCTTGCTCGGCGAAGACGACGAGCGCGGCGTCGAGGATCTCCTCCCGCCGGACCTCCTTCGTCTTCCGTCCGCTCGCCACCATGATGGCTGCTTAGATTAGTGACTACTTACTAGCTTGTCAAGCGACTCCGCGACCCGGTCGAGGTCGCCCTCGGTCAGCCGGGTGTGGAACGGCAGCGCGAGCGCCCGCTCGAAGACCCGGGCGGCGCCGGGGAATGCCCCTTGCTCGCGGTAGGCGCCGAGCAGCTGGAGCGCATAGGTGCCGATCTGCGCCTCGATCCCCTGCGCGCGCAGCTCGTGCAGCACGCGGTCCCGCTCGTCGACCTGGATCACGTAGGCCTGCCAGCCGTGCACGTCGTCGTCGTCGGCGCTCGGCAGCGAGACGGGCAGGCCGCGCAGCCGCTCCGTGTACCCATCAGCGATCCGCGTCCGGGCTGCGAGCAGCTCGTCGAGCCGTCTGATCTGGGGCAGCCCGACAGCGCAGAGAATGTCGGAGAGGCGATAGTTGAGGCCGGGCGCCGGCAGGTCGGGGGGCACGAGCGAGCGCCAGCCGTGGTTGCGGCCCGCGGCAACCTCGTGCGCGACCGACGCGTCGTTCGTGGTCACGGCGCCACCCTCGCCGGTCGTGACGATCTTCCGCGGGTGGAAGCTGAGGCAGCCGAGCAGGCCGAGCCCACCGCAGGCCTGACCGCGGTAGCGCGCGCCGAGCGCACCGGCGGCGTCCTCGAGCAACGGCACCGAGTCGGGCAGGTCGGCGAGCGGCGCCGGGCGACCGAACAGGTGCACCGCGAGCACGGCCCTCGTGCGGGGTCCGACCTCGATCTGCGCGGGGTCGATGTTCATCGTCTCCGGATCGACGTCGACGAGCACCGGCCGCAGCCCGGCGAGCGCGACGACGTTCGCGGTCGCCGGGAAGGTGTACGCGGGAACGATCACTTCGTCACCGGGTTGCAGACCGAGCGCGAGCACCGCGAGGTGCAGCGCGGCGGTTCCCGACGAGACTGCAAGCGCATGCTCGACCTCGCAGGCGCGAGCGAGCTCCGATTCGAACTCGCCGACCTTCGGCCCCATCGTGAGCATGCCGCTCTCCAGCACGGCTGCCACCTCGTCCAGCTCGGCTGACCCGACGTCGGGCCAGCCTAGGCGGATGCGAGCGTCTGCTCTCTGTACCACGCGATCGTTTTCTGTAGGCCGTCGTCGAGCTCGACGACCGGCTCCCAGCCGAGCTCGGCCCGCGCCTTCCCGACGTTCGGGATGCGCAGCTCGACGTCGGCGTAGTGAAGGGGTTGGAAGACGATCTCGCCCGGAGCGCCGCTCAGGCGCTTGATCCGCTGTGCGAGGTCGAAGATCGTCACCGCGGAGCGCGGATTGCCGATGTTGAACGCCTGCCCGACGGCATTCTGGTGCTCGAGACAGAGCAGGACTCCCGCGACCATGTCGGTCACGTACGTCCAGGCCCGGATCTGCGAGCCGTCACCGTGGATCGTCAGGTCGCGCTCGGCGAGCGCGGCCTCGATGAACGCCCGGATCGCCCCGCCGCCGATCTGCCCCGGCCCGTAGACATTGAAGGGATGGACCGTCACGGTCGGCAGGCCGAGCTCGTCGTGGTAGGCGTGCGCCATGTGCTCGCCTGCGAGCTTGGAGACGGCGTAGGTCCAGCGCGCCTCGCCGACGGAGCCGATCGTCGACACCTGCCCTTCTTCGACGCGAAACGCGTGCGTGCCGAACACCTCACTCGTCGAGAAATCGACGAACCGCTCGAGTGACGGGAGCGTCGCGAGCGCGGCCTCGAGCGCGTGGTAGGTGCCGATCACGTTGACGCGCATCGTGCGGACCGGGCTCGCCAGGACCGTGTCGACACCGGCGATCGCAGCGCAGTGCACGAAATGGGTTGCGCCTGCTGCGGCACTCGTGAGCGCTTCCGCATCGAGGACGTCGCCCTGGATCAGCTCGAAGTTCGGATGGTCGGCGAGCTCGAGCCCCGACAACGAGTCGCGGTGGAGGTTGTCGAACGCGATCACGGAATTGCGATCGACGAGCTCGCGCGCCAGGGTCGTGCCGATGAAGCCGGCGCCGCCGGTGATGAAGATCCGCTTGCCCTCGAGCGCCACGCGGCAACTGTAACTACGCGGTCGTGACGGTCGCGGGCGCGGCCCGTCCCTCGCCGTGCAGAACCGCGGCGATGAACAGCAGCGCTCCCGCCGTCAGACCACCGGCGATCCCGATCCAGACGCCAGCGTTGCCCCAACGGAGGAAGATCGGTCCGACGGCGAGCCGTCCGAGCGGACTGCCGATCCCGCTCGCCGTCAGCACTGCCAGCAGCACCTTGGCGCGGACCGCGGCGGGTGGTCGAGTCGAGAGGAGACCCATGATCGGCGCGTTCACCATCGGAATGAACAACCCGCTCGTCACGACCGCCGCGCAGGCGACGGGCCACGAGACCGGCGCGGCGATCACCCACATCGGCAGGATCGCGAGCAGGATGGCGAAGCTCGCGAGGCGCAGCGGCGGGAATCGATCGAGCAGCTTGATGGTGAGCCCGAACCCGATCACGGCGCCGATCCCGAACCCGGTGAAGAGCCAGCCCGCGACGTGCGGGTCCTTGTCGTAGCGCGTGTAGGCGAGCAGCGGCACGGCGACGGCCAGGGCGCCCGCCGCGCCGTCGAGCACGATCACCGTCAGGGTCATGGGGCCGAGCAGGCGGTCCCGGGTCAGGTAGCGGATGCCGGCGAGCAGGCCGCGCGAGGCATCGTCCTCCGTCACGCGGTTCCCGCCGCGGACGAACACCAGGACGCAGGCGAACGCAAAGAGATAGGTGGCGCCGTCGACGAACAGGACGGCGGGCGCGCCGATCGCAGCCACGAGCGCACCGGCGAGTGCCGGACCGATCACCAGCGGCAGCTGGGACGCGCCTCCGAGCAGCCCCGAGGCCTTGGCGACCGTACGTTCGTCGTCGCCGAAGAGCTCGGGGACGATCGAGCGCTGTGAGGCGACGTACGGCGCAGTGAACACGCCGAGCGCGAACACCAGCACGAGCAGTAGGGGGAAGGTCAGGTGCCCGCTCCAGTGCAGCAACGGCACCACCGCGATCAGAGGCGCTCGGACCGCGTCGGCGACGAGCATCGTCGAACGCGCGCCGATCCGCGAGATCAGCGCCCCACTCGGAATCCCGAAGAGCGCCATCGGGAGGACCTCGACGGCGAGGACGACGCTCGTCCGTCCAGCGGACCCGCTGGTGACGAGCACGAACCACGGCAGCGCCACGAACGTCATCGCCGTGCCGGCGCTCGAGACCGCCTCGGCCACGAGGAGCGCGACGAGCGTGCGAGAGCGAAGCACGGGAGAAACATAGTACGACCGTACGTTTTTGTAAAGTGGCCCTCGATGCCGAAGGTCTCGGACGCCCACCGGGCAGCACGGCGCCTGCAGATCCTCGACGGCGCCCGGCGCGCGTTCGCGCAATTCGGATACGAGGGGGCGACGGTTGCCCGGCTCGAGCTCGAGACCGGGCTGTCCCGCGGCGCGATCTTCAACTACTTCCCGGACAAGTGGTCGATCTTCTACGCCCTGGCCGTGGACGACTACGACCGGTTCGGCCGGCTCTGGCTCGAGGAGGGCTACGGCACCGTGGTGCGGCGGCTGGCCTCGGAGAACCCGGACTGGCTCGCTGTGTACCTCGAGCTGATCAGGAAGCTCCGCACGCGCCCCGACCTGCACGAGCAATGGTCGAAACGGAGCCCGGAACTGAACGTCGCGATGAAGGAGCACATCGAGGAACTGCAGCGGGGAGGCGAGCTGCGGCAAGACCTCTCGGCGCTGGAGCTCGGACGGTTCATGGGCCTCCTGCTCGACGGGATTGCCGTCCAGGTGAGCGCCGGCTACCCCGTCGAGGTCGAGCCGCTGCTGAAGCTCGTGAGCGCAGCGATCGCTCCTCAGTAGAGTCGCGGCCGTGCAGACCGTTCTCTTCATCGGCGCGGGGCGCCACCAGCGCCGCGCGATCCTCCGGGCGAAGGAGCTCGGACTGCGGGTCGTCGCCGTCGACCGCAACCCGGAAGCTCCCGGCCTGGCCGAGGCCGATTTCGCGAAGGTGGTCGACTTCGCGGACGTCGAGGCCGTCCTGAAGGCGACGCGCCGCATCTCGCTCGACGGCGTGCTCACCGTGAGCGCGGATCGCGCCGTGCCGGTCGTCGCAGCGGTCGCCGAGGCGCGCGGTCTCCCGGGGATCGGCACCGAGACGGCGCACCTGATGACGCACAAGATCGCGATGCGGCGGCGCCTCGCAGACGCAGGCGTGCCACAGCCGCGATTCGCGGCAGTGCGGTCGATCTCGGAGCGCCGCCGCGCCGCCGAGGAGGTCGGGTTTCCGGCTGTGCTGAAACCGGCGGACTCAGGTGGCCAGCGCGGCGTCTTCCGGGTCGATTCGCTCGATCAGATCGACGCCCACCTGCACGAGGCGCTCGCCGCCTCGCCCACCGGCGAGGCGATCCTGGAGGAGTTCGTCGACGGGATCGAGCTGAACGGGATCGTGCTCGCGCGCGCGGGCGAAGGAATTCCGCTGACGCTCTCCGATCGGATGCGGCCGCCGGGTGTCGGCTTCGGCGTCGGCTGGATCCACGTCTACCCGCCCACGGTCGAGACCGACCAACTCGCCGAGTCGGAGCGCATCGCGGTGCATACGGTCCACGCGCTCGGCCTCGGGACCGGGATTGCCTTCCCGCAGCTGATCGCGGCTGACGACGGCCGCGTGGTGGTCGTCGAGTGCGCGGCCCGGATCCCGGGCGGTCAGATGGCCGACCTCGTCCGCGTGGCGACCGGCGTCGACCTGGTCGAGGTGCAGCTGCGGATGGCGCTCGGCGAGGAGCTTCCCGACGAGCTCGTCCGGCCGCGCTTCAGCCAGCCGCTCGCGATCCGCTTCCTGACCGCCGAGCCCGGGCCGCTCCCGACCGGACGGGTGACGCGGATCGGCCCCCTCGACAAGGTGCTCGCGTTTCCCGGGGTCGTGCAGGCGGACGTCTACCTCCAAGTCGGCGAGACGATCCGTCCCGTCCGGCTCGACGGCGACCGGCGCGGCTACGTGATCGCGACCGGCAGCACGAATCTCGAGGCGCTCGAACGCGCCGAGGCGGCTGCCGGCCTGCTCGACGTGGAGGTCGGGTGAGCGACCCGGGAGCGAGCTGCGATTTCTCGCTCGACCACTACCGCGGGCTCCTGGTGGCAGCGAAGACCGGTGGCTACCGTTTCGCCGGGTTCGACCGACCGCCTGAGCCGGGGGTCGTGATCCTGCGGCACGACGTCGATCTCTCGCTCGACGGCGCCCTCGCCGTCGCCGAGCTCGAAGCGGACGAAGGCGCGTGGTCGACCTGGTTCCTGATGACGCGATCCGTGTTCTACAACCTCGCGTCGAGCGAAGGCGAGCGCGCGATCGCACGGCTCCGCGAGCTCGGCCACCGCGTCGCGCACCACGCCGTCTACCCGCACGTCGATCTCGACCAACGGTTCGACGCGGTCGTCGCCTGGCACAACCCCGACCCCGAGTACATGCGCGCGCCCATCGAGGGGGCGGTCAACGTCATGGACTCGCCGTTCTTCGATCCGGATCACTACCGCTCGGACTCGAACCAACGGTGGCGCCACGGCTGCCCGCACGAGGAGCTCTCACGCGGGGCGTTCGAGTGGCTGCAGCTGCTCACTCATCCGGAGATCTGGGCGTTCGACGGCGCAACCATGCGCGAGACGATGGAGTCGATGCTGACAGCCGACCGCGCAGCCCGGCTCGAGCAGCTGCGCGCGGACCGCATCGACCTCTCGTGAACGCGGATATCCCCGCTAGGTTCCTCGCGTGAAACCGCTCACGATCATGGTCACCGCGTCCGGCGCGCCCGGGACGGCGGCGCTGCTGCAGGCGCTGCGCCGGAACGGCGAGCGCGAGATCAGGCTCGTCGGCACCGACATGAGCGAACGGTCGGTCGGCCGCCATCTGTGCGATGCGTTCCACATCGTCCCCGCCGGCTCGCACAGCACGTTCCCGGATGCGGTCCTGCAGATCGCCGAGCAAGAGAACGTGGACGCGATCCTGCCGCAGTCGTCCTTCGACCTCGAGGGCCTGGCCGAGCACGTCGGTCGCTTTTCGATGCCGGTGCTCGTCTCGGGGCCCGACGCGATCCGGCGCTCGAACGACAAGGCCGAGACGTACGACCTACTGCACCGGTTGGGAGTGCAAGCGCCCGAGTTCCGCCGCGTCAACGGAGCACGCGAGGTCGACGCGGCGGCACGCGAGCTCGGCTACCCGGACAGGCCGGTGTGCTTCAAGCCGGTCTTCTCCTCCGGCTCGCGCGGCTTTCGGATCCTCGATCCGACGGTCGACCGCGCGCACCAGTTGCTGAACGAACGGCCGGGCTCCGTCTCGATGCGACTGGAAGAGGCGGTCGAGTTGCTGCCGGACGAGGGCGGGCCCGATCTGCTCGTGATGGAGCTCGCGACAGGGGGCGAGACGACGATCGATGGGATCGCCAATGGTGAGGAGATCGTCCTCGGCCATCCGAAGACGCGCGAGGCGATGCGCGCCGGCCTCGCGATGTTCTTCGTCACGCTCGACGACCCGAAGCTGCTGCGGATCGGAAACTTGATCGTCGAGGAGCTCGGGATCGAGCACTTCTTCAACATCCAGCTCGTCGGCGACCACGTGATCGAGATCAACCCGCGCATCTCGACGATCGTCTACCAGGAGGACCTCAATCTCCCGTACCTCGGCGTCAAGCGGGCCGTCGGCGAGATCAGCGACGATGAGTTGCGCACCTACGCCGCCCGCATCCGTCCGGGCCGAACCGCACTGCGCTATTTCGATCAGCTCGAATTCGACGCGTGAGACCGCCAGGACGACAGGTGCTGCGGGTGACGCACGCGCCGGTCAACATCGCCGGCATCCCGTGGGAGAACGTGCAGGCGTTGCGGCGGAAAGGGGTCGATGCCCGGCTCGTCGTCTTCGAGCGCGGCCGGCTGCACCCTGAGGCGGACTGGTCGCTCGACCGCCGCGGCGCCCTGCCGCGACGGCTGGCACAGCAGTTCGCGGCGTTCGCGCGGCTCGCTCCGACGACGGACGTGTTCCACTTCTACTTCGGGCTGACGCTGATCCCCAAGTCGGTTCAGTTCCCGCTCCTTCGCCTGCTCCGGACGAAGAGCGTCTTCCACTACCTCGGCTCGGACATCCGCGGCAAGACGCCCGTCGAGCTCGCCTACGGGAAGCGGGCCGGCGCCGAGATCGTGGGCTCGTACGACGCGATCCGCTGGGTGCCGGAAGCGCATGTGATCCCGCCCGGACTCGACCTGCGTCCGTTCACGCCGGTGCCGCCCTCGGACGCTGCGCGACCGCTCGTCGTGCACGCGCCCTCGAACCGCGAGAAGAAAGGAACGCGCTTCGTGATCGCGGCGTGCGAGCAGCTGCCGGTCGAGCTGGACATCGTCGAGGGCGTCCCGCACGACGTGGCGCGTGAGCGCTACGCGCGCGCCGACATCGTCGTCGACCAGCTGAACGCCGGCTGGCACGGCGTCTTCGCGCTCGAGTCGATGGCGCTCGGCAAGCCGGTCGTCGCCCACCTGAAGCCCGACGTCGTCGAGCGGAGCGCCGCCGGGTACGGCGTGCGCGTGCCGATCGTGACAGCGACCACCGAGACGCTCGTTGAGGCGCTGCGCCCACTCGTCGAGCAACCGGCCCTACGCCGCGAGATCGGAGCGCAGAGCCGCGCGTACGTCGAGCAGGTCCACGACATCGACCACGTCGCCGACCGCCTGATCGACCTCTACGGTTCCCTCTAGTTGAGCCTCGCGTTCCAGATCCGGCGGCTCGCACGCCATTCGGCGATCTACGGCCTCGGCGGCATCGTCTCCCGCCTGCTGGCCGTCCTCCTGCTGCCTCTCTACACGGCCTATCTGGGCACGGAGGGCTTCGGGAAGATCGAGATCGTCACCGCGCTGTCGACGGTGCTCGTGATCGTCCTCTCGGCCGGCATCTCGAGCGCCTTCTTCCGCTTCTACTTCGACTCGAAGGATCCGGAGCGCCGCATCCTGATCGTGCGGACGACGTTCTGGTTCACGATGGGGATGGCGACGGTGGGGCTGGTGCTCGGCTGCCTCTTCGCAACGCCGCTCGCGCATGCGCTCAGGCTGGGCGACGACCCATGGCTCGTTCGCGCCGGCGCGGTTGGGCTGTGGGCGCAGATGAACTACTCGCAGCTGACGAACCTGTTCCGCGTCGAGGAACGCTCGGTGCAGTTCGTGATCGCAAGCATGGCGAACATCCTGATCACGGTCGGGATGACCGTGCTGCTGGTCGTCGGACTGCACAAAGGAGCGACCGGTGCGGTCGTCGGCAACTTCCTCGGCACGCTCAGCGTCTACCTCGTGCTGCTGGCCTACCGGCGATACCAGCTCGGACTGCAGTTCGATCGCAGGCTGCTGCGCGAGATGAACCGGTTCGGGTTGCCACTCGTGCCGTCCGCGCTGGCGCTGTGGGCGATCAACTTCATCGACCGCCTGTTCGTCAACGCGTACAAGGGTCTCTCCGAGGCGGGCGTCTACTCGCTGGCGGTTCGCGCATCGAGTGTGGTCGTCTTCCTGACGATCGCGTTCCGCCTCGCCTGGCCGGCGTTCGCGTACTCGATCGACGACGACGCGACGGCGAAGCGCACGTATTCGTTCGTGCTGACCTACCTGCTGTTCGTCTGCTGCTGGATCTCGCTCGCACTCGGTGTCTTCGCTCCGTGGATCGTCAAGATCCTCGCACCGTCGGATCCGCAGTTCTACCGCGCCGACCAGGCGATCGGGCTGCTCTCGTTCGCCATGACGGCGTACGCCGGCTACACCGTCCTCGCGATCGGAATCGGACGCGCGCGGCGCACGCAGTTCAACTGGATCGTCACCGGGGCCGCCGCCGCGCTGAACATCGCGCTCAACTTCGTGCTCATTCCCCGCTACGGGATGATGGGCGCTGCCGTCTCGACCGCCGCCGCCTACGTCGCGCTGTTCATCGGGATGACGCTCAACTCACAACGGGTCTATCCCGTGGCCTACCAATGGCGACGCGTGCTGACGCTGAGCAGCGTGGCGGTCGCGCTGACCGCGATCGGCTACGAGTTGCACTCGTTCCCGCTCGCGGTTGTCCTGTGCCTCGTCTATCCGCTGCTCCTGCTGCCGCTCGGCTTCTACCTGCCCGCCGAGCGAGCGAGACTGCGCCGGCTCGTGCCGTTGCGGGCGAGAGCCACTTAGCTCTAGGAACGGCCGCGGCGCACGGCCAGCCCGACTGCGCCGCTCGCAACGAGCACCAGCGCGATGCCGCCGAGCACGAGTAGCGGCGTAGGCACGCCGCTACCGCTCGCCGCTGACGCTGTGAGAGGAGAGGCGTCCGTGGTCGTGCTCGGACTCGGATCGGGCTGCTCGTCCCTCGGGTGCTGCTGGTCGACGAGCACAGGCCCGGGATCGGTCGCGGCCGTGGGCGGGAACTTGTGGCCGATCTGGGCTGCGACCTTCTTGCCGTGAAGGCGCGCGATCGCGCCTTGCATCGCGGCACGGATGTCGTCCTCGAGGCTCGTGTAGATCTGCTCGGTCGTGGGGACGTGCCGCAGCGCATCGCGATAGCACGCGAGCGGGTACTTCGACGAGATCTGACCGTCGTGCTCCCAGTCGTTGAACACCTGGTTCCGGCACGGCACCTTCGCGGCGGCGGTCGCCGGCAGCGACGCGCAGACGGCGAGCGCGAGCACGAGTGGAAGCCACTTCATCGTCACCATGTTCCCCAACACCCGCGAGGATCCACCTGTGAAGCGGTAAGGCTTCCGTAAAGCCTTACTCGGGCCAGAAGCAGGCGTCGTGGCAGGAATCCGCCACCGGCACCCGCGCCAGCAGAGCGCCGCGTTCATCGAGGACGGTGAGCGTCCCACGGTCGAGCGACGGCGTGATCACCCTGCCCGGACCATGCTGAACGTTGTACGAGCCGACCGGGATCGGCGTCGAGCGAAGTACGCGCCCCGAAAGCGTCTGCACGCGCAGGACTCCCGCTTCGCCGCTCGTCACGTACGCCCGATCAGGGCCGAACGTGACGTGCTGCGGACCCGGCTCGGCGTCGTGGAGCGTCGCGGCGATCGCCAGCTCCCGTGACACGCCGGCCGTCACCCACAGCCGCCCGTCGGGGGCGTGGCCGACGTCGTGGGCGCCGAAGCCGGGCGTCAGCGTCGCCACGTGCCGCAACTGGTTCGTCGCCACGACCGCGACGTGCTGGGCGGCCGACCCGAGCCCAACCCAGAGCCGGCGCCCCGTGGCGTCGATCGTGATGTGGCGCGCCCAGCCCGGCAGGGTGACGCGTCCGAGCGCAAGCCCGCGGACGACGTCGATCGCGACGACACTGCTCCGCCCCGAGTCTGTGACGAATGCGTGGCGGCCGTCGGGGTGAGCCGCGGTGTACCTCGGCTCACGGAAGCCCCTCAGCACGTGCCGCACCCGGCTCCCCTCGACGATCGACACTGCACCAATTGCCGTGTGGCACACGACCGCGTACCGGCCGACGCGCTCGATCGCCCGTGGGTCGGGCAGGGTCGGAACGTGACCGAGGACGGTGAACGCACCGAGGTCGACGAGGGCGAGTCTCGCCTCGGAGTCGCAGGTGACGAGGGCCGCGGGCCGGCGCGCCACGAGCGACCGGCGCCAGGTCAGGGGCAGCCCGGCGGCCAGCGCGACGAACTCGCGACGGTCCATGTGACGACTACGCGCCCGCAGCCGGGCGAGGTCCCGACGTTAGGTTTGCGCCATGAGCCATCCAGAGCTCACGGCCGAGCAGGCGTACGTCGACCATGCGTACGAGCAGCTGGAGCGGATGCGCGCGGTCGTCGCGGGCGCAGGTGACCGCGTCGACGGCGAAGTCGCGCAGGCGGCGATGGACGCCTGGGCGGCGAAGCGGCTACGGACCTTCGAGGACGCCGAGCAGGGGCTCTGCTTCGGCCGCCTCGACTTCGAGGAAGGCCTCCGCCGTCTCTACATCGGGCGGCGGTGGATCCACGACCAGGAGCGGCGCCAGCTCGTGGTCAACTGGCAGGCGCCCGCCGCGCGGCCGTTCTACACCGCGACGCCGCTCGACCCTCACGGCGTCACCCTCCGCCGTCGGTTCCGCACCGACGGGCGCCGCCTCGTCGACATCTCGGACGAGGCGCTCGACGGCTCGATCCTCGACGGTGCCGCCGTCGGCGACTTCCTGCTCGAGGAGCTCGAGCGCGGCCGCGAGCGCCACATGCGCGACATCGTCGCGACGATCCAGGCCGACCAGTACCGCCTGATCACCGCCGAGCCGGCGCCCCCGTTGATCATCCAGGGCGGCCCCGGCACCGGCAAGACGGCCGTGGGCCTGCATCGCGCGTCGTACCTGCTCTACAGCCACCGCGACACGCTCGCACGGCGAGGCGTACTCGTCGTCGGGCCGAACCGCGTCTTCATGGAGTACGTCTCGCACGTCCTGCCCGCGCTCGGCGAGAGCGCGGTCGAGCAACGAGCGGTCGGAGAGCTCGTTGACGGGATCGAAGCGACGACGCGCGATCCCCAGGCCGTCGCGGAGCTGAAAGCGGATCTGCGGCTGGTCGCCGTCATCCGCCGTTCGGCCGAGCTCCAGCTTCGCTCGGAACCGGTCGAGCTGGTCGCGCGGCTCGAGGGCTCGTTCATCTCCGTGCGAGAGGACGAGGTACGCGACCACCTCGCGGAGGCGCGCGACGAGCTCGGGCTGACGAACGCGGCACGCGAACGCTTCCGCATGAACCTGCTGCGCAGCTTCTACGAGGTGTACGGCGAGACGCTCGGCGCCGCGGCGATCCGCAACTTCGACGAGGTCGAGCAAGCGCTTCGATCTGGCGGCTACCTCGATCGGGTCGTGAAGGCAGCCTGGCCGGCGCTGCCGCCGGACCGCCTCGTCAAGCGATTGCTGACGTCGAAGGCAGCCCTTGCCCAGGCAGCCGACGGCATCCTCGATCCCGCCGAGCAGAAGCTGTTGCTCGGACGCCGGGACGCGTTGTCGGACGGCGACATCGCGCTGTTCGACGAGGCGCGGTCCTTGCTCGACGCTGCACCGCACGTCTACGGGCACGTGATCGTCGACGAGGCGCAGGACCTGACGCCGATGCAGCTGCGCATGATCGCGAGGCGCGCTCCGGAAGGGTCGCTGACGATCCTCGGCGACGTCGCCCAGGCGACCGGCGCGATCCCCTACCGACGCTGGGAGGAGCTCCTGCCGCACCTGGCACACGGCGACGACGCCGTCGTCGAGGAGCTGCAACACGCCTACCGTGTGCCGCGCGAGATCATGGAACTGGCGCTGCCGCTGCTCGACACGATCGCGCCCGACGTCGCGCCGCCGATCTCATATCGAACGGGCGCCGCGCCGCCGACGGTCCGGCGCGTCGCACCGGAGCACGTCCTCTCCGAGGCGTTCAACGAAGCTGCGCGGCTCGGCGCAGCAGGCGGGCTACTTGCCGTGATCGCCCCCGACGAGCTCGTCGCCGCAGCCCCGGTGGGCGACCTGTGGGACGGGATTCCGATGCTCACACCGCGCGAGGCGAAGGGACTCGAGTTCGACCATGTCGTCGTCGTCGAGCCGGCGCTGATCGCTGCGCACGAGCAGGGGCTGCGCGAGCTCTATGTCGCCTTGACACGCCCGACGAAGACGCTCGTCGTGGTACACGGGCAGCCACTGCCCGCCGAGCTCAGGCGCTGACGAGCACCAAACGGTTGCCGGACGGATCCGCTGCCTCGGTCCCCCCGAGCCGTGCTGCGACCTCGGCGACGGTCGCGTCGTCCGGGAGCACGATCCTGAACGAGCGGAGGCGGGCCGTGCCCTCCGGCGCCTGCACTGCACCGCTCGACTCCCACGTGTTCCCGCCGAGGTGGTGGTGGTACCCGCCCGCGCTCAGGAACGCTGCCTGCGGGCCGTGCTGCAACAGATCGAAGCCGAGCACGTCCCGGTAGAAGCCGACCGACTCGTCGACGTCCGCAATGCGGAGGTGAACGTGTCCGATGATCGTGCCGTCCGGCAACCCGTCGTACTCCACGGGGACCGGCTCCGCCAGCGTCCCGAGCAGGTCGTCGAGGTCGAGCGGCCAGCTCCCCATCCGGTCGACGCGCCCCTCCCACAGCTCGCGGGGCCGGTCGGCATAGATCTCGATGCCGTGATGATCGGGATCGCGAAGGTAGAGCGCCTCGCTGACGAAATGATCCGACGCTCCCGTCAGCTGCACACCCTCGCGGCGGGCGTGGGCGAGCCAGCGGCCGAGATCGGCGCGCTCAGGGACCAGCAGGGCGAAGTGGAACAGGCCGCTGTAGCCGTCGGCGGGCCGCGCACCGGGCTCCTCGATCAGCCGCAGGAGCTCGGTCGAGCCCGCACCGAGCGTCGCCTCGCCGCCTTCCTCGCGGAGGACGCGCAGCCCGATCGCGCGCCGGTAGTAGTCGAGCGAGCGCTCGAGGTCGGCAACCGAAAGGTCGACCCGTCCCATCGCGGTCGCAGCCGGAAGCTGAGGCACGCGGCAAGCTTAACCTCCGCGTGGGCAATCGTCCTCAGCTGACGACGCGGTACACCTGGAAGACCTCGGCGTAGTCGCGGTTCACGTTGGTGCCGTGCGTGCGGGCGACGTTCCACACGTACTCGCCGTTCGCGTAGCGACGATGCTGCTGCGACGCGTACTTCGCGAGCGCCGCGACCTTTCGCTCGATGTGCGGCTTCTTGAGCGCGATGTAGGCCTGGTAGCTGAAGTCGAAGTTGTTCCAGGGAATCTCGTAGCCGAGGATCGTCGTCCGCTTGAACGCGCGGAGCCCTTCCTGCGCGATCGTCTGATGATCCTGATGCACGTCGTGCAGCGACGGCTGGAAGACGGCGTCGGGCTGCCAGTCGTTCCAGATCTCGATCAGCAGCTCGAGAATCTCCTGCCGGTGCTCGGGGAACGTGCGGACGTCGAAGTCGTGGACGGTCAGGTTGGCGTCTGAGATCCCCAGCTCGGTCGTGGCCTCTCGCACCTCGCGCGCCAGTGTGTCCGGCGCGAAACCGGGCGGCAGCGAGCGGGTTGCGATCGAGAACGCGACGTAGCGAACCTCGGCCCCCGCCTCGACGAGCCGCGCCATCGTGCCGCCGCAGCCGAACTCGCCGTCGTCGGTGTGCGGCGCGAGCACCAGCGCGCGCCGGATGTCGCCGATCACGCGGGTGCCTCGGCACGGCCGGCGAGGGCGACGAGGGCCAGCAGGCCCCAGAAGGTCGGGTCTTCGAAGAGCGCGTTGTAGAAGAGCGAATGCACCAGGATCGCGGTCAAGGCTAGTCCGAACGCCAGCCGGGCGTTCCCGTCGAAGCCGTTGCCGATCCGTCGGAAGGCGGTCGCGAGCGCCACGACGACGAGCGCGAGGAAGAGCAGCAGGCCGGGCACACCGGTCTCGGCCGCCACGGTGATCGGCGTCGTGTGCGACGCCGCCGCCTTCGGCTCCCGGCCGTGCAGGTGGGCGAGGTCGGCGTACGCGCGTTTGAAGCCGCCGACGCCGACGCCGAGCACCGGGTGGTGCACGACGAGCTTGAGTCCGCGCGAGGCGAGCTTCGAACGGCCGCTCGTCACGTTCGAGAGCGAGGAGGACCCTTTGCCCTCGAGCCGGTGCCGGATCTGCGGGGAGGCAAAGCTCGCCGCGACAACGACCAGAAGCATCGCGGCGATCAGGAACAGGCTGTTGCGGCGCCAGACGAGAATGGCCGCAAGCGTCACACCGACCAGCAGCGCGACGAAGCTCGATTGCGAGAACGACGGCAGAAGGCCCGCCCAGGTGATGGCGATCGTCAGCGCCGCAGCAACAGCCCAGAGCGGATCGCCACGTCGTCGCAGGACGACAACGAGACTGGCGAGGATCGCGAGCACGAGGAAGCGCCCGTAGATGGACGGGTCGTAGAACACCGAGTTGACGCGGTAGAACCAGCCGCTCGGCGCGTACGCGTTGTCGACCCGCACCTTCGGGTTCCAGAAGATGTTCCGCGTCTCGTACTGCACGATCCCGATCACCGCGAAGACGAGCCCCATCAAGGCGAACTGGATGTAGAGCGCGAACACCCACGTGCGAGACCACGGCAGCCGGGCGAGCACGATCGCCAGGAGGCCGAACGGCAGGATGAAGAAGAGCAGCTCGATCGCCCCCTGGCGCACGTCCTTCGTCCACAGGAACGAGAGGCCCTCCCAGGCGATGAACAGCCCGAGCGGCCATGCCAGCGGGCCGAGCTCCCGGCTCCGCCGATCCTCGCCGGCGAGTTGCCAGGCGAGCGCGATCGCCGCCACCGCGACGACGCCGTACAGCGGGAGCAGCAGGTTGGCCTGCGTCGAACCGACGTGCACCGGGATCCGAGCCGGTACGCAGGCGAGCGTCGCGACCGCGAGCAGCCACGGCACGCGCAGCACGGCCCAGGCACCGCCGAGCGCGGCAGCGATGCCGACGATCGCCGCCGCCGCGAGGACGCGATGGTGCCCGGCCGGTGCCAGGTAGGCGACGAGGCCACCGGCGCCGACCGCCCAGGCCGCGAGGCCGGCGATTCGGAGGTCCCGGCGCAGTGCAACGAGCAGCAGCGCGAGCCCGCCGCTGCCAACGGCGCCGAAGATCTGGGCGGCGGCGCTGCTCATCCGACGACGACGGTGGCCACGGCGGAGTGCCCGGCCGCTGTCACATACAGGCGGTAGACGCCGGGCTTCTTCGGGGCGCGGATGCGCAGCGTCCCTGCCCGCGCGACGCCGGAGCGCCCGTGCAGCTGCCAGCGCACCGTCGGTGCGTCGGTCGACACCCGCATGAAGAAGCGCCGGCCGGGTGCGACGACGACGCGCTTCCGCGCGAGCGTCACGTACCGCACCTGGACGATCGCGGAGGGGTATGGAGTCGACTGGTTCCCCGCATGGTCGAGCGCGCTCGCCCGCAGGACGTACATCCCGGGACGAACCGCCTTGGCCGGCTTGCCGAGCTTCCCGTTCCAGATCAGCTGCCCCGTCGGCTTCTGACTGAGCGTGCGCTCGACCCGCTGGCCGCGGACGCTCAGGATCCCTTGTGCGGGCTCGTTGACACGATACGCCTGCCGAAAGACGTCGTTGTGGCCGTCGCCGTCGGGCGAGATGATCGCGTGGGGCACCTTCCGCACCGTGATCACCGGCGGCTTGGTGTCGAGCCGGATCGGGTTCGGCAGCACGAGCGTGCGATGCGACCGCTCGAGCTTGACGACCGGCTTGTAGAGCCCGTCCGGGAAGATCACACCGCTCTGGGAGAAACCGTCCCAGACGAGATCGAAGTGCGACCCGCGCGCCGCGTTGCGATTCGAGAGCAGCGTCGCGACGCGCCGCCCCTTCGCATCCTGGATCCAGACTGCAAGCCGCTCACGTGTCCGAAGCCGGAAGCGAACGTGCGCGTTCTTCTTCGTCGGAACGACGCTCGCCGGAGAGAAGACCGAATCGACGGCGGTACCCGCGACGGGCGACTTCTCGAGCTTCGCTCCCTCGGTGATCACGAACGCGGCCGCGGTCGCCGCGAGGAGGGCGAGGACGACCACCGTCGACAGGACCCGGGCCACGCCGGGCGATTCTACGCAGCGTCGTGTGCGGGGAGCCGGAGCCGTCGCTGCCGCAGGTGGCGCTGCCGGAGCAGCAGTCCGAGCCACGCCGCGAGCGCGAGCGCACCGAGCGCGACGGAGATCTCGATGATCAGCGTCGCCCCAGGCAGCTCGACGAGCTTGATCCCGGAGAGGATCAGCAGAAAGCCGAACGCGATCCGCAGCGAACGATCCGGCACGCGGACCGAGAGCTGCGAGCCGGCGAGCACCCCCGGGATTGAGCCCACGAGCAGCCACCCCATCGCATGCAAGTTGACGTTGCCGTGCAGCAGGTGGCCGACGCCGGCAACCCAAAGCAGGAGCGCGGCATGCAGCAGATCGGTGCCGACGATCCGTCGAGCCGCAAGCGGGTAGACGAGCAGCATCGCGAGCCCGAAGAACGTGCCGGAACCCACCGAGGTGAGACCGACCACGAACCCGCACGATGCGCCGATCCCGATCGCGATCAGCTTCTGGCGGGTGTCCAGGTGCAACGGCGCGTCGCTGGCGCGGCCGCGTACGAAGGTCTTGATCGCGAAGCCGATGCCGCCGGCGATCAGCGCAGCGCCCACGACCCGGCCCATCGTCGACGACGTCGCGTCGGAGAACGAGCTCGCGATCTGGACACCGACCAGCGAGAGGGGCGCTGAGCCGGCGAGCATCCACAACGCCAGCGGCACGTGCACGTTGCCGAGCTGACGGTGGCGCACCGCGCCGAACGATTTGAAGACCGCGCCGTGCAGGATGTCGGTGCCGACGGCCGTCTTCGGGTCGAACCCGAAGAGCAGGATCAGCATCGGCGTCATCAGGCTGCCGCCGCCCATGCCGGTCATGCCGACGAGCAGGCCGATCAAGGCGCCGGCGAGCGATAGCTCCCAGGTCACGTGCGTGTGCCAGGGATCGGACACGAGACGAACGGCCGTCCGCGGAGCAGGCAGGCCAGCTTGTATGCCTCGCAGCCGGTGCAGAAACCGGTGACCGCGGCAAGCAGTGCCAGCCCCGCCACGAGCAGCCCCAATGCCGCCCCGGCGGTCGTCCACCCGAGGGCGGACGCGACCGACGCCGCGGTCAGCACCACCAGCCCGACGACGTTCGCCGCGCGCGGCGGCCGGGAGTCCTCGAGCGGCCCCTCGCCGAAACGCGGCTGGATCAGCTCGAAGTACGCGACACAGGCGAGGCAGAAGCGGCGCCCGAAGGTGAGGCCGATCGCCAGTTGGGCCGCGAGGAGCACGAACAGCCACCACCAGCCCGTCACGACGGCGACGAGGGCGAGCACGCCGATCACCGCCTGGTTCGTCCGTGGCGCGCGCGAGTCGATCACATCGAGGTCGCGGTACGGATCGGCGCGCCGCGTCACGACGCCTCGACGACCATGCCGGCGCCGACGGTGTCGTTGGTCGACTCGTCGATCAGGATGAACGCGCCCATCGCGCGATTGCGGGCGTACGCATCGACGACGAGTGGCTCGGCAAGACGGAAGCGCACGATGCCGAGGTCGTTCAGCTCGAGCTTCCCCGGCGACGGCCGATCCTGGAGCGTCTCGATCTCGACCACCGACAACACCTCGTCGACGCGAGCCGGCACCGTGCGCGTGGTCTGCTTGACGAGCAACCGCGCCTTGTCGGCCAGCGGCTGGTCGGTCATCCAGCAGACCTGCGCGACGAGCTCGCGGGCCGCGATCGGCGGATCGACCGGATCGGCGAGCAGATCGCCGCGGGAGACGTCGACGTCATCGGCGAGCCGAATCGTCACCGACTGCCCCGGCAGGGCTTCCGGCAGCTCGCCGTCGATGCCGTCGATCGCGGCCACCGTCGTCCGGAGGCCTGAAGGCAGCACGACGACCTCGTCGCCGGGGTGCCAGTCGCCGCCCGCGACCTGCCCGGCATAGCCGCGGTAGTCGTGGTGCGCGTCGGCCATCGGCCGCACGACCCACTGCACCGGGAAGCGGCGGTCGTCGTGATTGCGGTCGCCCGCCAGCTCGACGGTCTCGAGATACTCGAGCAGCGTCGGCCCGTCGTACCAGGGCATCGAGTCCGTCCGGTCGACGACGTTGTCGCCTCTCAGCGCTGACACCGGGATCGGCCGCGGATCATGCAACCCGAGCTGTGCGCTCAGTGCTTCGAGCTCGGCGACGAGCTCCTCGAACCGCGCCCCGGAGAACTCGACGAGATCCATCTTGTTCACGGCATAGACCACGTGCGGCAGCTCGAGCATCGAGACGATGTAGGAGTGCCGGCGAGTCTGCTCGATCACACCCTTCCGCGCGTCGACGAGGATCACGGCGACGTCGGCGGTCGACGCACCCGTGACCATGTTGCGCGTGTACTGCACATGACCGGGCGCGTCGGCGAGCTGGAAGCGCCGGCGGGGTGTGACGAAGGAGCGATAGGCGACGTCGATCGTGATCCCCTGCTCTCGCTCCGCGCGAAGTCCGTCGGTCAGCAGCGCAAGGTCGACGTAGTCGTGCCCCCGCCGCCGTGACGCATCCTCGATGTGCTCGAGCTGGTCGACGAGGATCTGCTTCGTGTCGTAGAGCAGCCGGCCGATCAGCGTCGACTTGCCGTCGTCGACAGAACCGGCCGTGACGATGCGGAGCAGCTCTGCGTCGAGGAACTCCTTAGAAGTAGCCAACACGCTTCCTGTCTTCCATCGCCGCTTCCGAGACGCGGTCGTCGGCGCGAGTCTCGCCGCGCTCGGTGACACGCGTCGCGGCGATCTCGGTCACGACGGCATCGATCGTGGCTGCAGCGCTGACGACGCCACCGGTGCACGTCATGTCGCCGACGGTGCGGAAGCGGACGGTGGCGCTGAACGGCTGCTCGTCCGGGAGACGCTCGATGAAGTCGGAGGCCGCGTAGAGCATGCCGTCGCGCTTGAAGACGTCGCGCTCGTGCGAGAAATAGATCGAGGGGAGCTCGAGGTTCTCGCGGGCGACGTACTGCCAGACGTCGAGCTCGGTCCAGTTCGAGATCGGGAAGACTCGGATGTGCTCGCCCTTGCGGATGCGGGCGTTGTAGAGATTCCAGAGCTCCGGGCGCTGCGCGCGCGGGTTCCACTGGCCGAAGTCGTCACGAAAGCTGAAGATCCGCTCCTTCGCGCGTGCGCGCTCCTCATCGCGGCGCGCACCGCCCATCGCGGCGTCGAACCCGTGCTCTTCGATCGCGTCGAGCAGTGTCGTGGTCTGGAGCTGGTTGCGTGACGCGCGAGGACCCGTCTGCTCCTGGACACGGCCGGTATCGATCGACTCCTGGACGCTCGCGACGACCAGTCGCTCGCCGAGCTCCCCGACGCGGCGATCGCGGTACTCGATCACCTCGGGGAAGTTGTGGCCGGTATCGACGTGCATCACCGGGAACGGAAACTTCGCCGGCCGAAAGGCCTTCTCGGCGAGCCTGAGCATCACGATCGAGTCCTTGCCGCCCGAGAACAGCAGCACCGGCCGCTCGCGCTCCGCAGCGACCTCTCGCATGATGTGGATCGCTTCGGCCTCGAGCTCGTCGAGGTGCGAAAGGGTGCGGCGTGACGTCGCGGTGCTCACGACGCAGGCTCCTCGACGTGAAGGCCGCACTCCGTGCGGTCCGTGCCGGCCCAGCGGCCGTCACGGCCTGTCCCGGGAGCGGTCGAGTGGGTGTCGCCGATCGACTCGTAGCCGCTGTCGTGCAACGGGTTGTACGGCAGCCCGCGCTCGCGGATGTACGCCCAGCAGTCGTCGTCGCTCCAGTCGGCAAGCGGGTTCGCCTTCCAGAGCTCATGAGCCGCGTCCCAGCCGAGCTTCGGCGCGTTCGCGCGCGTCGGCGACTGGTCGCGACGGATGCCGGTGATCCAGGCGTCGAGCTCGCCGAGCGCCCTGACCAGCGGCTCGACCTTCGCGACGGCGAGGTACAGGTCGGGCTTGCTCTCCCAGAGCTTCTCCCCGTGGGTCTCCGCCAGCGCCTCGGGGCTCGGCCCCTCGAACACCTCGACCGTCGTTCGGTAGCGCTGTTCGACTGCGCGCCAGACCTCGTAGGTCTCGGGGAAGAGGTAGTGGGTGTCGATCGCGAACACGCGGGCATCCGGCTCGAGGGCGAACAGCATGTCGAGCAGCACCGTCTCTTCCTTCTGGAAGGAGCAGGCGAGCGACACGCTGCCCGGGAACTCGCGCACGCAGAGCGCCACGACTTCCTCGGCGCTCATCGCCTCGACGAGCGCGGCGTCAGGAAGCGTGAACTGGCTCGCCGCCATCGAGGAGCACCTCCTTGAGGGTGTCGCCCCGGAGACCGAGGCGCAGCGTCTCGAGCGGGATCACTTCCTCGGGTGGGATGTTGCCGAGGTTGACCGAGGGACCAAACTGCTTCACGAACCAGGACTGAGCCGATTTCGACGGCGCCTCGAAGATGATGTTCGCCGGGCCGACGACGGTAGCGATCTCGCCGATCAGCTCGGTCCGCATGCCACCGGACGAGTCGAAGATGCCGGCGGTGCCCCCCTCGCGGGCCTCGGTGATCACCTTCCACGCGCCGGCCTCGAGCTCCTCGTTCAACCAGCGCGTCCACTCGTCGACCGTGTACTCGACCGACGAATCCTTCGAGCCGACCTCCGAGAGGACGGTGAAGTCGCGGGCGAAATCGGCGATCAACTCGAGCTTCCGGTCGCGCGGGATCTCGATCGTGCCGTCGGAGATCTCGACGTGCGTCAAGCCGAGGTCGGTCAGCCATTGCTTGTACTCGTCGAGCTGACCCTTGACGTACACGACCTCGAAGAAGGTGCCGCCGATCACGACCGGCTTGTCGCGAAGCACCGTCGAGCTTCCGCTCGAGGTTACGGGTGACATACGCGGTGCCCCAACCGAGCTTGACGATCGAGATGTGGTCCGCGGCGACCTCGAGGACGTCCTCCCAGGCGCGCGGCCCGAGGCCCTTGTCGATCACGTGCGTCAGGCCGACATGCCGGCCGAGCCGCAGGTCAAAGGCGGGCATAGAGCTCCTCCAGCTTCGCGAGGGCGCGGGTCTGCACGTCGTGGTACAGCGAGTTGCCGTGTGCATCGATGCCGACGGTCAGCGGACCGAAGTCCTTGACGCGGAACTTCCAGAGGCACTCGGGCATGAGCTCCTCCCAGAGCACTTCCTCGATCTCCTCGATCTGCGTGGTCTCGAGCGCCGCGGCGCCGCCGACGATCGCGAAGTAGACCATCCCGAGCTCGTGCATCGGAGCGATCGCCTCGTCGGGGAAGCCGCCCTTGCCGCAGATCGCTCGGACGCCGTACTGGCGCCCGAGCGGCTCCGTGAACCTGACCATACGAGCCGACGTCGTGGTGCCGATGCAGACCTTTTCGTATTTTCCTCTGCCTTCGGCGTCGGTGCTGAGCTTGCGCACGCCGGGGGCCGTATGGAGCAGGAACGCACCGGTGAGATCCATCGGTGACGGGATGCCCTCGTCGAAGATCCGGATCTGCGTTCGGTCGCGGATGCCGATGATGTGGCCTTGCACCGTCACCTCGTCGCCGGCGCGGAGCTTCAGGATCTCCTGCGGGTCGGTGATCGGGAACGTGACTTCGTGAGTCGCCATGGTGGTCCTACGCTTCCCGGTCGTAGTCGATGGAGCCGTCGGCGCCGATGTGGGCCGAGGCGCGCCGCGCCGCCCAGCACTGATAGTTGACCGCGACGGGGTTGAGGGTCATGTGCGTGTCGGCGTGCTCGATGTGGCACTGCAGGACGGTCACGTCGCCGCCGAGCCCCATCGGGCCGATGCCGGTTTCGTTGAGCAGCCCGAACAGCTCGTCCTCGAGCTGCGCGACGACCGGATCTGCGTTGCGGGTACCGATCGGCCGCATGATCGCGTCCTTGGCGAGGTGCATCGCGTAGTCGGCAGAACCGCCGATGCCGACGCCGACGATCCCCGGCGGGCACGGCTTTCCACCGGCGTTGACGATCGACTCGAGCACGAATTTCTTGACGCCCGTCACGCCGTCCGCAGGGACGCACATCTTCAGGAAGCTCATGTTCTCGCTGCCCGATCCCTTGGGGACGCACTTCACGTCGAGCCCGTCCCAGTCGGCGATGAACTCCCAGTGGACGATCGGGAGTCGGTAGCCGATGTTCGGGCCGGTGTTCTCACGGGTGATCGTGTGCACGGCGTTCGAGCGCAGCGGATGCTCGACGGTCGCGCGCGCGGTTCCGTCGCGAAGCCCTTCGTAGATGCGCACCGGGTGCAGTGGGAAGTGCTCGCCGACCTTCGCGTGGTACACGGCGATGCCGGTGTCCTGACAGACGAGGTTCTTCTCGCCGTCGGCGATGCTGACGTTCCGGTGGATCACTTCCAGCACGCGCTTGCCCGGGATCGACGTCTCCCGGTCGCGGGCGGCGGCCAACGCATCGCGCAGGTCCTGCGGAATGTCCTTGAGCGCCCACACGTAGAGATGTGCGGCCGCGTCTTCGACGGCGTGTTGCAGGTCGGTGTCGATATCGATCGTCATTCAGCTCCTAGCCAGCTCGGATGCATTTCGACCAGCTCTCCGACCGAAGACGACACATTCGAGGAGGCTGTTCCCCATCATGCGATTGCGGCCGTGCGTGCCTCCGGCGATCTCCCCGCAGGCATAGACGCCTTCGAGTGTCGTCGCCGCCTCGGTGTCGATCACGAGACCGCCGTTCTGGTAGTGCAACACCGGATAGGTGAGGATCCGCTCGGAGAGCGGGTCGATGCCCGAGCCGCGATAGCGTCGCAGCATGTACGGCAGCGACACGTCGGCGTCGTCCTCCGGAATGCGGGTCGTGTCGAGGTAGACCGCAGGGCGGCCGTCGGGCGTCGTCGTCCCTTTGCCCTTCGACACCTCGTCGAAGATCGCCTGGCTCACCTCGTCGCGCGGCCCGAGTGAGTCCGTGAACTCCTCGCCGTCGACGTTGACGAGGACCGCGCCGTAGGCGCGCGTCGTCTCGGGAATCGAGTAGCCCTGCATGTTCGGCGGCCACGCGCCTCCGTTCGGGTGGTACTGCAGCGCGTCGAGGTCGCGAGCCTCGGCCCCGAGCGAGATGGCGAGCTGCGTGACCTCGCCGGTTGCGTTCGGGTGGTTGGTGGAGAGCTCGCCGATCCGTTCGGCCTCGGCGTAGCAGCGCCCTCCGGCAGCGAGCACGACCGTTCCGGCGTCGACGACGTGGTCACCGACCCGCGCGCGCCAGCGCCCGTCGGTCCCGACGAGCTCACGGAGCGGCGCGTTGGTGAAGCTCGTCCCGGAGCCGGCCTCCCACGCCTCGCGCAGGCCCTTGGTGATCGCGTGCCCGGTCCGGTCGCCGACCTGGAGCAGGCGCTTCGCCGACGAGCCGCCGCAGCGCGCGAGCCGGTAGCCGCCGTTCTCGCGGCTGAACTCGACCCCGAGCTCCTCGAGCCAGTGGATCGCCGACTGGGCATCGCCCGTCAGCACCTCGACGAGCCGGAGGTCGGCCGTCTCGTGCGAGGAGCGCCAGACGTCGGCAGCGTGCTGCTCGGGCGAGTCGTCCGCGCCGAACGCCGCCTGGATGCCGCCCTGCGCCTTCGACGAGTTGTTCGCCTGCAGCGAGCCCTTGGTCGCCAGAGCGACCCGGGCGCCCGCGCGTTCGGCCGAGACCGAGGCAGCAAGGCCGGAAGCCCCGCTACCGATCACGAGCACGTCGAAGGAGGGGACCGCCGTCTCCACGGCCGAAACCATACCTGATATTAGCTGTGCTTATACATTGTTCACTGCTCCGGTGCGGAAGACGGTCACCAGATCGCCGCGAGCAGGCTCTCGATCTCGCTGGGTGTGGCGGGGCGTGGGTTCGCCTGGTTGCCTGCCCGCGCGGCAGCTGCCGCGGCGACGTCGGGCAGGTCATCCTTCGGAACGACGAAATCGCGGAGCCGCTCGAAGCCTCCGAGGCGTGCCAGCGCGCGCGATTCGTCGACGGGGTCGCCGCCGATCGCCGCGCCGAACCGCTCGACCTCCGCCGGCACGAGCACCCGGTTGAACTCCAGCGCGGGCGGCAGGCAGAGCGCGTTCATCGCACCATGCGGCAATCCGTAGCGACCGCCGAGCGCCTGCGCCATGGCGTGCCCGAGTCCGAGACCGGCGAGTGCGAGTGCGTGACCGGCGTGTGCCGCCCCCTGCAGCAGCTCGAGCCTTGCCTCCCGGTCGCGCGGCGCGGCGAGGACCCGTGGCAGCGCCGAGGCGATCAGCGGTGCGCCTGCGAGCGCCTGCGCGTCGCCCTCGGGCGAGCGGCCGCGAACGTACAACGCCTCCGCACAGTGGGCGAGTGCGTTCATCGCGGTCCCGGCCGACTCCTCACGAGGCAGGTCGAGTGTCAGCTCGACGTCGTAGACGAGTGCGACCGGGTGCGCACCGGCACCGCCACCCTGGATGCGGCGGTCGGCGGAGCGGATGCCGTAGAAGGTCGTCCATTCGGCTCCCGAGTAGGTCGTCGGCACGTGCACCACCGGCAGCCCCGTGGTCGCCGACGCATGCTTGCCGGTGTCGATCGCCGACCCGCCGCCGATCGCGAGGATCCCATCGGCCGCAGCCGGCACGTCGACGCTCACTGAGGGAACCTCGGTCGCGCGGCCGGCGTGCGGCGGTAGGGCGAGACCGTCCCAGCGCGAGCTCGCGATCACGAAGGGCCGCTCGATTCCCGCCTCCGCGAGGGCATCCGGAAGCTCGGCGAGCGACCACCGGACGATCACGACGGCAGGCGGCCCTTCGCGAACTCGAGGAAGGCCCGCGCAGCCCGCGTCTCGGCGCGCCCGGCCGAGCGGACGAGATAGATCTCGCGCTCGAGCTCCAACTCGCGGACGTGCGCCTCGACGAGCGTGCCGGCGGCCAGGTCGTTCTCAACGGACGAGCGCGAGATGAACGTGACGCCGTACCCACCGCGTACGGCGCTCGTCACCGACTCCTGTAGACCGAGCTCGAGTCGTACATCGAGATCGCGGAGCCGCAGGCCCGCGCGATGCAGCTCGTCGTCGATCATCTGCCGGACGCCGGCGCCCTCCTGCATGACGATCAGCGTCTCGTGCTTGAGCTCGTCGAGCGTGATCGTGCGGCCGGCAAACGCGTGCCCGGGCGGGCAAGCCAGGATGACCGTGTCTCTGACGAACGGCTCGTACTCGACGCCACGGTGGCGCGGCGCCGCCCCGACGACGCCGAGCTGCAGGCTGCGGTCGGCGACCCGCTCGACGACGGTCTGCGTGTCGAACACGCTCAGCGCGACCTGCAGCTGCGGATGCGCCTCGGCGAACTGGCAGAGCAGCTGCGCGAGCACGACCCCACCCGGCCCCGTCGAGGCGCCGATCTCGAACTGCCCCGCGAGCTCGCCGGTGGCGCCCTCCTGCAGCTCGCCGACGATCTCCTCCTCGAGTTGCAGCAGGCGTTGCGCGCCCCGGTAGAGCCGGAGCCCCGCCTCCGTCGGTTCGACGCGGCGCCCGGAGCGGTCGAGGAGCTGCGTCCCGAACCGCTTCTCGAGCGCCCGCACCTGCAGGCTGACCGCCGGCTGGGTCACGCCGAGCCGCTCGGCAGCCTGCGAGAACGACTTCCGCTCGACGACCTCGCAAAACGCCTGCAACTGCCGCGTATCCATAACAACTACTTATAGCGCATGTGAGTCAACTCCCACTCCAACGGGATCTGGCGCCCGACGTTGACCCTTGAGAGGTCAGCGCCCGCGCCCGGCGGCTGCCTCGTCGGGAGACGCTTGCCGCAGCTCGAGGCGGTTGCCGAACGGGTCGGCGACGTAGGCCCGTTCGACGCCCGGGATCGTCTCGTCGGGCGTCGCGAGAATCCCCTCGGCGCGCAGGCGCGCAACCAGCTCGGCGAGGCTGTCGACGACGAATCCGGGATGCGCCTTTCGCGCCGGGCTGAAGGGCTCCTCGACGCCGACGTGAAGCTCCGCCGCACCCGCCCGGAACCAGCAGCCGCCACGCTGACGCAACGCCTCCGGCTTCTCCAGCTCTTCGAGACCGAGCAGGCCGCCGTAGAAGGCGCGCGCCTCGGCCTCGCAGCCGGCCGGGGCCGCGACCTGGACGTGGTCGATTCCGAGAATCGCCATCCCCAACGGTCTACCATCGATCGCGTGGCATCCGCGCCGCAGCACGCCGAGACACATCGCCTCGAGAACACCCTCGTGCGCGGCTACACGCGCCTCGCCTCGGACGCGCCACACCGGCGGATCGACGCCGAGCTCCGCGCGCTCGACGTCGTGCTCGCAGGCCTTTTCGGCCTGCTCGTGCTTCCGTTTGCACTCGTGATCGCGCTGATCGCGCTGGTGACGAGCGGACGGCCGGTGCTCTATCGCGGCGAGCGGGTCGGCCGGCGCGGCCGGTTCTTCCAGATGATCAAGTTCCGGACGATGCAGGCCGGCGCCGAGGAGCGGATCGGCCACCACCTCGGGGCCGACTTGATCGATGCGACGCATTCCGAGCTGACGGGGCTCGGACGCTGGCTGAAGGCGTCGCAGCTCGACGAGATCCCCCAGCTCTGGAACGTGCTTCGCGGTGATATGTCCTTCGTCGGCCCGCGACCGATCCGGCCCCGCTTCTTCGCGCATCTCGCGGAGGACCTGCCCGCGTACTGGCAACGGCTCGTCGTCCGCCCCGGCCTGACCGGCTTCGCGCAGCTGCGCCGCGGTTACGAGACGTCGATGGCCGAGAAGCTCGCACACGACCTGGAGTGGATCGCCGACCGCTCCGTCCGCCTGTACCTGCGCACGGTCTTCGTCACCGGCGTTCGCGTGCTTCGTCAGATCTTCAGGCGTCGGCCCATAGACTGATCCGCCATGTGCGGGATCTGCGGGATCGCGTCCGGCCGTGGGGTCGTCGACCGCGAGCGGCTCGGCAAGATGGCGGCGACGCTCGTCCATCGCGGGCCCGACTCCGAGGGCATGCACGTCGAAGGCCCGGTGGGAATTGCGGCGCGACGGCTCGCGATCATCGATCTGACAGGCGGCGACCAGCCGATCGCGAACGAGGACGGCTCTGTCGTCGTCGTGCAGAACGGCGAGATCTACAACTACCGTGAGCTTGCGCACTCGCTCGCACGCGCAGGGCACACCTTCCACACGCGCAGCGACACCGAGGTGCTCGTCCACGGCTACGAAGAATGGGGCGCCGGTGTGTGGGAGCGGCTGCGCGGGATGTTCGCAGTCGCCGTCTGGGACGCGCGGCGCGGTCGCCTGACGCTGGCCCGCGACCGCTTCGGGATCAAGCCGCTCTACTACCGCGACCAGGGAGGCGAGCTGTCGTTCGCCTCGGAGCTCGACGCGCTCCCGCACGGCGACGTCGACCTGCATGCTCTCGAGGCGTTCCTCAGCTTCAACGTCGTGCCCGCACCGCTCTCGATCTTCAGCGACATCCGCAAGCTGCTGCCCGGTCACACGCTCACCTGGGAGCGCGGTACGAGCACGTTCGCTCGCTTCGCGCGGCCCGGCCCTCTGCCCGCACGGCACGACGAGGACGAGGCGGAGCTGGTCGAGGAGTGCCGCGCGCGTCTTCGCGACTCGGTGCGTGCCCACCTGATCGCGGACGTGCCCGTCGGGGTGCTCCTCTCGGGCGGCGTCGACTCGGGCGCGCTGGCCGCGCTGGCCGCCGAGGAGTCGTCGGACGCGGTGCGGACGTTCTCGATCGGCTTCGAGGAGGCGTCGTTCGACGAGCTGGCGGGCGCCCGCGCCGTCTCGGCCCGCTACGGCACGCGGCACCGTGAGCTCGTGCTCCGGCCCGACGGCGCACTGCTCCTGCCGGCCCTCGCTCAGGCGTTCGACGAGCCCTTCGGCGACTCGTCCGCCCTACCGACCTATCTCGTCTCGAAGCTCGCGGCCGAGGACGTGAAGGTCGCGCTGTCGGGCGAGGGCGGCGACGAGCTCTTCGGCGGCTACTACACCTACGTCGCCGATCAGCTCGCCGAGCGTGTCGGACCGCTCGCGTCGCTGGCCCGCCCGCTGCTGGCGCGGCTGCCGACCTCGACGCGGCGCGTCAGCTTCGAGTACAAGGCGAAACGGTTCGCCCAGGCGGCGCACCTGCCTCCGCTGGAACGCCATCACGGCTGGAAGGAGATCTTCTCTGCCGACGCCCGCGCCGAGCTCACCGGCAGGTCGAGCAGCTTCGATCCACTCGCGACGCACCGCGCACGGTTCGCCGAGACGGAAGGACACGAGCTGCTGACCCGCCTGCAGGACCTCGACCTGGGCCTGTACCTGGTCGACGACCTGCTCACGAAGACCGATCGCGCTTCGATGGCCTGGTCGCTCGAAGCGCGTGTCCCGTTCATGGACACGGTCGTCGCGAACTTCGCGTTCTCGCTGCCGGTGAGGCATAAGGTGCGCGGCCTCTCCAAGAAGCGGCTCCTGCGTCAGGCGGTTCTGCCGCTCCTCCCTCGCGAGGTCGTGCACGGCCGCAAGCGCGGCTTCTCGATCCCGGCCGCTGCGTGGCTGCGGGGCGAGCTCGAGCCGTTCGCGCGGGAGATCCTGTCGCCCGAGACGATCCGTCGTCAGGGCTTCCTCCAGCCCGCCGCGGTCACGCGCGTGCTCGACGACCACGTCGCGGGTCGCGCCGACCGCTCGCGCCAACTCTGGGGACTGCTCGCGTTCACGCTCTGGCACGAGCACCACGTCGAAGGCGTGCGCCGCGACGCGCCGCTCGCGAGCGTCGTCGCATGAACGTCTGGGTCGACCTGACCGCGAGCGCCCATCCGCTCGTCTTCCGACCGCTGGTCGAGCGGCTGCGCGCGCAGGGACACCAGGTCGAGATCACGGCTCGCGATTACGCGCAGACGTTGCAGCTGATCGAGACGCACGGGATGACCGCCACCGTGATCGGCCACCACGGCGGCCGCTCGTCGTTCGGCAAGGCACGCCAGATGTGGGGGCGGATGCATGCGCTGCGCGGGTGGGCGAAGGGTCGCGACTTCGACGTCGCGCTCGCACACGGGTCACACGAGCTGACACTCTCGGCCCGGCGGCTCGGAATCCCGAGTGCGACGACCTTCGACTACGAGTGGGCGTGGCTGCAGCACGAGCTCGGCTGCCGCGCGGCGACGCGTGTGGTGGTGCCCGACTCGATTCCGCCCGCGCGCCTCACGAAGTACGGCACGCGCCCGCCGAAGCTCCAGCAGTACCCGGGGTTGAAGGAGGAGTACTACCTCGCAGACTTCGAGCCCGACGAGACCGTGCTCACGGACTGGGGCATCGAGCGGGAACGCGTGCTCGTCGTCCTGCGACCGCCGCCCGACGTCTCGCTGTACCACCGGCATTCGAACCCGCTCTTCCCGCAGACCCTCGAACACGTCGGCACGCTCGACCATGTGCACGCCTTCGTGATCCCACGCACCGATGAGCAGCGCGACTACGTGAAATCACTCGCGCTGCCATCCGTGATCGTTCCGGAACGAGCAGTCGATGCGCAGAGCCTGATCGCGTGCTCGGACCTGGTCGTCTCGGCCGGCGGGACGATGAACCGCGAGGCAGCGGCGCTCGGCGTGCCGGTCTACACGACCTACGGCGGCCGGCTGGGCGGCGTCGACGAGCAGCTGATCCGCGAGAACCGCCTGCGGCCGCTGACGGATCCGCGTGCGCTCGAGCTGCACAAACGAGCCGCGGGCGACCACGTGCGCACACGCCGTGACCCGCAGCTGATGCTCGACCTGCTGCTGTCAGCGCTCGATGACGGCTAGCAGCTCGTCGGCGTAGCGCTCGAGCTTCGCCGGTCCGACGCCCGCGATCTGCGCGAGCTCGCCGACGGAGGTTGGGTGCGTGTCGGCGATCTCGTGGAGCACACGATCGTGGAAGACGACGTACGGGGGCACACCATCGGCCTTCGCCCGCTCGAGGCGCCAGGCCCGGAGCCGCTCACCGGTCTCTGTCCACACGCTCGGTCCGCGCTCGCGCGGAGCGGCGGCCTGCTCGCCGCGTGCGACACCGAGCTCGGCCAGGAAGCGGCTCCGCTTGCCCGACCAGCTGAGCCAGAGCACGCTCTTCGCCCTCGTCATCCCCACGTAGAGGAGGCGGCGTTCCTCCGCGATCGCGTCGTCGCTTCGCGCTTGCTTCCACGGCAGCTCCTTCTCGCGGAGCGACGGCAGGAACACGGCCTCGAACTCGAGCCCCTTTGCCCGGTGGAACGTGAGCAGGTGGACGCCGCGGGCACCGTCGCCGCCGGGGTTGTACCGCCGCCGCAACTCCGTCACGAATGCCGCTGCGTCGCCGTCGAAGCCGGCCGCGAGCGCGACGAGCCGCGCCAGGTCGTTCTGGCGCACGAGCTCGCGCTCGCCGAGCGCGTCGGGCAGGCGTGGCAGCCAGCCGGCCTCGAGAGCCGCGTCGCGCACCGTCGCGGCCGCGTCTCCGCCCGAGCGTTCGAGGCGGCGCGTCAGCCGCCGGGCGGCATCGCGCTCGAGCAGCGACGAGCCCTGGAACGGGATCCCGGCATCGTGCAGGAGCTCCTCGTAGTCGGTCAGCCGCGCGTTCGTGCGCCCGAGAATCGCAACCTCTTCGAGCGCACAGTCGAGTGAGCGGATCCGCTCGACGATCGCTGCCCCCTCGGCGTCGGGCGCGGCGAACGGCCGCACGACCGGCTCGGGCCCGTCAGGACGCACGGCCCGCAGCACCTTCGCAGCGCCGCCCAGCTTCGGCACCAGCCGGTTCGCGAAGGCGAGCACCTGCGGCGTCGAGCGGTAGTTCTCCTCCAGCCGAACGACGGTGGCGTTCGGGAACCGGTCGGGCACGCCGAGCAGGTACTCGGGACCGGCGCCGGTAAACGCGTAGATCGACTGGTAGTCGTCGCCGACCACACAGAGGTCGTCTCGATCGCCGAGCCAGAGGTCGAGCAACCTCTGCTGCAGCAGGTTCACATCCTGGTACTCGTCGACGGTGAAGGCGCGGTACTGCGCCTGGAAGGTGGCGCGCACATCGGGCTCGCGCTCGAACAGCTGCACGGTGCGCTCGAGCAGATCCTCGAAATCGAGCATCCGCTCAGCTGCCTTCCGCTGTTCGTAGTCGCGGTAGACGCGGTGCATCAGGTCGAGCGGGATCGGGGGCTCGCGCTCCGCAGCCGCCTCGCGATAGCCGTCCGGCCCGATGCGCCGGTTCTTCGCCCATTCGATCTCCGTCGCGAGGTCGCCCGCGGGCCGAAACCGGTATGCACCGGGCAGGCCGTTCGCGATCTGGCGAAGGGCCAGCACCTTCGACGGCAGGATCCGCCCGACCTCGTCGGGCCCGAAGTGGCGCAACTGGCGGAGGGCGGCGGAATGGAACGTGGACGCACGCACGCCGCCCGCGCCGAGCACTGCCAGCCTCGCCTTCAGCTCGCCGGCGGCCTTGTCGGTGAACGTCACCGCCATGATCTGGGCCGGGGCAAAAGCACCGGTCGCCACCTGCTGCGCGATCCGGCGGGTGATCGTGGTCGTCTTGCCCGAGCCGGCACCGGCGAGGATGCAGACCGGGCCGCGAACGGCCTCGGCCGCGCGCCGTTGCTCGGCATTCAGCCCGTCGAGGGGGTTCACCGGGCCACCCTAGCCGCCGGTCCAGCTGGAGTGGGTGACGTCAGTGCAACGTGTCTTCCAGAACCGGCGCGCGGCCTGTGCGCACGGGCTCGGCCACCATCGCGCCGAGCTTGGCGACGACGCCCAGCGTGTTGCCGTCGTCGACGAGCCGCTCGAGCTCGGCGAGCGCCTCGGCCAGCCAGGCCGCGTCGATCTGCGGTCGCGCCGCACGCATGATCTTCGGATGCGAGGTCGGTCCGACCGCCTCTCCTTCGTTCCAGAGCACCTCGTGCACCTTCTCGCCGGCGCGGGAGCCCGTGAAGACGATCGGAATGTCCTCCTCGCGGCGGCCCGACAGCCGGATCATCTGCTTCGCCAGGTCGAGGATCCGCACCGGCTCGCCCATGTCGAGCACGTAGACCTGGCCGCGGCCTCCCATCGCCCCCGCCTGGACGACCAGCGACGAGGCCTCCGGGATTGTCATGAAGAAGCGTGTCATCTCGGGATTGGTCACCGTCACCGGGCCGCCGCGCTCGATCTGGCGGCGGAAGATCGGGATCACGGAGCCGGATGAGCCGAGCACGTTGCCGAAGCGGACCGCGACGAACCGCGTCTCGACCTCCGGGTGCAGTGCGAACGACTCGACGATCCACTCGCACACGGCCTTCGACTGACCCATCACGTTCTTCGGGTTCGCAGCCTTGTCGGTCGAGATCAGGACGAACCGCTCCGCTCCGGCGTCGACCGCGACCTCGGCGAGCGCCCTCGTGCCGAGCACGTTGTTCGACACCGCCTGCAGCGGGTTCGCCTCGAGCATCCCGACGTGCTTGTACGCCGCGGCATGGAAGACGACGTGAGGCCGGTACCGCTCGAATATCTGGCGCATCTTCGGCACGTCGCCGACATCGGCGAGCACCGGGATCGCGGCCGGGAAATCGCGCTCGTCGACGAGCTCCCGCTCGATCTCGAACAACGGCGACTCGCCCTTGTCGACCAGCACGAGCCGCGCGGCGCCGAGGCGTGCCAGCTGCCGGCAGAGCTCCCCGCCGATCGAACCGCCCGCGCCGGTCACCAGCACCGTCTTCTCGCGCACGTAGGCGGCGACGGCCTGCAGGTCGACCTCGACCTGCTGGCGGCCGAGCACGTCCTCGACCTGCACGGGTCGGATCTGGCCCGCCAGGTTGACATCGCCTGAGATCAGCTCGTGCAGCCCCGGCAGCGTTTTCACCGGGACGTTCGCTGCGCGGCACTCCTCCACGATCTGGCGCCGCACGGTGCCGGCGGCCGATGGAATCGCGATCAGCACCTCATCGGGCTTGTTGTCGCGGAGCAGGTGTGCGAGCTCGTCGGTGGTACCGAGCACACGGACGTCGACGATGCGGGCGCCACGCTTGCGCGGGTCGTCGTCGACGAAGCCGATCGGCGTGTAGTGCAGCTGCCTGTTGCGCTGCATCTCCCGCACCATCAGCTGCCCGGCGTCTCCCGCACCGACGATCAGCACCTCCTTGCCGCGAGCGACAAGGCCGGACTGCGGCCGCTCGATCAGCGTGCGCGCGAGGAGGCGAGAGCCCGCCACGAACGCCAGCAGCAGGAGGAAGTCGAGGGCGGCAACTCCGCGCGGGAGCCGCGAGGTGCTGTGCGGCGGGAACGCGTAGAGCACGAGGTAGGTCAGCGCCGACGCGACCGTGACGCCCCTGAACGCGCCCCACATGTCACGAGTCGAGACGTACCGCCACCAACGGTTGTAGAAGCCGAAGAGCACGAACGTCGTCAGCTTGATCGCGACGACGAGGGCGACGACATCCCAGTCGAGCAGGTGCCGGTAGAAGATCGGTGTCGTCTTGTCGAACCGGAGGAAGAAAGTGAGCCGCCACGCCGCGATGATCAGCGCCGCATCGAAGACGACCTGCCAGACCCGGTGCCGGTTGACCGGGAATCGCACGCGGTTCACCGGGCGACGAGCTCGGAGGCGCTCTTCAGCACCGAGACGACCTCGGCCTGCTGCTCCTCCGTGATCCCGGCCCAGAGCGGCAGGCAGAGATTCTCCCGCGAAGCCTTCTCGGTCTCCGGAAAATCGCCGGCGGAGTAGCCGAGGTAGGCAAGCGCCGGCTGCAGATGCAGCGGCGGTGCGTAGTAGGAAGCGAACCCGATGTCGGCAGCCTGCAGCGCCGCGGCCAGCCGATCGCGCTCCTCGGAGCGGATGCAATACATGTGGTAGACGTGGCCGGGCTCGTCCTCCGGTGTCTCCACGAGACCCGCGAGCAGCTCGGTGTAGCGCGCGGCGGCCTCGCGGCGTTGCGTGTTCCACGCTTCGATGTGGCGCAGGAAGATCCGCAGGAACGACGCCTGGAGCGCGTCGAGGCGCGAGTTGTAGCCGATGAACTCGAACTCCTTCTTCGCACGCGAACCGTGGAACCGCAGCATCCGCAACCGGTCGGCGAGCGCGGAGTCGTTGACGGCGATCAACCCACCGTCGCCAAGCGCGAACAGGTTCTTGGTCGGGAAGAAGCTGAACGTCGACGCGATGCTCGTCGCGATCCCGCCCGCGCCGAACGCCTGGGCGGCGTCTTCGATCACCGGCAGGCCGAAACCATCGAACGCGGGCGCCGGGCGGCCAAACAGATGCACCGGCATGATCGCCTTCGTGCGCTCGGTGATCCGTCGCTCGACGTCTGCTGGATCGAGATTCAGCGAGACGGGGTCGATCTCGGCGAAGACCGGCGTCGCGCCGCGCCGGGCGATCGCCTCGGCGGTGGCGTAGAAGGTGAACGACGGGCAGATCACCTCGTCGCCGGGGCCGATCTCCATCGCGTCGAGCACCAGCACGATCGCATCGGTCCCGTTCGCGCAGCTGACCGTCTGCTCGACGCCGAGCAGCGCGGCGGACTCGCGCTCGAACGCCTCGACCTCGGGGCCGAAGATGAATCGGCCCGAATCGAGCGTCCGCGTGAACGCGTCCGTGAGCTCCGGGATCAGCGGCGCGTACTGCGCCTTCACGTCGACGTGCGGGATCGCCATCAGGGAGCACCCATCGTAGCCTTGCGGCGCCAGCGAAGCAGCAGATATGCGGCGCCGGCCACGATCGCGAGGATGACGAGGAGCTCGACGTAGCGGAAGTCGTGATTGAACTGCTCGTAGCTCGAACCGAGCGCCCAGCCGATGCCGGCGATCACGACGCACCAGGTCCCGTTGCCCAGCAGGGTCATCACGTTGTAGCGCCGGAACGGCATCTCGAAGACGCCGGCTGGGATCGAGATGAACGACCGGGCCACGGGCGTCAGCCGTCCGACGAGTGCGGCCTGGTCGTCCCAGCGCTCGAACCAGCGGTCCGCCCGTTCGATTCGCTCCGGCGTGAGGTGGAACCAGCGCCCGTGCCGCTGGAGCAGCCGCCGGCCGCCGCGGTCGCCGATCCACCAGCCGCCGATCGCGCCGAGCTGGTAGCCGAGCACTCCGGCGAGCACGACTGCGAGGTAGGCCGAGAACCCGGTGACGTGCAGGCCGAGGACGTCCACCTCGTGCGTCAGCGCTCCCGATGCGAGCGCCCCGCCGTAGAGCATCACGAGCTCGCTCGCCGCCGGGAAGACGGCGTCGATGAACATCAGGATGAAGATGGCGAGGACGCCGTAGTGGGCGAGCCACGAGGTCACCGGGCGAGCCTAGCGGCGAAACGTGAATGGTACGGCCAGATCGGCTGCGCCCACGGTGCTCGACTCGAACACGTGCGCGACGTAGGCGCCGCCGTACGCCCTGGTGCGCTGCGGCAGGAGACCGTCCCACACGAGCTGGTGAACGCCGGCCGGCAGAGTCGCCGCCGGCAGGTCGCGCACGACGACGCCGGCTTTCGTCTCGATCCGGAGGTGCGTCCGCGCCGCGCGCGTCAGGGTGAAGCGCACGACCGCGCTGCCGCGTGCCGGCGACGCGACCGTCAGCGCCGACAGCGTGGTGTCGTAGCGGAAGGTCTCGTCGGCGACCGACGTCCGGCCGAGGTCGTCGGTCGCTTGGACGTGCCAGTGCCAGGTCCCTTCGACGTCGTAGCTGCCGAACGCCGGCGAATACAAGCCGGGCGGATGGGCGACGCCGCTCTCGAGCGGTCGCGTAATGCCGTCCGGGCCGATCAGCGTGGCCGTGACGGTCGAGGGCCGAACGAGCTTGTACGCGAGCGGCTCGGCGGTGCGAGCGGGATCACCGTTCAGCAGCGGCTGCAAGGGCGGTGCGTAGACACCGAAGTACTCGACGAGCAGCGCTTCGGAGATCGCCCGCGGGCCGGCCGAGTCGCTCGGCCGGTTGAGCAGGCGGCCGTCGAAGGCGGCGGTGACGGCCCCGCCGGATTCGACGGCCGAGGCGCTCACCGCACCGAGGCGTTGCAACGTCTGGGCGAGCTCGAAGCTGGTCATGCCTGCGCTGTACCCCGGCTGCCCGCCGTCGACGGCGACCAACACCACCCGGCCGTCGGCGAGCTGCCCGACACCGGCTCGCGGCGCGCGCGAGGAGACCTGGTCGCTCGTGAAGTCCTCGAGCGAGCGAAAGACCGGCTTGCCGTTCTTCACCAGCACAGGCCCGCCGCCGAGCGCTGCGACCGTCCCGGCCCACGTCGGCTGCAGGATCAGACGCGCCGTCAGCTGGGTACCGGCGGGAGCTTCGGCCTGCAGCCTCGCTGCGGCCGAGCCGCTCGCCAGCAGCACCGCACCGGCAGGTGGGATCGTCTCGCCGCCGCCGCTGCCGACAGCGGTGACGGCCGCGTTGAGGTCGACATTCGGGATCGCCGCGGGGAACGTGTCGAGCACCGCCTCGGCCGAGCCGGGGACGCGCGGCACCGGCGCGCCGTAGGCGGGCGTGAAGAGCACGACCTGGCCGGGAGCGGGCGTCTGGTTGAGGCCGGTGAGCGGCCGGCGCGGACCGGAGCCTCGCCAATCGCCTGCGAACCGCACCCGATCGACGTGGAGGCCGCCGGCGGCGTCGATGCCGATCGAGGAGCGTGTCTGCAGCGGCGGGCGCAGCAACACGCCGTTCGCGATCACGACCCCGCCGGGTCGTGAGAAGTCGCCGTTGATCCCCGCGACGGTCGCCTGGGTCGACAGATCCCGCTCGATCTGGGTCAGCGGCGCCGCGTGACCGCCGACGACGGAATGGGCCAGCGCGGGCGCAAGCTGGTAGAGGCCGTTTTGAGCCCCCGGCCTGGGCGCCGTGATCACCTGGAGCGCGACCGGCCCGTGCGCGGTGAACTGGACGATCCGCTCGACGTCGACCCCGGGCATCAGCTCCGTGCCCTGCGCCCGCGCCAAGCCGGTGCCGGCGGCGTTCAGCACGGCGCCGCACAGCAGGACGAGCGTGGCGAGTCGGCGCACCAACGGTGACGGACACGATAGAGATGCCAGACGTCGCCGAGCGGGTACGTTGCCGGGGTGAGCGACACGCGCACCACACTGGTCGAGGATCTGATGGGCCGGTTCCCGCACATCCCGCCGGAGGCGGTTCTGAAGGAGGATCTCCTCCGCACCGGGATGGCGTTCGACGACTCGGCGCTCACCGACAATCTCGAAGGCGAGGTCAAGCCCAAGTCGTACTTCATCTTCTCGTTCGACCAGAAGCCGCTCGCCCAACTCGGTGAGGCGGCGCGCCGACGGCCTCCCGAAGAGCTCGCGCTCACCGCGGGCCCGTACGAGCTGCGGCGCACGATCGTCTCGGTGCGCGTCAATCCGGACTCGCCCTACCGAGTGGCGCGTGCGGACGACGGCGAGCTGCGACTGTCGCTCGACGGCCGCGAGATCGCCGACGTCGGCCTGCCGCCGATGCCGGAGTACTACCGCCATACGCTCGAGAACGGCAAGACGGTGATGGAGACCGCGCCGACGATCCAGTGGGGGTACCTGATCTACCTGACCGTGCTGCGCCTCTGCCAGTACTTCGGCGCGAAGGAGGAGTGTGGGTTCTGCGACATCAACCACAACTGGCGCCAGCACAAGCAGGAAGGCCGTCCGTACACCGGTGTCAAGCCGGTCGCCGACGTGCTCGAGGCGCTCGCGCTGATCGATCGGTACGACACTGCGAAGACGTCCAAGGCGTACACGCTGACCGGCGGCTCGGTGACCAGCACCGTCGACGGCCTCGCCGAAGCGGACTTCTACGGCCGCTACGCCGAGGCGATCGAGGAGCGGTTCCCGGGGCGGTGGATCGGCAAGGTCGTCGCGCAGGCGCTCCCCCGTGCCGACGTGCAGCGCTACAAGGACTACGGGATCACGATCTACCACCCGAACTACGAGGTCTGGGACAAGCGGCTGTTCTCGATCATCTCCCCGGGCAAGGAGCGCTACGTCGGCCGCGAGGAATGGCATCGCCGGATCCTCGACGCGGCCGAGGTTTTCGGCGCGCGGTTCGTGATCCCGAACTTCGTTGCGGGGGTCGAGATGGCGAAACCGTTCGGGTTCGCGAACGTCGACCAGGCGATCTCCTCGACGACCGAAGGGCTCGATTACTTCATGAGTCGCGGGATCACGCCGAGGTTCACGACGTGGTGTCCCGAGCCGACGACGCCGCTCGGCCGTGACAATCCGAACGGCGCGCCGCTCGAGTACCACATCCGCCTCCTCGAGGCGTACCGGGAGGCGCTCTCACGTCATGGGCTGAAACCACCGCCCGGCTACGGCATCGCAGGGGCCGGCAACGCGGTTTTCTCGGTCAGTTCGTTCATGGACACGCTCGATCCGGAGGAAGTCACGGTCGAAGAGGCAGTCCCGGCGTGACCCGCATCAGCGTCGACGAGGCCAGAACGCTGTGGCTGGAAGCGTCGGACGACGAGTTGAAGCGGCTTGCCGGCGAGACCCGCGCGCGCTTCCACGAACCCGACCGCGCCACCTACATGGTGATGCGGATCATCAACTACACGAACGTCTGCGTCGCTCAGTGCGACTACTGCGCGTTCTATGTGCTCCCCAACCAGTCGGGCGGATACGTGCTGTCACGCGACGAGGTGTTCGCGAAGATCGACGATCTGGTCGAGTTCGGTGGCGACCTCGTCGCATTCAACGGCGGCTTCAACCCCAAGCTGCCGCTCGACTTCTACTGCGACCTCTTCGCGGCGGTGCGCGCGCGGTACGGCGACAGCGTCGAGTTCTACGCGCTCACCATCGCCGAGTTCGTCTACCTCGCGGATCGTGCCGGCCTCTCCTATGCCGACGCCGCCGCGCGTCTCCGGGACGCCGGCGTCCACTGGGTGACCGGCGGCGGCAGCGAGATCCTCACCGAGGACTTCCGCAAGCGGCACGCCAAGTTCAAGTACACGGTGCGCGACTACTTCGAGGCCCAGCGGGCGATCGTGGACAGCGGTCTCAAGACGACCGCGACGATGGTGATCGGCTTCGACGAGACACTCGACGAGCGCCTCGAGCATCTGCAGCGCACGCGCGACTTCCAGGATGAGACCAACGGTCTCTTCTCATTCCTCTGCTGGACCTACAAGCCGTACGGGACTGCATTCGGGGGGCGCGAGATCTCGGCGCAGGAATACCGCCGCCACATCGCGCTCTCACGGATCTTCCTGGACAACGTCAAGCACATCCGGACGTCGGTGCTGACACAGAACGAGGATGCGTTCGGCGCGCTCGACTTCGGGGCCGACGACTTCGACCTGCCGATCGAGGACGAGGTGACCCAGAAAGCGGGTGCGCGGATCGACCTCGACCTGGAGGCGCTGCTCGCCGTGCCGCGCTCGCTCGGTTACACCGTCGAGTATCGCCGCGCCGAGCGCCCTGCTGCCCTGACCGCCTGACGGTCAGACGGGCGGCTGCGGGTCGTACTGGATGTAGCGGCGCACGGACTGCGCCTGTTCGACCGACTCGAGCCGTGCGACCAGGTGCAACGCCATGTCGATCCCGGCGGAGACGCCGGCGGCGGTGACGATCTCGCCGTCGTCGACGAACCGGGCCTCGCGCTCGACGCGCACATCGAAAGCGGACAGCGTGTCGAGCGAAGCCCAGTGCGTCGTCGCGGGCCTGCCGTCGAGCAAGCCGGCCTTCGCGTAGACGAGCGCCCCGGTGCAGACGCTCGTCAGCAGCGTCCCGGCGGCTGCCAGGTCGCGCAGGCGAGTCAGGTAGCGCTCGTCGGCCTGGAGCGGGCGCGTGTTGCCGCCGGGGAGGACGAGCAGGTCGAGGCGGCCGACGTCGGGCCAGGCGACGTCCGGGATGACGCGCAACCCATGTGCGCACGTCACGGGCTCGGTCGACTCGGCGACCGTCTGCACGCCGATCTCGCGCTCGCTGAAGCGAGCCCACGCGGTCAGCACCTCGTACGGCCCGGCGAAGTCGAGTTCCTCGACTCCGTCCCAGAGCGCAATCCCAATCCGGTACGCGTCCATCCCGGCGCCTACCTTTCCAAGCGGTGGCAGCCACCGTCGAGAAAGACGCACAAAAGCGTGCCAATAGTGAAACTTCTGCACGAAGGCGCCCGCGTGCACTCGCCGAGCACGCTGCGGGGGCGCTTGCCGGTGCGAGGGCCGAGCGGTGGCAGCCACCGTCGCGAAAGACGCACGGAAGCGTGCCAATAGTGAAACTTCTGCAGAGGGGGCCCGCGTGACTCGCCGGGCACGCGGCGGGGCGCCTACCGGCGCGAGGGCGGCCCACGCCGCGGTAGCCCCGAACGGCTCGGGCGCGCCGGTGCAGATGAAGATGGGGTGACGGTCAGACGGTCGCGGCCGCCGGTACGAACCGTAGCTCGGGGACCTCGTCCAGCTCCCCGACGTCGCGGGCCAGCTCCAGGAACGTGTAGAGGCCGGCACGCTCGCGCGGGCCGAAGCGATAGCGCAGCTTCTCGAAGTACCGCGCCAGGAAGCCGGCCGGATAGCCGTAGCGCTCGGCCGAGTCGAACGCCAGCCGCTCGGGCTCGGCGCGCGCCGCGCGGAGAGACGCCACGAGTGCCTCTTCCAGCTCTCCGAGCTCCGGATGCAAGGGCTCCGGCGCCGCCCAGACGGCGAAGACCATCGGCAGCCCCGTGCGCTCGAGCCACAGACGGCCGAGATCGTGATGCGGCGTCGGGTCCTCGAAGGCCGACTTGAGCGCGGCGTCGCCGATCAGCAGCCTTGCCTCGGCCTCCTCGCCGAGCGGCACGTGCGTCGCGTGCGGAAGGAGCACCTTCGTGAGGACAACCGACGTCGCCGACTCCGGCGTGACCGCCACCGTTCTGATCCGGTCGAGCGGGGTCTTCGAGATCAGCTGGATCGACTCGACCGCACCTTCACTCGAGACGCAGAGCCGCGGCAGCAGCCGCAGACGGTCTGCGTTACGGGCGTACTCGATCGACGAGATCGGGGCGACGTCGAGCTCGCCCGCGATCAGCTGCCTGTTGAGCGTCGTCGGGACACCGACTACTTCCTCGACCTCGGCGTCGAGCCGGTAGAAGACCGGCGCCATGTTCACGTACGCGATGCGGCCGAGGCGGATCATCCGGCACGGTCGACGACCGCGAAGGTCAGTGTCTCGAGCTCGTCCTTGTGTGGGTGGGCGCCGAGGAACGCCCGGGCGCGACGCGCGTAGTCGAGCGCGGCCTCCCGTGACCGCGCGAGCGCATCGGTCGCTGCGACCGCGACCAGCGCGCCATCAAGCGGCCCGCCGGCCAGTGCCCGCCTGACCTGCTCGTTCTGCGCCGCGGCGAGCAGCAGCGGCATCGTCGGCGTCCCTTCACGCAGGTCGGTGCCGGGGATCTTGCCGGTCTGCTGGGTCTCGCCGGCGCAGTCGAGGATGTCGTCGGCGATCTGGAACGCGACGCCGAGGTTCTGGCCGTACGCCCCGAGTTGCTCGTCGCCGCCCGAGCCGAGCAGGCACGCGGCCTCGATCAGCTTGCCGGTCTTCAGGCCGCACCGCTCCAGGTAAGCCGCGACCGACGTGTCGGGGTCGTTCGTCTGCAGCTTCTGCATCGCCTCGCCGCGCGACAGGCAGAGCGCGGCGTCGGCCAGTGTCACCACGGCCGACTGGTCGCCTGTCGCCGCCAGCACGGTGAACGCGCACGCGTACAGGTAATCGCCGGCCGCCTTCGCGGCGTCGGCGCCGTACACCGACCACGCCGCCGGCAGCCCTCGGCGTAGCCGCGCGCCGTCGACCAGGTCGTCGTGCACGAGCGTCGCCATGTGCACGAGCTCGACCGCCACACCCGCAGGGACCGATGGCTCGGCGCGAGCGGTCAGGAAACAGAGCAGCGGGCGCAGCCGCTTGCCGCCGGCTGCGAGCGCCTCCCCGGCAACCTCCTGCGCCAGCCCGGGCCGGGCGGCGACCGCCTGTGCGAGGCCGGCCTCGACCTCGGCCATGTACCCGGCCAGGCCGGGAGTCGCGTGAACCTGGGCCAGCTGTGTCACCTGGCGATCCCGGTGTGCAGTGCGACGATCGAACCGCCGAGCAGGCGGAACTCCACCTCGCCGAAGCCGGTGCTCACAAGCAGCTCGACGAGCCCCTCGGCGGTCGGAAAGCGCTTGACCGATTCAGGGAGGTACGTGTAGGCCGAGCCACCGGGCAGCACCTTGCCGAGCAGCGGGACGATGCGATCGAACCAGAGCGAGAAGAACGGCTTCAACGGGCCACGCGCCTGTGTGATCTCGAGAATCGCCAGGCGCCCGCCGGGCTTCAACACCCGTCGCAGCTCGCGCAGCGCGAGCTCGAGGTCGGCGACGTTTCGAACGCCGAAGCCGACCGTCGCGGCGTCGAACGTTCCCTCGGCGAACGGCAGCGCGAGCATGTCGCCGTGAATCCACTCGAGGTCGGCCTTGCGGCGCGCGCGCTCGAGCATCTTCTCGGAGAAGTCGAGGCCGGTCACACGCGCGGCGCCCGCCTTCCGGTCGGCGATCGCGAGGTCGCCCGTGCCACAAGCTGCGTCGAGCACGCGGTCGCCCGGGCGCACGGCCGCCTGCGCGGCGAGCCGCCGCCAGCGGATGTCCAGCCCTGCAGTCATGACGCGGTTCATCACGTCGTACACGGGCGCGATCCGGTCGAACATCGAGCGGACCGAATCGGGTGCCAACGTCATGGCTGACCCCAGCGAGGGACGAGGGCGTTTTCGAGCCCGAGCTGGTCGAGCACGCGACCGGTCACGAAGTCGACGAGATCGTCGACCGAATCGGCGCCGTGGTAGAAGCCGGGCGCGAGAAAGAGGATCGTCGCCCCTGCGCGCCGCAACGTGAGCATGTTTTCGAGGTGGATCGCCGACAACGGCGTCTCGCGCGGGCAGAGCACGAGCTTGCGCTCTTCCTTCAGTGCGACCGAGGCCGCGCGGTGGATCAGGTTCTGCATCGCCCCCGAGGCGATCGTGCCGAGCGTGCCCATCGAGCACGGACAGATCACGTAGGCGTCGACCTTCGCCGAGCCGGACGCGTAGGGCGCCTTCCAGTCGTTCGGCTCGAAGACCGTGACGCCGTCACCGGTGCCTTCGGTGAACCGTGCGAGGGTCTCGTCACGCGAGAGGCGGGCGTCGCCGTACAGCTCCGTCGCAAGCACCTCGATCGCCGCGCCCGAGACGGAGACACCCACCTCGCAGTCGGAAGCTACGAGCGCATGCAGCAGCCGGCGCGCGTACGGCGCGCCGGAGGCGCCCGTGATGCCGAGGAAGACACGCACTACGCGCAGAGTACGCGCGCGTGCGTCGGGGGCGCAGCTACTTCGGGCCCTTGGATGCTTCGAGGAACGCTGCGAGCTGCAGCAGCCGAACATTGCCGAGGCCGGCGAACGACGGCATGGGCGAACCCGAGTTGACGCACGCCGGACATTTGAGGTGCGCAACCTGGAACGCGATGCCCTTGCCCTTCGCCCCCTCCGCCGAGAGGTCCGGCGCCCCTGCGAAGCCACCGCCGACGCCCAGGTACGTGTGGCAGTTGAGACAGCCTGCAACGGCGAACAGCTTCGCCCCGGAGACCGCGTGCGGGTTCCCGGCGAAGCCCTGCTTCGCGGCCCAGTCCGGCACCTTCCCGATCAGCTCCGAGCCCAGGGACTCCTTCGCCGTCGCCCCCTTGTAGGTAAGGACGCCCATCGAGATCACGACGAGGATCGAGGCGATGATCGCGACCGGGCGCCGGCTGAGCCGCCGCTCCGCGCGGACATCGATGAACGGGATCGCGAGCAGCAGGACGAGGCAGAGCGTCGGGATCCCGATCGTGCCGAGGATCACCGTCAGCGGCCACTTGAAGATTCGCAGCAGGTAGAAGAGGAAGTAGAAGTACCAATCGGGCCGCGGGACGAAGTTGATCGTTCCCGGGTCGGCCGGCGCGTCGTACAGCTTTCCGAGCCAGCCCGCCTCGGTGGTGTGATGGTCGCCGGGCGTCGAGTACCGCCAGACGACGGCGAGCCCGATGATCACGAGCACGACGACGAACGACATGATCGTGTCGTGCCACATCGCCCACGGGAAGAACGGCTTTCCGCGCTCCTTGACGTCCGCCTTGTACTGCTGGAAGACGCGGCGGCGCTCGACGACCCGATCGCTCGCCATCAGCGGCCGCGCCTCCGCACACGGGTCAGGCCGGAACGCGTGCCGTTGTTCGAGCCGTTGGTCCCGATCGGCCCGGTTCCCGCGGCCTCCTTCGACCACGGCGGCGACGTGACGCCGAGCCGCACGACGAGATACAGGTGCAGCCCGATCAGCGCGACGATCAGGCCCGGAATGAGCAGCATGTGGATGGCGTAGAAGCGCGACAGCGTGTCGCCGCCGATTGCCGTGCCGCCCTGTAAGAACTGCGCGAGGAACGGCCCGATGAACGGCCCGGTGCCGTTGATGTTGACGCCGACGATCGTCGCCCAGTACGCGGTCTGATCCCACGGCAGGAGATAGCCCGTGAAGCCCTCGGCGAGCCCCATCGTCAAGAGCAGGACTCCGAGAATCCAGTTCAGCTCGCGCGGATACTTGTAGGCGCCGAACAGGAAGACGCGCCCCATGTGCATGAACATCAGGATGATGAAGACCGAGGCGCCCCAGCGGTGCATGCCGCGCACGAGCCACCCGCCCCAGAGGTCGTTGGTGATGTTCTGGATCGACGCGTAGGCGTTCTGCGGGTCGGGCTTGTAGTACATCGCGAGGATCGACCCGGTCAATGCCTGGACGATGAACGCGGTCAGGCTCGCCGAGCCGAGGGTCTGGAACCAGTTGATGTCACCAGGCACTTTCCGGAAGAGGAAGTACTTGATGCCGCCCACCAGCCCCGAGCGCTCCTCCAGCCAGTCGATCGGGTAGGTGATCGCCTGCTGGAGCTGCGCGCCACGTGTGGGTTTCGTCCGGGTTGCCATCGGGTCAGCGGGGCGGTTGGATCGGATAGAGCCAGGATTCGAGACCGCTCACGGGCTCGCCCGGGTAGGCGTAGGGCCACTTGTGGACCTTGGCCTGGGCGCCGGTCCCGTCGACGTGCGACACGGAGTAGGGCTTGCCGAGGAAGAGATGGCCGTTCTTGATCGAGTACGAGTAACGGTCGAGTGCCCGCACCGGCGGCCCGGCGATGCGGTTGCCCTCGGTGTCGTACTGGCCGCCGTGACACGGGCAACCGAAACCCGCGATCGAGATCGTCGGGATCAGGGTCACGTCCGCGAAGTGCTTCGAGTGCTGCGCGTCGAGCGGGCCGTTCGGCTGAACCGGGCAGCCGAGGTGCGCGCAGTGGTTCGAGATGATCGTGAAGCTTGGCTGGCCGTTCAGCTGGCCGTTGTTGCGAATGTACGCAGAGCGCCGGGAGACGAAGCCTTCCTTGGCGCTCAGCATGAAGGTCGTAACGACGTACTTCCCTTCCGGGAAGTTCGAGATCGGCCCGAGGTCGTGATCCTTGACGCCCTGCTTGAGGAAGGGCGGCAGCACCATGAACCCGAGCGCGGGGGCGGTCAGCACGCCGCCGAGGACGGCGCCGAGCCCGAGGGTCGAGAACTCGAGGAACTTCGAGCGCGGGTAGCGCTCGGCCGAGATGTCGCGGGGCCCCGACGGTTGCGCCGGCGCTTCGGCGACTGCGGCGGCCGCTGCGGCGCTCTCCGCGGGCACCTCTGGCGCGTGGGCCAGGTCCGAATCGGAGGCAAGATCGCGGACCCACAGGAACGCGAAGGCGAGCGCGACGAGCAGCCCGAGCCCTGCCACCCACCAGGAGATGATCAGCCCGACCAGGAAGACGACGATGCCGATGGCGAAGCCGACCGGCCAGAGGCTCGGACCCGGGACGTGGGGATGGTCGTCGTGGCTCTCGGACAAGGCTCTAGTCGGGATTCAAGCGGTCAAGGCAGACGAAGGTCAACGTCGTGACAAGCGTGGCGAACTCTGACGCATTCGCTGACTCCGTGCGCGAGGAACCGCCGCCGCTCAGTTCGGCAGCCCGTACTCGGCCCAGCGGCGGTCGACGAGCTCTCGCACCTCGGCGCTCATCTCGATCTCCGGTGGCCACTGGCGTGTCCCCTCGAGCGGGCCTTTCGCCGTCGCGTCGATCCCGATCTTGCCGCCGAGGAACTGCAGCGTCGGGGCGTGGTCGAGGTGGTCGAGCGGTCCCTCGGTGATCACCACGTCGCGCTTCGGGTCGACGTTCGCGCCCACGTAGAACAGCACCTGTGCGTAGTCGTGGACGTCGACGTGCTCGTCGACGATCACGATGCCCTTGGTCAGGCTGAGCATCCCGAGGCCCCAGATCGCGTGCATCACCTTGCGGGCGTGACCCGGGAACGCCTTCTTGATCGAGACGATCGCGAGGTTGTGGAAGGCGCCCGCAACCGGGAGGTCGTAGTCGACGATCTCCGGCACCGTCATCTTCACGGCGGGCAGGAAGATGCGCTCGGTCGCCTTGCCCAGCCAGGCATCTTCCTGCGGCGGCTTGCCGACGACGATCGACGGGTAGATCGCGTCGCGTCGCATCGTGATCGCCGTGAGGTGGAAGACCGGGAACTGCTCGGCGGGTGTGTAGAAGCCGGTGTGGTCGCCGAACGGCCCTTCGTCGGCCAACTCCCCTTTGTCGATGTAGCCCTCGAGCACGAACTCGGCAGTCGCGGGCACCTCGAGGTCGACCGTCACGCCCGGCACGAGCTCGACCGGCTCGCCGCGCAGGAAGCCCGCGACCATCAGCTCGTCGATGTGCTTCGGCAGCGGCGCGCTCGCCGAGTACGCCGTGATCGGGTCGAGCCCCAGCGCGACCGCCACCTCCATCCGTCCCTCGCTGAACAGGTAGTCCGTGCGGCCGTCCTTGTGGATCTGCCAGTGCATTGCTGTCGTGCGCGGACCGAGCACCTGCATGCGGTACATCCCCACGTTGCGGCCGCCGGTGCGCGGATCGCGGGTGATGACGGCGGGGAGGGTGATGAACGGACCGGCGTCGCCCGGCCAGGCCCACTGCACCGGCAGGCTGCCGAGGTCGACGTCGTCGCCGCGCAGGACGACTTCCTGCGAGACGCCGCGACGGACGATCTTCGGCCGCGAATCGGCGATCGACTTGAGCGTCTTCAGGCCGCGCACCTTCGCGGCCAGACCTTCGGGTGGCTGCATCTCGAGCACGTCGGCGAGCCGGGCGGCGACGTCGTCGAGCCGCTCGACGCCGAAGGCGAGGCACATCCGCCGCTCGGTGCCGAACTGGTTGATCAGCAGTGGGTGCTGCGACCCTTTCGGGTGCTGGAACAGGAGCGCCGGACCGCCCGCCCTGACGGTGCGGTCGACGATCTCCGTCACCTCGAGGTGCGGGTCGACCTCGGCCGCCACGCGGACGAGCTCGCCTTCACGCTCGAGAAGCGCGATCCACTCGCGCAGATCGCGGGCGGGCGCCATCGCTAGGCCATCGCCGGCTAGTAGGCCTGGCGGCGGGCGCGGCGGCGGGCGGCGCGACGGTGGCCGGCCCAGTTCGAGAGCTCGCCGAGACCGATCACCGTGAGGAAGATCAGGCCGACGATCAACATGCCGACGATCACGTGCAAGCCCTCGGAGGCGGCGTCGTAGATCACGGCGCGACTCTAGCGGAGTGACGGGCCAGCGCGAGCGCGACGGCGTCGTCGCTCGGCTCGCCGCCGAGGGCTCGCGCCGCAGCAACCCACGCCTCGCCGTCGCCGGGAGCGCCATCGGCGCGTAGCGCGGCGCAGCGGGAGATCAGCTCGGCAAGGATGGCAACAGCACGGACCCCGCCGGCCTCGGCGATCCGCACGAGCCCGTGTGCGTAGAGATAGTCGCCGAGCAGCACCGCGTCATCCGCGTCGGCCGGGTCGAACAGCCGCGGCGACCCGTAGTGCATGAGGTAGGCCTCGTACACCGTCTCGAGCCCGAGCGCGAGCTCGAGCGGCGCGAGCGGGGAGAACACTGGGACGAGCTGACGCTCGTCGCCTGGAAGCACCGCAGCGCCCCAGACGTCGCTCTCTCGTATCGCCTCGTCAACGATCGTCGAAAGCATCACTCACCGCCTCGATCGTCCGGTCGATCTCCTCTTCGCCGTGTGCGAGCGACGGGAACAGGCACTCGTATTGGCTCGGTGCGACGTAGACACCGCGGTCGAGAAGCCCGCGGAAAAGCTCGCCGTACCGAGCGGTGTCGAGCTGCTCGAACCGCCGCACCGGCTCGTCGTGTCCGGCGAACAAGGTCAGCATCGCTCCAACCCGTTGGACGGTGCCGAAGCGAGCGAGACCGTCGGCGAGCCGGGCCGAACGCCGCTCGAGCTCGGGATAGATCCACGGTTCGCGCAGGCGCTCGAGCACGGAGAGACCGGCGGCAGTTGCGAGCGGGTTGCCGCTCAGCGTGCCCGCCTGGTAGACGTCCCCGGCAGGCGCGAGCCGCTCCATCACGTCCGCGCGACCGCCGAACGCCGCCAGCGGCAGCCCGCCGCCGACGATCTTGCCGAGCACCGTCAGGTCCGGCGTCACTCCGAAGAGCGCCTGGGCGCCGCCGCGGGCGACGCGAAAGCCGGTGATCACTTCGTCGAAGACGAGCAACGCCCCGCTCGCGTCACAGAGCAACCGCAACGCCTCGAGGAAACCTGGCTCGGGCGGCACGCACCCCATGTTCCCGGCGACCGGCTCGACGATGATCGCGGCGAGTCCCTCGCCGTAGTGTTCGACGGCCGCGGCGGTGCCGTCGACGTCGTTGTACTCGCACACGATCGTGTCGGCGATCACCCCCGTCGGCACACCGGGGGACGACGGGATACCGAGCGTGGCGAGGCCCGAGCCGGCGCTCGCGAGGAACTGGTCGGCATGGCCGTGGTAGCAGCCCGCGAACTTGAGCACGCGGTCACGGTGCGTGAATCCGCGGGCAAGCCGCACCGCGCTCATCGCCGCCTCGGTGCCGGAAGAAACGAGCCGCACACGTTCGACCGACGGAACCGCGTCGACGATCTCGGCCGCGAGCAGCACCTCACGCTCGGTCGTGGCGCCGAACGTCGTCCCGTCGAGCGCAGCCTCGCGCACGGCCTCGACGGTTGTCTCGTCCGCATGGCCGAAGAGCAACGGGCCCCACGACTGCACCCAGTCGACCAAGGTCCTGCCGTCCGTCGTCTCGAGGTACGCGCCGCGCCCGCTGCTGACGAAGAACGGCTCGTCGAGCCCGACGCTTCGCATCGCGCGCACGGGCGAGTTGACGCCGCCCGGGATCAACCCGAGCGCCCGGTGCCAGAGCGGCGTGCGGACTAGCAAAGCGAGGCTCCGTCGAGCCTCAGAGCCACGAGCCGAAATCCTTCGCCCAGTACGTGACGATCACGTCGGCCCCAGCGCGGCGGATCGCCGTCAGCGACTCGAGCGCCGCCGCTCGCTCGTCGAGGTCGCCGGCTGCGGCAGCGGCCTTGATCATCGCGTACTCGCCGCTGACGTTGTAGGCCGCGAGCGGCAGATCGAAGCGGTCCCGCGCCGCGCGCAGCACGTCGAGGTACGGAAGGGCAGGCTTGATCATCAGCACGTCGGCGCCTTCGGCGATGTCGAGCTCGCACTCGCGCAGTGCCTCGCGCACGTTGCCGGGATCGAGCTGATAGCCGCGCCGGTCTCCGAACGCCGGCGCGCTGTCTGCGACGTCTCGGAACGGGCCGTAGAAGGCAGAGGCGTACTTCGCCGAGTAGGCGATGATCGGCGTCGCCGGGAGCTGTTCGCGGATCGCAGCCACGCGGCCGTCCATCATGTCGCTCGGCGCGACCACGTCCGCACCCGCCTCGACGTGCGAGACGGCCGTGCGGGCAAGCAGCTCCAGCGAGGCGTCGTTGTCGACCTCTCCGTCGTGGATGACGCCGCAGTGGCCGTGCGACGTGTACTCGCAGAGGCACACGTCAGTGAGCAACAAGAGCTCGGGAAACCGGGGCCGCAGCGCCCGCAGCGCCTGCTGCACGATGCCGTCGTCGAGCCACGCGCCTGAGCCTTCGTCGTCCTTCTCCTCGGGCACCCCGAACAGGATCACCGCGCCGAGACCGAGCCGGACGAGCTCCTCGACCTCCTGCACGACCGATTCGACCGTGTACCGCTGCAGCGCGGGCAGGCGGTCATTGGCACGCGCAGCTGGAGCGACGAACAACGGCATCACCAGGTCGTCGAGCGACACAGTCGTCTCGCGCACCAGCTCGCGCAGCGGCTCGGTGCGGCGCAGCCGGCGCAGGCGGGTGATCGGAAACGCGCTCACGGCCGAAGGGTACGCGGCGGATCGACGTCGACCAGCTCCACCTCGACCGGGACGGGCGTTCCCTGCCAGGGCTCGAGCGTCAGCCGGTCGGCGAAGAACTCCCAGATCGCGCGCCCGACCGCGAGCAGCGGCAGCGCGGTCAGCGCACCGGGAAGTCCGTACAGCTCGGCGCCGGCAGCAAGACCGAAGATGACCAGCAGCGGGTGCAGCCGCAAGGCGTTCCCCATCACCTTCGGGACGACGACGTGTCCCTCGATCTGCTGGATGCCGAGGAAGAGGAGCGCAACCCAGAGCGCGGAGATCGGATGCACGACGAGGGCATAGATGAACGGCGGCAGTGCGCCGAGCCATGGCCCGAGGTACGGGATCACCTCCGTCAGCGCGACCCAGGCGCCGAACAGGAGGGCGTACTGCTGGGCGTGCGGCAGCAAGCCCGTGGCACCGAGGATCCAGATCCCCACTCCTGCGCTGACGCCGATGATCAGCGACAACGCGATCTGGCCGCGGACGTACGACGCAAGCGCGTGCTCCATGCTGCGTAGCAGCGGCAGCTCTCCGCGTCGCGGCGGGTAGCGACGGTCGATCGCTCGTCCAAGTCGCTGCATGTCGATCAGCATGTAGATCGTGACGACGACGAGCAGCACGAGCGAGAAGAGCGTCTTCCCGATCGAGATGGCGGCACCTTCGACGATCGAGACGATGCGCTTCGTGTTCTTCCCGACGTCGCGCTGTTGGATCTGACGCACGATCCGGTGCCCGCGCTGCTTGATGTCAATCGACTTCAAGTGATGTTGGTTCAGCCACCGCTGGAGACGATCGACGTCGTGGTCGGCAGCGGTCTGTCCGGTCGACGGGAGACGATTCGTGAAGTAGTCGTTGAATCGGTTGGCAGCCGTCTTCGTCTCGCCGACGACTGCAGTCGCGATCGCCAGGATGACCAGGGCCAACATCGACGCAAATGTCAGGAAGACGAGCGCGACCGAGAGGCCGCGCGGCAGGCGGGCCTTCTGGAGCGCCCGGACGAGCGGATCGAGCAGTAGCGCGACGAGCGCTGCGACCAGGAAGAGGAAGACGACGTGACTCGCCGCGGTCAGCAGAATCCACGCGAGGACCAGCAGCAACGGCAGGCCCACCAGCTGGACCCAGCGCGGCACCTGGATGCGCGGCGGGCGACCGAGGGCGCTCACACAGCCGATGCTACCGCGCGCGTAGTACCGATTCGCCCGCCCGACTGGGACTGGTCGTTCGCGACGGACGGGGCACTGGCGCTGGTTCCCACGTTGAACTCCCAGGAAGCGTCCGCTACGGTGCCCCCGATGCCGCCCCCGGGGCCCCACCGGCGTGCCCGCTCCACGCAACGCCGTCCCCGCCAGCGTGAACGGCGCGTGCGCCGCCTCGCTGTGCTGTTCGCGATCGCCCTCGTGGCGCTCGTGACGTTGCTGCTGTCCGCGTTCGGCGGCTCCGGCGCCCCGGCAGCGGCGCCCGCACCCGCGAGCGCGTCACGCCTGCTGCCCGCAGGCCCGCCTCAACCCGAGATCGTCAGCCGGGTCGGCGCCCTGCACCTCCAGCTGCCGGTCTCGCAGAGCCGCGTAACCGCGATCGGCTACCAGGGCGGCAGCGCCGGATCGGAGCCTCTCGATCCGCTCGGCAACCAGGCGAACCAGGGGCTCCTGCGTCGGCTCGGCCACTCGATCTTCGGCGGCTCCGCGGGCGGCCCGCGCTGGTACCAGCTCCCGGGCGGGCAGGGACCCGCCACTTCGGCACTCGAGGTCGGAGCGGCCGCCGGCACCGACGTCTACTCGCCGGTCGACGGCACGGTCCTGTCGATCGGGAACGTCGTCCTCAACGGACGCGACTACGGCGCGCGGATCGACGTGCAACCGACAGGTGCGCCGTCGCTCGTCGTCTCCGTCTCGCACATCACCATCGACCCGTCGCTCGTCGTCGGCTCGCCGCTCACGGCGGCAGGCTCGAAGCTCGGCTCGATCGTGGATTTCTCGGGCGCCGAGCGCCAGTCCCTCGCCCGGTACACGAACGACTCCGGGAACCACGTCGTCGTCGAGGTCCATCCGGCGGCGGCGTTGTCGCTCGGCTAGGAAGTACGCCCGCTGCGCATTCTCTTCATCGCCGACGTCTTCGGTGCGCCCGGCCGTCGAGCCGTCGAGGCTCGCCTGCCCGCCCTCCGGACCGAGCTGGCAGCCGACTTCTGCATCGTCAACGGTGAGAACGCCGCCGCCGGGCGCGGGATCACGGCGAAGCTCGCCGACCGGCTCCTGGCGGCCGGCGCTGACGTCGTCACCCTCGGTAACTGGACCTGGGGCCAGGCGGGCTTCGCGCCCTACCTGAGCGGCACCGACCGCGTTCTGCGCCCGGCGAACATGTCGCCGCAGACGCCCGGCACCGGCCTCGCCGTGCACGACGGCGTCGCCGTGATCAGCCTGCTCGGCGTCTTCTCACTCGACCCGTTCGAATCGCCGTTCCTCGCCGCCGACCGGCTCGTCGAGGAGGCTCGACGCGTAACGCCGATCGTGGTCGTCGACTTCCACGCGGAAGCGACCAGCGAGAAGGTTGGGCTGGCGCGCTACCTCGACGGTCGCGTGACAGCAGTGCTGGGGACACACACGCACGTGCAGACGAACGACGCGCGCGTGCTGGCGGGCGGCACCGCGGCGGTCACCGACGCCGGAATGACCGGCCCGCACGACTCGGTGATCGGCAGTGAGGAGCACGGTGCGATCAAGCGGTTCCTCACCGGCATGCCGGTCCGGCTCGAGCCCGCCACCGGCGACGTGCGCATCGAAGGCGTACTCGTCGAGTGCGGCGCGGACGGGCGCGCGACGAGCTGCACGCTCGTCCGTGTCAACGTGGACTGAGCCGCGCAGGCAGCGCGAGCACCGCGAGCAGCGCGACCAGCACGAGATCGCGGAGCAGCACCACGCCCGCGAGGTGAAAATGCGTGGCGTACTCGAAGTAGCGCCAGGGAAACCAGACCTGCGTGAGCACGAGCGCGGCCGTCAGCAGCGTCGTCGCTGCGAGACCGCGCCGTCCGCGGACCAGCGGCACCAACGGGATCAGCCAGACGAGGTACTGCGGCGACAGGACCTTGTCGAACGCGATGAACGCGCAGACGCACGCCGCTGCGAAGCGAAGCAGCCGCTCCTCCGTCGCCGGACCGCCCGCGAACGCGATCCACAGGGCGAGCAACGCGGCCGCCTGCGCGACGAGGAAGAACGCTCCGAGCGCGCCGTGGCCGCCGAGGCCCTGAGAGCCGTGCGAGTAGACAACGTGCGGATGCCCGAAAGTCGTCAAGAACGCGGCGCCGAGCGACTCGATCTGCAGCGGCCGCGACGCCTGGCCGCGCACGCTGTCGATGAGCCCGTGCGGGGCGACGACGAGGAAGGGAACGAGGGCAACGCCGAGCACCAGCGCTCCGTACCCGATGGCGCGAGTGCGGCCATGCCGCACCGACCAGGCGAGCGCGAGGGGCACCAGCACGACCGGCCACAGCTTCGCTGCCACGGCTGCGCCGAGCAGCGTCCAGCCGAGCCCGTGACGGTGACGGACGAGCGCGGCGACCGCGCCAGTCGTGAGGAGGACGGGCCAGAGGTCGAACCGCGAGAGGATCAGCGACCCGGCCAGCACGGGCGCCAGCGCCACGTAGAACGCGGCCCTCGGGCGCACCACCGCGACCACCCAGACGAGCGCGACCCCACAGGCAGCCATCAACCACGCGAAGGTCGCGGCGTAGTCACCGCCGAGCAATGTCGGCAGCACGAAGACCGGCAGCGACCCGGGCGGGTACTCGACGGCGAAGTCCCGGTAGGGGACCGCGCCCGCTCTGATCGCCGCGCCGTAGGCCCGGTACGAGGGCCAGTCGACGATCGTGCCGTGCCCCCAGAACCACGTGTGCACCAGCGCCCAGGCGAGCAGGAACACCGCCGAGGCCGCGAGGGACGCGGCGACGCGGTCCTCAGACGGCGGCCAGCGTGCCCGCGTCGGACCGCTCATCCTCGACCGGCGGGAGCGCCGGCTCCTCGGCCCCGGGCAGCGGAGCGATCAACGCCAGCGCGACGAACGGGAAGAACCACGGCAGGTAGAGGTAGAACCAATGCGTCAGGACGAGCTCGAAGCCGACGAGCACGGCGCCGGTGAGCGCCGCCAGCCGAAGCGGCGACCGGCGACGCGGAAACCAGCCGAGCGCGAGCGCCCCGACGACGAGTGCCACCTCGAGCGCGCGCTGCACCAGGTGCAGGTCGGGGATGCCCTTGGCGTGGTACTGGCGCCAGTCCCAGAGCGAGAAGGGCGACTCGCGTCCGACCTGGAACGAGAACGTGCGGTCGTAGAACACGCGAGCCGCGTGCAGCGGCGACGGCTCGAGGAAAAGGACGAAGAAGACGAGCAGCGTCGTCACAGCGAACGCAGCCGCGTACACGGCGACCGCCCGCGGCCGGCGCGCCTCCGGGTAGCCGGACCAGAGCGGGACGAGCAGCAGCGACGCGAACTTGGTCCACCCGGACAGCGCAACGGCGGCCCCACGTGCAACCGGGCTCGTCACGGCGAAGAAGCCCCAGATCAGGAACGCGGGTGCGATCGCATCGTTGGTGTTCGAGTTCGACGTGTACTGCGTGAACGGCCACGCGACCCAGGCGAACGCAAGGGCGGCGGCGAGTCGAGGCCCGCCGAACCGACGGCCGACGAAAACGAGCCCGAGCAGGCAGAGGCTGTCGAACAGGATCGACGTCAGGTGCACCGCCGGGAGCGTGTCCCACTTGTGGCTCCAGCCGAGAATCAGATAGCCCGGGATGTAGGCCAGGTACGAGACGGGGCCGTAGGTGTCGCCGAGCGGGTTGGCGGTCTCGCAGAGCCCGTTCGTCTGGATCCGGTTGCGAACCTCGCCGCTCGAGTCGGCCGGACCGCACTTCGGTCGGGTGTCCTCGACCGGGAAGTGGCCGTACGGGCTCTCGCCGTGGACGATCCGGTCGGCGCCGATCACACCCGAGTAGCCGACGTCGATGACGTTCGACGAGCGCACGTTGAGCCCGACCCGGAACCCGGCGACGAAGACGGTTGCCGCGGCGAGCAGCCACACGGGCCAGACCGCGGCGCCGCGCGAGGGCCGGTCGCTCCGCGCGATCCAGACGCAGCGCACGAGGATCCAGGCGAGCGGCGGATACGCGGTGGACATCGCGGCGAAGACGTGGCCGTGGTTGAAGAACCAGAGGGAGAGGGAGAACGAGAGCAGCACGAGCAGATCGGCGTTCCGTACCGAGAAGACGCACCGCCAGTCGATCAACCCGAGCAGGAAGAGCGCCGAGAAGCTGAGCCAGACGCTGTAACTGTTGATCTTCGAGCCGCCGAATGCACCGGGGCCGCCCCGCGCCATGCGCCAGGCGACCTGCGGGCCGGTCCACGCCTCGCTCACCGCCACGCGGCGGTCGTCGACCGTTCCGGTCGCGATCTCACCGGCGCGGCCCGACCAGACGTTCACCGTCCACGTGCCGTCCTTGTACGTTGCATCGGTCGTGGGATGCGGCGGGTAGCGCTCGAGCCACCTCGCGACCTTTCCGTAGTGCAGGAACACGGAGATCACCTGCTGCTTGGTCGAGACCGCCTTCAGCGGGACGAGCGGCGAGGTTTGGGTGAGCGGGTTCGAGACGCCGGTGGTCGTCCCCGCGTGCGCCGCCGGAACGAGCGCGAGCGCAAGCGCAGCGACCGCGGCGAGCTTGAGGGTTAGCGCCGGAAGCTCCAGAGCTTGTTGCCGAGGAAGTTGAGTGGGGTCACGAGCACGATCGCGACCGCCTGCGCGATCACCTTCCCCCAGCCGAGCCAGTCGAGGAACACGAAGAGCCAGATCTGGTTGACGACGAACGCGGCGATCGAGACCGCATAGAAGCGCATCCCCTGCAACGCGAAGTTGCCTTTCTGACCGGAGAACGTCCAGCGCCGGTTCCACCAGTAGTTGCTCGCCGCGGCGACGACGAACGACACGGCTGCAGCCTGATGCGCGCCGTATCCGAGCAACAACTTGTAGACCACCAGGTTGATGGCGAAGCCGCTCGCACCGACGAGCCCGAACTTGAAGAGCTGGATCCAGTTGTGCGGCCGGCGGAGCGCCTGGACCGTGCGGGTGGTCGCGGACACGCGGGCGAGGCTACCTCAGACCCTCGCGGCGAAGTGGTCGACGACCAGGCGCTTGATCCCGGTGATCGACGCCGGCGGCGGGCCCAACCCGACCGTCAGCATCGGCACCTCCGAGTCTGCGGCGTCCAGCGAGCCATGGCTGCCGCCGCCGAGATGGCTTCGCCCGGCGAGGTCGCCGAACTCCCAGCCGGCGGCGGCCGAGACGATGACCTCGCCGGAGTTCGGGTTCCGGACCGCGGCAGCGGCACGCGCGTGGCCGTCCGGCAGCTCGTCGAGAAGCGATTCGTCCTCGTCACCGTCGCGACGGACGACGAGGCGGCCGTCCTCCTCGAACAGCACGATCCCGGCGGCGGGCTGGCCGTCGAGTCGCTCGGCGACCAGCCTCGGCTCGGCGGTATAGACCATCGCTGCGCGGTTCGAGGCGGTGACCAGATCGCCGCCGACGTCGAGGCGCGCGACGCGCTCGACGTTCGACTGCCCGTGATCGGAGCAGACGATCACCGCGTAGCGCTCGAGGAACGCGTCAGGCCCGCCGGCGGCCGCCATCAACGCCGACACGGCGGAGTCGCTGCGTGCGAGCGCCTCGTGCGCGGCGTCGGGGCCGGACGCGTGTGACGCGTAGTCGTAGTCCGGCAGGTAGTAGACGAGGAAGTCGAAGCCGTCGCGCGTGACGAGCCAGCGGCCGACCCACGCGGCGTAGGCGTCGATCGAGCCGAGCGCACGGTTGCGCACCGCGATCGGCGCCCCGGTCCGGTCGCTCTCGTACAGCGAGTAGAAGAAGAAGCGCTTCGGCCCGTTCACCGCCGGCACACCGGGGATCGAGGCGAGATGGCGATGCGTGCCGCGGTAGCAGGTGATGTTGATCGCGGCGGCGGTCAGGCCTGTGCGCTCGAGCGCCTCGTACACGGTCTCCGCGTCGCGGCTGAGATGCCGTGCGTTCAGATCGATCACCGTGTCGCGCAACGAGCGCGTCACCCCGGCGACGCGAACCGCCCCGAACGAGGATCCGTACTCGACGATCCGCTGCTCCTCGCGGTTCCACCAGACCAGGTGCGGGATGTGATGCACGTCGCCGTGGGCGCCGGTCGCGATCGACGAGAGGCACACCGGCGTGAGCGACGGGAATGTCGACGCCGCGCGTGCGTACGTACCGTGCTCGAGCAGGAATCTGATCGCAGGCGTGTCGGCGGCTTCGAACATCGACGGCGTCAGGCCGTCGATCACGATCAGGACGACGGGCTTGGCCACTCAGTCGCGGGCAAGCGAGCGAAGACCCGCGTGCCGCTCTGGTTCGCGACGACGGGCACGCGCGCCGAGCAGAGGCACCGCGAGCGCCTCGAGGTACCCCACGACCGGCACGAACGCGAGCGCTGCCCCGACGAGCGACGCGAGGCCGAGGAGCGTCGCGGTGCCGCCCCGAGTGCCGCCGCGCCTGAGCGCGCCGGCGACGAGCGGCGCCGATCCCAGAGCCCCGCACAGCGCGCCGGCGACTCCGCCGGCCGCCTGCTGCCACTCCCAGAAGGCGAAGCCGATCGCTGCCGCGGCAGCGGCGGCGAGCAGCGCTGCCGGCAGCACCCGGCGCAGCACGCCAGCGGCCCCGACGCCGAGCGACGTGCCGAGGCCGACGAGGATGCCGATCGTGTACCAGGACCCCATCTGGCCAGTGTAGGTGGCTTCGTCAGGCCTGCAGTCGCTGGATCACGGCGAGCGTGAACGCCGCCGCTCGAGCGCCGTCGACGACGCGGTGGTCGAAGGTGACGCTCACGTTCCCCATCGGGCGCACGATCACCTCCCCATCGCGAACGACCGGGCGGGGCGCGATCCGGTGCACGCCGAGAATCCCCACCTCGGGGTGGTTGATCAGCGGCGTGACGAAGAGACCGGCCAGCTTCCCTGCGCTCGTCACCGTGAACGTCGAGCCGCGCAGCTCCTCCGGCGCGAGCGAGCCGTCGCGCGCCTTCGCCGCAAGCTGATCGACGTCGCCCCGGAGCTCCTCGACGCTGCGGACGTCACACGCCCGGACGACGGGAACGACCAGCCCCTGGTCCGTCTGCACGGCGATGCCCAGGTCGTAGCGATCGAGGTAGACGATCTCGTCGCCTTCGAGCCGTGCGTTCAGCTCGGGAAACTCGCGCAGCGACAGGGCAGTTGCGTGCAGCACGGTGGGAAGCAGCAGCTCGAGCGCCACCGCACCGAAGTCGCACTCCTCGACATACGTGACTGCAGGTACCTCCTGGTGTGCGCGAGTCAGGTGCTCGACGATCTGCCGCCGCACGCCCCGCACCTTCTCGCGGCGGCCCTCGCGTGGCGTCGCCGCGCGGCGCACGTCGTCCTCCGTGATCCGGCCCGCGGGACCGGTGCCCGCGACGGCATCGAGATCGACGCCGAGCTCCTGCGCGATCCGCCGCACGAGCGGGGTCGCTTGCACGCGGCCGGCCACGGCCGGCGGAGCCACGTCCGGGGACAGGCGGCCCTGGGTCAGGGCCGGCGGGGGCGTGCCCGCGGAGGCCGGGGCGCTGTCGCTCCCGATCACGACGAGCACGGACCCGACCGGCGCGACCTCGCCCTCGCCGACGAGGATCTGCAGCACGGTGCCCGCCGCGGGCGACGGGATCTCGACGGTCGTCTTGTCGGTCTGGATCTCGACGAGCGGCGCGTCTTCCGCGATCTCGTCCCCGACGGCGACGAGCCACCTCGCGACCTCGCCCTCGGTGAGGCCCTCGCCGAGATCCGGCAGCTTGAACTCGTAGGCCATTCGGCGGCGGAGGTTACCGGGGTCAGCCCCACCCAGCAGCGCCGCGTCGCTGGAGCGGCGGTTCGTGGCTCACGCGAGGAGCGAGCGAACTGCCCTGACGACACGCCCGACCGAGGGCATGTACTCGTCCTCGATCGTCCAGTATGGATAGGGCACGTCGTAGCCGGTCACGCGCAGGATCGGACCCTGGAGATCGAAGATCGCACGCTCGGCGATCAGCGCCGCGAGCTCGGCGCCGAAACCGGCGGTGCGCGGCGCCTCGTGGACGATCACCACGCGGCCCGTCTTCGCGACCGACGCGAGGATCGCTTCTTCGTCGAGCGGTCGCAGCGAGCGGATGTCGACGACCTCGCACGAGACGTCGAGCTCGTCGGCCGCGCGCTCGCAGACGCCGACCATCGCCCCGTACGCAATCAACGTCACGTCCGTTCCCGCGCGCGCGATGCGCGCCTGGCCCAGCGGCACGAGGTGCTCGCCCTCGGGCACCTCGCCGCGAGCGGTTCGGTAGACGAGCTTCGGCTCGAAGATGACCACCGGGTCCGGGTCGCGGATCGCAGCGGCGAGCAAGCCCTTCGCATCGGCGGGCGTCGACGGGATCGCGACCTTGATCCCGGGCGTGTGCACGTAGTAGGCCTCGGGCGAGTCGTCGTGCAGCTCCGGCGCACGCACACCGCCGCCGTACGGCATGCGGATCGTGATCGGAAACCGCAGCTTGCCGCCGCTTCGCCAGTGGTAGCGACCGACGTGGGTGATGAGCTGGTCGAGGCACGGATACGAGAACGCGTCGTATTGCATCTCGCACACCGGCCGCCAACCGGCCATGCACAGCCCGACTGCCGTGCCGAGGATCCCGGCCTCCGCCAACGGCGTGTCGACGCACCGGTTCGCGCCGAACCGGTCGCGGAGGCCGGCGGTGGCGCGGAAGACCCCGCCGGCGCGGCCGACGTCCTCGCCCATCACCATCACATCCGGGTCGCGCTCGAGCTCGACGTGCAGCGCATCGTTGACCGCCTCGACGAGTGTCAGCTCAGCCATTGCGCATGTTCCCCGGCGGGTCGACGTAGGCGTGGCTGAACAGCAGCTCCGGATCCGGAGCGGCCTCCGCCTCGGCCGCGGTGATTCCAGCCCGCAGCAATTCCTCCGCCTCCGTTCGCGTTGCCGCGATCAGCTCGTCGCTCAGCAGGCCGAGGCGCTTCAGGAACGCCTCGTATTGCCCGACGCACTCGCGGGCACGCTCTTCCTCGACACGGTCCTGGTCGATGTACGCCCGCGGGTCGTCTGCGGTCGCGTGCGGAGCTGCGCGGTAGTGGACGGCTTCGATCAGGGTCGGGCCGCCGCCGGCGCGAGCGCGCTCGACCGCTTCGCGCGCCGCCTCGTACACGGCGAGCACGTCGAGCCCGTCGACGCGCACGCCGGGAATGCCGTACCCGGCCGCCTTGTCGGCGAGCGTCTCGGCGCGCGTCTGCGCCTCGAGCGGCGTCGAGATCGCCCAGCCGTTGTTGTTGCACACGAAGACGGCCGGCGCATCCATGACCGCCGCGAAATTGACGCCCTCATGGAACGCGCCTTCGCTCGTGGCGCCGTCGCCGAAGAACGCCATTGCCACGGTGTCCTCGCCGCGCAGCTTCTTGCCCCAGGCGAGCCCCGCCGCGTGCGGCACATGGGTCGCGATCGGGACGCAGATCGAGGCGACGTTCCAGTCGGCCGGGTTCCACCAGCCCGACGGATGCCCCCGCCACCATTGCAGGATCGTCGCGGCCGGCATCCCGCGCACGAGACCGATCGCGGATTCGCGGTACGACGGGAAGATCCAGTCGCTGTCCGCAAGTGCGAACGTCGCCCCGGCCTGGATCGCCTCGTGGTTCCAGAAGATCGCGTAGGTCCCGATGCGGCCCTGCCGGTGATACACGACCGAGCGTTCGTCGTAGGTGCGAAGCAGCACCATCCGCCGATAGAGCTCGAGCAGCTCGCGCTCGCCGAGGCCGTCAGGTGCTGCGTCGGCATCCAAGCGCCGGAAGGCGTCAGTGGCCGCCATGCGGCCGGAAACCTATCTCACGTGCCTGCCAAGCGATCTGATCGTCGAACGCACGGCGGTTCATCCCATGCCCGGTCGGGTACCAGCGGACGAGCGGATCGTCGGGCGCGGCCTTGATCAGCGCGACGAGTTGTGCGTGCGGCACGACGGCGTCCCTGGTGCCGGCCTGGAAGAACAGGTGCGCCTTCGCCTTGGGGATCCAGTGGAGCGGGGCCGCGCTCCCTCGCCCCGCGACGATCCCGATCGCCTTCAGACGTGGCTCGTCGCCGGCCAGGATCGCCGCCGTCTGGGCGCCGAGTGAAAAGCCGACGAGTCCGAGCCGCGAGGCGTCGACGTCCTTGCGCGCTGCGAGCAGATCGAGCGCTCGCCGCGCGTTGACGACGAGCGGCCGGAAGGTGGCCGCGTCGTTCGGCTGCGAGATCGTCATCGTGACGAAGCCGCGCGAGGCGAGCTGCAGCGCCGGCAGGAGCAGGTCCTCGCGGTTCCCTCCGCTCCCATGCAGGAAGAGGACGGCCGGGTGCGTTCCACCGGCGCGGGGCACGACGAGGAACGCGTTCACCCGCTTCGTGCCGTCGAAGGAGATGACGTGCATCGCGACCTTCGGGCCGGAGAGAGCGACGCCCTGGTCGCGGACCGCGAGCGGACGGGCGTGGTCGTAGGCGTACGGATCGGCGACGTGCGCCGCGCCGCAGCCGGCGAGGACAAGGACGACCGACGCTGCGCTAAACCAGTACGGAGACCGCATCGCGTCTCGCCTCGAACGTCGCCTCGACCACGTCGCCGAGATCCTCGCCGTCGGCCTGCAGGGGCAGCGGCCGGTCGCAGCGCACGACGATCCGGTCGAGGTCGTGGCCCGAGGCGACGTCGTCGGCCTCGAGCTGACCCTTGCCGCGAAGCATGTACCGAGCCAGCCGCGGTACGTCGCGCGCCCGGACCCGTCGCGGCGCGACGAAGTCGATGCCTTCTTCGAAGCGCGCGTCGGGCGCGATGCGAAGCGCAACGGCGCCTGCATACGAGTACGGATCGCAGTTCGCGACGAGGATGAACGCGGCGCGGCCGTAGCCCTCGATCTCGAGTTGCGGCTCGTAGCGGGCACGCCGCTCGATCAGCATCCGCGCGACCGTACGGACGAACGCGAGGTCGCCGGGCCGGGCGCCGGCCGCATCACGCCCGAGTGCATCCAGCCGCCGGACAGCCTCCCCGTCGAAGCCGAGGCCGGCGGAGAAGCAAAAGCGGCGCCCGTTGACGGCTCCGAGCCCGATCCGCCGCAAACGATCCTCCGACAGCGCCAGCCCGATCGCCCGGGCCGCAGCGACCGGCTCGCGCGGCAGGCCGAGCGCGCGCGGCAGGACACTCGTCCCGCCACCGGGCAAGAACCCGAACGGCACGGCGCCGTCGGCGCCGTTCAGCGCCTCGTTGTAGGTGCCGTCGCCGGAGAAGACGATGATCGCATCGACCGAGCCGGCGATCTCGCCTGCGAGCTCGGTCGCGTGCCCCGGTCGCTGCGTGAACGTCGTCTCGACCTCGACATGCTCGCGCAGCACGTGTTCGACGGCCGTGATCCGCTCACCGGTGACGTGCGTCGAGTAGGGGTTGACGATGAGTGCTACGCGCTTCACGCTGCCGAGCATGCCACGCCGGACCGCGCTGATCGTCGCCGTCCCGGAAGCGGAACGGGCGGTCGGCGCCTACCGCCTCGAGCACGATTGGTCCGCCGGAGTCGGCGTGCCTGCCCACCTCACCGTGCTGTTCCCGTTCGTGCCACCGGAGGCGGTCGACGAAGCCGCGATTGGAGCGGTCGTGGCGCAGGTGCCGGCGTTCGCGTTTGCGCTCGCCGCGGTCGAGCGGTTCGCCGACGGGACGGTCTGGCTGCGACCCGACCCCTCGGCGCCCTTCACGGCGTTGACCCGGGCCGTGTGGGAGCGCTGGCCCGAGCACCCGCCCTACGAAGGTGCGCACGACGAGGTGATCCCGCACTTGACGGTGAGCGAAGAGCCGATCGACGTGATGATCGACTTGCCGATCCACGCGCGGGCGACCCACGTGACCTTGATCGAGGAGGACGAGGGCGGCCGCTGGCACGAGCGGTCGCGGTTCCCGCTCGGCGCCTAGGACGTCGAGTAGCCGCGCATCCCGTCGAGCAACGCGGCGAAGAGCCGATCTGCGAGCACGTCCGTGTCCGTGCCGGGCCGGAGCCAGGTGTATGCCCAGTTGGCGGCGGAGAGGAAGAGGAGCGCCGCGGTCGCGATGTCGAGGTCCGTGCGGAGGTCGCTCTCCTCGACGCCGTCTCGGAAGAGGTCGCGGATGCGCTCCTCGTAGCGGCGGCGCTCGGCGACGAACCGCGCGCGCCGCTCGCCCTCGAGGTAGCGCCACTCGCGCACGAACACGGTGGCGATGTCGACCTGTTCGCCCACCACGGCGAGGTGCGCCCGCAGGGCCAGCCTGATCCGCTCTGCGGCCGCAAGCTCGGGCGGTACCGCGTCGAGCGCAGCGTGGAACGCCTCGGCGCCCTCCCAGGCGACCTCCCAGAGCAGGTCTTCTTTCGAGGCGATGTGGTGGTACAGCGACGGTTTCTGCACCCCGAGCTGCTCGGCCAGGTCGGCGAGCGACGTTCCCTGATAGCCGCGCTCGGCGAACAGCCGGGCGGCGATCCGGGTCAGCTCTACGCGCCTCGCGGACATCTATAGTTCCAGCCTAACGATCGGTAGGTTGGGAGGCTCGACGTGGATGCGCGCACACAGGAATTCCTTGCCTACGTCCAGGAGGGCGGGCAGGTCGAGGCGACCGACTGGCTGCCCGACGAGTACCGGCAGCGGCTGATCAAGTTCATCGAGATGCACGCCGGCAGCGAGTTGATGGGCGTGCTGCCCGAGCGCGAATGGATCCTCAAGGCGCCGACGCTGCAGCGGAAGCTCGCCCTGACGGCGAAGGTGCAGGACGAGGTCGGACACGCGCAGTTGATCTACCGCGTCGCCGAGGATCTCGGCAAGCCGCGGGAGGAGATGTTCGCCGACCTGCTCTCCGGCAAGGCGAAGTTCCACAACGTCTTTCACTACCCGACGCGCACGTGGGGCGACGTGGGCGTGATCGCCTGGCTCGTCGACGCGGCGGCGATCATCTCGCAGAAGGCGCTCCTCAAGTGCTCGTACGCGCCCTACGCGCGGATCATGAAGAAGATCTGCTGGGAGGAGTCGTTCCACATCCTTCACGGCCGTGACGTGATCCTGACGATGATGACCGGCACGGACGCCCAGCGCGGCCTCGTGCAGGAGGCCCTCGACCGCTGGTGGGGACCGCTGATGCAGTTCCACGGCAACCCGATCGCGCGAGACGCGGATCCGATGTACCTCTGGCGGATCAAGTCGCAGGGCAACGAGGAGGCCCGGCAGCAGTTCCTCGAGGGGTACGTGCCGCAGATCTGGGAACTCGGCCTGACGGTGCCCGACCCGAACCTGCGCCGAAACGACGAGGGTGTATGGGAGTATTCCGAGCCCGATTGGGCCGAGCTCAAGTCGGTCGTGACCGGCCACGGGCCGCGCTCGCAGGACCGGCTCGACCTCCGTCGACGGTACCTCGAGCAGGAGCAGTGGGTCCGCGACACGTTGCTCGCTGCATGAGCCGTGGGCGTGTCGGAGGCGAAGGGACATGACTGTCTACGAGGTCTTCCGGCAGGAGCGAAAGGGCCAGCCGTTCGCGCATGCGGGCTCGCTCGAAGCGCCTGACGCCGCGTTCGCCGATGCCTGGGCGCGCGAGCAGTACGGCCGCCGCGGCGAGTCGGAGGCGCTCTGGCTCGTGCCACGCACCTCGATCCACCAGGTGACGGACTGGGCGGACGAGTTCGACCTCAAATACCGCCGCGTCGACGGCTACTCGATCAAGGCGCGGCTTGCCGAGGCGCGCGAGCGCGCCTCGGTGACAAAGAGCGGCACGTGAGCGGCGTAGGCTCGACCGAGCCGCGCGCGGGAGATGCCGGCTTGGCCGGCGCGTCCCGCCACGACTCCCCGCGGGCAATGCTGCTGCTGAGCCTGGCTGACGACGAGCTGATCCTCGGCTGGCGCGACTCGGAGTGGACCGGGATCGCGCCGACGCTCGAGGAGGACGTCGCGTTCTCGTCGATCGCGCAGAACGAGATCGGCCACGCGCGCGCGCTGTACGAGCTCGCCGCGGCGGAGCTCGACACGGACGCCGACGCGCTCGCGTTCGACCGCGCGCCGAGCGACTACCGGTGCGCGCCGCTCGTCGAGCTGCGGCTGATCGACGACTGGGCGTTGACGATCGCACGGCGCTACCTCTACGAGGAGGCCGATCGCGTGCGCATCGAGGCCCTCAAGGAGTCCGGCGACACCGAGCTCGCCGGTCTCGCCGCCAAGATCGATCGCGAAGAGGTCTATCACCGGCTGCACGCCGAGCTCTGGGCGGCGCGCCTGCGCGACGAGCCGCGCTTCACGGCCGCCGTCGACCAGCTCTGGCCGTTTGCGCTGGGCGTGCTCGACCCACCGCAGCGCGAGGAGCTCGCTCGCCGCGTGGGCCGTCCAAGTGCCAACTTGGCACAAAGCGCGGAGCGAGGGGCGCACACCTCCGAGCTGACGGCGCTCTGGGAGGAGATGACCGAGGTGCGACGCTCGGAACCGGGAGCGCGGTGGTGACCGCCGCCGAGGTCTGGGCGGCGCTCGAGGAGATCCCCGATCCCGAGATCCCCGTGATCTCGCTCGTCGACCTCGGCGTGATCCGGGACGTGCAGGTCGACGGAGACCGGGTTCGCGTCGAGCTGACGCCTACGTTCCTCGGCTGCCCGGCACTCGACGCGATGTGTCGGGCGCTCGCGCAGAAGGTCGCCTCGCTCGGTGGCGAGGCCGACGTCGCGGTGATCCAGGACGACTCGTGGTCGACCGATCGCATCTCCGCGGCGGGACGGGAGAAGCTGCGCGCAGCGGGCTTCGCGCCGCCGGCTCCCCGCGCTGCGGGCGCGACGACCCTCGTGCAGCTGCAGTCGCGCGCGTTCCGCTGCCCGTACTGCGGTTCGCAGGAGACGCGGCTCGAGAACATCTTTGGACCGACGCCGTGCCGGTCGATCCGCTGGTGCGAGACATGCCGCCAGCCGTTCGAGCAGTTCAAGACGATCTAGGGGCACGCGTGGAGGAGCTGGACCTGGTCGAAGGCGCGACGATTCTGCGGGGGACCGTCGGTTCGACCGCGCACGGCTTGCATCACGGCGGCCAGGACGACCGCGACGAGATGGCCGTGTTCGTCGAGCCGCCCGAATATCTGATCGGGCTGGCCCTCGCCCGGAAGCCGGGCGTGCGACGGCCGTTTCGTCTCGAGCACTGGTGCAGCGAACGCAGCCGGAGGGGGCGCGGTCCGGGCACGGTGATCTCGACCTTGTCGCCGGTCGGAGGAGGTCCTCATCGGCGGGCGAACTGCTCGGTCATGCGTACCCAGGTCTTACAGCCCGTCTCACGCCGCCGGTCGCGTCGGTGGCTGTTTCGCCGTCGCCGGTCGATGATGATCGACCTTCGCGGTCGCGAGTCACGCACTCGGTGGCTGCGTCGCCCACTGAACGGCTGAGACTCCTCAGAAACGCCGGGTTGGCCCAGACTCGACGTGCGCATGTTTCGCCGGACTCGCCCGGGGCATCGTGCGTCGGCTTTGAGGCAGGCCAGGAGGCGACGATCTTCCTCATCGGGTGCAAATCCCTCGGACTCGTAGTCCGCAAGTTGACTCGTCAAGTCAACGGTGCGCGCCACCCGGTAGCGTGCTCTGGGATGGCTGCCGTTCGGGACTTTGCCGACGAGCTCGAGGGCTACGCATACCTCCCGCGCATGTTTGACAAGGCGCGGGCGCGGCTCAACGGCGACACCGATGCGCCACCGTTCGGTTGCCCGCTCGACCACAGCTGCATGGCGCGGCTACGGGTCTACCCCGAGGACGTGCTCGGGCTGGTCAGCGTGAACGGCGATGACGACCTGGCGATCCTCAGCGGCCTACGGGAGCGCGGCATTCCGCCGGCAACGGAGGCGTGGTTCGACGCGCGTGCGACCGAGGACGAGCTTCTGACGGGGGTCTATCTCAAGGTTCGCCCGCGCGAGCTCCTCGACGAGCTGGAGCCGCGGCCGGGTCAGCGCGTGGTCGCAGTCGAGGAGGGCGAAGCGTTGTTCTTCCTCGGCGACCGTCAGATGCGGATCGTCCGCTCCGGTGAGGTGGTGCGCGTGCCGACGGAGTTGCCCCATCGGATCGAGAACATCGGCGAGCTACCGCTGCGCCTCGACTGGCTGAGCGATCCTCGCACGCCACCGCGGATCGTGCCGTCGCAGCCACCCACGCTCATCTGACAACGCCCGCCGCGGTCCCTCTACGCCGTGAGCAGCTCGGCGATCTCGGGCCGGTCGCGGATCGAGTCGAGGTCGGAGGTCCGGCGGGCGAGCCCCCTCAGCCGCTCCGACTGCTCGAGCGCGTGCCTGAGATGCCGCGCCGCGTCGTCTGCACGGCCCGCCAGTGCCTCGCAGCACGCGAGGCAGAAGAAGGCTCCGAGCGCCTCGGGGCACGCCTCGATCACCCCGCGAGCCCGGTCGGCAGCCTCGGCGTAATCCCCGGCCTCGTACAGCAGTTCGAACGGCGCCCAGACCTCGAAGCCGAGAACCTCGTACACCTTGCCGGGCTTGCCGCCTACAACGACGACCGTCGTCCCGTCCTCCTCCGCGAACGCCGTCCGCCTCACGCCGGGCTCGGCGAAGACGAGCGTCCCAGGCGGCGCGTCCACCCGCTCGCCGTCGAGCTCGAAGGTCGCGCGGCCCTGGAGTACGAGGTACAGCTCTTCCTGGTCGTCCTCCTCGGAGTGCTCGTTGATGATCCGGTCGCCGGTCTTGCGGCCGGTGAAGCTGTTGACGCCGAAGGACGCGATCCCGAAGTGCTGCCTCACCGGCCGGTACGGCGCGCCGCCGTCGTCGATCTCGTCGATCCCATCGAAGCGGGTGACGGAGTAGGCGGCCACCGCCGCAAGATAAACGACCGGCGCTGGGGCCTAAGGTGTCAGCTGGGGGCGACGGGCGGCGCCGCCCGGTGCACGACGGAGACGACCTCCTCGGGCCGGATCCAGTCGTTCGTGAGCTCGATGCCGCCGGCCCGGTCGACCGCGTCGAGCAGCGGCTTCGCCCACAGATGCTCGAAGAGCACGAGCACCGCGCTCATGTTGTTCGGCAGCGCCTGGGTGACGCGGAAGACGTCGTCCTGATCGAAAAGATGACCGTCGGCGAGCTCGGCGGCGCCGGCCATCGCGCCCTTTTCGATCCCGGCCGGACCGGCAGCCGCGTAGCCGGCGAGGGCGCCGATGTAGGAGCCGAACGAGACCGCCTCCTGCCAGTCGAGATCGGTGGCGGTCGTCACCAGCACACCGCCGAGCTCGTCCTTGCGCACGAGCAGCAGGTCGACGATGCGCACCATCCCCGCCATCTTCAGCCTCTCGAGCTCCGGCAGGATTTCGCCTTTGAAGCGGTTGCCGGGGAACGCGAGGGTCGTCATCTGGATCGGCCCCATCGACTCCATCACGGGCGGGTCGGGCGCTACATCGCGCACCGAGTCGTCGCTCTCGGGTGCGTCGCCGTGGGGCTCGATGTCTCCCATCGCAGCGAAAGCCTAAACCACTAGCTCGAGGTCGAGCTCGATCCGGGCGGGTCGAGGATCAGGTCGGCGACCAGGGCCGTCCAGCCCGTCTGGTGCGAGGCGCCGAGTCCGGCGCCGTTGTCGCCGTGGAAGTACTCGTTGAAGGTGAGGTTGTCCTTCCAGGCCTGGTCCGTCTGGAGCCGCTCGGTTGCGCCATAGACGGGTCGGCGGCCGTCCGGGCCTGTCAGCCAGATGGCGATGAGTCGGTCGGCCAGGTCCTGCGCGATCTGCCCGAACGTACGCTGCTGCCCCGAGCCCGTCGGGTAGTCGAGCTTGAAGTCGTCACCGAAGAACCGCTGGTAGATCACGAACTGGCGGATCGCGAGGTAGTTGACCGGGAACCACACCGGGCCGCGCCAGTTCGAGTTGCCGCCGAACATGCTGGTGGTCGACTCGGCGGCCTCGTAGTCGATCGTCGCGCCGGGCACGCCGTCGAGGGTGTACGGATTGCCCTCGTAGCGCTTCGAGAGCGCGCGCAGTCCGTGCGGGGAGAGGAACGCCGCTTCGTCGAAGAACTCCCTCAGTGTCAGCCGCAGGTCCTCCGGGTTGATCACCGACACGAGCACCGTTCTCTGATCGCCGAGCTGGCGGACGCGGCCGACCAGGCTTCCGCCCGTGTCCGTCCAGTTCTCGCGGAGGCGCGCGAACCGCTTGCCGAGCCGATTCGCAGCGTCGGCGGCACCGGCCGGCAGGCCGACTGCGGGCAGCAGCGGGATCAGGCCCGAGATCGTCCGCACCTTCACCTGGCTGGTCTCGCCCGACGGGAAGACAAGCCGGTCGTAGAAGAAGCCGTCCTCCGGGTCGTACAGGCCCTGCTGTTCGAGCGCCCGCGCGATCAGCACGAACTGCTCGAGGAACTTGATCACCATGTCCAGGTAGACGTCGTTCTCTTCTGCCAGCTCGATCGCGATCAGGAGCATCGTGAGGGCGTAGTACGCCATCCAGGCGGTGCCGTCCGCCTGCTCGAGCCGGACGCCCTCGGGGAGGTTCGAGCGGTCGATCGGGCTGATGTTGTCGAGCCCGAGAAAGCCGCCGCTGAAGACGTTGTTCCCATCGGCATCCTCACGGTTGAGCCACCACGTGAAGTTGACGAGCAGCTTCTGAAAGATGCGCTCGAGGAACTCTCGGTCACGGCCGCCGTCGATCCGGAACACGCGCAGCGCCGCCATCACGTGCACCGGCGGATTGACGTCGTCGAAGTTCCACTCATACGCGGGCAGAGCGCCGTTCGGGTGCAGGAACCATTCGCGGAGCAGCACCGTGAGTTGGTACTTGGCGAAGGCGGGATCGAGATGCGCCCATGGGATGGCGTGGAATCCGAGGTCCCAGGCGGCGAACCAGGGGTACTCCCACGGATCCGGCATGGCGAGCACGTCGAACGAGTCGAGGTGCCGCCAATTGCTGTTGCGCCCGTGCCGGTGGGCCTCGGGCGGCGGCGGCTCCCCCGGGTCGCCGTCGAGCCAGCGGCGCACGTCGTACGGATACATCTGCTTGCTCCAGACGAGTCCGGCGCAGGCCTGGCGAAGAATCTGCATGGCCTCGGGCGTCGTGCCGGCCGGCGCGAGCGCGCCGTAGAACTCCAGCGCGTCGGCCTCGCGGGCGGCGACCACTGCGTCGAAGACGGCACCCGACCAGTCGGTGCCGGCAGTCTCTCGTCCGTCGGCCGGCCGGTGCAGCCGGAGCCGGAGCTCGGCCGTGCCCCGGGCGGGAACCGTCAACCGGTAGCGGAGCGCCGCTTTCGTGCCGAAGCCGTCGGGGTTGACCGTCGGGGCACCCGAGACGACGTGGTCGTTGATGCCGTCCTTCGGGTATGGGGTGCTGGGCTCGGTCCCGAAGATGAGGGGGCCGTTCGTCTCGTTCTCGCAGAAGAGCGCGTCGGGAACAGCACTCCCTGGGCCGGGAGCCGCCTCGAGGCGGTAGCCGGCGAGCGCATGGTCGGCAACGACGAGCGCGGAGCCGGCGTCCTCGATCCGGGGGCGTGACGCGCCCGTGGTCCACGACCAGGTGTTCCGGAACCAGAGCGTCGGCAGCACCTCGAGCGTCGCCTCCTCTGCGCCGTGGTTCTCGACCACGATGCGCATGAGGAGCTCGGTCGGAGAGGCCTTCGCGTAGATGACGTCCACCGACCAGTACCTGTCGTCGTCGAACGCGCCTGTGTCGAGCAACTCGAGCTCGGGATCCTGCAAGCCGCGCTGGTGGTGGACGAGTCGGTCGTAGGGGAACGCTCCCTGTGGGTAGTGGTAGCGCCAGCGCAGCAGGGCATGGCTCGGCAGTCCTTCGAGGTACCACCAGTACTCCTTGACATCCTCGCCGTGGTTGCCCTGCGGCCCGGTGAGGCCGAACATGCGCTCCTTGAGGATCCCGTCCTCGCCGTTCCAGAGGGCGAGGGCGAGGCAGAGCTCATGCCGGATGTCGGAGATCCCGGCCATCCCGTCCTCGTTCCAGCGGTAGGCCCGGGAGCGGGCGTGGTCGTGCGGGAACGAGTCCCAGGCATCCCCGCTCTCGGAATAGTCCTCACGGACGGTGCCCCAGGCGCGCTCGCTCAGGTATGGGCCCCACTCGTACCACGGGTTCGCCGAGAAGAGGTCGTCCTCGGCGCGACCGGTGGCCGCCGCCAGCCGTGCGTGCTCCGCCGTCGCGGTGCCTTCGCTCGTCTTCGACATTGCTCAGCCCACCGCGGACTCGGCTTGCGTTGTTACGGGCGCCAGGTCGAAAAGGTGCCAGGCCCACGAACCGAGGGCAACGTAGAGCCCGTCGCGGAGGTCGTCACCGCTCCGCTCATACCGCTCGCCGGAAGCAGCGTCGTCGAGTTGCCAGACCCGTCCCCGCAGGTCATCCCAGGGCAGCGAGACGTGGCCGGACACGGCTTCGCCGCCGAGGTTCACGACCACGAGCTTCCGGCACTCGCCGCGCCAGCCCCAGACGACGAGGCTGTGCCAGGCGTCGTTTCCGTCCCAGCCACTGCTGTCGCCGAGTTGCCAGTCGCCGTCGCGGAAGACGCGGTCCTCGAGCGCGGCCAGCAGCTTCTCGTAGAACGTCCTCAGCTCGAGGTCAGCAGTCTCGTGCGGACGCCGGCCCAGGAAGACCGGGAGCTGCACGGTTCGACCTTCGAGCTGCCCGTCGTGGACGAGCCGCGCGCCGGTCTGGGTGAGCGCGGTCACGGCGGCGGCGTGCACCTTCTCAGGCGGAAAGACGGCCGACGCGCGCGGCTCGTCGTGGTTCTCGATGAAGCGGACGAGCCGCTGCTGGTACGCGACCTCGGCGGTAAGGTGTCCGTGCACAGCCTCCGCGTCGCCGGCGACGAGTCGATCGTAGAGCCGCTTGTCGTAGCAGTAGTCGAAGCCCTGCTGCTGGAGCTCCCACTCCAGGTCCCAGTAGGCCTCTGCCACGAAGACGAACCCCGGATGGTCGCTCTCGACGGCCGCGATCACGTTCGGCCAGTACTCGTCGACCGGCCGCGGCCCCGCGCGCTCGCCCCAGGTCCGCTCGAAGACATCGTTCAGCATCAGCATTGCCATATCGCAGCGCACGCCGTCGCACTGCTCGGCGATCGCACCGAGAGTCTCTGCGACGGCACTGCGCAGGTCGGGCGAGAAGGCGTTCAACTGGACGACGTCCGGCCACGCGGGGAAGTAAGGGTCGCGGCCGTTTGCGAGGACGCCGCCGGCGACTCGCACGAACGACGACGGGTCGCGCTCCAGGTCCTCGCCGCTGCCACGCACGAAGTACTCGGGGTGCGACTCGGCCCACGGGTGGTCGGGCGCAACATGATTCGGCACGAAGTCGAGGATCAACCCGAGGCCGCGCTCCGCGAGCGCCGCGCGCGCCGTTGCAAGTCCGTCCGGCCCGCCCAGATTGGCGTCCACCCGGTAGTCGCGGATGCAGTACGGCGACCCGACGACGTCGGCGGTGACGAAGTCGGGCAGCGCGCGCCGAAAGCTCTCGATCAGCCCCTCGTTCTCGAGCGCGATCGCGACCCCGGCTGGGCTGCGTTCCCAGACGCCCATCAGCCAAACCGCGTCGAAGCCGAGCTCGGCGATTGCATCCCACTCCTGGTCGGGTACGCCAGCGAGCCCGACGGCCCATCCCTGACGACGACTCAGCTCGTCGAGCCAGACCCACGTGTTGATCTCGTAGATGAAGGGATGGTCGACCATTCGTGGGTGAGCGGTCATGAGCCGCCGACTTCGCGATCACTGTCGCTGCGACGGAGGGTAGTGACATCAGGCGTGCCCTGGGACGGATTGAGGAGCGCCCGTTGCTGCGATTGCCAGATCTGTAAACAGACGATGCTCTGAGCGATCGGAGAGGCTCGGAGCGCAGCGCTGCTACGCGCGAACGCCACGGCAATTCCTCAAAGCGCGCGCAGGAGTTCGACTCTTGCCGCGCACCGGCAGTTCAAACGGGTCCAATGAAGTTGACAGTGGGCGGCACGCGCACGCCATGCGTAAGGACTGTGACTGTGTGCGGGCCCCGTCTGGGGCTGTTGTCAGGTTGGTGTCGGTGTTCCTCGTTTGTGACTCAGCGTAAGGATGACCCTGCGGGTGTCTTTCGAGCGATTCGTCCGGGCGAGGAAGCCGGTACCGGCCTGGCGCCCGCTTGCTGGCCTGATCAGAAGCCTGTCCGCCCGTAGGGCGTGACTCATCACAGTCTTGCCGTCAGCGGTTCTCATCCCCAGACCGGCACCGGATTGTCCCCCAACCTGGGCTGGAGGTCGGTCGGTGATGCTTGCAGATCAACTGGACTTCGTTGTCGGCGTCGACTCTCATCGCGATAGGCACGCGCTCGCAGTCGTCGCGGTCGTAACTGGTGTAGTCGTGTTCGAGGGGAGCGTTGCCGCGAACGGTGGCGGCTATGTGGAGGCGTTTCGGCTTGCGGGCGAGCACGCTCCGGGCAGGCGTGCCTTCGCGATCGAGGGCACCGCGTCCTACGGCGCAGGTCTGACGCGATTCCTGCTCGAGCGGGACGAGCGGGTGTTCGAGGTCGGTCGCCTTCGGCGGGAGCGCCGCTCGGGCGGCAAGACCGATGCGCTCGACGCGATCCGCGCCGCGCGCAGTGTGCTCAGCCAGAAACGCGGGGCGATGCCACGCAGCGCCGGCGACCGTGAAGCGCTGCGAGCACTGATAGCCGCCCGAGAAGGCGCCGCGGTCGCGAAACAGGCCGGACTCAACCAGCTCTACGCGTTGCTCGTGACCACGCCTGAGCCGCTCCGTGGCAGACCTGCGCGGACTGACCCGGTCACGGCTGCTCATCGGCCTCGCTGCAACCCGGCCGACGACAGACGCGATCCCGAACTCCGCGGCATGCTGCTCGCACTCCGCACGATTGCGCGTCGCGTCCGGCAGCTCACAATTGAAGAGCGTCGAGCTCGCCCGCGAGATCGATCGTCTCGTCCGCAAGCTCGCTCCGCAGCTCCTAGATCAGCCTGGCGTCGGCACGCTGTTTGCCGCACAGATCCTGCTCGCCTGGTCGCATCAAGGACGGCTCCCTACCGAGGCCGCCTTCGCAAGGCTCGCCGGCGTCGCACCGATCCCGGCGTCTTCAGGCCAGACGATCCGCTACCGCCTCGACCGCGGCGGCGACCGAAAGCTCAACCGGACACTCCACCTCATCCTGATCACCAGGAAACGATCACACCCCGCAACGATCGACTACATCGAACGACGACTCAGCGAAGGCAAGACCCGACGCGAAGCAACCCGCTGCCTCAAGCGCTACCTCGCCCGCAGCCTCTACCGCCTACTCGAACACGGACCGCCAATCGCGACTTGACAAACATAGAAGCATCGCTCGTCCATACGAGGCGAGCGCGTCTATCTCTCTGCGAGAATCCGGTTATGGTCGAAGCGACGCTTGAGGACGCTGGCTCCGGGCTTGCCCCCGTCACGGAGGGTTGGTTCGTCGTCAACGTGCGCGATGCCGAATGGTTCTCTTCGGAGACGAGGGGCGCGGCGTGTTGGTTCGCGAACGAGTACGGCGAACCTCCGATCGAGTTCGCGCAGCTCGGGATCAACGTGACCGTCCTCGAGCCCGGCCAGAGCAGCGTCTACCACGCCGAGGCGAATCAGGAGGCGTTCCTCGTTTTGGCCGGTGAGTGCAGGCTGCTCGTCGAGGGCGAAGAGCGTTGTCTCCGAGCCTGGGACTTCTTCCATTCGCCTGCCTGGACGGAGCACGCCTTCGTGGGAGCCGGCGACGGGCCGTGCGTGGTCCTGATGGTTGGCGCGCACGTAAGTAGTGACGTCCGGTATCCGGTGTCGGAGATCGCAGCACGCTACGGCGCCAGCGTGGAGAAAGAGACATCCGATCCGGACCAGGTCTACGCGACGGCCGAGAGGTTCCGGCGAGAGCGGCCGCCGTACTGGTCACACCTACCCTGGGGCGAGAGCCGCTCGCAGTAGCCGTCAGGCGTCACGAGCAACACTGGCCCAGCACCGCGCATGTCTCCCGAGCTGACTAGCTTGCTTCCGGCCCGGGAGTGAGCAGCTTCCAGTGGCCCTCGGAGACGACCTCGACGGCGCCGTCAACGACTGTGATGGCGGTTTGATCATCGATCGCGTACGTCGGGACTGGTATTTCGGAGGCCCACTTTTCTACGTTGGCCATCGAGGAGTCCTCGAAGCCCTCGCGATCCAGATGTACGCGTAACGCGAAATCGACCAGCCCCAGCGCGCTATAGCCTTCCCGCGCCCGATCGCTGCCTGCGGGCACGTACTGAAGGTTGAACTCCGCGTCGCAGTTGTAGGGGCTCATAACGATGCTCCCGGCGCTCACCCCCACGTAGACCGATTCGCTCAACGACGGCAAGAGGTCTGCCAGTCCTGACTGCCGCATCCAGTAACAGAGGTACAGGACATCGCCGCCCCACACCAACAAGGCGTCGGTCTCCCTAACCACTGGGACCCAGCTCTCCTGTTGGATGCTAGGCAGCGCCGTAAGTTCCAGAACCCCCAACGACTTCCAACCCACTTCGCACAAAGGGCTCGGGGCCTGACCGCAGATCGCCCGCCATGCCCCGGCCGCACCGTCGGGGAAGGGATAGATCGCGGTCGGGATGATGAGGGCGCTGGACTCCGCGATCGGCTTTCCCAGCAGGCCGACGAGGGCGTCGTCGATGCTCGGGTTACTGATGCCGGAGGAAGTGAGAAGAAGTTTCATGCGACCTCCCAGGTGTTACTGCCGGCGAGAGCGTGCTACGCGCTTAGGGACCCGTACCCGGTAGAGACTGGCAGACCACCGAAAAACTCATCGGCCCCGCCAGACACAGCCACGTCCTTCAGGCGACATTCCGCATGACTGGCGCCGGGCAGCGAATCTCGATTCTCGGCCCCGATCGCCGCACGCATCAACGGGGCTTGGAGACGCGCTAGCGTCAGCACATGGACGTACTTACACATCTCATGTTCCAAGACGGTCGGGCGCGCGAGGCAGCCGAGTGGTACGTCACGCTCGTGCCGGGATCACTCGTGGAGCGCGTGGTCGAGAACGACCCCGCGGGCGCAACCGTCTACTTCACGCTTGCCGAACGAGGCTTCATCGCTTTCGACAGCCCGATCCGGCATGACTTCGACTTCACGCCCTCGATGTCCATCTTCGTGCGCTGCGACGACGACGAGCAGGTCCGTTGCCTCTTTTCGAAGATCGCTACGGACGGCGACGTGAAGATGCCCGTCGCCGACTATGGGTTCAGCTCATGCTTCGGGTGGGCGACGGATCGCTACGGCGTCTCATGGCAGATCGGCACCGACTGAGCACACGGCGGTTCGTGATCGATGCTGCATCGTTGTACAGCTCCTGTTTGCCGGTTTCGGAGAGTCCGAGACGCGCTTGCCGGATACTCGTGCGCGCTCCCTAGCCAGGGACAGCGATGACGAGTTTGCCCTGCGCGTGCCCGCGCTCGATCTCGGTCAGCGCGGCCGCAGCCCGTTCGAGCGGGTGGGTCTGTTCGATGCGGGGTGTCAGCTTGCCGCGCTCGACGAACCCGGCCAGCGTCTCGAGGTGCTCACGTCCGGGGCTCGAGAGGAACATCTTGATCGTGTGATCGGTGAAACGGGTCAGAAGCCGCGCCTGCACGAATCCTTGCAGCAGCGCGAACGTCCCGCCGCCGCCCTCGCGACCGGCGCCGCTGCCGGCCAGCACGAGCGTTCCGCGCGGCGCGAGGAGGCGGCGGAGCGAGGAGAGCGGGTAGTCGCCCGCGAGCTGCACGAGTAGGTCGTAACGCTCCGGACGTGTCGTCACGTTCTCGCTCGTATAGTCGACCACGTCGTCGGCGCCGAGCGCACGGACAAAGTCGACCTTCGCGCCGCTGCACACGCCGGTGACGTCTGCGCCGAGCGCCTTGGCGATCTGCACCGCGAACGATCCGATGCCTCCGCCGGCGCCGATGATCAGCACGCGTTGCCCGGTCTCGAGACGGCCGTGGGTGACGAGGGCGTGGAGTGCCGTCACGCCCGCCACCGGAATGCAGGCTGCCTGCTCGAAGGTCAGCCCCTCAGGCTTCCGGGCTAGGCGCGCCGCTTTCGCGCGTGTGAGTTCCGCGAACGAGCCGTTGCCGTAGCCGAAGACTTCGTCCCCGGGCACGAAGTCGCTGACGCCTTCACCAACCAACTCGACGACGCCTGCACAGTCCGCGCCCACGTCGCCGTCCTTCGGGCCGCGGATGCCGTTCATCATCCGGATCAAGAAGGGCTCGCCGCGGACGAGATGCCAGTCGAGGGGGTTGGCGGCAGCCGCGCGGACGCGGACCAGCACCTCGCCTTCGCGCGGCGTCGGAGCGTCGACCTCGTGAATGCGAAGCACCTCCTGCGGCGCCCCGTAGCGCTCGTAGCGAAGCCCGTGCATCCGTCTCGACATACGCTGTAAGTTACATATACAGCGTAAGCTTGTCAAGCATGGCCCGCCGCCGCTCCGCCGCCCTCCGCCGCGACCACATCCTCGACGCGGCACTCAAGCTCGCCGACGACGCCGGGCTCGGCGCGCTCTCGATGCGCCGGCTCGGTCAGGCGCTCGGCGTCGAGGCGATGTCGCTCTACAACCACGTCGCCAACAAGGACGCGATCCTCGACGGGCTCGTCGCCCGTGTTCTCACCCAGGTCGCCTTACCTGCACCGGATGGCGACTGGGAAGAGGAGCTCCGCCGCTGCTCCGTCTCCCTGCACGAAGCGCTCCAGCGGCATCCATGGGCCTGCAGCCTCGTGACGGCGCCCGCATCCGGGCCTGAGGCGCTCGAGGCCCGAATGCGCTACATCGACGCCCTCCTGCACACGCTCCGGGCGGCAGGCTTCACTCCCGAGCAGGCCTACCACGCGTACCACGCAATCGACGGCCACACCGTCGGCTTCACGATGTGGGAACTCGGACACTCGTCGCCGGCGACGGACGCAACCGTCGAATCAGCGATGCGACTGATCCAAAGCGGGCAGCTCCCATATCTCGTCGAGCACGCCCAACAGCACGAACTCGACCACAACGTGAGCGGCTTCGAGTTCGGGCTCGATCTTGTCTTCGACGGATTGCGACGGCTGCGCCGAGGCGTGTCCACGGCGTGCGACAGCCCCTAACGCGGCGGGTCGTCCAGCATCACCGGCCAAACATGCCGCTCGTTCCTCTCACCTAGACTTCACGCGTGGCGAGACTCGGAAGCTATTGGAGGTGGCTCGGTCACCGGCTTCGACTCTCCCAGCCCGGCCGAGTGTTGTTCACCGTTGCGCTACTGGTCGGCGGTGCCGAGATGGTGGTCGCACGCGCTCACGGCGACCAGGAAGGCGGCGCACCTCTGGTGGTGCTCGCACTCCTATTGGTCGGCGTGGTCACCCTGGACGCCGTCGCCCGCGGAGTCGTCGCGTTGTTTCGCCGTCTCATCTTGGACGGTGGGCTCAGGCGTCTGTGAGAGTTGTCGCTTGGTCAGGTCGCCAGGATCTTGGCTGGTATGAGAGGTTGCACCGGTGTCGACGTACCACTGGCTCCTCTTTCTGCATATCGTGAGCGTGCTGTTCCTTGTCGGAGGTGCCGCGACCTCGACGGCACTCGGCATCGCCTCGACGAAGACATCCAGCACGAAGGTGCTCGCCGCGTTTGCCGGCCTTTCGGCGAAAGTGGAGCATTTCGTCACAGTCCCCGCCGCGCTGGGAACGATCATCTTTGGCACCTGGCTGGTACGCGAGGGCAATTGGGCGCTCAAGGGCTGGCTGATTGCTGCCTACGTGTTGTTCGTGATCGCGCTTGGGATCGGCGGCGGTGTGCTCGGTCGGCACTCGCAACAGATCGCCCGGAAGGCGCGCGAGCTCATCGGCCAAGGCGTGGACGAAAGCGAGGAGCTCCAACGCGAAGCTGCCGCGCCACTCATACAGGTCTTGGGGATGGTCGAGGTCGTGATCATCATCGCGTTCATCTACCTGATGGTCGGGAAGCCCGGCGCGTAGTCGATCCTCGGGGCGTATTTCCGAACGCAGGCGAGCGGGCCGACCTGTTGCGAGTTTCAGCATGACCACCAGCGCAGCCACCAACCGGATCGGAAGGAGGAGCAGATGTCGAAGATCACTCCGTGTCTATGGTTCGACGGCCAGGCCGAGGAAGCCGCGAAGTTCTACGTTTCGCTTCTCCCTGATTCCCACGTCGACCGGGCCGTGCGCTCACCCGGAGACACGCCCAGTGGACCGGAAGGGTCGGTCGTGCTCGTCGAGTTCACCCTCGCCGGACAGCAGTTCACGGCGCTCAACGGTGGACCTCAGTTCACGTTCAACGAGTCAGTCTCATTCGTCATCGAATGCGACGGTCAGGAAGAGGTGGATCGGCTCTGGGATGCACTCTCGAGCGACGAGTCGGCCGAACAGTGCGGCTGGCTCAAGGATCGCTACGGGCTGTCATGGCAGATCATCCCGAGCGCGCTCCCCCGACTGCTCACCGATCCAGACGCTGCGAAAGCCAAGCGCGTGATGACGGCCATGCTGGCGATGAAGAAGATCAATATCGCCGAGCTCGAGCGAGCGGGATCCGGCGCGGCGTAAGGCGGTGACAGGCGGCCGCTACCGCCTTCGGACTGCGCCTGAAGCGAAACAGGGGGGACACCGCGCGCCGGCACGGGCAGGGTGGTTGCCGTCTGGCGATACCGTTGTCGTGGAGAGAGCCGTGAGTCGTCCGACAGCCGCCAACGATCTTGTGTCTGTTCGGCCTCTCGCTGTCCCGACGCGCGGAGAAATCGAAGCACTTGCCGAGATCTTCGATCAGTATCGCGCTCACTACGGCAAGGACTCCGATCCCTCCCGATCAGCGTGCTGGCTGGACGAGAACCTCAGTACGAGCCGCCTCCGCGCGTTCGTCGCTGAAGACAATGGGCGGTTCGTCGGTTTTGCGATCACGATGGACGTTCCGGCTTCGTTGCGGCTCGCCCACTTCTGGCAGATCCGAGACCTGTTCGTCCTGCCGACACACCGGCGGCTCGGAGTTGGTCGCGCCCTCCTCGCTTCCGTCCGAGCGGCTGCAATCGCGTCGGGCGCACTGCGGCTGGACTTGCAAACCGAGGACGACAACGACCCCGCCCTTCGTCTCTACGCCGACAGCGGCTACACACTGATCAAGGGCTATCGCTCACTCACGCTGCCGCTGCCCCGAACGGACCACGGCTCAACAGGCAACGGATGAGAATAGGGCGTCGATGACCACGTACGAGGTCGGCTACTTCGTCGGAAGTCTCTCCGCCAAGTCGATCAACCGCGAACTCGCGAAGGCGCTGATCCGCCTGGCCCCGAGGATCTCGAGTTCACCGAGTCCCGATCGGGAATCTGCCCCTCTACAGTCAAGACTACGACGAGAACTTCCCGCCCGAGCCCCGGGCGCTGAAGGAGGCGATCGCTGGATCCGACGCCATTCTGTTCGTCACCCCGGAGTACAACCGCTCCATCCCCGGAGCGCTGAAGAACGCCATCGACTGGGCCTCGCGGCCCGGCGGTCAGGGCTCCTTCGACCAGATGCTCGAGTCGGCGTTCTACGATTGGTCGCATGGCCGACTTCGTTCCGCCCGACTTCGACGTCCCGCTCGGTCTCGAGACTTCCGAGTTCGTCCTCGAGCCGCTCGGGCCTGAGCACAACGAGCTGGACTACGACGCCTGGACGTCGTCGATGGAACACATCGCGGCGACGCCCGGGTATCCCGACGGTTCCTGGCCGCGAGAGATGACGCGGGACGAGAACCGCGCGGACCTGCAGCGCCACGCCGACGACTTCCGTACCCGGAAGGGGTTCACGTACACGGTGCTCGACCCGGCCAGCCGCGACGTGGTCGGGTGCGTCTACATCTACCCGCTCCGCGACAGCGACAAGGACGCCTGCGCACTCTCGTGGGTGCGGGAGAGCCATGCACACCTGGACATCCCCCTTTGGCACGCCGTAAGTGAGTGGCTGGAATCGGGCTGGCCGTTCGCCAGCGTGGAGTACGCGCCGCGCGCGTAGACGTCAGCCCCACCCAGTGCGCTCGCGGAGCGGTTGACCGGCAAGGCCGAAGCTCGTACATTGCGGCCCCATGCGCAGGCTGCTGCTGCTCACGCCGGCGTTCGCTTTCGCGCTGACATTGACCGCAGCCGGCGTCTCCGCGAAGCCGCGGTCGAACAGCCAGATCGTGTTCGCGGCGGCCGGCGGCGTGACCTTCGCCGAGGTAGGCGACGGTCGTGAGCTGCGAATCGACCCGCCCGACTACGTCCTCGACGTGACCATGTCGCCTGACGGCGCACGGCTCGCCTATAAGACACTCACGCGACACGGCGTCGACCTGTACGCAGCAGACCGCTCCGGCCGAAACCGGTGGACGCTCGCCACCGGCGCGCTCGACATCGCAAAGCCCGCCTGGTCGCCTGACGGAACCCAGGTCGTCTACGGGGTCAACAACGAGTTGTGGATCGCCCGCGTCAAAGGGCATCGCTACCAGCGGCTCTCCAAAGACGGCAGTTCGTTCGCCTGGAGCCCTGACGGGAAGACGCTCGCGTACGGCGGCGGAGACGATCTGATGCTGGTCGACAGCAAGACCCACGCGCAGCACGCGGTCGTTCCGATTGGCGACACCTACGACACCGCGTGGACGCCGGACGGGCACAACATCGTCTACAGCGCCAGCCGGCAGCAGGTTTACGTCGTCAACATCCGAGGGGCGACGCGCCGGCCGCGTCTCGTGGTCGGAAAGGCGACGAGCTTCGAGCTGTCGCCGGACGGGCAAACGGTCGCCTACGTCGACCACGGCGGACTCTTCACCGTTCCGCTCGCAGGCGGACAGCCGCGTCTCATCGCTACCGATTTCTTCGAGTACGCCTGGTCGCCGGACTCGACCCGGATCGCCTTCAGCCACCGCGACCGTTCACGCGACAACGTCGGAAGCATCATCATCACGTCCCGTCGCGGAGGCGCTCCGCACAGGTTGCTGACCAACATTGGACCCGACGGCGCCAGATGGCCGTCGTGGTCACCGGACAGCCGACAGATCGCCTACGAACGCACCGAAGCCGGCTTCAGCCTCGGACGCGAGTACGTGGTCAACGCCGACGGAACACACAACCGGCCGATCCTCCCCGACGACCCTGATGCGCTTCCTGAGGCGGCGACCATCAGCTGGCTGACACAGCCGATCACACTTCCCGCACCCACCTCGGAAGCAACGCTCGTCCCGGCCCAACAAGCCGGAGCGAACGCGACCGTGGCGGGCCTGACAGTCGACGGGAGCCGGGCGTTGACGATCTCCGGCGGTTGCTGCTCGGGTCTCATCGCGATCTGGCAGGCGACCGTCTGGTCGCCGAACAGCAGCGCCGTGGAGATGGACGTGCCATGCCCGGAGGAGCTGACCAGCTTCGCGATCGCGGGCGACCAGGTCGGGTACACGTGCGCCTACGGCGGGCTCGACCCGCCCGAGGTGGATGTGTACAGGACACCCCTGCGGCCGGCTCCGGCCCCGCCGACGCTCACGATCTCCGGCGGCACCACGTCCGTGGCCGGCGCCGGCCAGCTTCTCGTCGCCACCGTCGACCACCAGCTGCTGCGGCTGGACCCGGACAGCGCTCCGGTGCCGATCCGGACCTACCCGTCGTTCCCGGTCGCGCTCGCCGTCGACCAGAGCCGCGTGCTCGTGGAGCCTGACGCCGGCTCGCTGGAGGTCGTCGCCGCGGACGGCACGGCCATCGCCGGCTTCCCGGCCGCGCACGGAGGCGGGGCAGTGCTGCACGGAGACCGGGTGTACACGCTTCAGGACGGTCGCCTGACGGTCCGCGACCTCTCGGGCAGCGTCCAGGGAACCCGTGATCTGGCCGCCGGCGCTCAGCTCGAAGACGCATCCGGCGACCTGGTCCTGTACATCGCCGCCTCACGGCTCCATCTGCTCCGTCTGACCGACGGCACAGACGACACCTTGCGCCTACCGGGGCAGTTCCTTCGCGCTTGGGCGCGATTCTCGGCTGACGGCGGGATCCTCTACGCGTACAACGCGTTCGCGCCGCAGGGTTACTGGACCGGGTACGCGCCGGCTTCCACGGTCAACGCTTTGCTCGGCTGAACATTTCCGAGCCGTCCACCGTCCGCTCGAGGGGCTTGCGCGACGACCGGAAAGAGCCGATGATGCGCCGGCGGTGCGTTGGTCCGCCACACGCCTGTTCCTGCCAGCCGCCGCGGTGGCGATCACGCTCGAGTGCGCCGCCGTGGCGGGAGCGGTCGGGTCGGCAGGCGGCGGGCTCGCAGCCGCGCAGCCCGCAGTGGGAGGGCACGGAGGTGCTGTGGTGGCGTCTTCCGGCGACGGCCTGTACGTGAGCAATGTCGATGGAACGGGACTTCGCCGTCTGACGTACGACGGCTCGGACGACGACCCGGTCTGGTCGCCGGATGCCGAGTGGGTGGCGTTCGACAGGCTGCTGCCGAACTTGCGTTACGGGGTAATGGTCGTCCGCCGCGACGGCACCGGTCTGCGCAGGCTCGCGACTGGGTCGGAGCCCACCTGGTCTCCGGATGGGAGGAGGCTCGCGTTCGACGACAACAGCGGCTCCAGCGACGTCTCCTACGTGATCGGTGCGGATGGAACAAGCGCTCGCCGGCTCGGTGCCGGCTTCTCGGCGTACTGGTCGCCCGACGGAGGCCGGGTGGCGCTCGCGGCGAGCACGGACGGTGTGACGTTGCTGTTTTCGGGGGCTGACGGGAGCGGTGAGGTGCAGGTCATCGGCGGCGAGTCGACCGGTTGGAGTTGGGCTCCCGACAGCCGACGCTTCGCCTACGGCGTGAAGGACGACCCGCACGTGTATGTCGCCGACAGCGTCACCGGCCAGCGTGCCGCAGTCGTCACGATGCCCGGCTCGGTGCAGGACGTCGACTGGTCGCCGGACGGGAAGACGATCGTCGTCGAGTACGGCTCTGGCGCGGGCGACGACCGAATCGACCTGGTTACGGTGTCAGGCGCCACGCGGACGCCCTTGGGTCAGGGCTCGACCCCCTACTGGTCGGAGGACGGAAGCCGTCTGGCGTTCACGCGGCCGCGACAGGGTGAGCGCGCGCCGACACAGATCGTCACGGTCGACGCCTCCGGCAGCGACGAGCACCTCGTCGCAAGCGCGCGCAGCGACGGGTGCTTCAGGCCCTTCCCGTGGCTGCAGTGGACGGATGCGACGTCGCTCCTCTTCCTCCATCCGCGCGGCTCGACCGACAGCTGCGACATCTGGCACGGAACCGTCGGCGGCGCGGCCGTCGCGACGACGCACGCCTATCCGACCGGCGCAGATTTTCGCTGGCCCGACTGGACGCAGGCCGACGTCGACCCAAACCCGGTCGAGACCTATCCGACGGTCACGCTCAGCCCGACCAGGCAGCTCGACCTGAAACAGCCTGTCGGCGATCTCGTAGCCTCCGAGGGAGCAGCAGCATTCACGAGCGCAGCCGACGAGGGACCGCTGAGCGTCTGGGCGCGGAGTGGCGCGGTGACGAAGCTGCGCGGGAGCACTGTCGACACGGTGCGGGACGAGCTCGCCTACGCCGGCGGCGTCGCCGCCTGGGTCGAGGACAACGGCGCAGCACCCGCCACCTACAGTCTGATCGTCGATAGCGGCCGCGGGGCGAGGTCTGTGCAAGCCCTGTACGAGGGCAACAACGTCGACCTCGGCAACCTCTACGGCGACGGCGATCTTCTGCTCTACAACACGTGGGGGTGGCGCCGCAGCGCCGGCCGCTTGACGCGGACGAACGGAGCGCTCTGGCGGATCGACGGCAGCAAGCGCAAGCTGGTCGTTCGCGGGCCAGACGCGCTCGATCTCGTCGACGTCGATTCCGACCGGATCGCGGTGCTCCGCCGCGACGGAACGCTCGCGCTGCTCGACGCGCGCGGCCGCCGCCTCGACTCGTTCCGGATCGGAGCAGCCGGCGTCAACGCGGTCAGGCTCACCGACTCCGACGCCGTCGTCCAGCGCGCAACCGCGATCGAGGTCTGGAACCTGCGCAGCCACCGCCGCGTGCGGCGCTACCCGATCTCGGAGGCGCTCGGCGCGGCAACCCTGCGGACAGCCGGCCACGGATATGCGATCTATGCCGAGGGGATCGCGCTCCACCTGCTTCGGCTCTCGGACGGCCAGAACCGGGTGATCAACCTCCCAGACGAAGAAGGACTCGCGAACGCCGTCTTCGCTGGAACCGGCTTCTACTACGCCTACAACACGGCCGGCGCGAGACTCGGCCACGTCCGGTACGCCCGACCCTGACGGCGTGATGGGAGGGTAGGCTCACACCCGATGGCCCACGTCCGAATCCTTTACTGCCCCGTCTGAGGCGGCTATGACGAACGGGCTGCGAGTCTCGTAGCCGAGTTGAACGGCACGGCGCACACCGCCGAGATGGCCGCCGGCGAGAAGAGCCAGTTCGACGTGCTGATCGACGACGAGCTCGTCTTCTCGAAGCAGCGCGACGGGGGCTTCGCCGAGCTCGTCGACATCCTGGGCAAACTCGCCTAACGCACTCTCAACCTCGACCCCGCTACCCTCGGCCCGTGCGCTGGCTGCCACCGATCCTGATCTTCGCGCTCGCAGTCACCGCCTGCGGCAGCTCGAAGGGCGCGCAGACGACGAGCACCGCGGCGACAAGCCCGACGCTGAAGGCGTTCGTCTCGGCCGGGAACAAGGTGTGCATGGACTCCGACAAGCGCATCTTCAAGCTCGGTCGCCTCACGCGTGACCCGAAAGGCTGGGGTCGCACCGCGGCAGCGGCCCGCGTCGCGATCGCGCAGATGCGACACGTGAAACCGCCTTCCGCTCAGGCGACGGCTTTCCGCCGGATGATCCGCTACGCGAACGCACTGGCGCTCTCCGTCCAGGAAGTGCACGACGCGCTCGTCAAGTCGGATCTCGACACCGCCACCGCCGCGCAGTTCGCCGCCGCGCAGATCCAGGATCGCGTGCACACAGCCGCGAAGACGGCCGGCCTCACGTTCTGCCAACAGGCACTGACCAACTGGCCGGCGTAACTAGCTGAACTCGTTGGCGAGCGTCGGGTACTGGTCGGTGACGAGCAGGAGATAGCCGATCGTCTGCACCTGGAACCGCAGGCAGTAGACGCCGAGACGCTGGAAGCCGACCGGCACGCGCGCCGTCGTGACGGCCACGAACCAGGAAAGGACCGCCACCACCAGGGTCACGATCCCGAGCACGTAAGCGAAGACCAGCGCGGGAACGGCGAGCACGAGGCGCACGGCGATCTTCCAGCGCGATTGCTGCACCGGCGGCCCCACACGAAGGTCGACGGGGTAGGTGCCCGGCCAGCCGCGGAACCTCGGATACGGGTCCGCGAGGAGCAGCGCGTAGGCGCCGACATGGGTCGTATAGCGCAGGTAGCGCCCGAACCACGCGTGCAGCACCGTCGGCGTCCGGCCGCGGGCGAGCGCGATGAACCAGTTGACGATTCCGACGAGCAGCGCCAGAAGCGTCCACAGCTCCGCGAGGTAGATGTGCGGCAGCGCGAGCGGGTAGCGCAGCGTCGTCGTCAACCGCCAGCGGCGCTGGTTGTCGGCGTTGACGACGGTGATCGGATGCGCGCGCTCAACGTCGGCGCCGGTGAAGGCCGCGTCGCGCTTCTCGAGGAAGGCGGCGACTCCTTCGCCGAAGTCGTGCGTCTGGGTCAGCTCGGCCTGGGTGACCGCTTCGAGCTCGAGCTGCTCGGCGAACGACGTGCTCTCGGCACGGTCGAGCAGGCGCTTCGTCTCCCAGACCGCCCGCGTCGGCATCGCGGCGTAGAGGCTCGCCACCTCCTGCGCCCGGTGCGCGAGCTCGTCGGCGGCCACCACCTCGTTCGCAAGACCCCAGGTGCGCGCCTCGTCGGCGCCAAGCCGGCGTCCCGTCGTCAGCCACTCGAATGCGCGGGCCGTTCCGAGCACTCGCCGAACGAGCCAGGTTCCACCGGAGTCTGGCACGAGACCGATGCTGATGAACGCCGGCACGAAGCTCGCCGAGTCGGCGGCTATGCGGATGTCGCACGCCAGCGCGAGCGACAGGCCGGCGCCGGCGGCAGGGCCGTTGACTGCCGCGATCACGGGTTTCTCGAGCGCGCGGATCGCGAGCACGTTGCCGTGGTAGTTGTTGCGGAGGTTCGCGGTCACGTCGCGCGTCCCGGCTGAGAACTCCTGCAGATCCTGGCCGACGCAGAAGCCCCGGCCCGCGCCGGTGATCACAACCGCACGGACGGCCGGATCCTGCGCCTCGGTGAGCGCGGCGCGCAGGCCGTCGTGGACGGAGCGGTTGAGCGCGTTCAGGACATCGGGCCGGTTGAGCGTGATCGTCAAGACCGCCCCTTCGCGCGTCACCTCGACGTCAGCCACGCGGCAACCATATCGGCCGGTCTGGACACGCCTGGTGGTGGACACACCCGGTGGCAGCCACCATCAAGGAAGCGCGACGGAAGTGGAACAATTTCGTGCCAATTCGTGAATGGCGGCGACCATCTACAGTCACGCGGGATGGACGAGCGCTACTCCGCGTTTCCGAGTCTCGAGCTCGACCGGCCTGCGGCTCACGTGTTGCGGCTGACGCTTTCCGCGCCCGGGCGGCTGAACGCGGTCAGCGCGTCGATGCACCGCGAGCTCGCCACGGTCTGGCGCGCGATCGGCGACGACGACGAGACCCGCGCGGTGCTCGTCCGCGGCGCCGACGGCGCTTTCAGTGCCGGGGGCGACCTCGACCTCGTGCTCGAGATCGCGACCGACTACGAGACGAGGCGCCGCGTCTTCCACGAGGCCCGCGACCTGGTGCTGAACCTGCTCGACTGCCCGAAGCCGATCGTCTCGGCGATCACCGGCCCCGCGGTCGGCGCCGGGCTCGCGATCGGATTGCTCGCAGACATCTCGATCGCGACCCCCAAGGCGCGGATCATCGACGGCCACACCGCACTCGGCGTGGCAGCAGGCGACCATGCGGCGATCGTCTGGCCGCTCCTGTGCGGGCTCGCCAAGGCGAAGTACCACCTGCTGCTCTGCGAACCGGTCGACGGTGTCGAGGCCGAGCGGATCGGGCTGGTGTCGCTCTGCGTCGGCGACGACGAGCTCGAGGACCGCGCGCTGGCGATCGCGTCCAGGCTTGCGGCGGGCTCGCAGCCGGCGATCCGCCACACCAAGCTGGCGCTGAACAACTGGCTGCGCCTCGCCGGCCCGACCTTCGACGCATCGCTCGCGCTCGAGTTCCTCGACATGACCGGGCCGGACGTGCACGAGGGCGTCGCCGCGGTGCGCGAGAAGCGCCCGCCTCGCTTCGGCTAGGAGAGCGAGGCGAACTCGACGGTCGGCTGCGGCAAGCCGCGCTCGCGCGCGTCGCGGCCCGTCGCGCGGAACTCGTCGCTGGCGGCCGCAGCCTCGAACGCCGCCTGGTCGGCGAACTCCCACTCGGCGATGTAGCGATGCGCCGGGTCGCCCATCGGCGAGCCGAACACCTTCCCGTGACGGAAGGTCCCGCCGGGTACCAGCCGGCATAGCTCGGCGTGCTCCGCATACGTCTGCGCGTCGGGCTCCTCGCCATAGAGTACGAACACTCTGACCACTTCGGTCCCCCTTTTATCGACGGGAAGGAGCGTAACGATGGCGGGAAAGATCGTTCACTTCGAGGTGCCTTCGGGCGATGCCGATCGCGCGAGCGGCTTCTACAGCGGGCTGTTCGGGTACGAGATCGGCGCCAGCACGATGGAGGGCTTCGACTACCGCATGTTCAAGGCAGGCGAGGATCAGGGCGGCGCGATCATGCCCTCGGAGACCGCCGGCTCGGGGCTGATCGTCTACCTCGAAACCGACGACATCGACGCCTCGGTCGCCAAGGTCCGCGAGCTCGGCGGTTCCGCCGACGACAAGCAGCCCGTGCCGACGCACGGCTGGTTCGCCTCGTGCAAGGACACGGAAGGCAACAGCTTCAGTCTCTGGCAGAACGACCCGAACGCCGCGTGACCTCGTTCGCGGTCGCCCTGACGGTCCTCGCCGGCCTGGCGGGCTCGGTGCAGGTGGCCGTGATGGGCCGCTTCGGCGGCCGCATCGGCGTGATCGAGGCGTTGACCTTCGCGACCGCCGTGCAGCTTCTCCTCTCGCTCGCGATCCTCGTCGTCGCCCGCACGGGCTTCGGCGGGCTCGCGGGCGCGTTCCGCACGCCGGCCTGGATGTGGCTCGGCGGCGTGATGGGTCTGATCGTCGTGGGCACGATCACGTTCGCGCAGCCGCGCATCGGCGCGACGGCGACGATCGGGATCCTGATCGCCGGGCAGCTCGTGATGGGAGCGCTGATCGACCGGTTCGGTCTCTTCGGCGTCGACCAGATCGACATCACGCTGCCGCGGGCGATCGGCATCGCGCTGCTGGGAATCGGCGCGGGCCTCTCGCTCGTTCGGTAGCCCGTGTCGAAGAACGGCAAGGTCTGGACCGCCCTGATCACGGTGTACGTGATCTGGGGGTCGACGTACCTCGGGATCGCGATCGCCGGCGAGACGATCGCGCCGTTGTTCGCAGCATCGACCCGGTTCATCACGGCGGGCGCGCTGATGGTCGGGATCGTCTTCCTCCGCCGCGGCACGCTTCGCGTCTCGCGCCGCGCGCTCGCGTCGTGCATCGTGATCGGCGCGCTGCTCCCGGGTGCGAACGCGGTGTTGTTCTTCGCCGAGCGAGACGTCCCGACCGGGCTCGCGTCGCTGATCATCGCCACGGTCCCGCTCTGGGTGGTCGTGCTGCGCCTGGCCGCACGGGAGCGCCTCGGCCGACCGGCCCTGGTCGGCGTGGGCGTCGGCTTCGCCGGCGTCGCCGTGCTGGCCCACCCGTCCGGCGGAGCGACGACGCTGGGCATTGCGCTCTGCCTGCTCTCGGCCCTGATGTGGTCGACCGGCACCGTCCTCTCCTCCTGGCTGACGATGCCCGCGGACCCGTTTGCTGCGACCGCGTACGAGATGCTCGCAGGCGGACTGCTGATGCTGCCGATCGCGGTCTTCACGGTCCACGGCTTCTCGCCGTCGCGAGCGTCGATCCTCGGCTGGCTGTACCTCGTCACGTTCGGGTCGATCGTCGGCTACACGGCCTACGTCTGGCTGCTCGCGAACGCGCCGCTCAGCCTGGTGTCGACCTACGCGTACGTCAACCCGGTCGTCGCGATCCTGCTCGGGGTCCTGTTCCGGGGTGAGGACCTGACGTGGCGCCTGCTGATCGGCGCGGCGACCGTGGTCGCTGCGGTCGCGCTCGTCGTGCGGCGGGAGCCGCCGTCGGCGACGCAGCTCGAGGAGGGTGTGCGCTAGAGGCAGATGTCGTCGGGCGTGACCGGCACCCGCGCGAGCGGACGCCCGGTCGCGGCACGGAGCGCCGAGACGATCGCTGCGGTCGAGACCACCGTCGGCGCCTCGCCGACACCCTTGACCCCGTAGGGCGCGTCGGGCTCTGGATCCTCGATCAGCACCGACTGGACGGGCGGCATGTCGAGCGTGGTCGGGATCAGGTAGTCCGTGAAGCTCGCGTTCGTGATCAGCCCGTCACGCGTCTTGATCTCCTCCATCAGCGCCAGCCCGAGCCCTTGTGCGGTGCCGCCCTCGATCTGCCCTTCGACCTGCTGAGGGTTGACCGCCTTGCCGACGTCCTGCGCGGCGCCGATCCAGACGATGCGTGTCAGCCCGAGCTCGACGTCGACCTCGGCGACGACCTTCATCGCACACGTTGCGAACGCGACGTGTGCGCGCTCGCCGGTGATCTGCCCGTTCTCGGGATCGAGCGGCGTCGTGCGCGGGTGGCGATAGATCCGCTCCACGTCGATCTCCTCGCCCGGGCGCCGTGCCTGCTCCTCGAGCGCGGCCTGGCACGCGTCGCGGACGGCGCCGGCCGCCATCCAGGTCATGCGTGATGCGGATGCGGATCCGGCGGAGCCGACCGTCGCCGTCTGTCCGGCCGCGACCCGCACGTCCTCGAGGCCAAGCTCGGTGCGCGCGACCTGGAGGATGACGCCGGTCACGCCCTGGCCGACCTCCGCTGCGGCACAGTGCACGTCGACGGAGCCGTCGGGGTGCAGCACGACCCGTGCGGCGCAGTAGTCGTCGAAGCCCTCGGAGTAGGCGATGTTCTTGAAGCCGACGGCGAAGCCGACGCCGCGGCGAACGCCCTCGCCGCGGCTCGTGTTGCCGGCTCCGCCGGGCAGCCGCAGTGGATCGCGCGGCAGCTCCTCTGCCGCAGGCGGCTCGAGCGCCGCCGCGGCGCGAATCGTCTCGGCGACCGGCATCGAACCGGTGATCGTCTGGCCGGTCGGCAGGACGTCGCCGGGCTGGAGTGCGTTCAGGAGCCGCAGCTCGACGGGGTCGATGTCGAGCGCGGCGGCGAGCTTGTCCATCTGCGCCTCGGCCGCGAACGCCGTCTGCACGGCACCGAAGCCGCGCATCGCACCACAGGGCGGATTGTTCGAGTAGACGGAGGTCGACTCGATCAGCGCGTTCGCCGTCTCGTACGGGCCGACGGCGAACGACGCCGCGTTCGACGTGACCGCGGTCGAGCTCGACGCGTAGGCGCCACCGTCCAGCAGGATGCGCATCCGTACGCAGACGAGCTTCCCGGCCCGCGATGCACGGTGCTCGCACCAGATCTTCGCGGGATGGCGGTGCACGTGACCGGTGAACGACTCCTCGCGGTTGTAGACGATCTTCACCGCCCGCCCCGTGTGCAGCGCCAGCAACGCGCCGTGCACCTGCATCGACAGGTCCTCCCGCCCACCGAACGCGCCGCCGACCCCGGCGAGGTGGATGCGCACCTGCGCGAGCTCGAGCCCGAGGCACGGCGCGACCTGCGCGCGGTCGACGTGCAGCCACTGCGTCGCGACGTAGATGTCGACCCCGCCTTCGCCGTCCGGCACTGCGAGACCGGATTCGGGTCCGAGGAAGGCTTGATCCTGGATCCCGACCTCGTACACGCCTTCCACGCTGACCTCGCCGGTCACGTCCGGGTCGCCGTGGCGGATCACCATGTGCCGCACGACGTTCGGGCGATCGTCCTCCCGGTAGCCGTGTCCGCGGGTCGGCTTCTCGGGATGAAGGTCGACCTGCTCGGTCGCGCGCTCCATGTCGGCGACCGGCTCCAGCGGCTCGTAGTCGACGACGATGCGCTCGGCGGCCCGCCGCGCCTGCTCGGGATGCTCGGCCGCGACGAGCGCGACGGGTTCCCCGTGGTAGAGCACGCGGTCGATCGCCAGCACCGGCTGGTCGCTGAACTCGAGACCGTAGGTCTTCAGGCCCGGGACGTCGTCGTGGGTCAGCACGGCGTGGACGCCGGCCATCGTCACCGCCTCGGTGATGTCGATCGAGCGGATCCGTGCGTGTGCATGGGGGCTGCGGAGCGTGTGCCCCCAGAGCATGCCCGGCACGATCAGGTCGCTCGCGTACGCGAACTCCCCCGTCACCTTCGGCGGCGCATCGACGCGCGGCACGAGATCGCCGACCTTGCCGACCTGCAGCCGGCGTGTGGCGGTCTGCGTCATCCTGCGGCGAGCCGCACGGCGTCGAAGATCTTGGCGTAGCCGGTGCAGCGGCAGAGGTTGCCGGAGAGCGCCTCGCGAATCTCATCGTCGGAAGGACTCGGGACGCGCTTCAGGAGATCCACCGTGGCGACGACCAGCCCCGGAGTGCAGAAGCCGCACTGGACGGCGCCCGCGTCGACGAACGCCTGCTGCACCACGTGCAGCCGGTCGCCGTCGGCCAGCCCCTCGACGGTCGTCACCTCGTGTCCGTCGGCCTGGGCCGCGAGCACGAGGCAGGCGCAGACGAGCGTGTCGTCGAGCAGCACCGAGCACGAGCCGCACTCGCCTTGCTCACACGCGTTCTTGGCCCCCGGGAAGCCGAGCTTCTCGCGGAGGGCGAAGAGCAGCGATTCGCCCTCCCAGCAGTCGGCCTGCTGCTCCTCCCCGTTGACCCTGACGGTGATCCTCATAGGAGGACACGCTGCAAGGCGCGCTCGGTCAGCACCAGGAGGGCATGCCTGCGGTAGCGCTCGGTGCCACGCACGTCGTCGATCGGCGCGGCGGCCGCAGCCACCTGCTCGGCGAACGACTCGGCCTCACTGCGCGGCGCGCTCACGAGCACGGGCCGCGGCGACGCCGAGCCGAAGGACGCCCGCAGCTCGTCTCCGGCCGAGACGGCGAGCGAGACGACGGCAATCACCATCGCGTTGCGCGGGCCGACCTTCATGAACGTCTGCGGGGCACGGGACGGCGTCAGCCGAATCGCGGTGATCAGCTCGTCGGGGACGAGGGCGTTGCGCTTGACTCCGAGCACGAACTCGCCGAGCGGCAGCGTGCGGACTCCGCGCACGGACGCGCACTCGACCTCGGCACCCTCGACGAGCAGTGGCGGGATCGCATCGCCGGCCGGTGAGGCGGTGGCCAGGTTGCCGCCGATCGTGCCGCGATTGCGGATCTGCGGCGAGCCGACGGTGCGCGACGCCTCGGCGAGCGCCGGGAGCACGTCACGCAGCTCGCCGTGCTCGAGCTCGGCGTATGTCAAGCCCGAGCCGAGCCGCAAGGCGCCGTTCTCGCGCCCCCAGCCGCGCAGCTCGGCGACCTCGTTCAGGTTCAGCAACGCGCCGGGGCGCTCACGGTCGAAGTTGAGCGCCACCATCAGGTCGGTACCGCCCTGGATCGGCCGGGCGCCCGGGTGCGCCGACCTGAGCGCAAGCGCCTCGTCGAGCGTTTTCGGCGTCAGGACGTCCATGGCGCTGAAGGGTACGGTTCTAGCCTAATGGACGCACCCCTTGCGAAGCGCCTCGCGGTGGCGCGCGGGGACGAGCCCGCCGATCTCGTCGTCCGTGGCGGCAAGGTGCTCTCCGTGTTCACGCGCGAGTGGCTCGAGACCGACGTTGCGATCGTCGACGGCTGGATCGCCGGTCTCGGCTCGTACGAGGGTCACGAGACGCTCGACGCGACCGGCCGCTGGGTGGTGCCCGGCTTCATCGACGCGCACATGCATCTCGAGACACCGAAACTGCTCGTCGACGAGTTCGCGCGGCTCGTGCTCCCGTTCGGAACGACGGCCGTCGTGGCCGACCCGCACGAGATTGCCAATGTGCTCGGCACGGACGGAGTGCACTGGCTGCTCGATGCCACCGCGCCGCTGCCGCTCGACGTGTACTTCATGGCGTCGTCGTGCGTGCCGGCGTCGCAGTTCGAGTCGCCGCGGCGCGCCCTCAGCCCCGGCGATCTCGACGCGTTGCTGCGCCGGCGGCGGGTGATCGGCCTCGCCGAGATGATGAACTTCCCCGGCGTCGTCAGCGGCGCCCCCTCGGAGCTCGCGAAGCTGGCGCTCGCCGAGCACGTCGATGGCCATGCGCCGGGTGTTCTTGGCCGTGACCTGAACGCTTACGCGGCTGCGGGGATCCGCTCCGACCACGAGGCGTACACGCCGGAGGAGGGTCTCGAGCGGCTGCGGGCGGGCATGTGGCTCCTGATCCGCGAGGGCTCGGCAGCGCGCAACCTCACCGCACTTCTCCCGCTGCTCGCCGAGTACGGGCCGTCGCGGATTGCATTCTGCACCGACGACCGCGAGCCCGAGCACATCGCCGACGACGGCCATATCAACTCGATGGTCCGCGATGCGGTGGCGTTCGGGATTCCCGTCGAGGACGCGCTCGTGTGCGCGACGCTCAGCCCTGCCCTCTGGCACGGGCTGATGCACATCGGCGCGATCGCGCCCGGCTACCTCGCCGACCTGCTCGTCCTGCCGAACCTGGAAACCTTCGTGCCGGAGACGGTGCTGAAGCGCGGCGCGCCTCCCGCCGAGATTCCGAGGGCCGAGGTGCCCGACTGGGTCCGGCACACGGTGCGCATCGGCGCGTTCGGTCCCGAGATGTTCCGGGTGCCGTGGAGCGGCGGCCGTGCGCGCGTGATCGGCATCGTCCCGGGCCAGATCGTCACCGACTCGCTCGAGGACGAGCTGACGATGCAGGCCGGCGAGGCGATCGCCGATCCCGAGCGCGACCTGGCAAAGATCGCAGTCGTCGAGCGTCATCTGGGAACCGGCCGCGTCGGGCTCGGCTTCGTCCGCGGCTTCGGCTTGTGGCGCGGGGCGATCGCCTCGACCGTCGCGCACGACGCGCACAACGTCGTCGTCGTCGGGATGAACGACGCGTCGATGGCCGCCGCTGTCAGACGCCTTGCGAACCGCGGCGGCGGGATCGTCGCGGTGGACGGCGCGGACGTGCTCGCGGAGCTGGCGCTGCCGGTCGCCGGCCTCCTGTCGGACGCGCCGCTCGACGAGGTGGTCGCCGGCGCGCGCGAAGTAACCGCAGCAGCGCGCGCGCTCGGCTGCGAGCTCGACTCGCCGTTCCAGCACCTCGCCTTCCTCGCGCTCTCGGTGATCCCCTCGCTGAAGCTCACCGACCGCGGGCTCGTCGATGTCGATCGGTTCGAGCTCGTGCCGCTCGCGGTCGCATGATCCTCGGCAACGCGTGGATCGTCACGTGCGACGACGACGCGACCGAGCACCGCCAGGGCTGGCTGCGGATCGAGGCAGGTCTCGTCGCGGAGATCGGAGCCGGTGCCGCGCCCCCAGGCGCCGAGGATCTCGGCGGCGCAGTCGTCACGCCGGGGCTCGTCAACACCCACCATCACCTCTACCAGACGCTCACGCGCTCGCGGGCACAGCAGGCAGACCTGTTCACCTGGCTGAAGACGCTCTATCCGGTCTGGGCGCGCATCGACGAGGAGATGCTCTACGCCGCTGCACGCACCGGCCTGGCCGAGCTCGCCCTTTCGGGCTGCACGACCGTCTTCGACCACCATTACGTGTTCCCGCGCGGGGTCGCCGGACTCGTCGAGGCGGAGCTACGCGCCGCGCGGGAGCTCGGCCTGCGAATGGTCGCGTCGCGCGGCTCGATGGATCTCGGCGAGTCCGACGGAGGGCTGCCGCCCGACTCGCTCGTCGAGTCGATCGACGACATCCTCGCGGATACCGAACGGCTCGCCGCACTCGCCGACGGCGATCTGATCGGGATCGCCGTCGCGCCCTGCTCGCCTTTCTCGGTCACGACCGAGCTGATGGAGCAGTCGGCGGCGCTCGCCCGCAGGCTCGGCCTACAGCTCCACACACACCTCGCAGAGACCCTCGAGGAAGACGCCTACTGCCGCGAGCTCTTCGGCTGCTCGCCGGTCGAGTACCTCGAGCGAGTCGGCTGGGTCTCAGACGACGTCTGGTGTGCGCACTGCGTGCACCTCTCGGACGCCGACGTGCGGACCTTCGCGGCCCGCGGAGTCGGCGTTGCGCACTGCCCGACGTCGAATCTGAGGCTCGGGGCGGGGATTGCGCCCGTCTACGAGCTGCTCGCCGCCGGTGCTCGAGTGGGCCTCGGTGTCGACGGCAGCGCGTCGAACGAGCGCAGCGATCTGTTCGCCGAGGTGAAGCAGGCGCTGCTCGTCGCGCGCGGGCGCGGGGGCGGCGCGGCGATGACCGCACGCGACGCCCTGCGCCTCGGGACCCGTGGCGGCGCATCGGTGCTGCGGCGCGAAGACATCGGCTCGCTGGCGATCGGCAAGCGGGCCGACATCGCGGTGTGGCGCACGGACGGGCTCGAGTTCGGCGGCGCCGACGACCTCGTCGCGAACCTCGTGCTGAGCGGCCCGCACAGCGTCGACCGGCTGCTCGTCGGCGGCGCGGACGTCGTCCGTGGCGGCTCACTCGTCAGCGCCGACGAGCAGGAGATCGCCCGCGAGCAGCGCATCCAGGCGAAGCGACTATGGCAGGCGTGACCATCTCGACCCACGTGCTCGACACCGAGCGCGGTCGCCCGGCGGCCGGGGTGCGCGTCGAGCTCTACGGCCCCGACGGCGCCCTCGCCGGCGAGGGGACGACCGACGAAGACGGTCGCATCGGCTCGCTCGGCTCGGGGGCGAGCGGCACCTATCGCGTGATCTTCCATCCGCCGTCGCCGTTCTTCACGCGCATCGAGCTCGAGGTCGCACTCGCCAACGGTCACGTGCACGTCCCCCTTCTGATCTCGTCGTACGGGTGCGCGAGCTACCGCGGCAGCTGACCGCCGAACAGCTCGCCGAGCTGTTCGAGGGACACACGCGGCTCGTCGACCAGCTCGCGGCACTCGACGATCCGCTCGCCCGGGCACGCGAGGTGGCGGGCGCCCTGGCCGAGAACGACAAGAAGGCGGTGCTGGACGCGCATCCCGCGATCGGCGCGAAAGCGAGCTCGCCGAGGTCGCAGTCCGAGCAGGGCACCGATGACGAGCCGCGTGTGCTCGCCGAGCTCGAAGAGCTCAACCGCGCCTACGAGGAGAAGTTCGGGTTTCGCTTCGTCGTCTTCGTCAACCGCAGGCCGCGTCGCGAGATCGTGCCGATCCTGCGCGAGCGCCTCGCGCGAAGCCGCGAGCAGGAGCTTGCGACGGGCGTCGACGAGCTGGTGCAGATCGCGGTGGACCGATGGCGTTCCTCGTAGCCCTCTCCGACTACTGGTGGGGCTGGGGCAACCTGCTGTTCCGCTGGCTGCACGTGATCGCGGCGATGGCGTGGATCGGCGCGTCCTTCTACTTCATCGCGCTCGACAATCACCTCGCGTCCCCGAAGGACCCCGACGACGCCAAGCGTGGGGTCGGCGGCGAGGCGTGGGAGGTGCACGGCGGCGGCTTCTACCGTGTCGAGAAGTTCCGCGTCGCTCCCGAGCGGCTGCCGGAGCCGCTGCACTGGTTCAAGTGGGAGGCGTACACGACCTGGTTGTCGGGCTTCGGCTTGTTCATCGTCGTCTACTACTCGCATGCGTCGTCGTACCTGATCGATCCGGCCGTCGCCGACCTGCAGCCGTGGGAGGCGATCGCGATCTCGGTTGCCGGCATCGTGCTCGCGTGGCTCGTCTACGACGGGCTGTGCCGGGCCTTCGCGAGTGACGAGGGCGTGTTGGCAGTGCTCGTATTCGCGTTCATCTGCCTCTCCGCGTGGGCCTCGTGGGAGCTCTTCGCGCCGCGAGCCGCATTCCTGCAGGTCGGCGCGATGATCGGGACGATGATGGTGGGCAACGTCTTCTTCGTGATCATCCCGGCGCACTGGAAGCTCGTTCGCGCGAAGGAGGCCGGCGAGGAGCCCGACCCGCGTTGGAACCGCGACGGCAAGACGCGGTCGGTGCACAACAACTACCTGACGCTGCCGGTCGTCTTCGCGATGCTGTCGAACCACTTTCCGTTCACGTACGCGCAGCGAAACGGCTGGCTCGTGCTGGTCGCCCTGATGGCGATCGGGGCGCTGACGCGTCACTACTTCAACCTGCGGCAGCGAGGACTCAACGTGTGGCCGCTACTCGGTGTCGCCGCGGCCGGCGTGATCGCGGTCGCGCTGATCATCAAGTAGACGTTCGAGACGCGGCGTCTTCACGTCCCGCCGGGTAGGGTCCGACCGATGCTGGAGATCGTGGCAGCTGGGATGCGCTTCGTCGCTCGCTGGGAGGACGAGCTCGCCCCGAACACGGTCGCCGCCTTCAAGGCGAGCCTGCCGCTCGACGACCGGATCATCCACTGCCGCTGGAGCGGCGAGTCGAACTGGATCCCCTGGGGGGACCGTGACTTCGGGATCGGCCCCGAGAACGCGACCTCGTATCCCCACCCGGGTGAGCTCGCGCTGTACCCGGGCGGCCAGAGCGAGACCGAGCTGCTCTTCCCGTACGGCTACTGCTCCTTCGCCTCGAAGGCCGGCCACCTCTGGGCGAACCATTTCGCGACGCTGGTCGAGGGCGCCGAGCAGTTGCCGGCGCTCGGGCGGCTCTGCCTCTGGGAAGGCGCCCAGCAGATCGCGTTTCGCGAGATCTGAGAGGACCACCGGCCCGGCGGGTAGGCTCCTGCGCGAGGTAGGTCCGATCACGCTCGCGGGAGGAGACGGCATGAAGGGCTCACAGAAGCCGAAGCGGCTGGGAAAGAAGCCCGCGCAGAAGACGCTGAAGGAGAAGCGCAGCGAGAAGCGCGCCGCCGGCGACAAGTCGAACAGCAGTATCCGCTAGTCGCTCCGCGCTGACGTAGCGCACGTCTCAACGCGAGCCTGGTTCGCCTGGCGGACCGGGCTCGCGCGTCAGCCGGCGGTGGCCGGTCCGCGGACGAAGGCGATTTTCGTCGAGCCGAGCAAGGGCGCGGGAACGATCGTGAACGTGCACCGCGCGGACTTCTCGGTCGGCGGCACCGGCACCGTCGCGTGCCACGAGTCGCGGCCGCCGATCACCTGCCGCAACGCAAGCCGGCCGTTGAGCAGGATCCGCAGGACGTTCGTCGCCTTCGGCAGCAACGTCAGCTCGAGTCGGCCGTCGGCGCAGCCGTACACCGTGAGCTTCGCGGGGTGCGTGATGTCGCCGTTCGGCTGGACACCGTTCTCGACCAGCGACAGACGCGCCGGCCGGGCGAGCCGCCAGAGCGTCAGACCGCTCACGTCGAGCCCCGTCTGGGGAAGGTGGGCCACCGGCGAGCCGACGAACTCGAGCCGGTCGGCGGCAACCACGTAGTCCTCGCCGATCGGGAGGTACCCCTCACGGCTGACCCGGACCGGAGTCTGGCGCAGCGCGCCCGGAACCGCAGTTGGCTCCACCGAGTAGACGCGGTCGATCCGCCGGTTCCAGAACTGCTCCTGCCACGCGACGTTCCAGAACTGCTCTCCGGCGTAGAGGTAGGCGACCTTCCCTCGCACGGCGGTGTCGATCCAGCTCCGGTCGGGCCCGAGGACGGTCTGGGCGCCGGTGACGGCGCCCGCCAGCTCGTTCGCGGCAACCACCGAGGCGAGGACGAGCACGGCGAACACGGCCGCTGCCGAGACGAGGCGGGCGCGACGCGGCAAGACGACGAGCAGCGCCGCCATCGCCAGCGCGAACACCGTCACCACGTCGGCGGGCGCGTGCCCATGTACGCGGGCGACCAGCAGCAAGTCGAAGCTGTCGGCAAACGCCTCCGGGACGGCCAGGCTGTTCCATGGCGTCAGCAGCACGAGCGCGAGGACGACGAACGCAGCGAGCGAACCGGAGAGAGCCGTGCGCGGCGCGCCACGGGCCAGCCAGAGCGCGAAACCGAGGAAGAGGAGCGGTGGCAGCGCGGCGAGATCGCGTCCGAGCAGATGCGGCGCAAAGCGCGCCGCGAAGAACCCGACCTGCAACGAGACGACGACGCAGGTCGTCACGCTCACGGCGAGGAACGCCCGGGCGAGCGGCTCTCGCTCGCGGCCCCGAGCCGCCTCGGCGGACAACAGCACGAGGGCCGCGAACGGCACGAGCCCCGTCGCCAGTGCGATGAAGGACAGGTGCTCGAAGCTCAGCCGCAAGCCTGCAGCGAGCGGGTACGAACCGCGAACGGCTTCCGAGTAGGAGCCGACGAGCCCCGGAACGGCGGCGAGCGTCACGACCGCCACGGCGGCGACCACCCATGTGGGCCAGAACGCGCGCAAGCGTGAGCGATCGCGGGCGGCTGCGGCATCGACCAGGACCGCCAGTGCGAGCACGGCGACGAAGACGACCGCCTGCGGCCGGGTCAGTGCCGCCGCGAGGATGGCGACGAGTGCGAGCGCCTGTGCCTGGATCGTGCCGGCCGCGATCGCCGCAGCGATCGCGAGCAGAGCCACGGTTGCGACCGGATAGAAGAGCACCTCCGTCATCACGAGCCCGGAATAGAGAAGAAGGGGCGACGCAACGGTGAGCGCCGCCGCGACGAAGGCGTAACCGCTCGGCATCAGCCTCCTGCCGAACACGAATACCGGGACGGCCGCGAGCGAGACCACGAACGCCTGCACGGGCTTCAGCAGTGCGTAGCCGTGCGCCGCGCTGCCGACCGACAGCGGCCCGCCGGCGAGCAGCGGGTAGAGCACGCCGTACCCGGCTCCCGCACCGTGCAGCAGCGGCAGCGAGCCGTGCCGCCACAGATCGAGCGCCCGCTGGGCGTAGACCCCCTCGTCGGGCAGGATCCACAGGCCGTCGAGCCGGCGGCCGGCGAGCCAGTGCGCGATCGTCGAGGCGCCGACCAGCGCGACGAGCCCCACGATCCCGGCATCACGCCTACGCGGCCGGTTCACGTCGGGAGCCGGCCGCACGGGCTCCGGAGGGGAGATGTTCTCAGCAACCGGGACGTCTTCTCCACGGGCCACGCGCGCGCCCGCAACACCGCGATGCTAGCGTGGCCTCCCATGGCCGACCGCGTCTCCTGGCTGCAGATCGAACCAGGCTGGAACGTCGTCGCAGCCGACGGCGGCGCGATCGGCACGGTGACCCAGGTCGCGGGCGACCCAGAGCACGACATCTTCGACGGCCTCGCGGTCACGACGACGGGCGACCCGCAGGTCCGGTACGTCCCCGGTGAGGTCGTGGGGGCAATCTTCGTCGGCCAGGTCACGTTGACGATCGCCGACACGGCGACGCTCGAGCCGTTCGAGGCCGCGCCCCCCGAGACCGTCTTCCGACCGGACCGGGAGAAGCCGTCACTGACGACGCGGCTCTCCCGCTGGCTCGGCGGGAATCGCTGAGCCGGCGTGATCAGCAGTCGAGGGCGATCCGCCACTCGCTCCTGAGCACCGCCGCGTAGACCTCACCATCGCGCGCCGTCCCGTTGGTCGCATCGAGGATCGCCTGGGCGCGGGCGGCTCGGGCGGTCCGCCCCGGCGCACGCTCGGCTTCCCCGACGAGCCGCCAGTCGTCACCACCGAGATGACGGAGCACGACGAACCCCGGTCCTCTGACGGAATGCCGATCCTTCTCGGTCATGCAAGCCCCCTTTGTCAGACACGGCCGCGCGCGGCCCAGGCCCGCGCGGTCACGATCAACGGTTGCCCTGGCAGCCTCGAGCGGCAGTGCTCACGGAGTGTGGCGCGCCGGTCGCGGTCGAGCGTGGCGACGTAGGCGCCCGCCGGGCCGACCCCGAGCGTCAGCGGCTCCCACCAGTCGTCGAAGCTCGCGTGTGCGAGCTCGACGGAGAGCAGAGACTCCTCGACCGTACCGAGGCCTGCGGCGCGGAAGAGCTCTGAGAGGTGCCCCTGACGTGCGCCGGGCAGGCCCGACTCGTCGACCAGGTCCGGATCGAGATCCCGTGCCGCGGCCCAGAATGCGGAAATCGGCGTCTGCCCGCCTGCGTGATCCCAGACGCAGGCGGCGACGACTCCGGCGTGGCGAGTGACGCGTGCCATCTCCCGCAACCCGAGGACGGGATCGGTCATGAAGTGGACGACGAGCTGTGCGAGCGCCGCGTCGAACTCGCCATCGTCGAACGGGACGGCCTCGGCCCCCGCTCGTTCGACCCGCACGCCGGGGTAGCGCGAGGCGATCGCGGCGACGAACGGCTCCGACGGATCGACGGCGGCGACGCTCTGATCGCCGAGCCGTGCCACGAGCTCGCCCGTCAGGGCGCCCGGCCCGCAGCCGACGTCGAGGACGCTAAGCCCGTGGTGAATGCCGGCGAACTCGGCGAACAGCGGCGCGAGCAGCGTCGAGTACCGGCCCATGAAGCGGTCGTACGACTCCGCCGGCACGGCGAAGCTCACGGCTAGCGCTCCTCGCGCACGTAGGGCGTTCCGAGTGCCGCCGGCGCACCGAGGCGGCGGCGAGCTCCGGCGGTCGAGACCAGCACCAGCACGACGATCGTCATCACGTACGGGAGTGCCTGGAACAACTCGGGTGGGATTCCGGTCAAGATGCCGCGGGCCTGGAAGGTGAACGGGATGCCGGAGAAGGCGCCGAAAAGATACGCGCCGACCAGGCACAAGGCCGGCCGCCAGAACGCGAAGATGACGAGCGCGATCGCGATCCAGCCGGCGCCCGCGGTCAGCCCGTCCACCCACTGCGGCGTGATCGCGAGCGAGAAGCAGGCTCCGCCGACACCGGCGAACGCCCCGCCCACCATCGTGTGCCCGTACCGATAGGCGGCGACGTTGATGCCCATCGCGTCGGCCGCGTCGGGCGACTCGCCGACCGCCCGGACGTTCAGACCGAGGCGCGTCCGGTTCAGGTAGACCGCGACGAGGGCGACGCACAGCCACGACGCGTAGACGAGCGCCGACTGCGTGAACAGGATCGGGCCGACGACCGGCGCCGTCTGCCAACCGTGCGGCAGGAATGGGCTGAACGAGTGCCGCGCAGGCTGGTCGGCGAGATTCAGGTCGTTGCCGAGGTAGGACGACAGGCCGGCCGCGCCGGCGAAGATCGTCAACGCCAGCCCGGAGACGATCTGGTTCGCGCGCAGCGTGACGACGAGGAACGCGTGGATCGCTGCCATCGCCGCTCCTGCGATGGCGGCGACGCCGATCGCGAGCGGCAGCGAACCGGTGCGCTGGACGCCCCAGAACCCCAGCACCGCGCCGACGAGCATCATCCCCTCCACCCCGAGGTTGAGAACGCCGGAGCGCTCGGTGAGCAGCTCGCCGAGTGCGGCGAAGAGCAGCGGTGTGCCGTAGACCACGGCCGACGCAAGCACGACGACCAGCACCGAGTTGTTGATGCCGCCGGCCGCGAGGATCACGCGTGCGCCTCGACGCTATGCGAGCGGCGGGCGAACCGGATGCGATAGCGAACGAGCAGCTCACCGCCGAGCGCACAGAACAGGATCAGACCCTGCATGACGCCCACCAGCCCGGACGGGAAGTCCGCACCCTGCAGCGTGTAACCCGCGTTCTGGAGCCCGCCGACCAGGAAGGCGACGAGGCAGACCGCGAACGGGTTGTACCGCGCGAGCGCCGCGATCACGATGCCGGCGTAGCCGTACCCCGCGGTGGTCAGGCCGCGCGGGTCGAGCGTGTGCCGGAAGTCGCCGTCCTGGGACGCACCGCCGATCCCGGCGACTGCACCGGAGAGCGCCATCACCGCGAGGATCTTTCGTCGCGTCCTCATGCCGGCGTACGACGCCGCTCGCGGGGAGTCGCCGATCACCTGCACCTCGAACCCGAACCGGGTGCGTGTGTACAGCACCCAGATCAGGGCGGCGATCACGATGCCGAGCAACAAGCCGAAAGGCAGCACCAGCGAGCCGACGTGGGCGGCGGGCCAGGTGGCGGCCTCCGGCAGGTTCTTGCCCTGCGGGAACACCTTGGCGGTCGGGCTCGAGGTGTCCCGCCAGTACGACTCGCTGTCGAAGATCAGGTAGTTGATGACGAGCGCGGCCACGTAGTTGAGCATCAGCGACGTGATGATCTCGTTGGTCGAGCAGTAGGCACGGAGGATCGCGGGCACGAGGGCGAGCGCTGCACCGCCGATCGCTCCGGCTGCGATCATCGCGGGAATCGACAGCCAGCCGGAGTGATTGCCGAGCGCGATTCCCGCCGCCGCGCCGAGGATCGCACCGGCGTAGAGCTGGCCCTCGCCGCCGATGTTGAAGAGCTGCATGCGAAATGCGACCGCTGCGCACAGACCGGTGAAGATGAGCGGAGTTGCCGAGATGAACGTGGCGTTCAACGCCTGCTCACCGACGAACCCGGAATCGAACAGGCGCCGGAAGGTGTGGCCGGGGGCGTGGTGTGTCGCCAACAGGACGACGGTCATCACGCCCGCCGCAACGACGATCGAGCCGACCGGCACCGCTACGACGAGCCAGCGCGGACGCGTGAGCCGACGCTCGATGCGGATCATGCGGCCGCGCCGCCTGCCATCAGCAGGCCGATCTCCTCGACGGTCGCGACGTCCGCGGACACTTCGCCGGCGAGCGCGCCCTCGTACATGACGGCAACGCGGTCCGACAGGGCGAGGATCTCGTCGAGGTCCTCCGAGATCAACAGCACGCCGACGCCGCCCACGGCCGCGTCGCGCAGGTAGCGATGCACCGTCTCGATCGCCGCGACGTCGAGACCCCGAGTCGGCGAGGCTACGACGAGCACCCGCGGCTCACCCTCGAACTCGCGCGCGAGCACGACCTTCTGCAGGTTGCCGCCGGAGAGCTGGCGGGCCGGCAGACCGGGCCCGCCGCCTCGGACGTCATAGCGCTTGATCAACGCCGCCGCGTGCTCGCGGATCACTCGCAGCCGGAGCAGCGGGCCGAATGCGAGGCGCCGGCTTCGGTAGGACTTGAGCACGACATTCGAGGCAATCGAGAGCGACGGCGCGACGCCGGTGCGAAGCCGGTCTTCGGGGACGTGCGCGACACCGGCGCGGATCGCGTGGCGTGCGTCGCCGCCTCGCAGGCGGCGCCCTTGCACGATGACGCTCCCGCGCGCGGTGGGCCGCATCCCGGTGAGCGTCTCTGCGAGCTCACGCTGGCCGTTGCCGGCGACGCCGGCGATCCCGAGGATCTCGCCGGCGCAAAGCGTGAGCGAGACACCGCGCAGCGCGTCGCCGCCACGGTCGCCCTCGGCCCAGAGATCGTCGACCTCGAGCACCGGGTCATCCGTGCGGCCGGCCCTCTCGACGCGCGTCGTTCCCGCGATCTCGCGGCCGACCATCAACGACGCCAGCGAGCGCGGGGTCGCACCGGCCGTGTCGACAGTCGCGACGGTCTTGCCGTCGCGCAACACCGTCACGCGGTCGGAGACCGCGCTCACCTCATGCAGCTTGTGGGAGATGAAGATGATCGTGCGGCCCTCGTCCGCCATCACGCGCAGCGTCTCGAACAGCGACGCCGCCTCCTGCGGTGTGAGCACCGCGGTCGGCTCGTCGAGGATCAAGACGCGCGCGTCGCGGTAGAGCGCCTTCAGGATCTCGACCCGCTGTTGCTCGCCGAGCGACAGCTGCCAGACGCGAGCTGCCGGATCGACCGCGATCCGGTAGCGGGACCCGAGCTCGGCGACATGCCGTTCGATGCGGCGCGGGTGGACGATGAACTTCCGGCCTTCGCCGCGATGGTCGCCGAGGATCACGTTCTCGGCGACGGTGAACGGCGGCACGAGCCGGAAGTGCTGGTGCACCATTCCGACGCCCGCATCGAGCGCGTCGCGCGGCGACGAGAACGTGACGGGCCGGCCGTAGAGGAAGATCTCGCCGGCGTCGGGTCGGTACAGCCCGGTCAGGATGTTCGAGAGCGTCGACTTGCCCGCACCGTTCTCGCCGAGCAGGGCGTGGACCTCGCCCTCGGCGGCCTCGAACTCGACACCGTCGTTGGCGACGACGCCGGGGAACCGCTTGGTGATGCCCCTGAGCGAGACGGCTGCCGACATAGAGGGACTGGGCGGGCGAGGCCCCGAGGACCTCGCCCGCTCCCAGAGGTTGTCGTCCTAGCCCTTCGGGCTTCCGATGACGCCCTTGACGAGCCAGTTGATCGAGTAGAGCTGGTTCACGGTCAGCCGCTGGCCGGCCTTGACCCGCAGCTTGCCGCTCTGGTCGTAGAGCGGACCGGTGAACTCGTTCCACTTGCCGCTGACGATCAGCGCCCGCTGTTTGGCGATCAGCGCCTTCGTGGCCTTGGAGACAGCCGCTCCGTACGGTGCGAGCAGCGTGAACCCATCCTTGAGGCTGCCGTAGTAGAAGCCGGTCTTCCACGTGCCGTTCATCGCGGCCTCGACCCGCTTCGTGTAGTACGGCCCCCAGTTGTAGATCGCGGCCGTGAGCCAGGAGTTCTTGGCGAACTTCCGGGCGTTCGAGTCGTACCCGACCCAGGGCACCTTGGCGGACTCGGCGTACTGTCCCGCCGCGGGGCTGTCGACGTTCTGGCCGATCACGTCGGCACCGGCCGAATGGAGGTTCTCGGCCGCCTTCTTCTCCTTGTCAGGAGCGAACCAGGAGTTGGTCCAGATGATCTTCACCTTCGCGCCGGGATGAGCCTTCTGGACGCCGAGGGTGAACGCGTTCGTGTGCCGGATCACCTCCGGGATGGCAAACGGGACGACGTAGCCGACGGTGCCGGTCTTGGTCGCTGCACCCGCGGCGATGCCGGAGAGGTAGATCGCGTCTTCGCCCGCGCCGTAGTACTCGGCCATGTTGGGCTGGACGATCGTGCCGGTCGCCATCTCGAACTTGACGTCCGGGTTCTTCTTCGCCGCCGCCGCCATCGCCGGCTGGTAGCCGAACGACGTGGCGAAGATGATCTTGTTGCCGTCCCGGATCAGGCTGTCGATCACCTGGGCGACCTGGGGGCCCTCCGGGACGTTCTCCTTGTAGGTGGTCTGCACTTTCGAGCCGAGTGCCTTCTGCACTGCGAGCCGGCCCTGGTCGTGAGCCTGCGACCAGCCGCCGTCGTTGTGCGGGCCGACGTAGATCCAGGCGGCCTTGAAGGGACTGTTCGACTTCGCCGTGCCGGGTGACGTCCCGACCGATAGGACGACGGCGATCGCCGCGAGCGCGAGCAGGATCGCGGCGAACGCGAGCTTCCTCTTGGACAATGTGCTCCTCTCCTTGAAGCTGGTGTTCCGGGGGGGTGCGGTCGAATCTATCCGACCTTCCGGAGGGCTTCCAGGGGTGCTACGAAACAGCCTGCAGAACGGGGTCTTCTGCGCTCCACGGGAATGTGATCCAGCGCTCGGTCCGCCGCCACACGTACTCGCACTTGACCTCCGACCGCGGCTTCTCGTAGAGCACGGCGCACCGGACCTCGGCCAGCTTGCCCTCGCAGAACTCCTTCACGAGTTGCAACGTGGCGCCGGTGTCGGCTACGTCGTCGGCGATCAGCACCTTGTAGTCGGCGAAGTCGACGAGGTCGGGCACGGGCGGCAGGATCATCGGCAGTTCGAGTCGCTCGTCGACACCGGTGTAGAACTCGACGTTCATCGTGAACGTGTTCTTGATCCCCAGCGCGTAGCCCAGCGCACCGCAGACGAGCAGCCCGCCGCGCGCGATGCCGAGAATCATGTCCGGGTGGTATCCGTCGGCTGCGACGGCCTCCGCAAGCGCTCGCGCACCGACGCCGAGATCGCCCCACGCCATCACCTCGCGCTCGGGATCAGCTTCGCTGCTCACGTGGTGAGCCTATCGAGTGCCGCCGTCAGCGCATCGACGGCGAGGGCGATGTCGCCCTCGCTCGAAAGCTCATCGGGGTGGTGGCTGATGCCCCCGTTCAGCGAGCGGACGAAGAGCATCGCGGTCGGCACCCCGGCTGCCGCCAGGACCATCGCGTCGTGGCCGGCGCCCGAAACGATGTTGGGCGCGTCGGGCAGCACCTGCCTGAACGCGTCGCTCATCGCCACCGGGTCGAGACGCCAATCCGGCTCGAAGTCGATCTCACGGATCAACGCGTCGAGCGACGCCCCGTCGGCCGAGCGGGCGTCGACCGACACCGTGACTCGGGCGGGCACGACGTTCGTCGCGTTCGGCGCCACCTCGATCGCACCGACGGTCGCGACCGTGCCCGCCCGCGCCGAGTCGCGGACGTGCAGGACGAACCGTGCTGCAGCGACGAGCGCGTCCTGCCTCGCGTCCATCGGTGTCGTCCCGGCGTGGTCGGCACGGCCCTCGAACACCTTCGCTCCGCGCGCCTGCCCCGCGATCGCCGTCACGACGCCGAGCGGCTCGTCCGCGAGCGCGAGTACGGGCCCCTGCTCGATGTGCACCTCGAGGAACGCGTCCGGTAGCTCGGTCAGCCGCCTGCTGCTCATCGGCCCCGTCTCCTCCGCCCGGAACGCGACGACCGCGAGCGGTGCAGCCGGGAGGCGCGCCGCCGCCTCGATCGCCGCGACGACGCCGAGTGCGCCGTCGAAGCGCCCGCCGGTCGGAACGCTGTCGAGATGCGACCCCGACCACACCCGAGCCTCGCCGCGCCTGCCGAAGAGGGTTCCCGCCTCGTCGACCGAGACCTCGAGCCCAGCTTCCCGCATCCAGCCCGCCGCCAGCTCGTGCGCGGCATCCTCCTCGGGCGAGTAGCCCGCACGATGCTGCGCGATCCCATAGATCGCGTCGAGGCGCTCCAGCACGCTCATCCCGGCGATGCTCGCAGCACGCGCCAGCCCGCGAGCGGGAAGAGCGCGACCGCGAGGAAGCCGAGGCGCCACGAGGTCGCGGCCACGAGCAGGCCGAACAGGGCGGGGTAGAGCGCGCCGGAGCCGTTCAGCAGCGTCTGCTGCAGGCCGATCGCCGCGCCGCTTCGCCGGTAGCCGGCCAACTCGATTGCGGCTGCGAACGAGAGGCCGTTCCAGCTCATCGCCAGCACACCGGCCGACACGAGGGTCGGGATGAGCACGAGGAGCGGGGCGCCGAGCAACACGCCGGTCAGGCCGACGGCGATCGCGACCGCGAGCGCGATCGTACGCAGGGGGCGCAATCGGCTGCCGACACTGTCCGACCAATAGCCCGCACCGATGCGAGCGGCGATCCCGAGCGCTTGCACGACGGCGAGCACTGCCGCGGCCCTGCCCGGCGTCATCCCGCGATGGTCGTGCAGGAAGAGGACGGTGAATCCGACGACGCACATCTGTGGCGCGATCACGAGCGCGCTGCCGGCAGAAACGCGCCAGATGCGCGAATCGCGGAGCGGGGCGACGTCGGTCGGCTCGGCCGGGGGGGGCGCAGCGCCTTCCCGGAGGACAAGCCCCCCAAGGGTCGCAGCGGCGAGGCACGCCGCACCCATCGTCGCGAAGCCGAGGCTGGTGCCGCCGTGCCGCGCGATCGACGGCAGCGCGACCGACGTGGCGAAGCCGCTGATCGGGATCGCCGTCTGCCTGATCCCGAGGGCGAGCCCCCGCTGCGTGGCGGGGAACCACGCCATCACCGCGCGCCCGCTCGCAGACTGGACGCTCGCACCGGAGAACCCGGCGAGCATCAGCAGCAGGAGCAGCGGCAGGAACGTCTGAACGCGTGACGCGGCGATGAGGGCCGCGCCACAACCGCCGACGCCGACGACGAGCACCGCCCGCTCGCCGAACCGGTCTGCCGCGAACCCCCAGGGGATCAGGCTCAGCACGGAGCCGGCGAGCGAGGCCGAGATCAGCACGCCCGTCTCGCCGAGCGTCAGCCCGTACTGATCGCGCAGGAACGGCGCCATCACCGCAACGCCGAACCAGATCGCAGAGTAGGTCGCCTGGGCGAACGTGCCCGCCGCCAGGATGACCCAGCGGTAACCGGCTACAGGCCGAAGGGGTTCGTCGGCCGCGTACCCGTGTACGTGACCACCGACTTCGTCTCGAGGTAGAGGTCGATCGCCTCGATCGCGAGCTCGCGACCGAAGCCGGACTGCTTGTACCCGCCGAACGGGATCCCCGGGAAGGCGGTGTAGGGCATGTTGATCCCGACCGTCCCGGATTTGATCCGCCCGGCGACTCGGTGGCCGCGCGCAGGGTCGCCCGTCCAGACCGTCGCCATCAGGCCGTACTTGACGTCGTTCGCGATCCGGATGGCATCGGCCTCGTCCTGGAAGGGAATCACCGTCACGACCGGCCCGAAGATCTCCTCCTGGGCAGCGCGAATCGAGTTATCGGTCTTCGCGATCACCGTCGGCGGGTAGAACGCCCCGGCGCCGTCCGGTGTCGCACCGCCCGTCGTCACCTCGGCGCCCTCGTCGCGAGCGCCGTCGACGAACCCGTGCACCTTCTCGCGATGGCTCTTCGAGATCAGCGAGCCCATCTGCGTCTCGGCGTCGAGCGGATCTCCGACCTTGACCTTCTCAGCGAGCTCGGTGACGGTGCCGACGACGTTGTCGTAGATCGACTGCTCGACCAGCAGCCGTGAGCGAGCCTCGCAGGACTGGCCGGCCGACGCATAGATCGCCCAGACGCTGGCGGGAATCGCATCCGCCAGATCGGCGTCGGCGAACACGAGGTTCGGGCTCTTGCCGCCGAGCTCGAGCGTCAGGCGCTTGATCGGATCGGAGCAGAGCCGCATGATCGCGCCGCCCGTCCTGGTCGAGCCGGTGAACGCCACCTTGTCGACGCCCGGGTGGGCGACGAGGTACGTGCCGAGCGTCGGGCCGTCGCCCGGGACGATGTTGATCGCACCGGCGGGGAAGCCGACCTCGGCCGCGAGCTCGGCGATCCGCAGGACCGAGAGCGGCGTCAGCGGATCCGGCTTGAGGACCACGGCGCAGCCGGCGGCGAGGGCAGGCGCGAGCTTCCAGGTCGCCATCAGCAGCGGGTAGTTCCACGGCACGATCTGGGCGGCGACGCCGACCGGCTCCTTCTGTGAGTAGAAGAGCAACGAGCCGCCGATCGGGTTCGAGCGCCCGGCGATCGACGCCGTTGCCGACGCGAAGTAGCGGAAGTTCTCGGTTGCGCCGGCGACCTCCGCCTTGACCGACGAGATCGCCTTGCCGACGTTTCGCGCTTCGAGCTCGGCGAGCTCCTTGCGGTTCGCCGCGATGGCATCCGCGAGCGCGTGCAGCAGCCGCGAGCGTTCGGTTGCGGGCGTCTTGCCCCAAGGCCCCTCGACGGCGGCTCGCGCGGCTGCGACGGCGCGGTCGACATCGGCCTCGCCGCCCATCGCGGCGCGCGCCAGCAGGTCGCCGGTCGCCGGCTCCCGCAGTTCGCGCATCTCCCCCGCTGCCGGTTCCACGGTCTCACCGTCGATATGGAGGCCGTACTCCCGCTGGGTGGCGACCGCCATGCCCGAAATCTACCGAGGCGCAGCTAGCTTGCGGTCAGTTCGCCGATCCGGACGTGCTCGGTGAGCAGGCGGTGAAACCGCGCCGCTTCGCCGCCAACGTAGGCGCGGCAGAGTTCGAGCCCCGCCGAGTAGGTGATCACGTAGGCGCGCCACGTCGGATCGGTCGCGAAACGCACGCCGTGCTTCGCCTGCTCGGGCGGAACGAGCCGCCACCGCTCGATATACGCCTGCGCCTCCTCGGGCGAGGCGCCGTCGGCGTGGAGCATCAGCGCGGCGTCGAGGCCGACCGTGCCGAGCGGCTCGGCCGCGGTCGCGATCTGCTCGGTCAACTCCGCATCGAGCTCGATCCCGTGCCGCGCGAGGACCCCGTACGCGTCGTCGTAGCCCCCGTCGGCGAGCACTATCTCCGCGCCCACCTCGGCGATCCCTTCGCTGAGCACCGCCTGCGGCGTCGGCACGAGCTGAATCGCCTCTTCGATCGCACCCAGCTCGCGGACGAGCAGCTGCTCCTTGACCGCATGCTCGGTGTGATGCCCGGGGTACACCTCGTGAGCCGCGAGGTGGATCAGGTCACGACCGGTGGTCGGCACGTCGACGTTCAGGACGACACGACTGCGCAGATTGCCGAGGTAGTAGTTGAACGCCCACCATGGCTCGTCGCTGACCGGCTCGACGCTCGGCTGCTCCCCCGCCGGCAGCGCGACGACCGCCGCCGTGCGCTCGCGCATCAGGGGCAGCAGGTCGCGAAGCACGGCCACGGCGCGCGCGCCGTCGACGAGCTGACCGTCTCGCCAGGCCTGCCGGCGCTCGTAGAGGGAGCCGTCGCCCGGCAGGAGCGCGTCGAGCTCGGCGTGAGCGGCCTCGTAGACGCTCACCGGCGTCTTCGCCGGCCTGACGCCGTAGCACCCTTCGACCTCGTCGGCGTACGACAGGTCGTCGCCGGCGAGTACGTGCGCGTAGGTGGCGCAGCCGCGCACCTGATCGTGCAGCCAACCGTCGGCGAGCTCCCCCAGGAGGTCGTCGGCGTCGGCGGCGAGCTGCGCGGCATCGACCGTTTTCTCGGCGTCGACCTGGGCCTGCAGCTCCGGCGGGCCGTAGTAGGCGTCGACGAGCCCGTCGACATGCTTGCCGAGACGAAGGCCGAGGACGAGGTAGCGCTCGGCGTGGTTCACACGTCGCCCCGCTCGAACAGAGCGGCCTGGCCCTGGCCGACGCCGACGCACATCGTCGCCACGCCGTAACGGCCGCGCCGGCGGCGCAGCTCGTGCAGCAGCGTCACGGTCAGGCGGGCGCCGCTCATCCCGAGCGGGTGCCCGATCGCGATCGCGCCGCCGTTCACGTTCACCCGGCCCTCGTCGAGCCCGAGGTCGCGCACGACCGCGAGCGACTGCGAGGCGAACGCCTCGTTCAGCTCGACCAGGTCGAGGTCCTCGACGGTCAGGTTCGTCCGCGCGAGCAGCTTGCGCACCGCCGGCACCGGCCCGATGCCCATCACGCGCGGATCGACACCGGCGACCGCAGAGCCGACGAACACGCCGAGGGGAACAATCCCGAGCTCGCGGGCCTTCTCCTCGGATGCGACGACGACCGCAGCCGCGCCGTCGCTCAGCCCCGACGAGTTGCCGGCCGTCACCGTGCCGCGGGGCCGGAACGCGGGGCGGAGCGTCGCGAGCTTGTCGGCGGACGTGTCGGGGCGCGGGTGCTCATCGCGGACGAAGTCGCCGACGGGCACGAGCTCGTCGTCGAAGCGGCCGGCTTCGGCTGCGTCGGCCCAACGCTGCTGCGAACGCAGCGCGAAGGCGTCCTGCACCTCGCGCGACACGTCCCAGCGCTCGGCGACGTTCTCGCCGGTCTCACCCATCGCCTCGAGCGGGAATTGCTCTTCGAGCCGCGGATTTGGGAAGCGCCAGCCGAGCGTCGTGTCGTAGAGCTGGCGGTCGCCTCGCGGAAACGGCTGCTCCGGCTTCGCCGTCACGAGCGGCGCCCGCGTCATCGACTCGACGCCACCGGCTACGAAGAGGTCGCCGTCACCAGCGACCACCGCATGGCAGGCGCCGACGATCGCGGCGAGCCCGGAGGCGCACAACCGGTTGACGGTGACACCGCCCACGGAATCCGGGAGGCCGGCGAGCAGCACAGCCATCCGTGCGACGTTGCGGTTGTCCTCGCCCGCCTGGTTCGCGCAGCCGAGCCACACGTCCTCGATCTCGCCCTCGGGCACCCCCGCCCGCTCGACCGCGGCCCGGACGGCGATCGCCGCGAGATCGTCGGGGCGCACCGCGGCCAGCGCACCGCCGTACCGGCCGACCGGTGTGCGAACCGCAGAGAGGATCACGGCCCGGGTGCTCATGCGACGAACTCCGGCTCGGAGCCGAGCAGGCGCGTGATCGCGCTGCGCCCGACGTCGCCCATCTCGAGCGTCAGGTCGTTGACGTACATCGAGACGAACTCGTCGGCGGTCGAGGCGTCGATGCCACGACCGAAGGTCATCGCGTACGCGAGCGCCTCGTCACGGTTCGCGAGCCCGGCTTGGATCGATTCGCGGAGGACGGCGGAGACGTCGGCGATCTGCGCGAGGTCGCGGCGCGCCGCGACCACCCCGAGCGGCAGCGGCAGGTTCATCTCCGCCTGCCACCAGACGCCAAGGTCGAGCAGCTTGTGCAGGCCCGCGTCTGCGAACGTCAGTTGTCCTTCGTGGATCAACAGCCCCGCGTCGGCGCGCCCGGAGGTCACCTCGTCGAGCACCTGATCGAAGGGGAGGTCGCGCGTCCGGATCTCGTCGCCAAGGGCGAGCCGCAACACCCGGCTCGCTGTCGTCAGCGGTCCCGGCGTGACGATCTCGACGCGCCGAAGCTCGTCGCGGTCGAGTTGCTGTCGAGCGACGACGATCGGGCCGTAGCCCTCGCCGAAGGACGCCCCGTGCGTCAGGAGCAAATAGCGGTCTGCGACCGCGGGATACGCGCCGGCCGAGAGCGCCGTCACCTCGAGCCGGCCTTCGACCGCCCAGTCGTTGAGCGTCTGGATGTCGGCCGCGACGGGCACGAGGTCGAGGCCTCGCGCGTCGACCTTCCCCGCCTCCAGCGCCCAGACCATGAACGCATCGTCTGGGTCGGCGCTGTGTCCCACCTGGATCGGCACGCGCGCCACGTTACCCTCCGCCCATGAGCCGAGCCCCGCTTTCCGAGTCGATCCAGGACTATCTGAAGAGCGTCTACAAGCTGCAGGTGGCCGGGGACCGCGTCTCGATCACTGCGCTCGCAAAGGACCTGTCGGTCTCACCAGCCTCGGCCTCTGCGATGGTCAAGAAGCTGACGGCGCTCGACCTGCTGGAGCATGAGAAGTACCGGGGCACGCGCTTGACCGCGTCGGGCGAGCGCGTCGCACTCGAGGTGATCCGGCATCACCGCCTGCTGGAGCTGTACCTGGCGGAGACACTCGGACTGCACGTCGACGACGTTCACGACGAGGCGGACCGCCTCGAGCACGTCATCTCGGAGGAGCTCGAGGCGCGCATCGACCGCGCGCTCGGCTTCCCGACACATGACCCGCACGGCGACCCGATTCCGGACGCCAACCTCGAGTGGCCTGACGGCTAGGAGGGTTGGCTAACGGCCGAAGAAGAAGCGCTCGAGGGGAGCCAGGAGCTCGTCGCGGCGGAACGGGTGGATCTTCTCGGTTGCGCCGTCGTCCTCGGAGACGACGGCATCGTCCTCGAGCGCAGCGTTCGCCGCGGCGAGGCAGTCGTCGAGCTCGTAGCCCTCCCACACGTAGTCGTCGGTGCGAGGCTCCTCCGTCTCCCGGTGCTGGGGATTGACCTGCCGGCCGACGGCCCAGACGGCACCCGCCCGGCGCTCGATCCAGATGACCACCCGCTCGGGGCTACCGCCGTCGTCGCGACCCTGCACGACGCGTTCGGCGAACCGCCCGGCGACCGCGGGGCTCTTCACCCGACCGACTATACAATCGCGCCGATGGGCCTCCGCGACGCAGTGACCGGCGCGTTCTCCTTCCTGCGCGGCGGCTCGCAGAAGGAGGAGCGAGCCGCGCAGTACGTGATCCGCGAGCACCACCGCGGCCGGACACTCGCCGAGATCCTCGAGGATCACTACGTCACGAACAGGCTGACTCCCGAGCAGATCCGTCGGCTGCTCGAGCGGCAGGACGTGATCCACGCGATCGGCGAGGACACGATCGCAGCGACGACGAACAGCTAGGCCGCGCTCAACCGGCGAGATCGTCGAACATGTTGCGCACGAAGCGCTGCATGCGGGCGTCGACGAACCCGTGTCCCTGGTCGGGATTGGACGCGAGATCATCGAGCGCCCATGAGAACTGGTGTGAGCCGGACGCGAAGACCCGGGCGCCTCCGGGCGTCGTGTAGACCGTCGCGTCGGCATTACCGTCCTTATCGCCACCGTGCTCGCGGTGGAACAGAACCGTCAGCGCGTTCCCGCACGACGACGCTGCAGACTGATCGCCCGGAATCGTGTCGCTCTCGACGCTGACGATGCCGCGGATCACATCGCCGCGATGAAAGCCTGTCTTACGGAGCCATGGGCTCTTGAAAGCCGTTGCCGCGACCGTGTAGTCACCGGGCGGCCAGTGGAGCCCGACGCCCTGAGACTGGATCCCGAGCAATGCGCACTCGAGCCGGGGTGGGATCAGCTCGCGGAACATGGCCGTCTTCCGCGACGTGTCCGGGTTCGGGTCGTACATCGACTTGTAGGCCAGGATCGTGCGACCGCGATCCTGCAGCCGGACCTGCCAGTACGCAGCATTGGCCCCCATGAACGCGAGGTTGACGCCGGCGTCGCGCGCGGCGTCGAACATGTCACGCATCGCGTGCGTCCAGTACTCGTCATGCCCGGCAACGACGATCAGCCGGTGCCGCAGCAGCGAGCGGTGGTGGTAGCTGGTGTAGACATCGGATTGATACGAGACGTCGTAACCGTTTCGTTCGATGAATCGGACGAGCGGCAGCTCCCACCCGAGCGGCCCCTGGCCGCCCGGCAGCGTCCAGTCGTACGGCCGGTTGAACGACACGCGGATGGCCTGGCTGCCGTCGCTGCTCGAGAACGGGTAGAGGCTCTTCCCGCCCCACCCGTTGTAGGCCTGCCACGTATTGACCGGCACCTGGACGAGCATCCGCGCGTCGTCGACGGCTGAGCGCACGACGACATACGTGCTAGCCGATCTCCCCGCTTGCGATCCGTTCATCAGCACTGCCTTGACGAGGTAGTAGCCCGAGACCCACTTGCTGCCGACATGGAAGGCGTCCGTGACCGGCCAGCCGGCGTCGACAAAACCGGTCGCATCCGGAGCGGGACTCGGCTCGGGGCTACCCGCCTCGGCACCCGCGCAGGCCGGACTGCAAGCCACTCTGCGGGCGCCGATCCCGCCGTACCAGCCGAGTCGGTAGATCTCCACCCGGTAGCGCGCAGCCGGATCGGTTGCGACGTGGACCGCGAGACGGTCCCCGGCGACCGCGTCGGACGACGACGCGTAGACCTCGATCGCAGGTCGACTGGCCGGCTTTCCCAGCCACCCGGGCGTGCCCGGTCGCAAGTTCTCGGCCGCGACCGGGTTGAGGCCTTCCGCCGGGCTCACAGCCGTTGCCAGGCCGAAGAACAAGCAGGCGCCCGCCAGGAGCACCAGGTACTGCCGCCGCAGAAATCCGACCACCGCCGCGAGTATCCGTCACGCCGGTCGCGCAGGCAATCACGGTGGCGAAGCGCCGCACACTCACCGACCCGCGTTCACGCCACGCGCCCGGCAAGATTCGAACTTGCAACCTCTGCCTGTCGGCACAGCACAGCGCTCAGCGCTAGGAGATTCGAAGGGGACGCCAGTCAACTTCTGGCACCGAAGGTGTCAGCTCGGCCGGAGGTGCGCCGAACATGCGCCCGGCAAGATTCGAACTCGCGACCTCTGCCTGTCGGCACAGCACAGCGCTCAGCGCTAGGAGATTCGAAGGACGCCGGTCACCTCTGGCACCGAAGGTGTCAGCTCGGTCAGCAGAGGTGCGCGACATGCGCCCGGCAAGATTCGAACTTGCGACCTCTGCCTCCGCAGGGCAGCGCTCTATCCCCTGAGCTACGGGCGCGAGGGAACGGTCAGTGTAGCCGGGCGCTTGCCGAGCCGACGCTGAGCTCCGCGTCGTCCGGCACCTCGACGCGCACGTACGCGAGCGCGAGTCCCGGCACGGCGCTCGTCACGCGGCCGACCTCCTTCTCGCCGTACACGACGGGCGTCTCGGCCGCGGCCGCTGCGCCGTCGACCTCGAGCACGCGCAGGCGGCGATTGACCTTGCCGCGGTAGCGCTGGCGCGCGATCGGCTCCTGCCCCGGGTAGCAGCCCTTATCGAACGACACCGCCCGCTCGTCGAGCCCGGCTTCGGCCGGTAGCACGCGATCGTCGATCTCCCTCCCGAAACGAGGGGTCGCGGCGCGGATCCGGAGCGTCTCGAGCGTCTCCTCCCCGACGGCGTCGACATCTGCGTCGAGCACCTCGACCGCGGCAACGCCGTAGTCGCGGTTCGGGATCCCGTGCACCGCGTCGAAGACGATCGTAGACGTGTGCTCCTCGGCTTCGATCTCGCACTTCGCCGCGAAGCGCATCCTGGTCAGCTGGGCGCGCAGCACGTCGCCGAGCTCGGGCTCGGTCAGCAGCAGGACGTCGTCGTCGCCGCGGCGCCACACGAGCACCGGTGCGATCACGCGCGCCTTCGGCGTCAAGAGCAGCGCGTCGACCGACCCGGTTTCCGGCACATCCTTGGAGAGCATCCGGTTCAGGTAGTCGATCGCATCCAGGCCCTTGACTCGCACGTACGCGCGGGCTCTCCTCGCTGCGACAGGCGTAACGGCAGGCATCTCTCCCTAGACTAGACAGCGTGTTCAGGTCGAAGGCCGAGCGGAAGGTACGGGAGGCTGGCTACGACCCGGCGCGGTTACCGCCGGGGCAGTACCTGACGGCGAAGTGGCCGGTGCTGCACGCCGGCTCGGCGGCGCGCTACGACGACCTCGCGACCTGGAGCTTCCGGGTCTTCGGCGACGTCGAGGCAGGAGCTGGAGCTGAGCTGGGAGCAGCTGAACGAGCTGCCTCGCTCAGCCACGACGCAGGACATCCACTGCGTCACGCGCTGGTCGCGGTTCGATGCGCAGTTCGAGGGCGTGCACTGGCGGGAGCTCGCGAAGCTCGCCCGGCCGCACTCGACGGCGCGCTTCGCGATCGCGCACGCCGAAGCCGGCTTCACCTCGAACGTGCCGCTGTCGTTCGTCGAGGACGACAACGCCCTGCTGGTCACGCATGCAGACGGCGAGCCGTTGACGCCCGACCACGGTTACCCGTTGCGGCTCGTCGTGCCGGGCAAGTACTTCTGGAAGAGCGCCAAGTGGCTGCGCGGGATCGAACTCTCGAGCATCGACAAGCCCGGCTTCTGGGAACGCTACGGCTACCACAACGACGCCGACCCCTGGGCGGAGCAGCGCTACGGGTTCTAGATCCGGCGCCACTCCCTCGATCGAGGGATCAACTTGCACCGTGGGCCGCCGATATCACGCGCGTACCACCCTCCCCCAGCCCCATTAAGAAGGCCGCCCGTAGGCGGCCTTCTTAACGGTCCTGAGCTGAATCCCCGAAGGGATCCGGCTCCTACATCATCCCGCCCATGTCCGGCATACCGGCGCCGACCGCGGCACCAGCCTTCTCCGGAGCCTCGGCGACGATCGCCTCGGTGGTGAGGATGTTCTTCGCGATCGACGCGGCGTTCTGGAGCGCCGAGCGGGTGACCATCGTCGGATCCGTGATGCCGGCCTTGACGAGGTCGGTGACCTCGCCGGTGTCGACATTCAGGCCCTCGCCCGGCTTCGCCGTGCGGACCTGCTGGACCACGACCGAGCCTTCGAGGCCGGCGTTCGTCGCCAGCTGCCGAAGGGGCTCTTCGAGCGCCTTGATGATGATGCGGGCGCCTGTGGCCTCGTCACCCTCGAGCTCGAAGGTGTCCTTGACCGCGTCGGCTGCATTCAGCAGTGCGACACCGCCACCCGGCACGACGCCCTCCTCGAGAGCGGCGCGAGCAGCCTGCAGCGCGTCCTCGACGCGGTGCTTGGTCTCCTTCATCTCCGTCTCGGTGGCAGCACCGACCTTGACGACCGCGACACCGCCGGACAGCTTCGCGAGGCGCTCCTGGAGCTTCTCGCGGTCGAAGTCGGAGTCGGTGTTCTCGATCTCCGACTTGAGCTGCTTGATGCGGCCCTTGATCGCCTCGGCCTCACCGGCGCCGTCGATGATCGTCGTCGTGTCCTTGGCGACGACCACCTTGCGAGCGTGACCGAGCTGCGAGAGCTTCGTGTTCTCGAGCTTGAGGCCCATCTCCTCGGTGATCACTTCGCCGCCCGCGAGGATCGCGATGTCCTCGAGCATGCGCTTGCGGCGATCGCCGAAGCCCGGCGCCTTGACGGCGACGGCCTGGAAGGTGCCCCGCAGCTTGTTGACCACGATCGTCGCGAGGGACTCGCCCTCGACGTCCTCGGCCACGATCAGCAGCGGGCGCCCGGCCTGGATGACCTGCTCGAGCACGGGCAGGAGGTCCTTGACGGCACCGATCTTCTGGTTCGCGACCAGGATGTACGGGTCGTCGAGCACGGCCTCCATGCGCTCGGGGTCGGTCACCATGTACGGCGACAGGTAGCCCTTGTCGAACTGCATGCCTTCGGTGAACTCGAGCTCGAGGCCGAAGGTCTGGCCCTCCTCGACGTTCACGACGCCGTCCTTGCCGACCTTCTCGATCGCCTCGGAAAGCACGTCGCCGATCTCGGTCGAGCGCGACGAGACGGTTGCGACGCGCGCGATGTCCTGCTTGCCCGAGATCTCGGTCGACTGCGACTTCAGGTTCTCGACGACCTTCTCCACGGCCAGCTCGATGCCGCGCTTGAGCGCCATCGGGTTCGCACCGGCGGAGACGTTCTTCAGGCCCTCGCGGACGATCGCCTGGGCGAGCACGGTCGCCGTCGTCGTGCCGTCGCCTGCGACGTCGTTCGTCGACGTGGCGACCTCGCGCACGAGCTGTGCGCCCTGATTCTCGAAGACGTCTTCGACTTCGATCTCGCGGGCGATCGTGACGCCGTCGTTCGTGATGGTCGGCGCGCCGTACTTCTTGTCGAGCACGACGTAGCGGCCCTTCGGGCCGAGGGTCACCTTGACCGCGTCGGCCAGGATGTCGACACCGCGCTGAAGCGCGCGACGCGCATCCTCGTTGAACTTGAGCTCCTTGTGAGCCATCTGTTTCTCTCTCTCCTCTTCCCTTAGACCGCTGCGCGGTCGCCGACGACCTTCGCCAGGACGTCCGACTCGCGGAGGATCAGGACTTCGTCGGTGCCGAGCTTGATCTCGGTCCCGCCGTACTTGCTGAAGATGATCTCGTCGCCCTCGTCGAGGTCGAGCGGGATGTGCTCGCCGTCGTCATCGCGGGCGCCCGGGCCGACAGCCAGGACGCGGCCGCGCTGCGGCTTCTCCTTGGCTGTGTCCGGCAGGACGATGCCGCTGGCCGTCGTCTCCTCTTCTTCGAGGACACTGACGATCAGACGGTCACCGAGCGGCTGTAGATTCATGTGTGAAACCTCCACCTTGTGACACGCTTGTGCTTACCTTCGGCACTCTATCGGTGCGAGTGCCAACGACGCAACTGTAGCTGTTGGGATCTGAGTGCCCTCCGCTAAGATTTCGCGTCCCGTCCGCCGCGAGTTCTCGGCGGGCGGCGTGCTCGTGCGGCGCCTCCGGGGCCGCTGGGTGGTCGCAGCGATCAGGCCGGCGGGCAAGCCCGCCGGGGTCTGGGCGCTGCCGAAGGGCCGAATCGACGAGGGCGAGCGCGGCGAGGCGACAGCGCTCCGGGAGGTGGCCGAGGAGACCGGGGTCCACGGACGGTCGCTCGGCAAACTGGGCGACGTCCGCTACTGGTTCGCCTGGGAGGGCGCCCGAGTCTTCAAGGTCGTCTCGTTCTTCCTCGTCCGCTACGAGAGCGGCCGCCTCGGCGCCGTGCCTGCGGCCTTCCGCCACGAGGTGGCCGAGGTGCGCTGGCTGCCGCTCGAGAACGCGCCTCAGCTGCTCGCCTACGCGGGCGAGCGGGAGATGGCCGAACGGGCGTTGGCCCGTTTGGCCGAGGACGTATGATCGGCCACCCGTGCCCGCTTACGCGCTGAATTTCTACTCACCGATCGTCGAGGCGCAACTCAGGTCGAACCGCAAGACCGCGACGATCCGGCTCGGCGACAAGTCGCGCAAGTACCAGAAGGGCATGGTCGTCTCGGTGCTCGTCGGCGCGCGGTTCAGCCCGCGCCAGCACGTCTTCGACGCCGTGATCGACAAGGTCGATGTGAAGACGATCGGCGAGCTCTCGCCGAACGAGATCGAGCACGACAATCCCGAGATCCGCCACACCGACGAGCTCTGCAAGTGGCTCAGCCAGCTGTACAACCGCGAGATCGGCAGCGAGGACACCGTGACGCTGATCCGCTTCTCGGCGATCAAGCCGTCCTACGGCTTCTAGCGCACTGGCAACGACCCTCTCGTCGGTCGCGCTCGCCCTGGTCGCGTCGCTCGCACTGCTGAGCGTGCCGGCGACCGCGGGCCGGCACACGGGCATGCTGCTCGGGCGCTCCTGGCAGGGCCGGGCGATCGAGGCCTACGAGGTCGGCAACCCGGCCGGGACACCCGTGCTCGTCGTGGGCTGCATCCACGGCGACGAGACCGGCGGCATCGCCGTCGCCCGAGCGCTCGAGCACCTCGCGCCACGCGACCTCGATCTCTGGATCGTTCCCGACCTGAACCCCGACGGCGTGGCCGCAGGCACGCGCCGGAACGCGCATGGCGTCGACCTGAACCGGAACTTTCCCTGGCACTGGCGACCCCTCGGCGGTGTCTACGCGTCCGGGCCGCGACCGTTGTCCGAGCGCGAGGCGCGAATCGCGCGGGCGCTGATCACCCGCTTGCGCCCTCACCTGACCATCTGGTTCCACCAGCACCTCGACCTGGTCTGGGCCTCGGGAGGGAACCGGAAGCTCGAGTGGGCCTTCGCGCGAGCCTCCGGGCTGCCCTACCGTCCGCGGCCGCAGCTCGCGGGGAGTGCGGTCTCCTGGCAGAACAACGAGCTCCACGGGACGACGGCGTTCGCGGCCGAGCTCCCGCCTGGTGAGCCGCCGCCGCGCGCGGTCGCTCGGTACGTCCGCGCCGTGCTCACGGTGGCGCGCGCGTAGGTCCCTGCTAGGCGCCGGTCGTCGGCGCCGACGACGTCACGGTCGCGGGTCGCGCGCTCTCGGAGCGCCGCGGGCGGACGAGCAGCGCTGCGGCGGCGCCGGCGAGCACGACCGCGCAACCGCCGACGATGATCAGGCGAAAACCATCGACGAACGCGGCGCTCGCCGCCTGTGCGAGACGCTCGTCGCCGCCGGCGGCGCCGACGCCGGACGACGTGACCGCTGCCGAAAGGCTCCGCCCGGGGTAGCCGGCCGCCGCGAGCTCCGTGCCGATCCGGTGCTGGAGCAGCACACCGAGCGCAGCCACACCGACGGCGAGGCCGCCGACCCGACACGTGTTGCTGATCCCGGACGCCATACCCGTGCGCGCGGGGTCGACGACGCGCAGCGCCGCACCCGCGATCGTCGGGTTGGCGAGGCCGATCCCTATGCCGGCGACGATCAAGCCCGGCAGGAGCACGAGCCAGCTGTCGCCGACCTCGACGACGGTCATCAGCCCGAGGCCGAGGGCGATGATCGCGAGGCTGCCGCAGAGAAGCAGCCAAAGCGGCACACGGGCCGCCCGCCTACGAGTCACGAGCGGCACGGCGAAGATGAACGCCGTCATCGGGAGGAAGCGAAGGCCGGCGCCGAGTGGGGAGTAGCCGTTGATGTCCTGCAGGTAGATCGAGATGAACGGGAAGAGCGCGAACATGCCGGCGCCGAGGCAGAACGTCGCGACCTGGACGCCGACGAATGCGGGTCGGCGGAAGAGGGAGAGGTCGAGCATCGGCCTCGTCTGCCGCGCCTCGATCGCGACGAAGGCAATCAGCAGGCCGAGACCGCCGAGCAGCGAGCCGACGATCTGCGCGCTGCTCCAGCCGGCGCCGCTGCCGCGAAGGAGGCCGTAGACGATCAGGAAGAGCGCCGCGGAGAAGGTGACGAGGCCCGCGACGTCGGTGCTACGCGCTTCCGCATCACGCGACTCACGGACGTTGCGGATGGCGAGGGCGAACGCGGCCACGCCGATCGGGATGTTGACGAAGAAGATCCATCGCCAGCTCAGCGAGTCCGTGATGATCCCGCCGAAGAGCGGCCCGGCAGCGACGGCGAAGCCGACGGTCGAACCCCAGATCGCGATCGCGTTCATCCGCGCGGGGCCCTCGTACTCGGCTCCGATCAGCGCCAACGCCGTCGCGAAGAGCGCCGCACCACCGATGCCCTGCACCGCTCGCGCGATATCGAGTGCGGCGACGTTCCACGCGATCCCGCAGAGGAACGACGCTCCGGTGAAGAGGGCGATGCCCGCAGTGAAGATGAGCTTCCGCCCGTAACGGTCGGCCAGCGCACCAGCCGTCAGGATCAAAGCAGCCAGGCTGACCGCGTACGCGTCGACGACCCACTGCAAGCCGGTCAGGCTCGCGTGCAACTGGCGCTGCACGCTTGGTAGCGCCACGTTCACGATCGTGATGTCGACGAGCAGCATGAACGTCGTCGTACACACGACGATGAGCGTCCACGAGCGCCTGTCGGCGACTGCCCGCACGAGGCTAGGCGGACCGCCTGATCCGGATCCCGTGCAGCTCGGGACTCCGCAGCGGCGCCGCGCACTCCTCGCACTCGACCGCGAAGGTCGACGAGAAGGGCGCTTCGCAGGCCGGACAGCGGCGAAGGATCGTGCCGCCGCAGTCGCACGTTTCGGGCACGTCGGCCTCGCCGTCCTCGAACCAGCGCCGCGCAGCGCCGCACTCGAGGCAGAAGGCGCTCCAGTGTCCGAGCACGTTGCGGCGCTCCTCGCGCAGCCAGTCTGCGGCCTTGCCCACCCCGCCAGCGTAGTCGGCCGTTACGATTCAAGCGCTTTCCACCCTTCGAGAGGAGTGCAGTGGCGATTGCGCGCGTAGCCGAGCCGACCGGCTCCCTACAGGACGTGAGAGAACAGGGCCTCGACCGCGAGGATCTCCTGGGCATCTATCGCAACATGCTGATCACCCGCGGCGTCGAGGAACGCGGCCACATCCTGTACCGGCAGGGCAAGATCCCGGGCTCGTTCTACACGGGCCGCGGCAACGAAGCCTCGTCGGTCGGCGTTGCAACCGCGATGGGCCCCGACGACGTCGGTACCCCGCTGCACCGCGACATGGGAGTCCACGTGACGCGCGGCGTCGAGCCGTGGCGCGTCTTCGCGCAATACATGGGTCGCGCCGACGGACCGACGCACGGCAAGGACGGCAACGTCCACATGGCCGACGCGCGCCTCGGCCTGCTCGCGATGGTCAGCCACCTGCCGGCGATGCTGCCCGTCGCCGTCGGTTGCGCGCTCGCGTTCCGGATCCGCGAGGAGCGCCGTGTCGCCGTCGCCTGGTCGGGCGAGGGCGCGATGGCACGCGGCGACGCACACGAGGGCATGAACTTCGCCGGTGTGCGGAAGCTGCCGGTCGTATTCATCTGCGACAACAACCAGTGGGCGTACTCGACGCCGACGCACCTCGGGTACGCGATCGAGTACCTCGCCGACCGCGCCGAGGCGTACGGCTTCGGCGGCGTCGTCGTCGACGGCACCGATGTGCTCGCCGTCTACCGCGAGACGAAGCGGGCGATCGAGAAGGCCCGCGACGGCGGCGGCCCGACCCTGATCGAGTGCCAGACGCTGCGCATGGAAGGGCATGCAGTCCACGACGACGCGTTCTACGTGCCGAAGGAGCTGTTCGAGCAGTGGGCCGAACGCGACCCGATCGAGCGCTACCGGTCCTGGCTGATCGAGCAGGTCGACATGTCGGAGGACGAGGAGCACGAGATCGGCACCTACGTGAAGAAACTGCTGAACGACTCGCTGCAGCGCGCCGAGGAGTCACCGCTGCCCGATCCGTCGACGCTGCTCGACGGCGTGTATGCGACGCCCGACGACCTCGACACGCCACACCACAAGTGATGGCTCCCATGACAACAACCAGCGATTTCCCGAGCCGTTACCAAGGGAGCAAGTAATGCCCGAGAAGACCTATCTCCAGGCGATCAGCGACGGCCTCCGGCAAGAGATGCGCCGCGACAAGCGCGTGTTCGTGCTCGGCGAGGACGTCGGCGTATACGGCGGCGCCTTCAAGGTCACGCAGGGCTTCCAGGAGGAGTTCGGCTCGTGGCGCGTGATCGACACGCCGCTCTCCGAGACAGCGATCATCGGCGGCGCAACGGGCGCCGCGATCATGGGCCTGCGGCCGGTCGCGGAGATGCAGTTCGCGGACTTCGTCTCCTGCGCGTGGGATCAACTCGTGACGGTGGCGGCCAAGCAGCGGTGGCGCGCCGGAACACCGGTGCCGTTCGTCCTGCGGCTGCCCTCCGGCGGCGGCTTCTCCGGTGGGCCGTTCCACTCGCAGAACCCCGAGTCGTCGTTCGCGCACATCCCTGGTCTCAAGTGTGTCTGCCCGTCGACCCCGGAGGATGCGAAAGGCCTGATGGTCGCTGCGATCGAGGATCCCAACCCGGTCCTGTTCTTCGAGCACAAGCATCTGTACCGCCGGATCAAGGGCGAGGTGCCCGACGAGCGATACGTGACGCCGATCGGCAAGGCTCGCATCGCCCTGGAGGGCGAGGACCTGACGATCGTCACGTGGGGCGCCATGGTCCATACCGCGCAGGACGCGGCCAAGCAGCTGCCCGACATCTCGGTCGAGATCATCGACCTGCGCACGGTGATGCCGTGGGACAAGCAGGCGGTGCTCGAATCGGTACGGAAGACCTCGAAGCTGCTCGTGCTGCACGAGGACACCCGCACGGGCGGTTTCGGCGGCGAGATCGCCGCGACGGTCGGAGAAGAGGCATTCGAAGATCTCGACGCGCCGGTCCGGCGCATCGCGGCGCCCGACACACCAGTGCCGTTTTCGCCGCCGCTCGAAAAGGCATACATCCCTCAGGTCGACGACGTCGTCCGTGGAATCAAGGAGCTGGCGAGCTACTGATGGCTACCAACACCGCAGTCGAGGTCGTCATGCCGCAGATGGGCGTCTCGGTCTCGGAGGGCACGATCACGAAATGGTCGAAGCAGGTCGGCGACACCGTCGAGGCCGACGAGACGCTGCTCGAGATCTCGACCGACAAGGTGGACACCGAAGTGCCGTCGCCGGCCTCCGGCATCGTCAGCGAGATCCTCGTTCAGGAAGGCGAGACCGTCGAGGTGGGGACGGTGCTCGCGCGGATCGGCGGCGAGGCGGCAGGCGCCGCGCCGGCCGCTCCGCCCGCGCCCGAGCCGGCTCCTTCAGCGGCGCTCGGGGCTGCCCATCCGGCGGCGGCTCCCGCCCCTGCGCCCGAGCCGGCTCCCTCACCGGCGCTCGGCGCAGCCCACCCGCCGGCGGCACCCGCCGCCGCACCACCAGCCGCACCTGAAGCTGCGCCGGCTGCGGCACCCGGCAACGGCCGCTCGTTCGTCTCGCCGGTCGTCGCCCGCATCGCGGCCGAGCACGGCATCGACCCGACGCAGGTGCCGGGCACCGGCGGCGGCGGCCGGGTCACGAAGAAGGACATCCAGGCCTATATCGAATCGGGACCGCCGGCCGCGCCGCCTGTCGCACCGCCCGCGGCCGAACCGGCAACCGAACCGCCGCCGGCTCCCGCACCTCAGGTCGAGGCGCCTGCGCCTCCGGTCGCGCCACCGGCTCCGGCCCCTGTGGCAGCGCAGGTACCCGCGGCGCCGGCGCCCCCGAGCCAGGAGCCGCAGGCTCCCGAGAGCGGGGAGAGCTTTGAACCGATGTCCGCCATGCGGCGCGGGATCGCCGAGCACATGCGGAAATCGCTCGACACATCGGCGCATGTCACCAGCGCGATCGAGGTCGACATGTCCAAGGTGGTCGCGATTCGCGAGAAGCTGAAGAAGGAGTACACGGCCGCGTACGGCGTCAACCCGACGTACCTCGCGTTCATCGCGCGGGCGACGACCGACACGCTGCGCGACTACCCGTACGTGAACGGTGAGATCCGGGGCGACAAGATCGTCACGAAGAACTTCGTCAACCTCGGCTTCGCCGTCGAGCTCGCGGACGGCAAGGGGCTGATCGTCCCGGTCGTGAAGAACGCCGAGACGCTGAACCTGCTCGGGATGGCGAAAGGGATCGCCGATATCGCGAAGCGGGCACGCGACAAGAAGCTGACGCCGGACGACGTCGCGGGCGGGTCGTTCACGATCACGAACCCGGGCGGGTACGGCACGTTCCACGGCACGCCGGTGATCTCGCAGCCACAGGTGGGGATCCTTGGTACATATGCGATCGTGAAGCGCCCGTGGGTCGTCACCGACGCGAACGGCGCCGACGCGCTTGCAATCCGCTCGATCATGAACCTGACGTTGACGTACGACCATCGCCTCGTCGACGGTGCGTACGCAGGCCGATTCCTTCGCGATCTGCGCGAGCGCCTCCAGGGCTGGGGCGAGTCGGATTACTAGCGGCGCCGACCTCGTCAACCTGGGCATCGTCGACTACCGCGAGGCCTGGGAGCTGCAGCGAGCGGTGGCGGCCGAGGTGGGCGAGGGCTCGCGTCCGGACACAGTGCTGCTGCTCGAGCATCCGCCGACGATCACCCTCGGCCGACGGACCGAGGACCGCGAGGTGCATGTCCCGGACGGCGCTACGGTCGACGTGGTCGAGGTCGATCGCGGGGGCAAGTCGACGTATCACGCCCCCGGGCAGCTGGTCTGCTACCCGATCCTCGACCTGACCCGGCATGGCCGGGACGTCAAGAAGTACTGCCGCGACCTCGAAGAGGCCCTGATTCGCACGACGAGCACGTTCGGAATCGTCTCGACCCGCATCGAGGGGCTCACCGGGATCTGGCTCGAGTCGCCGCCGCGCAAGATCGCCTCGATCGGCATCCACCTCTCCAAATGGGTGTCGACGCACGGCTACGCCCTGAACGTCGACCTCGACCCGGCCCCGTTCACCGACTGGATCACCGCCTGCGGGCTCGACGGCTACCAGTTCACGTCGATGGCTCGAGAGCTCGACCGGCCCGTGTCGGTCGACGACGTCCGCCCCGCTGCCACGCAGGCGCTCGCAGACGTCTTCGGCTTTGTGTTCGCGCCAGTCCCGGCCGACGCGCTCCGCGTCCCGGCGGCAGCGTCCAGCTGACGAACCTCAGCTAACCGGCAGGCGGCGTCGACCACTTGGGCCGCGGGCGCGGCTCGTGCGCCAGCCGCTCCAGGCGTTCGAGCAGGGCGGTCGGAGCCTCGGCGACGGCAATCGCCGCCAGATCGGCCTCCCGCACGAAACCCTCGTCCGTGGCGTGCCGGGCGAGGGCGATCAACGGCCGCCAGAAGCCGTCCACGTCGAGCAGCCCGACCGGCTTCGCGTGCAGGCCGAGTTGCGACCACGTCAGCTGCTCGAGCAGCTCGTCGAGTGTCCCGAAGCCGCCCGGTAGCGCGGCGAAGCCGTCGGCCAACTCGGCCATCAGCGCCTTTCGCTCGTGCAGCGATTCGACGACGTGCAGTTCGCTCAGGCCGCCGTGGGCCAGCTCGCGATCGACGAGCAGCTGGGGGATGACGCCGATCACCTCGCCGCCCGCCCCGAGCGCGCCGTCGGCGAGAGCGCCCATCAGCCCGACGCGCCCGCCGCCGTAGACGACCCCGACCCCGCGCGCGGCCGCGGCCGCACCGAACGCGCGCGCAGCGTCCGCGTAGGCCGGCGACCTGCCGCTCGAGGCGCCGCAGAACACACAAACCCGCCGCACGGCACGAGCGTACCGGCGTTCTCTACCGTGACGGGATGCCGCGTCCGTTCTTCACGTCCGACGACCCGCCCGAGCGCCCCGGCGATCCCGCGGTCCGGCGGGCGAACCTGAGGCGTGTCGCAGGCCTGTTCCGGCCCTACCGGATCCGCCTCTCGATCGTGCTCGGCCTGATCCTGATCTCGGCCACCGTCGGCGTGCTGCCGGCGTTCCTGCTCCGTGAGCTGTTGGAGGCCATCGAGCGGAACGACACGCGAGCCCTCTCGCTCTACGCCGGCGGGATGATCGCCATCGCCGTCTTCACCGGCGCGATCGGGGTCTGGCAGACACTGCTCTCGAACCAGGTCGGCCAGCGTGTGATGCACGACCTGCGCACCGCTGTCTTCAGACATCTGCAACGGCTGTCGCTGGCCTTCTTCACGCGCACCCGAACCGGCGAGGTCCAGTCGCGGATCTCCAACGACATCGGCGGCGTCCAGAGCGTCGTCACAAGCACGGCGACGTCGATCGTCTCGAACGTGACGACCGTGATCGCGACGATGATCGGGATGATCGCCCTGAGCTGGCAGCTGGCCGCCTTCGCGTTCGCTCTGATCCCGCTCTTCGTCCTCCTGACCCGCCGCGTCGGGGCCGAACGCCGCAAGATCGCGACGTCGACACAGGAGACGCTCGCCGACATCTCGAGCCTCGTGCAGGAGTCGCTGTCGGTCTCGGGGATCTTGCTCGGCAAGACGATGGGACGTTCGGCGGAGCTGGCCGACCGGTTCGAGGCGGAGTCCGAGCTGCTCGCGGATCTCGAGGTGCGCCAGCGGATGGCCGGGCGCTGGATGATGGCGACGATCCAGACGACGTTCGCGGTGCTCCCCGCCGCTGTCTACTGGTTCGGCGGGCTCGCGCTCGCCCACGGCTCGTCGGCGATCTCGGTGCCGACCCTGGTCGCCTTCACGACCCTGCAGACACGGCTCTTCTTCCCCGTCGGCTCCCTGCTCGGCGTCAGCCTCGACGTCCAGACCTCACTCGCCCTGTTCGACCGCATCTTCGACTACCTCGACCAGCCCGTCGACATCGACGAGCAGGACGAGCCGCGTGAGCTCGACAGCGTCGGCGACGTGTCGTTCGACCACGTGTGGTTTCGCTACGGCGAGGAGGCGTGGACGCTGGAGGACGTCAGCTTCACGGTGCCGGTGGGCACGAAGACCGCGCTCGTCGGGGAGACGGGCTCCGGCAAGACGACGCTCGGGTACCTCGCCGCGCGGCTCTACGACGTGGGCGAAGGCAGCGTCTCGATCGGCGGCGTCGACGTGCGCGACCTCTCGTTCGCCTCCCTGGCCCGACTCGTCGGCGTCGTCTCGCAGGAGACCTACCTCTTCCATGCGAGCGTGCGCGAGAACCTGCGGTTCGCGAAGCCGGAAGCAACCGACGCGGAGATCGAGTCGGCGGCCGAGGCGGCCCGGATCCACGACCTGATCGCGTCGCTGCCGGAGGGCTACGACACCGTCGTCGGCGAGCGGGGCTACCGCTTCTCGGGCGGCGAGAAGCAGCGCATCGCGATCGCGCGGACTGTGCTCCGCAACCCGCCGATCCTGATCCTCGACGAGGCGACGAGCTCGCTCGACACCGAGACCGAACGCCAGGTGCAGGATGCACTCGACCGTCTCGCGGAGGGTCGCACGACGATCGCGATCGCCCACCGGCTGTCGACGGTGTACGACGCCGACCAGATCGTGGTCCTCGACCGCGGCCGGGTCGTCGAGATCGGAACCCACGACGAGCTGGTGGCGAACGACGGCCGGTACGCCGGACTCGTCGACCGTACCCCGGTGCTCCCTCTCTAGACTGGTGCGCGTGGAGACATCGCTGCCAGTCGCAGAGCGCCCACGCCGCCCCGAGTGGATGAAAGTGCGCGCGCCGTCCAGCAACGGCAGCTACTACGACGTCAAGAAGCTGCTCCACGGCCAGCGCCTGAACACGATCTGCGAGGAGGCGCGCTGCCCGAACATCGCGGAGTGCTGGGGCCGTGGCACGGCGACGTTCCAGATCCTGGGCGAGACGTGCACGCGTGCCTGCCGCTACTGCTACGTCCACTCGGGCAAACCGAACGAGCCTGTCGACCCGCTCGAGCCGCTGCGCCTGGCGCAGGCGGCCGCGCAGATGAACCTGAAGCACGTCGTCGTCACGTCGGTCGACCGCGACGACGTCCCCGACAAGGGCGCGGGCCACTACGCGGCGACGATTCGCGCGGTCAAGGCGAAGCTGCCGCAGGCCAAGATCGAGGTGCTGACGCCCGACTTCCTAGGCGTCGAGGAGGCTGCGCTTCAGACCGTGATCGGCGCCCGGCCGGACGTCTTCAACCACAACATCGAGACGGTTCGGCGCTTGCACCGGCGCATGCGCGGCGCGAAGGCGAGCTACGACGGCGCCCTGCAGTTGCTGCGGCGCGCCAAGGAGATCGCCGCCTACGCCGAGCCTCATTACCCCCTGCTGACGAAGAGCGGGATCATCGTCGGCCTCGGCGAGACGAACGACGAGGTCGTCGAGACGATGCGCGACCTGCGCGCCCACGGCGTCGACGTCGTGACGATCGGGCAGTACCTACAGCCGAGCTCGAAGCACGCGACGATCGACCGCTGGGTGCACCCCGACGAGTTTCGCTGGTTCCGCGAGCAGGGCGAGGCGATCGGCTTCGGCTCGGTCTTCTCCGGCCCGCTCGTGCGCTCGAGCTACCGCGCAGACGAACAGCGCCACGCCGCGGAAACCGGGCGTGGCGCCGTCGCCTACTGAGCTCCTACCCCTCTAGTGGGGCTGCGCGATGCGCCAGATGCCGCGACCATAGGTCGCCGCATAGATGTTGTGGTCGGGACCCAGCTCGACGTCGGTCGCGACCGTCAAGGGCAGGTTCGTTCCGAGCTTGCTCCAGGTCGTTCCATGGCCGTAGATCACGCCGAGATCGGTGCCTACGACGAGGGAACCGTCGGCCAGAGCCTTGATCGAGTTGGTCGGGACGTCCGGGAAATTGCCCGAGATGTCGGTCCAGTTGTTCCCGTCGGTCGACCTGAACACGTGCCCGAGCCCTGCCCCGGGACCTTCGGTGAAGGTGCGGTTGAACCCGTTCAGAGCAACGTAGTAGGCCCCATCGGGACCGATCGCAACGCCGCCGATGTACCGGTTCGGCAGTCCGTTCAACGCCGACTCGGCGAACGACCACTTCCCGCCTGTCTTCGTCCCGATCGTCACGCCCCGCACGAAGCCGGTGTTGTTGCAGTTGGTGGCTCCGCACCAGCCGCCGATCGCCTCGTTCCCGCTCATCGCCAGAGCCGTGTAGAGCAGGTTCGGCGTGGCGAGCGTGTACGCCTTCGTCCATTCCGACGGCTTGCGGATCGCGAAGCCCTTCTCCTGGATCCACAGGCTGTTGCCGCCGGCCAGCCACTCGTCGATGTTCTGGTCGTTGGCGACGAACGGCGCTGTGAAGCGCGCATTGATGTCGGGCGGCGCGATGTCGAAGGTCGTCGCCTGGGTCGAGTCGAGGAATGCGTTGGCGTGGTTCGGATTCAGCAGATTCGGATGCGCGCACGTCTGCGTCACACTCATCGCGAGATCGACGTACTCCTGCACGAGGTTGCAGCCGTCGTTCGGATCGACAAGCACGTCGCCACCGTCACCGCCGAAGTTCGAGACCATCGTGTCGGCGCCCGGCCGTAGGAGTGAACCGCCGTTGTCCTGCAAGCCGCCGCTGACGAGCACGCCGCTCGGCGCGCCCTCGGCGGGTAGCCCGCTCACGGTCGGCGTGTCGGTCGTCGTCGTCTCGTCGACCTGGTCGCCGTCGGCAGTGGTGTGGAGGCCCTTGATCTTGCCGATGCCGACTGCGTAGTACTGCAGCGCGTCCATCGTGCCGTCGTTCAGGTCGGTCCAGTCCGTCGCGTTGCCATTCGCATTGACGTGGCCGTTCAGCGGGCGCTGATAGACACCGCCGTCGTTGCCGACGACGAGGAACCGGCTCGAACCGGAGCCGCCGACGGCAATCGAGTGCTGGTCGGTGTGCGCCGTCTGCGGACACGCACCGCTGCCATTCGGCGGATAGAGAATGTCCGGCGTCCAGCAGGGGAAGAAGAAGTTCCAGTACGGCGCGATCGCGTTCCAGTTCGAGCCGCCGTTCTGGGACTCGTACACCTCTTCAAGGCCGACGAAGACGTGGTTGGGGTTTGTCGGATCGACTGTCAGCGACTGGTTGTACCAGGCCTGGACCCCTGGTCCGTAGCCCTTGCCACCCACCGACTGCTTGAGTGCCGAGCCGGAGTTGGCGAGCTTCTGGGAGTCCGCGATCTTCGACCACGGGCCTGAGACGGAACCGTTGTTCGAGACGTAGACGCCGTCGAGGAAGCTGTTGACGTTTCCGGTCGCCTTGTTGAGCAGCGTCGGCGACTGGTTGATCGCGTAGAGCTTCGAACCGTCGGCCGCGAACGCGAACGTGACGTAGCCGACGTCGCTCGCCGGTAGCGCCCCCGTGGGGTTGATCTTCGTCCAGTGCAGGCCGCCGTCGGTCGTCTCGTAGAAGCCGTTGTAGGTGTCGCCGCTTCGCCAGCCCACGGCTGCGATCACGTGGTTCGCGTTGTTCGGATCGACGGCGACATCGTTGACGATGTTCTTGTACGGCGCCTGCGTCAGCGACGAGGTGTTGGTGCCGAACGTGGCCTGGGCGAGTTGCGAGCCGGGCACCGTGTAGGCCTGGAGCGCAGTCGGCAGGTTGCCCGGGTTCGCAGCGAACGCCAGCGTCCAAGGCCCGGTGAAGGCCGCGGTCGAGTGCCACCAGACGCCGCGAAGGGTCGCCGCCCAGACCCGGCTGCCGGTCTTGTCGAAGCGCAGCCTGCCGATCGTGGTCGACTCGAGCTCGTTGCCGCCGACGCGCGTCCAGCTCGTGTTCGACGTCGGATTCGTGAGCACGTAGACGCCCGCGCCGACGTAGCTCTCCGCACCGGTGTTGGCTTCGCCGGTCGCGTACCAGAGGACGCCGTTCGAGTACTCGAGGTCGCCGGACGAGAGCGAGAGGAGGCCGTCGCTGATCGCAGTCCAGGCGTTCGAACCGGCGTCCCGACGCCAGACTCCACCGGCTGCGCCGGCGGCCCAGATGTCGCCGGCGCCATCGGTCGCGAGACCGGTGATGCGGCCGGTCACCAGGCCGTTGCCGCCGCCAGAGTTCGACGCAAAGTCGCGGTACGCAGGATGGTCGGAGTCGTACTTGACCGCAGTGATATCGGTCCAGCTGCCGCCGACAGAGGGGAGATTGTTGAGCGCTGTGGCCGCGGCTCCGTACGCGCCGGGGTTGACGATCCCGGTCGGCGCGGTGCGCGCGTTCTGGAACTGCTGCTGCCCGGTCGCATACTCATTCGACTCGCCGCCGCCGCCGCTCGCGCGGTCGGTCCCCTGCGTCTCGAGCCGGAGCTGCTTCTGTGCGATCAGCACGCTGGTCGGTGACGCGGGGTGCGAGCGTCCGCTCGCGACGAGCCCGGCGCCAACAGCCACCAGCGCCGCAGCCGTGACCGCGAGAACCGCGATCGTCCGCCGCTTGGTCAGATTCCTCACGATGTGCCTCCCTCTCATCGGTGTCTCTGGGAGCCGCCGATCCGCCAAACTGCCCTCGAGCCGCTCGACGATCTCGCGGTTGAGGCTACGACCGGATGCCGCGGCCGCCTCATGCAGGCGTTGCCGCAATTCCTCCGGCATGCGGAGCAAGAACCGATACGTGCTCTCCCCTGGCAAGCCTGCGAGAGTATAAGCCGATCGTGCGGGACGCGGCAGAGGTGATATCGCGCGTTCAGTTGTGCGGCCGCGCCATCTTCCGATAGTCGAGCGCCTCGTCGAGCACCTCGTCGGCGACGCCGGCCTCGCGGGCGACCTCCCGGAGCGAGCGGCCCGAAGCCGCCGCCTCGTTGACGATCTCGGTCGCCTTGTCGTAGCCGATGTACGGGTTGAGCGCGGTCGCAGCCGCAAGGGTCGCCTCCGCAAACCGCTCGGTCTGGGCCAGATTCGCCTCGATCCCGGCGACGCACTTCGTATCGAGCAGGCGGCTTGCGGAGGCGAGCAGCTTGATCGACTGCAGCAGGTTGCGAGCCATCAGCGGCACGAACACGTTCAGCTCGAAGTGGCCCTGCATGCCCCCGATCGAGATCGCCGTGTCGTTCCCGATCACCTGGGCCGCGACCTGGGTGACGACCTCCGGGATCACCGGGTTGACCTTGCCGGGCATGATCGACGAGCCTTTCTGCAACTCGGGGAGGAAGATCTCCGCCAGTCCGGTGCGTGGGCCCGAGCCGAGGAAGCGCAGGTCGTTCGCGATCTTCGTCAGGCTGACGGCCACGGTCTTGAGCGCGCCCGAGGCCTCGACGAGCCCGTCACGCGCCGCCTGCGACTCGAACGGGTCGGCCGGCGGCGAGATGGTCAGCCCGGTTGCAAGTGCCAACTTGGCACGAACTCGTTCGGCGAACTCGGGATGCGTGTTCAGCCCGGTGCCGACAGCCGTGCCGCCGAGCGGGATCTTGCCGAGCCGCTCGAGCGTCGCCTCGACCCGGGCGCGACCCTCCGTCACCTGGGCGGCGTAGCCGCCGAACTCCTGGCCGAGGGTCACCGGCACCGCATCCATCCAGTGCGTCCGCCCCGACTTGATCACGTCGGCGAACTCGTCCGCCTTCGCGGCGAGTGTCACGGCCAGGCCGTCGAGCGCAGGCAGCAGGTCGTGGACGATCTCGTCGAGTGCAGCGAGGTGGACTGCCGAGGGGAAGACGTCGTTCGAGCTCTGGCCCATGTTCACGTCGTCGTTGGCATGGACGCCCTCGCCGGCGAGTGTTGCGATCACCTCGTTGGCGTTCATGTTCGAGGACGTCCCCGAGCCGGTCTGGAAGACATCGATCGGGAACTGGTCGTCGAGCTCGCCCGCGGCAATCCGGTCGGCAGCGGCTGCGATCCGCTCCGCCTTCGCGGCGTCGAGGAGCCCGAGCTCGGCGTTGACCCGCGCGGCTGCGGCCTTGATGCGCCCCAGCCAGCGCGCGACGTGTGCCGGAATCGGCTCGCCTGAAACCGGGAAGTTCGCGACCGCCTTCATCGTCTCACCGCCCCAGAGCTCGCTCACCGCGCGGATGGTAGACCAACGTCGAGCAGCGACTCCCAGGTGCGCAGCTTCACCCGCGGGCGGCCGAGCGGCTCGCCCGCGGCGCGCTCGGCCGCGTCGATCGCCTGCCAGCCGGCGTGCTCGACGTAGGCGACGCCACGTTCGTCGAGCAGCTCGGCCAGGTCACCGCCTGCCGACGTCAGCTTCCCCGCACGGGCGTCGGCGAGCAGCAGCTCGACGGTCTCCGTCGCATCTTTCTTGTTCGTGCCGATGACACCGCTCGGCCCGCGCTTGATCCAGCCGGCGGCGTACGTGCGCTCGCAATGCACGCGTCCCCCGTCGTTCGGGATCACGAACGCGGTCTCGTCGAACGGAACCCCGGGAAGCGGCACGCCCTTGTAGCCGACGCTGCGCAGCACCAGCCCGGCCGGGATCAACTCGGTCTCGCCGGTCGGACGCGCGACGATCCGTCCGTTCTCGACGACGAGCTCGTTGTGGACGATCTCGACGCCCTCGACCCGCTCCTCGCCCACGAGCCGAAGCGGCGAGACGCAGAACCGCAGGACGATGCGGCGCGGCCGCCCGGCGAGCGGTCGGGCTGCGTAGTCCCGCAGGAGCTCGATGTTGCGCCGCGCACGCTCCCGATCTGCCTCGAGCTCGGCCTCGCTCGCGGCGTCGAGCACGAGCTCCTGCGGATCGACGACGACGACTGCCCCATGCAGCTCGCCCAGCTCCTTCAGCTCGGGTGGCGTGAACGCAGCCTGCACCGGCCCGCGCCTGCCGAGCATCACGATCTCCTCGATGCCGGCGCCGACGATCGCGTCGATCGCGTCGTCGGTGGTGTCCGTCGTCGCGAGCTCCTCGGCGGTGAGCGCCAGCATCCGGACGCAGTCGATCGCGACGTTGCCATTCCCGATCACGACCACGCGGGGATGCGCGAGGTCGAACTCGAGCTCCTGGAAGTCCGGATGGCCGTTGTACCAGGCGACGAATGCGGTGGCCGGCCAGGAGCCGGGCAGATCCTCGCCCGGGATGCCGAGGCGGCGATCGGTCTGGGCGCCGACCGAGTAGACGACCGCGTCGTACAGGCGGAGGAGGTCGTCGTGCGAGATGTCGCGTCCGACCTCGACGTTGCCGAAGAAGCGAAATCCGGGCTTCGCCGCCGTCTTCTCGAACGCCCGCGAGACCGCCTTGATGTTCTCGTGGTCGGGCGCGACGCCGAGCCGGACGAGGCCGTGGGGCGTGGGCAGACGATCGATCACATCCACCTCGACCGGAGGGTCGTCGCTCTTCAGGAGAGCGTCGGCGGCGTAGAAGCCGGCCGGGCCGGAGCCGACAACGGCGACGCGCAGCGGCGTACGCGGGGCTTGAGAGCTGCTCAGGGCCTGAGAGGTACTCAGTGCTCGCAGGTGCCGCAGCCGGCGGCAGCGTCGGGCGCTTCGCCCTCGGCGACCTGGAAACTCGAGCCGCACCCGCACGCCGTGACGGCGTTCGGGTTGTCGATCTTGAAGCCGGACTCCTGCAAGCCTTCGAGGAAGTCGATCGTCGCACCCTGGAGATACGGCGCACTGAAGGGATCGATGACGACCTTGACGCCGTGGAACTCGAGCTCGTGGTCGCCGGCCTGCGCACCGCGGTCGAAGCCGAGCGCGTACTCGAAACCACTGCAGCCCCCACCCTGAATCGCGACGCGAAGCACCTCGGCCTCACCCGCCGGCTCCTGCGCCATCAGGTTGCCGATCTTGACCGCCGCCCCCGCGGTGAGGGTGACGAGCGTGGGGGTCTCCTGTTCGATCGCGGCCATCTACCAGAGTGTAGCCACCACCCCTGCGATTGGAAGTTCGTGACAGCTGTAACGCCGATTCTTCCTCGCCTTGCGGTTCAGTTCGTGCGTGCCGAATCGAGGTGCTAGCGTCCGGCCCGACATCACAGGGAGGCACGTTGTTCAACGACTGGTTGCCGTTTGCGATCTACGGACTCTTCGCCCTGATGATCCCGGCAACGATGATGATCGCAAGCTTCGTCTTCGCGCAGCGGCCCCATCGCCGCGTGAGGGCTCGCACGATCCCATTCGAGTCAGGCGTCTCGCAGGGCCCGCCTCAGCGGCAGCGGTTCACCGTCAGCTTCTACCTGACGGCGATGCTGTTCATCCTGTTCGACATCGAGATCGTGTTCCTGTACCCGCTCGCGGTGATCCTGCATCTGCTGAGCTGGTTCGGCTTCGTCGAGTTCCTGAGCTTCCTCGCGGTCCTCCTGGTCGCGTACGTCTACATCTGGCGTAAGGGGGCGCTCGAATGGCACTAGACGACAAGCGGCTGCGCGACCACGGCCTGCAGTCGGAGCGCTTGCTCTGGCCGACCAAGAGCTCGTCGAAGTTCGAGGACGAGGTGAACGACCTCGAACAGAAGGTCGGGCTGACGACGCTCGGGAAGGCCGTCGCCTGGGCGCAGACCAACTCGATGTGGCCCGACACCTTCGGGCTCGCCTGCTGTGCGATCGAGATGATGTCGATCGTCTCGGCCCGCTACGACATCGCGCGGTTCGGCATGGAACCGTTCCGCGGCTCCCCACGCCAGGCCGACCTGCTGATCGTCTCCGGCCGCGTCTCGCACAAGATGGCGCCGCCGCTGCGACAGATCTACGACCAGATGCTCGAGCCGAAGTGGGTGATCGCGATGGGCGCCTGCGCCTCGTCGGGCGGGATGTTCAACAACTACGCGATCGTGCAGTCGGTCGACAAGATCGTCCCCGTCGACATGTACGTGCCGGGCTGTCCTCCCAGGCCCGAGCAGCTGCTGGAAGGGATCATCCGCCTGCACGAGGCGGTCCAGGCCGGAGTGCCGCCGGCCTACGAGCTGCGGAGCGTCGCTTCGTGAGCGAGCTGGGCTCGACGGAGCCCGCCGACCTCTCGGCCCTGCCCGGCCTGGTCGAACGACGCGAACAGCACCGGGAGACGACCGTCGTCGTCGAGCCCGTCGATCTGCTCGAGGCGTCCGCCTATCTGCGCGACGACCTCGGCTTCGGGTTTCTCGCCGACATCACGGCCGTCGACTACCTGGGCTGGGCGGGTGGTGCCGTGTCGGGCTTCATCGGCACCCGCGGCGGGCGCGACCTGAACGCGCCGATGACGCAGGGCCTGCAGGTGGTGCCTGCGCCGAAGCCCAAACGGTTCGCCGTCAACTACCACCTGCTTGCGATCAGGGAGGTGCCCGAGCGCCTGCGTCTCCAGACGTGGGTCGACGAAGGCGAGCCCGTGCCGTCCGTGGTCGACGTCTGGCCGACGGCCGACTGGCACGAGCGCGAGGCGTGGGACCTGATGGGCATCCACTTCGAGGGCCATCCGAACCTGCAGCGGATTCTGCTCGACGACGACTGGGAGGGGCACCCGTTGCGCAAGGACTACCCGATCGGCGGCGAGCCCGTGCGCTTCTCGGAGGAACGGTAGTGGCCGTCGCCCCACCTCGTGCGGGGATCTACAGCGGGACAAGAATCCCGCGGCCGATTCCGACCGTGCTCCGCACCACGCCGGAGCTCCTCGAGACGGGCGACGTGATGACGGTCAACTTCGGGCCGAACCATCCGTCGACGCACGGCGTCCTGCGGCTGATCGTCGATCTCTACGGCGAGGACGTGACCGGCCTCGAAGCCGTGGTCGGCTACCTGCACACCGGGTTCGAGAAGAACATGGAGGCGAAGACGTGGTGGAAGTGCATCACGTACCCGGAGAGGATCGACTACGTCTCGTTCCAGAACAACGAGTACGTGTTCGTCGGAGCCGTCGAGAAGATGCTCGAGCTCGAGGTGCCTCCGAAGGCGATCTGGATGCGCACGCTCCTCTGCGAGCTGAACCGGATCCACTCGCACCTCGTCTGGCTCGGCACGTCGGCGCTCGAGCTCGGCGCGATCTCGATGTTCTGGTACGCGTTCCGCGAGCGTGACCTGATCCTCGACCTGTTCGAGCTCGTCACCGGCTACCGGATGCACACGCGCTATTTCCAGGTGGGTGGCCTGGCCGAGGACATCCCGCGCGGCTTCTACCCCGAGGCGCGCGCGTTCTGCGAGTGGATGCCGAAGGCGATCGACGACTACGAGACGTTGTTGACGCGCAACAAGATCTGGCTCGAGCGCACCGAGGGCATCGGTCTCCTGTCGGCCGCCGATGCGATCGCGCTCGGGCAGTCCGGGCCGGTGCTGCGCGCGTCAGGCGTCGACTGGGACCTGCGCCGCAGCGAGCCCTACCTCGCCTACCACCAGGTCGACTTCCGCGTGCCGGTGTATCCGCAGGGTGACGTGTACGCGCGCTACCGCGTGCACATGGAGGAGATGCGCGAGTCGGTCCAGATCGTCAGCCAGTGCCTCGACCGGCTGGAGCAGATGGAGGGCGAGCCGTGGATCGCCGACGACCGCAAGGTCGTGCTGCCCCCGCGGCACGAGCTGCACACCTCGATGGAGTCGTTGATCCACCACTTCAAGCTCGTCACCGAAGGCTTCCGCGTTCCGGAGGGCGAGGTCTACTTCGCGACCGAGTCCCCACGCGGGGAGCTCGGTTGCTACATCTGCTCGGACGGCGGACCGAAGCCGTGGCGCGTCAAGTTCCGCGCCCCGTCGTTCGTCGCGTTGCAGGCGACCGCGACCTGCATGACAGACGCGCTGATCGCCGACATGATCGCGATCGTCGGCTCGCTCGACACCGTGATGGGCGAGGTCGACCGGTGACCCCCGGCGTAGGCTCGGCGGAGCCGGCAAAGAGCGAAGGTGCCGGCTTTGCCGGTGCCGGAGCGAGCGGCTTGTTCGACGCGATCCAGGCCGAGCGGGCGAAGTACCCGGAGGGGGCGCGCTCGGCGGTCCTGCCGGCACTTCGGCTCGCGCAGGAACGGTACGGCTGGCTCTCACCCGACGCGCTGCGCGAGGTCGCCGTTGCGCTCGACGAGACGCCGGCGTTCTGCAAGTCGGTCGCCTCCTTCTACGACATGTTCAACCTCACCCCCGTCGGCGAGCACATGGTCGAGGTGTGCACGAACGTCTCCTGCGCGCTGTACGGGGCGCAGCAGGTGCTCGAGTCGTTCGAAGCCGAGCTGGGCTGCCGCGCGGGCGAGACGAGCGACGACGGCAACGTGACGCTGAAGGCAATCGAATGTCTCGGCGGCTGCGGGTGGGGGACGGTCGTCGCGGTCGACCACCACTACCGGCTGCACGTCACCCCGGACGAGGCGGTTGCGATCGTCGAGGAGCTTCGTGGCTGAGATCCGGGAGATCGTGCTGGCGAACGCGACCACCAGCCTGGCCGAGTACGAGGCAACCGGCGGCTACGCCCAACTCGCCCGTGCGCGCGCGATGACGCCGCAGGAGGTGACCGAGGAGCTGCTGACCTCGGAGCTGCGCGGACGCGGCGGCGCGTTCTTCGCGACGGGGCGGAAGTGGTCGTTCGTGCCGACGAAGGAGCAGATCCCGAAACCTCATTACCTCGTGATCAACGCCGACGAGTCGGAGCCGGGCAGCTTCAAGGACAACGAGATCCTGTCGCGCGTGCCGCATCGGTTCATCGAGGGCTGCCTGATCACGGCGCACGCGGTCGACTCGACGAACGTCTTCGTCTACATCCGCGGCGAGTACACCGGCCCGTACGAGATCGTCGTCGCGGCCCTCGAGGAGCTGAAGGAACGGCCCGAGATTCGCGGCGACGTGACGATCGTCGTGCACCGCGGCGCGGGCGCGTACATCTGCGGTGAGGAGACAGCGCTGATCGAGTCGCTCGAGGGCAAGCGCGGCCAGCCACGGTCGAAGCCGCCGTTTCCGGCGATCTCGGGTGTCTATGCGTCACCGACGGTCGTCAACAACGTCGAGACGATGGCGACCGTGCCACCGATCCTCGAGCTGGGCGGTGCGGAATACGCGAAGCTCGGAGTCGAGAACTCGCGCGGTACGCGCGTCGTCTCGGTGTCCGGCCACGTGGCGAACGGCGGCAACTACGAGATCGAGCCGGGCATCTCGCTCCGCGACCTGATCTACGCCGAGCAGTTCGGCGGCGGCGTTCCCGGCGGGCGCAAGCTGAAAGCGGTGATCCCGGGCGGCTCGTCCACGGTGATCCTGCGTGGAGACGAGATCGACGTCGGCTACGACTTCGATTCGTTGCTGCAGCTCCGCACGGCGATGGGCTCGGCCGGCGTGATCTGCCTCGACGAGCGCGTGTGCATGGTGCAGCTCGGCATCCGGGTGAGCGAGTTCTACGAGCACGAGTCGTGCGGCAAGTGCACACCGTGCCGCGAGGGGACGCGCTGGATGACTGCGATCCTGCGCAAGCTCGAAGCCGGAGACGCGAGCCGGGGCGAGCTCGACCTGCTGCTCGACGTCTGCGACCGCATCAACGGCAAGTGCCTGTGTCCGCTCGGCGAGACGGCAGCGATGGCCGTTGCGAGCTACGTCGCGAAGTTCCGTGACGAGTTCGTCGCCCACATCGACGAGGGCGGCTGTCCATTCGGCGACAGCTCGCCGCTCGACCATGTCCTCGCACCGGTCGCGATGCACAGTCACTTGCCCACCGGCAGACGGCTCGAGGTGGCGCATGCCTGAGCTGGTCACCGTCACGATCGACGAGCGGCAGGTCCAGGTGCCGAAGGGCACCGGCATGGTCGAGACCGCCGCCGCGGCTGGGATCGAGATTCCCGTCTTCTGCTACGAGCCGCGGCTCGGGCCGCCTGTCGGCGCGTGCCGCATGTGCCTCGTCGAGGTCGAAGGGATGCCGAAGCTGCAGGCCGGTTGCACGCTGAGTGCCGTCGACGGGATGGTCGTCAAGACCGCGCGGTCGTCGGCGCAAGCCGCAGAGGGACAGAACGCGACGCTCGAGTTCATCCTCGTCAATCACCCGCTCGACTGCCCCGTCTGCGACAAGGGCGGCGAGTGCCCGCTGCAGGATCTGACGTTCCGCTACGGCCCCGGGTCGACCCGCATGACCTTCCCGAAGCGCACGATGGAGAAGCCGATCCCGATCTCCCCGCTGATCGCGCTCGACCGGGAGCGCTGCATCCTTTGCTATCGCTGCACGCGCTTCAGCGAGGACGTGGCGGAGGACGGACAGCTCGTCGCGATCAACCGTGGCGCCCAGTCGGTGATCGCGACCTTCGAGGATGAGCCCTACAAGGGCCACTTCTCGGGCAACGTGACCGAGATCTGTCCGGTCGGGGCGCTCACCTCGACGCAGTACCGCTTCGAGGCCAGGCCCTGGGAGATCCAGAACACGCCTTCGGTCTGCGGCATGTGCCCGGTGGGCTGCAACGTCAGCGTGACGACACGCGAGGACAAGGTGAAGCGCATCCAGTCGCGCAACAACCCGGAGATCGACGAGGGCTGGCTGTGCGACAAGGGCAGATACGCCTTCGCGCATCTGGACGCGCCCGACCGGATCACCACGCCGCTTCGCAAAGCGGGGCCTCGCCGCTTCGAGGCGGTCTCGTGGGAGGACGCCCTCGATCGCGCAGCCGAGTTGCTGCGGGCAGGCGGTCCCACCACCGTCACCGCACTCTCCGGAGGTGAGTCGGTCGAGGAGGCCTACGCGCTCGCGAAGCTGATGCGCGGCGGCCTTGGTGCGCACAATGCCGTCCTGACCGAGGAGCCGTCCGAGTTCGGCGGCTCGCCGCTGTCGGCGCTTCGCGACGCGAGCTCGATCGTCGTCATCTGCGACGTGCCGGTCGTCGAACGCGCGCCGATCGTCGACCTGTGGCTGAAGGCCGCGCGGCGCGCCGGAGCGACGATCTCGTTCGACCGCCCGACGTCCGCGGTCGACGCCCTCGTCACCGACGATCCGGCGAACGCGGCGCTGGTCGACGCGACGCACGTCTACGTCTTGCCGTTCACACCCAACGGGCGGGGAGTTGCCGACGCCTGGAGCGCCGCCGGCGACGAGGATCCGGGCGACGACAAGCCGCACGTCCTGCTGGTTTCGGGCGACGAAGCGGCACTCAACGCCGACGTTCGCGCGATGGCGGCGGAAGCCGAGATCGTGATCGGGATCGGGCTCTTCGAGGAGAGCTTCCGCAGCTTCGCCGACCTCGTCCTCCCGGGAACGAGCTACCTGGAGCGCGACGGGACGACCGTCAACCTCGAGGGACGCCTGCAGCGGCAGCGTCGCGCGGTCCTCGCGCCCGTGCCCGACGTGCTGGCGTGGCTTGCGAAGCTGGGCGAACGCTTCGGCGTCGACATCTCGCCTCACGCTTCGGTCGTCTTCGACGAGATCTCCGAGCGCTGCTACGGCGGCGTCACCTACGCCGACCTCGGTGAGCGCGCCCCACTGCCGCCTCGCGCGGCGACACCGCAGACCACAGCACCCACGACTGGCACGTCGGCACACGCGAAGGGTTTGCGGCTGATCGCGTACAAGCCGCTCTTCTCGGGCGCGGCCGTCGACCGCACGCCCGAGCTGCAGTTCCAGCGCCCGGCCGCCGAGGTGGAGCTGTCGCCGGCCGACGCGAAGCAGCGTGGGATTCGCAACGGCGCGACCGTCACGGTCGCCTCGAACGGCACGTCCGTCGAGCTGCGGGCGCGGATCGCGCGCGACCTGGCCGCGGGCGCCGTCCGCATTCCGCTCGAGCACGCCGAGGGCCTCCACCCGACCGTCGACGTGAGGGCATAGTCATGCAGGAGCCCTGGTGGATCACGGTCCCAAAGGCGTTCCTCGTGATCAACGTCGTGATGGTCTTCTTCGCCTTCACGACGTGGCTCGAGCGCAAGCTGCTCGGCCGGATGCAGCTCCGGTTCGGCCCCAACCGCGCCGGCCCCAAGGGGCTGCTGGTGCCGATCGCCGATCTCCTGAAGCTGATCCGCAAGGAGGCGTTCGCGCCGTCCGCGGCCAAGGAGCCGCTCTACATCATCGCTCCGGTCGTCTCGATGTTCACGGCGCTGCTCGCATTCAGCGTCCTGCCGTGGGGCGAGGGCTGGACCGTCAACGGGCACTTCATCAGCGGCACGGTTGCGAACCTGCCGATCTCGCTGATCCTGATCTTCGCGCTCGGCTCGATCGGGATCTACGGCTTCATCATCGGCGGGTGGGCGTCGGAGTCGAAGTACTCGATCCTCGGCTCGATGCGCACGTGCGCACAACTCGTCTCGTACGAGGTGTCACTCGCACTGAGCGTGCTGGGCGTCGTGCTGATGGGGCAGTCGCTCAACCTGACCGAGATCGTCGCCAAGCAACAAGCGACGCTCTGGTTCTTCATCCCACAGCTGATCGGCCTGATCGTGTTCCTGATCGGCGGCACGGCCGAGACGTCGCGCGCGCCCTTCGACCTCCCAGAAGCCGACACCGAGCTCGTCGCCGGGTACCACACCGAGTACTCGGGCATGCGCTGGGGCCTGTTCCAGGCAGCCGAGTACATCAATCTGCTGACGCTCTCCGGCCTCTGCGTGACGCTGTTCTTCGGCGGCTACCACTTCCCCTGGGTCCATTCGCTCGACGAGCTCGGCCCGTTGTGGTTCGTGCTCAAGCTCTTCACGCTCGTCTCCATCTTCATCTGGCTGCGGGCGACCCAGCCCCGCCTGCGCTACGACCAGCTGATGCGTTTCGGCTGGAAGGTGCTGCTCCCGGTCGCGACGGCGAACGCTGTCGTGACGGCGTTCCTGGTGGTGCTGATCAAATGAGCCGTAGGCTCGACGGAGGCGACAGAGGAGCGCAGGTGCCGGCTTTGCCGGCACCGGAGCGGGTATGAGCTTCGTCGTCCCGAACACGCTGAAGGGCTTCGGCGTCACCTTGAAGCAGGTCTTCAAGAAGCCGATCACGCAGCAGTACCCGGAGTTCAAGCGCCCTGTCTATCCGCGCTACCGCGGGCGGCACCGCCTGCACCGGCACGAGAACGGGCTCGAGAAATGCGTCGGCTGCTCGCTCTGCGCGGCAGCGTGCCCGGCGGACTGCATCCGCGTCGTCGCTGCCGAGAACACCGCCGACAACCGCGTCTCGGCCGGCGAGCGGTACGCACGGATCTACGAGATCAACCTGTCGCGCTGCATCTTCTGCGGCTACTGCGAGCTCGCCTGCCCGTTCGACGCAATCACACTCGGCAACGAGTTCGAGATCTCGGAGTACAACCGCGACGACCTCATCTACACGAAGGACATGCTGCTCGCGCCGCCGATCAAGCGGATGCCGGTCGCCGACCGCGATCTCTACGACACGCCGATCCCCTACTACCAGGACAACAGTTAGGTGGCGAACTTCCTCGTCTGGGTGGTCTGGTTCGTCGCGGCGTTCGCCTGTCTGGCGAGTGCGCTCGCGGTCGTCACCTTTCGCAACCCGTTCTACTCGGCCCTGTCGCTGATCGGCAACCTCGCCGCCCTCGCCGTGCTGTTCCTGCTGCTCGCGGGTGAGTTCGTCGCCGCAGGCCAGGTGCTCGTCTACGGCGGCGCCGTGATGGTGATGTTCCTGTTCGTGATCGCGTACCTCGGCGACCGGAGCGAGGAGTCCCCGTGGTCGGGCGGCCCCTCCTGGCAGATCCTGGGCGCGGTCGCTGCGGGCGGTGCGGTGTTGGCCGAGGTGATCGTCGTGATCGGCCTGAAGACCGGCGGCTTCCTGACCGAGCCGAGCAAGATCAACCGCAGCTTCGGCTCGCCCGAGGCGATCGGGAAGCTCTTTCTCACCGACCACCTGCTGGCCTTCGAGATCACCTCGATCGTCCTGCTCGTGGCCGCGGTCGGCGGCGTCGTGCTCGGCTCGCACGCGCGCCGGGTGGAGGGTGATGCACGGACCTGACATCCAGTGGTACCTGGTCCTGAGCGCACTGCTCTTCGCGATCGGCGCGCTGGGGGTGATGCTGCGGCGCTCGCCGCTGATCATCCTGCTCTCGGTCGAGATCATGCTCAACGCGGCCAACCTGCTGCTGATCGCGTTCTCACGGCTGCACGGCCATGAGGACGGTCAGATCTTCGCGATCTCGGTGATGGCGGTCGCCGCCTCCGAGGTCGTCGTCGGCCTCGGCCTGATCGTCGCGCTCGGGCGCCGCGGCCTCGAGCTCGACGTCGACAAGCTGAGGACCCTCCGCGGCTAGATGGCATCGTGAAACTCGCCGCCTGGATCTGCCTGCTCTTGCCGCTCGCCTCTGCGGTGCTGATCACGGTCGGGGGCACACGCATCTCCCGGCGTCTCGCCGGCTACATCTCGACGCTCACGACGATGGGCGCGTTCGCCGCCGCTGCTGTCGCGTTCTTCGTCATGGTGGGCGAGGACCCCGCGTCGCGGTCGCACGTGACGACATCGTGGACGTGGCTGTCGGCCGGCCAGTACCACTTCGGGTTCACGCTGCTCGTCGACCAGCTGAGCGTGATGATGATGATGATCGTCGCCGGCGTCGGCTCGCTGATCGTCGCGTACTCGGTTGGTTATATGGACGGCGAGGACGAAGAGCGTCGCTACTTCGCGTACATCTCCCTGTTCGTCTTCTCGATGCTGCTGCTGGTGCAGGGCGGCAATCTGCTCCTCCTGCTCGCCGGCTGGGGGATGGTCGGGCTCTCGAGCTACCTGCTGATCGGGTTCCACCAGGACCGGCCGTCGGCGATCGCCGCCGCCAAGAAGGCATTCGTGATGAACGCGTTCGGCGACGCGACGATGGCGCTTGCGCTCTTCCTGCTGATCCAGCACACCGGCCGGCTCGACTACGCCGGCGTGTTCGCCTCGTCGCCGCACGGTGGCGCGGTCGCAAACCTGATCGCGCTCGGGCTGCTGGGCGGTGCGGTCGCGAAGAGCGCGCAGATCCCGCTCCATACCTGGTTGCCGGACGCGATGGAAGGACCGACACCGGTCAGCGCCCTGATCCACGCAGCGACGATGGTCACCGCCGGCGTCTACCTGATCGTCCGCTGTCATCCGCTGTTCGAGAACGCCTACCTGATCCAGGATCTGGCAGCCGGGCTCGGCGCGGCGACCTTGCTGATGGCCGGGCTGATCGCGCTCGTGCAGACGGACATCAAACGCGTGATCGCCTATTCGACGATGTCGCAAATCGGCTACATGTTCGTCGGCGCGGGCCTCGGCACGTATTCGAACGCGATGTTCCACCTGATGACGCACGCCTTCTTCAAGGCGCTGCTCTTCATGTCCGCCGGGCTTGCGATCCATGCGCTCACCGGCGAGCAGGACATCCGCAAGCTCGCCGGCGCCGGGAAGCTGATGCCCTTCACCAAGATCGTGTTCCTGATCGGCTCGCTGGCGCTGGTCGGCATCCCCCCGTTCGCCGGCTTCTTCTCCAAGGACGCGATCCTGGCGGCGGGGCTCGACCGGGGCTGGTACGGGATCCTGCTGACCGTCCTCGGGCTGATCGGCGCGTTCCTGACCGGCGTGTACGCGTTCCGGCTCTACTTCATCGTCTTCACCGGCGAGCCGTCGTCATTCGTGCGTGAGCACTTCCACGCCCATCACGGCAAGGAGGGGCCGCTCTCGATGCGCTGGACGGTCGGGACCCTGGCCGTGCTCTCGACCATCGGCGGGTTTGTGCAGTTCGCACCGCTCTGGCATCCGCTGTCCGACTGGCTCGACCCGGTCGCACCGCCGATCGCGGTCGCGACCAACACGCAGGAGTGGATCACCTCGGCCGTCGCCGTCACCGTCGGGTTGGCCGGCATCACCCTCGCGTGGGCGCTCTACGCCGCGCGCCGCCTGCGGGTGCCACGGCCGGTGCGCCTCTTCGAGAAGAAGTTCTACTGGGACGAGGCCTACGACCTGATCTGGTACCGCCCGGCCGACGGCCTCGCCCGCGCGTTCTACGCCTTCGTCGAGCGGCCGCTGATCGCGGGCTCGCTGACGGCCGTCACCGGCATCGCGGGGCTCGGCTCTCGCGAGCTCGGCCGCGCCCAGAACGGGCTCGTCCGCTCGTATGCGCTCGCGCTCGCCGGCGGTCTCGCCATCCTCGCCGTCGTCTTCCTGGCAGTCCGCTGATGAACGACTGGCTGACGACGATCCTGATCGTGCTCCCGGTGGCGGGCGCGCTCGTCGTCGCCCTCCTGCCGCTACCCGCCTATGTGACCGGCTCGCTCGCCTCGCTGGTCTCGCTCGTCGAGATCGGGTTCTGGATCACCTCCGCCGCGAAATTCGACTTCGGCTCGCCCGCACTGCAGCTCGACCAGAGCCACTCCTGGTTCCGCGACCTGGGCGTCAGCTACCACGTCGGCCAGTACGCGTTCTCGCTCTGGCTGGTCGGCGCGACGGTCGTGGTGATGGCGGCGTGCGTCATCTACGGCTGGTGGGTCGGCCGCGAACGCGCCCGCGCCTACTTCTCGCTGATGCTGTTGCTGACCGGCGCGATCGTCGGCGTCTTCACGGCGCAGGATCTGCTCCTCTTCTACGCCTTCTTCGAGGCGATGCTGATCCCGCTCTACCTCCTGATCGGTGTCTGGGGCGGGCCGGGCCGGCTCCGCGCGACGCTCACCTTCGTCATCTACACGGTGGTCGGCTCGCTGCTGATGCTGGCCTCGATCGTCATCTTCGGCCTGCAGCAGGGAACGTTCGACCTGACGAAGATGGGCACGAGCACCTCGACGTGGCTGTTCCTCGGCTTCGTCGCCGCGTTCGCGATCAAGTCCCCGTTCTTCCCGTTCCACGGGTGGCTGCCCGAGACCTACCGCGAGTCGCCGCCGGAGGTCGGGGCGCTGCTGTCGGGCATCGTCTCCAAAACGGGTCTGTACGGCCTGTTGCGAATCGTGATCCCGAAGTTCCCGGCGGTCGTCAACGACTGGCGCACCGTCCTGCTCGTGCTCTCGTCGATCTCGCTGCTCTACGGGTCGATGCTCGCCTTCCGCGCGCCCGACTTTCGCGGCGTGATCATGTACTCGTCGCTCGCGCAGTCGGGCCTGATCGGGCTGGGTCTCTTCGCGAACAACGCACTGGGCCTCAACGGCGCGGTGCTGCAGATGGTCAACCATGCGCTCGTCTCGTCGAGCTTGTTCCTGCTCGCGGGGATGGTCGAGCGGCGCACCTCGACGGGCGAGTTCCGACTGCTCGGCGGGATGGCGCGCGGCCGGCCTGCGCTCGCCACCCTGATCATGACCGCCGGCATCATCTCGCTCGCCGTTCCGCTCTCGGCGACGTTCGCCGGTGAGTTCCTGATTCTCGCCGGCGTCTTCCAGCAGGGGTGGGCGTGGGCGGTGATCGGCGCGATCGGCATCGTGCTGGCGGCGATGTACATGCTGCGCGCCATCTCGGCCGTCCTGCACCAGGACGTCGGCCCCGCGGTGCCGGATGCGGCGCTCGATCTGCGGATCGGCGAGCTGGCAGTGGTGGTGCCGCTGGTGATCTGCCTGATCGGGCTGAGCGCCTGGCCGAACCTGATCTCCGACCGCGCGTTCGGCGGCGGGCAGGCCGCCAGTTCGCTGATCGCGGGGCTCGGCAAGTGATCGTCAAACCGCACATCGACTGGTTCGCACTCGCGCCGGTGCTGTCGCTGCTCGCCGCGTCCGGGCTGCTGCTGATGGTGGCGGTCTTCACGCGACGCACGATTCGGACCGTGGCGGCGGCGTTCGTCGGGTTCGCCGGGTTCGTGAGCGCGTTCGTGTTCGCAGTCCTGCTCGACATCAAGAGCCCCCAGCCCGCGTTGCTCGTGCACGACGCGATGGTTCGCGACCGCTGGGGCGCGCTCGCACAGGTGCTGATCGCCGGCTCGGGCGCGCTCGTGGTGCTCGTCTCCTACCGGGAGCGTTGGCGTGACGAGCACGTCGCCGAGTACTACGCGCTGCTGACCGCGGCCGCAGCCGGGATGGCGTTCTTCGTCCAGGCGGCGAACCTCATGACGCTGTTCCTCGCGCTCGAGTGGTTCTCGATCGGTCTCTACGTGCTCTGCGCGATCGACATCGATCTGATCGGCTCGCTCGAGGCCGGCCTCAAGTACCTGATCGTCGGCTCGGTCGGCTCGGCGACATTGCTGTTCGGCTCGGCGCTCGTCTACGGCGAGACGGGCCAGCTCAGCTTCGACAAGATCGCGGCGTACGGCCACGGCGGGGACGCGATGCTGGTGCTCGGCCTGGCGATGATCATCGTGGGGCTCGCGTTCAAGGTGTCCGCGGCGCCGTTCCACCAGTGGACGCCGGACGTATACCAGGGCGCGCCGACCCCCGTGACGGCGTTCATGTCCTCGGCGACCAAGATCGCCGGGCTCGCGGTCACCTACCGGCTGCTGACGACCGCGTTCCCACACGACGAGCGCCTCTGGACCTACGCCCTGGCCGTGATTGCGATCGTCTCCCTGGCCTGGGGCAACATCGCCGCGCTCGTCCAGCGGAACGTGAAGCGCATCCTGGCCTACTCGGCCGTGTCGCACACCGGCTTCATGCTGATCGCGATCTCCGTGGCGAGCCAGCTCGGGGCGCGGGCCCTGATGTACTACCTCATCCCGTATGCGGCGATGTCGATCGGTGCGTTCGCCGTCGTCGCGGCACGCGAGCGGGAGCTCGGGGTGCCGGTGACGCTCCAGAACCTCGCGGGATTCGGCTGGGAGCGCCCCTTCCTCGGCATCTCGATGTGGGTGTTCATGCTCGGCTTCCTCGGCTTCCCGTTGACGGGAGGCTTCATCGGCAAGTTCTACGTCTTCGCCGCCGCGTACGACCGCGGCTGGTGGTGGTTGATCGTGGCCGGTGTGATCGCGACGATGATCTCGGCCTACTACTACCTCGGGATCGTCCGGGCGATGTACTTCCGCGACGCGGCCGAGCTGCAGCTCGCGCCGGCCGGCGGGTCGCCGCCGCGCGAGATCCTCCTGAGCGTCGGCGTCGCCGCCTGCCTGGTCGTCACGGTGGGCTCGTTCTTCGCGGTGCAGCCGCTGATCGACGTCGCTCGCTCGGCCGCACATGCCCTACCCATCTAGATGGCCAAGCTCGTTGATCTAGTGCGGAATCACGAACAGCCCGGCTAGACCGACGGCGAAGACGACCAGCGCGAGGATCGAATCCGGCCCGAGCCGAGCGCGGCAGCGCAGCGGGCGGATGATCACGCCCATCGCGTAGATCGCGGTGAGCCCGGCACCGAGCGATGCGAGCCACGCGTTCAGATCGCCGGCCTGCGGCAGCACGGGTGACCCGGCAACCAGGTCGGCGACCAGGAAGAGGCAGAGCTGGAATGCGTTGCCGCCGAAGATGTCGCCGAGTGCGAGCGCGTTGTCGCCGAGCCGCACCGCCGCGATGCCCGAGCTGATCTCCGGCAGGGCGGTCGCGAGCGCGAGCACGGTCGCGCCGAAGATCACGCCGTTGACACCCGCGCGATCGGCGAGCGTGTTGCCAGTCATCTCGAGCGTGACGCCCGCGATCAGCGTCACGGCGCAGGCGGTGAGGAAGATGCCGGCCACCTGCAGCGTCGAGCGGCTGCCGAACGGATGCGGGCTCGCCGGGTGGTCCTGACGCCGATGCCGGCGACCCGGCCTCGAGCCCTCCATCGAGATCTTCCAGCGCGGGCTCTTCCGCACCTTGTTGATCACGTAGACGCCGAACGTCCAGACGACGACGACCCCGACCGAGGCGGGGCTGACGACGCCCCCGATCGCAGTCGTCGACGGCAGCAGCGCACCCATCAGCACGCCCGAGACGACGAGCGTCACGAGCAGGGCCTCGAGCACAGGGCTCAAGGCCCCGACCAGAAAGGTCAGCGGACGTTCGCGGCCGACCGCGAAGTCGCAGATCACGAGCACCATCGTCTGGATGGCGATCCCGCCGATCAGGTTGCCCGCTGCGAGCCCGAGATGTCCCTGCGCGGCCGCCGAGACGGTGATCGCAACCTCGGGCAGACTGCCTGCGACCGAGAGCAGCAGCAGTCCGCCGAGCTCCTCACCGAAGCCAAGCCGGGCGTCGAGCGCGTCGGTGGCGTTCGAGAGCGCCATCCCGGCGACCCAGGTCGCCCCTGCCGCGATCGCGAAGAGCCCGACGAGCAGTGGCGACGCAAGGCCCGTCATCGCTTCGAACTATCGCCGGGACATCGGCTGGCTCGCGAGGGCGCGGCTCGGCCGCTAGAGCGCCTTCCAGAACACCGTCGTGTCGCACGGCCGTCCGTCCGGATAGAGCGCGTAGCCAGGGATCACGCCGACGCGGTTCCAGCCGAGCCGCGCATAGAGCCGCTCCGCCGGATCGCCGGTGACCGTGTCCAGGACGAGCAGGCTCTTCCCCGCCGCGCGCGCCTCCGCCTCCGCGTGCTCCATCAGCAGCTGCGCGATACCGCGCCTGCGCGCTCGGCGATGGACGAGCAGCTTCGCGATCTCGCCACGGTGTGGCTGGTTCGGAGGGAGCGCGAGGATCACCTGAACGGTGCCCACCAGCTCGCCGTCGGCGAACGCGGCGAGCAGCAGGCGGTTGCCGTGCTTCACCTCGCCGGCGAAGCCTGCAAACGCCGCCCGAGCGTCGTCGTGGCCGAACGGTGCCAGATAGCTGACCGACGCCCCGCCGTCGACGCAATCGAAGAGGACGTCTGCCAGCGCGTCGAGCTGATCCTCGAGCTCGGCGGCCCCGAGGCTCCTGACAACGAGCTGACCGTTCGCCGCCATCCCCCGGCCTGAGGTCAGCCGATCTTGGTGATGTAGGCGCCGACGAGCTCTGCCGTCTGCTGATCGACGGCGCCGTCACGCCGATCCGCGTGGCCGTCCTGGAAGTGTGCGAACGCGGACGCCGAGGCGATCGGGTTCACCTCGTCGTCGCCGTGATCGTGGAACGAGACGTGCAGGAACGAGTCGTCGGCCAACCGCAGGACGAGGTAGCTGACGTTCGCCGGCTTGGTCTCTGCCAGCTCGGCGAAGACGCCCTCGACTCGACGTTGATTCTCGGCTGCCGCTTCGGGCGACCGCATTGCGTAGCGCGTGACCAGACGTTTCTGCATCTGCCGCTCCTTCCTCGACGTGGTCCAGAGAACGTAGCGACCAGGCCGAGGCCGGGCGCCTACGGTTTCGCGGGCCTGAGTGCGAGCCGGGCGTACGGCGCCAGAGTGAGCACCACCTTGACCACGTAGATGCAGAGCAAGGCACTCAGCGCGGACGTCGCCAACGGCGGAACCGTGTGCAGGGGCGTGGCGGGCGAGCGGACCGCGCACGAGAGCACGAGCATCGTCAATGCGAGCAGCCAGAGCAGCGCGTGGAGGCCGCCGAAGGTGCGTCCGCGGTCGTCGAGATAAGTCCCGAACGCCTCGAGTGCGGCGACGCCCGTGAACGGCACGGCGCCGAGCAACGCATAGAAAGCAAGGCCGTGTGCGCCATGGGAGTCGGCAACGGCGGCGATCACCGCGAAGAGGGCGGAAAGCACGGGACGCAGCACTGGTCCCATAGCTTCTCGCTCGGCCCGGATGGTCCTTCTATGCTCACGCCGTCCCGAACAAAGAGAGGGTCTTATGGCATCGCTCACCTGGCTCGGTCACTCCTCGTTTCGGCTCGACACCGCAGACGGCAAGCGCATCTACGTCGATCCGTGGCTGAGTGGGCCGACCACCCCCGACAGTGAGCGGAATCCGGAGCGTGCCGACGCGATCGCGGTCACGCACGGCCATGGCGACCACGCGAGCGACGTCCCGAAGCTGCAGCAGGCGCTCGGCTGTCCGGTCCTCGGCATGGTCGAGCTGATGTCGTGGTACGGGGCGAACGGGATCGACGACGAGCAGCTGATCGCGTTCAACAAGGGTGGAACCGTCGAGGTGGCCGGGTTGCAGTTCACGATGACGAACGCCTTCCATTCGAGCTCGACGCCGGACGGGAGCTACGCCGGCGAGCCGGCCGGGTTCGTCGTCTCGGCAGACGACGCCCGGATCTACTTCGCCGGCGACACGACCGTGTTCGGCGACATGCAGCTGATCGCCCGCCTCTACTCGCCGACGGTCGCTGTGCTGCCGATCGGCGACCACTTCACGATGGGGCCGAAGGAGGCCGCGCTCGCGCTGGAGCTGCTCGGCAACCCGCGCTGCGTGCCATGCCACTGGGGGACGTTTCCGCTGCTCACCGGGACACCGGCGGCACTGTCGGCCCTGACGAGCGCCAAGGTCGAGTCGATTCAGCCCGGCGACACGGTGGAGCTGTGAGGGAACGGTGGTTCGGAGCGACGGGCCGGCGTGTCCCGGAGATCGCGCTCGCGGGCGAGCTGGAGCTCGGCGACGCGCTGGTGCTCGACGAGATCGACGAGGGAGCGCTGCGTGCGGCGCACGGAGACGGGCGGCCGGTGGTGATCCGCGCCGCGAACGAGACCGAGGTGCGGGCGGCCCTCGCCCGGCCCGAGGTTGCGGTGGCGCTCGTCACCGACAAGGCCCTGCTCGAGCTCGATCTGACGGAGCTGACGTATGGCTGAGCCGGTCGTCGCGACCTACTCGATCGCCGCCTGCGACCTCGCCGCGGGTCAGTGGGGCGTCGCGACCCAGTCGAAGTTCCTCGCGGTCGGCTCGGTCGTCCCGTGGGCCGAGCCCGGCGTGGGCGCCGTGGCGACACAGGCCTACGCAAACCCGCGCTACGGGCCCGAAGGGCTGGCACTCCTCCGGGCAGGCGCCGATGCGGAAGAGACGGTCGAACGGCTCACGGCCGCCGACGAGGGGCGCGCGACGCGGCAGCTCGGGGTCGTCGACGCCCACGGAGGCAGCGCGAGCTACACCGGCTCCGACTGCATGACCTGGGCCGGCGGCCGGACGGGCCGGGGTTACGCGGCGCAGGGGAACATTCTCGTCGGCGAGGAGACCGTCACCGCGCTCGCCGACACCTTCGAGGCGACCGACGGGAAGCCACTCGCACGACGGCTGATCGAGTGCCTGGCCGCCGCACAGGCGGCGGGTGGCGACCGGCGCGGGCAGCAATCTGCGGCGCTCCTGGTCGTGGAGCGCGACGGCGGGTATGCCGGCCTCAGCGATGTGCTCGTCGACCTACGCGTCGACGACCATGAGCAGCCGATCGCGGAGCTCGCACGCATCTACGCGCTGCAGGACCTGCTGTTCGGCAAGACCCCGCGCGACGAGTGGCTCGAAGTCGACGCGACGCTCGCCGCCGAGCTGAGCCAACGCCTCGCGGACCTCGGCTACGAAGGCCCGCTGGAGCAGGCGCTCGCGGCCTGGTCGGGCACCGAGAACCTGGAGGAACGGATCGACGGCGTCGATCAGCTCGACCCCGTCGTGCTGCGAGAGTTGCGCGCACGATGAGCGCGGTGGACACTCCCGGTCCGGGGTACCAGATCCTCTCGATCGACGACCTCGACCGTCTGCCGACGACGGCGGGCACCCAGATCCTGCGGCCCTTGCGTCGGCGCCTTGGCTTCCGGCCGTTCGGGTTGAACGTCTGGGTCGGAGCACGTGAGGGCGATCACGTGATCGAGGCGCATCGCGAACGGAACGGCGCGGAAGAGCTCTACGTGGTGCTGCGCGGCACGGCACGGTTCACACTCGGCGCAGAGTCGTTCGACGCCCCGGCAGGCACCCTCGTGCACGCGCTGCCCGGCACCTTTCGTGAAGCGACCGCCGCCGAGGCGGAGACGACCGTGCTCGCCATGGGCGCCGAGCCGGGCAAAGCGTTCAGCCCCTCGCCGTGGGAGGACTTCTACGTCGCCTACGCCCAGCTCCGAGCCGGCAACCCGGGCGAGGGCCGCATCGCGATGCAGGCCGCGCTCGAGCGCGACCCCGTCGCCTGGCAAGGCCCGTACAACGCCGCGTGCTTCGAGGCGCTCGCCGGCGAGACCGACGCGGCGTTCGACTACCTGCGGCAAGCCGTCGAGCGAGACCCAGGCGAGGTCAAGCAGTACGCGCCCGACGACACTGATCTCGACTCGCTCCGCTCCGACCCGCGTTACACGGAGCTGCTCTCGTGAGCGTCGCGAGCGACGTGGCCCGGCTCGACGACCTCGACGCGATCGAGATGCCGGACGGGTTCGTCTGGCGGCCGATTCGCCGCCACTTCGGGATCCGCGCCTTCGGCGTCAACGGCTACACGGCCGCGACCCCGGGAGGGATGGTGGTGGAGGAGCACACCGAGGGCAGCCTGGGCCACGAGGAGATCTACCTCGTGGTGCGCGGCCGGGCACGGTTCACCGTCGACGGCAACGAGCACGAGCTCGGGGCCGGGCAGCTCGTCTTCGTCCAGGACCCGACGTTGAAACGGGGAGCGATGGCGCTGGACGACGACACGTTCGTGCTCGCCCTCGGCGGCAAGCCCGGCGAGGCGCACAAGGTGTCTGCGTGGGAGGCGATGTTCGCCGCCGTTCCCGCCGCGGAGCGCGGCGACTGGGATGAAGCGATCCGCATCCACGAGGAAGCGCTCGCCGAGCAGCCGAAGCACCCTGCGCTGCTCTTCAACCTCGCCTGCATGGAAGCCCGCGGCGGTCGCCATCTCGACGCGATCGCCCATCTTCGTCAGGCGGTCGAGCTCGAGCCACGGTGGGCGAAGAACGCGCGCGAGGACCCGGACTTCGACTCGATCCGCCGCGAGCCGGGCTTCCCCGCCTGAGGATCATCCGCTACCCGCGGTCGCCCGGCAGGCGTGCCCCCGCGGCAAGCTCGCGGAGAGCCGGAACCGGATCGGCGTGGGGCTGCGCGACGAGCAGCACGGCGCCGAACTCGTCGTGGGGAGTGAGCGCCTCGACGAGCAGATGGAGGCCGATCGCGAGCGCGAACGCCTTGTGCGACTGGTCGCCGCCGAACGGCACCAGCTCCTCCGGACGAGCCAGACCCGCGAGCACGGCACCGTACGTGACGGCGCCCATCGAGACGTCGACGACGACCGGCCGCCCATCGCTCGACGGAATGGCGATCGCGAGCGGATTCGTGCCCGCGAGGGGCGCGCCCCCGCCGGGTGACGGCAGCCGCCGCGGCGAGGTGGCCGTGAGGACCGCGACGAGTCCATCGTCGGCGAGCGCTCGAACCCAGTAGCCGAGCGCGCCCGTCGGAAAGGTGCGGGTGCAGACGACGACGCGGGCGTGCTCCGGCGGTTCGGCGCGCTGCGCGGCGACGACAGCCGCGAGTGTCAGGTACCCGAGCGCGCCGTCGCCGTCCCAGAGCTCATAGCCCGGCTGCGAGACGACGCGGTGCGGCCGCGCGTCGAGGGGCAGGGTCTCCCACGTCTCGAGCCACTCGATCCGGGAAAGCCCGTGGCCGAGCTGGCCGCGGCGCTCCGCATCGAGAAAGTGGGCGGCGAGCGTCTCGACATCCGCCGGGCTGAACCCGAGCGCTGCGAGCCGAGGGCGGGCTTCGTCAGGCTGCACGGGACGAGAACGCCAGCGTCGGCCAGCCCCGCAGCCGCGCGATCCGCCGCAGGCGCCGGTCCGGATTGACGGCGACCGGAAATCCGACCGCCTCGAGAAACGGGACGTCGGTGTACGAATCGGAGTAGGCGGTGGACGCGTCGAGGTCCAGCTCCTGCGCGACCGCCAGCTCGCGCAGCGCCTCCGCCTTGCCTTCGCCGTGGGCGCCGCGGAGCGACTTGCCGGTGTAGACGCCGTCCACGATCTCGCAGGTCGAGCCGATCGCGCCGTCGAACCCGAGGTCTTCGGCGATGTGCTCGACGATCTCCTGCAGCGTCGCCGACACGACGTAGACCTTCTCGCCGCGCTCCCGGTGACGCTGCACGAGCCGCCGGGGCTCGGCGTAGACGAGCGGGCGCAGCACAGGCTCCATCGCGTCGCCGACGAGCTGCTGCATCTCCGCCACCGAGAACCCCGCGAGCATCGACATGCCGTCCTCGGCTGCCGAGCGGACGCGCTCGGCGCTGGCGCCGCGCAAGACGAACAGCACCTGCCAGAACACCGACTTGGCGAGGTCGGTGCGCGAGATCAACCCTCTCGCGCGGAATGAGGGCGCCAGCGCCAGGACCGAGGATCGTCGGATCAGCGTGCGGTCGAGATCGAAGAACGCCGCGGCCTGCACGGGTCAGGAGACGAGCGGGAGCGTGCTGGTGAAGCCGCCGACCCGGCGAGCGTCGATGGTGCGGGCGATCTCGAAGATCCGCTGTGCAGGCTCGCTCTCCGGCCGGCTGACGACCAGCGGGATCCCGTCGTCCGCCGACTCGCGCAGCGCAACGTCGAGCGGGACGCGCCCGAGCAACGGCACGCCGAGCTCGGCGGCGAGCCGATCGCCTCCACCCACGCCGAACACATCCGAGCTCATGTTCTCGACCACGCCGACCAGCCGGAGTCCGGTCTTCTGCGCCATCGTCGCGGCTCGTGACGCAACCTCCTGCGCGAGCGGCTGCGGCGTCGTGATCACAACCGTCTCCGCGCGAGGCAAAAGCTGGCCCAGGGAGATCGAGACGTCCCCGGTGCCGGGTGGCATGTCGACGACGAGCACGTCGAGCTCGCCCCAGTGCACGTCCTGCAAGAACTGCTCGAAGGCACGATGCAACATCGGGCCGCGCCACATCACCGGTTGGTTGTCGTCGAGGAAGAAGCCGATCGACATCAACTTCAGGTCGTGCGCGACGGGCGGAACGATCATCTTGTCGACGACCACGGGCTTCTGCCGGATGCCGAGCATGTGCGGGATCGAGTGTCCGTAGATGTCGGCGTCGAGGATCCCGACCTCGCGACCGAGCGACGCGAGCGCGGCGGCGAGGTTGGCCGTCAGCGTCGACTTGCCGACGCCGCCCTTGCCCGACGCAACGGCGATCACACGGGTCGTCGCGGGCAGTTGAACGCCGCGCACCTCTGCGCCGCCCCGGAGCTTCGTCGTCAGCGCGGCGCGCTCGTCGGGCGTCATCACGTCGAACGAGAGGGTGACCGAGGCGACGCCTGGGAGTCCGCCGACATGCTCCGCGACCTGCGTCTCGAAGCTCGAGCGGAGCGGACAGCCGACCACGGTGAGGGCGATCGTGACGCTCACATCGCCGCCGTCGATCCGGACGTCGCGAACCATGTCGAGCTCGGTGACGGGGCGGCGCAGCTCCGGGTCGATCACCAGCCCGAGCGCTGCGACGATTTCTTCGCGTGACGGCACTAGATGGTCGATCGGCGATTGCCGTCGTTGCGGGGAGGGTCGATCATCTAGGGCGAGCGTAGCGAAGGCGCCGTAAGCGCTCCGCACAGCGTCTCGCAGAGAGCCTCGTTGCCTGCCGCGGCGACCCTGGAGCGGCCCACGAGATCGAGCGGAGCCGACCCGAACGGACGCGCGTCCGGCAGTTCGATTGCGAGCCCTTGCTCGCGCACGAGGAGCTGCGCAGCCGCGATGTCGACCGCCCGCGCAGGCTTCAGAGAGACGACTCCGTCGACCCGCCCGGCGGCGAGGTGGCAGAGCGAGATCGCCAGCGAGCCCATCACGCGCAGTCGGTGCGCGATGCCGTCGAAGCGGGCCGCGTTCTCCGAGACGTACGCGGTCGTGGTCGCCTCGAACGACAGGATCTCGAGCTCGTCCTTCGGGCGTTCGAGGATCGGCCTGCCGTTCAGCTTTGCGCCGGCGCCGCGCGTGGCCGTCCATTCCTCGCCGCTGCCGAAGTCGTGGATGTACGCGAACACGACGTCGTCCATCGTTCCGCCGTCCGCGACGGCGATCGAGAGCGAGAAGAAGGGGATGCCGCGCTTGGCGTTCAGAGAGCCGTCGATCGGGTCGACGACCACCGTCCAGCGACCTGTGCCCGAAATGCCCGCCTCCTCGCTCACGAGCCGCACGTCCTCGTCCCTGAAGCGAGCGAGGATCACGCGCTCGGCCGCGGCGTCGATCGCCATCGTCTCGTCGCCGCCCTCGCCGTTGCCGACGACCGGCTCGCGCTCGGCACGGCCCGGCAGGTCCTCGAGCACGCTCGCGACGTCGTCGCGCGCGGCACGGCTCAGCTCGAGCCAGGCGGTCAAACCGGGTGGAAGAGCAGGCCTGACGTCAGCTTGGGGTAGAAGAACGTCGACTTCTGCGGCATCACCTCGCCGGCGTGAGCGAAGCGCGCAACCTGAGCGACCGTGACGGGCTCGAGCAGGAACGCGGCAGCTGCCTCACCGCGATCGACGGCTGCGATCGCGTCGTCGGCGAACGCGGTGTACGAGACGCCAACGGGTGCGAACGACTCGACGACCCGAGGCCCGAAGTCGTCGTCGGTCGCGACGCGAGTGAAGTGCCCGTCGCGGTAGAGCGTGACGCCGCCGTTCGGGCGCTCGACAGGCTCGCCGGGAACGTCGCCGAGCTCCTGGACCAGCCTGTGCGTCGGAAAGATCTCGACACCGGGCGACCGCGACGAGACGAGCACGGCGAAGGTGTGCGTCGCCTCGGGGTTCTCGGCCCGGTACGCGACGGCGGTTTCGTAGCGGTGGTGGCCGTCGGCGATCAGGAGCGGCGTGTCGATCGTCACGGGACCGGCCTCGATCGGCCAGGCCATCGTTCTCACGCCGCCCTCGTCCACGTCGAGCGCAGGCTCCCCCGCGGGCCGCTCGAACATCGGCGGCGCGTCGTAGAGGACGAAGATCGGCTCGAGCTGCGTCCGCGTCGCGCGCAGGAGGCGGAGCCTGCTCTCCTTCGGGCCGGCGTGCGTGCGCTCGTGCGGCAGAACCTCGCCGGCCTCGTACGGTGTCGCGGGCACGGACGCGGCGAAGCCCTCGCGGGTGCGCGCGACGCCGTCGGGCCCGACGTAGCTCTGGGCGAGCCACCAGTAGAGGTCCGGCTGCTCGACCAGCACGTCCTGGGCACGCCAGGCGGCGAGGTCGCGCCCGGCCTCCTCCTCCGAGTCGGGCAGTGTCAGATGAACGACGTTGTACGGGCTGCGCGCCAGATAGTCGATGCGTGCCTCGGCGGAGATGACGTCGTAGGGCGGCGCGACCAGGTCGGCGAGCGCGCCGGCCGCCGGCGAGTAGCGCAGCGCGCGAAATGGCTTGACGGTCGGCATGCTTGGAGCCTAATGGTGCGCACCCTCGAGGCTGCCGCCGCCTGGGTGGACGAGGTCGGCCTGGCGTTGCTCTTTCCGAAGGCGGACGTCGTGCTGCCGTCGCTCTGGGAGCAGGTGAACGGCTCGCCGGCCGACAACTGGTCGATTCGAGATCCCGACGGGACGTTCGTGCGCTGGACCGAGGAGATGGGCTTTCTCTGGGGCGCGAAGGACGAGCTGCCTGCCCAGGGCCTCGTCTGCGTCGGGAAGCATGTGGCGCGCGTCGCGACCTGTGTTGCGCCCCGGGTGCTGCCGCTGCTCGTCGCCGCCCGCGAGCCGTCGTCTCCGGCTCCGGACGAAGAGATCGTCGTCGCCGCGATCGACGCCGAGGGTCCGCTGACCGGGTCGCAGCTGCGCGACCTGACGGGGTTGCCGAAGAAGCACATCGATCGGCTCGTCGGCACGTTGCACCGCTCACTCGTGCTCACGAACGGCCATCTCGTCGAGCAAGCGGGTCCCTGGGGGGCGATCGCCCACGATCTACTGGCCCGCAAGTGGCGGCTGCCGGCGCACCTGCCCGACCGCGGCCAGGCCCGCGGGGAGCTGGCGCGCCTCGTGCTCGAGCGGGCCGGCGAGCTGACGGCGGCCGATCTTGCAGGGCCGTTCGGCTGGCGCCGCAGCGAGGCGGCCGCGCTCCTCGAAGCTGTCGGTGAGGGCCGCGAGGGAGAGGGCTTCCGGATCTGGACTCGCATCTAGACTCGTGCTGTGACGATCGCGGAGCTCGCCGAGGACCGGGTCGTCGAGGCCGTGTACGCGGTCAGCGCGAAACGAAAGCTGCGGACGAAGTCGGGCGCCTCGTACCTCGCGCTCGAGCTCGTCGACCCGACCGGCCGCATCGAGGCTCGCGTGTGGAACGACGTCGAGCTGCTCGACGGCCGCTTCGCCGAGGGCGATGCGGTGCGCGTGCTCGGTCGCGTCGAGAAGTTCCGCGACCGGCTGCAGCTCGACGTCCGCTCGCTCGAAGCTGCGGACGTCGACCCGGCGTCGCTGACGCCGGCGATGCGGCGAGATCGCGACGAGCTCGCGGGGTTCCTCGAGTTTCTCGTCGCGGAGATCTCCCATCCGGGCCTGACCGCAACGGTGCGCGCCGTGCTCGCCGCCTGCGACCTCGGTGCGTTTCCGGCCACTCCCGAGGATCACCACTCGTACGCCGGCGGGCTGCTCGAGCACACGGTCGGAGTGGCGACGCTGTGCCGCGAGACGTCCCAGCTGCATCCCCGCCTCCGCGGTGACCTGCTGCTCGCCGCGGCACTCGTGCACGACGTCGGCCGAACCCGGGAGCTCGGGCGCGGGCCGGCGTTCGCGGTGACCGACGAGGGCCGGCTGCTCGGCCACGTTCACCTCGGCACGCGGCTGATCGAAGCACGGGCGGAGGGCCTGACCGCGCCTCAGCTCGCAGAGCTCGTTCACTGTGTGTCGGTCCACCACGAGGCGCGCGGTGCGCGAACGGCCGAGGCGGCCGTGCTCTACCACGCAAACCAGCTCGACGCCGTCGCGGCGACCCGCCGGGTCGATTGACGCCGCTCCTACTCGCGCTCGGTGCGAGTCTCGCGTGGGGAGTCGCCGATTTCGTCGGCCCGCTCCTCAGTCGAACGCTCGGGACGCTGCGCGTCCTGCTCTGGGCACAGGTCGGCGGGGCGCTCGGCATCGCCATCGTCGTGGCGGTGCGGGGGGAGGGGCCGGCAGGGTGGGGCGTGGTATTCGCGATCGCGGCAGCGTTCGGGGGAACGGCCGGCCTCTACGCGTACTACCGCGGCATGCAGCTGGGCACGATGAGCGTCGTCGCGCCGATCGCCGGTGCCTCGGCGATCATCCCGGTCGTCTTCGGGATCGCCACCGGCGACGACCCGTCGGCCGCCCAGATCGCGGGCATCGCCTGCGCGATCGTCGGCGTTGCGCTCGCCTCGATCGAGCACCGCGAGGGTTCCCGCCGCCTGGCCGCCGGGGTCGGGCTCGCGTTGCTCGCTGCGCTGGGGTTCGGTTTCTACTTCCCGTGGATGCATGCGGCCGGCAAGGTCGACTTCTGGTGGGCGTCACTGATCTTCCGCACGACAGCGCTGCTCTTGATCGCCTCGGCGGTCGCGGTTCGGCGGCCGCAACTCCGGCTGACGCGGCGCCAGCTCGCGATCGTCTTCGCCGTCGGGATCGGCGACACGATCGGCAATGCCCTCTTCGCAGCGTCGTCCGGGCAGGGCCTGGTCAGCCTGACCGCCGTGCTCGCCTCGCTCTATCCGATCGTGACCGTGATCCTCGCCGGGGTCGTCCTCCACGAGCGCGTCGCACCGCTCCAGAAGGCGGGCATCGCGCTGACGCTGACCGGCGTCGTGCTGATCGCCGTCTGACGGTCAGACGTTGAAGCGAATGTTCAGCACGTCGCCGTCGCGCACGACGTAGGTCTTGCCCTCGAGCCGCTGCTTGCCCTGACGCGCCACCTCGGCGTGCGAGCCGAGCTCGACGAGGTCCCGCCAATCGATCACCTCGCAGCGAATGAAGCCGCGGGCGATGTCCGAGTGGATCGCAGCCGCCGCGTCCAGCGCGGACTCGCCGTCTCGCAGCGTCCAGGCCCGCGTTTCCTTCTCCCCCGCGGTGAAGAACGTGATCAGGTCGAGCGCGTCGCGCAGCCGGCCGGCGACATCGTCGAGCGCCGACTCGCCGCCGTCGCGAAACGCGGCGGCCTCGTCGGCGGTCAGCTCGGCGAGCTCCGCCTCGAGCTTCAGGTCGATCCCGGCCGGCCCGTTCTCGATCGCGATGAGCGGCTTCGTGGTGAGCGGCTCGAGCTCGCCGGGCAGTTCGCCGACGTAGTCCACCAGCGCGCCGCCCGCGTCGACATGGGCCAGGATCTTCGTCAGCTCCTCCAGCTCGGCGCGAACCTTCGGGTCACCCGACTTCGCCTGCTTGGTGACGCGCTCGAGCCGCCGCTCGACGTGATCGCGATCGGCGACCAGCAGCTCCAGCGTGAACGTCTCGAGGTCACCTGCGGGGTCGGCATCGGGCCCGAAGCCGCGCAGCACGACGAGCAGGGCATCGACCTGGCGCAGGTTGCCGAGCTGCGCCTCCCCGGCGCCGGGAACGTCCTGGACACGAATCGTCGCCGCGGTGATCTTGCGCGCGTGCACGACTCCAGCAAGGGCATCGAGCCGCTCGTCGGCGATCGGGGCCATGCCGATGTTCGTCTTGCCGTACTCGCCGCCGCCGGTGCTCGTCAGCGCGGTGAAGAGCGCTGTCTTGCCACTCGCGGACGGGCCGACGATGCCGACCTCGAGAGGCACTAGGCCACAGCCCTAGGCGACGGCGCCGAAGCCGACGCGACTCTCGCGCGCCCAGCGCTTCACGTACACGACGCGTCGCAAGGACACGGTGTACGAGCCGTCCTCGGCGTCGAACGAGAACGCGGCCTCGCGATCGCCGGCGAGCGCGCGCTCGAATTCGTCGGCGGTCTCGAGCGCAACCAGCACGGACAGCACCTGCTGGCCGTCGAAGGCGATCTCGATCCGGGTGCGCTCAGGTTCGGCCATCGCTCACGAACTCTGCCAGAACTCCGCCGGTTGACTCCGGATGGACGAAGGCGACCTCCAACCCGAAGAGTCCGCGGCGCGGGGTCTCGTCGATCAGGCGCGTACCGGCCCGCCGCAGCCGCTCGAGCTCGGCGCCGACGTCGGGGACCTGAAACGCAATGTGATGCAGGCCTGGGCCTCGCTTCGCCAGGAACCGCCCGACCGGAGTCTCGGCCCCCAGGGGGGCCAGGAGCTCGATCCGCCCGCTGCCGGCACGCAGGGAGACGGCGTCGACGCCCTGCTCCTCGAGGCGGTCGCGATGCTCGACCTCCGCCTCGAGCAGCCGCGCATATGTCTCGACGGCTGCGTCAAGATCGGCGACCGCGATCCCGACGTGGTGCGTCGCTAGGACCATTCGCGGTCCAGGATGGCGTAGACGAGCTCGCTCTGCCACTCGCCCTTGACCCATTCGTTCTCGACGAGCTCGGCCTCGCAGCGCATCCCGAGCTTCTCGAGCACACGGGCGGAGCCGGTGTTTCGCGCTTCGGTGCGGCCGATCACGCGGTGGAGCGCGAGGTCCCCGAAGGCCCAGTCGAGCAGTGGCCTCGCCGCCTCGGTCGCGTAGCCGTTGCCATGGTGCTGCGGGTGAACGATGAAGCCGAGCTCCCCGCTTCGGTGCCGCTCGCTCGCCCATAGCAGGTCGACGTCGCCGACGAGCTCACCCGTCTCGCTCGTCTCGACCGCCGCACACAGCCACTCGCCGGGTGCGTGCACGGCGGCGCCCGCGATCTTCACCTTCAGCAGGTCCACGACCTGCGCCCGGGTCCTCGGCTCGTTGTAGAGCCAGCGGGCGACGCCTTCGTCCGCATGGATCTCGCAGAGCACGTCGAGATCGCCGTCGCGGAACGGGCGAAGGACGAGCCTGTCGGTCCTGATCGGCCAGTCGGGCGCGAACACGCGGCTAACGCTACTCGCCGAGGATCCGAACGACGCCGACCGAGTCGGCGGAGCGTGAGTCGGGCTCGACCCCCTTGAACACCGCGACGAGCTCGTCGCGTGACAGCGTCTCACGGTCGAGCAGAGCTGCTGCGATCCGGTCGAGGGCGGCGCGATGTGTGCTGAGCAGGCGCAGCGATTCGGCGTAGGCATGGTCGGTGAGCTTGACCTGCTCCTGGTCACGCACGCGTTTTGTCTCCTCCGACAGGCCCAGATCGTCCGAACGCGCGGTCCTCGACGTGAGCGTCTCGCCCATTCCCCACTCGAACACCATCGAGCGGGCGATCTGCGTTGCTCGCTCGAGATCGGTCGCCGCGCCGTTCGTGACCCGGCCGAAGACGAGCTCCTCCGCGGCGCGCCCGGCCAGCGCCATCACCATCCAGTCGCGCAGCTCCTCCTTGGTCTCGAGGTAGCGCTCCTCCTCGGGCAGGTGCAGGACGTAGCCGAGCGCCGTTCCGCGCGCGATGATCGTCGCGCGCTGCGGCGCATTGCCGACGAGGTGTGAGACGAGGGCATGCCCGCCTTCGTGATAGGCGAGGATGCGCTTCTCCTTGTCGGTGACGACGCGCCGCTGCTGCAGGCCGGCCACGACGCGCTCGAGCGCATAGTCGAAGTCGACCAGCTCGATCGTCGTCCGCCCGGCACGGCCCGCGCCGATCGCCGCCTCGTTGCAGATGTTCGCGAGGTCGGCACCCGTCAGCCCGGCTGTCTGCCGCGCCACTCCGTCCAGCTCGACGGTCGCGCCGAGCGGCTTTCCGCGCGTGTGCACGGCGAGGATTGCGAGACGGCCCTTCAAATCCGGCGGTTGGATCAGGATCTGACGGTCGAAACGTCCGGGCCTGAGCAGCGCGGGGTCGAGATCCTGCAGCCGGTTCGACGCGCCCATCACGACGACCTGGTCGCGCGGGCCGAAGCCGTCGAGCTCGACCAGCAGCTGGTTGAGCGTCTGATCGTGCTCGCGGTTGATCGAGTTGCTGCTGCGCGAGCTGCCGACGGCATCGAGCTCGTCGATGAAGACGATCGACGGCGCGTTCTTGCGGGCTTCGTCGAACAGGGTGCGGATTCGGGCGGCGCCGAGCCCGGCGAACATCTCGACGAACGACGAAGCGCTCTGGGCGAAGAACCGGGCGCCCGTCTCATGTGCGACCGCCTTCGCCGCCAGCGTCTTGCCGGTCCCGGGCGGCCCGTGGAACAGGACGCCTTTCGGCACGCGCGCGCCGAGCGCCTCGAATCGCTGCGGGTCGCGCAGGAAGTCGACGATCTCCTGGAGCTCCTCCTTTGCCTCCTCGAGCCCGGCGACGTCGTCCCACGTCACCGACGATTCCGACCCGGGCGTGATCTCGGTCGGCTTGACGCGCGGCATCAACTTCACGGTCTTCCAGAAGAGGTAGACGACCGCGCACATCAGGAAGAAGAACAGGATGGGCAGCCACGTCAGCGCGAAATCGGACATGAACTGGCTGAAGCCCCCGGCGAAGATCATCGCGTCACTTGTCGGCAACCACGGCAACGGCCTCAAGCGAGGCGACCGCATCATCGAGGGATGGGAACCGCACACCGGCCGCTCGCCAGGCGGTCAGGCACGCGGCCGTGCGCGCGTCGTCGAGGCCGCGCGACGCCGCCTCGACGAACGCAACGGAGATCCCGCGGGCGAGCAGCCCGCGGATCGCCGCGTCGTCACAGACGTCGGTGGCGACACCGAACACGACGACCTCGTCGGGGGCGAGCAGCCCGAGCAGCCGGTCGGCGTTCGGGTTCGTGAAAACGTCGAAGCTCTTCTTCAAGAGCAGAAACTCGCGACCACGCAGCCACCTGTCGGGCACCTCGGTGAGCGCCAGGGGAACAGGATCGGCCTGTGCGGTCTGGTCGACCTTTACCGCGCCACGCGTCCCTCGGAGGCAGTGCGGCGGGTAGGTCGACGAATAGTCGGGCTCGCTCGAGATCTCGAGGTCGGTCAGCTCGTGGTCGTCGGCGGAGGCGACGTGCGGGACGCCCGCCGCGCGTGCCGCCGCAACGAGCCGGGCCATCGCCGGCAGCGCCGACTCTGCACCGGGCACGGCGAGCTTCCCGTCGGCGCTGACGAAGTCGACCTGCGTGTCGACGTCCCAGAGGATCCGCTTCACGTCACGAGCTCCAGCCGCGAGCTCGGCCTCAGGTGCCGCCCCACCTTGGCCGACGGCTGCCCGTCGGTGACGACGATGTCGGCGGTGAAGTCGTTCGAGCCGCGGATCAGCGACGAGCCGACGCCGTAGGCATCGACGGGCACGTCGTTCGCCTCGAACTCGCGGATCTTGTCGGCGGTGAAGCCGCCGGAGACGACGATCCTGACGTGAGCGAAGCCGGCCTGGTCGAGTGCGTCACGCACGTTGTTGACGAGGCGTGGATTGACACCGGTCGGCCGGAAATCGCCCATCTCCTCCCACAGGGAGCGGTCGACGAGCGACTCCGACGTGTCGAGCCGAACCCCCCAGAGGCGTGGTCCGAGCGCGTGCGCGACCTCGAGCGCGGTGCGCACCGAGTCGTTCTCGAAGTCGACCAGCACGGTGATGTTCATGTCACCGGAAGCCCAGTCGGCGAAATGCTGCGCAGCCGCCACGGTGTCGCCGCCGTACGCCGCGATCAGCGCGTGCGGCACGGTGCCGATGCCGGTGCCGCCCCACCACGATGCCTGCTCGTCGGTGGTGACGCCGATCGGCGCCCCGATCACCTGGCCGGCGACGTAGGCGGCATAGCCGTCGCCCGTCTGGACGCGGTGGTGGTCGTGCCTGGCCGGCATGAAGATGATCGGCTTGCCGTTTGCTGCCTCGAGCACACGGACGACGTTCGTGGTGATCAGCGTACGCCGGGCGAGTGTCCCGAGGTAGACCGTCTCGAGGTGGGCGAACGTGGTGTAGTCGCCTTCGATCGTGAGCACCGGCTCGAACGGATGGAGCAAGTCGCCGTCGTACAGGGCGTTCACCGTCAGCGCAGACCAGTCGTCTGCGCACAGCTTGAGGATCGCGATCGCCTCGTCCATGCCGCCGAGGTACGCGTGGTTCTTCTGGAAGATCTGCATCACGACGCGCGGCCGCCTGCCGTCGCGAAGCAGCGTCGAGCGTGTGTGGTTGAAGTACGCATCGGTGTAGTACCCCGCACGCATCTTCTCGACGGGCAGCTCGAAGATCGACGGGTCGAGCCGGTTACGCGTCGTGATCATCTTCGAGCTCCAGGCACGCACGAAGCGCCGCGTCGGCCACCTCGAGCTGCGCCGCGCTCGGTTCACGGGTGCCGAGTCTGTGCTGCAGCTCGTGGCCCGGCATCGCAAGGGCACGCGAGAGCGGATGTGCCGGGTGCCGGCCCATCCAGCCGAAGATCTCCGTCGAAGCGGCGACGGCGCCGAACATCGCTGCCAGCTTCGCCGGCGCGCGCAGGTGCAGCGGCGCGCGCTCTGCGGCGAGATTTCCGATCGTGCTCGTCAGGAGCATCGGGCCGATCAGGTGCGAGCCGCACCGTTCGTGCTCCTTCGGCCGCGCGCTCCCGTGCTCGTAGGTGCCGATCGAGATGTGCTCCGCGCCGTGGTACGAGGCGAGCTCGCCGCCGCGGAGGGCGAGCGCGGCCGGCGCGAGCGAGAGCACGCTCGTCAAGACCTCACGGACAGCCGGCCGAAGCGACGAACGGCGCAGCCGTTGCAGCACGACGGCCGCGCCGAGCATCGAGCCGAGCACGCGCGGTCGCTCGAGCGGCAGCTCGGCATCGGGGAGCGCGCGCTTCAGCTGCGGCACCAGCAGGAAGGCCTCTGCGAGGCGCGCCGGCCCCCGCAGCAGTGGGCTCTGGACCCGGGCGGCGTGATGGCTCTTGCGGCGGGCGACCACCTTGAGCTCGCCGTTCGCGGTCCTGATCGCGCACGCCCACGCGTTCGGTCCATGCACGAGGACGCCGTTGCCGAGCGCCATGCCGCCGAGACGAACGGTCTCCTTCACTGGGCGGAGCGTAGCCTGAGCGCGGCCTGCAGCCGAGCCGTGGCCCGCCCCGACAACTCGCCGCCGAGCGACCGGCCGTCGATCCGTCGCACCGGCATCACCTCCCGGATCGAGGAGGTGGTGAACGCCTCGTCCGCAGAGAGAAGCTCGTCGAGAGTGAACGTGCCCTGGCGGGCGTCGGCCTCCAGGTCGAGCACGAACGAACGCGTCACGCCGGGGAGGACACCCGGGCCGACTGCGGGTGTGTACAGGACCTCGCCACGCCGCCACCAGATGTTGGCGGTCGCGCACTCGCGAACGAGCTCGCCGGTGATCAGCAGGACGTCGTCGGAATCGACCGAGCGGCGGGCCGCGAAAGCTTCGGCGTAGCTCGTCGACTTGACGCCTTCGAGCAGCTGCGAGCTGCCGATCGCCACGGACGTGAGCGTCAAGCCGCGCGCTCGCAACTCATCGAGACCGGGAGGCAGGGCCGACGACGTGGCGACCAGGGTCTCGGCCGTCCGGTAGAGCCGCAACACGTGATCGGGTGGCGCCGTCGTGAGCACGAGCTGGATCAACTCCTCGGCCCCGGTCGGGGCAGGCAACGCAAGCGCTGCCGAGGAGTGCGCGAGCCGCCCGAGATGCCGGTCGAGGAGGAAGGGCCGTCCGGCGTAGACGCGGACGGTCTCGAACGCGGCGCCGCCGCGCAAGAGTGCCTCGTCGCCGGCGGAGAAGACCGGCTCTGCGGGATCGACGAGGCCGCGACCGGCGACGGCGACTGCGAGCAGCGTCATGCCGGGACGAGCCCGCCGACGGCGGCGAGCAGTGGCCGCGCCTTGATCCACGACTCCTCGATCTCGGCCTCGGGATCCGAGTCCCAGACGATTCCGCCGCCGACCCACAGGTTGATGCGACCCTCGGCGACGGCGAAGGTCCGGATCGTCAGCGCCAGGTCGAAGTCGCCGTTCGCGTAGATCGTCCCGAGCGCCCCCATCGAGGCGCCGCGCCCGACCGGCTCGAGCGCCGCGATCACGTCGAGCGCCGCGACCTTCGGCGCGCCGGTGACCGACCCGCCCGGAAACAATGCAGCGAGAATCTCGGCCAGACCGGCGCCGGGTGCCAGACGCCCCTCGACGAGCGAGACGAGATGCGTCACACCGGCGAGCTCCTGCTGCACCATCAGCTCGGGCCAGTGGACGGAGCCGTCGACGCAGACGCGCGACAGGTCGTTGCGCTCGAGGTCGACGATCATCACGTGCTCGGCCGCGTCCTTGGCGTCGTCGATGTCCTCGCCGGCGGGCCTAGTGCCCTTGATCGGCATCGTCCGCAGGCGGTCGCCGCGCCGCGAGAGGAAGAGCTCGGGCGAGGCGGAGACGATCGCCCACCCGGGAGCGACGAGCGGCCGCGGCTGCAGCGGCCGGAGCGGCGCGAGCGCGGCGGCCAGCCCGGCCGGATCGCCGTCGAACGGCGCCGAGAGGTGCTGGACGAGATTCACCTGGTAGACGTCCCCGCGTGCGATCGCCGCGCGCACCGCTTCGATCGCCGCCCCGTAGTCGTCCGGCGACCAGGACGGCTGCCACTCGCCGACCGTGAACCCACCTTGTGCCAAGTTGGCACTTGCTCTTGGGGTCGCGGCCAGCAGCGGCAGCGGGCACGGTTCTGGCGGCGGCGGTTGGGGCGTGCGGCGGAACGGCTGCGAGAGACCGTAGGCGAGGAAGACGTCGGCGCTGCCGCCTGCCGGCACTTCGTCGGCGAGCCACTGCTCGAGCCGCGTGAAGGCACCTTCGGCGTCGTACAGCTCGAGCAGCGGCGCCACCGTCGACCGCTACGCGCAGACGGATCGGGCCGCGTGCAGCAGCCAGCGGACGCCGAGCTCGAGGTCCTCCACCGGCACGCGCTCGTCGGCGGAGTGAATCAGGCGGGCCGACGTCTCGGCGGGCATCGCCCGCGACGGGAAGAAGCCGTAGGCGACGGTCCCGAACGCCTGCCGCAGCCAGTGCGAGTCGGTGAAGCCCGCCACGCACATCGGCGCCGCGACCGCTCCCGGCTCCTCCGCCGCGACGAATTCCTGGACCGCGGTCCAGAGCGGTCCGCCGATCGGCGAGCGTGTCCCGCCCTGGCGCTCGGTGTTGACCAGGTCGTAGTCGCCGTCTCCGAGCCAGGCGCGAATCGCCGACTCGGCCTCGTCGAAGGACTGCCCCGGAAGCAGCCGGGTGTCGACCGTGATCTCGCAGAGCGCCGGAATCACGTTGCGCTTCTCGGAGGCGTGCGCCTTCGTCGGTGCCACCGTCATTGCGAGGAGCGGCTCGATCAGCTCGGCTGCGCTCGGCGAGACCGCTCTCGCGGCCGCGAGAGCCTCGCCCGCGGACGGCACCTCGCCGAGGACGACCTGCAGAAAGCCCTCAACCTCGGGAATCAGCATCGGCGGCGCCTGGAAGGCGCCGAGTCGCGCGATCAAAGGAGCCGCCTTGACGAGCGCGTTGTCCGCGATCGCGGGCATCGATCCATGACCGCTTCGCCCGTGAACGCGGAGCACGAACGGCGAGCTCATCTTCTCGGCGGTCGAGCAGAGATAGATCGTCTTGCCGCCCAGCTCGAGGCGATCGCCGGAGCCCTCGTTGACGGAGAAGTCGGCTCGGACCGCATCGGGGTGCGCGTCGACGAGCCACTGGAGCCCGAACCCGGCGCCGACCTCCTCGTCGGCCGCGGCGATGAAGATCAGGTCGCCGGAGCCGCGCCAGCCTTCCCGCGCGAGCGTCGCCAGCGTGACCGCGCTGGCAGCGACCTCCCCTTTCATGTCGAGCGCGCCGCGTCCCCACACCTCACCGTCGACCAGTTCGCCACCGAACGGGTCCCGCTGCCACTCGTCTGCGGCCGCAAGCACGACGTCGGTGTGCGAGAGGAACGCGAGCGACGGGCCGTCGCCCCGGCCGCGGATCCGTGCGACGAGGTTCGCGCGCTCGGGCGACTTCGCGTACAGCTCGCACTCGACGCCCGCAGCCTCGAGATACTCGCGCAGCACCTCGGCCGCGGCCGACTCGTTGCCGGGCGGGTTCGTGGTGTCGACGCGGATCAGCCGTTGGAGGAGGTCTGCGACCTCACCTTGCGCCACTACTTCCTCCGCCCCAGCACGAGGAGGTACCGGCGCGGCGCGCGGATCTGACCCCCATCGGTGCGGTAGCCCTCGTAGAACTCGACGAATGCCTGATGGAACTCCTCGCGCCGCGCGGCGTCGAAGGTGCGGATCAGCGCCAGCACGGGAGGCGCCGACTCGGAGAAGAGCTTCCACACCTCCTCGCCGGAGTCGGCCTCGAGCCAGAGCGTGCCGTCCTCGAACTCGATCTCGAACTCGTCGCCGAGCATGTCCTCGACGTGGTCCTCGCGACCCCATTCGTAGGCCTCGCGGCCGGCGATCGGCTCTTCGGTGAAGCGCCGATACAACTCGGCGAGCTTGGAGTTGGGCTTCCACGCGCTGAACCCGACGCGGCCGGCCGGACGGGTCACACGGCCCAGTTCGGCGGCGACGTTGGCGTGGTCCGGCGCAAAGATCAGTCCGAAGTTCGAAAGCACGACGTCGAAGCTCGCGTCGTCGTACGGGAGGTACTCCGCGTCGCCCAGGTCGAACCTGACGGTGACGCCTTCCTCGTCGGCGCGGCGGCGCGCCTTCTCGAGCATCGGCTCGGCGATGTCGATCGCAGTCACCGTCGCGCCGGTGCGCGCCGCGCGGATCGCCACCTCGCCGGTCCCGGTCGCGACGTCGAGTACCTGCTCCTCGCCCCGCGGCGCCAGCAGGGTCGTCAGGTGATCCTGCACGGGCCCGAACCGGGCCGCGATCCGCTCGTAGCTGCCAACGCTCCAGACTTCGCTCATCTCTCCGCCGCCACCGACGAGAGCATACTTCCGGTGTGGGCGACCTCTTCAGCGAGGCGGCGGGCAGGCGCCTGCAGGCGTCGGCGCCCCTCGCCCAGCGGCTCCGTCCGACGACCCTCGACGACTTCGTCGGCCAGGAGCACGTGGTGGGTCCCGGACGTGCGCTGCGGCTTGCGATCGAACAGGATCGGGTGCCGTCGCTGATCCTCTACGGGCCGCCGGGCTCCGGCAAGACAACACTCGCCCGGATCGTCGCGCACACCACCGGCGCCGAGTTCGAGGAGCTCTCGGCGGTCTCGGCGACGGTCGCGAACGTGCGCCAGGTGCTCGCACAGGCACGCGAGCGGCTCGGCGGAAGCGGGCGGCGGACGATCCTGTTCCTCGACGAGATCCATCGCTTCAACAAGGCACAGCAGGACGCATTGCTGCCCGGCGTCGAGGACGGCCTCCTGACGCTGATCGGCGCGACGACCGAGAACCCGTACTTCGAGGTCAACTCGGCGCTCCTCTCACGCGCCCAGATCTACGAGCTCGAGGCGCACTCGCCCGAGACCCTGCTCGCGGTCGTCCGCCGCGGGACGGCGGAGCTCGAGGTCGACGTGTCGCCCGAGGTCGAGGAGCTGATCGCGCAGCGTGCCGGCGGCGATGCGCGGAACGCGCTCAACATCCTGGAGCTGACCGTCGAGACCGCGCGCGCCGCCGGCGAGCCGGTGAGCGCGGATCACGTCGAGGATGCGGCGAGGAAGCGGCCGCTCGCCTACGACAAGGGCGGCGACCGGCACTACGACTTCATCTCGGCCTGGATCAAGGCAACACGCGCGGGCGATGTGCAGGCATCGGTCTACTACCTCGCCGCGATGCTCGAGGGTGGCGAGGACGCCCGCTTCATCGTGCGCAGGATGATCGTCCTGGCCTCGGAGGACATCGGCAACGCCGACCCGCAGGCGCTGCTCGTCGCCGTCGCGGCAGCTCACGCGGTCGAGCACGTCGGTCTGCCGGAGGCGCGGCACAACCTCGCGCAGGCGACCGTATACCTCGCGCGCGCACCGAAGTCGAACGCGTCCTACGTCGCGCTCGGACGCGCCATCAAGGACGTCCGCGAACGCGGGAACCTCCTACCGCCGGCGGCGCTGCGCTCGGCGGCGTATCCCGGCGCCCGCGCGCTCGGGCGCGGTGTGGGCTACGTCTATCCGCACGACGACCCGGCGGGCTTCGACGTCGACTGCCTCCCGGACGAGCTCCAGGGGACGGTCTATTACGAGCCGTCCGGCCACGGCGCCGAGCAGCCGCTCGACTAGAGGATGCGCGCGCCGAGCGCGCTCGCGACGAGCTCGACCGCGAGCTTGCCCGTCTCGTTCTCGCGATCGAGGATCGGGTTGACCTCGACGACATCGAGTGAGTCGAGCAGCCCCGACTCCGAGACGAGCTCGAGCGCCAGATGTGCCTCGCGGTACGACAGCCCGCCGCGAACCGGCGTGCCGACACCGGGTGCGAACATCGGATCGACGGCGTCGAGGTCGAGGCTGACGTGCAGGAACGGCTCCCCCGCCAGGTAAGCGAGCGCCTCGCGCATCACTCGCTCGACACCCAGCGAGTCGATCTGGCTCATCGTGAAGACCCGCAGATCGAGGTCCCGAATCAGGTCGCGCTCGCCCTGGTCGAGAGACCGGACGCCGACGAGCGCAGCCCGCGTGACGGACGGCACCGGGTACGCGGTGCTGGCGAACGCCGGCCCGCCGGCGCCGAGCGCCGCGGCGAGGGGCATGCCGTGCACGTTGCCGCTCGGCGAGGTTGCGGGCCTGTTCAGGTCGCCGTGGGCATCGATCCAGAGCGTCGCGCCGGCACCGCGGGCCTGGGCCATGCCGCCGAGGGTTCCGATCGCAATCGAGTGATCGCCACCGAGCACGAGCGGGATGTGCCCGCGGTCGGCTGCATCAGCGACCTTGGTCGCGATCTGTTCGCAGACGCGGAGGATCGGGGCGAGGTAGCGCGCGTCTGCAGCACCCTCCTCGGTCGTCTCCGGGACCGGCGAGCCGACGTCGCCCCAGTCGTCGACCTCGAGCCCGAGCGCCCTCAGATGCGCGTTCAGCTCCGCGTACCGGATCGCCGAGGGGCCCATGTCGACGCCGCGTCTGCCCTGGCCGAGGTCGAGACCCGCGCCGATCACCGCGACGGGCTTGCGCTGGGACTCGGGAGGCTCGACTGCGGTCACGGCGGCCAACGCTACTGCCAACTCGCCTTGAAGCGGCGCTGCGCGTCGGAGGGGGCGTCGAGTGAGATGCCGAGCGTCGCGAGCTTCGTGCGCGCAATCGCGTCGTCGAGCTCGACGGGAAACGCGTGCAGTCCTGCGGGCAGCGACGCCGACGCAAGATGATGAACCGACAGAGCCTGGACCGAGAACGAGAGGTCCATGATCTCGATCGGATTGCCATCGAGGCCGGCGATGTTGACGAGCGCGCCGTCGACGAGCACATGCGCCCGTCGTCCATCCGCGGCCACGTACGTGCGGATGCCGGTCCTCGCGTCGATGATCTGCTCCGCCGACGACGCCAACGCGGGCACGTCGATCTCCCGGTCGTGGTGGCCGGCATTCGCGAGCACGACTCCGTCCTTCAACAGCCCGAGCGCCTCGGCCGGCACGGCCTCGACCAGCCCCGACGCCGTGACGACGACGTCCGCGTCGGGCAGGGCATCGGCGAGGGCGGCAACTCGGTGCCCGTCCATGTGCGCAGTGAGCGCCCGCACCGGGTCGATCTCGACGATGGTCACCCGACCGCCGAGTCCCGACGCCGCGCTGGCGACGCCCTTGCCGACCCAGCCGTAGCCGACGATGCAAAACTCGCGTCCTGCGGCGAGGACGTTGGTGAGCGCGAGGATCGCCGTCAGCGTCGCCTGCCCCGTGCCGTACGGGTTGTCGAACATGTGCTTGCAGCGCGCATCGTTCGCCGCGATCGCCGGGAATGGCAGGCGGCCTTCGGCTTCGAGTGCGCGTAGCCTGCCGACGCCGGTCGTCGTCTCCTCGCTCACACCGAGCAGCTGCTCGTACGTCTCGGGTCGGTGCTGTGCGATGCGGCGGGTCAGCTCGAGGCCATCGTCGATCACGAGCTCGGGTGCGCTGTCGGCAACCGCCAGCAGGTCGGCGGTGAATTCGTCGGCAGAGACGCCGTGTCGCGCAAACACGGAGACGCCGCGCTCGACCAGCGCAGCGCACACCGCGTCCTGGGTCGAGAGCGGATTCGAACCGGCCGCGACCACCTCGGCACCTGCCTCCCGCAGAGCGAGCACGAGACACGCGGTCTTGGCCTCGAGGTGCACCACGACGGCAACGCGCCGCCCGCGCAGCGCAGCGTCCGCGAGCCGCTCGGCGCCGAGCCGCTGCAGCACCGGCATGTGCTGCCACGCCCAGTCGATGCGCCGGTGCCCTTCCGGCGCCAGTTCGACATTCGCGATCCGCGACACGCGCGGAGAATACGCCGCCGCGACCGACCCGGCGGGTACCGGGCGATAGCATGCCGGACGGGGCGAGGTAGCTCAGTTGGTAGAGCACACGGCTGAAAACCGTGGTGTCGCCGGTTCAAGTCCGGCCCTCGCCACTCACGAAGACGAAGACGCCCGGGCAAAAAGAGACGTCCGGACCGGTGCTACCGCGTCGCGAACGTCCCTGTCGGCAGAGCTTACGACCGATCGTTCTTGCGGGCAAGGAGGCTGAGCCCAGGCCCCGACGAGAAGGTCGCGACGTGCGAGAAATTGCGTCGCTCGAGCTCGGCCTGGACGCGTTCGAGCGGCACCCAGATGGGCGTCGCGGCGCCGCGGCTGTACGAGATCGCTACGCGTCCGCCCGGCGCCGTGACCCGGGCGAGCTCGGCGAAGAACGGGATCATGTTGTTCATCGTCACCAACTCGAACGCACCATCGAGGTAGGGAAGGCGTGACGCATCGGCGACCTCGTAGCGCTGCGTGGGCGTCGTCGCGAGGCGTCGCGCCTCGCTGACCATCTCGGCCGACACATCGGCCCCGACGACATCGGCTTCAGGCCAGCGGGCGGCCACGAGCCTGGCGACGGCGCCGCTGCCCGTTCCGAGGTCGAGCACAGTCCGCGGCGACTGCTCGACCTCGTCGAGCGCGGCGCGCATCGCCCCGAGGGAGACTTCGTGGACGCGCGTCGCGTCCCACTCGGGTGCGAGCCGGTCGAAGTTGGCCGTCAACGGCCTCCGGAAGATCCTCCACGCCGCGGGAACGCGCACGACAATCGTCGTGACGAGTCGCGCGAACCACTGTCCGGCGCTCACGGCTGCGCGATCCGGATCTCGTCGCCGGCCGACACGCGGGTCAGGCGCGCAGCGTCGCCACGGCTGATCGCAAGCGTGATGAGGCCGTACGAGTCCTCGAACAGGATCAGCTCGCCCGGCGGCGCATCGGCGAATGTCTGCGCGACGACGGCGTAGTACCGGTCGAGCGTCAGCCTGATCTCGACGCGCTCGCCGTCGCGAATGGCGAGCGCGTCGACGTGCTCACGACGCGCGTTCGTGGAGACGTTGCCGAAGCGATCGACGACCAGCACGGTCGCGGAGATCTGCGTTCGACCGACCTGCGGCTCCGGAACGTCGATTCGAATGAGCGTCTCCGGGTCGAGCGCCGGGCCGAGCTCCTCGAGCGCCGTCCCGGTTGCGAGGTACGCAGCCGCCGGTGCGAACAGGTCGCGCGCGTGGAAGGTGTGGGACACCTCGGGCAGGCGGAATCGCTCCTCGGTCAGCTCGTGTGCAGCGGCAATCCCGAGGTCGTCGGCGGCGAGCATCAGGAGGCCGTTGTCAGGGCCGACGAAGATGCGGCCGTCGCCGGTCTGGACCCCCACGGCGCGACGATTCCCGCCGACGTCCGGATCCACCACCGCGAGATGTACGCCGACCGGCATGAACGGCGTCGTGCTGCGGAGCACGAGCGCTCCGGTGAGCACTGCCTGCGGCCCGATCCCATGCGTGACGTCGATCACGCGGGTCTCGGGCGCGATCCGCGCGATCACGCCGTGACACGTGCCGACGAAGTCGTCCTCGAGCCCGAAATCGGTGAGGAACGTGATCACGCTCATCTCGCGGAGTCCATCAGATCGCGGACGGCGGCGACGAGCCCATCGATGTCGGGCGAGATCGCCTCGGCGACGACTGTCAGCCCGGCGGCTCGCGCAACCCGCGACGTCTCAGCGCCGATCGAGACCGCCGGCAGACTGCCGCCGATCGCTGCGTAGGCGCGAGCCGCCGAGCCGGACGCGAGCAGCACGAGGTCCCCATCCGGGAGGTCGGGCGAGAGCAGCCGTGTCCGGTAGAGCGTGACGACGTCGGCGCCCAGCCCGTCGATCGCCTGCTGGACAGCGCCCTCCGCGACCGCGAAGAGAACGCGGCCCGCCGGTCGTGGGAACTCGCGCAGCAGTCCCTCCTGCGACGCCTCTTGCGGCACGAATGAGACCTCGATCCCGTGCGCGCGAAGCGCTTCCGCCGTGCCCGGCCCGACGGCAGCGACCCGCGGCAGACCGACTCCCCGCCGGGCGATCTCGTGCGCGCCGTTCGCCGACGTGACGACGAGCCAGTCGTACCCGGAGGTGTCGATCGTCTCGTCAGACGTCGGCTCGATCTCGATCAGCGGACATTCGACGACGTCGACTCCCGCAGCAGCCAGTCCCACGACCAACGGTCCGGCCTGATCACGCGCCCGCGTGACGACGACTCTCATGCAGCGGCGAGCCGCGATGATCTCGCGGCGAGCAGCGCGGCACCGACTTGTGCCGGATCGTCGCCCTCGGCGCGCTCGAGCCACGCGCCGTTCTCGTCGGCGATCAATGCGCGCAGCGTTGTGCCGTCGTGGTGCGCGCCGACGGGTGCGAGGCAGCCTGCGCCGACCGTCGCGACACAGCGGCGCTCGAGCTCCACGCGCCGGCGGGTCTCGGCATGGTCGGCGTGAGCCGCCAGCGATTCTTCGCCGGCCCGAACCTGCAGCGCGAGCGCGCCCTGCGCGGCTTCTGGAAGCATCTGGTCGGGCTCGAGCCGGAGACCGATCTCCGATGCGAGCCCGAGCCGGTCGAGACCGCAAGCTGCCAGCACGATCGCGTCGAGCCCACGTTCGCGCAGCTTCCGCAAGCGGGTCTCGACGTTGCCTCGGAGCGACTCGACGCGCAGCGAAGGCTCGAGCGCGAGCAGCTGGGCGCGCCGCCTGGCCGAGGCCGTCCCGATGCGCATCTCCGGGCGAATCTCCGCCGCTCCGATCAGCGCGTCACGCGGATCGTCGCGCTCGAGGTACGCGCCGACGGCGAGCCCGCCGGTATCGGTCGAAGTCAGGTCCTTGGCCGAGTGAACCGCGACGTCGATGCGACCCTGAAGCAGCGCCTCCTCGATCTCCTTCACGAACACTCCACGCTCACCGATCTCACCGAACGGCCGGGTGCGATCGCGGTCGCCGGCGGTCGTGATCGGAACGAAAGCCAGGTCGACCCCTGCGCGGCGCAGAGCGGCGGCCGCCTGTTCGGCCTGCGTGAGCGCGAGCCTAGATCCGCGTGACCCGATGCGAACGAGCACAGGGCCCTCCCCCGCCGCGTTTCGGGCCGCCGCAGCGGGTGTTGCCCGGCCGGACGCGCAGGAACGCGGACGGCGCGACGACCGGCAGCGGCCGCTCGATGCGGCGCTCGGAGCGCGCAATCACTTCCGATCCTCGTCGAGCCCGAACAGGTGCCGCACGGCATCGGCATACGCCGCGCCGTCGGCGCTGACGGCTGCTTCCTTCATCCGGACGGTCGGCAGGTGCAGAAGCTTGTTCAAGATCTGCGCGGTGACGGACTCGAGCGTGCGCCGCTCATCGTCGCTGACCCGGCCGTTGACCTTCGCGAGCTCCGCAGAGCGGATCTCCTCGGCTCGCGCGCGCAACGAGGCGATCGCCGGAACGACGTCGAGCGACGCGCGCCACGACCGGAACTTCTCGGCCTCCTCGGCGACGAACTGCTCGGCTCGCTCCGCCTCGGCGCGGCGGCCTGCGAGCGTCTCGGAGACCACGGCCTCGAGATCGTCGATGTCGTAGAGGAAGCAGCTGTCGAGGCGCGCGATCGCCCCGTCGAGGTCCCGCGGGACGGCGATGTCGATGAAGAAGAGCGGCCGACGCCTGCGGGCGGGGACGTCGCCTGCACGGAGCACGAGCTCCGGAGCGCTCGTCGACGAGACGACGACGTCGACGTCGTCCAGGTGTGCGGCTGCATCGTCCAGCGAGACCGCCTCGGCGCCGAATCGCTGCGCGACCGGTCGAGCGTGCTCGACACTGCGATTCGCGACGTAGGCGATCGTCGCTCCGCGCGAGGAGAGGTTGGCGGCCGCCAGCTCGCCGATCCGCCCGGCCCCGATCAGCAGCACGCGGCGACCCTCGAGATCACCGAACACCTGCGCAGCCAGAGCGGCGGCCGCGGACGAGACCGACGCGGGGCTCTCTCCGATCGCGGTCTCGGTGCGCACCCGCTTGCCCACCGAGAGTGCCTGCCGGAAGACGCGGTCGAGCAGTGGACCTGGAGAGACCGCCTCGTACGCCTCGCGGACCTGACCGAGGATCTCGCCCTCGCCCGGGACGAGCGAGTCGAGCCCGGCGGCGACGCGGAACAGGTGCTGAGCCGCAGCGTCCTCCGCGAGCACGTAGAGGACGTCGGCGAGCGGCTGCCCGGCGAGCTGCTCGAGCGCTGCCACAGCGTCGGCCGGCGACACGGCGGCGAGATACAGCTCGGTGCGGTTGCACGTCGAGAGACAGACGGCGTCGCCCAGCGAGCCTGCGAGCCGAGCGGCCCGGCCGAGATCGAGTGTCACACGCTCCCGCAACTCGACGGGAGCCACGTGATGTGACAGCCCGACGAGCACGAGCGCCGGTGCGCCTTCTGGGACGACGCCGCTCATGTGAAGTGCCCTCCCGAGAGTGCGACGCGAACGACGATCACCAGCGCGAAGCCGCCGAGTGAGAGATAGGCGGCACGGCGTCCGGTCGGCCGCGTGACGACAACCGCGCCGTAGACCAGCCACGTCAGGAGCGTCACCGCTTCGAGCGCGTCGAGGTGGCCGCCTTCACGGCGCTGACGCACGACGCCGATCGCGAGGCCGACGGTCAGCAGCGGCAGCGAGACGGCGATCGTTCGTCGCCCGAGCCGCTCGAGCGACTGCAGTGGCGGGAGCCGCAGCTGGAGGATGTCGGCCGAGCGATTCTTCAGCCGGCGCTCCTGCCAGAGGTAGAGGCCCGCCAGACCGGCTGCGAGCGTGAAGCCGGCGAACGCTGCCAGGACGAGGCCGACGTGGAGCACGAGGAAGAGGTTGCCGTACGCGTGTCCCGAGGCGGCATCGGTGCCGCCGCCGATCCGCGCGACCGCGAACAGCAGCGCCGCGAGCGGCATCACCGCGAGGCCGAGCAGACGGTAGCGAGGCCGGCAGCCCCAGATCAGGTAGGCGCCGACGACCAGCCACACGAAGAGGTTGAGCGAACCCGCCCAGGTCGACCACGGGAACGCGTCGGCGTGCGCGGCCTGCGCGGCGAGGAGCGCCGTCTGCGCCAGCCAGCCGAGGCGTACGCCCCAGGTCGCAGCGCGCGACGTTCGCATCGACGCGTAGGCGAACGCCGCCTCGCCGTAGCCGATCAGCGCCGGCCAGAACAGCGCCTCAAGCATCGCGCTCCTTCGCCCGGACCTGGTCGACGAGATCGCCGAGCTGGCGTTGGAGCCGCGAGAGCTTGGCGCCGATGATCGCGACCCACACCAGGACCGCGACGAACACGACGAGGTACGCCGCGGCGACGTAGTGCCATTGCGAAGGAGGACTCATGCCCGCTCCGGCACCGGCAAAGCCGGCACCTCCGCTCCCTGTGAGCCTCCGTCAAGCCTACGGCGCGGTCCCCGCTCCGGCACCGGCAAAGCCGGCACCTCCGCTCCCTGTGAGCCTCCGTCAAGCCTACGGCGCGGTTCCCGCTCCGGCACCGGCAAAGCCGGCACCTCCGCTCCCTGTGAGCCTCCGTCAAGCCTACGGCTCATGTCGAGAGAAGCTCCCGCAGCTCCCGCAGGTGCGCGTCGGCGCGCTTCCCCGCGAGCTCGACCTGATAGAGGGCTGCGAACAGCGCGAGCATCCCGGCGAACGAGACGCAGAACGTGAAGAACTGCGAACCAGCCATCTGCGGGCCGTGCGAGTTGAAGACAACCGGGTGGATGAACTTCTGCGAGAGCCGGATCGCCAGGAACGACACCGGGATCAGCACGACTCCGAACAGTGCGTAGACCGCCGACATGTTCGCGCGGGCCCGGCCCGGCTCGAGCGAGAAGCGCAACATGAAGTACGCGCAGTAGAAGAGGAAGAGCACCAGGAACAGCACGAGCTGGTTCTCGCTCCACGACCACCACACACCCCACGACGCACGCGCCCAGATCGAACCCGTCAGCAAGGTCAGCGCGCCGAAGATCACACCCTGGTGGATCGCGACGTAGCTCTCGAGGTCGGCGCGGTCGTCACCCTTCCGGAGCACGCGCAGGGCCTTCCAGGCGCCCCAGCCGAAGCAGGCGTAGGCGGTCAAGGCGATCGGCACGTGGAAGTAGAAGATCCGCTGCGAGAAGCCCTGGTCGGCATCCGTCGGGGCGTAGAAGAAGATCAACGCGGTCGCGGAGCCGAGGAGCACGACCGCGAGCCCGCAGACTGCCGCCGTCCGGTTCGTGGTCAGTGTCCGTCTCACGGGGTCATGGTATTGCGCACTGCTCACCGCTCGGCGACGACGTACTCGAAGAGCGCCCAGGCGAGGAGGGCGAAGATCGCGTCGTAGAGCGCCAGGAACCACAGGTAGCCGCCGACACCGCCGACGACGATCGGGATGGCGGCAGGCAGGAAGAGCAGCGGCAAGAGCAATTCGCGGGCACGGCCCGCGACCGCCATCGCGCCGAACAGCGTCCCGACGGTGCAGATGCCGATGTCCGCGAGGACGACCGCCGCGACGGTTCGGCCGCTGAGGCCGGAGAAGAACACCTGGAAGGCCGGCAGCGCCACGATCTCCGCCGCGACGAGGAACGCGAAGACGGCGATCGACTTGCCGAGCCAGATCGCGCTGCGATCGCATGGTGCGAGAACGAGCGCATCGAACATTCCCTGCTCGCGCTCGGCGACGAACGCCCGCGTCAGCCCGAGCAGCGCTGTGAAGATGAGCGCAGCCCAAAGCAGGCCGAGCGCCGCCTGGTGGCCGGTCCCGCGGGGCAGCGCGAAGTGAAAGATGGTCAACGCCGAGAGGACGAAGAGGAGCATCGCCGGCAGCGTCTCCTTCGCCCGCAGCTCGAGCAGCAGATCCTTCCGTGCAAGCGCGCCGACGTCGGCGAGATACATCACGCGAACCCGAGTCGTTGCGTCGCCCGCTGCTCGACGCGCCCCGGCTCGTGCGTCGCGACGACCCACGTCCGCGGCTCGTCGAGCGCCGAGTCGAGCAGCGCGGCGCCGTCGGCATCGAGCGCGTTGTACGGCTCGTCGAGCAACACCAGCCGAGGGTCGTGCAGCAGCACGCGGCAGAGGCCGAGTCGCTGCTGCAGGCCGCGGGAGAACGTCGAGACCCGCTCGTGGCGCCGCTCCCACAACCCGAAGCGCTCGAGCAGCATCCCGACCCGCTCGCCCCGCTCCGGGATCCGGTAGAGCCGTCCGAACAGCGTCAGGTTCTCGAGCGGCGTCAGCTCGCGATAGACGAGCGGCTCGTGCCCGAGGAACCCGATCTGCTCGCGCCGCGGGATCGTCAGGTCGCCGCCGTCGGGTGCCGTCAGCCCCGCCAGGACGCGCAGCAGCGTCGTCTTGCCCGAGCCGTTGCGACCGGTCACGAGCAGGAAGCCGCCGGCCTCGAGCTCGACATCGAGCCGGGCCAGCACCCGTCGCCCGCCGTAGCGCTTCTCGAGCCCGCGTGCGTTGATCACCGCCTGAACACCTCGGCCGCCGCGCGGTGGAAGCCGTCTGGCTGCGCGGCGGCGGCGAACGTGTCGGCGATCTCCTCCATCTCGCCGATCCACCGCCAGCCCTTACGCTCTGCCGAGCGGCGGGCGGCTGCCAACCGCCCTTCGAGCTCGGGCTGCGAATCGCGCCACTCAGCGACCAACGCCTCGTCGACTCCGTAGTGCCGAGCGACGTCGAACAGTGCCAGCAGCATCGCGGCAGTTCCCTTCGACCACGCGGCGTACGTCATCTTCAACGCCGAGGCGTCGGGGACGATCCGCGCGTCGACGATCCCGCCGGCGAACAACGCGGCGACGGCGGGCCCCTCAGCGCCCGACAGGTAGAGCCGGGTGTCGCCGGCCGCGCCGGGTGGCCCGCCGACGATGCCCCCGTCGACGAAGCGGTCGTGCAGGGCGCCCACCTGGCCGGCCCGGTCCGGCGAGATCGCGTTGGCGTCGACGTAGATCCCGGCGAAGCCGGCCACGCTGCGTGCGACGTCGAGCGCGGCGTGCGGCGGGCAGATCGAGAGGATCAGCTCCGCCTCGGCGGCGAGCGCCTCGACCGAGCCGACGTCGCGGAACGTCAGGGCTCGGTCACGGGTGGCGGCGCTTCGACCGTCGGATGCCCAGATCACCTCATGCCCGCCGGCGACCAGGGCGGCGCCGATCGCCGAGCCCATCTCGCCCGGATGCAACAGGCCGACGATCACAGGACGTCCGCGAGGACGAAGACGCAGAACGCCACGGAGATGACGCCGTTCATCGTGAAGAACGCTGCATCGAGCCTGCGCAGGTCGTTGGGCCGGACGAGCGTGTGCTCGTAGAAGAGCAGACCGGCAACGATCGCGACGCCGACCCAGTACAGGACGCCGACGTCTAGGCCGAGCCCGACAGCCACCAGCAGGACGATCGTGATCAGGTGCAACACGCGCGCGCCGGCGAAGGCGCCGCGTTCGCCGAAGCGTGTCGCCCACGAGTGCAGTCCTTGCTCGCGGTCGACGTCGAGGTCGAACAGCGCATAGAAGAGGTCGAACCCGGCGACCCATGTTGCGACGGCGCCGCCGAGTGCCCACGCTTGCCACGGCAACTCGCCCTTGATCGCCGCCCAGGCGCCGACCGGCGCGAGACCGTCGATCGCGCCGAGCCACAGGTGGCAGAGCCACGTGAACCGCTTCAGGTAGGGATAGATCACGAAGGCCGCGACCGGCACCGGCGAGAGCCAGCGGACGAACGGATCGAGCTGCCAGACGGCGATCAGGTAGACGGCCAGCGAGCCGAGGCAGAACGCGACGACGCCCGCGCCGGTCAGGGCGCCGGTCGGGAGCTCGCGTCCGGCCGTGCGCGGGTTGGCGGCGTCGATTCCCGCATCGATCAGCCGGTTCAGCGCCATCGCCAACGATCGCGCGCCGACCATCGCGACGGTGATCCACCAGAGATCGTGCGCGGAGGGGACGCCGGAGACCGCGAGGAACGCACCGACGTAGGCGAAGGGCAGCGCGAAGATCGTGTGCTCGAACTTGACGAGCCGGTAGTACAGGCGTGCGAACCGCAGGACCATCCGCTACGACTGCCTGTGTTCGGTCGGCATGTCGGCGAGCAACGAGAGCGCGTGCGCGAGCGCCGGCTGCAGGACCGCGTAGCCGTCACGGCAGCCGCCGGGGGAGCCCGGCAGGTTGACGACAAGCGTGCGCCCGAGCACACCCGCAGCCCCGCGCGAGAGCAGACCGTGCGGTGTGCGGGCGATCGAGTCGGCGCGGAGCGCCTCGGCGATGCCCGGCGCCTCGCGCCAGAGCACGGTTCGAGTCGCCTCCGGCGTCACGTCGCGCGGAGCGAGCCCGGTGCCTCCCGTCGTCAGCACGAGCGCCGCGGACTCGGCGAGCTCCTCGATCGCGGCGGCGATCGACGCCAGCTCGTCCGGGACGACCCGCCGCGCGACGTCGTAGCCGTCCTCCCGGAGGAGCGCCTCGAGCGCGTCCCCGCTGGTGTCCTCTGCAGCGCCGCGGGAGACACGGTCGGAGACGGTCAACACGCCGGCGTTCACTCTTTCACCTTCTCGACGAGCTCGACCGTGAAGCTCATCGCCTTGTCGACCGCCTTCGCCATGTCGTAGATGGTGAGCGCGGCGATCGACGCGGCCGTCAGCGCCTCCATCTCGACCCCGGTCTGCGCCGTCGTCTCGACGACGGCACGGATCTCGACCTGGCCCTCGCCGACGTCGAGCGTGACCTCGACGTACGTGAGCGGCAGCGGATGGCAGAGTGGAATCAGGGTCGCGGTGCGCTTCGCAGCCATGATCCCGGCGACCTGCGCAGTCGTGAGCGCATCCCCCTTCGGCAGGCTCCGCAACCGTGCCGCCGTCGCTGCGGACATCCGCACGATGGCTCTCGCCGTCGCGCGCCGTCGCTGCACGGGTTTCGCACCGACATCGACCATTCGCACCGCGCCCGACTCGTCGACGTGCGAGAGGTCGCTCATCCGCGGGGCTTGCCGGCGACCGTCATGGCCGCACGTTACGCGAGACGTCCTCGACGTCGGCGAGCAGCGCGGCCAACCAGGCGGCGAGATCGTGCTCGCGGACCTGGCTGCGAATCGCCGCCGACCGACGCGCACGCTCGTCCTCGTGCATCGTCAGGGCCTCGTGAAGTGCTGCGGCCTGACCCACGAGGTCGAACGGGTTCACCGTGATGGCCCAGTCGCCGAGCTCTTCATGGGCACCGGCGTTCTCGGAGAGGATCAGCGCGCCGTTCCGGACGTTGACGAGCGGCGCCTCCTTGGCGACCAGGTTGAGGCCGTCGTAGACCGCGTTGACGAACAGGACGTCGAACTGCTTGTAGGCCGCGACCGAGTGCGGGAAGTCGTCGGCGACCACGAGCTCGATCGGAACCCAATCGGGCCGGCCGCAGCGCTCGTTGACCTCGCGCGCCTCGCGCTCGACCGCGGCGAGGTAGTCGACGTACTCCGGAACCGACTGACGCGAGGGATCGAGCAGCGCCAGCATCGTCACGCGCCCGTGCCATTCTGGGCGCTCGTCGAGCAGCATCCCGTACGCCTTGAAGCCGCGCACGATGTTCTTCGCGGGATCGGTCCGGTCGACGCGCACGATCAGCTTCTCCGGGCGCTCGGCGGCCAGCGCCTGCTCCGCTGCGAGCACCGGAGCGCTCGCACTCAACTCGTCGAACTCCGCCGGGTCGATCGAGATCGGGTGGTGCGTCACCAGCGTCGAGCCGACACCGCCGCACGTGGCACGGAAGTTGCGCGCCCAGCGCTCGGTGTGAAAGCCGAGCACGTCGTTCGCCAGCAACCCGCCGTGGATCGCGTCGCGCCACTCACGCGGCAGCACGCTCCAGTCGGTCGGCCACGGGATGTGCACGAAGTGAGCGAGCAGGGCATCCGGCCGTGCCTCGCGGACGAGCCGTGGCGCGAGGTACAGGTGGTAGTCGTGGAAGAACACGAGCGCATCGGGTTTGTCGTCCAATTGGGCAACAACGGCCGCGGCGAACGCCTCGTTGACGGTGACGTACCCGTGGTCCCACGCCTCATGCACGTCGCGATCGAGGTCTGGTCGCGACGCAAGCCCCCACAGCGAGTGCTGGATGAACCAGAGCAGGGGGTTCGCGATCACGTTGTAGAAGCGGTCGTAGACGGCGGGCTCGTGCGCGAGCAGCAGCACGCCGTCCTCGCTGACGCCTTCTGCGGCGACGACCCTGTCCTCATCCGTCGCCGCGCTCGCGATCCACGTCACGTTGCCTCGCTCGACGAGCCCGCGCAGCGCGGTCGCGAGCCCGCCGCCGCCCCGGCGTGCGACGCGGTTGCCGGCGGCGTCCCGGTCATAGCTGACCGGCCCGCGGTTCGAGACGATGAGCAGCGGGCGGGTCAGGAGAGGTGCTTGACGAAGCGCAGCGTCGAGCCGCCGCTGCCGCCCTTGGTGATCGCGAGCTCGTCCGAGATCGCGTCGATGATCGCGAGCCCCAGGCCTCCGACCGACAGCTCGTCGTCGCCGAACTGCGGCTCGGGCGCCGCGGTCCCGGCTGGTGCGCCCGGGTCGAAGCCGCCGCCCTCGTCGACGACCTCGATCACCAGCCGGTCTTGGTACAGCTCGTAGGTGATCGCGACGGAGCCGCCCTGCGCACCGTAGGCATGCCGCACCGAGTTGGTGCACGCCTCGGTCAACGCGAGCTTGACGTCACCCAGCACCTCGGGCGAGAACTGCTCGGGCCGAAGCAGGGCGAGGCCTGCCAGTGCGAGCCGGCCCAACGTGATGTACTCCGGCTTCGCCGGGACCGTCAGGCGAACCGCGTCCATCGTCTCCACGCCGTCGGCGACCGTGGCCTGCATCGACCGGGACACTACCCGGTGAATCGGCGAGGTAAACCTGGCCGATTCTCTGTAATTCTGTAGAAAATTGATCGGAGTGGTAGGGTCGCGCCCCGTCAGCCGGGCGGACGCTCGCTCAAGGTGACCGGGACGACCCGCCTCTTCGTCCCGCGGACTACCGTGAAGCGGGCCTGCTCGCCCGGGAGCAGCTGCTGCGTGACGATCCGCACCACGTCCTCGGCACCGCGCACGGGGATCCCGTCGATCGCCACGATCACGTCCCCGCCCAGCCTGATGTCGACGCCGCGGTAGACGACGTCGCGGTCGCTCGGGTGGAGGCCTGCCTTGGCGGCAGCGCTCCCGGCGTTGACCACGTCGATCAGGGCGCCCTGGCGCGCGGCGTAGCCGAAGGCGCGCGCGATCGACGGGGTCAGGTTCTCGGTCGTGATCCCGACGTAGGCATACTCGACCTTGCCGGTGGCGCGCAGTTGCTGCAGCGAGCGTTTCGCCGAGTCGATCGGGACGGCGAAACCCACACCTTCGAAGCCGGAGGCGCTGCCGCTCGAGCGGATCTGGGCGTTGATCCCGATCACCCGGCCGCGCGCGTCGAAGAGTGGCCCGCCCGAGTTCCCGTGGTTGATCGGCGCGTCGGTCTGGATCGCGTCGACCAGGTTGTAGCGCGAGGTGAGCGACGGGATCGAGCGGCGGATCGCCGATACGACACCGACCGACAGCGAGTCGACGTTGCCGAACGGGCTCCCGATCGCCGCCACCGGCTGGCCGACGACGACCCGGCTCGAATCGCCGAGCGGAATCGGCGAGAGGGCGTGCGCCGCCGGATCGACCCGCACCACACCGACGTCGTCGTAGAGGTCGTAGCCGACGATCCGGGCCTGAACGCGGTCGCCGTCGGCGAACTCGACGAAGACGCGCTGGGCCGGGGTGGTCTTGCCGTTCTGGCCCTGCCCGGCGGTCGTGATCACGTGGGCGCTGGTCAGCACGGTCCCGTCCGCCGCGGCGACGAAGCCCGAGCCCTGGCCGGCGCTCCCTTCCGGGCTGCCGAAGTAGGAGACGATCGTGACGACGCCGGGTGAGCGGCGGCGGTAGATCTGGGCCGGCTGAAAGCCGTTCCCGACCAGCGGTCGCGCTGAGACAACCGGCGCGGCATCGCCTGTGCTCGGCGTTGCCGTGCGCACGACCACGGTCTTCGTCGTGCCGTCGAGCCAGCCGACGCCCTTCGCGACCGCGAGCACCGCCACGCCGCCGACGATCGCGGCCACCAAGGCGATTGCTGCCACGACCCCGGGGCGCACCCGGGTCACTGTAGCCGCGTTTTCACGTGAAACCGTCGGCCGTCAGCGCGAGCGTGAAGAGCGTCCAGCCGTTCTGAGAGTCGAGCTCGATCCGGCCCCCCATCAGCTCGGCCAGCTCCCGCCCGATCGCCAGGCCGAGGCCGCTGCCGGAGGCCTTGGCGCCTTCCAGACGGGAGAACCGCTCGAACACCTGCTGCTCGGCGCCCGGGGGAATGCCCGGGCCGTCGTTCGCCACCGTCAGCGTGGCGCGGCTCCCGTCGACCGCGGTGCTGATCCGGACCGTCGTCGCCGCCGGCGTGTGCACCAGGGCGTTCTCGACCAGGATGCGGCCGACCTGCAGCACCCGCTCGGCATCGCCGACTGCGTGCACCGGCGGCTCGGGCGCCAGCTCGAGCGGGTGGTCGACGCCGGCAGCCCGCGCTCGGAACTCGAGCGCCAACTCGTCGGCGAGCTCGGAGAGGTCGATCGTCTCCGAGACGACCGTCAGCCGGCCCGCGTCGATCCGGGACAGGTCGAGCAGGTCTGTGGCCAGTTTCGTCAGCCGGGCGACCTGCTCGCGCGTCTGGCCGAGGAACTCGGCCCGCGTCGCCTCGTCGAGGGACGGGTCGTCGAGCAGCTCGAGGAAGCCACCGAGCGAGAAGAGCGGCGTGCGGAGCTCGTGCGAGGCGTTGGCGATGAACTCGCCACGCGCCCGGTCGAGGTGCGAGAGGCGGAGCCGCATCCGCTCGAAGGAGCGCGCCAGCTGGCCAAGCTCGTCCGAGCCGTGGTCGACGACCGGCTCGTCGAAGCTGCCGGACGCAATCCGGTCGGCCGCATATTCGAGGCGGCGAATCCGCCGCGCGAACAGGCTTGCGCCGCCGTAGCCGAGCAGGATCGCAAAGACCGTGGCGATCGCGCCGGCCTCGAACACGCGCCGCCGCACCACCGAGACGACCTGGAGCTGGTCGTGGAGCGAGGACTGCAAGAGGACGACCGAAGCGCCGACCGGATAGGCGACTTCCGCGTACGTCTGTCCCGAGCGCGTCACGAGCCCGCGCGCGAGCGTCTGCTTGCGGATCGCATCGAAGGCCACCGGGTCGTTCTCGACGTCCGAGGAATCGGTGTCGAGGTTGGAATCCGCGACCGGCTCGAGCAATGCGGGCGTGATGTTTTGCAGGTCGTAGACGACCACCCGCGCGTTCACCTGTGGCTCGGCGTTCGACGCGAAGGCCTGCTTCAGGTACGGCTCGGCCGGAAAGCTGGGCACGATCGAGCGCAGCGAGCCGGAGAGGCCTCGCAGCTCGTTGTTCGCGAGCGAGGAGCGGTAGGACGGAACGACGATCAGGTAGACGATCGCGAGCACCCCGAACACGACCGCGAGCAGCGCCAGCGCCAGCCTGCCGCCGACGCCGCGAAACGGGGTCACCTGTCGCGGAAGCGGTAGCCGACGCCACGCACGGTGAGGATGTACTCGGGCGCGCGCGGTTCGGCCTCCAGCTTCTCGCGCAGGTGCCGCACGTGCACGTCGATCGTGCGCGGATCGCGGTAGTCGGCGCTCTTCCAGAGCGCCTCGAGCAGCATCCGCCGGCTGAACACGCGGCCCGGATGCCCTGCGAGCGTGCGCAGCAGCTCGAACTCGACGTAGGTCAGCTGGACGGGCTCGCCGCGAACCTCGACGACGCGACGGGGGACGTCGATCTTGAGACCGTCGTGCTCGATCAGCTCGTCGCCCTCCTCACCGGCGGCGTGCGGTGCCCGCGCGCGCCGCAAGAGCGCCCTCACCCGAGAGCGGAACTCCCGGATCGAGAACGGCTTCGTGATGTAGTCGTCGGCGCCGAGCTCCAGCCCGATCACCTTGTCGAGCTCGTCGTCGCGCGCGGTCAGCATGATGATCGGCACGCTGCTCGACGCGCGCAGGCGCTTGCAAACCTCGAGCCCATCGAGCCGCGGCAGCATGATGTCGAGCACGACCAGGTCGATCGACTGCTCGGCGAACTGCCGGAGCGCCTCCTCGCCATCGGCGGCCTGAACCACCGTGTAGCCGTCGCGCTCGAGCGGGAAGGCGAGCACCTTCCGGACCGAGTCCTCGTCATCGACGAGCAGGATCGTGGGTGAGGGGTCGGCCATCGGTCGTTGATCCGGACGGTGCCTCGCTTACTGTAGCCCTGCATGCCTGCCTCCCCCGCCCGCGGCCCGCGGCGGCGGCCGCGGCGCGGCTCGCTCGAGCGGCCGGTCGACGGTCGCCTCTACCGCAGCTCGTTCCTGGTCGTCCTGCTGCCGCTGCTGATCGCCGCGTTCAGCATCACCCGTCCCGCTCCACTCGCCGCACCGCCGCTCCCGCCGAGCTTCGACGGGCCGGCGACGCGCACGCTGGCGGTCGACTTCGCGCGCACGTTTCCCGCCCGGCCGCCCGGGAGTGCGCGTGCGCTCGCCGCGGCCACCTGGTTTCGCGAGCAGATCGCCCCCTATGGGCTCCCGGTCGCGGGCGACACCTGGCACCAGAACGTGCCCGAGCTCGGCGACGTCCAGCTGCAGAACCTCTGGGCGGTCGCGCGCGGTCGCTCGGCCGACGCGATCGTCGTGATGGCTCACCGCGACAACACGGGAGTCGGCCCAGGAGCGAACGACGACGGCTCGGGAACGGCCGCGCTGATCGAGCTCGCCCGCAACTACGCCGTGACCAGCACCGCGCAACCCGGTACTGCTGCGGCCGAGAGCGTGCAGCCCGCCCACACGCTGGTCTTTCTCTCGACTGACGGCGGCGCCTTCGGCGGGCTGGGCGCCGAGCGCTTCGCTCAACATCCCCCCTTCCACGTCGTCGCGACCGTCAACCTCGTCGCGATCGCCGGCCACGGCCCGCCGCGGCTCGTGATCACCGGCGACACGCCGCGCTCGCCGGCCGCAACACTCGTCGAGACCGCTGCCAAGCGCGTGCTGGAGCAGGCCGGCACGCCGGCGCGACGGGCGAGTGTCATCGGGCAGCTGCTCGACCTCGCCTTCCCGCTGACCTTCTACGACCAGGGGCCGTTCGTCGGCCGCGGGATCCCGGCGATCACGCTGACGACTGCGGGCGAGCGGCCACCCGATGCGTTCACCGACCGCCCGGCCGCCCTCGACGGAGCGAAGCTGGGAGCGCTCGGCCGGGCGGCGCAGCAGCTGCTCGGCTCGCTCGACCAGGGCCTCGAGCTGACGCAGGGCACGACGAGCTTCGTGTGGGCCGGCGTGCGCGTCGTCCGCGGCTGGGCGATCGAGTTGCTGCTCGCGGCGCTCCTCATCCCCTTCTTCGTCGGCGCCGTCGATCTCTTCGCGCACTGCCGGCGGCGGCGCATCCGGCTTCGGCCCGCGGCCTCGGCGCTCCGGAGCCGACTCGGCTTCTGGCTCTTCCTCGGGCTCGCGTTCTACGGCTTCCGCGCGCTCGGCGCCTGGCCGAGCGGCCCGCCGCGACCGCCGAACCCGGCCTCGGCGACGGCAGGCGACTGGCCGGTGGTCGCACTGATCGCCTTCACCGCCCTGGCGGGCGCAGGCTGGATCGTGGCGCGGCACCGGCTGGTGCCGCGGCGCCGCATCGGCGCCGACGAATTGCTGGCGGGAGAGACGGTCGCCTTGCTCGGACTCGGGTTGGTGTCGTTGCTTGTTCTGGCAACAAACCCGTTCGCGCTGATCTTCGTGCTGCCGGCCCTGCACGCCTGGCTGTGGTTGCCACAAGTGCGAAGCAGCCGCGCACCGGTTCGCGCGATCGTCTTCGTGGTCGGCCTCGCCGGCCCCCTGGCCCTGCTCGCCTCACTGGCGATTCGCTACGAGCTCGGCTTCGACGCACCGTGGTATGCGCTCGCGCTCGCCGCGGTCGGCTACGTCTCCGTTCCGGTGGTTGCGATCACGCTCGCAGCCGGGGCGTGCGCAGCGCAGCTGGCGGCCGCGGCCGCGGGCCGCTACGCCCCCTACCCGTCGCCACGGGAACGCCCGGCGCGTGGACCGCTGCGCGAGCTCGTCCGCGCAATCGTGCTGACGGTCCGCGATCGCCGCGCTACAAGCTGAGATAACGGACGAGCGAGCCCGCGGGCAGCTCGCCCGCACCCGCGTCGATCCGGACGAGCGCGGCGGCGCCCGCAGCGGTCGCGATCATGTGCGACTCCTGGCCGCGGAGCGGTTCGAGGACGACCCCGTCCGGCTCGACCCGCAACCTGGCGCGAAGCAACTGGGCACGTCGCGGGTCGCGGCGGACCGCGGCGCCGAGCTTCCCCGGCAGGAAGGAAGGGCCGGGCTCGGCCACTCCTTGCAACGCGAGCACCGCCGGGCGAACGAACAGCTCGCAGCCGACGAGCGACGACACCGGGTTCCCCGGCAACCCGAAGACCAGCGTCCGTCCTCGCACACCGAACGCGATCGGCCGGCCCGGGCGCACGTCCACCCGCCAGAAGACCTCCTCGACACCGAGCTCCGCCAGGCCGGCACGGACGAGGTCGTGCGGGCCGACCGACACGCCACCGGAGGTGACCAGCACATCCGCGGTGATCCCGGCCGCGAGGGCAGCGCTGGTCGCCGCAGCGTCGTCGGCAACCGGTGCCAGCACGTCGACATCGGCACCCGCGGCGACGAGCTGGGCGGTGAGGAGCGGCGTGTTGGCCTCGTAGATCTCGCCCGGTGCCAACGGTGAGCCCGGCTGCCGCAGCTCGGTCCCGGTTGCGAGCACAGCCACGCGCGGACGGCGGAAAGCCCTGATGCTCGCGATCCCAGCGGCGGCCAACGCGCCGAGCTCCGCTGGGCGGAGGCGCACGCCTGCCGGAACGACCACCGCGCCCGCCGGCGCGTCCCCGCCGCGCGCCCGCACATGCGCACCCGGCTTCGCACCCGCGGCGACGACGCTGCCCCCGTCGACGCTCGTTTCCTCGACCGGCACGACCGCGTCGGCACCCGGCGGGACGACAGCGCCCGTCGAGATGGCGACGGCTGCGCGCGCCGGAAGCGTCCCGGAAAACGGGCGGCCGGCGGCAGACTGGCCGATCACCGGCAGGCGTCCGGGTGTGTCTTCGGCGCGCACGGCGAAGCCGTCCATCGCCGAGCTGTCGAACGGCGGGAGGTCGATCACGGCGCGGCCAGGCTCGGCCAGCACCCGGCCGGCCGCGAGGCGAAGCGGCACGTCCTCCGCGTCCAGCGGCTGCACGCGCGCAAGCACGAGCGCCAGGGCATCGTCGATCGACAACTGGCCGGTCACGACGATCACGATAATCCCGCGACATGGCCGGAGACCTGATCGCAGGTCGGTATCGCTTGCTCGAGCCGCTCGGCAGGGGCGGTCTGAGCGCGGTCTGGCTGGCGGAGGACGAGGTGGAGCACGCGCAGGTGGCCGTGAAGACCCTCGCACCGGCGGCCGACCCAGCTCGCTTCGAGCGCGAGGCTCGCGCGGTTGCACTGCTCGCCCACCCGAACATCTGCGCCCTTCGCGACTACGGCGAGGACGGCCACACGCGGTTCATCGTGCTCGAGTACCTGTCCGGCGGGTCGCTCGAAGATGTGCTCACGCCGGCCATGCCTCTCGCGGACGGCGAGACGGATCGCCTCGCCGCCGGGCTCGCCGCGGGACTCGCGCACGCACACCAGCACGGGCTCGTCCACCGCGATCTGAAGCCGGCGAATGTGCTCTTCGACGACGTGCGGCGACCCAAGATCGCCGATTTCGGGATCGCGCGGATGCTCGATATGCAGGCGCTCACCGCAGTCGGGACCGTGCTCGGAACCGCCTCGTACATCTCGCCCGAGCAGGCCGCGGCCGTTCCCGCGGGACCTGCCAGCGACGTCTATTCGTTCGGCGTCATCCTGTTCCGGATGCTGACGGGTCGCCTGCCGTTCACCTCTTCGAACGCGATGGAGCTCGTGCGCATGCACCGCGACGACGCCCCGCCGGAGATCGGGAAGCTTCGGCCCGACGCCCGGCCTGCGTTGCTCGCGCTCGTGTCGGCGGCGCTGGCGAAGGATCCGGTCGCCCGGCCGGCGAACGGGTCCGCCCTCGTCGACGGGCTTCGACGATGAGGGCGCTGTACTTCGGCACGTACGACCCCGAGCACCCGCGCAATGTGAATGCGATCGCCGCACTTCGTGACGCCGGCGTCGACATCGTCGAGCGAAGTGCCCGGGTACGTGGCCGCGGCTTTCGAGGTGCGCTCAGCGTCGCCGCGGCGGAGAGCAAGCTGCTGGTGCCGCGCCGGCACGAGTTCGACGTCGTCATCGTCGGCTACCCCGGACACTTCGACGTGCCGCAGGCGCGACGTGTGGCAGGCGGACGGCCGCTCGTGTTCGACGCCGTGCTCTCGCTCGAGGACGAGCTGGTCGGCGTGCGTCGGCGCTTCCGGCCCAGGTCGACGGCGGCCACCGTGCTGCGTGCGGTCGACACCCGCGCGCTACGTCTGCCGGATCTCGTCGTCTGCGGCACCGACGTCGAGGCCGCGTACCTCGAGTCGCTCGGCGCGACGAACGCCGCGTCGGTGTTCCTTGGCGCAGACGAGGAGCTCTACCGTCATCGATGGTCGCCGACGTATCCGTTCACAGCCGTCCACTTCGCAACCGGACTGCCCGGCGACGGCTCCGCGGATGCGGTCCGCATCGCTGCCTCGTTCCACGACGTCCCGGTGCAGATCGTCGCGCCCGGCGAGATCGCGCGCGACGATCTCGGGATCGCCGTCGCGCACGCCGGCCTGGTGCTCGCGAGCTTCCGAGACTCGCGGGGGATTCCCGCAGTGGTCTTCGACGCGCTGGCGACCGGCGTGCCGGTGGTGACAGCCGACACGGTGGCGGCGCGCGAGCTCCTGCGCGACGGCGAGTCCGCGTTGCTCGTGCCTGTCGGTGAGCCCGAAGCGCTCGCAGGCGCAATTCGCCGGCTGGCGGAGGACGAGGAGCTCAGGGTGCGGCTCGGCGCACAGGGGCGCGAGGTGTTCGCAGCCCGCGCGTCGCGCGCGGTACTCGGCAGCCGCTGGCGCGACCTGCTGGCGGGCCTAATGTAGGCCGCGCCGCCCGTGGCCGTGCGAGCCCGGCGACGGCTTGGTCGGTGGAGGCGTCGGAGTGGTCGTCGTCGTCGTGGTGGTCGTGGTCGGCGCGTAGGACTGCGGCGGTGCGTAGTACTGCACGGTCCCCCAGTCGCCCTTCGTCAGGTAGCGGTACGACGGGTAGCTGTCCGGCGTCTGGAAGTCGAGCACTCTGTGGTTCCAGAGCGCCGCGGCCATGTACTCGTGCCAGATCGGGACCGGGAACGTCGCGCCTGCGACCGACTGGCCGTGCACGTTCGTCATCGGCACCTCTCCCTGCTGGTACCCCATCCACACGACCGTGCTGAGCTGCCGCGTGTAGCCGTCGAACCAGGCATCGGCGTGGTTCTCCGTCGTGCCGGTCTTGCCGGCGTTCGGGTGGATGCCGTCACCGGAGCCGGCGCCGGTGCCGAAGCGGGCGTTCTGTCCGAGCACGTCGGTCACCTTCCAGGCGACGGCCTGCGAGACGGCGCGCTTGGTCTGTGGCTTCCCCCAGCCGCTCGAGGTGTCGACCTTCCCGCCCGGCAGGATCACCTTCGTGATCGCCATCGGCTTCGCGTAGGTCCCGAGCGCGGCGAACGTCGCGTAGGCCGCCGCCATGTCGAGGGGCGAGACGGCGAGCGAGCCCAGGCCGATCGACGCCACCGGCTTGTTCGGTGACATGTTGACGCCAAGCCGCCGTGCGAGGTTGAAGACGTAGTTGGGCCCGACGTCGAGCGTCAGTTGCGCATAGACGGAGTTGTCGGAGCGCAGCGTCGCCTGTGTGATCGACTCGCTGCCGCTGTAGGTGTTGTCGTAGGTGTGCACGTCCCACGGCTTCGTCGTGTTGCACCACGGGCCGACGTCGCACGTGAATGGTGCGGAGGTGTAGTAGGTCGAGTCGGGGTCGACGCCTTTCTCGATCGCCGAAGCGAGCACGAACGTCTTGAACGTCGACCCGGCCTGGCGCGCCGACTGGGCCGCGAGGTTGAACTGGTTTCCCGACTTGCGAACGACCGCGGTCATCGCACGGATCGCACCCGTGCCGGGCTCGACCGAGACGATCGCTGCTGCCGGATCGGTGCGGTAGGGAAGGATGTCGTTGATCGCCTTGACGGCATTCCGCTGCAGGCGGGGGTCGATCGTCGTATAGACCTTCAGCCCACCCTCGCGGACGGTGTTCGCGCCGTACTCGCGCTCGAGGTCGTCGATCACGTAGGTGAAGAAGTACGGCTGCTTGATGCGTGTGTAGATCCGGCCGGGCTTCAGGTCGAGAGAGGACGACTTGATCGCCTGCCGGTAGCGGGCGGGTGTGATGTAGCCGCTCCGCTCGAGCGCTGCGAGCACCTCGTCGCGGCGGTCGAGCGCAGCCTGGGGATTGTGGAGCGGGTCATAGACCGACGGCGCCTGAGGAAGGCCGGCGAGCAGTGCGGACTGGAGCAGCGTCAGGTTTTTCGCGTGCTTCGAGAAGTACGTCTGCGCTGCGGCCTCGACGCCATACGCGTGGTTCCCGTAGTAGACGGTGTTCAGGTAGTCGTTCAGGATCGCCGGCTTCGACAGCCTGCGCGACAGCTTGATCGCAAGACACGCTTCCTTGAGCTTGCGGTTGAAGGTCTTCTCCTGCCCGGTGTAGAGGTTGCGGACGAGCTGCTGGGTGATCGTCGAGCCGCCCTCGACGACCTTGCCTGCCGTGAGGTCCTTCCAGGCCGCGCGGGCGATGCCCTCGTAGTCGACCCCTCCATGCTGGTAGAAGCGGCGATCCTCGATCGCCACCGAAGCGAGCGGCAACCACTTCGACATCTCGCGGGTCGTGACCGGCTCGCGGTTCCGCTCGGCCGGAATCGAGCCGAGCAGGGAGCCGTCACGCGCGTAGACGAACGAGTTCTGACCGATCTCGACCGCCTGCAACGAGCCCAGGCTGCAGCCCTCGGAGAGCGCAGCGCCTGCGCCCAGGCCGATCGTCAGCAGCGCGATCAGCACCGAGGCGGCGAAGAGCGCGACGATCAGACCGGCGCGCCGGCGGCGCTTGGTGCGTGCGCCTCGCTTCTTCTTGCGACCTCGCTGCGCGAGAATGAAGTCGAGGTCGTCGTGGCGGCTGCGGCTCACGTTCCTGAAGTCGATGGTAGCCGAGGCATGTGGGCCTTATTCGCCCCAGTCGATCGGCTTCCGCCCCGCGTAGCCCTCGCCGATCCGATGCCAGAACGCGACTTGCTCCTCGCCGGCGTGCCAGCAGAGCTCGACCACCTCGTCGTGGCGCAGGGACGGAAAGTCGAGGAGACCGAGGTCGTAGTCCTTCACCGAGACGCCGAGCTCCTCGAGTCGCTCGGCGCACGCGAGCGCCGCCTCCGCGAGGCTCGTCATCTCGGCTTGCGCAGCGTTGAGGTCGCTGGCCGCATAGCCGCCCCCGTTGCCGCCGATCGCCGTCACGAGCTCGCCCTGCGTCCGCTCGAGCTCGCGCAGCCGTTCGCGCAAGGCGACCAGTCGCTCGGCAGCCGGACGCACCTCGTCGAGGGCGCTGTTAGCCTCGGCGGGAGTGAACAGACGATCGGGCACGACGCCGGCACATCGTATGGACGGACCGGCGCGGCTCGCGGGCTGGTTCATTCTCGTCGGACTGATGATCGCGCTCGCCTACGCCGGGCGCGCGACCGGCGGGAAGCCTGATCCGCAGATCCTCTACGAGTGGTCGACCGCGGTCGGCGGGCTCGTGCAGGACGGCATCATCCTGCTGGTCGTGCTGTGGCTCGCCTCCCGCGACCGCGACCTGCTGGCCTTACGGCGGCCGCGGTCGATCGGCTGGGCGCTCTTCTGGGTCGCGGTCGGAGTGATCGCCATCTACGCCTTCGAGGTGGCGTACAGCGCCCTCACCCATCCCGGGAACGAGCAGGGCCTGACCCCCGCGGAGTGGGAGCCTGCTCATGCCGCGGCGTACATCGCGAACGGGATCGTCATCTGCACGGTGATCCCGTTCGTCGAGGAGCTGACGTTCCGTGGTCTCGGCTACTCGCTGCTCGAGCCGTACGGCCGCTGGCCGGCGATCCTTGCGGTCGGCGTGCTGTTCGGGCTCGCGCACGGGCTGCTGGTCTCGCTGCCGGTGATCGTCGTGTTCGGCATGGTGCTCGCCTGGATCCGCTCCGAGACGCTGAGCGTGTACCCGGGGATGCTGCTGCACGGGATGTTCAACCTGGTCGCCTTGATCGCCGCCGTCACGATCCACAACGGCTGAACCCTGGTCTACATTCAGCGAGTGCGCCGTATCGCTCTTGCCGCGCTGGCCGCGCTCGTCTTCGCGCCGGCCTCCCACGCCGCCGGGCCATGCGGCGTGACCGCGGCGCCGGTCCGCGGTGCGGCACCGCTCGCCGTCACGTTCACCGCGGGGTGCGCGTCGAGCGGCTACACCTGGACGTTCGGCGACGGTGCAGTGGGCGTCGGCCGCACGGTGCAGCACCTCTACCGCGCCGGCGTCTGGCACGCGGCGCTGGCCACCGACCTCGGCGCCGACGCCGCGCCGTCGGTGACCGCCATCTCGGTCTCGCTCGCGGGGCCCGCGCACGCGCGTTACGCCGAGTGGATTGCCCTTCGTGCGACGGTCACCCCTCGGGTTCCCGTGACGCTGCACGGGCGGCGGTTCGTCAACGGCAAGCTGCGCGTGCGCGTGCTGGGCACGGCTCCCTGGGTCGCGGACGCACTCGGTGTCCGTTCGCAGCCGCTCCACATCCAGGTGACACCGAGGCTCGTGGTCCGCACCGTCGGCAGCGCGATCGTCGGCGGCCACGTGCGCGTGATCGCAGCGCTTCATCCGGCGAGCGCCGGCACGGTCGTCGTGCCGCGCGTCGACACGTCGCGCGCGCACCTCGCGCAGATCAGCGTTCGTTCACGGCCGAGGCCGGGCTGGACGGCCGTGCAGAGCGCCACGACACTTGCGATCGTCGAGCCCGATCTATCGCTCGGCGCGCGCGGGCCGAGTGTGCGCGTGCTCGAGCGCCGCCTCCAGGAGCTCCACTACGCGGTGCTGGCAGACGGGTACTTCGGCGGCGACGACCTCGAAGCGCTCTACGCGTTCCAGAAGGTAGAGGGGCTCCCGCGCACGGGTGCCGTCGATGCCGGCGTCTGGGGCCGGCTTGCGGTCGCACGGACACCTGCCGCCCGCTACCCGGGCGACCACGTCGAGATCGACAAGACACGGCAGGTGCTGTTCATCGTTCGCGCTGGAAAGGTCAGCCTCGTGGTGGCGACCTCGACCGGGGCTACGGGCAACACCCCACTCGGAGAGTGGCGCGTCTACCGGAAGGTGGGCGGCTTCGACTGGGTCCTCTACTACCCGAGCTACTTCCTACGCGGCTTTGCCGTGCACGGCTACCCGGACGTGCCGCCCTACCCGGCATCGCACGGCTGCGCGCGGATTCCAATGTGGATCGCAACGACGGTCTACGCCCAGATCGCCTACGGTTCCGCGATCTACGTCTACGCATGACCGATGCAGAAGTCACCCGGCTCCGGGCAGCGATTCGCGACGTCGACCGCGAGCTCGTCGCCTCCGTCAACAGGCGGCTCGAACTGGTTGCAGAGCTGAAGCGCTACAAAGCCGAGCACGCGATCGAGTTCGTCGATCGGGCACGCGAGACGGCCCTCATCGAGGAGCGTCTGAGCGAGAACACGGGACCGCTGAGCGACGCGGGGCTACGTGCCTTCTACGTCGAGCTGCTCGAGCTGATCAAACGCGAGCTCGACGGTTAGTCGTCGTCGCGCTCGGCCTCTTCGCCGTCTTCGGCCTCGGCGAAGTCCTCGGCCGAGACCTTGTCGAGGAACCGGCGGAACTCGTCGACGATCTCCTCTTCGTTGACCTCGTCGCCTTCCATTTCGATCGCTGACTCCTCGATCACGTCGTCTGCTGCGAAGATCGGCGCCGAGGCGCGGACGGCGATCGCGATCGCATCCGACGACCGCGAGTCGATCTCGAGTTCGTTGCCGTTCTGGACAACCGTGATCGATGCGTGGAAGGTGTTGTCTCGCAACTCGGTCACGGTGACACGCGCGATCTCGACGTCGAGCTCGCCGAGGATGTTGACGAGCAGGTCATGCGTGAGCGGACGCGGCGCTGCGGCGCCTTGCAGCTTCATCAGGATCGCGGCCGCCTCGGGATGGCCGATCCAGATCGGCAGGTATCGGTTGCCGTCCGACGTCTTGAGCAACACGATCGGCTGTTTGCCGACGAGGTCGAACGAGACCCCATAGATCGTCATCTCGACCATTCGCACCACTAGGTTACCCCCGCCGCCAGGCCTAAACGCGGGCGGGCCTGTCGCTACACTGCGGCCCGCGCGGGCGATTAGCTCAGTTGGTTAGAGCGCCGCTCTGATAAGGCGGAGGTCCCTGGTTCGAATCCAGGATCGCCCATTCACCGCGGCCCGGCGACGAGCGCGCGTTCTAGCGCCTCGGCGAGCTCCTCCAGCTGAACGTCTCCGTCGATCGCGATGTGCACCCCGGTCGGGCGAACCGTCGCGTCGAGCCCGGTCAGCGCGCGCAGGCCGCTCTCGACCCGCGCCGCGAGGTCGGGGTCGACCGCCGCAGCGCGGCGAGCTTTCGTCCTGGCCCCGGCCGCGTGTGCTGCGCGCTCGGCAGCGCGAACGGAGAGCCCTTCGCGAACGATTCGCTTCGCAAGACGGCGGCGGCCTTCGTCGTCCGGGACGGCCAGCACCGCCCGTGCGTGGCCTTCAGTCATCCGTGCGTCGTCGACGAGCGCGAGGACGTCGTCCGGAAGCTCGAGCAGGCGGACGCGGTTCGAGACGGTGGGCTTCGCCTTGCCGACACGCTCCGCGACCTCGCCGAGAGAGAGGGCGAATTCGTCGAGCAGCAGCGCGTACGCGCGTGCCTCGTCGACCGGCGAGAGATCCTCGCGCGCGACGTTCTCGACGAGCCCGAGCAGCAGCGTGTCGCGGTCGTCCGCCTCGCGTACGACGGCGGGGACGGTTTCGAGGCCGGCCCTCCGCGCGGCGCGCCAACGCCGTTCGCCGGCGATCAGCTCGTAGCCGCCGGCGAGACGCGGGCGCACGACCACCGGCTGGATCAGGCCCTGCGCCTTGATCGACTCGGCGAGGCCCGACACCGCCTCGCTCTCGAACTGCCGCCGCGGCTGCTTCGGGTTCGCGTGAATCTCGGCCACGGCCAGCGTCGCGAGCGTCGGCTCGCTGCCCCCGATCAGGACTTCGAAGCCGCGGCCGAGACCTCTTCTAGGGACGGTCGACAAGTTCCATCGCCACCTTCCAGTAGGCCTCGGCGCCGCGCGAGTGCCGGTCGTAGTAGGTCACGGGCAGCCCGTGGCTCGGCGCCTCGGCGACACGCACCGACCGCGGCACGACGGCGTCGAAGACGAGCGCGCCGAAATGCTTACGCACCTCGGCCTCGACCTCCGTCGACAGCCGGGTGCGCGCGTCGGCCATCGTCAGCAGCACGCCGGCGATCGTGAGTGCCGGGTTGAGCCGGGCCTTGATCAGGTTGATCGACTGCACCAGCTGCGCCAATCCCTCGAGCGCAAAATACTCGGTCTGCACGGGCACGATCACCCGGTCGGCCGCACCGAGCGCGTTCACCGTCAGCGGCCCGAGCGAGGGCGGGCAGTCGAGCAGCACGAAATCGAAGCCGTCTGCGTGCCGGAGCGCTTCGGCGAGGTAGCGCTCGCCGTCCGGGCGTTGCGAGAGCTCGACGGCGGCGCCGGCCAGCTCGGGGCGCGACGGGACGAGGAAGAGGTTCGCGAATCGCGTCGGCTTGGCGAGCTCGGAGAGCGGCGCGCCGTCGAGCAGGTCGTACGTCGACGTCCCGTTCGCTCGCATCCCGAGGCCCGAGGTCGCGTTCGCCTGCGGGTCGAGGTCGACGACGAGCGCCCGCTCTCCCGCCTCGGCGAGACAGGCGGCGAGATTGATCGCCGTGGTCGTCTTGCCGACGCCGCCCTTCTGGTTCGCAAACGCGTAGACCTTCCCGGGCACCCGGCCAATCTAGCCGCGACCCCGGATGCCGATCGCCGCACCGGGAGCGTGCTCTTTCAGGCGAGCGGGCGCTTCTTGGCCATGCCCGGACGGCGTGGAAAGCCCGGCGGAGTGGGGGCGAGCTTGCGCAGGACCAGGAAGCCCGTGGCGGCTCCATGGTTGAGCTCGTGGTCGAGCTCGCCGCCGAGGCGCTCGGCAACACGAGCGACCCGGTCGGCCTCCGCCGTCCGCCCGACCCAGAGCACGACGGCGCCCCCGACCCGCGCCAGCGGCAGACACCACTCCGCCGCCGTGACGGGTTGCGCGAGAGCCTTGGCGACCACGACGCCCGCCCAGTCGGTCGGTTGCTCCTCGGCCCGGCCCCACACGACCCGCGCGTTCGGCGGCGCCCACGCGTCGAGGAACTCGCACTTCCGTCGCTCCGCCTCGAGCAGGACCACCTCGCGGTCCGGCAGCGAGTGTGCGAGCGGGATACCCGGTGCACCGCCGCCCGAGCCCACGTCGACGAGCGTGCCCTCGAACCGCGAGACCACGGTGACACCGCGGAGCGAGTCCTCGAGCAGCGCTCGCCGCGCCTCGACGGGGTCCTTGATCGCCGTCAGGCCAGGCGTTGCAACGACCGCGGCGAGCCAGGCAGCGAGCTCAGGCTGGGAGGACGACGACGTACCGATTCGGCTCCGTCCCCTCGCTCGCGGTCGCCACCCCCGGCACGTCCTTCAGCCGTTCGTGTACGACCTTCCGCTCGACGGGCGTCATCGGCTCGAGCTCGACCCGCTCGCCGCGGGCCGCCTGCTCGGCGCTTCGCAGCGCGATCCCTTCGAGCGTGCGGCGGCGGCGGCTGCGGTAGTCGGCGGCGTCCACGGTCACCGGCTTGTGCCCCTCACCCCGGAAGAGCGCCGCGTTCGTGACGGTCTGCAGCGCGTCGATCGTCTGGCCGTGCTTGCCGATCACGACTCCGAGATCGTCGCCGACGCACGTGGCGGTGATCCCTTCGTCGTCCTCGGACAGCTCGACCCGCGCGATCACGCCCATGGCGCCGACGACCGTCTCGACCAGCTCGCGCACGTGCCGTGCCGCCTCGGACTCGTCGGGTGACGGCTCGCGGCGCGCAGCGGGCGCGACATCCGCAGACGCGACGACGCGGGCGGGCGTGTAGCCAACCCCGAGCAGGCCGCGCTCGCCCTCGGAGACCACCTGGAAGCGGACGGCTGCCTTGTCGATGCCGGGCGCTGCACGCTCGAGATCGCGAAGCGCCTTCCACTTCGCCTCGCCGACCGTCTCGCCGGTCGCCTCGACCGTCACCTCCGACGCGGCGGGAGCGTCGCTCACCGGCGCGAGCCGCCCTTCTTCCGCTTGACGATCCTCGGCTGGGCAGGCGGCGCAGGCTTTGGCTTCGCCTCGCCCGCGGCAGCACCGTTCTCCGATTCCTTCGGGGGCGTTCGCGAGCTGCGCTTGGGACCCGTCGGCGCCGAGACGACACCGCCTCTCGCGGCCGGTTTCGGCACGAGGCGTCGCGTCACGAGGCCCTGGCCGACTGTCCACAGGTTGGTCGTCATCCAGTAGATGATCAGCCCGACAGGAAAGCGTGAGACGACCGTGATGAAGAGCAGCGGCAGCGCCATCATCAGGTTGCGCTGCGTCTTGTCCATCGTCGCACCCATGAAGTACGTCGAGGCGACCTGCGAGCCCGCGTATACGGCGAGCAGCACGTACCCGGACCAGTGCGCGGTGCCCTTCGCCGAGATGTCCGGGACGATGTAGAGCCAGGAGCCGTTGATGTGGTGGGAGAAGTGCTTGAGCGTCAGGTAGAGCGAGATGAAGACCGGGAACTGCGCGAGCAGCGGCAGGCAGGACGCCGCCGGGTTGATGTGGTTCTCCTTGTAGAACTTCATCAGTTCCTCGTTCAACTTCGTGCGGTCGCCCTTGTACTTCTGTTGGATCGCCTTCATCTCCGGCGCATGCGCCTGGAGCGACTGCATCGAGTGGATCTGGCGAACGGTCAGCGGCACGAGCACGATCCGCACGAGGATCGTCAGGGCAACGATCGACCACGCCCAGGGAAGGCCGATCGGACCGTGGAAGAAGTCGAGAATCGACTTCATCAGGTTCTCGAGCGGCGAGAGGATCGAGAAGAGCATCACGGGTAGTCGACTCCCCCGTGCGACCACGGGTTACAACGCAGGAGCCGCCAGACCGCCCTCGGCAGGCCGCGGATCACGCCGTGCTTGCGGATCGCGAGCACCGCGTACTCCGAGCAGCTCGGGTGGTACTTGCAGGTGTTCGCCGGCAGCAGCGGCGAAACGAGCAGCTGGTAGAGGCGGATCGGCAAGACGGCGACCGTCCTCATGCGGCAGCCTTCCCGAGCACTTCGTCGACGCGCTCTGCCAGCCAGCTGTGCCCGTTCGCCTCCGCGGCTTCTGGAAGCCCGCGGCGCACGACCAGCACGTAGTCGTTCGTGGCCGGCACGAGCTCGAGCCGCGGCGGCACGAGCTCACGGAGCTGCCGCTTGATCCGATTGCGGACGACCGCGTTGCCGACCGCTTTCGGGACCGCAAAACCGAGCCGCGGCGCGCCCAGCGGCTCGTCACGCTGGAACCAGTACAGCGTCAGGAACCGGGTCGAAACCGACCGGCCATGCCGGTAGACGGCATCGAAATCGCGAGAGCGTGAGAGGCGGTTCCGGCGCTGCACCGATTACGCCGAGAGGCGCTTGCGGCCCTTCGCACGGCGGCGCTTCAGGATCAGGCGCCCAGCGCGGGTGGACATGCGATTACGGAAGCCATGCTTGCGGCTCCGCTTGCGTACGTTCGGCTGGTAGGTCCGTTTCATCGCTCGAAAGAAAGAATTCTGGCCGACTTTGGCCGGCCGCGGGCGAGTATAGCCGGACCGCCGAAAACGCTCGTTGTCCACATCCCCCTTCTGGTGGAAAGCCGTGGAAAACGCCACCGCGGTCGGATGCTGCGACCACCTTTCCACAGCTGTGGAGTACGTGTGGAGCAGAGACAAAATGCCTGTAAATCAGGGTAGTTGATGGTTGTGGACAGGCCGAGAAATCCTCATTGAGCGGCTGGAAGCACGCTGCTATGCTCGCCCACCCGGAGCGGCAATCAAGGAGCGTGACACAAGCGTGGAGCAGCAAATCGAGCTGTCGGCGGAAGGCATCTGGAACGACGTCGCGGCTCGGCTGCGAGAAGCCCTGAACGACACGACCTTCCAGACGTGGTTCGGGGAGGTTGCGGGGGCAGAGATCGACGGCGACGCGCTCGCGATCGCCGTCCCGAACGACTTCACGCGCGAATGGATCGAGGGGCACTTCCTCGACCTGATCCGCGCCGCCGCACGCGACGTCAGCGGTGTCGACCGGCGCGTGCAGCTTCGCGTCGAGGCGTTGCCGGCGGTCGCGTCGAGCGCCGTGCCGGCATCGGTCACGCCGCTGCCCCTCGATGTCGTCTCGCCCCGTGCCGAGGCTGCCGGGCTGAACACGAAGTACACCTTCGACTCGTTCGTGATCGGCTCATCGAACCGCTTCGCACATGCGGCCGCGCTTGCGGTGGCCGAGGCACCGGCGCAGGCGTACAACCCGCTCTTCATCTACGGGCACACAGGCCTCGGCAAAACGCACCTGCTGCACGCCGTCGCGAACTTCGTCACGGATCACGGCGGCGGGCTCTCGTGCCGCTATGTCACGTCGGAGACGTTCATGAACGACTTCATCAACAGCCTCCGTGACAAGCGGATCGAAGGTTTCAAGCAACGCTACCGCACGTACGACGTGTTGTTGATCGACGACGTCCAGTTCTTCGAGCACAAGGAGCGGATCCAGGAAGAGTTCTTCCATACGTTCAACTCGCTCTACGAGGCCGGACGCCAGATCATCATGTCGAGCGACCGGCCGCCGCGGGAGATCTCGACGCTCGAGGAGCGGCTCCGGTCTCGCTTCGAGTGGGGGCTGATCACCGACATCCAGCCGCCGGACCTCGAGACGCGGATCGCGATCCTGCGCAAGAAGGTCAAGAACGACCAGATCGAGATTCGCGACCCGGAGCTCTTGACATTCATCGCTTCGCGCGTCTCGACGAACATCCGCGAGCTCGAAGGTGCGCTGACGCGGGTCGTCGCGTTCTCGTCGCTGACCGGCCGTCCGCTCACTCCCGAGCTCGCGCAGGACGTGCTCAAGGACGTCTTCCCGCAGGGCGAGGGTACGCAGATCACGATCGACCGCATCCAGGAGCTCGTCTGCGAGCGGTTCGCGGTCACGCTGGAGGAGTTGACCGGCGACCGGCGCTCACAGAACATCGTCTACCCACGCCAGGTGGCGATGTACCTCTCACGCGAGCTCACGGACTCCTCACTCCCGAAGATCGGCAAGGAGTTCGGCGGCCGCGACCACACGACCGTGATCCACGCAACCTCGAAGATCGCCCGCCTGATCCGCGAGGACAGATCTGTGTACAACCTCGTCCAGGAACTCACAGCACGCGTGCGGCAGGCAAGGTAGAAGGTGATGCCTGTGCGTAACGTCGAGTTGTGCCACGTCCGCACCCACAGGGAAAATGGCTCGAACAGAGGGCTCGCGGGGCTTCTCCCCGGACCCACAGGCCTTACGACTACAACGAGGTTTTCTTAAATGATTGACTCAGAAACCGTAGTGGGCACCGGGCTCCGGATAACCGTCTCGAAAGACGACCTCGCCGCGAAGCTGGCGATCGTCGCACGCGGCGTCTCGACGCGCACCGCCGTGCTCGTGCTCGGCGGCATCCAGTTGCGCGCCGAGGCCGGCCGCCTGCATCTCGCCGCGACCGACATGGAGCTCTCGCTGCGGACGTCGCTCGAGGCCGCGGTCGAGGGCGAAGGCACAACGGTCGTTCCCGGCCGCCTGCTGCTCGACATCGCGCGGACTCTGCCGGACAGCGAGGTGACGATCGACCATCGCCCGGAGGAGGCGACAGTTGTCGTCACGTCGGGCACGGCGAACTACCGGCTGCACACGTACTCGGCCGAGGACTTCCCCCGCCTGCCGGACGTCGACAGCGCGCCATTGCACACCGTTGATCGCGATGTGCTCGTCGAGACCGTCGCTCGCGTTGGACGGAGCGCATCGCGCGACGAGAGCCGCCCGGTGCTGACGGGCATCCTCGTCCAGTTCGAACCGGGGAAGGTGGTGATGGCCGCGACCGACTCGTACCGGCTCGCCGTCAAGGAAACACCGGTCTCGGCCGTGCTGCCCGAGCTGGAGGCGATCATCCCGGCCCGCGCGCTGCAGGAGCTCTCGCGCATCGCCGGCGGGGCAGAAGAGCTGCAGCTCGGGCTGCTCGACAACCACGTGGCGTTCGGTGCGGAGGACACGTGGCTGACGACGCGCCGCATCGACGGTCAGTTCCCGAATCATCGCCAGCTGCTACCGGAGCAGTTCGAGCACGAGGTGCTGCTGCCGCGCGAAGAGGCACTCGAGGTCGTCCGTCGCGTGTCGTTGATGGCGCAGCGGAACTCACCTCTGCGGCTTCGCTTCGCGGACGGCGAGCTGACGGTCTCGGCGGTCACACAGGACGTCGGCGAGGCGCGCGAGTCGCTGCCGGCGCCGTACACCGCGGAGCCGATGGAGATCGGGTTCAACGCCGAGTTTCTGCGCGACGGCCTCGACTCGGTCGACTCCGACACCGTCAAGTTCAAGCTGATCAGCCCGCTGCGGCCGGCCGTCCTCGAGGGCGAGTCGGACGACTACGTGTACCTGATCATGCCGATCCGTCTCGCCGGCTGATCGTCACCCGGCTCACGCTTCGTCACTACCGCTCGTACGCCGCGCTCGAGCTGGGTCTCGCGCCCGGCGTCGTGCTCGCGGTCGGGCCGAACGGCGTCGGCAAGACGAACCTGCTCGAGTCGTTGCACGTGGCGACGCAGGGGTTCTCGCCGCGCACGCGCCAGGACTCGCAGCTGATCCAGTTCGGCGAGTCGGCCGGCCGGGTGACGGTCGCCGGGGAGCGCGCCCACGTTCGCGTGGAGGTGGCAGTGACGGTACGGCAGGGCCAGGCGAAGGAGGCGCGGCTGAACGGCGCGAGGCTCCCGTCGGCAGAGTCGTTGCGGCGAGAGTTCGCGACGCTCGTCTTCACGCCCGACCGCCTCGCCGTCGTCAAGGGCGGCCCTGCCGCGCGGCGCGCGTACTTCGACCGGGTGATCGGCCGGCTCGCACCGGCTCGCGTCGGCGTACCGCAGGAGTACCTGGCCGCCCTCGCACAGCGGAATGCGGCGCTTCGTCGAATCTCGCTGCGGCTCGCGGAGCCCAACGTCCTCGCACCCTGGACCGAGCGCGTCGCCGAGTCGGGGTCGGCCCTGGTCGACGCGCGGCGTGCCGCGCTCACTCGTCTCGCACCGTCGTTCGCCGAACGCGCGGGGGAGCTCGGCCTGCCGGGGGCGGCGCTCGGCTACGACGCCGAGGCACCGACGGTCGAGCAGCTCGAAGCCCGCCTGCAGCGCGACCTGGACCGCGGCGTCACGGGTCTCGGGCCTCACCTCGACGACGTGCTCGTGACGAGCGACGGCCGCGACCTGCGGCAGTTCGGCTCGCAGGGCGAGCAACGGCTCGCTGTCCTCTCGCTGCTGCTCGCAGAGGCGGAACTGCTGGACACGCCGCCGCTCCTGCTGCTCGACGACGTGCTCTCGGAGCTCGACCTCGGCCGTCGCCGCGTGCTCGCGGCCCGCGTCGCGACGATGGGGCAGACGGTGATCACCGCCACGCACGCCGGCGCGCTACCCGCCGACCCCGCGCAACTGGTAGAGGTGGAGCATGGATCCGCTCGGTAGCGAGATCCGGTCGGAGCTGGCGCGGTTCGGCCCCCAGGCCGGCATGGCCGAGCTCGTCGATCGCTGGCCCGCAGCAGTGGGCGCCGCGATCGCCCAGAACGCTTGGCCCGCGCGCATCTCGAAGGACGGCACGGTGCACATCGCGACGAACGATTCCGTCTGGGCGTTCGAGCTCGGCCAGCGTGCCGGCGAGATCGCCGCGGTGCTCGGAGTGCCCAAGGTTCGCTTCGCGCCGGGGCCCCTGCCGGAGCCCGACTTGGTGCCCCAGGAGAGCCCGCTCGAGGTGACGGCGGAGGAGGCGGAGCTGGCCCAGGCGATCGCCTCCGCGATCAGCGACGAAAAGCTGCGCGAAAGTGTGCAAAAAGCGGTCAGTTTCAGCCTCGCGCGGGGGCGCACGACCACCTGATCTGATACACTTTCAGGGCCTGGCAAAACCCGCGTTTTGCAGGCATTTCTTACGTATGGCGAAGACTCACGCAAAGGCCGGCTACTCGGCCAAGGACATCACGGTGCTCGAGGGGCTCGAGCCGGTCCGGCTGCGCCCCGGTATGTACATCGGCTCGACCGGGATCGGCGGCCTCCACCACCTGGTCTACGAGGTGGTCGCGAACTCGGTCGACGAGGCACTCGCGGGCCGCAACGACTCGGTCGACGTGACGATTCACCCCGACAACTCGGTCACGGTCGTCGACCGTGGTGCAGGCATCCCCGTCGACGAGGTCGACGGCACCGGCATGTCGGCGCTCGAGGTCGTGCTCACGAAGCTGCACGCCGGCGGCAAGTTCGGCGGCGACGGCTACAAGGTCTCAGGGGGGCTCCACGGCGTCGGCGTCTCGGTCGTGAACGCGCTGTCGGACTGGCTGGTGGCGACCGTCGTGCGCGACGGGAGCACCTACCGCCAGGAGTTTTCGCGGGGCGAGCCTCAGGGCCCGATGACGGTCGAGTCGGCCGGTGAGGGCTCGGGCACCACGATCTCGTTCCTGCCGGACGCGTCAATCTTCGACGAGACGGAGTTCCACGCGCCGACGCTGATCTCGCGGATGCGCGAGACCGCGTTCCTGACCAAGGGTCTTCGCATCAAGTTCACGGACGAGCGCGTCGACGGAGAGCTGGTCGAGTTCCACTACGAGGGCGGTATCAGGGACTTCGTCAGCTACATCAACGAATCGAAGGACATCGCGCACAAGCACGTCGTCTACTTCGAGAGCTCGACTGACGACGGCGAGGTCGAGGTCGCGATGCAGTGGAACAACTCGTACCAGGAGTCGATCTTCTCGTTCGCCAACAACATCAACACCCACGAGGGCGGCTCGCATCTCTCCGGCTTCAAGGCCGCGCTGACGCGCACGTTGAACGACTACGCACGTTCGAAGGGCTTGCTGAAGGAGAAGGAGGACAACCTCGACGGAGAGGACGTCCGCGAAGGCCTTGCGGCGGTGATCTCCGTCAAGCTCGGCGAGCCACAGTTCGAAGGGCAGACGAAGACGAAGCTCGGCAACCCCTGGGTGAAGGGGCTCGTCGAGCAGGCGGTCAACCAGAAGCTCGCCGAGTTCTTCGAGGAGAACCCCGCCGACGCGCGCGCCGTGATCAACAAGGCGATCTCGGCCGCTCGCGCGCGGCAGGCGGCCCGCAAGGCACGCGAGATGACGCGCCGCAAGTCGGCACTCGAGTCGATGTCGCTGCCGGGCAAGCTCGCCGACTGCTCGATCAACGACCCGTCGGCCGCGGAGCTCTTCATCGTCGAGGGCGACAGCGCCGGCGGCTCCGCCAAGATGGGGCGCGACCGGACGTACCAGGCGATCCTGCCGCTGCGCGGCAAGATCATCAACTCCGAGAAGAACCGCATCAACAAGGTTCTCTCGAACAACGAGATTCAGGCGATGATCACGGCGATCGGGACGGGGTTCGGCGACGAGTTCGACATCGCGAAGCTCCGCTATCACCGGATCATCGTGATGACGGACGCCGACGTCGACGGGTCGCACATCCGCACGCTGATCCTGACGTTCCTCTACCGGCAGATGCCGGAGCTGATCGAGCAGGGCCACGTCTACATCGCGGTCCCGCCGCTCTACAAGGTGAAGCTCGGCAATCAGGAGTTTTACTTCGAGAAGGACGCACAGCTGGAGGATCTGCTCGCGCGCGACCGCATTCCGAACATCGAGGTCACGGACCGCGCCGGCGAGACGGTGAAGCTGACCGAGGCGAAGTGGGCACGGCTGAGCTCTGCGCTGCAGCAGTACGAGGGCTACTACGCGCGGCTCCGCTCCGATTTCGGCCCGGCCGCCGCCGAGCTGATGGTGCTTCACCGGCTGATCGAGCACGAGATCGAGGCGCCGTCCGACATCGACGGCGCGTTGACCGCGATCGGCGAGAACGGCTACGTGCTCTCGATCGTCGACCACGAGGACGAGATCATCCGCGTGCGTGTGATCGAGACCGAGACTTCGGCCGCGCACAACGTCGCCGTGCCGGTCGAGCTGCTCGCCTCGCCGATCTACGCGAAGCTCCGCCAGGCCTACGCCCGGCTCGTCGAGCTGCTCGGCGCGCCGCCGTTCACGGTGCGCGTCGGCAAGGAGAACGAGCTCGCCGAGTCGTTCGACGCGCTCCGCGACCGGACGCTCGACGCGGCGAAGCAGGGCATCCAGGTGTCACGGTTCAAGGGCCTCGGCGAGATGAACGCCGAGCAGCTGTGGGAGACGACGATGGACCCGGCGAAGCGACTCTTGATGCGCGTCGAGGTCGAGGACGCCTCGGCCGCGGATCGCATGTTCTCGATGTTGATGGGCGATCAGGTCGAGCCGCGCCGCGAGTTCATCGAGCAGAACGCAAAGGACGTCAAGTTCCTCGATGTCTGAGCTAGAGACCGGCGCCCTCGGACCCGGGCGCATCGAGCCGCGCGAGCTCGAGCAGGAGATGCGCACGAGCTTCCTCGGCTACGCGATGCACGTCATCGTCTCGCGCGCGCTTCCCGACGTTCGCGACGGGCTGAAGCCGGTCCACCGGCGCGTCCTCTACTCGATGTGGTCGAACGGGAACCGGCCCGGCCGACCGTACGTGAAGTCGGCGAACATCGTCGGCTACGTGATGGGCAACCATCACCCGCACGGCGACGCGTCGATCTACGACACGCTGGTGCGGCTCGCGCAGCCGTTCTCGCTGCGCTACCCGCTCGTCGACGGCCAGGGCAACTTCGGCTCGATCGACGACGATCCGGCTGCGGCGATGCGCTACACCGAGGCACGCCTCGCACGCCTCGCCGAGGAGATGCTGCGCGAGCTCGACGCCGACACCGTCGACTTCGGGCCGAACTACGACGAGTCGAAGCGCGAGCCGCTCGTCCTGCCGACCCGCTTCCCGAACCTGCTCGTCAACGGCTCCAGCGGCATCGCCGTCGGAATGGCGACCAACATTCCGCCGCACAACCTCGGCGAAGTGGTGAGTGCAGTCGTGCAGTTGATCGACAAGCCCGACTCGAACGTCGAGGACCTGATGAAGCACGTCAAAGGCCCCGACTTCCCGACCGGCGCGATCATCGTGGGTCGCTCCGGCATCCGCGACGCCTACCGCACGGGCCGCGGACGCGTCGTGATGCGCGCTCGCGCACACATCGAAGAGCTGCGCGGCGGCAAGAGCGCGATCATCGTCACCGAGCTTCCGTACGGGGTGAAGAAGGGCGGCGACGCCGGTGTGATCAAGAAGATCGCCGACCTCGTCAACGAGAAGGTCCTGACGGAGATCTCCGATCTGGCGGATCACTCCGACCGGTCGGGGATGCGGATCCAGATCGAGCTCAAGCGCGACGCGGTGCCGCAGGTGGCGCTGAACAAGCTCTTCAAGCACACCGCGTTGCAGTCGACGTTCGGCGTCAACGCGGTCGCGCTCGTCAACGGCATCCCGCGGACGCTGTCCCTGCTCGAGCTGATCACGCACTTCCTCGATTTCCAGCGCGAGATCGTCACCCGCCGGTCGAAGGACGAGCTGCGCAAGCGCGAACGCCGGGCGCACATCCTCGAGGGGTACCTGAAGGCGCTCGACAATCTCGACGCGGTGATCCGGCTGATCCGGGCGGCCGCCGACACCGAAGCCGCCCGCACCGGCTTGATGCAGGAGTTCGACCTCTCCGAGTTGCAGGCGTCGGCGATCCTCGAGCTGCGCCTGCGCGCGCTCACCGCTCTGGAGCGGAGGGGCGTCGAGGACGAGTACCGCGACATCAAGGAGCGCATCGACTACCTACGCGACCTGCTCGGCGACGAGGCGAAGATCGACGCGGTGATCCGGGAGGAGCTACTCGAGCTGAACACGATCTACGGCCGCCACGACGACCGCCGCAGCGAGATCGTCGCCGCCGAGGAAGAGCTCGAGCTCGAAGACCTGATCGCCGAGGAGGACATGGTGATTGCGATCACCCAGTCCGGCTACATCAAGCGGCTGCCGGTCACCGCCTACCGAGAGCAGCGGCGGGGCGGCATCGGGGTGATGGGGATGGATCTGAAGGACGAGGACTACATCGAGCACCTCTTCGTCGCCTCGACCCACGACTACATCCTGTTCTTCACCAGCGTCGGCAAGGTCTACCGCCTGAAGGTGCACGAGCTGCCGCTCGGCTCGCGCCAGTCGAAGGGCCGTGCGATCGTCAACCTGCTGCCGTTCGCCCAGGGCGAGACGGTGCGCGCCGTGATCCAGACGCGCTCCTTCGAGGAGGCGAAGTACCTGCTCTTCGCCACGAAGAACGGCGTCGTCAAGAAGACCGAGCTGGCCGCCTACAACACATCGCTCAAGGCCGATGGCATCATCGCGATCAAGATGCGCGAGGGCGACGAGCTGATCGGCGCCCGTCACAGCTCGGGCAGCGACGACATCCTGATGGTTTCACGCGGCGGCCAGGCGATTCGCTTCTCCGAGAAGGACGTTCGCCCGATGGGGCGCGACGCGTCGGGCGTGCAGGGCATGCGGCTCCGCGCCGGCGACGAGGTGATCTCGGTTGCGATCGCCGCTGACGACGCCGACCTGCTCGTGGTGACCGAGAACGGCTACGGCAAGCGGACACGTGTCGCCGACTATCCGAAAAAGGGCCGCGGTGGGTTGGGAGTCAAGACCGTGCAGCTGACCGAGGCTCGCGGCCACCTGGTCGGTGCGCGCGTCGTCAAGGACGGCTACCAGGTGATGCTGATCTCGACCGGCGGCACGATGATCCGCATGTCGGTCGACGACATCCGTCGGATGAGCCGGTCGACCCAGGGTGTGATCGTGATGCGACTGCGCGAGGGCGAACAGGTCTCGTCACTCGCGCCGGTCGTCGAGTCGGGCGAGGACGCCGAGGACCCCGCTGCTGGCCCGAGCGGCGTTGTCGACGCGCCGGCCTGAGCACCGCGTCCGCCGGGCTTCCCTTTTGAAAATCGCCGCGGTATAAGTGCAAACCTGGGGTTAGCGACCGGACAAAGGAAGTCGGCGTGGCGTATACGAAGCAGGTGGACGTTCTCGAGCCGATCGAGATGATCGACCACCTCGACAAGATCGAGCTCTACCTCGGCCAGGTCTGCGCGATCGCGGGCATCTCCAAGATGCAGCTCGACTACTGGACGAACAAGGCGCAGATCCCGACCAAGGGCAAGAAGCAGCGCATCTACGGCATGCACGAGGTCGAGACGGTGATGCTGATCAAGCAGGGCAAGGACAAGGGCTTGAACCTCGGCGCAGCGATCGACGCCGCCCGGCGTTTCCAGGCCGAGACCGCGCTGGCGTAGGAGGGGTCCGCGGGATGCAGGTTGTGGCGAACGGCATCCCGCCAACCCCTCCCAGCGCTACTTCTTGTCGATGAACGCGCTGATCACGTCGATCGGCGCGGGGAAGACGATCGTCGTCGCCTGGGAAGCGCCGAGCTCGAGCAGCGTCTGGAGGTAACGGAGCTGCAGAGCGATCGGGTGTGCCTCGATCACGATCGCCGCGTCCTTGAGGCGTTCCGAGGCCTGGTACTCGCCCTCGGCGTTGATCACCTTGGCGCGCCGCTCGCGCTCGGCCTCCGCCTGGCGCGCCATCGCCCGCTGCATGCCCTGCGGGATCTCGACGTCCTTGACCTCGACGATCGAGACCTTGATGCCCCAGGGCGCCGTTGCCTCGTCGATGATCTCCTGCAGGATCGCGTTGATCTTCTCGCGCTCCGACAGCAGCTCGTCGAGCTGGTGCTGGCCGAGCACCGAGCGGAGTGTCGTCTGCGCAATCTGGAGCGTCGCGGACATGAAGTTCTCCACCTGCACGATCGCGTCCTCCGGCTTGACGATTCGGAAGTAGGCGACGGCGTTCACGCGTGCCGGCACGTTGTCCTTCGTGATCACCTCTTGCGGGGGGATGTTGAGCGTGATCGTGCGCAGGTCGACCTTGACCATCCGGTCCACGACCGGGATCAACAGGAAGAGCCCCGGTCCCTTCGGATGGGCCATCAGCCGGCCGAGCCGGAAGACGATGCCGCGCTCGTACTCGCGAGCCACCTTGATCGCGCTCAGCGCGAAGATGACCACGAGGAAGACGACGATCGCGAGGATGATTGCCGCTGCGGTCACGTGGCGATCCTATGCACCTCGAGCGCCAGGCCGTCGAGTGCGTCCACCTGGACGTGTTCCCCGGGCGCGAACGTATCGGTCCCCGGTGCCCGCCACAGCTCGCCGTTCACGAGCACGTAGCCGCCTGATCGCACGACCCCTTCCATCCCCACGATCTCCTGCGGGCCGACCCGAACCGGGCTGCGACGGACCGCGACGGCCTTCGCCATCGCCACCGCCCAGAGGCCGCCGAGCAGCAATGTCACGGTCACGATCAGCGGCACCGATGTGTGGTACGGGGCAGGGGCGTTGTGGAAGAGCGTCGCCAGCCCCACGGCGATCGCGACGAGCCCGGACAGCGTCAGCGCCCCGTGCGACGTCACGTGGGCGTCGACGACGAGCAGCGTCACGCCGAGCAGCACGAGCATCAGGCCCGCCCACGAGAGCGGCAGGACCGAGAACCCGAACAGCGCGCACAGCATGCAGATGGCGCCGAACGCGCCGGGGATGACAGCGCCCGGGTGGAAGAGCTCGAAGCCGATTCCCGCGATGCCTGCGAGGAAGAGGAGGCTGACGATGTTCGGGTCGATCAGCGTCGAGAGGAAGCGGGTCAACAAGCCCGGGCTGACCTCGTCGATCTGTGCACCTGCGGTGTGCAGCGTCAACTTCTTCAGCACCGTCGTGCGACCGTCGATCGTGTCGAGCAGCGCGGGTAGCGACGGTGAGATCAGGTCGATCACGTTGCGCTGCAGCGCCTCGTCTGCCGTCAGGTTCGAGGCCCTGCGCACTGCGAGATCCGCCCACACGGCGTTGCGGCCGTGCGACTTCGCGAGCCCACGGAGCGAGGCCGCCGCATCGTTCACGACCTTGCGGCGGAGATCGCTGGAGATGTTCGTGCCGTTGCCGTTGATCGGCGTCGAGGAGCCGATGTTCGTGTTCGGCGCCATCGCCAGCACATCCGCCGCCTGGGAGATCCAGACGCCGGCGGATGCGGCGCGAGCCCCGCTCGGTGCCACGTACACGATCACCGGGATCTTCAAGGCGAGCTCGCGGCTGACGATCTTCCGCATCGACTCTGCGAGCCCGCCCGGAGTATCGAGCACGATCACCGCTGCCGAGTAGCCACCCGATTCCGCCCGGTCCAGCTCGTGGTTCACCCAGTCCTGGGTGACCGGGTTGACGTCGGTGGCGAAGTGGATCGCGAGCACCCGAGGCGTCGGCGCCGACGCGGCTGAAGGACCAGCACCGCCGAGAGCGACTCCGAGGCAAACCGCGGCGAGCAGGCGTTTCATCGTCTGTAAGGATTGTATTCGCGAGAGGGTGTCCGGGCTTGAGAGCGAAGGCCGTATGCGGCACCGTTGACGTTCGACCGGCCGCCGCCGATGAAGAAGCTTCTCCTCGCAGCCGCGTTTGCGGCATTCGTCGTCCCGCCGACCGCGACCGCGGGCGACGTCACGATGCGGGTCCACGACGTATCGCTCGGGGCGCGCACGCTCGAGTCGGCAGCCGGGTCGGCACCGTTCAACATGCTCGGGCTGCACTGGATCGGGAGCGGCACCGTCGCGTACCGCACCCGCAGGCCGGCAGGCCGCTGGCGATCGTGGCGCACGGCAGACGCCGACAACCGCTCCGGCAGCTGGCACGACGGCAACCTGGACTGGACCGGGCTCGCTACGGCTGTTCAGTTCCGGGTCCGCGGCTCCGTCCGCCGCCTGCGCTCGTATGAAGTGTCGTCGCGGGTCACGACCGCTCCGGTACGCACGGTCTCGGCCGCCGGCGAGCCGACGATCGTCTCGCGCGCGGCGTGGGGCGCCAACGAAGAGATCGTGCGGGCGGCGCCGATCCTCGCCCCGACTCTCCGCCTCGCGGTCGTTCACCACACGGCCGGCACCAACTCCTACACGCGCGCCCAGGCGGCCGCGATCGTGCGTGGAATCGAGGTCTACCACGTGCAGGGAAACGGCTGGAACGACATCGGCTACAACTTTCTCGTCGACCGCTTCGGGACGATTTACGAGGGTCGCGGCGGCGGCGTCGATCAGAACGTGATCGGTGCGCACGCGCAGGGCTTCAACTCCGGCACGGTCGGCGTCGCCCTGGTCGGGAACTACGTCCAAGCCGTTCCTCCGCCCGCGCAGCGTGACGCCCTCGTCCGCCTGCTCGCCTGGCGCCTCGACGTCGCGCACATCGATCCGCTTTCGACGGTCGTCTACACCTCGGGCGGCAACGCCAAGTTCCGGGCCGGCAAGCTCGTGACCCTCCGCGCCGTGTCGGGGCATCGCGACACCGGGCCGAGCGAGTGTCCCGGCAACGGGGCTTATGCGCTCCTCCCGGCGCTGGCGAAGCGGGTTGCGGCGACGGGCCTGCCGAAGCTGTATGCGCCGACGGTGGCGGGCGTGGTCGGCAGTCCCGTTCGCTTCCAGGCTCGGCTCTCGTCGGTGCTCGCGTGGACGGTCACGGTCGCCGACCGGACCGGCAAGACGGTCGCCTCGGGCGCGGGCAAGGGTTCGGTCGTGGACTGGACGTGGCGGTCGACGGGGACGCCGAAAGGCGCCTACACCTGGACGATCGCCGCACCCGGTCTCCGTGTCGCGTCGGGCGTGCTCGGCAAGGTGGTCACGACTCCACCGCCCTCGGCGCCGTTGTCGCTCACGAACCTGACCGCGACCCCGTCGGTGATCGCCCCGGCTGCGGACGGGACCGGCAGCACCGCGACCGTCGGCTTCACGCTCGGCGGTCCTGCGCTCGTGACGGCGTCGGTGTTCGACGCGAGCGGAGCGTCGCTCGGTTCCGTGCTCGACGAGCTGCGACCCACCGGGAACAACACGTTCAGCTGGGAGCTCGGCTCGCTGCCCGACGGCCGTTACCGGCTGAGCGTGACGGCGGCGGCCGGCAGCAAGCACGTCACCAAGGCGGCCGACGTGATCGTCGACCGGACGCTCACGGGGCTTGTCGCCTCCGCACGCGCGATCTCGCCGAATGCCGACGGAGTCGCCGACCGTTTGACGCTGTCGTACACGCTCACGCAGAACGCTCCTGTGCGCATCGACCTCGAGCTGTCGGGCGCCGTCGTCGCAACGCTGTTCCAAGGGCAGCCGGGACTGGGCCAGCACACCGTCGACTGGGACGGGACGGCGGGTGGCGCTCCGCTTGCCGACGGCCGGTACGTCGTCGTCGTCACGGTCAGCGACGCGCTCGGCGATGTGCAGCTTCCCCTGCAGGTTGCGATCGACACGACACCGCCCGTGTTGAAGCTGCTCGATGCCGCCAAGCTGCGTTTCTCGCTCAGCGAGCCGGCCACCGTCACGGTGCTCGTCAATCAGCGAGTGCGCATCGTGCAGGCGGCGCAGGGTACGTTCAGCGTGCCGTATACCGGCAGCGTCTCCCAGGTCTCGGCGGAGGCGCAGGATGCCGCCGGCAACCTGAGCGCGATCGTCACCGGGTAGCGAGCCACGCGTCGTACGCGGACTCGAGCCGTGCCAGCACGTCGACCAGGAGCTCGAGCCGGTCGCGTTCCACCCAGCCCGCGCCGGGCCAGGCAGCTCTCCCGACGTTGATCCCGATTCCGAGCACTACCCGTTCGCCGGCCTCGGCGAGGATCCCGGCGGCCTTCCGGCCGTCGACGAGGACGTCGTTCGGGTCCTTGATCGTGGCCGCCGGACCGATCGCTGCCGCAACAGCCTGCGCGGCGACGAGCGTCAGCTCCGGCCAGCGCGCCACCGGTGGCGGCGGGTAGAGCGCAACGGAGAACATGAGTGCGGAGTCGACCCAGGTGCGGCCGAGCCGGCCCCGTCCCTCGCTCTGATGCTCGGCGAGTGCGACCGCGCCGTGGGCTGCGCCGGGCGGGAGCAGCCGTTGCGTCGTCCCGGTCTCGGCGGCCCAGTGATACTCGCGGCCGTACGCGCCCCGAAGCGCCGGCGCGACCAGTTCGGGAACGAGCGGACTGTCGGACCCCGGCTGCACGGCATCTAGAGTAGGCGGCTCGGTGCAACCTCCCAGGCCCCGTTCCCGTCGAATCGTTCGTGACCTTCGCCCTGACGGCCCGCTCGTCTACGAGCGGCTCTCGGATGCAATTCTCGTCCGGCGGACGAAGGACGGCGACAGGCAGGCCCTGGAAACGCTCTGTGGCAGGCATGCCGAGCGGATCCACCGCATCGCCCTCCACGTCCTCCGCGACCCCGACGACGCGTCGGACGCGTCGCAGGAGGCGCTGTTGAAGCTGATGCGCCGGATCCCCCAATTTCGCGGCGAGTCCCTCTTCTCGACCTGGCTGCATCGGCTGGTCGTCAACACCTGCAAGGACATCGCCCAGGCTCGCTGGACGGCCGAGCGGCGAACTGCGCCGCTGCTCGAGGACCTGCGGGTTGCGCGAGACGGCGATCCCGCGGGCGAGCTCGCTGCCTCCGAGGCTCGGCGCGAGCTGGGCGCCCGCCTCGCCGAGCTGCCGCGGGCGCAGGCGACCGTCGTGGCGCTGAAAGACGGGTTCGACGTTCCGTTCGAGGAGATCTCGGCGACGACCGGGCTGCCGGTGGGCACGGCGAAGTGCTACGCCCACCGGGGGCGGAACGGGCTGCGGGAGCGGCTGTCCGCATGACGAAGCCCCAGAGGCCTGACGTCGCGGAAGCGGCGAACGTCCTGATGGACAAGGCCGCGATCGAGGCGGTCCTGCCGCATCGCGACCCGATGCTGCTCATCGACGAGGTGCTCGAGCTCGTTCCGGGCGAGCGTGTGGTTGCCCGCAAGACCGTGCGTGACGAGGACTGTGCGGGGCATTTCCCCGGCAACCCGATCATGCCGGGCGTGAAGATGGTCGAGGCGCTCGCGCAATGTGGTGCAGTTGCGGTGCTCTCCCAGCCGGAGAACCATGGCAAGCTCGCCCTCTTCGCCGGCATCGACGATGTTCGCTTCAAGCGCGTCGTGCGGCCCGGTGACACGCTGCTGCTCGAGTGCGACGTCGAGACGGTGCGCGGCCCGGTCGGCCGCGGCAAGGTGCGAGCAACGGTGAACGGCGAGCTCGCCGTGCGCGGCACGCTGATGTTCGCGGTCGGGGCGGGCGAATGATCGCGCGCGCCACCGGCCCGCCGGTGTCGATCATCGGCCTCGGCTGCCATGTCCCCGAGCGGGTCGTCACGAACGACGAGCTCGCGAAGATGGTCGACACGAACGACGCCTGGATCCAGGAGCGCACCGGGATCCGTGAGCGCCGGATCGCAGCGGATGACGAGGCGCTCACCGATGTTGCGATGCCGGCTTGCCTGCGCGCGCTCGAGATGGCCGGGGCCGATCCATCGTCGATCGACCTGCTGATCGTCGCCACCGTCACGCCGGACATGTCGTTTCCCTCGTCGTCGGCGCTGCTGGCCGACCGGCTCGGGATGCCCGAAGCCGCCGCCTACGACCTGTCGGCCGGCTGCACAGGCTTCGTCTACGCGATCGTCCAGGCGCACGCAATGCTCGCGGCGGGTCTTGCGAAGCGGGCGCTGGTCGTCGGCGGGGACGTGCTCTCGAAGATCCTCGATTGGAGCGACCGCTCGACCGTCGTGCTGTTCGGCGACGGCGCCGGCGCCGTCGTGATGGAGCTCGTCGACGAGGGCGGGTTCCTCGGCTTCGAGCTGGGTGCGGATGGCGGCGGAGGCGCCAACCTGTGGCTTCCAGGCAGCGGTTCTCGGCGGTTCGAAGAGCCCAACAAGTACGTGAAGATGAACGGCCGCGAGGTCTTCAAGTTCGCGACTCGCGTCATGGTCAGCTCTGCCGACGCCGTTCTCGGCGAGTGCGGGCTGGCAATCGGCGACGTCGACGTCTACGTTCCGCACCAGGCCAATGTCCGGATCATCGATCACGCTGTGCGCAAATTGGGGGTCCCGGAAGGAAGGACCGTGGTGAACGTCGACCGGTATGGAAACACGTCTTCTGGCTCGATTCCGCTCGCGCTGGCCGACGCGGCCGACGACGGTCGCCTGAAACCGGGCAAGCTGGTGCTCTTGACGGGCATGGGCGCAGGCCTCACGTGGGGCTCGGCGTTGATCAGATGGACACACGAGACGACTGGAGCGCTGCAATGAGCACGATCGCCTTCATGTTCCCGGGACAGGGATCGTTCGAGGCAGGGATGGGCAAGGACGTGGCCGAGGCGGTGCCGGAAGCGATGGCTGTCTACGACGCCGGCTCGGAGTCCTCGGGCATGGACCTGAAGGCGCTCTGCTTCGACTCGCCGGTCGAGGCGCTCGTCGACACCGAGGTGCAGCAGCCCGCGCTGGTCGCGACGTCGCTCGCTCTCGACGCGGCGCTCCGCTCGCGCGGCATCGCGCCCGGCTTCGTCGTCGGCCACTCCGTCGGCGAGTTCGCAGCGCTCGGCTCCGCGCAGTCGATCTCCGTGCGCGACGCGATCGCGATCGTCCGTCACCGCGGGCTCGCCATGGCCGCCGCCGCCAAGGAGCATCCCGGCTCGATGGCAGCGATCCTCGGCCTTGCCGACGAGGCGGTCGAGAACCTCTGCAACAAGATCGCCGGGGTGTGGCCGGCGAACTACAACTGCCCCGGCCAGCTGGTGATCTCCGGCGAGACGCTCTCGGTCGACGAGGCGTGCGCCGAGGCCGAGCGAGAGGGCGCGCGGCGCGCGGTGCGGCTGCGTGTCTCCGGCGCCTTCCACAGTCCGCTCGTCGCGCGCGCCGGCGACGTCCTCCGGCCGGCGATCGAAAAGGTGCACCTCGCCGAAGGCCGCTCGGCCTTCATGTCGACCGTGACCGCCAAGCTCGAGGATGCCCAGCGCTACCGCGAGCTCTTGATCGAGCAGCTGACGGCTCCGGTCAAGTTCACGCAGTCGGCGCGTGCGTTGATCAACCACGGCGTCACGACCTTCGTGGAGGTGGGGCCGGGCAACGTGCTGAGCGGTTTACTGAAGAGGATCGACCGCAGCGTTCGCGTCTTGTCCGTCAGGGACCTCGAATCGCTCGACGCGGCCACCCGGGCGCTTGGCTGACGAGCCGACGTTCGCGTCCCTCGCAGGCAGGCTCGCGCTCGTCACCGGCGCCTCGAAGGGCATCGGCCTGGCGATCGCCGAGGAACTGGCACGAGCCGGGGCCGAGGTGGTGGTGGGCTACCGGTCGGGCGAGGCCGAGGCCGAGGAGCTCGCCGAGCGCATCGGCGGCCGCGCCGTCCGGGCCGACGTCTCGACGCCCGAGGGCGCGAAGCAGCTGGTCGACGAGGCCGGCGACGTCGACGTGCTCGTCAACAACGCCGGCCTGACGCGCGACGGCCTGCTCGCGCGGATGTCCGACGACGACTGGCGGCTGGTGATCGAGACCAACCTCAGCTCGGTCTTCTACACGTGTCGCGCCGTAACCCGGCCGATGATGAAGAAGCGCTCGGGCTCGATCGTCAATATCAGCTCGATCGTCGGCGTGCACGGCAACTGGGGGCAGACGAACTACGCCGCGTCGAAGGCCGGGATCATCGGCTTCACGAAGTCGCTCGCGCGCGAGCTCGGTTCGCGCAACATCAGGGCGAACGTCGTCGCGCCCGGCTACGTCAAGACGCAGCTGACCGAGGTGCTCCCGGAGGAGGCGACGAAGGCGATGGTCGACGCGACGCCGCTCGGCCGGGTCGCCGAGCCGCACGAGATCGCAGGCGCGGTACGCTTCCTCGCCTCGGACGAGGCGTCGTTCATCACGGGCGACGTGCTCCTCGTCGACGGCGGGCTGGGGATGTGACGGATATCAACGGACACAGGCGTGTTGTGGTCACGGGCCTGGGCATGGTCAGCCCGCTCGGCAACGACGTGCCGTCGTCGTGGTCGCGGCTGCTGGCCGGCGAGTCCGGCGCCGCGCCGATCGCCGCGTTCGACCACACTGCCTACAACGTCCATTTCGCCTGCGAGCTGAAGGAGTTCGACCCGACGGTCTGGATCGACCGCAAGGCGTCGCGCCGCATGGACCGGTTCGCGCAGATGATCCTCGCCGCCGCGCGCCAGGCCGAGGTCGACTCGGGCGTCGACATCGGCGCCGAGCCGGACCGGTTCGGCGCGTCGATCGCCACCGGCATCGGCGGCCTGCACAGCTATCAGGACTGCTACCACGTGCTGCTGACGCGCGGGCCTGACCGCGTCAGCCCGTTCTCGATCCCCTCGATCATCCCGAACATGGGGGCAGGCTGGGTGTCGATCGAGCTCGGCACGAAGGGGCCGTTGATGAGCGAGTGCACCGCCTGCGCCGCGTCGAACATGGCGATCGGTGACGCGATGGACGAGATCAAGCTCGGCCGCGCCGACGTGATGTTCGCGGGCGGGACCGAGGCGCCGATCACCGAGGTCGGAATCGCCGGCTTCGATGCAATGCGCGCCCTCTCGCGGCGCAACGACGACCCGGCGCGCGCATCGCGACCGTTCGACAAGGGACGCGACGGGCTCGTGATGGGTGAGGCGGCGGCGGTGATCGTGCTCGAGGAGCGTGAGCGTGCGATCGCACGCGGGGCGCGCATCTACGCCGAGCTCGTCGGCTACGGGATCTCGTCCGACGCTTCGCACATGACCGAGCCGGACCCGACCGGCGAGAACCCCGCGCGCGCGATGACCATGGCGATCGCCGCTGCCGGTGTCGAGCCCGAGGCCGTCGGCTACGTGAACGCGCACGCGACGTCGACCCCGCTCGGCGATTCCGCCGAGACGCGCGTGATCAAGCTCGCGTTCGGCGAGCGGCACGCGACCACGAACCTGGCGGTCTCGTCGACGAAGGGCGCGACCGGCCACTGCTTCGGCGCAGCCGGCGCCGTCGAGGCGGTCTTCACGGTGCTGGCGCTCGTCGATCGGAAGGCGCCGCCGACGATCAACTACGAAGTCGAGGATCCCGACTGCGACCTCGACTACGTCCCGAACGTCGCCCGCGACCTGCCCGATCTCGACGTCGCCGTCTCGAACTCCTTCGGCTTCGGCGGCCACAACGCATCAATCGTGTTCCGCCGCGACGACGGCGACTAGCAGCTCGCTTTCACACGGCGAGAGGAGCCGACGCACCTCGTAGCGAATGACTCGACCGATGAGCGGTCGTGTCACGAGCGTTGCCGTCCGCGGCGACGCCTACCGTCGTACCATGCGCCTCATCGAGGTGGGCGGTCGCCCGATCGAGTTGCACATACGCCGTTCGCCGCGCGTGCGCTGGCACCGGATCAGCTTCCGCGCCGGCGAGGCGCCCGAGCTCGCGGTGCGACCCCGCGCCACCGAGGCCGAGATCCTGGCCGCGATCGAGTACCACGCGCCCTGGCTCGAACGTCAGCTGGCGAACGCCCCGGCGCCGCAACTCGGGCTCGAGCGGCTGACCTTGACCGAGGCGCAGGGCCGGCGCGAGGCGACCGCCCGCATCTCGTTGCTCGCACAGTCGGAGGCGCTCGCGCTCGGCGTCCGGTACGCGCGGATCGCGCTGCGCGACCAGCGCAGCCGCTGGGGCTCGTGCTCGAGCAAGGGCACCCTCAGCTTCAACTGGCGGCTCGTGCTCGCACCCCACGACGTCCTCGACTACGTCGTCGTGCACGAGGTCTGCCATCTCGCCGAACTACACCACGGGCCCGCATTCTGGTCACTCGTCGCGAAGCGACGGCCCGGCTACGTGGAGTCGAAGCGCTGGCTCGACGCTCACGGCTGGGAGATCCTCGCCTACCGCCCGCCGGAACAGGTCGCCGCGTAAGCTCTAAGCTCCAGCGCATGGAGCGCTGGGCGACGTTCGACTGTTACGGCACGTTGATCGACTGGAACAGCGGTATTCGCGCCGAGCTCGCCCGCGTCTTCGGGGACGAGCGCGCCGACGACCTGGTCGAGCGCTACCACGAGGTGGAGCCGGAGGTACAGGTTGATGCGACCCTCAGCTACCGCCAGGTGCTGACCGACACGATGCGCCGGCTCGGCGCACCGTCGGGCGAGGAGCACGGGCTCGCCGAGGCCCTTCCCGGCTGGCGCGCCTTTCCGGAGGTGCACGGCGCTCTCGAGGAGGCCCGCAAGCGCGGTTGGAAGCTCGGCGTCCTCTCGAACACCGACGATGACTACATCGCTGCGTCGCAGGTGCAGATCGGGATCACCTTCGACGAGGTGATCGTCGCGCAGGAGATCGGTTCGTACAAACCGGCGCCCCGGCACTGGGAGGAGTTCTTCGCGCGCACGCGGGCGCCGAAGGAAGGACACGTGCACGTGGGTGCGTCGCTGTTCCACGACGTCGTCCCGGCGACGGCTCTCGGTCTGCGCAGCGTGTGGGTAAATCGGCTCGGCGAGCTCGCTCCCGACGACGCGCGACCCACGCGGGAGCTGGCGGATCTGTTCGCGCTGCCGGAGACGCTCGATGAGCTCGTCGCTCCTTAGACCGCTTCGCGCCGACGACGCCGAGCGGGCCGCAGCGCTCTTCGACGAAGCGTTCGGCGCCGAGCGAAGCGTCGACGCCGAGGAGATTCGTTCGTGGCTTCGCAACGAGGAGCTCGAGCCCGACTGGCTGCGGGTGCTGGAGGCAGATGGAACCGTGATCGGCTACGGCGACATCTGGCCCGAGGCCCGCGAGCTCACCCTCGACGTCGCGGCGCCGGGCAGCTGGGAACCGTTCTTCGAGTGGGCCGAAGCGGCCGCCCGTGAGCGCGGGCTGCCGCGCGTTTGCGTCAACGTGCCCGCCGGGCACGAGGTCGCCGGGCTCGCCGAAGCTCGCGGCTACCGGCTGTGGCGGTCGTCGTTCACGATGCAGATCGAGCTCGCAGCCCGCCCAGCGGAACCGGCGCTGCCCGCCGGTCTCACGCTCCGAACCTACGGCACCGCCGACGCAGAGTTGGTGCAAGCGCAGCTCAACGCGGCGTTCCGCGGCGACGCGTTCTGGCACGAGGTCTCGCCGTCGAATTTCCGCGAGTTCTACCTTCGCGCGCGCGGGTTCGATCCGTCGCTCTGGCTGCTGGCCTTCGCGGGTCCCGAGCTCGCCGGCTCGGTGCTCGCCTACCCGCAGCGCGGAGGCGACACGACGCTCGGCTGGGTGGGCACGCTCGGCGTCCGGCGTGAGTGGCGGCGGCAAGGTCTCGGCGCGGCGCTCCTCCAACGCGCCTTCGCCGCCCTGTACGACCGTGGGCTTTCGACGATCGGCCTAGGTGTCGACGCGGAGAACCCGACAGGCGCCCTCGGCCTGTACGAGCGGGCCGGGATGCGCAAGCTCCGGCAGTCCGACAACTGGGTGCTCGACCTGTGAGCGCGCTCCGCGCCCGCTGTCCGGACTGCCGCACGATGACGGCGGTGGCGATCGGCCCCGAGTACCAGTGCCACAGTTGCGGCCGGGAGTTCGCGGCCGGGCTCGTCCGGGTTCCGAAGGCGTGGGGTGAGGGCGGCACAGCGATGGCCGACGCGGCCATGATGACCTTGCCGTGGCCAGAGGCCGCGGCGATCGACGAGCCGACGCTCGACGCACAGATCGCGAGGACGGCGCGGGAGCTGCCCGAGCGCCCGCTCATGCTCGGGGGCTGCTGCTGTGCACACGTCGGTGCGGTCCGCGAGCTCGCACGCCGTCACGGGCGCCTCGCCGTCGTCTGGATCGACGCCCACGGCGACCTGAACACGCCGGCGACGTCTCCGTCGGGGAATGTCTGGGGGATGCCGCTCCGCATGCTGATCGACGCCGGCGATATCGCCCCGGCCGACGTCACCCTGCTCGGCGCCCGCGCGCTCGATCCCGCGGAGGAAGACTTCATCGCCGACTCCGGCATCCGGACCGAGCTGGGAGAGCTCCCGGGCAGCCTCTACGTCGCGCTCGACGCGGACGTTGCGGCGCCCGGCGAGCTCGACGTGTTCATGCCGGAGCCGGGCGGCGTTGCGCTCGAGCAGCTGGAGGCCCTGCTCGCAGGCCTGCCACGCCCTGCCGGAGCGGGGCTGACGGGTCTGCGCGCCTCGGCCCGCAACGAGCGGGCGCTGCCGCGGCTCGCCCACGCGCTCGGTCTGTAACCCGGGCGCCGCAGGCCGGGTCTAAGCTCTACCCATGGCAGAGGCCCGGATCGACGTCCAGGTCGAGCACAAGCACGCTCCGCCCCCGTCCGAGAAGCAGCATCCCAACACCTGCCCCAGGTGCGGTTCGCACTACCGCGATGACGAGCTCGAGGCGACGCAGTGGGTCTGCTCCCACTGCGGGCACCACTTCCCGATGCGTGCGCGAGCGAGGATCGACTGGTACGCGGACGCAGGCACGTTCGTCGAGGAGGCGGCAGACGTGCGTTCCGACGACCCGCTTGAGTTCTTCGACCTGCGTCCGTACGCCGAGCGCCTCTCCGAGGCGGAGCTCAACACCGGCCTCAACGAGGCGATGGTGATCGGCCAGGCCACGCTCGATGGTCATCAGATCGAGCTGGCGGTGATGGACTTCAGCTTCATGGGCGGCTCGATGGGGAGCGCGGTGGGCGAGAAGTTCTCGCGCGCCTGCGACTCCGCGATCGAGCGCGGTGTGCCCCTCGTGTCGGTCACGAGCTCGGGCGGCGCGCGCATGCAGGAGGGGATCCTGTCGCTAATGCAGCTGCCGAAGACCGTGTGTGCCGTCGAGGACCTGCACGACGCCCGCCTGCCGATGCTGACTGTGATGGCGCATCCGACGACCGCGGGAGTGCTCGCGTCCTTCGCATCCCTCGGCGACGTGACGATCGCCGAGCCCGGGGCGCTGATCGCCTTCACCGGGCCGAGGGTCGTGCAGCAGACGACTCGCGAGAAGCTGCCCGACGACTTCGGGCTGGCCGAGCAGAACCTGCGCTTCGGCCACCTCGACGCGATCGTCCCTCGTTCCGGACAGCGCGAGTACCTGGCCCGCGTGCTGAGGCTGTTCAGATGAGCGAGAAGGATCAGGAAGTCAACCTGCGCCGGCGGCTGTCCGGGCTCTCGCGGCTGCCGTTGCTGCGTGGGACGCGAGTTGACGGGGAGGCCAACCGGCTCGAGCGTCAGCTCGAGCGCCTGCGGATCGATACGACGGACGAGGGAATCTGGCGCTCGGTCGAGCTTGCGCGTCATCAGGACCGTCCCTACACGCTCGATTACGTCGAGCGACTGCTCGACGACTGGGTGGAGTTGCACGGCGACCGCGGCCGTGCCGACGACGGCGCGCTCGTGACCGGCATCGGCTCCCTCGACGGCAGGACGATCGTCCTCGCCGGCCACCAGAAGGGCCGCGATGTCAAGGAGCGGCTCGACCGGCAGTTCGGGATGGCCTACCCCGAGGGGTACTACAAGGCGATGCGCGTGATGGAGATCGCCGAGCGCTTCGGTTTCCCCTTCGTCGCCCTCGTCGACACGCCGGGCGCCTATCCGGGCGTTGCCGCCGAGCAGCACGGCCAGGGCGGCGCGATCGCGCGCTCGCAGGCCACGCTCGCCCGCATGACCGTCCCGACCGTCGCCTGCATCATCGGTGAGGGCGGCTCCGGCGGCGCTGTGGCGCTCGCTGTCACCGACCGCGTCCTGATGCAGGAGAACGCCATCTACTCGGTGATCACCCCCGAGGGCTGCGCTGCCATCCTCTGGCGCGACGCGGGCGAGGCAAAGCGTGCCGCCGCTGCGTTCAAGCCCGACGCGGCGCATTGCCTGTCGCTCGGCGTCGTCGACACGATCGTGGCGGAGCCGGAAGGCGGTGCGCAACTCGACCACGACGGCGCGGCGCGGCTGTTGAAAACCGCGCTCGGCGAGGCACTGGCCGAACTCGACGACACTCCGGGTGAGGAGCTCAGGCAGCGCCGGCGGGCGAAGTTCCGCGGGATGGGCGTTTTCGCGTAGCCGGCCCGGCCTTTCCACACCGTCCACAGGGTTTTCAACCGGTGTGAGGACCTCTCAGAACAGCTGTGGATAACAAGGACTCACTCGGCGAGTATCGCCGCAAGCGGAAGCCGGGCGAGACGCCCGAGCCGTTCTCGGGCGGGGCGCCTGGCGCCGCCGCGATCTTCGTGGTCCAGCGTCACGACGCGCGACGACTGCACTACGACTTTCGCCTCGAGGAGGACGGCGTTCTCGCGTCGTGGGCCGTGCCGAAGGGCGTGCCGCTCGAGCCGGGCGCCCGCGCGCTCGCCGTCCACGTGGAGGATCACCCGCTCGAGTACGGGAGCTTCGAGGGCGAGATCCCGGCCGGGCAGTACGGCGCCGGCTCGGTCGAGCTCTGGGACACCGGGCCGTACGAGCTCGTCGAGCGCAGGCCAGACGGCCGGCGCACCGTGGTGCTGCACGGCACGCGGCTGCGCGGTACGTGGTCGCTCATCCCGGCGCAGCTCGACGGCAAGGAGCAGAACTGGTTGTTGATCAGGCGCCGCGACGGCGAAGCAGACGCAGCGCCGCGGGAGTACAGCCCGATGCTCGCGACGTCGGCCGACAGCGTCCCGACCGGCAGCGACTGGCGCTACGAGGTGAAGTTCGACGGCTATCGCGCGCTCGCCTTCGTCCGCGCCGGGGACTGTCGGCTGGTCTCGCGAAACGGCAACGACCTCACCCAGCGGTTCGCCGAGGTCGCGAAGGAGGTCGTCTCGGCGACGAAGTCGCCCAATGCGGTGCTCGACGGTGAGGTGTGCCGGATCGATGCGAACGGCCGCGCCAGCTTCTCGGAGTTGCAGCAGGGCAGCGGAGCACTCGTCTTCTACGTGTTCGACCTGCTCGAGCTCGACGGCGAGCCGGTCATCGAGGCCCCGTTCGAGGAGCGAAAGGAGCGGCTGCGCGCGCTGCTCGACGCGCGCAACACCACGGTCCGTTTCTCCGACGACTTCGCCGACGGCGCAGCGCTGTTCCAGGCCGCCCGGGAGCGCGGCCTCGAGGGAGTCGTCGCGAAGCGCTCCGGGAGCCCCTACCGGCCCGGCCGGAGGACACGCGAGTGGCTGAAGGTCAAGGCGACGAACAGCGACGAGTTCGTGGTCGTCGGCTACACCCGCGGTGCCGGCAGGCGCGAGGGGACGTTCGGCTCGCTCGTGCTCGGTGTGATGGAGGAGGGTGAGCTTCGTTATGTCGGCAACGTCGGCACCGGCTTCGACGACGCCGAGATCACGAGGCTGCTTCGGGCGTTGCGGCCGCTCCACCGCGAGTCGACGCCGTTCGCCGTCGAGCCGAAGCTGCCGCGCGTGCGCAAGGGAGACGTGCAATGGGTCGAGCCGCAGCTGATCGCCCAGGTGCGCTACGGCGAGTGGACGCACGATCGCCACCTGCGGCACCCCTCGTACCTCGGCCTGCGCGACGACAAGGCGCCGGAGGAGGTGGTGCGCGACGACGTCGTCCGCCGAGGCCGGCGCGAGCTCAAGCTGTCGAATCTCGAGAAGCTGTTCTGGCCGGACGAAGGGATCACGAAGGGCGATCTGCTGCGCTACTACCGCGAGCTCGCGCCGGTGCTCGTGCCGCACCTCTCGCACAGGCCGTTCACGATGCGGCGCTACCCGGACGGCGCCAACGGGAAGGCGTTCTTCCAGAAGGACGCGCCGTCGCACATGCCGGACTGGATTCCGCGCTTTCGCGCGCGCGTCTCGGCCCGTGACGACGCGCGCACGAAGCGGTGGATCGAGTTCCCGGTGGTCGACGACGAGCTCGCGCTGCTCTGGATGGTCAACATGGGCTGCATCGACATGAATGCGTGGTACTCGCGCATCGATCGCCCCGATCGCCCCGACTTCGTGCTCTTCGATCTCGATCCGACGCCCGAGGTGCCGTGGACGCAGACGGTCGAGGTCGCTCTGATCCTCAAGCAGCTGCTCGACACGCTGGCTCTCGAATCGTTCCCGAAGACGTCCGGCGGCAAGGGCTTTCATGTCCTCGTCCCGCTCGACCGGCGCTCGACCTACGACGACTCGCGCTCGTTCGCCGAGGTCGTCGCGGGAGCGATCGTCCGCGCTCACCCGAAGCTCGCGACGACCGAGTGGTCGAAGGCGCGCCGGCGCGGCGTCCTGATCGACGCGAATCAGAACGGCGAGGGCAAGACGATCGCGTCGGCGTACTCGGTGCGACCCCATCCCGGCGCGCCCGTCTCGACACCGCTTCGCTGGGAGGAGGTGAACGAGCGTCTCGACCCGGCGATCTACACGATGGACGCCGTGCGTGAGCGCGTGCGCGTGCACGGCGACCTGTTCGCCGGAGTGCTCACGACACGCCAGTCACTCAGCAAGGCACTCAGGTCGCTGGCTTAGCCGGCCGCGTGCGCGCCGCCTCCTTCGCGACCGCGAGCTCCCGACCGTCGATCACCGCGTAGCGCAGCGCGATCGCGCTCAGCTCGTCCGAGGCCTCCTTCGCGGCCTTGCCGAGCGTTGCGTCGAGCGTTGCCGGGTCGTCGACGTAGAGGAGTCTGGTCCAGAACGTCGTCAGCACGATCGAGACCCACGGCATGAAGATGGCGTTTCGCTCCAGCGCCGCCGACGGACGCTGGACGAAGAAGGCGGCGAAGATGCCGACGGTCAGCCCCGCGAGGCCGACCGCCGCCACCGCCTGGCCGACGGTCGACGCCTCGAGCCCTTTCACGAAGGCGGCGATCACCGCGCCAAGACCGAAGACGAGCATCGCGAGATAGCCGACGAACACCGCCCGGTAGGACCGGCGCAGGTATGCGGTCGTCCGGGCGAGCGTCCGGACATCGTCCTCGAGCACGGCCGCCGCGAGCTCCCGCAGCTCGAACGTCGTGCGAATTGGATCCCCGTGCCGCGGGCGGGGCAGCCTCATCACCATGGCCTGCCCTCCTGGTCGCTTTGACGCGCGAGCTTACGTCAGGCGGCGCACGCCGTCCACCGCCGGCCCAGAACGCGGAAGCTCACGACCGGGCGCCGAACCGCGGCTCGAGCCCGGCGAGCCCTTCGATCGCGACCGCCACGGCGGGCCGTCTGAACTCGTCGCGTCTGAGCAGCAGGTCGTGATGCACGACCGGCGTGCCGCGTGGACTGACGGTCGACCGGCCGATCTCCCGGTAGCCGAGCTTCCGCGACACGCCGAGCGAGGCGAGGTTCCCGGCGATCGCCCCCGACGCCGCTTCGACTCCGTGCAGCCCGTCGAAGAGCAGCGTCAGAATCGCCGCGCGCATCTCCGTGCCCAGGCCGTGTCCCTGCCACGGTGCGCCGAGCCAGCTGCCCGTCGACGCGCGTCGCGATGACGCGAAGTCGTCTGCGTGAAGCGCCTGGACACCGATCGGCCGCCCGTCTGCGAACGCGACGAGCTCGAGCCGCCAGCTGTCCGGCCGCCAGTCGCGCTCGGCGCTCCGATGCCAGCCGAGGAAGCTCTTCTGGTCGAGCGAGTCGGTCCACGCGAGGCTGAACGGCATGGCGGCTGGATCGTGAATCCCGGCTTCCGCAACCCGCTCGAGCTCGCGGAGCTCGGCGGTGGTGGCCAGCCGCAGCTCGAGTCGCGGGGTGCGGACGCGCAGACGGGCGAGCGGGGTCGGTGCGTGGAGGAACAGGTGCCGTTCGCCGATGATCTCGAACCCGAGCTTCGCGTACAGCGCTTTCGGCCAGTCGTCCGCGAGCGCCTCGAGGAAGACGAGATCGTGGTTCGCTCGCGCCTCGTCGAGCGCGTGCTGGACGACGATCCGGCCGAAGCCGCGGCCACGGTACGCCTGCAGCGTGTTCACGTCCTCGATCTGCGCCGTCGCGCCGTCGCTGCGCAGCTCGCAGTATGCAGCGACGACACCTTCGATCTCGATCGCGAAGTAGCGAGCGCGCGCGACGGCGCCGATCCGGCGTTTGGCGGCCAGGAGCTGCTCGGCGAGCTGCGGGGAGCCGTGGGGCTCGGCGAGGGTCACCCGGGTGTGCGGATCGGCGAGTGCCTCGAGCGGGACTTCTCGAACGATGCCGGTGTCGGCTCGCCGGTCGGGCTGCCGAAGATGGGCCATGACCACGTGGGTCGCTCGTGTCCAGCCGAGCCGCTCGAACCCGGCCGTCAGGATCTCTCCGCCGCTCTCCGCTGCGATCCGGCGGTGCCAGAACGGCTCCATCAGTGCGTCCGCCTCCGCGGCGTGCAGCTCGGCATCCACCGGTGCGTCCACGCGGACGTAGTTCGCGTCGTAGACGTTCGCGAGCGAATCGCTAAACACGCCGACACCGTGCGCGAACGGGACCGTGCGCTCGGCCGCCGCTACGTCGATCGTCTGGCTGAACCGGCGGATCCGGTCTCTCATCCGCGTATGTATGTCAGCGATCGGGCAGCTCTGCCAGCCGTCGCTCGAGCAGTCGCCGCTCTGCTCCCTCCGGGACGAGCTCGAGCGCGCGGCCATACGCCTCCCGCGCCTCGCCGAACCGGCCGACGCGCCGAAGCAGGTCGGCACGCGCGACGTGGAAGTAGCGGTAGCCGTCGAGCGAGAGCCCGTCGAGCGCGGCCAGCCCGGCTGCCGGCGAGCCGGCCTCGGCAACGGCGACGGCCCGATTCAATTCGACGACGGGCGAACCGGTCAGGCGCGAGAGCTCGCCGTACAACGCTGCTATCTGCGCACGGTCGCGCGGCTCGTCGGTATGGAGCGCGGCGATCGCCGCCTGAATCACGTACGGACCGCGTCCCCGCGAGGCGAGGGCGCGATCCAGCTCGCGCCGTCCCTCGCCGATCTGCTCGCCGTCCCAGAGAGCTCGGTCCTGGTCGTCGAGCACCACGAGCTCGCCATCGACGAACCGCGCCTCGCGACGTGCATCGTGCAACAGCATCAGTGCGAGCAGACCGCGCGCCTCCGGTTCGTCGGGCATCAGCTCGGTCAGCGCCCGGCCGAGCCGTGTTGCTTCCGCGGCCAGGTCGACCCGGCCGCCGTAACCCTCGTTGAAGATGAGGTAGACGACGGCGAGAACCGCCACAAGCCGTGCCGGAAGCAGGTGGTCGGGCGGAACCCGAAACGGAATGCCCGCCGCCTTGATCTTCCGCTTTGCGCGGACGAGCCGCTGCGCCATCGTCGCCTCGGGTGTCAGGAACGCCTCCGCGATCTCGCCGGTCGAGAGCCCGCCGAGCGTGCGGAGGGTCAACGCCACCTGGGCCTCCAACGCGAGCGCCGGATGGCAGCAGGTGAAGATCAGCTCGAGGCGTTCATCCGGGAAGCCGTTGTCGTCGATCATCTCTGCGTCCGGCTCCGGGGCGACGACCAGCAGGTGCGCCTTGGCTGCGAAGATCCGCTCGCGGCGGATGCGGTCGATCGCCTTGTTCCGCGCGGTCGCGACGAGCCAGGCGCCGGGATTGGCCGGCATTCCGGTCACGGGCCAGCGCTCCGCGGCGACAGCGAATGCCTCCTGTGCGGCCTCCTCGGCGCGGTCGAAATCGCCGAGGAAGCCGACCAGGGAGGCAACGACGCGCCCCCACTCGTCCCGGAAGACCTGTTCCGTCAGTGCTCCACCAGCGGTCGCACCTCGATCGCGCCATGCCGCGCGGCCGGGATCCGGGCCGCGAATGCGATCGCGTCGTCGAGGTTGGCTGCCTCGAGCAGGTACAGGCCGCCCAGGACCTCCTTGGTCTCGGCGAACGGCCCGTCCGTCGTCAGCGTCTCGCCGTCGCGCTCGCGAACCGTGGTCGTGACGGCGGCCGGCTGCAACTCGGCGCCGCCGAACACACCGGCCTCCTCGGAGAGCGCGAAGTACTCCTTGTAGATCGCCGCGCGCTCCTCGTCGGAGCGGCTCTCCCACTCGTCGTCGCTGCCGTAGATCAGGATTGCGTACTTCATGCCAGGCCTCCCTTGGTCGTCTGTCGTGGAGACGACGAACGAGCCGAGCCGAAATCGACAAGGCGGGACAAGAATGTCAGTGCCCCGGCCTTGTCGAGGAACTCGTTGAGATTGCCGCATTTCGGGCTCTGCACGCAGGACGGGCAGCCGGACACGCAGGGGCAGCCGCGCAGCAGCGCGGCCGTGTCCGCCACCCAGCCCTCGAACTGTTCGAACCCGCGCTGGGCGATCCCGATCCCACCCGGATGGCCGTCGTAGATGAAGACCGTCGGGCGCCCGGTCTCCGGGTGGGCGTTCGTCGAGAGACCGCCGATGTCCCAGCGGTCGCACATCGCCCAGAGTGGCAGCAGCGAGATCAAGGCGTGCTCGGCCGCGTGCAGGGTTCCGAGCAGCGCCGGCAACGTGTCGAGCCCGGCGAGCTGGTACGCGTCCGGGAGGAACCAGAGCGCCTCCGTCGTGAACGTCGTCGGCGCCAGCGAGAGCGGGACGAGCTCGATGCGCTCCTGCGAGCTCACCGTCCTGCGCTCGTAGGCGACGACCTGCTCCGTCACCTCGATCTCGCCGAAGTGCAGCTCGAGGCCGAGCCGAGACCCGCTCGCGTGCGAGCCGAGGATGCCGGTCATGGTCTCGTGCTTCACCTGCGTGTACCAGTCGCCGCTGAACGGCTCGACGACCGCGACGAGGGCGGTCTCGTCGAGCTCGCGGACGAGGAACGACTCGCCGAGGTGCAGGTAGACGGCGCCTTCGTGAACGGTCGAGTAGGCGCGGGCCCGCTCGACGAGACCGAGCACCGCCCCGGTTGTCGCGTCGACGACCGAGAACGCGTCGGCGTCCGTCGACCGCAACGGGATGCGCGCCGCCGGATGGTCACGGCCGCCCCAGACGATTCCCGCCGCCGTGGCGCGGAGCTCTGGGTCGACCGCTGCGAGCGCGAGGGCCTCCGGGCCGAGGACGTCGGCGTCTGCGTCCGTCAGCGGTGCCTCGTAGGCGGCGCTCCGAACGTGGCCGACCTGCACTCGAGGATTCGCGTGATCGAGGATCGCCGCCTCGACGCGGCGTCCGAGCAGCTTGTCGGGCTCGCGCATGAAGAACTGATCGAGTCCGTCCTCGGTCGCGACGAGCGCGGCGAGGCCGTTGCCGCGGCGCCCCGCGCGGCCCCATTGCTGCCGGAGCGATGCGACGGTGCCGGGAAAGCCGACCGAGATCACGCAGTCGAGCAGGCCGATGTCGATGCCGAGCTCGAGCGCGTTCGTCGCCGACACTCCGAGCAGCTCGCCGTTCTTCAGCCGGCGCTCGATCTCGCGGCGCTGCGCGGCGGTGTAACCGGCGCGGTACGGCGAGAGCCGGCTGTCGTCGCCGAGCCGATCGGCAGTGAAGCGATGGATGAGCTCCGCCGCTTTGCGGCTCTTCGCGAATGTCAGGGTGCGCAGCCCGCGCTCGACGAACAGCGCCTGCAGCCGGGAGGCTTCGGACAGTGCCGAGGCGCGGAGGCCGACCTCGGGGTCGAGGAGCGGTGGGTTCCAGAGCACCACCGTCCGCTCGGTGCGCCCGGCTCCGTCGCCGCCGATCACGGTCACCGGTGCGCCAATCAGCGCCGTCCCCAGCTCGGCCGGGTTCGAGATCGTCGCCGACGCGAGCAGGAAGCGCGGCTCGGCGCCGTAGAACCGCGCCGTCCGGCGGAGCCTGCGGAGCACGTTCGCCACGTGCGAACCGAAGACGCCGCGGTAGACGTGCGCTTCGTCGACCACGACGTAGCGCAGGTTGGCGAGCACGTCGCCCCAACGGTCGTGGTTGGGCAGCACCCCGACGTGAACCATGTCCGGGTTCGTCAGGATCGCGTTCGCCCAGCCGCGGATCTGTCGGCGGTGCTCGACCGGCGTGTCCCCGTCGTACACGGCCGGCTTGAGACCGGGGAGCCCGTAGCCGGCCAGCGTCTGGAACTGGTCTTGCGCGAGCGCTTTGGTCGGATAGAGATAGAGCGTTCGTGCGTGTGGGTCGCGGGTGAGCGCGTCCAGCACGGGGAGGTTGAACGCGAGTGTCTTCCCAGAGGCGGTGCCCGTGGTCACGATCACGTGCTCGCCGCGCTGACTTGCACTCCACGCCTCGAGCTGATGCGTGTAGAGCGTCGACATGCCGATCGCCTCGCGCACGCGTTCGTCGAGGTCGTTCGGGAGCGGCACCACCTGGGCCTCCCGCTCCGGCTCCGTCCCGAGGTAGGCGAGCTCCTCCCCTGCGAGCAGCCCGTCGAGGTTGAGGACGTCGACGCTCACAGCGTCTTGCGCGGATAGCAGAAGTCGACCAGCCAACGGCCGCCCACGTCGTGGAGCTCGCACGAGTACACCTGCTGGCCGCCACGGACGCCGGCGGCGTTCTCGGTCGGCAGCACGAGCACGTCGTAGCCCAGAATGCCCTTGTACTGGTACTTGAGCGTGAGCCCGAACGTGCGGTAGGCGTTCTTCGGGTATGGCACGACCGGTAGGTCGCCGGCGAGCCACTCGGCACGTGTCGTCCCGACGCGCATGTGAGGTGTCGCAAGGGGCCAGGACGACGCAAGGTTCTGTCGCGTCATCGCGCTCGGCACGAACACGGCGAGCGTGTGCTCCGCGGCCGCCTTCTCGGTGGGCGTCGCGCGCACGGTTTTCGGGACGGCATAGTGCTCTGCCGGCTTCGTGGTGTCGATCGGGGTCGAGGTCGTATGCCCGGTGTTCGGGACGAACACGATCAACGCCGCGACGACCGCGACCGCCGCGAACGCCACCGATCCCCGGAGCAGCCGGACGCGCGCTCGGTGTGAGGCGGGCAACCCGACCACGGGGTCAGGCTAGATGAACGCGATCAGCCCGAGCTGTACGCCGGATCGACCGAGATGACGGGCGTCACGGCCTGATCGACCCGGATCGCCGTGAAGCCCACGCTTGCGAGGAACACCATCCGCGAGCCCGAGGGCAGCGGCGAGTAGACGAGGCCTGTCCCGCCGCCGACGATCGCACCGGCCGCGTTCAGGATCACGATCGAGATCCGGGCCGACGTGAGGGTCTGCGGGGACGTGTCGTTGACGATCTCGCCGTCGACTTCGCTGACGAAGCCGGGATCGAGCGTGTTCGGAATGATCGCGACGTTGACGAAGTGAGGCAGAACACGCGCCTTTGTCGGAGCCTGTGCGCCGACGCGGACCGTTACCTCGAGCTTCGCCACGGTCGCCTGGGTGCGCAGGCGCATGATGATTCCCGTAGGCGTACGTCTCGCCGGCGCCGATCATCTTCACGGTCGTCGTCGTCGAACCGACCAACTCGCCGTTGGCAGTCACGAAGTTGATCAGGAGGTAGACGTTCTGGGCGTCCTCCTTCAGCGAGGTGTTCTTGAGCAGGAGTCCGTAGCTCACGTCGCTGCCGGTGCCGATCTTGTCGGGGCGCTGCGTGAACCCTTCCTTGTCGATCAGAACGCGCGGTACCGCTTCGACCGTCGTGGTGACGGCGACGCGCCAGCTTCCGAACCGCTGGAAGTTGACGCCGCAACGGACGTTCCAGCGCGCGATGCCGAGCATCGCGTTGTTCGGAACGCGAATCGTCCAGCCGACGCGACGCCCGGACGGACGCTTGATGCCGCTCTCCTGGACGGCGCCGTCGGCGTACCGGACCTGAGCGAGGCAGACGCCTTGCGAGGCGGTCGCGACGGAGATCTTCACTGTCTGGCCACGGTGGACGACGGTGAGGGCGGCGGCCGAACCCGTCGCCGGCGTCGCGCTGGCGATCGTCACGGACGCCGAGAGGATGGCGGTCGCTGCGAGCAGTGTGAGAAAGCGGAGGAGCGTCACGCTCCCTTGATCGACGCGCCCGCCGACTTGCTCGTCCCTCGGACGAGGGATCACAGATAGCGGGCGAACGATTTTGCAAAGTGCCGCTTCGGGCGTGCGCCGTAGACGGTCTCCTGCGGCTCGCCGTTCGCGAAGAGGATCACGGTCGGCAGCGAGAGCACACCGAACCGATCGGCCGTCTGCGGGTTCGCGTCGATGTCGAGCTTCACGAAGGCAACCCCGGGCGACGCGGCGGCGAGCTCTTCCAGGGCCGGTTCGATCGCCTTGCACGGCCCGCACCAGGGAGCGGTGAAGTCGACGACGACCGGCGTCGCCGCGAGCAAGACCTCGGCCTCGAACGTCTCGTCGGTCACGTCGCGCACGCTCCGACGCTACCCGCGGAGCCGCAGGAGCGGCACCCGCCAGACCGCTTCTAACACGATCCAGCGGCTCATCTTCGAAGCGCCATGCGTCCGATCGTCGAAGGTGATCGGTACCTCGACGATCCGGAAGCCGTGCCGTTTGGCCCGGAACGTCGTCTCGATCTGGAAGGCGTAGCCGCGGGAGGTGATCGTGTCGGGATCGATGGTCTCGAGCACGGTCCGCCGGAAGCACTTGAAGCCCGCCGTCGGATCCTTGACGCCGAGCCGCAGGAAGAGCGCCGTGTAGATCGAGCCGCCACGCGAGATGACACGTCGCGCGAGGCCCCAGTCGCCGACGCGGCCACCCGCGGTGTACCGCGAGCCGATCGCGAGGTCGGCCCCGTCCTCGACCGCCGCGATCAGGCGCGGCACGTCGGCAGGGTCGTGCGAGAAGTCGCAATCCATCTCCAGGACGAGCTCGGCACCCTCCGCCAGCGCGCGGCGAAATCCGGCCAGGTACGCAGGGCCGAGCCCCTCTTTGTGCGGGCGGTGGAGCACCGAGACGAACTCGAGCTCCTCGGCGAGCCGATCGGCCAGCTCTCCGGTGCCGTCGGGCGAGTTGTCGTCGATCACCAGCACGCGATCGTCGTCGCGTAGGATCGCGGCGAGCGCCCGCAGCATCGGCTCGAGATTCGCGCGTTCGTCGTAGGTCGGAAGGCAAACGGTCGCGCGCATCGAGGCGCCTATGATCGCTGACGTGGCCACACTTCCGCGAAACGAGCAGCTCGCGGAGCAGCTCGAGCTGCTCGCCGACCTGATGGAGGTCGCCGCCGCAGACACTTTCCGGATCAACGCCTATCGCCGTGCGGCCGCCCGGATCCGCGAGACTCCGGCCTCGGTCGCCCAGCTGGCGCTCGACGGCAAGGCGAAGAGCCTGCAGGGGATCGGCAAGACGATCGAAGGGAAGATCGTCGAGGTCGTCACCGACGGCGAGATGCATGCGCTGACGAAGCGCAAGGCCGAGGTTCCACCCGAGGTCGCCACGTTCATGCGGCTCCCCGGGCTCGGCCCGAAGACGGCGCGGCGGATCTGGCAGGAGCTCGGGATCACCACGGTCACCGGCTTGAAGTCGGCGGCCGAGGCGGGGCAGCTCCGCGGTCACGCCGGCATCGGCCCGGGCACCGAGCAGAAGATCGTCGCGGCGCTCTCGCAACCGCGCGCGGCCGAAGGGCCGCGCCGCGCGCTGCTCGGGACGACGCTGCCCCGCCTGCGGGCTGTCGTGCAAGAGCTCGACGAGCACCCGGCCTCGGTCGAGGTCTCACTCGCCGGCTCGGCCCGGCGCATGCGCGAGACCGTCCGCGACCTCGACATCATCGCAACGGCCACCGATCCGCAGGCGCTTGTCGACCATTTCTGCGCACTGCCGTGGGTCGTCGATGTCGCGGCGCACGGGCCGACGAAGGCGACCGTCGTCTCCCAGGAGGGTCTGCGCTTCGACCTGCGGGTCGTGCCGCCGGCGAGCTACGGCAACCTGCTCCAGCACTTCACCGGCTCGAAGCATCACAACGTCGCGCTTCGCGAGGACGCAGTCCGCCGCGGTCTCTCGATCTCCGAATACTCGGTGACGGTCGTCGAGACGGGCGAGGAGCACAGCTTCGCGACCGAGGAGGAGGTGTACGAGTTCCTCGGCTACGCCTGGATCCCGCCCGAGTTGCGCGAGAACGGCGGTGAGCTCGGCGCCGCCCGCAACGGCGACCTGCCCGAGCTGGTGGAGCTCGGCGATCTCCGCGGCGATCTCCATACGCACACGACGTGGTCGGACGGTAAGGACTCGCTCGAGGCGATGGTCGCGGCGGCGCAGGCACGCGGGTACGCCTACTACGCGGTCTGCGACCACTCGCAGCGGCTGCGGGGCGACCTGCTGCGGCGCCAGTCCGACGAGATCGACGCGCTCAACGAACGGGTTGCTCCTCTCCGCATTCTCAAGGGGATCGAGGTCAACGTGCGCCCTGACGGCGCACTCGACGTCTCCGACGCGGAGCTCGCGACGCGCGACTGGGTCGTCGCCTCCGTGCACTCGCGCTTCGACCACGATCCCACCGAACGCGTGCTGGCGGCGATGGAGAGCCCGTACGTCGACTGCATCGGGCACCCGACCAATCGCAAGATCGGGCGGCGGCCGCCGGCGCCGATCGACCTCGACCGCGTGCTCGCGAAGGCGGTCGAGACGGGGACGTTCGTCGAGCTCAACTCACAGCCTGATCGCCTTGACCTCTCGGACGTGCACGTCCGCGCCGCGCGCGATGCCGGCGTCAAGGTCGTGATCGACTCCGACGGCCACCAGGTGTCTGCGCTCGACTACGTAGCGCTCGGAGTCGGGCAGGCTCGCCGCGCGTGGCTGACGCGCGACGACGTCCTCAACACGCGCACCTGGAAGCAGATCGAGAAGCTGAGGAAGCAGCGCTGACGCTCCACGACGATCTGGCGCTCGCTACCGAGTGGGTGGAGGCGTACCTGGCCGGCGTCGGCGACCAGCCGGTCGCGTCCGCCGTCGAACCGGGCGCCGTGCGCGCGGCCCTGCCGGCGCAGGCTCCGCTCCATGGTGAGCCGTTCGCGAACATCCTGCGTGACGTCGACGACCTGATCGTGCCGGGCCTGACCCACTGGAACCACCCACGGTTCTTCGCCTGGTTCGCGAACACCGGCTCCGACCCGGGCATCCTCGCGGAGCTGCTGATCGCTGCGCTGAACGTGAACGGCATGACGTGGCTCTCGTCGCCCGCTGCGACGGAGCTCGAGCTCGTGACGATGGACTGGCTCGCCCAGCTGCTCGGGCTGCCGTGCGGCTGGCACGGCCACATCGAGGACACGGCCTCGACCTCGACGATCGCGGCGCTCGCAGCGGCCCGCTCGCTCCGGCCGGGCGGGGTCGTCTACGCCTCCGCCGAGGCGAACTTCAGCGTCGAGAAGGCGGCGCGGCTCGTCGGCCTCGAGTTCCGAACCGTCGAGGTGGACGACGCCTACAGGATGCGGACGGACTTCGCGCTGGACGATGCCACCGCAGTCGTCGCCACCGTCGGCACGACCGGTACGACCTCTGTCGATCCGGTCCCGGAGCTGGCGCGACGGTGCGAAGAGGCGGGTGTGTGGCTGCACGTCGATGCGGCGTACGCGGGCGCCGCTGCGGTCTGTTCCGAGTTGCGCTGGTGCCTCGACGGCTGCGACCGCGCCGACTCGATCGTCGTCAACCCGCACAAGTGGCTGTTCACGCCGATGGACTGCTCGGCGTTCTGGTCGCGCCGGCCGGAGGTGCTGCAGGCGACGTTCGGCACGTCGCCCGACTACCTCGCCTCGACCGGCGACGCCGTCGACCTGAAGGACTTCGGCCCGGCGCTCGGCCGCCGTTTCCGGGCGCTGAAGCTGTGGTTCGTGCTGCGCATGTACGGCGCCGAAGGGCTGCAGGCGGGAATCCGCGAGCACGTCCGCCTGGCGCAGCTCTTCGCGGGGTGGGTCGAGGCCGAGGCGGGGTGGGAGGTGGTGGCGCCGCATCCGTTCTCGACCGTGTGCTTCCGCAAGGCGGACCGCGACAACTTCGAGCTCGCGCGGGCCGCGACGGCGACGGGCGAGCTCTTTGTCGCAGCCACCCGGCTGCGCGGACGGGACGCGATCCGGCTTGCGATCGGCAACGGCCGGACGACCGAAGCCGACGTGCGCCGGGCGTGGGAGGTATTGCGCACGTGCGCAGCGGCGTAGGCTCGGCGGAGGCGGACTCACTCGCGGTGATCTTCGATCTCTGGGAGACGTTGATCGACTGGGACCAGGCGGCCGCGGCGCGCATGGTCGACAGGATCGATGCACTCGCAGGCCCCGGCTTCCGTGAGCGCTGGTATCGCCAGCCGAACCGCTACCTCGCGCCCGTGCGGACCGTCCTGGCCGAGGCGGGCGTGCCGGCGGAGGCGATGGAGGAGGTGTGCGCGGTCCGTCTCGACTACGTGCGCCATTGCCTCGTACCGCGGCCCGGCGCCGTGGCGACGTTGCGTGAGCTGCGCGAACGAGGGCATCCGGTCGGCCTGATCACGGTCTGCAGCGAGGATGTCGAGACGCTCTGGCCCGAGTCCGAGTTCGCCGGGCTGTTCGACGCCGAGGTGTTCTCGTCACGGCTCGGCATCGCCAAGCCCGATCCGCGGATCTACCTGCATTGCTGTGCACTGCTCCGCGTCGACCCGTCTCGGGCGATCTTCGTGGGGGACGGCGCGAACGACGAGCTCGGCGGCGCGAGGAGGGTCGGGATGGACGCGATCCTGATCCACCGTCCCGGCGAGGAGCCTCCCTGGCCGGAGCTGAACGACTGGGACGGGCCCCGCGTCACCTCCATTCCGGCCGTGCTCGACCTGTTGTAGCGTCGCCGCTGTCAAACGACGAGGAGCGTGCGATGCTGATCACGACGATGAACGACGTCCCCGGCTACGAGATCACCGATGTGTACGGGGAGGTGTTCGGTCTGACCGTCCGTTCTCGCAATGCGTTCTCGCAATTCGGCGCCGGTTTCAAGTCGATGCTCGGCGGGGAGCTCAAGGGCATGACCAAGGCGCTCGCCGACAGCCGTGAGGAAGTGACCGCGCGGATGGTCGAAGAGGCCGAGGCGAAGGGTGCCAATGCGATCGTCGCGATGCGCTTCGACACGTCGGAGATGGGCAACACCTGGACCGAGATCTGCGCCTACGGCACCGCGGTCCGGATCAACAAGACGTAGCAAGGCGCTCGAACGCCGCATCGTGGAGGGCGACGCGGTAGCGCCAGAGGGCGTGGCCGGTCCCGAGCAGACACGCCCGGAGCGAGCCGCGGAGCTCGTCGAGAGTGCCCCAGCGCGCACCGGCGATCTCGTCGGTGTCCTGCGGCTCGAGCTCGGAGTCGTCCGTAAGCGCCGAGAACACATGCGTGCGCCAGGCGACGACCTCGCCGTCGTACGCGAACGAGGCGCGGGCGTCGACGAGGTAGCGGGCGAGTGAGACGTGCACGCCGGTCTCTTCGAGGGCCTCGCGCACGGCGCCGGCCGCGATGTCCTCACCGGGTTTGATGCCACCGCCGGGTGGCCGCCAGACGCCGCGGGCGAAGTGCGGCTTGCGGATCAACGCGATCCGTCCACTCGGATCGAGGATGAACAGGGTCACGTCGTGACGGCGCAGGGGGTTGTAGGTCGCGAGTTCGTATTCACGCTTGCTCACCTCGCCCGACCAGCTGAACTCGGCCGGCGGGCCGTACTGCGCGCGCAGCGGTGCGAGTAGCTCGTCCGTGATGTGCACAATCCGATCATGCCCCGTGTGCGCCGCCCCAGGCGCCAGGCTCCGGTCCTCGAGTTACTGCAGGCAACGCTGCCCGAGCTGCGGCGCGGCCTCAGCGAGACCGCGGCCCGGACGGTCGCGTACGAGCTGTTCGAGAAGCTGGGGTACGGGGCGGTCGCGGTCACCGACACACACGAGGTGCTCGCGTTCGTCGGGTCCGGCGCGGACCACCATGCGGCGGGCGATCAGCCGATTCGCCCGGTGTACGAGGCGCTCTCTCAGAACCGGCCGCTGCTCGCGCCACTCGGGCTGCGCACGGAATGCCGCCATCCCGCATGCCCGCTCGGGGCTGCGGCGGTCGTTCCGTTGCGGCTGAACGACGGTCCCGCCGGCGCCGTCGTCGCGTTCGCAACCGGCGGCTCGCCGCTCGACGAGACCGCGGTCGAGACGCTGGAGGCGCTCGGCGAGCAGCTCTCGGCGCAGCTGCAGCTGTCCGAGCTGACGTCCGCAACGGCGACCGCGCTGCAGGCTCAGATGGAGCCGCACTTCGTCTTCAACGCGCTGAATACCATCGCCGCCTTCATTCGCACCGAACCCGAGCGTGCACGCCGGCTCGTCCTGGCGTTCGCCGACCATCTGCGGAGCCGGCTGGTTCAGCCGGGCGAGTTCGTCACCCTGGAAGAGGAGCTCCAGCACGTGCGCAGCTATCTCGAGCTCGAGCTTGCGCGGTTCGGGTCGCAGCTCGACGTCACGATCGACGCCGATGCGCAGGCGTGCGCCGTGCGCTTGCCGCCGATGCTCGTCCAGCCGCTGGTCGAGAACGCGATCAAGCACGGCAAGACCGATCGGCCGCTGCACCTGCTGGTGCGCGCGCGTGTGCGGCGCGGCCGGCTGCGGGTGACCGTGCGCGACGACGGGCGCGGCATCGCACGCGAGGCGCTCGAGCGGGTGTTCGAGCCGGGCTTCGGCGAGGGAACCGGGCTCGGGCTGGCGAGCGTCAACAGGCGACTGACGGCGCACTACGGCGAAGGCGTGCGGTTGCGCTCTTTTCCGTTCGGCACGGTCGTCCGACTCGAGGTGCCCGTGTGATCCGCGTCGTGATCGTCGACGACGAGGAGCCCGCACGTGGCGAGTTGCGGTTCCTGCTGGCCGGCCACGACGACGTGTCGGTCGCCGGCGAGGCCGCGAACGCGGCCGCCGGGTTCACCCTGGCGGGAGACCCCGAGGTCGACGTCGTCTTTCTCGACATCGAGATGCCGGGCGTGACCGGTCTCGCAGCGGCGCCGCTCATGCGCGAGCGCGCCGATCCACCTGCAGTCGTCTTCGTCACCGCCCACGCCGAGTACGCCGTCGACGCATTCGCGGTCGAGGCGTTCGACTATCTGCTCAAGCCCGTCGACCCGGAGCGGTTGGCGAGGGTGCTCGAGCGCCTGCGCGACCGGTCGCGGGAACACGCCCTGCCCGTCGAGAAGATCCCGGTCGTCGCCGCCGGCGGCTCGGAGCTGCTCGACGTCGGCCAGGTGCACTACATCCAGGCCGACGGCGACTACAGCCGGGTTCACACGTACGACCGCTCGTACCTCAGCACTGCCTCGCTCGGCGAGCTCGAGGAGCGGCTCGGCCCGCGCTTCGCGCGCGTCCATCGCTCGTACCTCGTCAACCTCGCGAAGGTCGCCGCGGTGCGTCGTGCCGCCCCGGACCGCTTCCGGCTTCAGCTTGCCGATGCGGGCAAGACCGAGCTCGCTGTCGCCCGGCGCCAGTCGAGGCAGCTCCGCGAGCGCCTCAAGCTCTAGCCCGCCACCGTGGTCTAGAGGCTGCGCAGCAACTCGCCGAACGCCGCCGGTGACGCGACCACGATGTCCGCCCGGCGGATCAGCTCGGCGGGCCCATCTGGCGATGCGACAGCGACGCGCACCGCCACGTCGAGGCCGTCCAGCGCCGCGAACCCGTTCAGGTCGGTCACGTCGTCGCCCGCGTAGAGCGCGCGCCGCACCCCGGTTTCGGCGAGCAGGGCGCGGACGGCCGTGCCCTTCGAGGCGTCGAGCGGCGGCAGCACCTCCAGCACCATGCGCCCGAAGCGCGTGCGGAGACCGAGCGCTTCGGCGGCTGCTGCGACCGGCTCCAGCTGCTGCCGCGCGCTCAGCGGATCCACGGCGGTGCGGTAGTGAAAAGCGGCGCTCAGGGGCTTCAGCTCGGTGTCCGGCCAGGAGGTCGCCTCGGCGAACGCGTGGATCGGCTCCGCCCAGGCTGCTGCTGCGGGGTCGAGCTCGAGGCCGTGCTCGCCGGCGTAGCGCAGGGCCGGCACGCCGACGATCTGCCGCGCAACGTCGCTGGGCCGGCCGGTGACCGCGGCGACCAGCGTGTAGCGGTCGGCCAGGCGCGTCAACTCGGCGCGGATGTCGTCGGGAACGCGCGCGGCTTCAGGGCGGTCGACGATCGGCGCCAGCACGCCGTCCACATCCAGGAACAGCGCAGCGCCGGTCGGCTCGCGGGCGATCGTTGCCAGCGCCTCCACCGTCGTAGAGTAGGCCGATGACCGGCGCGAAGCTGATCGGCGGCAGCGTCCAGCCCATCTGGCGCCGGCGGAACGCGTCGTGAGCGGCGTTGACCCACGGTGGTTCGAGTCGTTCTTCGAGGCGGACGAGTGGGTGCTGCTCGCTGAGAGCCGCGACCCGGAGCAGACCGAGCTCGAGGTCGACTTCGTCTCCTCGCAGATCCGCCCGTCGGGCCGTGTGCTCGACCTGCCCTGTGGGACTGGACGCGTCGCGGTGCCGCTCTCGCAGCGCGGCTTCGACGTCGCCGGCCTCGATATCTCCGAGGCCGTGCTGGCGGTTGCGCGCCGCGCCGCTCCGGATCTCGACCTTCGGCAGGGCGACATGCGGGAGCTGCCCTGGCCCGACAGCTCCTTTGACGCGGTGCTCAACCTGTGGACGGCTTTCGGTTACTTCGAGACCCAGGCCGACGACGAGCGGGTGCTCGGCGAAGTCGCCCGGGTGCTTCGTCCCGGCGGCGTCTTCGTCCTCGACACGGTCAACCAGGCGGCGCTCCTGCGTGGCTTCCGGCCGCAGGCGTGGGACGAGCTCGCAGATGGCACCGTCCTGCTGCAAGAGCACCGGTACGACCTGATCACCGGTCGCTCGCAGGCGAGGTGGGCGTTCCTGCGCGGGAGCGAGCGCACCGAGCTGTCGTTCGATCACCGCGTGTACACGACGCCCGAGTACGTGGCCCTCCTGCGGCGGGCCGGGCTCGAGGCTACGGCCTTCTTCGGTGCCGCCGACGGTTCGGAGCTGACCTGGGACACGTGGCGGCAGCTGATCGTCGCCCGAAAAACATAGGTATCTCGGAGGACTGGCAGAATCAGGGACGGTGCGCCGCCTCATCCTGCTGCTCCCGGTCGCCTTGCTCGCCTTCGGCTCGGCCGAGGCGGAAGGCCCGTCGCAGGCGCCCGGAGCATCCGCACGCGCTCTCGCGATCAAGATCACGACGCCGTCTGCAGGCGGCGTCAGCACCACTGTCGTCTCGTCGCCGCCCGCTGCGACGCCGGCCGCCGGCGGCGTCTACGCCTACCCGGCGGACGGCTCGGCGGTGCTCGCGCAGTCGACGACCGCGTCGGCGACGACCGCCGTCGAGCGGAACGCCGCGGCGAAGGCGCAAAGCGTCGTCACAGGCCTGTCGCTGTTCGGTGGCGAGATCACCGCCGACGCGGTCAGCGCCGCCGCTTCGGCGGGAACGGGGCCGTCGGGTGCGGGCGGGAACGGCGTCGGCAGCGGTGTCACGAATCTCGTCGTCGGCGGCCAGCCGGTCACGACGGGGACCGTGGCGGTCGGCAACTGGGGGCAGCTCGTGGTCGGTGTCCAGACCGTCAACCGCACCGCACCCGCTGGAACGAAGGGTTACGAAGGAGTCGTGACCGAGCTCGACCTGCGGCTGACCGCCGACCACGGCGGCCTTCCCGCCGGGAGCGAGATCCAGATCGGCCACGTCGAGGTCGCGGTCCAGACCGCGCCGCCCCCCGTCCCGACGACGACCACGACGCCGACGGACACCACCACCGCCCCGGGTGACGAGGCTCCGAGCGCCGCCGACTCGCCGCGCGACCGTGCCGCCCACAGCGGCAAGATCTCAGCGTCGCCGCTCGACGTCCACCCGAAGCTGACCGCCGGCCGCTACGTCTTCCCGGTGTACGGGCCGACGTCCTACATCGACACGTTCGGGGCCTTCCGCGCAGATGTCTCCTACCACCACGGCGACGACATCTTCGGCCAGCTCGGTCAACCGCTCCTCGCCGTCGCCGACGGGACGGTGTTCTCGGTCGGTTACAACAAGGTGGGCGGGAACCGCCTCTGGCTCCTCGACGAGCAGGGCAACCAGTTCTACTACGCACACCTCTCTGCCTTCGCGCCCGCCGCGAAGAACGGCGCTCGAGTGAAGGCCGGGCAGGTGGTCGGCTTCATGGGCCACACCGGGGATGCAGAAGGAACGCCGTACCACCTCCATTTCGAGGTTCACCCGGTGTCGTTCCTCTACCTCGGCTACGACGGCGCGGTCGACCCGACGCCGTACCTCGATGCGTGGAGCCACCAGCAGGACCTCGCCTTCCCGATCGGTGTCGGCTGGGCCCCGGCGGTCCCCGGCGGGCGGGGAACGCCGGAGCCCGGCGCGATCCTGCTCGGCATGACCGACATCTCGACGGCCGACGGGCTCGACCCAGGTTCGCTCCAGCGCGCGCTGACACCGCTTGCGCGCTCCTCGCTGATGCAGACCCTCGTGCCGACGGCACCGGCGCCGAGCGGCGACCTCGGCCGCGGTTAGCCAGGGGTTGGCGGGGAGCTATGCGCCGCCGTTCGCAGCCGCCGGTGGGTAGTCGCCGCCGAAGTCGTCGTCGCTGCCCGAGACCGTCTGCTTCAGCCACCGGCGTGTGTCAGGCCCCGTCACCGGGTTGAAGAGCAGGCCGAGCACGATCCCGGTGATCAGCAGGATCGCGTTGCGGCCGCTCCGCTCCCTCCGTCCTTGCAGGCGGTCGGATGCGCTCCGGAGGTCCTCGATCGCCGCGCGCAGCTTCTCGCGGACGTCATCGTCGGTCGCCACCCGCGTTGCGACGGTGACCGGGCTGCGGCCTCCGATCAACTCGTTGTAGAGCTCCCGTGCCGTCGCGAATGCGCTCAGCACGTCCTGCTTCAACTTCTCGTCCGACATCGCCCGCTCAACGTACGGTTTGACGTTCCCCGCCGCGTCGTAGACCTTGTCCCTCGTATTGGCCATGCTCACTCAATCCTTTCGCGTTGCTTCCGAGCGCCTGGTCGCGTGCGCGGCGCTGCTCGTGACAGCCGTCATTCTCGCAGGCTGCGGCGGGTCGGGCGCGAAAGAGCAGCCGGGCCAGTCTCTGAGGGGCTCGGGCTTCAGCTTCGAGGCCCCGGCGGGCTGGCGGGTCGAGCGCTCGAGCCGGCGTGTGACGGCGGCAAACGGCGCCGAGCTGCTCGAGGTGGCGTCGTTCCCCCTGCTCAGGCCCTACTCCGACAGCCTCTTCGGCAAGGTCGAGAAGGAGCTCGCCGCCCGGATGCGGCAGATCGCCGGGCAGTCGGGCGGAACGGTCTCAGGGCCTTCGACCGTCACGACCGGCGGTACTCGGGCGCACTCCTACCAGGTGAAGTCGGGCGACACCGTCGACGAATACACCTTCGTCCTGCGCGGCCTGCACGAGTTCCAGCTGCTCTGCCGCCGTCAAGCGTCGTCGAGCGGCGACACCTGCAAGCAGCTGCTCGCGAGCTTCGCCGTTTCGTAACTAGCGGCTCTTCGCAGCGGCTCGTTCGACCGCCTGCGGCCCACGGGCCCGGCCCGCATGCTTGCCGGCGAACGCGGCCGCGAAGACGTCCTCGATCGTCTCCGCCGGGATGAACTCGATCGCCGCGCGCGTCTCGGGCGGCAGCTCTTCGAGGTCGGCCTCGTTCTCCCGGGGGTAGATGACCCGCTTCAGCCCCGCTCGCTGGGCGGCGAGCGATTTCTCGCGCAGTCCGCCGATCGGCAGCACCCGCCCGGTCAGCGTCAGCTCTCCGGTCATGCCGACGTCGTCAGCGACGGGTTCGTTGCGGACGAGTGAGGCGAGGGCCGTCGCCATCGTCACCCCGGCCGACGGGCCGTCCTTCGGGATCGCGCCGGCGGGCACGTGGATGTGCACGTCGTGGGTTTCGAACCAGTCGGCCGCCAGGCCCAGCTGATCGGCGTGCGCCCGCACCCACGACAGCGCTGCCTGCGCGGACTCTTGCATCACCTCGCCGAGCTGGCCGGTGATCGTCAGCGCGCCCTTTCCCGCGTACGCGGTCGCCTCGATGAAAAGGATGTCGCCGCCGGCGGTCGTGTACGCGAGCCCCGTCGCCACTCCGGGCTCCGCCGTTCGCCGGCGCACCTCGCCCGCGAACCTGCGCGGGCCAAGCCAGTCGCGCAGCACGTCGTCGTCGACCTTCACCTTGGTCGCCCGCCCCGTGGCGATCTCGGTCGCCGTCTTCCGGCACACGTCGGCGATCCGGCGCTCGAGATTGCGAACGCCTGCCTCGCGCGTGTACTCACGGATGATCGTGCGCAGCACCTTGTCGGGCAGCGCCAGCTGGCCCCGTCGCAGGCCGGCCGCCCGCAACTGCTTGGGGTACAGGTAGCGCTTCGCGATCCCGAGCTTCTCGTCCTCGGTGTAGCCCGAGAGCGAGATCACGTCCATGCGGTCGAGCAGTGGGCCGGGAATCGAGTCGAGCGTGTTCGCCGTGCAGATGAACAGCGTCTTCGATAGGTCGAACGGCAGATCGAGGTAGTGGTCGCGGAACGTCTTGTTCTGCTCCGGATCGAGGACCTCGAGCATTGCGCTCGACGGATCGCCGCGCCAGTCGGCGCCCATCTTGTCGATCTCGTCGATCAGCACCAGTGGGTTCGCAGAGCCTGCGTCGCGAAGTGAGCGGATGATCGTGCCGGGCATCGAGCCGATGTAGGTGCGCCGGTGGCCGCGGATCTCGGACTCGTCACGGACACCGCCCACCGACAGGCGCACGAACTTCCGGCCGAGAGCGTTTGCGATCGAGTGTCCGAGCGACGTCTTGCCGACGCCGGGCGGCCCGACGAAGCAGAGGATCTGCCCCGACACTTCGTTTCGCAGCTTCGCGACGGCCAGATACTCGACGATGCGGTCCTTCACCTTCTCGAGGTCGAAGTGGTCGTCGTCGAGGACGGTGCGAGCGTGCTCGAGGTCGAGATTGTCGGCCGTGAAGACGCCCCACGGCAGGGTGAGGATCCACTCGAGGTAGGTGCGGATGACGCCGTACTCCGCAGCGGCCGTGGGCAGGCGTTCGAGCCGGCCGAGCTCGCGTTCGGCAGCGTCACGGACGTCGTCGGGCAGCGCCGTCAACTCCCCGAGTCGGAGGCGGAGCTCATTCACCTCGGCCTGCTCCGGGTCGTCCTCGCCGAGCTCCTGCTGGATCGCCTTCAGCTGCTGGCGCAGGAAGTACTCCCGTTGGCCCTTCTCCATCTCCGACTGCACCTGGGACTGGATCTTCGACCCGAGCTCGAAGACCTCGAGCTCGCGGCTCAGGATCCCCGAGACCTTGCGCAGCCGCTCTTCGACGTCGAGCGTCTCGAGCAGGTCCTGGCGCTCCTCTGTCTTGATCGAGCGCAGCGTCGAGGCGACCAGGTGCGCGAGCGCACTCGGGTCGTCGACGTTGGCGGCGGCAAGCTCGAGCTCCTCCGGCAAGTAGGGAGCCAGGCTGATGATGCGGCCGAAGAGCCCCTGGACGTTCCGGATCAGCGCCTCCAGCTCGGGCGTCTCGACGACCACGTCGGGTAGCGCGCTGAACTCGGCGAGCAGGTAGGGGTCGGTGTCGATCCGGTGGTCGAGGCGAACCCGGTCGAGCCCCTGGACGAGGATTCGCAAAGTGCCGTCGGGCACCTTGATCAGCTTGTGGACGATCGCGACCGTGCCGACCTCGTAGAGGTCGTCGAAGCCCGGTGCCTCGACCGAGGCGTTGCGGGTCGTGACGAGCGCGAGCAGCCGCTCGCCCGCCACGACGTCGTCGATCAGGCGCACCGAGCGCTCCTGCCCGATCGCCAGCGGCGACATCGACTGCGGGAAGACGACGGTCTCCTTCAGCGGCAGCACGGGCAGGGCGGCCGGCAGCTCGAGCTCATGCTCCGCCGGCTCCGGCGCGTCGAACAGCGGTTCGCTCATGCCCGCTTCGGCGCCGGCAAAGCCGGCACCTCCGCTCCTTGTGAGCCTCCGTCGAGCCTACGGCTCATGCCCGCTTCGGCGCCGGCAAAGCCGGCACCTCCGCTCCTTGTGAGCCTCCGTCGAGCCTACGGCTCATGCCCGCACCACCTCGATCGTGAAGCGGCCGCGGCGCGGCGCCTGGGCGGCGACCGGGAGCACGATCGTCAGCACGCCGTGCTCGAAGGAGGCCGTCGCGCGCTCGGGGTCGACGTCCTCGGCCAGCCTCACCTGGCGGTGAAACGCGCCGTACTCGATCTCCATCTGCTGGTAGACCCGGCCCGGCACCCGTGGACGCGTGCGCTCGCCGGCGAGCAGCAGCACGCGCTCGCCGGCCGCGACGCGGACGCTCGCCGGGTCGACCCCGGGCAGCTCGACGACGATCGTCAACGCGTGCGGATCGTCCGTGTGGAAGCAGTCGACGTTCGGCCTGAAGCCGTGACGCGCGCCCGTGAAACGCGGCACCTGCCAGAGGTCCGCGAACAATTCGGCGATCTCGCCGCGGAGCCTGTCGTCGCTGCCGGCCATGCGACCGAGAACGGTACCGCCGTCCGGCTCCGTCCGGCGGAGAGCTGAAACTCGCGGCATGGGAGCGATTCGGCCCCGCTGGGCGGCCTGGTCCTACCTGCTCTACGCGGGTGCTTTCACGCTGCTCCTCGCAGCGGTCGCCCTGTTGTCCTTCTTCTCCGGCCACTACGTGCACGGCAAGGTCGTCGTGCTGTCGCTCGTCGTCCTCGTCGGCTTCGCATTCGTCGCCCGGTCGCTGCACCGTGACGGTGAGCATCCGATCGCGGCCGGGTTGTTCGCCTCCATCAGCGTGCCGCTGTTCGGAGCGTTCGTCGGTTCGCTCTGGACCTGGTTCGGCTGGCTCGGCGGTACGTCGAGCGGCGCATCGTCGCCCTTCTCGGGGTTCTCGCTCGCGCGGCTCTCGCTCGTCCTGCTGACCCTGCTCGCAGCGCTCATCGCGCTCCACAGCTTCCGCTTCCCGCTGCTCGTCCTGATCATCGTCGGGTTGACCTGGTTCTTCGTCACCGACCTTCTGTCGGGGGGCGGCGACTGGTCGGCTGTCGTCACGTTCGTCGTCGGGCTCGTCTTCCTCGGCTGGGCGCGTGCGGCCGACAGCGGCCCGAACCACTCCTACGGGATGTGGCTGCACGTGGGCGCGGGCCTCACGATGGGTGGCAGCCTGCTCTGGTTCCTGCACCACGGCCACTTCGAATGGGCGCTGATCGTGGTCGCGAGCCTGCTCTACGTGAAGCTCGCCTCGCTCTTCGAGCGAGCCAGCTGGGCGGTGCTCGGCTCGATCGGGATCCTCGCCGCGGCGACCCACTTCGCGACGTCGTACTCGCACGCGACCGTCTCGCTCGCCGGCGCTTCGAGCGGCGGCTCACGCGGGTGGGTGCCGGCACTCGTCTTCGGGATCGCCGGGACGCTGCTCTTCGTGGTCGGCGGGTTGCTCGCGCGGCGCACCACCTCCGCTTCGTAACACTCTCCTCGTGGTAGCTCGTGTCGTTCGCCTGATCTGGGGCGGGGACCTGAACCCCGCGCTCCGGCCCGTGATCGCCGTCAGCCTGGTCGGCTCGATCGCGGGTTCGACGATGTTCCCGTTTCTCGGCATCTGGGCGATTCGTGACCTCCACGCCTCGCAGGGCGCACTCGCGTTCGCCTACCTGACCGGTGCCGTGCTGTCAGCCGTCACCGGCTACCTCGGCGGCCACACCTCGGATCGGATCGGCCGTCGGCCGCTGATCCTGATCGGCGAAGGGTGCACTGCGCTCGTTCCGCTCGGCCTGCTCGCGGTCGGCGACAACGTCACCGCCGGCCTGACGCTGCTCGCCCTGCTCCCGGTCTTCGGCGCGCTCGGGGGTGCCGCCGACCAGGCGATGGTCGCCGACCTCGTCGGCCCGGAGGAGCGCGAGGCTGCGTACTCGGCGGTCCGGGTCGCGGCCAATCTCGGGGTCACGATCGGGCCGCCGCTCGGCGGCCTCCTGCTGATCGGTGGTAACTGGCAGCACCTGTGGCTCGGCGTGCTTCCCCTGGCCGCGCTCGCCTATGGGATTGCGTGGCGTTACATCCCGCGCGGAGGGGCCTATGCCCCGAGCGGCCCGCCGCAGCGGGGCTCCTTCCGGGTGATCGTCCGCGACCATCCGTTCCTGCTCTTCATGCTCTCGTCGGTCTTCGCGACCATGACGTATGTCGCCACCGAGACGCTGCTGCCGATCTCGGTCACCACGACCCACAACCTCGCACCCGCTGCCTGGGGCGTGCTGATGATCGTCAACCCGCTGCTCGTCACGGTCTTCCAGCTGCGGCTGACCCGCTGGACGTCCAACGTCCCGGCCTCGCTGAAGCTGGGGCTCGCGATGCCGATGATGGGCGTTCCCTTCCTGCTGCTGAACTGGAACGGGTCGGCTCTCGTGATCGCGGTTGTGATCCTGATCTTCGTGATCGGCGAGATGCTGTGGGTGCCGACCTCGCAGGCCGTCGTCGCGGCGCTCGCACCGGCCGACATCCGGGGCGCCTACATGGGCCTGTTCGGCAGCACCTGGTCGGTCGGCTGGGCGCTGACGCCGTTCCTCGGCCTGCAGGTGCGCGCCGCCTACGGCGACGCGGCGATGTGGATGTGCGTGGCCGTGCTCGGGGTCACCGCCGGGATCACGGGACTCATCGCCGCGCGCGGCCACGATGCCGAGGCCGCTGCCGTAACATCGCCCGCGTGAAAGGCGGATCGTGAAAGGGCTGATCGCGGCGGGCGGTACGGCGACGCGCCTCGAGGAGCTCACGCGCGTGACCAACAAGCACCTGCTGCCGGTGGGCCGCTGGCCGATGGTCTACTACCCGCTACAGCTGCTGCAGCGGGCCGGCGTGACGGAGGTGCTGATCGTCACGGGCAAGCAGCACGCCGGCCAGTTCATCGACCTGCTCGGCGACGGCCACGTCCGCTCGCGGACCGGCGACGACGTCCTGTTCGACCTCGACCTCTCCTACAAGGTGCAGGTGGCGGCCGGAGGGATCGCGCAGGTGGTCGGGATGGCGAGCGCATTCGCAGCCGGCGAGCAGCTGGTGGTCTGCCTCGGTGACAACATCTTCGAGCATGCGCAGGCCGAGGCGATCCGCGGGTGGTCGGCGGGCGCGATGGTCTTCGTCAAGGAAGTGCCCGATCCCGAGCACTTCGGCGTCATCGCCTACGGCGAGGACGGTGGGGTCGTCGACATCGTCGAGAAGGCCGGCGTCGTCGACACGCGCTACGACGCGCCACCTTCGAACGACGCGGTCGTGGGGCTGTACTGCTACCCACCGGATGTGTTCGAGATCATCGAGACGCTCGAGCCCTCGAGCCGCGGGGAGCTCGAGATCACGGACGTGAACCGGGTCTACGCGCAACGCGGCGCGCTCGACGTGAAGCGCGTCGAGGGTTGGTGGCATGACGGCGGCAAGCACTGGGCCGACCTTGCCGACGTCGGCCGGCTGATCGACGAGACGGGAGCGAACAAATAGTTCCCGGCATCGAGCGGATCGCCCTTCGCCGCTTCGAGGATGAGCGCGGGTGGTTCTGCGAGCTGCGTCGTGAGAGCGTCCTGCCGTCGGCGACGCTGCAGACGAACGTCTCGTTCTCGCGCCGCGGCACGATTCGCGGCCTGCACTACCACGAGCACGGCCAGGACGACCTGTTCGCCTGCCTGCAGGGCACCGCCCGCGTCGTCGTCCTCGACCGGTCATCGGGTGAGACGTTCACCGAGGACATCGGCGACGAGAACCCTGTTGCGATCTACATCCCCGGCATCCACGCACACGGCTTCGAAGCGCTCACCGACCTTCTGTTCTGTTACCACGTCACGCGTGAATACGACCCTGACGATCCCGACGAGCAGTCGCTCGCCTGGGACGATCCGCGGGTGAGGGAGCTGTGGAGCACGCAGACGCCGATCCTGTCGGCACGCGACTCGGTCGCGTCCTCGTAACCGGCGCGGGCGGGCAACTCGGGCAGACCTTGCTCGAGTCGTTCCCGGAGGCGCGAGGGCTGACTCGCGCCGAGTGGGACGTGACGCACCCGGCACCCATCGGGTTGGCAGCCGACCTCGTGCTGCACACCGCCGCGTGGACGGATGTCGACGGCGCCGAAGACGATCCGCAAGGTGCCGCAGCGGTCAATGTGGGGGGCGTCCAGCATGCGGCTGCCCTCGGCGCCCCGCTCGTCGTGTGGTCCAGCGACTACGTCTTCGACGGTAGGAAACGCGAGGCGTACGTCGAGTCGGACGTACCGGCGCCGCTCGGCGCGTACGGGCGAACGAAGCTGTACGGCGAGGGCGCCGCCGGCGACCGCGCCTGGATCGTGCGCTCGTCGTGGCTGTTCGGGCCGACCTCGAAGAACTTCGTCCGCACCATGCTGCGCCTCGGCGCGGAGCGCGACGAGGTCGCCGTCGTCGACGACCAGCGCGGCAGCCCCACCTACGTCGGGCATCTCGCCGAGGCGACGAAGCACGTGCTCGAGCTGCCGTACGGCCTCTACCACGTCGCCGCGTCCGGCGATTGCTCGTGGGCCGAGTTCGCCGAGGCGATCTTCGAGGACGCGGGCCTTGCAACGCGCGTTCGCCGGATCACGACCGCCGAGTTCGGCGCGCGCGCGCCGCGTCCGGCCTCTTCGATCCTGCGAAGCGAGCGGGGCGCGCCGTCGCTCCCCCACTGGCGCGAGGGGCTTCGCGCATGCCTCGATCGTCTAGGCTGAGCCGAATGCGCGTGCTCGTCACCGGTGGCGCCGGGTTCATTGGCTCGCAGTTCGTCAGGCGGCTCGTCGAAGCGGGCGACGAGGTCGCCGTGCTCGACAAGCTGACCTACGCCGGCAACCGGTCGAATCTCGAACGGTTGGAGCACGACTTCAACGAGGGGGACATCGCCGATCCCGACGCCGTGGCCCGAGCCGCAGCTGGGTGTGATGCGATCGTGAACTTCGCCGCCGAGACGCACGTCGACCGGTCGATTCTCGGCCCAGCCGAGTTCATCCTCACCGACGTGCTCGGCACGCAGGTGCTCCTCGACCACGCGCGCCGGCATGGTATCCGCCATCTCCAGGTGTCGACCGACGAGGTCTACGGCGACATCCCGATCGGCGCGGAGCCGTGTACCGAGAGTGCGCCCGTGCGCGCATCGAGCCCGTATTCGGCGTCGAAGGCAGGCGGCGACCTGCAGGTGCTCGCCTACGTCCGCACCTACGCCGTGGACGCGCTGATCACGCGCGGCGCGAACACGTACGGCCCACGCCAGTATCCGGAGAAGTTCCTGCCGCTCTTCATCACGAACGCCTTGAGCGGGGAGCACCTGCCCGTGTACGGCGACGGCAAGCAGCGGCGCGAGTGGCTGCACGTGGCGGATCACTGCGCCGGCATCGAGCTTGCGCTTCGCAAGGGCCAGGCCGGCGAGGTGTACAACGTCGGCGGCCAGGAGCGGGAGAATCTCGACGTCGTGCGCCGCATCCTCGACCTGACCGGCGCCTCGCCCGACCTCGTGCGCCACGTCGAGGACCGGCCCGGCCACGACCGCCGCTACTCGGTCGATTCCTCGAAGCTGCACGGTCTCGGTTGGCGGCCGCAGCACTCGTTCGATGCGGGCGGGCTCGAGGAGACGGTCGACTGGTACCGCGAGAATCGCGAGTGGTGGGAGCCGATCAAGTCCGGCGACTACCAGCGCTACTACGAGCAGCAGTACGCGACCCGACTCGCGGGTTAGCGTCGGGCGACGGCGGAGGCGCCCGACACCTCGGCTACCGTGGCCGGGTGAGTCGGCCCGACCTCCGGCTCGGCGCTGCGTGCGCGCTGTTGCTCGCGGGCGTCGCTTCGTCGCTGGCAGCGACCCGTTCGCCTGCCGTCGGCGCTCCGACGAGCACGACGGCGACGGCGACCACGGTGACGAGCCCCGCCAAGGTCGTGCTCGCGGTCAGCGGGCACGGGTGGGGGCACGGGCTCGGGATGAGCCAGTGGGGCGCCTACGGCTATGCGAACCACGGCTGGACGTACCAGCGGATCCTCGCCCACTACTACTCGGGTACGACGCTCGGCCCTGCTCCCGTCTCGACCGTACGCGTTCTCCTCACCCAGGCGAAGAAGACCTCGATCGCCTCGGACGCACCGTGGACCGTCGTCGACTCGACCGGAAAGAAGGTCGCGCTCGACCCGCGAACAATGCTGCTCAAGCCCTCACTCGCGTTGCCGAACCGGCAGCTGTCCCCACCGCTCACCTTCGCCGGCAAGCAGCCGCTCGTCGTCGACGGGAAGGAATTCCGCGGCAAGATCGAGATCTCCAGCAACGGCAAGCAACTCGAGGTCGTGGACGTCGTCGGTCTCGAGGCCTACCTGAAGGGCGTCGTGCCGTCGGAGATGCCCGCGAAGTGGCCGGCCGCGGCGCTCCAGGCACAGGCGGTCGCCGCCCGCTCCTACGCACTCGCAAATTTGGCGCACCAGCGGGACTTCGACCTCTACTCCGACACACGCAGCCAGGTGTACGGCGGTGTCGCCGCCGAGTCGCCTGCGGCCGACGACGCGATCGCCGCGACCAAGGGCGAGGTCGTGCTCTGGCACAGCAAGGTGGCAGACACGCTCTTCTTCTCGACCTCCGGCGGCCGGACCGCGTCGGCCGAGGAGGCAACGGGTACGGCAGTGCCGTACCTCGTCTCGGTCCCGGATCCCTACGACACCGCCTCGCCGGTCCACGACTGGGGGCCGATCCTCTTCGACGGGGCGAAGGTCGCGAAGCAGCTGAAGCTCCCGGGGCGCTCTCCGACCTGTCGGTCGTGAACGGGCCGTCGGGACGCGCGACGAGCGTCACCGCAACCGCGGCGGACGACGTCCACGCCACGGTCACGAGCTCCGAGTTCCGCGCGCTGCTCGAGTTGCGCTCGACGTGGTTCGCGAGCGCGCTGCTCTCGCTGCAGCCGCAGGCCAAGACGGTCACCTACGGCGGGGCCGTCTCGCTCACCGGCTTCGCTCGCGGCGCGGACTCCATCGGCCTCGAGGCGAAGAGCGCCGCGTCCGACTGGGCGCCCGCCGGTGAGCTGATCCTCGATGCCGACGGGTCGTTCGCGACTGTCGTCAAGCCGCTCGCCGCGACCCAGTACCGCCTCAGCTGGCAGGCGGTGCGGGCCGGCCTCGCGACGGTTGCGGTCGCCGCGCGCGTCGACGCGCAACTCGCCGGAGGCAGCGTCCAGGGCACCGAGCGCCCGGCGGTGGCCGGCGCAGCCGTTCAGCTGCAACGGCAGGACGGGGCGGCCTGGACGACGGTCTCCTCGACCAGCGCGAGCAGCGTCGGCTCGTTCAGCTTCGGCGGCACGTTGCCCGCGGGCACCTACCGCGTTCGCTGCGCGCCGGGACACGGACTCGCCGCCGGAGCCTCGGCGACGTTCTCGGCGCCGTGAAGCGCGCGCTACTGCTCGCCGCTGCGCTCGCGGTGCTGACGGTGCCGGCAGTGGCCCTCGGCTTCGACAACACCGAGCCCTACGCCTCGAACGAGTGGTACCTCGACGAGGACCAGGCGTGGTCGTTCTGGTCGGCCGTGCCACATCTCGCGCCCGTCAAGGTCGCCGTGATCGACTCGGGCATCGACGGCAGCCACCCCGACCTCAGGGGCCGGGTGGTCGCCGCCAAGACCTTCGTCGGGGGTTCCGCCTACCGAGACGAGCAAGGGCACGGCACCTTCGTCGCCGGTGAGATCGCCGCCAATCCTGCCAACGGGATCGGCATGGCAGGGCTGGCGTTCAACGCCCGTCTGATCGTGGCGAAGGTCGTCGGGCCGGACGGGACGGTCTCGTTGCCTGCCGAGGTCGCCGCCATCCGCTGGTCGGTCGCGCAGGGTGCTCGTGTGATCAACCTCTCGCTCGGCGGCGTCCGCGACCCGCTGAACGCACAGCTCGACACCTATTCGCCGGCCGAGCAGGCGGCGGTCGAGTACGCCTACGCGCATGGGGTGGTCGTCGTGGCCGCGGTGGGGAACGGGCCGCAGTCTCCGGCGACGCCGTGGGGCTTCGCGCACTATCCGGCGGCGCTGCCGCACGTGATCGGCGTCAGCGCGCTGCGCCGCGACGGTTCCGTCCCGGCGTACTCGAACCGCGATGCCGTCTACAACGATCTCGCCGCGCCGGGCGACGACATCTTCTCGACCATTCCGCAGCAACTCGTCGACCCGAAGGCCGGCTGCGCCGACCACCCCTATTCGGATTGCGGCTCGTTCGAGTTCAAGGATGCGATCGGCACGTCGTTCGCAGCGCCGCAGGTGTCGGCTGCAGCCGCGCTCCTGATCGGCGTGCGGCCGTCACTCACGCCCGACCAGGTGTCCTGGCTGCTCGAGCGGAGCGCCGACGACGCGAGCCTGCTGACCGGCTGTTCTCAATGTCCCCCTGGAAGGGACCAGTTCACCGGCTGGGGGAGGCTCGACGTGCTCGCGGCGCTGAACCTGCTCGGCGACGGCAGCGCGCTGCCGCACCCCGACCACTACGAGCCGAACGACGACGCCGGAGTCGCGGCCCATGCGCTCCCGCCGCTGCCCCGCGTGATCGAGGCGTCACTCGACTACTGGGACGACAACATCGACGTCTACCGGGTCGGGCTGAAGGTCGGTCAGAGCCTCTACGTGCGGCTCACCCCGGCCGGGAACGCGTCGGTTCGGCTCGCGCTCTGGGCGCCCGGAGCCCGGCACGTCGACGGTCTGCACGCCGACACGTCGTTGCGGGTGGAAATCGGTCACCGGGCCGGCGAGCAGGCCCGGCTGGCGTATCGGGCGACGGAGAGCGGCGCCTACTACCTCGAGGCGAAGCTCGTCTCGAAGACGCACGACCCGCTCGAGTACCGGCTCGGGCTCAGCCGCCGTTCGCCCTGAGCTCGTCAGCGGCGACGTCGCGCAGCACGCGCGCCGGGTTGCCGACGACCAGCTTGCCGGGCGGGACGTCCTTCGTCACCACGGCCCCGGCTCCGACGAACGCCTCGCTGCCGATCTCGATCCCGGGGCAGATGATCGCTCCGCCGCCGATCCGTGCGCCGCGCCTGATCGTCGGACCCCGCATCTCGGCCCTGCGCCGCTCGGTGCGGCCCATGTAGTTGTCGTTGGTCGTCACCACGCACGGTGCGATGAACACGTCTTCCTCGAGCGTCGAGTAGGCGGTGATGTACGCGCCGGCCTGGATGCGAGTCCCGGCGCCGACGACGGTGTCGTTCTCGATCAGCGAGCCGCGGCCCAGGACACAGTTCTCGCCCAGTGAGACACGCTCACGGATGCACGATTGGTCGCCCACGATGCAGCGCGGCCCGATCGTCGAGCCGGCGAAGACGACGGCGCCGGTCGAGACGACGGTCCCGGCGCCGACCTCGGCCGGTGGGAGCGGGTCGCGTGCCGCGGTCGATGCTGCGCCGAGTGACGGCTGCTTGCCGATCACCGCGTACTCGAGCACGCGCACGTCGTCGCCGAGCACGGTGCCCGGATAGACGGTCGCAGTGGGATGAATCTCAGCGGCCAAGGGAGTCGGTCAGCATCTCGAGTGCCCGGACGACGCGCGCACCGTCGCGCGCGACCTTCTGCCTGTCGCCGCCGCCCCCGATCAGCTGCAGGAAGTGCGTGCACTCGAGGCGCAGTGGCTCGTCGGTGGGGATCTTCGGGATGGAGATGTCGCCCGATCTGGTCTGCCATTCGCCGTATGTCTCGGCGCGCTTCCAGGGTGACTTCTCGTACACCGTCACCTTCCGCTCGAGCTCCATGTCGTCGAACACGACCATCTTCTCGAGGCCGACGACTGTCAGCTTCCGCATCTTGTGGGGGTCGAGCCACGACAAGTGCATGTGTGCGATCTTCCCGGAAGGAAAGCGTAGGTAGCAGAAGACGATGTCCTCGACGCCCGGCGTCAGGAAGTCGCGGCCGTTGGCGGTCGCGATCTCCGGGTCCTCGTCGAGCAGGTAGAGGATCACCGACAGGTCGTGCACGCCGAGCGACCAGAGTGCGTTCTCGTTCTCACGCACGATCCCGAGGTTCTGGCGGTTGCCGTAGATGCAGACCACCTCACCGAGCTCGCCGGTGTCGATCAGCTCCTTCAGCTTCAGCACGCCGGGGTGGTAGAGCAGCAGGTGCCCGGGCATCAGCACCAGGTCGTCGGCGGCGGCGAGCGCGACCAGCTCGTCCATCTCGGCGGCGTGCATCGCGGGCGGCTTCTCGACGAGGACGTGCTTCCCCGCGGCGAGCGCCTGCTTGGCAAGCGCGTAGTGCGTCGGCACCGGGGTTGCGACGACGACGGCGTCCAGCGTCTCGTCGTCAAGAAGATCCTGATAGGAGGCCGTCACCGTCGCGGTCGGGTAGCGCGCCGCGAAGCGCTCGCGGAGGCTCTCGTCGAGATCGCAGAGCCAGGCGAGCTCGGCCAGCTCGTCGAAGTTCCGTACGAGATTCGGCCCCCAGTAGCCGAGTCCCACCACTCCGATGCGCGGCTGCTTCACAGCAAGCCTCTAGAGCTTCCAGACCTTGCCGTCGACCTCGTGGCCCTTGGTGGCGTTGCGGAAGTCGACGATCACCTTGCCGCGGCGAACGAGGTCGGCGTAGTCGATCGCCGAGTGATTGGTGACGATCGCGACGCAGTCGTAGGCCTCCGGCTCGAGCGGCATCGACCGCATGCCGTCGAACGCGGGCACGAACGGGTCGTGGTACGAGACGTCCGCGCCCGCCGTCTTCAGCAGTTGGATCAGCTTCTCTGCCGGCGTCTCACGCATGTCGCCGATGTCGGGCTTGTAGGCGACCCCGATGATCAGGATCTTCGAGCCGCTGACCGATTTGTTCGCGCCGTGGTTCAGCGCCTGCGAGATGAGCGAACGGCAGAAGTACGGCATGTTGTTGTTGACCTCGCCGGCAAGCTCGATGAACCGTGTCGAGAAGTCGAACTCGCGCGCCTTCCAGGTCAGGTAGAAGGGATCGATCGGGATGCAGTGCCCGCCAAGCCCCGGGCCTGGCTTGAACGACGCGAAACCGAACGGCTTCGTCGCGGCTGCGTCGACGACTTCCCACACGTCGATGCCCATGCGGTCGGTCAGCTGGGCGAGCTCGTTCACGAGCGCGATGTTGACGGCGCGGTAGATGTTCTCGAGCAGCTTCGTCAGCTCTGCCGCCTCCGGGGTCGACACCTCGTGGACGGTGTCGATTGCGGCGCGGTAGACCTTGGCCGCTGCTTCGGTCGACGCGGCGTTGATGCCGCCGACCACCTTCGGCGTCGTCTTGGTCGTCCAGTCCTCGCGGCCCGGGTCGACGCGCTCCGGCGACATCGCCAGGTGGAAGTCCTCGCCGGCCTTCAGTCCCGACCCCTCCTCGAGCAGCGGCTGGAGCACCTCGCGGGTCGTCCCCGGCCAGGTGGTCGACTCGAGGATCACGACCTGCCCGCGTTGCAACACCGGAGCGAGGCTCGTCGCCGCGCGCTCGATGTAGGAGAGATCCGGCTCTCGCTGCCGCGAGAGTGGGGTCGGCAGCGCGATCAGGACGGCGTGCGCGTGCTTGACCTGCTCGTAGTCGGCCGTCGCGACCACCAGCCCCTTCTCGACGAGCGGCGCCAGTCGCTCGGACGTGACGTCTTCGATGTGGCTCTCGCCGCGATTCAGTGCGTCGACGACGTGCGCCTGCACATCGACGAGCAGTACTCGGCTGCCGGCTTCGGCGAAGGTGGCTGCGAGCGGGACGCCGACGTAGCCGGCGCCGATCACGGCGAGGTCGTAGTGCGGCTGCCCGGGCACGGCGGTCAAGCGTACAGGGCTGCAGCGATGCGGCCTGCGGCGCGGCCGTCGCCGTACAGCGGCGGTGCGTCCGAGGGCCAGCGGACTGCCGCCAGTGCCGCCTGCAGGCCGCTCGGCTCGGTGAGCGAGTTCGCTCCTGCCGCGACGGTGTCGACCCACTCGGTGCTCGGCCGAACGGTCACGCAGGGGATGTGCAGCCAGTAGGCCTCCTTCTGCAGTCCGCCGGAGTCCGTCACGATCGCCTCCGCGCCCGCGACCAGTGCGAGCATCTCGAGGTAACCGACCGGCTCGAGCAGCTCGATCGTCGACGCAAGCTCGATCCGGTGCTCGCCGAGCACGCGGCGCGTGCGCGGGTGGACCGGGAAGACGATCTGCCGTCCGCTGCCGTTGACCGCCGCCACGATCTCTCGCAACCGCTCCGGGACGACGTTCGCCTCGCGGTGAATCGTCAGCACGGTGTACGGCTGCGCATACGGCGGCATCTCGCGGCGCGCGATGGGCTCGAAGAGGCGGGTCGCGTCGGCCATCACGTCGCCGACGACCTCGCGCCGTCCGGGCGCGCCCTCGCTCGCCAGCTGCTGCGACGAGCGCTCGTCGGGGCAGAAGAGCAACGAGGAGAGACGGTCGACCTCGATCCGGTTCCGCTCCTCCGGCATCGTCGAATCGAAGCTGCGGAGACCCGCCTCGACGTGGGCGACGGGCACCTCACCGCTCGCCGCGCGGGCGCCGGCGAGGGTCGTGTTCGTGTCCCCCAGCACGACGACCCAGTCCGGACGCTCCTGCTCGACGACGAGGCGAATCGGCGCGATCATCGCTGCCGTGTCGGCCGTGCGCAGGTCGAGTCGGTACCGCGGCTCGTTCAGCTCGAGCTCGTCGAAGAACACCTGCGATAGCTCCGCGTCCCAGTGCTGCCCGGTGTGGACGACGGTCTCGTCGATCCCCGCGTCGCGGAAGGCAAGCGAGAGGGGCGCCGACTTGACGAACTGGGGCCGATTTCCGACGACGGTGAGGATTCGCATCGCCGCGCTACGATACGCGGCGCTTCGGGGCCGTTAGCTCAGCTGGTAGAGCAGGGGACTCTTAATCCCAAGGTCGAAGGTTCGATCCCTTCACGGCCCACTCAACCCAGCGAATCCGCCCACGCCTTTGGCGCGGGCATGACGATTCGCTGGGTATCAGTTCCAACGGCGTTCGTGTGTGGGCCGCGCCCGCCATGTCGGTCGCGGCGACGAACTGACATTTAGTTGAGGGGCCTCAACGTCGCCCTGCTGCGACGTGCAGCAGCGACGCGTATGCCGTGGCGGTCGGGGGTCGCTGCGCGGGATCCTTCTCGAGGGCCTTCAAAAGCGCCCACGAGAGCGACGGTGTCACCTCGGCTCGAGTCTCGGCAGGGTCGGGAGGCAAGGCATTCAAGTGCGCAGTTCCGATCTCGAACAGGCTCTTTCCGCCGAAGGGCGGCGCTCCGGTGATGCACTCGTATACGACGCAGCCGAATGCGTAGATGTCGGTGGACGGCGTCGCGGCCCCGCCGCGGATCAGCTCCGGCGCGAGGTAATCGAGCGTCCCCATGACCTGGCCGGGCTTGGTCAGGACGGTATAGGCCGGTCCTTTCGCGAGGCCGAAGTCGGTGATCGCCGCGCGACCGTCCTCGTAGAGCATCAGATTCGATGGCTTGATGTCCCGGTGGACCAGCCCGCCGCGGTGGAGCGCGTCGAGCCCCGTCGCCACCTCCGCCCCGATTCGCAGTGCCTCGCCGATCGGGAGCGCGCCCTCCTCGCGGAGTCGATCCTCGAGCGAGCCCCCCGCCACGTACTCCGCGACGAGGTAGCTCGTTCCGCCGGCTTCGCCCGCGTCGAGCACCGGTACCACGTGATCGTGCTCGACGTGCCGCGCCGCTCTCGCCTCGTGCACGAAGCGGGCTCGGAAGGTCTCGTCTTCGCCGAGTCGCTGTTTCAGCAGCTTCAGCGCGACCACCGCGCCGTTCGACTCGCGCCGGGCGCGGTAGACGACCCCGACCGCCCCCTCGCCCAACCGAGCATCGAGCCGGTAGTGCCCGACCGCGTCGCCGACGCCGGGCTCGGAGCGAGCGACCATCGAGGCGAGCATACGACTAGTAATTCGCCAGGCGCAGTGCTTAGGTAGCGCGTGATGAGGAGGCCGTGAGCGTCGTCGATCCCCGCGTCGGCTTGGTGCTCGCCGGCTACCGGATCGAGCGTCTGCTCGGTCGCGGCGGGATGTCGAGCGTGTACCTGGCCGAGCACCTGCGACTCCACCGCAAGGTGGCGTTGAAGCTGATGGCCCCCGAGCTCGCCGACGACGATCGCTTCCGCGAGCGGTTCCTACGGGAGTCGCAGCTGGCCGCCTCGCTCGATCACCCGAACGTCGTTCCGGTGTACGACGCCGATGAAAGCGGCGGTGTTCTCTACATCGCCATGCGCTACGTCGAAGGCACGGACCTGCGTGAGCTGCTTCGCCGCTCCAGCCCGCTGCCACCAGCTCGTGCGGTTGCGATCGTCGGACAGGCGGCGGCAGGTCTGGACGCGGCGCACCGGCGCGGGCTCGTCCATCGTGATGTCAAGCCGGGCAACATCCTGATCGGCGAGGACGACCACGTCTACGTCTCGGACTTCGGGTTGACCAAGCAAGCGTCCTCCCAGTCCGGCCTCACCGCGACAGGGCAACTCGTCGGCACCGTCGACTACGTCGCGCCGGAGCAGATCCAGGGAGAGCCCGTCGACGGTCGCGCCGACGTCTACGCGCTGGCCTGCGTGCTCTACGAGACGCTCGTCGGCGCCAAGCCGTTCGAAAAGGACACCGAGGTGGCGACGATCTGGGCGCACATCCAGGATCCCCCTCCCGCGCCCTCGGCCGCGCGCCCCGAGCTGCCGAAGGGCGTGGACGACGTGATCGCAAGAGGGATGGCAAAGCAGCCTGACGAGCGTTACGCAACCTGCCGCGAGCTTGTCGAAGCCGCGAGGCGGGAACTCGGCGTCTCGAGCGGCGAGATCCCCAGACCGCCGTCCGCGGCCGCGACGCGGTTCGACTGGCGACTGATCGCCGGGGCCGCTGCAGCAGTCGTCATCGCAGCCGCCGTCGTCGCGGTGCTCCTGACGCGCGGCGGGAGTGGGATCTCCAAACTGCCGCCCAACGCGGTCGGCGCGATCGACCCGAAGACGAACAAGCTCGTCGCCTCGGTCCCGGTCGGAAAGAACCCGGCCGCGATCACGTCGGGTTTCGGCTCCATCTGGGTCGCCAACGAGGACGACAGCACGGTCACCCGTATCGACGCCAAGACCCGGAAGGCGACCGACGTGATCGGCGGCATCACCGGCACACCGGTCGACATCGCCGCCGGCAGCGGATCCGTATGGGTCACGACGCTCGAAGGCCAGCTGTTCCGGATCAATCCGGAGCTCAACTCCATCAGCCTGGTGCCACTGCACTTCCACGGCCGTCTCCCAGGCGGCATGTCCGCTTCCTTGCTGAACGTTGCCGGCGCCGCGCGCGGAAGTGTCTGGCTGCTCTGGGTAGGCGGGAGCGAGATCCTGCGCTACGACCTGAACTCGCAGAAGCTCGTCACGGTCGAAGACGACCACAGCCCGACCGACGCCGTCGTCGGCCCACGAGCGGTCTGGATCGCCGAGGTCAGCACCGTCTCGCGTCTCGACGCAACCACGAACGTCATCACCGGCTCCACCGACGTCGGGCGCCATCACGCTGCTTTGCTGCAGCTCGAGCGTCGCCGTGGGCGAGGGCACCGTCTGGGTCAGCAAGAACGAGCCGGGCAAGGTTTGGCGGGTCGCTCCAGCAACCACGACGGCCCTCGGCTCCACTTCGACCGGGCCGAATACCTCCCAGATCGCCGCGGGCGAGGGCGGGGTCTGGCTCACCCGCCCGAATGCCGGATCGGTTGTCCGACTCGACCCCCACGGCGGCAGCCTTGTGAAGTCGATCAAGGTCGGTCACGGGGTGACCGCAATTACCACCGGCTCAGGGCTCGTCTGGGTCTCGACGGTGCAGCCCGGACATGCTCACATCGGCGGGTTCTAGAGAAGGCCCGCCGCGCTCGCGTAGCCGAGCCGCTTGCACGGACGCCCCGAGGGACTCCTGGCGAGCAGCGGCCCGTTCGAGGTACTCGGCCGCTTTCGGCCGGTCCTCGGCCTGTGCGTAGTAGTGCGCGAGCGGCTCGAGATGTTCGTCGAGCGTCGCGACGTAGAGCTCCTCGAAGGCGGCCGCCACTCGGCCGTAGAGCTCGCGCCGGCGTCCCGCTGTGAGCGTGGAAAGCGCGGCTTGCCGCAGCAGGGCGTGAGGGAATGCGCACTCGAGTTCGGGATACCGTCTCACCTCGCGCACCACTTCGGCCCGCAGCAGCGTCGTCAGGTCGCCGTCCAGATCGTCCGTGTCCGCGGCGGTTTCCAGCACGCGGACCGGGAAGGTGCGCCCGACGACCGCCGCCACCTGGGCGAGCCGGCGCGCTCCGTCGGGCAGCCGGTCGATCCGCGCGAGGAGGAGGCTCTCGAGCGCCGGCGGCATCAGCTCGGCGGACCCCACGGTCAGCGTCCACGTGCGGCGACGGTCGACGACGCTGCCCTCGACGACGGCGCGCAGCAGCTCCTCGAGGTAGAACGGATTGCCGGCCGCGCGCGCGACGAGGGTGGCCGTCGTCGCCGCATCAAGACCGGGAAGGAAGGTGCGGGCGAGCGCGTCCGCGGCCTCGTCCGCAAGCGGCGTGAGTGTCAGTTCGCTCGCCCGGTGGCTGTACTCGCCGAGAACGGCCAGCCGTAGTCGCGTCGCCTCGGATGGAGTCGCCGGCGCGAAGCTGAAGACGAGCATGAGCGCCTCGCGTTCCGTCAGGGAAAGAAGACGCTCGGCGAGTGCGCCTGTCGCCGCGTCGGCCCACTGCAGGTCTTCGACAACGAGCAGCACGGGGCGGCTGCGCGCGAGCGCCAGGATCCATTCCGCGTAGGCCACCTCGACGTCGACGGGCATGTCGCTCTCGGTCTTGATGCCCAGCAGCCGCGCGAACGACGGCATGAGCGCGTCGAGCCGTGCGCCCAGCAGCGTGCCGAGGCGCGCCCGGGCCTTGGTCCGCACGGCGATCTCGGCATCACCTTCCGCGACGCCGAGCCACTCCCGCAGGATCTCGACGAACGGCCGATACAGCGCGTCCCCGCCGTACGACGGGCAGTGACCCTCGAGGCGCGTGACCTCTCCGGCCTCGCGGGTCAGCTCGGCGATGAGTCGCGACTTGCCGAGCCCGTCCTCCCCACTGATGAGGACGATCTGGCCGCGGCCGCGCGCAAGCTCCGCGAGCGCAGTCCGCAGGCGCGCCAGCTCGGCGTCGCGCCCGACCGTCGGCGTCGTCGTGCCGGACTGGTCGGTCGGGCGAGCGTGGAGGAGCCGCCACGCCCGCACCGGGCGAGCGCGTCCCTTGACGGCGAGCGGACCGCGCTCCTCGAGCACGAATCTGCGCTCGAGCAGACGGGCAGTGCCGTCGCCGACGAGCACGGTTCCGGGCTCGGCCACGGTTTCGAGCCGAGCGGCGACGTTGGTCGTGTCGCCCAACGCGACCGCCTGCGGCGTCGCCACGCCCACAGTCCCGACCGCCGCCGGCCCCGAGTTGATCCCGACGCGCACGTTGAAGCGGTCGATCCCCCACGCCACGCGGATGTCCTCGGAGTACAAGCCGACGATCTCGAGGATGCGCAGCGCCGCGCGCGCGGCCCGCTCCGGGTCGTCGGCGTGCGCCGCCGGGACGCCGAACAACGCGCAGATGCCGTCGCCCTGGTACGCCTGGACGGTTCCACCGAACTCCTCGACGGCGCCGCTGATGCGGGTCACGCATTCGCCGACGAGCGCCTTCACCTCCTCTGGCAACAGGCGCTCGCCGAGCGCGGTCGACCCGACGATGTCGGCGAAGAGCGCCGTGACGGGCCTGACCTCGTCCTCCACGCCCTCATCCTCGCGCAGTCGGAGCTGCCGTTCTAGTCGACCCGCTCCGCTTGCGTCGAACACTGATCGCGATTCTCCGCCCCGATGACGTTGAAGACCTCCAGGCGGACGAGCTCGCCGGGCGCTGCGTCAGCGTCTGGCGAGCTCATACGACGTCGAGTGTGCAGTCAGACCGCGATCACGGCGCGGCGCCTGCGGACTCCGACTGTGCCGGCGAACGCCACCAGGATCAGGACGAACGCCGCCGCCGCTACGAACGCGACAGTGACCCAGGCGAAGGAGCTCCCCGTCCGGCCGGCGGACTGGCCGAGGTGGTACGTCTGGTTGAGTGCCTGGCCGCGGAGCGTGAGGGCGCGGATCGCTTGCTTCGATGGGCCGGCGGACTGGCCGAGGTGGTACGTCTGGTTGAGCGCCTGGCCGCGGAGCGTGAGGGCGCGGATCGCTTGCTTCGATGGGCCGGCGGACTGGCCGAGGTGGTACGTCTGGTTGAGCGCCTGGCCGCGGAGCGTGAGGGCGCGGATCGCTTGCTGCGACGGGCTCGAGTTCGGCGGCGCGCCGTTCGCGGCACCGGCGAGCAGCGCCGTGAGGAGGGCGACTACGCCGAGCACGAGTGAGGTTGAGCTGCGGGACATGTCAGTCTCCTTCGTTCACCTCGGTCGCCCTGTGCGACCGACTGGCTCGAAGCTACGGCCTAACTCGACCACGGTCGTTTCGCGTGCCGACGCAGCAACTGTTGTCGCGGGAACAGAAGCGAGCGCCTAACGGCGCTGAACGAGCTGCGACACGTCGAGGATGCCGATGCGCCCTCGGGCCAGCTCGATCGTGCCGCGTTTCTCTTCGTCACGCAGCACCTGGTTGACGGTCGGTCGAGTGGCACCGGCGAGCTCGGCGATGACCTCCTGCGTCAGCGGGACGTTGACCGGCCCGGCGCCTCCGTCGCCGTAGAGCTCGGCCAGCTCGACGAGACGGCGACGCACACGCTGGTCGACCGGCATGTAGAGCGCCTCGAGCAGCCGCTCGCTCAACGTTCGTACCTCGTTCACGAGAAATGCACAGAGGTAACGATCCATGTCCTGATGCCTTGCACGCACATGATCGAAGTCGGTTCGGTAGACCGAATACGTCTCACCCGGCTCGAGCGCGGCGACGGTGGACATGCGCTTCGCGTCCTCGACGAGCAGGGCCATCTCGCCGAACGTCGCGCCGGCCCCTCGGATTGCGACGGTGACGGTGTCGCCGAGCGGGGTCATGGTCCTGACCGCGAATCGACCCTTGGCGATGAGATGGCAGCAGTCGGCGGGATCACCGCGGTGGCAGACGATCTCGTTTCTCGCGAAGCTGCGGCGACGTGCGATCTGAAGGATCCCGCGCACTTCCTCCTCTGGCACGCCTGCCAGCAGTGCCCACTGCATGAAGTCAGCCTCTCACGGGATCACGCCGAACGCGAGTGCAAATAAGAGGAGGTATTCCGTAAGCGCAGAGAGGAGGGTTCTCCTAATCCCAAGGTGAAGGTTCGATCCGTTCACCGCCACTTACCGGCCTGCGGACGCCCCGATTTGGACTTGGCTACGTGGATCGGCCAAGCTGGGCCGCCGGGGCGCCGGCCGCTGCCGGAGGGTCGACGCTGCTCAACACGCGCAGCCAGTTCTGGCGCAGGACCTTGGCGATGTCGGCATCGCCGAACCCGTGCTCGACCAACAGTCGTGTGACCGTCGGAGCGTCCCCGTGATGGAGCAGGTCGGGGGGAAGATGGACGGTCGCGAGGTCCTGCTCGAACACCGCCTTCTCCTCCGGCGGCATCGCGCGATAGATGAAGTCGAAGAAGTCGAATCCGAGTCCGACGTGGTCGATGCCGATCAGCTCGGCGACGTAGGCGATCTGATCCGCAAATGCCGCGGCGGTCGCACCGTCCTTGGACGGGCTGAGTAGCACCGAGCTGATGCCGACGACGCCACCCCGCTCGGCCACAGCTTGCATCTGCGCATCGCTGCTGTTCCGCTCGGCGTCGTAGAAGCGGCGCGGGTTCGTGTGGCTGATCACCAGCGGCCCGATGCGTGCGGTCGAGCACGTCGTCCACGCCGGCGGGATTCAGGTGCGCGAGGTCGATCAAGATCCGCAGCTCCTCGCAGGCATCGACGACTGCGCGCCCGAAGGGAGAGAGTCCCTGCGGCGACGACCCGGTTGGCGCGATCAGCCCGCCGTCGCCGGCCAGGTTGCGGCGGACGTGGGTGAGGCCGATGCACCGTACGCCCAGCTCGTGGAAGGCACGGAGCAGGTGGATGTCAGATCCGAGCGGCTCGACGCCCTCCATCGTGAGGAGGAAGCCGATGCGGCCGCCGGCTCGGGCCGCCTCGATCTCAGCGCTGTCGCGGCAGACGGCGAAGCGGGGATCGTGCGCGACCTCCTCGTGAAGAAGCGCAAGCTGGTCGATCGCGACGCGTAGTGCGAGCTCCGGCAGGTAGCGGTCGTCGAGGAAGATCGCCGCGCCGACGAGCCCTATTCCGCCGTCGTGAAACCCCTGCCAGAAGTCGCGCCCGAGGACGCCGATCGGCTCGCGTTTGCTGGCGCGCTTCTCATAGAGGTCGAGCAGCAGGTCGAAATGGAGATCGACGACGCCGCCGTGGACACGGCGCACGTGTGCGTCGAGCTCCTCCGACGATGGCGATCCCACGGCGTCATCATGACGGGTTGCGGTGGGGCAGCCAGGGCGGCCGCCCCACCGGATGATTCACTGCGCTGCGAGGTACGCGCAGACGCCGCTTTGCCAGTCGGCGTTCGTCGGCCCGGTATCGCTGAGCGTGTCGAACGTCGTGGCGTCGAAAACGGTTCTGCCTGGGTCCATGGAGACCATGCCGCTCCCGTCCGGGTGGCTGTACCGCATCAGGCCCGTGTTCGTGACCGTGTTCGCAGCGACGTCCAGCGTTCGGTTCCACGTGCCGGCATATGGGATCGTGGCCGAGAGGTTGTCGGAGCGATAGAGCGTGCCGGTGAAGTCGACGTGGCGGATCTCCTTGGCCAGGTTCCCGTCGCTGTCGTAGAACAGCGTCGAGCGCCGAGTCACGGTGAACGTCGAGAGGACGTCCCATGCATAGCCGTAGGGCGTGCACGAGAAGTTGGCGACCGGCGTCGCCTGCACGACCGTCACGGTGACGTGTGCTGGGGCCGAGGCCGAGGCCGAGGCGACCAGGCCGAGTGCCGCTGTCAGAACAGCCAGCAGCGGGGCGATCTTCTTCATGTCGTGCTCCTTTCGGGTCGCGACGGATACGCCGCGGTTGTTGGAAGTCCGGGGTTGCCGTTCGGAGAGGAGGGAGAGGCGGCAGTGGGTGCTGCCTCTCCCTCCCAGGCGTCTCCACCCCCTGAGTGGAGCCGCGTTCAGGCGGCCGGCCGGCTTCGGGTTGTTTCCCGCGCTCCGCGCACCAGGACGAACGCACCGCCCGCGAGCGAGATCGCGACCAGTGACGCCCAGCCCGCGAGCGGCCAGTCGATGCCGCTCGAACCGCCTCCGGCCGTCGGCGTGGCAACGTCTCCGGATGCGGCTCCGCCCGTGTCGACGCGGCGGGTGAAGGGCAGCTCGTTCTTCGGCTCCGGCATTGGCGCCGGATCGACGATGCGGACCGTCCGGCTCTGGGTCAGAGCGCGCGAGTCGGTGGACCGCGTGAACGGCCACTGGTTCTTCGGTTCCGCGTTCGCCGCCCCGGCGACCACGGCGCTCAGCATGGCGACGGACGTTGCGACTACGAGGACTCTGTGCAGTGCGGGCATCTCAGTGCCTCCTTCGCTTCCGTGGCCGCGGTGTGCGGCCTGGTGCGTGGAGGTTCCGGCGAGGCGCTGACCGCGCGCTTATGCCCCGCTGACGGCCGGCTGACCGGGGCAGGTCGTCCGGTATGCGCCGCCGACCAGCTTCCGCCACTCTGCGCCAGTGAAGTTGCGTCCGGCGACCGCACACGCATGCGCCTCGAGCGCCCCCGTCGACGTCGGCCAGATCGAGCCGGTCCCGTCCTCCCAGACAACGACGAGGTGGCTTCCGTCCGGCGTGTACTCGGCGTGCCCCCAGAAGTTCGGCGCCCCGGGCAGGTTGCTGCCGAACTGCTGCAGCGAGGCGGTCGTCCAGAGCCGCGCGATTCCGTCCGAGCCGCCGGTGGTTGCGAACGTCGCGCCCGTCGGGCCGAAGGCAATACTCGAGACCGGCGCAGCCGCGGCCGCCGTCGGCTTGCCGAGCTCCCGGCCGGTGGCCGGATCCCAGAGCTGGACGATCCCCTCATACGAGCCCGTCGCCAGCGTCCCACTCGGCTCGTAGGCGAGCATCGTGTCGCCGCTCCCTTCGACCGCGATCTTCCGCTCGCGACGGCCGGACCGGGCGTCGTAGAGCGCGACGATGCCGGACTCGTCGCCGGCGGCGAGATTCGCTCCGTCGGGCGAGAAGCTGACGCTGTTCACCCACCCGCGCTTGCTTCGCGCCTTCCAGAGGAGTTGGCCCGACGCCACGTCCCAGACGGCGGCGGTCCCGAAGCGCCACTGGATCGCGGGCGCGGTGTGATTGACGTCGCCGGCCGCGATGAGCGCGCCGTCAGGCGAGAACGCGAGCGCTGTCACGGCTTCGGGGTACCTGGTGACGGCACGCAGTCCGTGGAGTTCGCGCACGAGCCGTGGCCGCCCCGAGACATCCCAGAGCTGCACGTGCCCTTCGTCGCCCGAGACCGCAAGCAGGCCGTTCTTCGACCACGCCAGAGATCCGACGTCACCTCCGGTCTTGACGGTGAACGCGTCGTCGAGCCGCGAAGAACTGGTGTCCCGGATCGCGACACGTGTCCGTCCGGCGCGCGCGGCGAATCGCCTTCCGTCGGGTGAGACGGCGAGCGGCGGTGTATTCGACCGTTCGTCGGGGCCGGTGACGAACAGGGGTCCGGATGAGCTCCCGAACGACCGTCCGAAGCGCCGACGAGTACCGATGTCCCACGCGAAGATCGCGCCGTCGAGGCTGCACGAGTAAAGCGTCTTGCCGTCCGGCGCGAACGCGAGGCCGAGCACACGCGTCGCGTGACCTTCGAACCGCTCGACGATCGTCCCCGACGATACGTCCCAAAGCGCCACCGTGCCGTCCTGCGCCCCTGTCGCGAGCGTTCTGCCGTCGGGGGAGAACGCGACCGAGGAGACGCTCGCAAGGCCGCTGTGCGCAAGCCGCGTCTGACCCGTGCGGAGGTCGACGAATCGCACCGTTCCGTCGAAGCCACCGACAGCGAGCATCCGGCCGTCGTTGCTCAGAGCCTCCGCATTGGCGGCATTGACGGTCTCGGGTAGTCGGAGCGGGACCCGGCGAAGCACGCGGAGCGTCCGGTCGTCGAGGACGAGCAATTCGTGGTCTCCGGCCACGAGCAGCCGGCCGCCCGGGATCGACTGCGTTGCATTTGCACCCACGATTCCGAGCGGCCGTCCCGTCACTGTCCGGCGATGCGAGGTGAGGCTCCAACGGTCGATGAACGCAGGCCCATCAGAGCCGTCAGGGCGCGTCGTGCAATACACGAGGTCGAGCGAATGGCGTGTGCCCAACGTAGGCACCTGGGCACCGCAGGTCGCCGAGGTCAGAAAGCGACGATCGAACGGGAGGACGGCGAGGCGCCTGAGCGTGCGTGCGTCGGCGAGCTTCAGCTCTGGGTGGAACACGCCGGCAAACGCGACGAACTCCTTGCCGTCGGGAGTGAAGGTCGGCGGCACTCCAAAACCGAGCCGGACGACCGCGGCGCGGAGCTGACGCCGTGCGAGATCGTAGAAGCGCGTGGCGCCGTTGTTGTCGGCGACCGCCAGCGTCTGGCCGTCGGGACTCACGCTCAGCCGCTGCGGTCGCGACGTGATCGGCGAGGTGAACGTCGCGAGCGCTCCGGGACTGCGCAGCAACGTCGCGAACAGCGTGCTCTCCGTCTGCGTCGACGGGCTCAGGTTGACAGCCTCGCGGGCCAGCAGCATCGCCGTGTCGATCCGTGGCTCGGTCAGCGCCTCCGCGCCGAGCTGCCGTGCAAGGGCATCGCGTGCCGCATTGCGCGCTGTACCGCGTTGCACGAGCGCCGCGGCGCCCGCCACGAGCGCGAGCACCAGCAACCCGAAGGTGACTGCGGCGAGAACACGCAGTCGTCGGTTGCGTTGCTTCTGCGCCTCGAGCTCTCGCTCGCTCTCGTATCGGCTCGCGGCGATGAACTCTTCCTCGAGCCCACCGAGCTCCTCCGCGTGGCCCGTCTGCCAATCGAGAACGGCCGCGAGTCTCGGGCCGCGATAGAGGTCGGCATCGACGCGGCCCCCGCCGTCCCAGTCGCGCGCCGCCGCTCGCACGTGTGCCTCCAGGCGTCGTGACTCCGCGTCCTGCTCGAGCCATTCGCGCATGCGCGGCCACTCCCGGAGGAGCGCCTCGTGTGCGACCTCGACGGAGCCGTCGTCGATCGTCAGGAGTCGCGAGTCGACCAGCACTTCGAGGACCGCGGCGGTGAGTCTGTCTCCGCGTGTCAGCTCGTCGGCGGCAACGCGACGGCGCACCGCGTTGTCGGCGTCCCCTGCGGCGAGCCGCAGCATGAGCCGCCGGGCGAGCCGCTTGCTGCCGTCGTCGAGCTCGGCGTACGTGTGCTCGGCGAGCCGGCCGACCGCGCCGTGCACGCCGCCCGCCTCGCGGTAGTCGGCGAGCCGCAGGACCGAGCCGTCGCGGCGGCGCCACAGCTCGAGGAGCGTCGTCGAGAGGAGCGGCAATCCTCCTGGCTCACCCAGGACGTCGTCGACGAGGGCCGAGACGAGTCTGTCTTCGACCTCGAGACCCGCCCGCTCCGCGGGCACCGCGATCGCGCGCGCCAGGTCGTCTCGCTGCATCGGCCCGACGAGAACGTGGCTCCCGGAGAGTAGGCGGGCGAGCTCGGGGTAGTTCGCACAACGGCCGTAGAAGTCGGCGCGGAGCGCGAGCGCAACGACGGCGCGACGGCCGGTTGCGTGCACGGCGGCGACGAGCCCTTCGATGAACGCGCGGCGCTCTTCCTCGTCGTCGCAGACGGTGAAGAGCTCCTCGAGCTGATCGACGGCGAGCACGTAGCGGTCGGCCGTCCGCGTCTCCTCGAGGGCGCTCTCCAGCTCCAGGCGCGGCCGGCCTCCAGGCCTGATCACAACGGCCGGCCAGCCCTCGCTGCCCGGGAGCGCACCCAGAGCGAGGGCTCGTAGTAGGCCGGCGCGCAGCACCGACGACTTGCCGATGCCGGAGGGCCCGACGACGCCGACGAGGGCGTTCTCGGCGAGCCGCGCGACGAGATCGTCGACGATCCGCTCGCGCCCGCAGAAGAACCTCGAGTCCCCGATGCCGAACGATGCGAGCCCCTTGAACGGGCAAACGGTGACGTCGAGCTGTTTCTCCGGCCCGCCGCGGACGGGAAGGTCGAGCTTCGCGTCGTGGACGAGGATCGCCCGCTCGAGCTCCTGCATCGTGCGGCTTGGCTCGAGGCCGAGCTCGTCCCGAAGGAGCTCACGTGCCTCGCGGAACGTTTGCAGCGCATCCGTCTGGCGACCCGACCGGTAGAGCGCGAGCATCAGCTGGCCGCGTACGCGCTCCTGGTAGGGGTTACCGGCCACAAGGCCCTCGAGCTCGGCGACGAGGTCCGGCCCGTGGCCGAGTGCGAGCTCGGCGTCGATGCGATCCATGACGGCGCCGAATCGCAGCTCCTCGAGTCGCCTGATCTCACCCTGGGCGAACTCGAGCTCTGTCAGGTCGGCGAGCGGGGGTCCGCGCCAGAGCGAGAGGGCGTCGCGGAGGTCGTTCGCCGCGCCCGGGAGGTCACCGCGTTCGAGCCTCTCGCGGGCCTGGGCGACGAGGAGCTCGAAGCGCTTCAGATCGACGCGGTCCGGGTCGATATCGAGCACGTAGCCCGGCGGTCGCGTGACGAGAACGGTCTGATCGGGCGCTCCGTCGTCGCCGAGCGTTCGCCTGAGCCGGGAGACCGCCTGCTGGAGCGCATTCGCAGCCCCGCTCGAGGCGTCCTCGCCGAACAGTGCGACGATCAGTCGATCGCTCGAGACGAGCTCGCCCGCGTGGAGGACGAGGAACGCGAGGAGCGCTCGCTGCCGGAGTCCGGTGAGCGCGAGTGGGCGCCCGTCGCGGCGCACCTCGACGGGTCCCAGCACCGCAAAGCGGAGCCCGTCGTCGGGTGGTTGCGGCATCGTGGCCGATTATCTGCCGGTCGCGGGCGCGCGACAACCATCCACGACTGACGGCAACGCATGAGCAACCAGATCCGCCGAGAGACCGGGACGGGTTCTCTCAATCTCGAGGTCGAAGCTTGGATTACTTCGCGGCTCACTGACCCGGCGAACCCGCTGGTGCGCGTCCTCTTCCTGGCAGGAGGACGGGTCGGGGGGCCTGGCGCAACCTGAACCTCTGGCTGGACCGGCTCGCGGGGTGTAGAAGGCCTGTCTCTTTGGGTATTAAATTGTTCCGGCCCGGAAATGCGGGCTTGGTCTCGACGATGTGGAGAAGCGAGATCGGGTGGGTTGGAGCGACGCGATCGAGATAGCAGTACTGGCCCTTCTCGGGCTCGGCGGAGCCTGGCTCGGCATCCGGGTGGCGCGCTGGTCGCGCACGGAGGACGGCAGGGACTGGCTCCGCGCGCTCTCCCGGTTGCGCGGTGAGGAGTACGCCGAGCAGCGCGAGTATCCGATCAACGCCGCCGAACTGGCGCGCAGACTGCTCACTGCCGACGAGACACGCGCCGTGGTGGTCACGCGCGACGAGTACAAGCTCGTCCAGTACCGGGTGCGGAACAAGCTGCGCCAGTTCGGCTGTCCCAAGCAGACCGCGTCGCCGCGCTCGGACTGGGTCGTCGACGCGGATATGGCCGCGCGTGTGGCCGACGAGCTCGGCTTCCCCTTGACGGGCTGACGCCGTTTGGTGCCCGATCTGTCCTGTCGGGGCTGAGGTCGGTCTGTCAACGGGGCCGAACAGCAGCGAACCTGGTTCGAACGTCGTTCGAACCAGGTTCGCGAGTGTCCGGTCGGGACAGCGCCGCCTAGAACGGAGAGATGCGGGTCGGCTTGTCCCAGGCGATGTGGATCAGCTCAGCCTCGGTCTCGACGGCCGTCTCGGGCCGCGGATTGGCTGACGACCGCTTGCCGGTCAGACGGCGCGGTGCGGTGGTGTCCCACGAAAGGCGGTTCATGCGTGCACCTCCTCAGGTGTTTCGTCGGCGGGCGCGGGCGCCCGCGTGATCAGGATGTCGCCGCTCACGGTCTTCGCGCGGACCTCGAGCATCGGCCCGTCGGTCGTCGGGGCCTCTGCTGTGACATCGAGCTCCGAGGTCGTGTCGCCGCTCACGGTGTTGCAGTCGAGGAAGACTTTCGAGCCCCGACGCACGCCGATGTGCACGTCGCCGGAGACCGAGTTGGCCGCGAGACGGCCGCGGAGCACGGCAGCGTGCTCCTGGTCGCCGCTCACGGTATTGGCGTTGACGTCGTTGTACGCCTCGCGAATCGTCACGTCGCCGGAGGCGCTCGTCACGTTGATCGGCCCGCGGACCACGTCGACCTCCACGTCCCCGGAGGCCGTCTGGACCTGGACGCCTCCGCCGACCTGGCGCATGCTCACGTCGGCGCTCGCACTCTTGACGTTCACGCTGCCTTCGACGCGGTCGAGCGCGACGTCGCCCGAGGCCGTCGCGACCGTCGCCGCGCTGAGGGCGCCGCGAGCGGCGACGTCGGCGGACTTGGTGCGGACGGTCAGCGACGACGAGGTCGGGACGCGGACGCGGCACGAGATGCCCGACCGGCCGAAGAGCGAGCCGAGGTTGAAGCCTCCGCTCTTCCGCTGCTGGAGGTCGATCACGAGGTGTGGCCGCTGTTGATGCTGCTGGAGCTCGACCCGGCCGTTGTCGATCAACTCCTGCGAAGCCTCGTCGTGCGCGATCAGCTCGACCTCGGCCTGCTGGGCGCCGTCGATGGCTTCGACCTCGATCTCGCCGGAGTTGAGCTTGATCTCCAGCTCGACCGGGCCGGTCACGTCGAATGTCTTCTGCATCGTCATCTCCCTAGCTCTGGGCGTAGCCGGATAGGCGCTTGCCGCTGTGATGGACGGGGCGCGACTCCGTCGCGCGGGCGATCGCGCGCACGAGCCATGCGTTGGTCGAGACGCCTTCACGCTCCGCCGACTTCTCCACGGCGGACTTGAGCGACTCGGGCAGGCGCAGGCTGATGCGCGCTGAGAGCTCCTCGCCGACGGTGCCGGCGCTCTCGCCGGGTGCGTCGACGAAGACGAACTCGGGCTCCTGGCCGGCGAGGCGGACCTCGATGTGGCCGGAGGGCAGTTTCGAGTTGAGCTCGAGGGCGGCCTGCGAGAGGAGGTCGAGCAGCTTCAGCCGCAGATTCGAGCCGAGCGCGTCGCCGAGGCGCCGCGCGATCTGGGCGGACCGCTCGTCGCCGAGGTCGGCGAGTCCCTGCAGATCTTCCTGGAGCCCTTCGAGCACGATAGTCAGATTCATGATGATGTCACTATGACATCACTCACGACAGCTGTCAAGTGTCATCGGGACATCGGGGGCAAAAACCGCTTGGACGCTTAACAAGAACACAAGAGCAACCCCATCAAACGCCCGTCTAACCTCAGCGGATGGCGACGGCGGACCTGACCGCTCCCGCAAGTGTCGCGCCGGCGCTCGGCGATCAGTGGCGCTCCCTGACGCGCGCGGCGACGGTCGTCGCGGTGCTCACCTCGCCCGTCGCCTTCGTCTGGTTCCACGAGCACCAGGGCCTCGCCGTCCGCTACGCGCTGCTCCTGACCCTCTTCGAGGTGGCCGCTTTCCGCGGCCTCATCGACCTCGTCTTCCGCCACTTCATCGCCTCGCCGAGCCTGTTCGGCGAGGAGCGCGAGCAGCTCCGCACCGAGGACATCGTCATGCGCCGCCGCCTGTCCTTCTGGCGCACCTTCTGGCGGTGGACGTGGCGGCTGATCGTGCTGATCACCATCTCGTGGGTGCTCCTCGGGTTCTTCGGCCACGATCTGACCTGGGCCGACACCGCACACGGCGTCCTCCACCCGCTGGCCCTGTTCACGAACACGAGCGTGCTCGGCCAGTTCGTCGTGTTGCCGTTCTTCTTCCTGTTCAACTTCCTGATCTTCTTCGGGCCGATGATGGCGATGGGGATCTCGCAGATTCGCGGCTACCAGCCGGGCGACGCCGAATGGGGTGTGAAGCTCGAGCACGTTCGCGGCCAGGCCGAGGCGAAGGAAGAGATTCGGCGGATCGTCTCCCTGTGGCAGTCCGGCGAGCGCTTCGAGCAAGCCGGCGGCAAGCGCGAGCGCGGCCTCCTCTTCCTGGGCGCGCCGGGAACCGGCAAGACGATGCTCGCCAAAGCGATCGCGACCGGCTTCAACTCGCCCTTCGTGACCATTCCCGGCTCCGGGTTCGCACAGACCTTCGTCGGGCTCGATTCGATCCTCGTCCGTTACCTCGCACGCAAGGCCAAGCGGCTCGCGCGCAAATGGGGCGGTCAGTGCATCGTCTTCATCGACGAGATCGACGCCGTCGGGATGCGCCGCAACGCGCTCGGCGCGGCCCAGGGCTTCGAGGAGCCCACCTTCGAGCAGTCGAGCGATCTCGTGCTCGAGACGCGGGCCTGGCGCGAGAAGCAATTCGCCTTACGCGCGCCCGACCGGCAGGCGCCGTCGCGGTTGTACCAATTGGCCAACCGGGCTTTTCCGGGTGCGGGCGGCGGCATGTTCGGCGGCCAGGGGAGCATGGCGCTGAATCAGCTGCTCGTCGTGATGGACGGTCTCGACGGGCCGCCGCTCGGCCGCCGGATCCTGACGAACATGACGAACACGTTGCTGGACGCGCTCTACGTCGTGCCCGCGAAGGTGAGGGGCAGGTCCTTGCGCCTGCCGCCGCCGCGGCCGCGCTCGGAGCAGATCTACTTCATCGGCGCGACCAACGTGCCGATCTCGCAGCTCGACCCGGCGCTCACCCGCCCGGGGCGGATGGGCCGTCACGTGTGGTTCCGCACGCCGACGAAGCACGACCGCGAGGACATCTTCGAGCTCTACCTCGGCCGCGTCGCGCACGCCCCCGAGCTCGACCGCCCGGCTCGTCGCGACGAGCTCGCGCGCATGACGATGGGCTACTCGCCGGCGATGATCGAGCAGGTCTGCTCGATGGCGCTCACGATCGCCCATCACTCGGGCCGCGAAGCGTTCGGGTGGGACGACCTCGTCGAGGCGATGACGACCGTGGAGTCCGGCACCGCGATCAACGTCGAGTACGTTCCGGAGGAGACGCGCGCGGTCGCGATCCACGAGGCAGGGCACGCGATCGCCGCGCACGCGTACCTGAAGGGCGCCGAGTCGACCAGGCTCTCGATCCGCAGTCGCGGCGGCTCGCTCGGGCACCACATGGCGATGCAGAAGGAGGAGCGGTTCTCGTCCTGGCGCAGCGAGGAGATGGCGCGCCTCATCTGGGCGCTCGGCGCGATGGCGGCCGAGCGAGTCTTCTACGGCGAGAACTCGACGGGCGTGGGCGGTGACGTGCAGGCCGCGACCGACCGGGCCGCGTGGATGGTCGGCGCGTGCGGGATGGCGCCCGAATTCGTCGAGCTTCGTTGCGACGACGAGTCCGAGGACGAGGCGCGCGAGCGGGTGATGAAACGCTTCCAGCGCATCGGCACCCAGATCGTCAACCGCACCGGGTCAGGCCAGATGGAGGCTGCAGTGCTCCATGATGCGAGCCAGCGCGCCATGGTCGAGCAGATGCTCGGGCAGGCGTACCTCGCGGCGCACCACCTGATCGAGAGGAACAAGGACGCGGTCGAGCATGTCGCGGACGCGCTCGTCGAACGGCGCGAGCTGCACGGTGACGAGGTCGTCCATCTGCTGCAGGCGCAGCACCTTGAGCTGCCCGAGGTCGACCTCCTGGCGGAAAGCGCGTGGCCGCGGCTGTGAGGGAGAAGCACCAGTTCCGCATTGCCTATGGAGTCCTCGCGCTCGCCTTCTGGCTCTCCGTCGCCGGGTTCATCGTGTTGCTGACGCGCCAACACCACGAGGCGCAGACCGCCTGGTCGACCTGGAAGCCCACGGAGCAGGGCCTGATCGGCGCGCATCAGATCGCACTCCGCCTCGGACCGAACTACCGAGCGCCGAACGGGACACAGCTGGTCGCCGTGCAGGAGCACGCGCCTTACGTCCAGGGCATCCACCTCGAAGCGGTGGGCGTCCGGCGGCTGAACCAGAACGGTCAGATCGACCCGTACATCGGCCTCTACGGAACCGGGAGGACGCTCATCTACGCCTTCTGCGGCCTGCAGTCGAACTGCTCCCTCGAGGCGACGACCACTGCCGGAGAGGAGCGCGTGCTCCGTCGCGAGGCGCTCGAGCTCTCGCTCTACGCCTTCAAGTACCTGAAGAACGTCGACCAGGTGGTGTCACTCGTGCAGACCGTGAAGGACGGTGGCACGAGCGCCGTCTTCTTGCGGAAGAGCGACCTCCAGCCCGAGCTGGATCACCCGCTCAGGAACACGCTGCCGCTCCGCTCGCCGCCCGCCAGTGGCAGCGACAAGCGCGAGGCTGCGGTGATCGACGCGCTCACCCTGCCGAACACTTTCCCGGCGCACTACGAGTCGCTCCCCGATGGGGATGCGATCCTCGTGCTCGACGTCTCGGCACAACCGACGAGCTAGCAGCTCGCCCCGAGTTGGCTTCTCCTCCAGGGCTCCGGTCCTTGCATTAATCTTGGCGCGCGTGCGCCGCGGATCGATCATTCAACTCCTCGCGATCGGTCTGGTCGCGGCTGCCATCGCCACGGCCGTAGCGCTGCTGGTTCCGTGGTTGCCCGTGTCGGCAGGCAAGGAGTCGACCCGGATCCATTTCGTCTTCTGGTTCACGACCGCCATCTGCATCGGCGTCTTCGCCGTCGTCGCCGCCGTGCTCACCTACTCCGTCTGGAAGTTCAGGGTCAAGCCGGATGACGACTCCGATGGACCGCCGACGCATGGCCACACGACACTCGAGATCGTCTGGACGGCGGTGCCGGCGGTGCTCGTGACGGCGATCTCGATCGTCAGCGCGATCGTGCTGGCCGAGAACGGGAACGCCGGCTCGAACCCGCTGGTCGTCAAGGTCACCGGCCAGCAGTTCGCCTGGACCTTCACCTATGCGAACGGCAAGAGCTACGGCTCGCTGACGATTCCCAAGGGCCGGCACACGAAGCTGGAGATCACGTCCAACGACGTCATCCACTCCTTCTGGGTGCCGCAGCTGTCGCAGAAGCAGGACGCTGTGCCTGGCCAGGTCAACTCGCTCGTGATCACGCCGACCCGCACCGGTACGTTCCCGGTGATCTGCACGGAGTTGTGCGGGCTCGGCCACGCGCTGATGCGCAGCCACGTCGACATCCTCCCCGTGGCCAAGTTCGACACGTGGCTGAAGGGCGGCGGCAAATCGCCGGCCGGCGCGCCGGGGCTGACCGTCTTCCTGCAGAACGGCTGTGGTGGCTGTCATACGCTGAAGGCCGCCGGCGCCGCCGGCAAGGTCGGTCCCGACCTCGACAACCTGAAGGAAGCGGCGGCACAGGCGAATCGCGGTCCGCTGACCACCTTCATCCACGAGTCGATCGTCGACCCGGCGGCGTACCTCGCACCGGGCTACCCCAATGTGATGCCGCCCAACTTCGGCACGCAGATTCCGCCCGACAAGCTGAATCAGCTCGTCGCATACCTCGCAGGGCAGGCGCGGTAACGTGAGCGACGTGGTCGCAACCCACGCGCACGCGGCGCCTCCGGCGCCCACCGGCTTCCGCCGACTGACCGCGCCCGGCTGGCTGCGTGTCCTCTGGGTGACGCCGATCTTCATCGGGATCGGCCTCGCGATCCCGCTCCTGGTCCGCTGGCTCGCGGGCTGGGAGCCGGTCTGGAAGGGCTCGGTCCTGATGACCGTCCAGCTCGTGACGGCGCCGCTCGGCTTCCTCGTCGGGCTCGGCGGTTTCGACTACTGGTTCTACTACGCGACCGGGCGCCCCACGCGACCCGAGGATCACTCGAGTCATGGCGCGAAGTCATGGCGCGACTACTTCCGGGTCAACACCGACCACAAGGTGATCGGCGTCCAGTACGTCGTCACGACGATCATCTTCTTCTGCATCGGCGGCATGCTCGCGATGCTCTTCCGCGCCGAGCTCGCGCAGCCGGGAGACCAGTTCTTCAACCCGCAGACGTTCAACGTCCTCATCTCCAACCACGCGGCGCTGATGATCTTCCTGTTCGTGATCCCGGCGTTCGCCGGGCTCGGCAACTACGTGATCCCGCTGATGATCGGCGCGTCCGACATGGCGTTCCCACGGCTGAACGCGCTCTCGTTCTGGCTGCTCCCGATCGCCGGGACGATGCTGATCGCGGGGATGGTCGTCCCGGGCGGCGGTCCTTCCGCCGGCTGGACGTGTTACGCGCCGCTCTGCTCACATCAGCCGTTCGGGCAGGTGTTCTTCAACATGGGCGTGCAGTGGGCGGGCGCGAGCTCGATCATGACCGCGCTCAACTTCCTCGTCACGATCATCACGATGCGCGCGCCAGGCATGACGTTCTGGCGGATGCCGCTGCTCGTGTGGGCGAACTTCACCACGTCGCTGCTCGTCGTGATCGCGACGCCGTTCATCGCCGGCTCGCAGTTCTTCGTCATGTTCGACCGCGTCCTGCACACGAACTTCTTCGAGTCCGGGCCGGGACAGGGCGGCTACGTGCTCGGGTACCAGCACATCTTCTGGTTCTACTCGCACCCGGCCGTCTACATCATGATCCTGCCCGGCTTCGGGCTGATCAGCGAGATCATCGCCGTGATGAGCCGCAAGCCGATCTTCGGCTACCGCCTGATGGCGCTCAGCCTGCTGGCGATCCTCGTGCTCGGCTTCTCGGTCTGGGCGCACCACATGTTCGTCGCCGGCATGGCGCCCTGGCTCCGCGTCCCGATGATGGTCACCTCGATGGTGATCGCGGTGCCGACCGGGGTGAAGGTGTTCTCCTGGCTCGCGACGATGTGGAACGGGAAGCTCCATTTCAACACACCGATGTTGTTTGCGACCGGGTTCATCTCGATGTTCGTGCTCGGTGGGCTGTCGGGGATCTATCTGGCGTCGGTGCCGATCGACATCCATGCGAGCGACACGTACTTCATCGTCGCGCACATCCACTACGTGCTCTTCGGCGGATCCGTGTTCACGATCTTCGCGGGCATCTACTTCTGGTTCCCGAAGATGACCGGCCGGATGTACAACGAACGGCTCGGCAAGCTGCACTTCTGGCTGACGTTCATCGGGTTCAATTTGACGTTCTTCCCGATGCACTACATCGGGTTGCAGGGGATGCCTCGCCGCGTCGCCGACTACGCACATCGATTCGCCGACATCAACCTGTTCATCTCGATCGCCTCGTTCGGGCTCGGCGCCTCGACGCTCGTCTTCCTCTACAACATGGCGCGCTCGTGGGCGCATGGTCCGATCGCCCCGGCGAACCCCTGGCGCTCGCTGACGCTCGAATGGCAAGTCTCGTCGCCGCCTCCGACGTTCAACTTCGACGAGGTCCCGCAGGTCGTCGGCAACCCGTACGAGTACGGGGTGCCGGGTGCGAAGCACGCGATCTTCGCCTCGCGCGAGCAGGAACCGGTGGCGGTCGACTGATGCACATCCTGGTGATCGCCAACGAGACCGCGGCGTCGCAAACCCTGCTCGACGCGATGCGCGGCGAGGCCGCCGGTGACGACGATCTGGTGACGGTGATCGCGCCGGTCAACGAGCCGAGCCAGGGGTATGTCGTCTACGAGGACACCAGGCGAGCCTCAGCCGGCCGCCGGCTCGATCACACGCTGAAGGCGCTTCGCGAGAATGGTGTCGACGCCCAGGGCTTCGTCGTCGAGACCGGGCCCGTGCAGGCCGTCAAGGACGCGCTCGCGCAACTCGAGCCGAAGGTCGACGAGATCATCGTCTCGACCCATCCAGCCGAGCGCTCCGGGTGGATGCGACGCAACGTCGTCGAGGAGATCCGGGTTGCGGCCGAAGGCGTGCCGGTCCGGCACGTCGTCTCGGACGGCAATGAGCCGGGTCAGGAGGCGAACGTCCTCGTGATCGCGAACCAGACCGTCGTCTCCGACGAGCTGCTCGACCGGATCCGCAAGCGTGCGGCCCAGAGCCCGGCCAGCTTTCTGATCGTTGCGCCTCAGAGCGACGATGAGGAGCACTCCGACGCCGACCGTCGCTTGCGACGCGCACTCAGTGTGCTACGGGGCGAGGGCATCGACGCCCACGGTCAGGTCGTGCACCCCGACCCGTACACCGCAGCGCGGCAAGCGGTGAACGACGAACGCGTCGACGAGCTGATCGTCTCGACGTTCCCGGGCGAGCGGAGCGGCTGGTTGCGCCGCGATCTCGTCGAGCGCCTGCGCAGGGACACGAAGCTGCCCGTCGAGCATGTGATCTCACCTGTTCGGCAAGAGGTGGCTGTATGAGCGCGGCGGCTGACGCACACGAGCACCACGGGCCGCCGCCGATCCACTACAGCTCGCGTGTCCCGCCGGCCGTGCTCGGCATGTACCTCTTCATCGCCTCGGAGATCATGCTCTTCGGCGCGTTCTTCACGGTCTACTTCTTCGACCGTGTCGTCAACAACGGCGTCGACGGCGTCTGGCCGCCGAACGGCTTCCACAGGCCGGCGTTCGTCGCGGGGATCAACACGCTGATCCTGGTCACCTCGAGCTTCACCATGCACTGGGCGGACTCGTCGGTGAAGAAGGGCAATCGGGCCGGGCTCAAGGCGGGTCTGTTCCTGACGGTCTGCCTCGGGCTGACGTTCCTGCTGACCCAGGTGATCGAGTACCACCGGATCGGCTTCAACACCAGCGATACCTCCTTCGCGGCGACGTTCTTCGGACTGACCGGGCTGCACGGCGCCCACGTGTTCATCGGGCTGACGATCCTGAGCGTGATGACGATCAGGGCGTTCCGCGGGCACTTCACGCCGGAGCATCACCATGGCGTCGAGCTCGGCGGCATCTACTGGCACTTCGTCGACGTGATGTGGATCGTCGTGTACGTGACGGTGTACCTGCTCTAGCCCATGCCGAACCCCTTCCGGAGCGAAGAGTCAGCGTTCCGGTTCGTCTGGCTGACGATCGGCTACTTCGCGCCCATCGTCATCGCGTCGTGGATCAACACGTGGCTGGGAGTCGCGGTCTTCGTGATCCTGACGGCGGGAGTCGTCTACTGGCTGCTTCGCCGAGGCGAGCGCGAGCGGCCGGTCAAGCAGGTGCCGGCTCCGCACGAGCCCGACGAGCGGCGCATCCTCGTGGTCGCGAACGAGACGGTCGGTGGTCCCGAATTGCTCGCGGAGGTGCGGGAGCGTGTCGGCGCCGGCGGGCGCGTGCGCGTGGTCTGCCCGGCCCTCAACTCACAGCTCCGGCATTGGGTCTCCGACGAGGACGACGCACGTGAGGCCGCCCAGATCCGGCTCGACGCGAGTCTGGCGGCGATGCGCGCCGCGGGTCTGCAGGCCGACGGCGAAATCGGAGACGACGATCCCATCCAGGCGATCGAAGACGCGATGCGAACCTTTCGGCCCGACGAGCTGATTCTCTCGACCCATCCTGCGGGCCGCTCCAACTGGCTCGAGCGCGGCGTGGTCGAGAAGGCCCGCGAGCGGTTCGAGATCTCGCTCACGCACGTCGTCGTCGACCTGGGGGACGCGTGAACGGCAATTCGTCGCCGATCACGGTTCCCCCGGCTCGGCACCTGACCATCGAGCCGGTCGATCCGCTGCCCCTTCGTGCGGCGTTGCGAGACGTACATCGGGCTGCGCTCGGGGCGGGGGCGCTCTCCGACGAGTGGGCGCGCGAGCGCCTGCCCGCCCACGTCGGGCGCGACGACTTCGTCTTCCTGGTCGCGCGCGAGGAGGGCGAGCTCGTCGGCTTCGCCTACGGCTACGCCGGCGCCTACGGCCGCTGGTGGACCGAGCACGTCGCCGCAGCGCTCACGGCTCGGCAGCGTACGCAGTGGCTCGACCCGCCGCACTACGAGGTCGTCGAGCTCCACGTGCGTCCCGCACGCCAGCGGCGAGGGCTCGGCAGCGCGCTGCTCGCGCAGCTACTGACCCGCCAACCGTACGACCGGGCGGTCCTGACGGCGCAGGCCGGCTCGCGCAAAGCGCGGGCGTTCTACGGGAAGAACGGGTGGCAGGAGCTGGCGAAGGTCGACTTCGGCGCCGGCTACCCGCCGTACATCGTGCTCGGCAGGGAAACGACGGCCTTCCGTCCGCGGCCGCCGCAGGGCTGACCGCTCGCAGCGCCTCTCTGCGCGCTACTTGCCTGCGACGCTGGAGACGTACTTCGCGACGGCCTTGATCTCGGCATCCGAGAGCTGGCCCTTGAACGACGGCATCGCCCCCCCGCCGGTCTCGACCTGGTGCTGCACCGTGGCCTCCGACGGCTTCAGCTGATCGAGGTTCGGGCCGACGTTCCCGGTCGTGCCGGCGTCCTTCAGGGTGTGACAGCCGCCGCAGCCGGCACTCGCAAACACATTCTTGCCGTCGGGCTGAGCCGAGCCGCCCCCGGTCGTCGTCGTTGCGGGCGGCGTGGCGCTGCCGGCGGGCTTCGTGGCGGTGACACCGCAGTTCGGATTGCCGCTGCACTTCGCGATGTACACGGAGATGTCGTCGGCGTTCTGGCCCTCGTACAGGTTCGCGGGCATCGGCTCTTCCGGATAGGCGATCTGGCCGCGGACGACGTCGCGAATCGTCTGTTCGGACGAGAACACCCCGGTCTTGACCGACGAGAACGCGTCGTCGAGGTTCGGCCCGACCGTGCCCGTCGACTTCGCGTCGGCCAGCGTGTGGCAGGACGAACACGACGGATCCGACGGCTTGGCGGGCTGCAGGAAGAGCTGCTTGCCGTGCGCCGGGTCTCCTTCGGTGACGCGGCCCACCGCACCGCAGCCCGACGCGAGCAGCGCCAGCAGGACGACGGTGAGTGCGAGGACGCTCTTCAGGGCTACGAGGACGGTTGGGTGGCGGCGGGGAGACTTGCAACGGCCTCGTCGCGCGTCGCGTAGATGTCAAAAACGCGGTCGAGGCCGGTGATCTCGAAGATCTTGACGATGTTCGCGTCGCTGCAGACGAGTGATAGTCGCCCGTCGGCCGGTCGTAGCCGTTTGACGCCGCCGACCAGCACACCGAGCGTGGTCGAGTCGATGAACGTCGTCGACGTGAAGTCGACGATCACCTGCGTCGCACCGCGCGCGATCACTTCGAGCAGTTGCTGCTTGAACTCCGGCGCCGTGTAGAGGTCTACCTCGCCTGCGAGCGAGATCACGAAGGCGTCGTCGGAGAGCTGCTGTGTCTTGATGTCGAAGTTCATGTCTCGTCTGGGCGAGGGACGCTCGCGGTGCGAGTCTAACCAGTGGCGGCGGAGCCGGCGCTGGAAGCTGCGAGCGAGATCGCCTGCTTCAAGAGCTGCTTGACCTGCGGGGCATCGACGTCCTCGGGCGACAGCTTCAGGAACCGCCGGTAGGCAGCGACAGCGCCCTTGTAGTCACCGGCCTGCTGCGACGCCTGACCGAGCTGGTACTGGACGGTGACGTCGCGCGGCGCCAGCGTGGCGACCTTCTTGAGCGCCGCCTCGGCGCTCTTCTGGGCTGCCTGATAGCTCGCGAGCGCCGTCTGGGTCTTTTGCTGGGCCTGCACCGAGATGACCGCGCCGATCGGATCCTGCAGGCCGTTCGGATCGTTGAAGATCTTTCCGAACGTCGTCGAGGGCGCGGGGGCGAAGGTCGAGCCGGGCGATGCCGCCTGCGCCGACTCCTGCGCCGCCTGGTAATCGGCGGCGTAGGTCTGCGACAGGGTCGAGTACTGCGAGGCGAGCTCGCTGAGCGCGTCCTGGTCCTTCGGGCGGAGGGCGGTGTAGCGCCGCAGCGCGTCGACGGCGTCGGCGGTGCGCTGTTTCTGCTCGTAGGCCGTCGCGAGGTCGCGCCAGGCGATCGCGTTCTGCGGCTGCTTCTCCACCTTGTGCTGGAGCGAGCTGAGCGAGGTGCCGCTCGAACCGAAGTGGAACGCGTTCTGGAAGACGTCGCTGAGCCCGGTGGAGCCCGAGCCCACGCCGAGCAGCACGAAGCCGAGCACGAAGGCGATTGCCAGGCCGACGTACGCCCACTTGGCGTGGTTGCGGAGGCGCTGGAAGAACAGCTCCTCCTGCCACTGCGGCGGCTTCTGCTTCTTCGGCGCCGCTACTGCGGCGGCGCGAGCATTCTGTGCCGGGCGGCGCTTGCGGTGTTGCGTACCTCTCGCCACTGTTCCTCTCGCTCGGTGTGGGTGTAGCGGGCCTTGCCGTCGACGATCGTTTCGATCACTCGTTCGGGCGAGCCGCCGAAGACGATCGCCGCCGCGGGATCCTCCACCGGATGGTAGGGGCTTCCGGACAGCGACAGCACCGTCAGGTCGGCACGCTTTCCGGGCGTCAGGGTACCCACCTGGTCGTCGATTCGCAGTGCGCGGGCCGCATCGATCGTGGCGAGGGAGAGCGCGTCGGCCGCCAGCAGCGCCTCCGGCCGTTTCTCCCGCGCCCGGGCGGCGTAGACGGCTGCCCGCATCTCCTCGAACGCGTCGAAGGACGGGGCCGAGGCAGGCGAGTCGGTCCCGAGACCGACTCGGACGCCCGCGGCGCGGAGGGCGGTGAGCGGCGCGACGCCGCACCCGAGCAGGGCATTCGAGCGCGGGCAGTGCGCCACCGGGACGTCGCGGGCGGCGAGCAGCGCGAGCTCGGTGTCGTCGAGCTCCACGCAGTGCGCACACAGCAGTTCGGGACCGAGCACCGGTTCGAGCGTCGCGACGGCGCGCCGCCCTGTCGGCGGCACCAGCAGCTGCGCGATCGCCTGGAGCGGTCCGCTGCCGTGCTCGAGCCACTCGTTTTCGTTCGCCGACTCGGCCAGGTGCGTGCCGACCGGGATCCCGAGCCCGAGGCACCACTGGTACACCGCGACGGAGCAGGTGTAGGGCGCGTGCGGCGACACCCCGATGCGCACGAGGCTGCTCTCCTCGACGTCCGCGACCTTGGCGGCGAAGCGCTTCGCCGCGATGTCGGGCTCGAGCGCGAACACCTCGATGTAAACGATCGCTCGCAGCCCGAGCTCGCCCGCGGCTGTCGCGGCCGCACCGGAGAAGCTGTAGTCGGCGGTCGTGGTGATTCCGGAGCGGAGCGAGTCGAGGGCGCCCTGCCGTGCGAGCGCCAGCATCGCCTCGTCGTCGAGCAGCGTCTTCCGCGCGGCGTGCAGGGCGATCCAGGGACCGAACGGCTGACCGTCCCCGAACCCGGCATAGCCCGAGTACTCGAGGTGCGAATGGGCGTTGACGATGCCCGGGAAGATCACGGCGTCCTCGAAATGACGGGCCGAGCGACCGGGCGACACGTCGACGATCGCACCGTGCTCGTAGACGACCCGGCCGTGCTCGATCGGCGGCCCGTCCACGGGCACCACCCAGTCGGCGGAGAGCTCGGTCATTCGGCCGCGGTCGCCGTCTCCGGGTGCCACCGACGCTCGAAGAAGCCGGAGAGCGCGACCGAGACGAGGTACAGGGAGATCAGTGGGATCATCTCGAGCAGCGTCGTCACTGGATCGACACCCGGCAACGCGACCGCGATCGCGGTCATCACGACGATGCCGATCCGCCAGTTGCGGCGGAGCTTCGCCGAGGTCAGCACCCCGATCCGGACGAGGCCGAGCACGAAGAGCGGTACCTGGAAGACGATCCCGACGGCGAGCAGCACGAGCGAGACGAACGAGTAGTAGTCCTTCGCCCGGATCTGGATGTTGTAGAGGTTGCTGTCGTAGCTCGTCAGGAACTTCAACGCCGCCGGGAGCACGACGTAGTAGCCGAAGAGAATGCCCGCGATGGTGAGCAGGGTCGCGAGGGCAACGAGCCAGCGAACACCTCGCTGTGTCTTGTCATCGAACGCCGGGGCGAGGAACGACCAGAGCTGCCAGAGGATGATCGGCAGCGTGATGAGCAGCGCTGCGTACAGCGACACCGTCACCGAGGTCAGGAAGGGCTCGGCGACCCCGAACGTGATCGGGTGCCGCTTGTCCGCCGGCAGCGGCTGGTTCAACCACCGGATGATCTCGTGATGGAAGGCATACGTGACGGCGAGCGACAGGGTCACGGCGCCGAGCACCACGAAGATGCGGCTTCTCAGCTCGTCGAGGTGCTCGACGAGCGTCGCCTCCTCGCCGTGTTGCAGGCGGCGCGGCAGGCGCTTCATGGCCGGCTAGACGATGGTTTCGTTTTCGCGCGCCGGCGCCGGAGCGGGCGACGCCGTCGTCTCGCTCGCGGCGGGCAGGGCGGCGGCCGGCTCGTCGTCGTGATCGTTGCCGGTCACGGACTCCTTGAACTCGCGCAGGCCGCGACCCAGCGAGCGTCCCATCTCCGGCAGCCGCTTCGGCCCGAAGAAGATCAGCACCACGACCAAGAGGATGAGCAGCTCCGGAAGTCCGATCCAGCCTGGCATCGGATCCAATGGTAGCGACCTCGCCTGTCGCCCGCCGGGGTGCGCTGGGCTACGATGGGGGCAGGAACTCCCGCGAGAAATCGCGTCTTCGCTCGTCGATAGGAGTCAAAACGTTGGCTACGCTGGAACTCAAGGATCTGCACGTCGCGCTCGAAGACGGCACCGAGATCGTCAAGGGTGTCGATCTGAGGGTGTCCTCGGGCGAGGTTCACGCGATCATGGGCCCGAACGGCTCGGGCAAGTCGACGCTCGCCTACGCGATCGCGGGCCATCCGGCCTACGTCATCACGAGCGGCCAGATCCTGCTCGACGGCGTCGACATCACCGAGGCCGGCGCCGACGAACGAGCCCAGGCCGGCCTGTTCCTCGCCTTCCAGTACCCGCACGCGATTCCCGGCGTCACCGTCACGAACTTCCTGCGGCAGGCGATCAACGCCGTGCGCAAGGCTCGGAACGGCGGCGTCGACAGCCCGATGCCGGTGCCCGAGTTCCGCAAGGCATTCCTCGCCAAGATGGACGACCTGAAGGTGAGCCGCGAGCTTGCGTCGCGCTACCTGAACGACGGTTTCTCGGGCGGCGAGAAGAAGCGGGTCGAGATCTTGCAGATGGCGATGCTCGAGCCGAAGATCGCCGTCCTCGACGAGACCGACTCGGGGCTCGACATCGACGCGCTCAAGGTCGTCGCCGAAGGCGTGCAGCAGCTGGTCGGGCCGGACATGGGTGCGCTCGTGATCACGCACTACCAGCGCATCCTCAACTACATCACGCCGGATTTCGTGCACGTGTTCGTCGACGGCAAGATCGTGGCCGAGGGCGGCGCGGAGCTCGCTCAGAAGCTTGAAGTGTCCGGATACGAGGAATGGGAAGAGAAGGAAGCGGTGCTAAGTGGCGCAGACTGAATCAGAGGTCGTCCAGGGGATCGGCTCGGACTACGAGGTCAAGTACGGCTTCAATGTCCCTGAGGACTACTTCTTCAAGTCGGGCCGCGGTCTGTCGCACGAGCTCGTCGACGCGATCTCGTCGCACAAGAGCGAGCCGGACTGGATGCGGAAGTTCCGCCACAAGTCGCTCGACTACTTCCTGGCGCGGCCGATGCCGACGTGGGGCGGTCAGCCGTCTCTCGGCGAGATCGACTTCGACAACATCTACTACTACATCAAGCCGACCGAGAACCAGGCCGAGTCGTGGGAGGACCTCCCGGCCGACATCAAGGACACCTGGGACAAGCTCGGCATCCCCGAGGCCGAGAAGAAGTACCTCGCCGGGGTCGGCGCACAGTACGAGAGCGAGGTCGTCTACCACAAGCTGCAGGAGCATCTGACGGCGCAGGGCGTCATCTTCCTCGACACCGACACGGCGCTCCGCGAGCACGAAGACGTCTTCAAGCAGTACTTCGGGACGATCATCCCGCAGAACGACAACAAGTTCGCCGCGCTGAACAGCGCGGTCTGGTCGGGCGGGTCGTTCATCTACGTGCCGCCCGGCGTCCGGATCGAGCTGCCGCTCCAGGCCTATTTCCGCATCAACGCGGAGAACATGGGCCAGTTCGAGCGCACGCTGATCATCGTCGACGAGGACGCCTACGTGCACTACGTAGAAGGCTGCACCGCTCCGATCTACTCGACGGACTCACTGCACAGCGCGGTTGTCGAGATCGTCGTCAAGAAGGGCGGGCGTTGCCGCTACACGACGATCCAGAACTGGTCGACGAACGTCTACAACCTGGTCACGAAGCGCGCCATCGCGGAGGCGAACGCGACGATGGAGTGGGTCGACGGCAACCTCGGCTCGAAGCTGACGATGAAATACCCGGCGATCTGGCTGATGGGCGAGGGTGCGCACGGCGAGGTGCTCTCGATTGCCTTTGCGGGTAAGGGCCAGCATCAGGACGCGGGCGGCAAGTGCGTCCACGTCGCGCCCAACACGACGAGCGTGATCACGTCCAAATCGATCTCGAAGAACGGCGGTCGCGGCGGTTACCGCGGGCTGCTCGAGGTGGCGAAGGGCGCGCACGGCGCGAAATCGAAGGTCGTCTGCGATGCGCTGATCCTCGACGACGAGTCGCGCTCGGACACGTATCCGTACATCCGCATCGACGAGAACGACGTCGACATCGGGCACGAGGCGACGGTCTCGAAGATCGGTGAGGAGCAGCTCTTCTATCTCATGTCGCGCGGCCTCAACGAGGCCGAGGCGTCGGCGATGGTCGTCAGCGGCTTCGTCGAGCCGATCACCAAGGAACTGCCGCTCGAGTACGCGGTCGAGATGAATCGGCTGATCCAGCTGCAGATGGAGGGGTCGGTCGGTTGAGGGTCGAGCGGACCGACTTCATCTCGGTGCCCGTCACCGACATGGAACGGTCGAAGCGGTTCTACGGAGAGACGCTCGGGCTCGAGCAGACGAGTGACGGCGGCTTTCCCGAGTTCCAGCTCGGCGAGAACGTCACGCTCTACCTGGTCGATATGGCGAGCATGGGCAGCGAGTTCAGCGGCCCACACAGCGCGTACATCGCGCTGCGCGTGCCGGACGTCGGCGAGACGCGCGCCGAGCTCGAAGGCAAGGGGATCGTCTTCGCGGCCGAGACGCGCGCGACGCCCGTCTGCCACATGGCGTTCTTTCAGGATCCCGACGGAAACGCGCTCATGCTGCACCGCCGCTACGACGCGACCTCGGCATGACGACGATCACGCGCGAACAGGCCGCGACCCGTTTCGCGGAGCTGCCGCTGCCCTCGACCAGTGACGAGCACTGGCGCTTCACCGACCTGCGCGGGTTCGAGGGTGCTTCGAACGGCCATGCGCGGGAACAGGTCCCCGCAGCCTCCGGAACGGCCATGCTCGAGCTCGACGTCGCCGGCCGCGCCGTCGTCACGGAGGACGGGATCGAGATCGTCTCGGCTCCCGACGGCGTCACCTTCGAGCTGCTGCCCGCCGACTACCCGTCGAAGCTGATTCCCGACGACGACAAGTTCGCGCTCGAGAACCTGGCCCGGTGGCAGCACGGGCTGCTCGTCCGCGTCCCCAAGAACGTCGTCCTCACCAAGCCGCTCTACGTTCAAGTGACCTCGAACGGCGGGTCGCTCTACTGGCGCATGGTCGTGATCGCCGAAGAGGGTGCGAGCTTCTCGCTGATCGAGGATCTCTCGTCGGCGTCGCCCGAAACGGTTGCGTACACGAATGCGGTCGTCGAGCTCTTCGTCGAGCCCGCCGCGAAGATCGAGTACGTCTCGCTGCAGAACCTCTCGCAGGAGACCTGGCACTTCGGCCGGCACAAGGCGTGGCTCGAGCGTGACTCCGAGCTCGACTGGGTGATCGGAGGGTTCGGGTCGAAGCGCGGCAAGGTGTGGATCGAGAACGACCTCGCCGGCCCGGGCGCGACGTCGCGTGTCACCGGGGCGTACTTCGCCGACGGTGACCAGCACCTCGACTACGACACCTTCCAGGAGCACATCGCGCCGAACACCGAGAGCGACTTCGCCTTCAAGGGCGCGTTGCGCGAGCGGGCGAGCGCGGTCTGGCGGGGCATGATCCGCGTCGAAGAGCACGCGCAGAAGACGAACGCGTACCAGGAGAACCGCAATCTGCTGTTGTCCGACACCGCCCACGCCGATTCGATCCCCGGCCTCGAGATCATGGCGAACGACGTGCGCTGCACACACGGCGCGACGCTCGGGAAGGTCAGCCGCGAGGAGCTGTTCTACCTGATGGCCCGGGGCCTGTCGCGGGCCGAGGCCGAGCGGCTGATCGTGCGCGGCTTTTTCCAGGACGTGCTCGACCGGATCGAACTTGCACCGGTACGAGAGGCGCTCGGCGCGGCGCTGGAAGCTCGCATTCCGCAGTGAGCGTGGCCTGAGACCGGAAGGGCGATGTTCGCCCTCCCGGCTCAATCACTGACTTGAGGGATTTACGGGCGGGCTGGTCTGCTGCGACCATGCGATCAGTCACAACCAGCGGAGGTTCCCCCGATGCCACTCACCACCCCCGCTGCGGCGCTCATGCTCTTCTTCTTGGCACTTGTCCTGCTTGGCGCAGCACGGGCAATGTTCAAGCGCTGACCTCGTAGGTCGACCCGGTTACCAAACGGGGTGGTTCGACCGGACCACCCCCAATGGGTCGTACGCGGCCTTCACCTTCCGCAGCCGGTGATGGGCGGACTCGCTGAAGTGCGTCTCGGCCGGCCGCCGCCCGTCGCTGAAGTTGAGGTACGTGTGCCTCGCCTCCCACGGCCCGAGACGCACGCGGAGGCGCTGCACCGCCGCCCGGACCGCAGCCTGCGCCTCCGGGGTCGGGGCGATCCCGACCGAGTAGGCGGCGTAGGGACTGTCGAAGGATGCGATCGCGCCGTGATGCGCGGCGGCGCGTGCGACCGCCCCGCCGAGGTGGCGGATCTCCGTCGAGAGGATCGGTGCGCCGACGGTGCCTGTGACGATCGCGTCGATCGCGTCGTCGTCGAGCCCGGTCAGCATGCCGCCGTCCCCCACACCGGCGGCCGGCTCCTCGGGGTCCATGTGCAGGCGCGAGAGCTCTTGCACAGCGATCGTCTGCACGGTGTCGAGGACCGGTCCCAGCGCCCTGAGCGGCTCGAGCCAGGCGGCACCGTCGAGTCCGTCGCCGCACCAGATCGCCTCGACGAGCGCGAACGACTTGCCGCGGATCTCCTCCGGGAAGAACGGCAGCGGCGGAAACTGCATGATCCGCCCGACGGACGTCATCTCGTCGGGTACGCCGTTCGTCCAGTCGCGCCAGGCGCGCAGCACCTCGCTTGCTCGCTCGACGGGGAACCAGAGGATTCCGGCGTAGACGTCCGTGAGCGCGAAGAGGTCGAATTCGAGCGCGGTGACGATCCCGAAGTCGCCGCCGCCGCCTCGAATCGCCCAGAACAGGTCGGGCTCGTGCTCGCGGTCGACGCGGCGGAGCGTGCCGTCGGCAGTGACGAGCTCGGCCGCCGTCACGTGATTGGCGCCGATGCCGTGCTTGCGCGCGAGCCACGAGAGCCCGCCGCCGAGCGTGTAGCCGACGACGCCCACGTCGGGCGACGAGCCGGCGAGTGCGGCGAGACCGTGTTCGGCAGCAGCTTCCACGACTTCGACCCAGATCACGCCCGCCTCGACGCGGGCGCTGCGACGCTCGGGATCGATCTCGACGCCGCGCAGCCGGTGCAGCTTCACGAGGATCGTTTCCTCGAGCGAGCCGAGTGCGGCGGCACCGTGACCTGTTCCCTGCGGTGCGACGCGCAGGCCCTCCTCCCGGGCGAAGTCGACGATCTGCCGGACGTCGGCGGCCGACTCGGGGATCGCAACCGCGGCCGGCCGCTGGTCGACCGTCAGGTTCCACGCCCGGCGCGCCTCGTCCCAGGTCGCGTCGGCCGGCGTGATCACCTCGCCGTCGATGACGCCGCGGAGCTGGCGCATGTCGGGCGACTGCGGTGTGAAGAGCGGCCGAGCGTTGTCCATGGGGTTCCCTTTCGCGAGTGGTGTCGCGAGGGATGATCCGTGGCCGCCTGCCGCCGGTCATCGGCCGGAACGGCGATTGCGGATCGCCCGAGCGGACGATTCGGCGTCCGCCCTGCGGACTACGTGCGGACGAGCGGCTTGAACTTGACGCGATGGGGCTCGAGAGCCTCGGGCCCCCGAGTCTCGGAGACCCAGTCGGCGTATTCGCCCCAATCGCCTTCGAACCATGTCACCTGCGAGTCCCCCTCGAAGGCGAGGATGTGGGTGGCGACGCGGTCGAGGAACCAGCGGTCGTGGGTGATCACGACGGCGCAGCCCGCAAAGTCGAGCAGTGCGTCCTCGAGGGCGCGCAGCGTGTCGACGTCGAGGTCGTTGGTCGGCTCGTCGAGCAAGAGGACGTTGCCGCCGCTCTTCAGGACCTTGGCCAGGTGCACGCGGTTTCGCTCGCCGCCGGAGAGCTGCCCGACCGGCTTCTGCTGGTCGCCGCCCCTGAAGTTGAACCACGAGGTGTACTGGCGTGAGTTGATCTCGCGCTTGCCGAGCATCACGATGTCCTGGCCGCCGGAGATCTCCTTCCACACCGTGCTCTTCGGGTCGAGATCGGCGCGCGACTGATCGACATACGCGAGCTCGACGGTGTCGCCGATGCGCAGCTCGCCCGAGTCGGCGCTCTCTTCGCCGGCGATCATGCGGAAGAGGGTCGTCTTGCCGGCTCCGTTCGGGCCGATCACACCCACGATCCCGGCGGGCGGGAGCGAGAACTCGAGCCCCTCGAAGAGCAGGCGGTCACCGAAGCCCTTCGAGACGTCCTTAGCCTCGATCACGACATCCCCGAGCCTCGGGCCGGGCGGGATGTGGATCTCGACGCGATCGAGTTTCACGTTCTGCTCCTCTGCGAGAAGCTTCTCGTAGGAGCCGAGCCGTGCCTTCGATTTGGCGTGGCGGGCGCGCGGCGCCAGGCGCACCCACTCGAGCTCGCGCTGCAGCGTGCGCCGGCGTGCCGACTCGGTCTTCTCCTCGTGCGCCAGGCGCTCTTGCTTCTGCTCGAGCCAGCCTGAGTAGTTGCCCTGGTACGGGATCCCGCGGCCGCGGTCGAGCTCGAGGATCCAGCCGGCGACGTTGTCGAGGAAGTACCGGTCGTGCGTCACGGCGACGACGGTCCCCTTGTACTCGGCGAGGAACCGCTCGAGCCAGAACACGGACTCCGCGTCCAGGTGGTTGGTCGGTTCGTCGAGCAGCAGCAGGTCGGGCGCCTGCAGCAGCAGCCGGCAGAGCGCGACCCGCCGGCGCTCGCCGCCCGAGAGCGATGTGACATCGCGCTCGCCCTCCGGCAGCCGCAGGGCATCCATCGCGTGGTCGAGGTGCGCCTCGAGCTGCCACGCGTCACGGCGGTCGATCTGATCCTGCACCTTCGCCTGCTCGGCGAGCAGCGCGTCGAAATCGGCGTCGGGCTCGGCGAAGCTCGAGGAGATCTGGTTGAAGCGGTCGAGCAGGTCGCGGACCTCGCGCACGCCGTCCTCGACGTTCTCGCGGACGGTCTTGGCCGCGTCGAGCTCGGGCTCCTGCTCGAGCAGGCCGACGGTTGCGCCGGGCGCCAGCTCGGCGACGCCGGACGAGGTCTCTTCCTTGCCGGCCATGATCCGTAGCAACGTCGACTTGCCCGACCCGTTCGGGCCGAGCACGCCGATTTTCGCCCCCGGCAGGAACGACAGCGAGATGTTCGCGAGCACCTGCCGGTCCGAGCCGTAGAACTTGTCGGCCCGGTACATCGTGAAGACGTAGTCGCTACTCATCGGCGGGCCACGATAGCGGGACGATGGCGGCGAGTGGCCGGTCGAGGTCGCCCGGGTACAGTGGGTGCGTGGCCGTTCAGACCGAGTCCAGGCTCGACGCGCAGGCGCTGCGCGCCGATTTCGCCGTCTTCGACGAACTCGTGAACGGCAAGCCTGTCGCCTACCTCGACTCCGCATCGTCGACGCAGAAGCCACGGCAGGTGCTGGACGCGATGCGCGAGTTCTACGAGCATTCGTACGCGAACGTGCACCGCGGCGTCTACACCCTCGCCGAACGGGCGACCGCCGGCTACGAGGGCGCACGCGAGAAGGTGCGCGCCTATGTCAACGCTCCGTCGAATCGCGAGGTGATCTTCACCCGCAGCGCGACAGAGGCGCTGAACCTGATCGCCTACTCGTGGGGCCTCGAGAACCTCGGTCCCGGCGACGTCGTGGTGATCACCGAGCTCGAGCATCACGCCAATTTCGTGCCCTGGCAGTTCGTCGCCAAGCGCACCGGTGCGCAGTTCGCGCACATCCCGATCGATGACCTGGGCGAGCTGCAGCTCGATGCGCTCGACGAGATCGCCTCACGCGGCAACGTCAAGGTGGTCGCCAACAACCTCGTCTCGAACACCCTCGGCACGATCAACCCGGTCGAGAAGCTCGCGGCGTGGGCGCACGAGCAAGGCGCGATCATGGTCGTCGACGCCGCCCAGGCAGCGCCGCATCGGCGGATCGACGTGCAGGCACTCGGCTGCGACTTCCTCGCGTTCTCGTCGCACAAGCTGTGTGGCCCGAGCGGCGCCGGTGCGCTCTGGGGAAGGCGCGAGCTGCTCGAGCAGATGCAGCCGTTCAACTTCGGCGGCGAGATGATCCGCTCCGTCTCGCTCGAGCGAACGAGCTGGAACGAGCTGCCGTACAAGTTCGAGGCGGGCACGCCGGCGATCGCCGAGGTGTACGGCTTCGGGATCGCGCTCGACTACGTCTCCGCCGTGGGGCTCGAGAAGATCGAGGAGCACGAGCACGAGCTGGTCGTGCAGGCGATCGACCGTTTGGGCGAGATCCCGGGCATCCGCATCTTCGGACCGCCGGCCGACCGGCGCACCGGCATCGTCAGCTTCGAGCTGGCGGGCGTGCACCCGCACGATGTCGCACAGATCCTGAACTGGGAAGGTGTGGCCGTCCGGGCGGGCCATCACTGCACCCAGCCCCTGATGACACGGCTCGGGGTCGCGGCGACCACGCGCGCGAGCTTCTACCTCTACTCGCTCCCCGACGACGTCGACCGGCTGATCGCAGGCCTGTTCAAGGCCAAGGAGACGTTCGGCGTATGAGCGAGTGCGGGCGTAGGCTCGACGGAGCCCGCCAGGGAGCGGAGGTGTCGGCTTGGCCGGCGCCGGAGCGGGAAGGCGAGCTCTCGTGAGCGAGTGCGGGCGTAGGCTCGACGGAGCCCGCCAGGGAGCGGAGGTGTCGGCTTGGCCGGCGCCGGAGCTGGAGCAGATGTATCTGTGAGCGAGCTCGAGCAGATGTATCGCGAGGTGATCCTCGACCACTACAAGTCGCCGCGGGGGCACGGGCTGATCGCCGACGCCGACGCACAGGCCGAGGGGGAGAATCCACTGTGCGGCGACGAGGTGACGATCTCGGTCAAGTTCGCCGACGACGGCGAGACGATCGCCGCGATCGGGTTCGAGGGCCGCGGTTGTGCGATCTCGCAGGCTGCGACGTCGATGCTGAGCGAGCTCGTCCAGGGCCGGAAAGCGGCTGACGTCGCCGCCCTGCCCAAGGAGGAGTTGCTCGCGGAGATCGGGATCCCGCTGACGCCGATCCGTCTCAAGTGTGCGATTCTCGGGCTCGGCGTGCTCAAGGTCGCGCTGAACAAGGCGAAGGGCACCCCGCTGCCGGAGGAGTGGCAAGGGCTGGCCGCCGACCTCCAGTTCGAGTAGTGGAGCGACCACTAGGTGCCGGCGAAGATCGACGTCGCCCCGCTCGCCGAGTTTGGGCCGGGCTCGGTCAAGATCGTCTCGCTCGGCTGGACCTCGATCGGCGTCTACAACTGCGCCGGCGAGTTGTACGCGCTCGAGGATCGCTGCTCGCACGACGACGGGCCCCTCTGCGAGGGCGAGTGGGACGAGGATCTGTGCCGCGTCATCTGCCCACGCCACGGCTCCGCCTTCGATCTCCGCTCGGGCCGCCCACTCTCCCTCCCCGCGTTCGAGCCGGTGGAGACGTATCCGGTGACGGTCGAGGACGGCATGGTCAAGGTCGAGGTCGTCGAGACATAGAACGCTGCTGGCCGACGACCGACCCGCTCTACCTCGCCTACCACGACGACGAGTGGGGGCGTCCGGTCACGACCGAACGCGGCATCTACGAGCGCCTCTGTCTGGAGGGCTTCCAGTCGGGCCTCTCGTGGCTGACCATCCTCCGCAAGCGCGAGGGCTTTCGCGCCGCGTTCGCCGGCTTCGACCCGGATGCGGTTTCGCGATTCGGCGAGCGGGATGTCAGGCGGCTACTGGCGGACGCCGCGATTGTCCGCCACCGCGGCAAGATCGAGGCAACGATCGCGAACGCGCGCGCGACCCTTGCTCTGCGGGAGGCCGACACTCCGCTCGAGCAGCTCTTCTGGGCGCACCGGCCGCCCCGCCACCGTTCGCCGCGCTCGGCCGCCGACTGGCTCGCGACCACCCCCGAATCGGTCGCGCTGTCGAAGGCTCTCCGCCGCGCGGGCTTCCGATTCGTCGGCCCGACCACCGCCTACGCGGCCATGCAGGCGTGCGGCGTCGTCAACGACCACCTCGCCCGCTGCTTCGTCCGCGCGGCGGTCGAGGCCGAGCGCCGTCCGTCAACCTGATCCGCTAGTGTTTTATTCAACCGCGGAAAGGAGGTGGTCCGGCGTTGGAGATTTCCAGTACGGGCAGTGGAGGTACCAGCTCGTAGAGGTGTGTCCCCGGAACCTGACGGGGAATCGCCTAGCCAGCGTGGGGGACTCGCGTTAACGCGCCGCCATAATCGGCCGGAAGCGCCTCTACGAAATCCAAGCTGGTCACCGGATGGGAGGGCTCCCGCGCGCGCGGGAGCCCTTCGTCTTTAATCGCCTGGATGACCGATGGCGCCGACCGGGTCGCGTGGACCCGGGCGAACATGCCGCTGCTCGCGGCGCTGCGGGAGGAGTACGCCGCTGAGCGGCCGCTCGACGGCCGCCGACTCGGCATGTGCCTGCACGTCGAGCCGAAGACGGCCGTGCTGGTGGAGGTGCTGCTCGCTGGCGGCTGCGAGCTCGCGCTCACGGGTAGCCCTGCGACGACCGACGACGGCACCGCCGCGTACCTCGCCGGGCTCGACGGCGTCACCGTCTGGGCCTCGAACGCCGACGATCAGGCTGCGCATGCGGCGCATGTCGAGCGGATCCTCGCCTGGGGCCCCGATCTGCTGCTCGACAACGGCGCCGACCTGATCGCCGGGACGGTCGAGCGCGGCGTACCCGTCACCGCCGCGACGGAGGAGACGACCTCCGGCGCGAACCGGCTCAAGGCTGAGCTCTCGGCGCGCGTCCCCTTCCCGGTCGTGGTGATCGACGACTCGCCGTTGAAGCGCTTGATCGAGAACACCTACGGCGTCGGCCCGACCGTCGTCGAAGGGTTCATGCGCGCCACGAACCTGCTCGTCGCGGCGACGACGTTCTGCGTGATCGGCTACGGCGCCTGCGGGCGCGGCGTAGCGCGGGCCCTGCGAGCCGACGGCGCGTCGGTGCTGGTCGTCGACCGGGACCCGGTCAAGGCGCTCGAGGCGGCGTTCGACGGGATGCGCGTTCGCGATTTGCAGGGCGCCCTCCCCGAAGCCGACGTGGTGATCACGGTCACCGGCACGACGGGCGTGATCGGCGCGGGCGAGCTGGCCCTGATGAGCGACGGCGTGCTGCTCGCGAACGCGGGCCACTTCTCGGAGATCGACCTGGCGGCGCTCGGTCCGGGCACGAGGCTCACCGAGCACGTCTCCCAGCACGGCCGGATCCGCCTCCTCGGCCGCGGCGAGATGTTGAACCTGACCGCGGCCACCGGCAACCAGATCCAGGTGATGGATCTCGGCTTCGCCTTGCAGGCGCATTCGCTGCGAGAGCTCGCCCGCGAACCCCACCGGTTCCGTCCGGGGCCGCAGCCGGTGCCGCCCGCGATCGACGACACGGTCGCCCGGGCGATGCTCACTGCGCTCGGCTAGGAACTACAGCCAGGGCTCGACCTGCCGCTCAGGCGGCGCGCCGGAGCTGCTCTGCGAGCGGGACGAGCGGGAGCGCGAAGGTGTCGACGGCGTCGGTGTTCGAGACGACGTTGTCCGCGCCCTCGATCATCGTCACCTGGTCGGAGCTCAACGGAGCCCCGGGCAGGCGTTCGGTCAGCCGGGCGCCGGCCAGCGCGAGCCCGGCGGGGATGTGGAGGAGCGTCCGACGCTTGCCGAGCGCGTCCGCGATCGCCAGGTAGAGCTCGTCCCAGTTGACGGTGTCTGGGCCGCCGAGCTCGAAGACGCGATTCGCGGCGCGTGGGTCGGCGATCGCGCGTGCGAAGTACTCGGCGACGTCGTCTCGCCAGATCGGCTGCGACCGTTGCTTCCCCGAGCCGATCACCGTCACCACGGGCGAGAGCTTCACCTGGCGCATGAAGGTCGCGAGGGCGCCGCCACCTGGACCGAAGATGAAGCTCGGGCGGAAGATCGTGTACTCGAGCCCGGACGCCTTCACCTCGCGCTCCTCGGCCAGCTTGGCAGCGTAGTAGGGCACGGTTGGCGGATCGCTCGTACCGAGCGCGCTCATCAGCACGAAGCGCTCGCAACCCGCGGACTTCGCGGCCGCGACGACGTTTCGCGTTCCGACCGTCATCACGCGCTCGAAGTCGGCAGGGCGCCCCTTGATGATCGCCACCAGGTGCACGACGTGCGTGCAGCCGTCGATGGCCGCCTCCAGGCTCGCCGGGTCGGTCACGTCGCCCGCGACCACCTCGACGCCCATGGCGGTCAGCCCGGCTGCGCGAGCCGGCTCTCGCGCCAGGACGCGGACCTCGCGGTCGGCGGCGCGCAGGGCCTGCACGATGCTCGGCCCGACGAACCCCGTGGCGCCGGTGACGAGGATCTTCACGATTCGAAGTTCTGCCAGTACCGGGACGGCGTCGGTCCCCGCTGCCCCTGGTACTTCGAGCCGAGCGAGGTCGTCCCGTACGGTGTCGAGGTCGGCTCGCTCAGCTGCATGAACGAGATCTGGCCGATCTTCATCGCGTGGTAGATCGTGATCGGCAGGTTGGCGACGTTCGAGAGCTCCAACGTCACATGACCGTCCCAGCCCGGGTCGATGAAGCCGGCGGTCGAGTGGATCAGCAGCCCGAGGCGACCGAGCGAGCTCTTGCCCTCGAGCCTCGCCACGAGGTCGTCGGGCAGCGTCACACGCTCGAGCGTCGAGCCGAGCACGAACTCGCCCGGGTGCAGGATGAACGGCCGGTCGTCGTCGATCGCGACCTCTTCCGTGAGCTCCTCCTGGGGCAGCTTCACGTCGATGTACGGATAGCGCGCGTTGTGGAAGACCCGGAAGTACCGGTCGACTCGCACGTCGACGCTCGACGGCTGGAGCAGTGCGGTGTCATACGGGTCGATCCCGATGCGGCCTTCGCCGATGAGCCGCGCGATGGTGCGGTCGGAGAGAACCATGGTCTGATTCTTCCATCAGCGCGTCGGCGAGCGCGCGCAGTCCCTTCAGCAGCCCGGCCCGCTCGTCGACGGTCAGCGTCGCGAGAGCGCGCTCGAGCGGCCGGTCGCGGTGCGCGAGCCAGCCGTGCACCTCCCCGGCCGTCTGCGGGTCGAGCACGACGATCGTGCGGCGGCGGTCGGCGGGATCCTCGCCACGCACCACGAGGCGGTGCAACTCGAGCTCCGTCGTCAGCTTGCTCGCCGCGGGCAACGAGAGGCCGAGCGCGGCGGCGATCTCGCTCACCGTCTGCTCGCCCTCGGCGCCGACGTGCGCGAGCACGGCCAGGTGACGGCGTCCGAGCTGCGGCTCACCCGAGACGAGCTCGAGCAGCTCGGTCGGTGGGCGACGGCGCCAGAACCGCCGTAGCACCTGGCGCAGCGCCGTGCGGAGCTCGTGCAGCTCGCTCCGGCTCACCGCGGGAATACGTGCCGCCCGTTAATGGTTATCATCTGGTAATAGTGTCAAGTGATGAAGAGAGGAGGTGAGCGTATATGTGTGGAGGTGAACATCACGAGCACCACGGCCGCGGCCGCCGCTTCGGACGCCGGGGCTTCCCCAGCCGCGACGTCTGGGTCGAGCGCCTGCAGGCCTACCAGACCCATCTGGAGCAGGAGCTGGCGAACGTCCGCGACGTGATCGAGCGTCTCGGGCCGGAGACGCCCGAGCAGCAGCCCGAGGTCTAGGGGCTGTCCGGAGGCTACGGATTCGGGACGACGCTCCCGACCGGCGAGGCCGCGACCGAACCGTCGGTGCCGCGCGCGACCGCGACGGCCTGGACACGCTCGTGCTTGCGGAACCGGCCCGGTTCGAGGAAGGCGCGGTACGGGGCGGAGTCATCGGCGGCCACTCGCTGCCAGACTCCGCCGGCGCGCCGGATCGCGAACCACACGCTCACAGGCCCTCCGGCGACGCTCGCCGAGAGGCGGTAGTAGGAGGTGAGGTCGTCGCTGCCGCCCGCGAGCTTCGGTTTCGCGGGCGGTGCCTTCGGGATCGCGGCGGGAAAGACCAGCCGCGCCGACACGGGCGGGATCGTCAGCTTCGCCGCCGACGAGGCAATCGGAAGGAGTCAGTACGGGCCGGCTGGGGGCAGGCACCCTGTCGCGCGGGAGTGTATGACGGAAACGGCCCGAACTGCAATGGCCGGATCCCGGATCTCGATCCGTAGATCCCACTGATTGGTGGTTGAAGGATATTCAGGTATGCAGGCCGGCCAACCGGTGCGCTAGGCTCGTTCCCGATGGCTGCGACCCGCACGATCGAGCTCCGGACCGAGGTGCCGGGCCCGCGCTCACGCGAGGTGCTCGCGCGGCTCGACGCGAGCGTCGCGTCACCGCTCCAGGTGACGTTCCCGCTGGTCGCTGCAGAGGCGCGCGGGGCTACGATCACCGACGTCGACGGGAACGTGTTCATCGACTTTGCGGGCGGCGTCGGCTGCCTGAACGTCGGGCATTCCCATCCCCACGTGGTCGCCGCCGCGATCGAGCAGGTCGAGCGGTTCACGCACACGGACTACACGGTCGTGCCCTACGAGGTCTACGCGACCCTGTCCGAGCGGCTGCTTCGCCTGGCGCCGTTCACCGGGCCGGCCAAGGCAGCGTTCTTCAATGCCGGCACCGAGGCGGTCGAGAACGCCGTCAAGTTCGCTCGTGCCTACACCGGTCGTCACGCGGTGATCGGCTTCGAAGGCGCGTTCCACGGTCGCACGTACCTGTCGCTCGCGCTCACGTCGAAGACGCACCCGTACAAGGCTGGTCTCGGCCCATTCGCGCCCGAGGTCTACCGCGTGCCGTTCCCGAACGCGTTTCGCGGACCGACACCCGAGCAGGCACTCGCTGCTCTTCGGCGAGCGTTCTCGACGGTCGTCGCCGCCGAGGATGTCGCAGCGATCGTCTTCGAGCCGGTGCAAGGGGAGGGCGGTTTCATTCCGGCCGCGCCCGAGTTCGTGCGCGGGTTGCGCCAGATCTGCGACGAACATGGCATCGTGCTCGTCTGCGACGAGGTACAGAGCGGGTTCGCGCGCACCGGCAAGTTCTTCGCGATCGAGCATTTCGGTGTCGAGCCCGATCTGATCACGGTCGCCAAGTCGATCGCGATGGGGCTGCCGCTGTCGGGTGTGCTCGGCAAGGCGGCGATCATGGACGCGCCGGTCGCCGGCGGCGTCGGCGGGACCTACGTCGGCAACCCGGTCGCGCAGGCGGCGGCAGTGGCGGTGCTGGAGGTGATCGAGGAGGAAGGGCTCGTTGCGCGGTCGGCGGCGATCGGGGAGACGATGCGCGCGCGTATGGAAGGCTGGCAGCAGCGCTGGCCTCAGGTCGGGGACGTTCGCGGCCTCGGTGCGATGCTCGCGATCGAGCTGGTCGAGGGCGACTCGGAGCCTGCGACCGAGCTTGCGTCCCGTGTCGTCGCTCATGCGTTGCAGCGCGGCCTGCTGCTTCTGAAGGCAGGGGTCGCGGGCAATTGCATCCGCGTGCTCGTGCCGCTCGTGATCTCGGATGCGGAGCTCGACGAGGCGCTCCACGTCTGGGAAGACGCGCTCACAGCAGCGGTTTAACGAACGAGGAGTACCCTCACCTGCGGATGGTCGGCCAGGTGCTTTCAGGCCGCTACGAGCTCGAGGAGCTCGTCGGGACCGGGGGAATGTCGAGCGTCTACCGGGCGCACGACCGGTTGCTGGACCGCAAGGTCGCGCTGAAGGTGCTGCACGAGCACTACGGCTCCGACGAGGCGCAGGTCGAGCGGTTCCGGCGCGAGGCGCGGGCAGTCGCCACGCTCTCGCATCCGAACATCGTCGCGGTGATCGACCGCGGGGAGCACGAGGGCAGGCAGTTCATCGTCTTCGAGTACGTCGACGGCGAAAACCTGAAGCGGTTGCTCGAGCGCAAGGGGCCCTTGCCGGTCGCACGCGCGCTAGAGCTGGTGATCCAGATCGCGAAGGCCCTCTCGTTCGCGCACGGTCAGGGTCTCGTCCACCGGGACGTCAAGCCGCAGAACGTGCTCCTGAACGGAGACGGCGCGGCGAAGGTGACCGACTTCGGGATCGCGCGCTCGCTCGACGTGCAGCACGGCATGACCCAGACCGGGACGGTGCTCGGCACGTCCGACTACATCGCGCCCGAGCAGGCGCAGGGGCGGCGGGTCGACGAGCACTCGGACGTCTACTCGCTCGGGGTGGTGCTGTACGAGCTGCTGACGAGCAAGGTGCCGTTTCCGGGGGAGAACTTCGTCGCGGTCGCGATGCGCCACATCAACGAGCCGCCCCCTTCGGTCCGGGTGGAACGTCCGGATGTACCCGCGCGGGTCGATGTCGCCCTGCAGGTGGCGATGGCGAAGGAGCCCGACGACCGTTGGCCGACGATGGCCGCGTTCTGCGCAGAGCTCGAGGGCTGTCTGCGCGAGCTCCGGCCCGGCGAGGAAGGGACGCAGATCATCGTCCCGCCGCGCGCTCGACGGCATCGAGGTGGACTGTCGCCCTGGCCGGTGCTGGCGGCGATCGTGGCGCTGCTGGCGATCGGCGCAGTCGTTGCGGCGCTCGTCCTGACCGGCCGCTCCCCGGGCCGTGGCAGCGGCTCGCCCACGGCGGGCGCGCCGATCCACCTGCTCGCGACCACGGCCTACGACCCGTACGGAACGGGCGGCGAGCACAACGAGCTCGCGCACTACGCCACCGACGGCAATGGGCTGACCTTCTGGAAGACCGAGCACTACGACGACGCGCCCAGCCTGGCCGGCAAGCCGGGCGTCGGGCTCGTGCTCGACCCCGGCCGAACGGTCGCGCTGCACGCCGTGCGCGTGACGACGACGACCCCGGGTTTCGTCGCCGTGGTCAAGGGCGGCAACTCGCCGACCTCGTTCACGCAGGACGTGTCCGCCTCCCAGACCGTCGCCGGCGCGACGCGCTTCACCATCTCCGGTGCAGCGTTTCGCTACTACGAGCTCTGGATCACGCGGCTCGGGCCAGGGTTCGTCGACGCTCGGGTCAACGAGGTCACCGCAACCTGAGCGCGTGCCGGAGCGCCACGCTCCGGACCGATTCGCCGCTCTTGTGGCCGCGCGTGCTCCTGCGGATCGGAAAGTCATCGGGTTCGACGGTCAGCCGCGCCCGGGGTCGGACGGGGACCTCGCTCACGAGCTCGCGGCTCGACGGCGTGGCGTGGAACGTTGCGCGCGGCAGCAGGTAGATGGTGCCCGTCGTCCACGAGCGCTCGTCGCGAGGGTCGGAGCCGATCGAGAAGATGTACCGCGACGTGTTGCCCACGTGCTCGCACCAGTTGATGTAGCTCTGCGCGACAGGGCGGTTGACGACCGCAAAGTACAACGGCCAGATCGCGTCGTCCGACGCGAACACTGCCTCGATCGGCCGCTGGTGCGCGTCGAGGTTGGCGCGTGTGCGGAACTCCTCGATCGCCGGTTCGTTCGACCCGTGCACGAGAAAGCCGCGTTCGATCTGGTGTTGCAGGAACCACCACTTCGGCTGCGGCAGGCGATAGTCGACGAGCTCGCCGGACGGCGTGCGCGCGAGCAACTCGTCGAACGCGGCCCGGTCGTCATCACCGAGCGACGGGTGGCGGACGACGATCAGCCGCCACGGATTCCAGAACCGGCGGAGCGTCGTCAATAGCGCAGGCGGCCGCGCCGGTCGAACCGCTCGACCGCAAGCTCCGCGAGTCGGTCGAGCAAGGCGCCGTACGGCAGACCGGATTCGGCGAACAGCCGCGCGTAGACACTCGTCGACGTGAACCCGGGAATCGTGTTCAGCTCGTTGACCAGCACCTCGCCATCGGCGCGCACGAACAGATCTGCGCGCGCCATTCCTTCGCAGTCGGTGGCGATGAACGCGCGCACGGCCAGCTCCTGCGCCCGTTCGATCTGCGCCTCGTCGACGCGCGCCGGAACGATCAGGTCCATCTCGCCCTCGTCGTACTTGGCCTCGAAGTCGTACCACTCGTTGTGGGTGACGACGATCTCGCCGGGCAGCGACGCGACGGGCTCGCGGTTGCCGAGCACGCCGACCTCGATCTCGGTCCCGTCGACGAACTGCTCGACGAGCACCTTCTCATCGTGCTCGAACGCCAGTTGCACGCCCGCCCGGAGCTCGGCCTCGTCATGGGCTTTCGTGATCCCAACGCTCGACCCGAGCCGTGCCGGCTTGACGAAGCAGGGGTAGCCGAACGGGTTCCGGGGCTCGTCGCCGAGCCGCAGGGTGATGTTCTGGGTCACCGGGATCCCATGGTCGCGGAGCACCGATTTGAAGACGTCCTTGTCCATGCAGAGCGCGGAGGCGAGTACGCCGGCACCGACGTAGGGCACACCTGCGAGCTCGAGCAGGCCCTGCACCGTCCCGTCCTCGCCGAACGGCCCGTGCAGAACCGGGAAGACGACGTCGACGTCGCCGAGCGTCGCGGCCACCGCGCCGCCGGGCAGCCGCTCGAGATCGGTTCCAGGTGCGTGCGACGCTTGCGTCAACGCGTTCCCAGGGCCGGGCTCGAGCTGCCAGCGGCCCTCGCGGTCGATCTGCACCGAGACGACGTCGTCGCCGTTCGCCTCGAGCGCGGCGATCACGCTCGTCGCCGACGCGACCGAGATCGGGTTCTCACTCGACCGGCCGCCCAGGATCACGGCAATGCGGCGGCTCACGGCGTCGTCTGCGTGGTCGGCGTCGTCTGCGTCGTCGTCGTACCGGGCGATGCGGACAGCTGCCCCACGTGGATCGTCACGATCTCGCCCGCTTTCGCATCGGCGCCGGCGGCCGGGTCGGTCGAGAGCACGATCCCATCCTGGCTCGGGTCGGTGACCGGGTCGGTGATCACGGCGACGTTGAGACCGGCGCCTTGCAGGATCGACGTTGCGTCTGCCTGGTTCTGGCCGGAGACGTCCGGGATCTGGGTGGTCGCCGGGCCCTTCGAGACGGACAGCGTGATCTTGGCGCCCTTGCCGACGCTGCTGCCCGCCGGCGGGTCGGAGGCAACGACGACGCCCTGCGCCTGGTCGGACTGGATGTCGACCCGCGTGACCGTGAATCCCTGGCCCTGGAGCGCCGACCTGGCGTTCGCAAACGGCTCGCCCGTCACGTCCGGCACCTGTACGGGCTTCGCGCCACGGGAGACGTTGATCCGCACCTTCGTCCCCTTCGGGACCCGGTCGCCGGCATGTGGCTGCTGCGCCGTGACCGTGTCGGTCTGGGCAGTCGAGTACTGGCGCACGATGTTCGGATCGAGGCCGAGCTGCGCGAGTGTCGCCACCGCCTGGTTGACGTCCTGGCCGATGACGCTCGGCACCTGAACCTGCGGCACGCCGCTCGAGACGGTCAGCGTCACCGTCGAGCCCTTGCCGACCTTGGAGCCCCCGGCGGGATTCTCGTCGGAGACCTGGCCCGCGGGCACGGTGTCGTTCGGGGCGGTGAAGACGCGCGGCGCGAGGCCTGCCTGCTGGATCTTCGCGACGGCGAGCGGGCGCGCCAGCAGCCGCACGTCGGGCACGGCGACCGGCTTGTTCTGGTTCAGTTGATCCTGGATCTTGTTGTAGAGGAGCCAGCCGCCGATCCCACCGGCGATGATCAGCCCGAGCGCGATCAGCCACGGCCACACCGAACGGCGACGCGGCGGTTCCTCGTAGTACTGGCCTGGAGCCCGATAGACGGGTGGGGCGGGCGGTGCGACCCCGCGCGGGCGCGTGACCATCGTCGCTGCCGCCGTGATCCCGGCCCCGGCGAGCACCTGCGTCATTGCGTCCTCGGTCTCTCGCGAGACCGCGACGCCGCGCGCGACGCGTGCGAGGTCGGCGTCCATCTCTTCGGCCGAGCCGTAGCGCTGGTCGGGGTCCTTTGCGAGCGCGCGCGTGACCACCGCGTCGAGGTCGTGCGGAATGTCGGGTCGCAGCTCCGAGGGCGGGGTCGGCACCTGAGACAAGTGCTTCATCGCGATCTCGACCGGCGTGTCGCCGGTGAACGGGACCGCGCCCGTCAGCATCTCGTAGAGGACGACGCCCAACGAGTAGAGGTCGGAGCGAGGATCGACGGGCGCGCCTCGGGCCTGCTCCGGCGAGAGGTACTGCGCCGTGCCGACGATCGAGCCGACCTCGGTCATCTGGGATGCGCCCGACCGGGCGATCCCGAAGTCCGTCACCTTGAGGCGGCCGTCGCCGCCGACGACGATGTTGTGCGGCTTGATGTCGCGGTGGACGATCCCGTTCCGGTGCGCGAACGACAGCGCGCTCAGGATCTGCCGCGCGTAGTCGATCGCGATCGGGATCGGCGTCGGCCCGTTGCGGACGAGCAGCTCCTTGAGCGTGCGCCCGTCGAGGTACTCCATTGCGATGTAGTAGGTGCCCTCGGCGCGGCCGCGGTCGAAGATCGAGACGATGTTCGGGTGATTGAGCCCCGCAGCGCTCTGCGCTTCGCGCCGGAACCGCTCGACGAACTGCTCGTCGGAGGCGTGGCGATCGTCGAGCAGCTTGAGGGCGACCCGCCGCCCGAGCTCCTGGTCCTCGGCCAGGTAGACGTCGGCCATCCCGCCCGAGCCGAGCTTGCGCTTGATCACGTAGCGCGTGTCGAAGATGCGGTCGATCAGGGTGTCGGAGGTGGTCATGATGAGTGCCGGTCTACTTCGACGCTGCTGGCAGCATCGCCTCCATCAGCCGTTTCGCGATCGGGGCGGACACGGAGCCGCCGAAGCCGTTCAGCTGGTGCTCGAGCACCACGGCTCCTGCGACCTGCGGATTGTCGGCGGGGGCGAAGAAGATGAACCATGCCGTATAGATGTGATTCTGGCCGGTTTCGGCAGTTCCCGTCTTGCCGGCGACCTTGACGCCGGGGATCGCGGCGGCCGTCCCGGTTCCCGACTGAACGACTGCCTGCATCATCTGATTCAGGACGGCGGCGGTCGCCGGCTTCATCGCCCGGCGCAACTCCTTCGGCTTCACCCTGACGACGACGTTGCCGTTGGGCGAGGTGACCTTCTTGATCAGGTGCGGCTCCATCACCACGCCGCCGTTCGCGACTGCTCCGGCAACCATCGCCATCTGCAGCGGCGTGACGAGCAGGTGCTCCTGGCCGAACGCGAGCCGCCCCGGGTCGACGATCGCGGCGTTGTCGTAGAGCGCGTGCTTCTTCAGGTTGTAGAGCCCGCTCGCGGCGATCTCGTTCGACGGCAGCTCGAGCGGCGGCTTCGAGTAGAACCCGAACTGTTTCGCCTCGTCCAGCACCCGCTTGGCGCCGAGCGTCTTGCCGATGTTGCAGAAGACGGCGTTGATCGAGTGCTGAAACGCCTGGACGAGCGTCACGTTGCCGTACTGCTCCGGGCCGTTCTGGTCGGGGTTCCCGGCGTTGTAGACCTTCTGGCCGTACAGCTCGCAGTAGCCCGGGTCGTAGAACCTCGAGTCGGCGGTGTACTTGCCGGAGTCGAGCGCGGCGGCGGCAGTGACCGTCTTGAAGGTCGAGCCGGGCGAGTAGAGCCCCTGGGTGGCGCGGTTCAGCAACGCGGCCGATGAGCCGGGGCACGCGGCAGGCGCGTGGATGATGCTCGCGTAGCCGTTCGGCGACTCGATCTTGTTCGGGTTGTACGTGGGCGAGGACGCCATCACGTAGACGGCGCCGGTCTTCGGGTTCAGCACCACGGCCGCCCCGCACTTGCCGCGGAGCAACGACTGTGCGAGCTCCTGTGCGCCGGGCTTGAGGTGCAGCTCGATGTTGTTGCCCCGAACGGTCGTGCCCTTCAGCTTGTCGGTGATCTTCTCCCAGATCGTCCCCAGGTTGGCGTTCGCCGCGGTCAGGTAGGCGTTCTGCGAGCGCTCGAGTCCGGCGCGCGCGCGGCCCTGCGTCGAGTAGCCGAGGGTCTGCGATGCGAAGCCGTTCGTGGGATACGACCGGAAGTAGAGAGTCGAGCTGCCCGACTTCTTGGCGATGTTCCGCGCGAGCAGCGTCTTGCCGTCTGCCGCGTAGATCAGGCCTCGCTTGATCTCGAACTGCGCGACGCGCTGGATCGCGTTGTCCTGGCGCGCAGAGAGGCCGGGCGCGGCCCACACCTGCCAGTACGTCGTCGCAGCGATCAGCGAGGCGAGCAGCACCAGCGAGACGATCGCGATGCGTGAGATCTGCTGGTTCATGCGCGCGCGCTCATACGGAGTTTGCGCGGTGGGAGACGAGTAACAGGCCGGCGAGCAGGAGGAAGTTCGCGACCACCGACGAGCCGCCGTACGAGACGAACGGCAGCGTGATGCCGGTCAGCGGGATCAGGCGCAGGACGCCGCCCACGATGATGAACGTCTGCAGCGCGAAACCGAAGGTCAGGCCGGCGGCCAGCAGCTTCGAGAAGCCGTCGTCGGCCTGCAGCGCGACCTTCATGCCGCGCGCGACGAAGAGCATGTAGACCAGCAGCAACGCGGCGGCGCCGATCAGGCCGAGCTCCTGCGCCAGCGCCGAGTAGATGAAGTCGCTGTTCACGTACGGGATCAGCGCATGGCCGTCGGTCGTCGTGAATGTGCCCTTGCCGAGCCCCGCGCCGCCGAACCCACCGTTCCCGATCGAGTAGAGCGACTTGACGAGCTGATAGCTCTCGCAGTCCTGTCGCAGCGCCAGCCCACCCGTCGACGGGCAGTAGACCCGGGAGGTGGTCCACGGGTGCAGCCAGATCGTGACGCGCTCGTGGACGTGCGGGATCCGCTCGTACGCACCCCAGCCGCCGACGAGGAAGAGGCCGATCCCGACCAGCACGAACGAGAGGCGCGCGGTTGCGATGTAGAGCATCGCCAGGAAGATCCCGAAGTAGAGGAGCCCCGACCCGAGGTCGTTCGACGAGACGAGCACCAGCATGCAGGCGCCCCAGATCACGAGCAGCGGGCCGACATCCTTGAGGCGCGCCTGCGCGAGCACCTCGCGCTTCTCCCGCAGGTAGGCGGCGAGGAAGACGATCAGGAAGATCTTCGAGAACTCGCCTGGCTGGAAGCGAAACGCGCCGACGTGGACCCAGAGGCGAGCACCGTTGACGGTGGTGCCGATATGTGGGACGCGCGGCAGGAAGAGCAGTGCGATCGCTCCGATCCCGAAGAGGTACTTGTAGTGCTCGAGCACCCTGTAGTCGCGGCGCAGGCCCAGGAGCGCGACCGCGAACAACACCACGCCGATCACGATCCAGAGACCTTGTTTGAACGCGTCGCTTGCCCCGAGTCGGTAGATCTCGGTCACGCCGACGGCGGTCAGCAGGCCGGCGATCGGCAGCAGGTAGGGGTCGGCGTTCGGCACCGTCAGCCTCGCGACGATGTGCGCTGCGAGGTAGAGGCCGAAGAAGAAGAGCGCGTAGCTGAGCGAGCCCCAGCTGACGAGGGACTGCCGGGCGATGTAGACCGAGGCGAAGCCGAGCCCGGTCAGGACGCCGACCCCGATCAGGTAGAGCAGCTCGCGGTTGCGGAGGGAGAGGGTCAGCGAGCGAGCCCCCACCAGACGAGCACGACGATGACGACGATGAGCGCCACGATCACGGTGAGCGCCAGGAGCCGTCTGCCGAGCCCTGCCTGCGGGGCTGACGTTTCCTCGGTCTCGGTCGGCGATGCGCCGGCCGGCGGCGGAGCGACCGCATCCTCCGGGTGCAGCGTGTCCTCCTCGTCGGGCTGCGACACATACTCGCGGGTCCGTTCGTCCGGCTCGGCGGGCGCGGGCGGCCCTTCGACCAGCTCGAACAGGACGGCCGTGATGTTGTCGTCACCACCCGCGCGATTGGCCGCGAGCACGAGCGAGCGTGCTGCCTCCTCGAGGTTCGCCCGATGCTCGCGCAAGATCGCTTCGATCGTCGTCCCGTCGACCATGTCCGACAGGCCGTCGGAGCAGATCAGGTACACGTCGCCCGCCTCGCCGACGACCGAGAACGCGTCGACGTCGACGTCCGGGTCGGTGCCGAGCGCGCGGGTGATCACCGACCGCTGGGGATGCACTTCCGCGGCCTCGGCGGACAGCTCGCCGCGCCGGACCAGCTCGGCGACGAGCGAATGGTCGTCGGTCAGCTGCTCGAGGTTGCTGGCGCGCAGCAGGTAGGCGCGCGAGTCGCCCACGTGACCGAAGGTGACGCTGCCGTCGTCCTCGACCCGGGCGACCGTGATCGTCGTTCCCATGCCGGAGGTCTCGGCGTCGGTCGACGCGCGCTCGTGGACGCGGCGGTTCGCTTCCTGGATCAGCTGCACGACGATGTGCTCGCCGCCGCTGTCTCCGCCGGCCTCGTTCAACGCGTCGGCGGCGAGCGCCGAGGCGACCTCGCCGGCGCGGGCGCCGCCCATCCCGTCCGCGATCGCGAAGAGCGGCGGCTGGAAGACGTACGAGTCCTCGTTGTGGTGCCGCTTGCGGCCCGGGTCGGTGCGGACCTCCTTCTGGCCGATCTGCAGAGCTCTACTGCTCACGGCTCGAACCTCAGGTCGGTTTCGCCGACCCGCACGACGTCGCCGGGCGTGAGCCGCCGGTCGCGCGTCACGCGGATGCCGTTCACGAACGTGCCGTTCGTCGAGCCGATGTCTTCGACGTAGACGCCGTCGCGACGTGGCTCGAAGCGCGCATGCCGCCCTGAGGCGAACTCGTCCTCCGGCAGCGCGACGTCATTGTTGCCGGCGCGTCCCACGGTCAGAGGATGCGCATCGAACGAGACGACATCGCCCTCGTTCAGCGCCGGGCTCGAGAGAACGACCAGCCGGCCGAGCTCGCGCATCACCGGCTGAGGCACGAGACCCGCGGCCGCCGCCTGATGGGGGCCGAGGATCATCGACTCCTGCGGCACGCGCAGGTCGCGGGCCGCCGAGCGCACGATCCGCCAGATGAAGAGGTAGAGAAGGACCAGGAACGCGATCTTGAGCAGGAGGAGTGTGCTCTCCACCTGGGCCGAGGCCAGCGTCATGCGCGCTCCGGCGCCGGCGGAGCCGGCACCTCCACTCGTAGGCGGCTCATGCGGTCTCCCGCGAGAAGGCGATCTCGGTGGATCCGATCGTGAACCGTGTTCCGTCCTCGAGCTTCAGGCGCTTGACCCGCTTGCCGCGGACCTCGACGCCGTTGGTCGAATCGAGGTCGATCAGCCAGAACCCCGCCCCCTCCTGTCGAAGCTCGGCGTGCCTGCGCGAGACGTTCGGGTCGACGACCTGGAGGTCGGCATCCTTCGATCGGCCGAGGACGACGCGACCCTGGTCGATCTCGTGGCGCTCGCCGTTCCAGCGCAGCACGGCGACCTCGCGGACCTCAGGCACCACCGCAGGCGCTGCCTCGGTCGGCTGTGGCACGGCGGCAGGCGTCGGCTTGTAGATCATCGTGTGCCCGGTCTCGGCAGCGACGGCCTGCCCGCCCGAGGTCTGGACCAGGCGCGCGGCGATCCCGAAGACGCCGACGTCGAGGTCGTCGTCGGTGTCGAGCTGCACCTGGGGCGACGTCAGCAGAGCGTAGTTCTCGCGCCGTGCGTGCTCGGCCAGGTAGTCGGACAACTCGGCGCAGAGTTGCTTCTCGTAGCTCGAGAACTGCTCGCGGTCGGCGGGCGACAGGAAGACCGTGTATTCGTTCGGGACGTAGACGCGCGAGACCGAGACGTTGCGGTGGTCGTCCATCTCCTTGACGAGCTTCCGGGCGAGCTCCACGGGCTGCACGTTCGTGCGGAAGGCACGGCCGAATACGCCCTCGAAGAGCGATTCGAGCTTCGATTCGATGGCGCGGAGCACGGACATGGCGGCGTCCGGAGAGTTCCCCGGAAGAGGGAAGTCTACGGTCTCGGTTCGACGGCCAGCGCCGCCCCGGTCAGCCATGCGCCGATCACGAACGGCAGCACCGCGGCGCTCGGTGCGAGCAGGGCCGTGGCCGCGAGCAGCAAGGCGGCAAACCCTGCCGCGGCCCACGGGCCTTGCCTGCGAACGTGGGGCAGGGCGGCCGCTGCGACAGCGAGGACGAGCGCCTCTGCGACGAGGGCCGGATGGGCGCCGAGCTGGGTTGCGAGTGTGTGTGCGACGGCGCTCGGGCGGTCGGAGCCGGTGATTCCGACACCGAGGGGTGGTGTCTTCCCGTCAAAGGGAAGGGGAGCGCGCCGCAGGCCGGCGACCACCGCCGCCAGCAGGATCGCCGTCGCGGCGAGCAACCCCCGGCGCGCCCTCCCGCGGGCGAGCTGCGCGGCGATCGGGACGAGCGTCAGGGCGGCGAGAGGCGCGAGCAGCGGCCCGAGCGCCGGCAGGAGGCCGGTTCGAGCGTCGCGCCAGTTGAGGATCGTCCAGCCGGCTGCGAGCACCGCGTACACCGCGGCGAGACCCAGCGAGATGTTCGCCAGGGGGAAGAACGCGACCGTCAGCGCGAACAGGAGACCCGCACGTGGCGCGGCCGCGCCGACCGCGACGCCGAGGACGGCGAGGGCAGCCGGCCAGTTCTGCGGATAGAACGGCAGCGTCGCGGAGACCCAGCCGGCCGCGAGCCCGGTCAGCGCTCCCGGGAGCAGCCGTTCGCTCAGGAGCTCGCGCCTCGTCTGCGGCTGCCGCGGCGGCCGGGTGCTCTTCTGGCGGTGGCGCTTCGGTAGCGAGCGAAGCTCCTCGGCGAGGGAGGCGGCCGTGGGCCGTCGCTGCGGGCTCGCGCCGAGGGCGCTCGCGACCGTGTCGAGCACATGGCGGGGCAGGTCGGGACGGAGCGACTCGAGCGGCGGCGCACCCTGCTGGATCCGTCGGGACGTGTCCGTCAGGTCGCCGCCCCAGAACGGATGCTCGCCGGCGAGGGCTTCCCAGAGGAGTACGCCGACGGCCCAGATGTCAGCCGCGGCGGTGGCGGTCTCGCCGTGAAGGCGCTCGGGCGAGATGTAGGCGAGCGTGCCGGGGATGTCGCCGAGGCCGGTCAGCGTGTCGAACTCGGCCATCTGCGCCAGCCCGAAGTCGAGCAGCCGCACGTCGATCCCGCCCGCCTCGGCGAGGAGCACGTTCGACGGCTTCACGTCGCGATGCACGATCCCCCGGCCGTGGGCGTGCGCGAGGGCTTCGGCGATCTGCGCAGCCACCTCGACGGCACCGGCGTCGTCCAGCGCCCCGCTGCGGATCGCCTCGCGCAGCGTGCGGCCCGGGATGTACTCGTAGGCGATGTAGACGTGAGCCGGATCGCGGGCGAGCGCAATGATCCGCTGGCAGCGTGGATGGCGCAGCGAGGCTGCCGCCCGCGCCTCTCGTTCGGCCCGGTGACCCGACTTGCCTTCGCGGGGCACGATCTTCAGCGCGACGTCGAGCCCGCTCCCTTCGTCCCGGGCCAGCCAGACGTGACCCATCCCACCGGAACCGAGCGGCCGGATCGGTCGGTACCTACCGAGGAAGAGCTCGTGCGCTTGCGCCGTCGAGGACACCCTCGGGAGTTACTGCTCGGAGGGGGCAAACCCTTCTCCGACCGCCTATCACGGTACATTCGCCCTGGATGGAACCGCGCGACGACGACATCCAATTCGATTTCTTCGAGGACGAGCCCGCCACCACCGAGTCGCAGAGCAGCCGCGGCCGCTTGCCGCGCCGCGGGGGCAAGGGCACCGGGACGGGCGGGTCCGCTACCGGCCCCCCGCACGGGCTCACACCGGTCTTGCGGCTGCTCGCCCTGCTCGCGATCGTCGTCGCGCTGCTGGTCTTCTTCGGCCTCTTGCTGCAGTCGTGCGCGTCGACGTCCAAGCACGACCGGGCGAAGCACTATCTGGACAGCGTGGACACGATCGCGCGTAGCTCCGAGGACGACGGCACCGCTGTCGCCAATGCGCTGATCACGCCCGGCATCAAGGCAGATGCGCTCTCCACCAAGCTCGACAGCATCGCCGAGCAGGAGCGGCAGAACGTGGCAGCCGCCCAGAAGCTCAACCCGCCCGGGTTCCTGCGCGACGAGAACGAGCAACTCGTCGAGGCCCTCCAGTTGCGCGTCAGCGGCGTGCAGGGCCTGGCGGACACCTTCGCGGCGAATCCCGGCTCGAAGACCGCGGGCGAGGCGACCGTGCTGGCCGAGCAAGGTGACCGCCTGCTCGCGAGCGACGTCGTCTGGGACGACCTCTACAAGGAGCCGACCCGCACCGCACTCGAGGACGAAGGGATCAGTGGGATCGTGGTGCCCGACTCGAACTTCGTCGCCAACCGCGACCTGACGACGGAACGCTCGATGGCCCTGCTCCTCACCCGGCTGCGTGGCACCAGCGCCGGCGGCACGCCGAGCGGGATCCACGGTACGAACATCGTCGACGTCAAGACGCTCCCCGGTGGCCAGACGCTCTCGGAGTCGACGACCAACACCGTCGTCGCCACGACCGGGCTCGCGTTCGTCGTCGCGATCCAGGACTCCGGCGACTCGCAGGAGGTCGGGATCAAGGTGACGGTGACGATCCAGAAGCCGCAGGGCGCGATCGTCAAGACGAAGACGCTCGCCCTGATCAACCCGGGCCAGACCAAGTCCGTCACGATCGGCGATCTCGGGCAGGTGCCGTTCGCCCAGAAGACGACGGTCAACGTCGACGTCGCGACCGTTCCCGGCGAGAAGGACCCGTCGAACAACAAGGCGTCCTTCCCGGTCATCTTCTCGCTCGGTTGACCGGTTGATCTAACCTCGGCGAGGTGCACGACACCGCGGTAGCAGCACTCGTCGTCGCGATCGCCGGCGCTGCGGTCGGCGTGATCGGGCTCGTGTTCGCTTGGTGGGCCTGGATCCGGGTTCGTCGGGTTCGCGACGCGCAGCGGGCGCTGCTCGGCGGTGGACGCAAGGACCTCGTCGACTTCGCCGTGTCGCTCCAGGGACGAATCGACGACCTGCACCGTGCCGTCGACGAGGTGGCCGCAGGGCTCGAGCGTGTCGACCGGCGCGTCGATGCAACCGTCACGAACATGGCGATCGTGCGCTACGACGCGTACGAGGACACGGGCGGCCACCAGTCGGCATCGCTGGCACTGCTCGACTCCGGCCGCACCGGACTCGTCCTGACGGCGATCCAGGGCCGCGACTATGCCCGGATCTACATGAAGGAGCTCGAGCGCGGCCGCGCGTCGGTCGCCCTCTCGCCGGAGGAGCAGGAAGCGGTCGAGCGCGCGATGGGTCGCTAACCCGCCCTCTGGGTACAGTTCACCGGAGGTGAGGCAGGTACTCGTTCTCAATGCGAGTTACGAGCCGCTCAACGTGTGCTCGCTCCGCCGCGCCCATGTACTCGTCTACAAAGGCAAGGCCGAGGTCGTCGAGGAGCTCGACAAGCCGTTGCGCTCGGCCACCGACACCTATCGATGGCCCCACGTGATCCGGCTCGTGCACTACGTGCGCGTGCCCCGGATGGTGCAGCGGAAGATCTCCCGCCGCGCCCTGTTCGCCCGTGACGGCTGGCGGTGCGTGTACTGCGGGCACACCGGCGGCAGGCTGACGCTCGACCACGTGATCCCCCGCTCGCGCGGTGGCGACTCGAGCTGGGAGAACGTCGTGACCTCGTGCGCCCCGTGCAATCTGCGCAAGGGCAACCGGCTGCCGCATGAGATCCACATGGTTCTGCCGGCGAGCCCACGGCCGCCGGCGCCGGTGCTCTTCATCAGGCTCGCGACGCCGAAGATCCCGGCTCGGTGGGAGCGTTACCTCGCGCCGTACACGGGCTCGCGTACCGCGACCGCCACCGCAGCCTAGGACCGTTCCACCGGCAGCTCGGGGTGCTGCTCCCACTCGGACCACGAGCCCGGGTAGAGCAGTCCGTCGCGGCCCGCGAGGTGAAGGCGATGCAGGACGACACAGGCAGTCACGCCCGAGCCGCAATAGGCGACCAGGTCCCCGTCCGGGAGCTCCGGCGGCGGTGCATCCCACGGCGCGTTCAGCGCGCCGGGGATCCGGCCGGGGACGCGGTCGATCGGGTTTGGCTCACCACGCCAGCGGACCGGGAACCGCGCGTCGACGACGACGAGCTCGTCGAAGCGGCCGGCCAGCGCCTCGCGTCCGATCGTGTCGCCGCGCCGCTCGTTCGGCACGAAGGTCGCCGGCGCGACCGTCTCCTCGCCGCTCCCGAGCGGACCGCGCCACTCGGCGAGGTCGATCACGGCGCAGTCGTCGTGTCCGAAATGTCGGAGGAGCCACCAGAGCCGCTCGGCGCCGCCGGGAGAGCCGTAGGCGATCACGAAGACACCGGTCTCGATCCCACAACGCGACGCCGCGGCCGCGAACTGCGCGCCCGACGGGAGCGGATGGCGGCCGCCGGGGCCGGCGGGTGCCGACAGCTCGCGCTCGACGTCGACGAACGCCGCACCAGGGATGTGTGACTCCAGGTAGAGCCGTCGGCCGAGGCCGGAGTCGTCGAGCGACCAGCGGCAGTCGACGAACTGGTAGCGCATGCGTGACAGCAAAGCAGGTCGGCGGCGTAGGACGGGTATGAGACGAATCGTGCTTCTTCCGCTCGCCGTCGCCGTGCTCGTCGGCGTCGCCGCCTTTGCCGGCGTCGCGCGTCCGGAACCGGCCCACGGCGACAGCACCCAGACCGACACCGTGACGACCAACGGCCACGGTGTGATCACCGCCGTCCCCGACAAGGCGACCGTAGCGGCCGGCGTCCGCACCGATGGTGCAACCGCCGCCGCTGCGCTGTCGGCGAACGCGACCAAGATGAACGCCGTGCTCGCGGCCCTCAAGGCTGCGAGCGGCGAGGAGATCCAGACGCAGGAGGTCTCGCTCTATCCGAGCACCGATCCCCAGGGCAAGGTCACCGGATACACGGCCCAGAACACGGTTTCCGCGAAGGCCAAGATCGCGGACGCGGGCGGGCTCGTCGACGCGGCCGTCGGAGCAGGCGCGAACACCGTCGACGGACCGTCGTTGACGCTGTCGGATCAGGATGCGTTGTACCGCGACGCCCTGAAGAAGGCGATTTCCGATGCGCGCGCCAAGGCGCTCGCACTTGCGGACGCGGGAGGGTTCGGCGTCGGGCCCGTCTCGACCGTCGTCGAGCAGAGCGCCGCCGGGCAGCCGGTGTTCGCCCGCCCGGTGGCGCTCGCTGCGAAGGATGCGTCGACGCCCATCGAGCCGGGGACGGCCGATGTGACGGCAGACGTCACGGTCACGTTCACGATCCGCTAGCCCTAGACGGCGAGTCGGAGTGTCAGCCGCAAGGGCCGTTCGCAGCGCGCACACACGCTGCGGGCGGCGCCCTTGCGGTCGGCCAGGTGCACGGGCAACGGCTTGTCGCAGGTGCACCAGAGCGGTGTCGGTTCACTCACTGAGTCGGCCATGTCAGCCGTCCTTTCGCTCGAAGAGACATGTCCCGCGAGACTTCTTCAGCTAGCCGGCGGCGGCGGGAGGGACGAAAGCGCCGGCTAGCGGGCGTTGTGGAGCGAGACGAGAATCGCCATGCAGTGCAACTGCATCGAGTGCTGGTGCTTGGCGGTCGTCTCAGCTGCGCGCATCGAACGCCAACGCTAGCAAACGGCTTGGCATGCGCACTCATCAGCAGTCGTAGTAGAGGGAGAACTCCGCCGGATGCGGGCGGAGCCGGACGACGTCGACTTCATGCTCGCGCTTCCAGTCGATCCAGGTTCTGATCAGCTCTTCGCCGAACACGTCGCCCGCCAGTAGGAACTCATGGTCGGCCTCGAGTGCGTCGAGCGACTCTGCGAGCGAGCCGGGCACCTGGGTGACGCCCCGGTCCTCGTCGAAGAGGTCGTAGTCGGCAGGCTCGCCGGCGTCGAGCCCGCGCTTGATCCCGTCGAGGCCGGCCATCAGCATCGCCGCGAACGCGAGGTACGGGTTCGCCGAAGCGTCCGGGCAGCGGAACTCGATGCGCTTCGCCTTCGGCGAGTCCGAGTACATCGGGATCCGGATGCATGCCGACCGATTCCGCATCGAGTAGACGAGGTTGACCGGAGCTTCGTAGCCCGGCACGAGCCGCCGGTACGAGTTCGTGGTCGGCGCGCAGAACGCGAGGAGCGCCGGTGCGTGCGCGAGCAGCCCGCCGATGTAGGCACGAGCGAGCTGCGACAGCCCGGCGTAGCCCGAGCGGTCGGCCATCAGCGGCGTCCCTTCCTTCCAGAGCGACTGGTGGCAGTGCATACCCGAGCCGTTGTCGCCGAAGATCGGCTTCGGCATGAATGTGGCCGTCTTGCCGTGTCGGCGAGCGACGTTCTTGACGACGTACTTGTACGCCAGCACCTGATCGGCCATCCGGGTCAAGGTCTGGAACTGCAGGTCGATCTCGCACTGGCCGCCCGAGGCCACCTCGTGGTGATGGAACTCGCAGGGGATGCCGAGTCGTTCGAGGGTGAGCACCATCTCGGTGCGCAGGTCGTGCAGCGTGTCGTGCGGGGCCGGCGGGAAGTACCCCTCCTTCGGGCGCACGGTGTAGCCGAGCCCCGGTGTGCCGGAGTTCCAGTGTCCTTCGGAGGAGTCGACCTCGTAGTGGGCGCGATTCGTGTCCAGGCCGTAGGCGACGGAGTCGAAGACGAAGAACTCGCATTCAGGCCCGACGTACGCGGTGTCGGCGATGCCGGTCGAGCGCAGATACGCCTCGGCGTTCTTGGCGATCCGCCGCGGGTCACGTGCGTAGGGCAAGCCGGTGACGGGGTCGACGACCTCGCAGAGCACCGACAGGGTCGGCTCGGCGGTGAACGGGTCGAGCGTCGCGGTCTCCGCCTGCGGCATCAGCAGCATGTCGCTCTCCGAGATGCCCTGCCAACCGCGGATCGAGGACCCGTCGAAGCCGAGTCCTTCGTCGAACGCCTCTTCGCCGAAAGCTCGCAGCGGCAGCGTCATGTGCTGCCATTGGCCGAGCAGGTCGCAGAACTTGAGGTCGACCATCTGGGCCTGCGTCTCGGCGGCCCACTCGAGTGTTTCCGAGGGCGCTGCCTCCGTGCCGATGTAGTGCCTCGCGTCGTCGATCATCGTCGCCCCTTTCCGCTCGGACCATGAAAAAGGCCCCACCACTCCTGGAGTGGTGAGGCCCCAATGCCTCTGCCGGCGCCGTCGTCGGCGCCCAACCGGACGTACGTTAGCCGTCGGGGCTGCTGTCCCGCAAGGGACGGATCTCGAGCAGCCGGTCGGACGTGTGCTCGACCTGAAGCGTCGTGTGCTCGAGGGCGAAACGGTCGTCGAGGAGCGCCTCGAGCTCACGCCGGATCCGGTGGCAGTCCTCGCCGCGTTCGACGAGGACGTGGGCGGAGAGGGCCGGGAATCCGGATGAGATCTCCCAGACGTGCAGGTCGTGCACGTCGGTGACGCCCCGGTGGCCTCTGATCGCAGCGACCACCTCGTCGGGCGAGACGCCTTCGGGCGCGGCTTCGAGCAGGATGCTGCCGCTGCGGCGGAGCAGGGACCAGCCCGTCACGAGCATCGACATCGCGACAGCGAGCGAGGCGATCGGATCAGCGCGCTCGAAGCCGGTCGTCCAGACGATCAGCCCGGCGATCGCAGTGCCGATGAACGCGTAGAGGTCGGTCAGCAGATGCCGGAAGCCGGCCTCGACGTTCAGGCTGCGCCGGTTGGCGCGTGCCACCTGCCAGAGCGCCAGCACGTTGACGCCCGCCCCGATGCAGGCTGTCGCGAAGACGAGGCTGCCGCGCACGTCGGGAGGCGACGCGAGGCGGCGCAGCGACTCGAGGACGATCAGCACGCCGAGCAGCAGGAGTGTCGCGCCGTTGGCCTGCGCGGCGAGAATCTCGGCCCGGCGGAACCCGAAGGTCATCCGCCCGCCCGCCGGGCGTCGCGCGAGACGTGCCGCCCAGACGCTCATGCCGAGCGCCGCGGCGTCGACCAGCATGTGGGCTGCGTCGGAGAGGAGCGCCAACGAGTGCGCGACGACCGCGAGCGCGACCTCGACGATCATGAACCCGACGATCAGCGCGAGCGCGTAGCCAAGCGGGCGGATCTCCGTCTCGGCGGAAACACCGTGGTCGTGCCCGTGCTCATGGCTCATAGCCGTAGTGTTACGTCATGGAGCGGAGCGGGCATGCAGCGTAGGCTCGACGGAGCTGCCCAGGAGCGCAGGTGCCGGCTTGGCCGGTGCCGGAGCGGGAAATGAGCGACGGCGTCGTGTTCGTCGAGATCCCGTCGGGGTCGAGGAACAAGTACGAGTGGGACGAGGAGCTCGCCGGGATCGTGCTCGACCGGCGCCTCTTCACGTCGATGAGCTATCCGGCCGACTACGGCTACATCGAGGGGACGCTGGGAGAGGACGGAGACCCACTCGACGCGCTCGTTCTCGTCGGCGAGCCGACGTTCCCCGGCTGCCGGATCCGCGTGCGTGCCGTGGGCATGTTCCACATGACCGACGAGAAAGGCCCTGACGAGAAGATCATCTGCGTCCCGCTCAAGGATCCGGCCTGGATGCGCATCTCCGACATCCACGACGTCCCGGCCGAGCTGCGCAACGAGATCGAGCACTTCTTCCAGGTCTACAAGGATCTCGAGGACAAGAAGACCGAGACCCGAGGTTTCGGTAATCGCGCCGAGGCGGTGGCGGCGATCGAGGTCGCGCGCGCGTCAGCGGTCCGAGGCCAGTAGCTGCTCGATCGCGCGAACCCGCCGCCGGCGTCGCTGCCAGCGGACAGTCGCGAATCCCACCGCACCGAGCACCAGCACGGCGATGGCTGCGGCCGGGGTCGCGAGCACCCACGGCGGCAGACGGCTCTCGCCCGCGGCGGCCGAGGCGGCCGCACCTGCGCCCAGGTCCGCCGGGCCATTCACCCGCCCGGCCTGCCCGGGCGGAGCGAACTCGGCGACCGGATACCACGAGGTGATCTTCCACCGGCCCGCGAGCTTCTGCGCCTCGGCGCGGAAGGACCAGGCGCCCTGCTTTGGGTTCCTGGACTGCAGCAGGAGGTCGAAGCCGACGTCTCCCGGGTACGAGTAGTTGACGAGCCAGCCGTGGAATCTCGTTCCCTTGGCCGGGTATGTCTGGACGGAGGTGTTGCCGGTGAGCCACTGGCGGTAGGTGACCGCGCGCGAGACGCCGCCCACGAGCTGCCAGCCACGTTTTAGATCCTTCTGCTCGACGACCGCCGGGACGAACTCGTCGAGCAGGCGGTTGATCGCCGGCCGGTCGGGCTTCACCGTTTTCGGGTCGCCCAGTGCGCTCGGAGCGAGTACGAGTGCGAGCGCGATGACGGCGAGTCCCCGTGCCATCGGTCGATAGGACGTCCGGATCGGCCGGGAGTTTGCACTCCAGTGGGGTGTTCGCGTATCCTGGCCAGACCATGTTTGGGATTGCCAACGAAAACGTGACACCTCGCCGCTGACCGCGGTCGAGGTGCGCCTTCGTTCGGTTTTTTCTTTCACAATCCCAAGGAGCATGGTGTGGTTGTCGGTAGTGCGGTATCAGTACGTGATCTGACCAAGGTCTTCACGCGCCGGAAGGGCCTCGGTCGGCGGCGTCGGATCGCGCTCGACAGCGTCAGCTTCACGATGCAGCGAGGCGAGTGCGTCGCGGTCCTCGGGCAGAACGGCTCAGGTAAGTCGACGCTGGTCAGGCTGCTCTCGACCCTCTTGCTCGCGGACGGCGGCACCGCCGAGATCTTCGGCCACGACGTCTTCAAGGATCCGCGGTCGGTGCGGCGGCTCGTCAACCGCGTCTCGGTCGAGGCGAGCTTCTTCAAGAAGATGAGCGCCGCCGAGAACCTTGCCTACGCGGCGCGGTTCTACGGCATGGGCCCGCGCGAGACCCACGCGAAGATCCCAGTGATCCTGGAGCGCGTCGGTTTCCCGTCTTCGCGCCGGGGCGAGGCGATGGAGAACCTGTCCCGCGGCATGCAGCAGAAGGTGGCGCTCGCGCGCGCCCTGCTGACCTCGCCCGTGCTGCTGCTGCTCGACGAGCCGACGACCGGCCTCGATCCGCGGTCGAAGCAGGAAGTGCAGACCTTCATCCGCGAGATCCGCCAGCGTCACGACTCGACGATCCTGCTCTGCACCCACGACATGAACGAGGCCGAGGAGCTGGCCGACCGGATCGGCCTGCTCGATCGGGGCGCTCTTCTCTTCCTGGAGCCGGTCGAGGCGGTCAAGCAGCGTTACGGCGTGCCGACGCTCGAGGAGGCGTTCTTCGCCGCCACCGGCCGGACCTACGAGGACGAGCAGACCGAAGAGGACGAAGAAAGAGAGGTGTTCGCATGAGCCGTGGACCTGGCGGAGGCTCGCCAGGAGCCGACGTGCCGGCTGTACCGGCGCGGGGCTTCGCGACTCCCGAAATCACCTACACACGCCGGCGCGTGATCCGCGGCGAGCTGATCGGGCTCTACGGCGTCGTCGAGCGCAACCTCTACCTGACCAGGCGCTACCTGCTCTGGGACATCGCGTTCCTGCTCTGGACGATCGCGAACACGCTCACGATCGTCTTCATCTCACGTGGCGTCGACCTGTCGCAGGAGGCGCAGAACGATCTGGCGACGAAGCTGCTGGTGGGCGCGGTGATCTGGGCGTACCTCGGGATCATCTTCGAGATCGTCACCGAGACCGTGGCGTGGGAGCGCTGGGAGGGAACGATCGAGTACACCTTCATGGCGCCCGTCTCGCGACCGGTGCACTTGATCGGCATGGGCTTCTATGCCGTGCTGTACGGGCTGGTGCGGGCAGCACTGATCTTCGTGGCCGTCGTTGCGTTCATCGGCATCAGTCTCCCGAACGCGAACTATTCGGCTTCGGTCGCATTGCTCGCAATCGCGTCGGTGTCGTTCATCGGCGTGGGGATGATGACCGCCGTCCTCCCGCTGATCTCGCCGGAGAAGGGAACCCAGCTCGGCTTCGTCGCGCAGGGCCTGATGCTCGTCGTCTCCGGCGTCTACTACCCGGTCAGCGTGCTGCCGGAGTGGATGCAGTGGATCTCGAAGATCTCCCCGGCGACGTACGCGCTCCGTGGCATCCGTAACTCGGTCCTGAACGGCGCCGGCCTGAGCTGGGACGACGTCTGGCCGCTGCTGGTGATCGGCGTGGTCTCGATTCCGGTCGGCCTGCTGGTGTTCCGTGCGGGAGAGCGCTACGCGAAGCAGCACGGCAAGCTCAAGAGGTCGGGATGATCGAGCTGCGAGTCGCCATGACGCCCGCCGATCTCGAGGTGTGGGCGGCGCTGAAGAGTCGTGTCGTTCCGAACGAGCCCGTCACCGCCGAGCAGCTCCTGGCGACCGACGAGCCGGGCCGGCTGTTGTTGCTCGCCGAGCGCGAGGGCCGCCTCGCGGGCTGCGGCATCGCCGCGCCCTCGCACTTCGGCGGGCGCGTCTTCGTCGCCGCGCGGGTGCTGCCGGAGCACCGGCGCCGGGGCGTCGGGCGCGAGCTCGTCCGTGTGCTGGCCGAGCAGGGTCGGGCGCTCGGTTGCGACGGGATCAACGGCTTCGTCGACGCCGGGGACGACGGCGCGCTGGCCTTTGCCCGCTCCTACGGCCTCGAGGAGGTCGACTACCAGCTCGAGCAGGTGCGGCTGATCGGCGCCGAGCCCGAGCCTGCGGTGCCGGACGGCCTCCAACTGGTGCCGCTGGCCGGCCGTCGCGAGGAGCTCCTCGAGGCTGCCTGGCCTGTTGCCTGCCAGGGCTACGAGGACCTGCCGCTTCCCGGTGCGGTGACCTACCCCTTCGCGACCTGGTTGCGCGAGGAAGCGACGCGACCGGAGGGGTCGTTCGTGGCGTTCGAGCGCGGGGAGGTCGTCGGCTATGCGGGGTTGACGGAGCACGGCAACGGCACGGCGAGCGCCGAGCACGGCTTGACGGTCGTCCGCCGCGACCGCCGGCGGCGTGGGATCGCGCGGGCGCTCAAGCTGACGCAGCTCCACTGGGCGGCAACGACCGGCGTGGTCGAATTGGTCACGTGGACCCAGCAGGGCAACGAGGGCATGCAGGCGCTGAACGCGAGCCTCGGCTACGAGAACCGCTCCCGGGTCCTGACGATGCAAGGGCCGCTGCAGTGATCGACGTCCGGCCGGTCGAGAGCGAGGCGGATATCGACACGTACGTCGCCGTGCGCACCCGCGTCCATCCCGAGACGCCGATGCCGCGCGAGATCGTCGTCGAGGACCGCAAGCGGCCGGACCAGCTCGACCTGATCGCATACCGGGACGGAGAGGCCGTCGGTGCGGCGTCGACCGCGAAGTTCGGGGGCGCCCCCGACGGCGAGTTCGCCTACCTGACGCTGAGGGTCGTCGCCGAGCACCGGAGGCACGGCGTCGGGACGGCGTTGCACGAGCGTGCAGCGGAGCATGCGCGGCTGCTCGCCAAGACACGCTTCTACGCGGTCGTCCGCGACGACGATCGCGGCTCGCTCGGCTACTACGACGCCTGTGGCTTCGTGGAGATCGGCCGCATGCAGGACGTCGTGCTCGACGTGTCGGCGGCGGCGGCGATCGAGGCAGAGGCGCCCGAAGGGGTCGAGATCGTCGTCGCGTCACCGGACCTCGAGCGAGGCGCGTATGCGGTCGCGCTCGAGGCCGACGCGGACATCCCGTCGGGGACGCCGCTCAGCACCGGCGACTTCGAGACGTGGCAGTCGCGGCATTTCGGGCCGCTGACGTCGCGTGAGCTCTCGCTTGTCGCGCTCGAGGACGGCGTCGTCGTCGCCTTCGGCATCGTCTCGAGGTTCACCGACGACACGTGTCAGCACTCGATGACGGGTGTGGCGCGGCGAGCGCGCGGCCGCGGCATCGCGAAGGCGCTGAAGCACGCGCAGATCGTCGCGGCGCGGCAGGCGGGCGTTCGCTACCTGCGTACCCAGAACGACCTCGCCAACGCGGCGATGCGGTGCGTCAACGAGCAGTTCGGGTACGAGCGCCTGTTCGAGTGGGTTCATCTCTCGGGCCCGGTGCGGCCGGGCTGATAGGCTCAGCCCGGTTTTGAGGCGACGAGGCCTCAGGCGCTCCGTCTGCGGGGCTCCTGGGGTCTTTTTCATTTTCCAGCGGCGTGGGCTTGACGGAGCCGACGCCTGATAGCGCCGGCACCGGCTTTGCCGGCGCCGGAGCGGAGTAGAGAGGAGCACGTAACCGTGGCGATGATCGAGAGCAAGGACCGGGCGACATCCGACCCTGCGGCCCGCAAGGCCGTTCTCAAGCAGATCGAGCAGGAGGGGGTCGAGTACGTCCTCTTCTGGTTCACCGACATCGAAGGGCATCTGAAGAGCTTCGCGATCACGCCGTCCGAGATCGCCGGCGCCCTCGACGACGGCATGGGCTTCGACGGCTCGTCGATCACCGGGTTCAACGCGATCGAGGAGTCCGACATGGTCGCCATTCCCGATCCGACCTCGTTCCGGATCATGCCGGCGCGCGAAGGCGAGGCGAAGGTCGGACGGATGATCTGCGACATCGTCAAGCCTGACGGCGTCCCGTACGAGGGCGATCCGCGCTATGTGCTGCGACTCGCGCTCGACCGGATGCGCTCGCTGGGCTTCGACACGTTCAACATCGGGCCGGAGCTCGAGTACTTCCTCTTCAGGGACAACCGCGGCACGGAGACGCTCGACGAGGGCGGGTACTTCGCGATGACGGCGCTGGACGCCGCGACCGAGCTGCGCAACGAGACGATCAAGGCGCTCGAGTCGGTCGGGATCGGGATCGAGTACCACCACCACGAGGTCGCCCCGTCGCAGCACGAGATCGACATGCGCTACGCCTCCGCTCTCGACATGGCCGACCAGACGGTCACGTACCGCCTGATCGTCAAGGAGGTTGCGGCGAAGAACGGTGTCTACGCGACGTTCATGCCGAAGCCGCTGTTCGGCGAGAACGGCTCCGGGATGCACACCCACATGTCGCTGTTCACCGACGGCCGCAACCAGTTCTTCGACGGATCGGACGACCACAATCTGTCGGCGGTGGGCAAGCAGTTCATCGCCGGATTGCTTCGCCACGCGCGCGAGCTGGCACCGGTGTTCGCGCAGTGGGTCAACTCGTACAAGCGGCTCGTGCCTGGATTCGAGGCGCCGGTCTACGTCGCCTGGTCGCAGCGCAACCGCTCCGCTCTGATCCGGATCCCGCTCTACAAGCCCGGCTCGGAGCAGGCGACGCGCGCCGAGATCCGGTGCCCCGACCCGGCCTGCAACCCGTACCTCACGTTCGCCGCGCTGTTGCACGCGGGGCTCGAGGGGATTGAGCGGGGGTACGAGCTCGAGGCCCCGATGGACTCGAACCTCTACCACCTGACCGCCGAGGAGCGCCGCGAGCGCGGCATCGTCTCGCTGCCCGAGACGCTCGGTGAGGCGATCGACGAGTTCGCGCAGTCCGATCTGCTGCGTCGGGCTTTCGGCGACCACATCTTCGATAACTACGTGAAGCTGAAGCGCAAGGAGTGGGACGACTACCGCGTCCAGCTGACGCAGTGGGAGCTCGACCGCTACCTCACCGTTCTTTAGTCGGGATCCAGTCGGGAGGGAGACCACGGGTTTCCCTCCCGCGGGACCTCGCCGGATCGCTCGTTCGAGGGATTGCAACGGTCCGCGCAAGGTGCTTAGCATCGTCGGGAGAGGGGGCACGGGCTTCGCCCGCGGCAGCGTTGGCACGGCTCCGATCGCTCAGTCGAAAGGAGAATCGAGATGAGGATGGACTCGCTCCGTCCGCGCCTCGTGGTCGCCGCGGTGGTCGTCGCGGCGCTCACGTTCGCTGCGCCTGCGCTCGCCGCGCCGAAGCCGCCGAGCTGCAAGGACGCCGCGACGAGCGCACTGGCCGACAACGGGTACAACCCGGCGACGCTGGGGACGGTGTCAGGCCGATCGTCGAGCGCGATCAACGGCGAGATCCAGAGTCTGTGCGCCGCCGGGACGCCCGTGCCCCAGGTCGACGCGCAGGTGCTGAAGGACTCGACGATCACCGCACCGGCGATCGGGACGTTCCTGTCGGGCGTCTTCGGCTTCGACGGGCCGCAGGCCGCCGGCGTTCTCAAGGCGGTCGGCTTCGGCGCAACGGAGATCGCCACCGCGCTGCTCGGATCGTTCGGGCAGACCGCGGAGCAAGGCGCGGAACTGCTGCAATCGCTCGGCTTCGGGGCCGACGACATCGCAGGGGCACTGAAGGTCGTCTACAGCCTGACCGGCGCGGCCACCGGCGGGATCCTGCAGGGCCTCGGCTTCGGCGTGAACCTGATCGCCGGAGCGATGCTCGATGTCTACAACCTGGCCGGTGACGTGACCGCCGGGATCCTGCAGGGCCTCGGCTTCGGCGTGAACCTGATCGCCGGAGCGATGCTCGATGTCTACAACCTGGCCGGTGACGTGACCGCAGGGATCCTGCAAGGTCTCGGCTTCGGCGTGAACCTGATTGCCGGAGCGATGCTCGATGTCTACAACCTGGCCGGTGACGTGACCGCAGGGATCCTGCAAGGTCTAGGGATTGGCGCCGATCTGATCGCCGGGGCGATGCTGGATGTCTACAACCTGGCGGGAGCCGTCACCGCAGGCATCTTGCAGGGTCTCGGGTTCGGTGTGAACCTGATTGCGAACGCGATGCTCGACGTCTACAACCTCGCGTCCGACATCACCGCCGGGATCCTCGAGGGCCTTGGCTTCGGTGTGAACCTGATCGCCGGGGCGCTTCAGGACGTCTACAACCTCGCCTCGGCCGTGACGGCGGGGATCCTGCAAGGGCTCGGCTTCGGCGTGAACCTGATCGCCGGAGCGCTTCGGGACGTCTACTTCCTGGGGTCCGAAGTGACCGCGGGGATCCTCAAGGGCCTCGGGTTCGCCGTCAACCTGGTCGCGAATGCGATGCTCGACGTCTACAACCTCGCAGCCGACGTGACCGCCGGGATCCTGAAGGGCCTTGGCTACGTCGTCGACGAGGTCGCAGGGGCGATGAAGGCGATCTACGCGCTGGCCGACGACGCCGTAGCGGGAATCCTGAACTCGATCGGCTTCGCCGCAGACCTGATCGTCCAGGCGTTGCAGGACGTCTTCAACGACACCGCAGACGAGATCGACGCGATCGCGCAGACGATCGGCGGTGCGTTCGCAGACGCAGTCGACGCCGCGCTCTGCGCACTGAGCTTCGGGATCTTCTGCTAGCTCGCTGTGGGAGGGAAACCACGGGTCTCCCTCCCACAGCCCTCCCTTCCGGGATCGCCGTCCGCGCGACGGTGCGTCGCCTCCCGCCGGGCAAAGCCGGCTTCGGCAGCAGACGTCCGCGACCCGGACAATGAGGGAGTGCGACCCGATTGCCGCCCTGGGCCCAGGGCGCGGGCGGAAACCCTGAGTCTGACTCCAGTCAGAGACGAGTCTGACCAGACCGCGGCCCGCACCCGAGCTGACGCGCCGGCGGCCGGGCAGCCTTTCCCTGCTTGCGAAGCATGAACGTCGATCCGCCGCGATCACGCACGGCAAGAGGTGTTTCGACTAGCTCGGCACACTTGCGTTCACTCCGCGTGCCACTTCCGTGTGTCAGACACGAGTCTGACTGGAGTCAGACTCAGGGTCGCGCCCAGCAACCCGTACCTCACGTTCGCCGCGCTGTTGCACGCGGGGCTCGAGGGGATTGAGCGGGGGTACGAGCTCGAGGCCCCGATGGACTCGAACCTCTACCACCTGACCGCCGAGGAGCGCCGTGAGCGCGGCATCGTCTCGCTGCCCGAGACGCTCGGTGAGGCGATCGACGAGTTCGCGCAGTCCGATCTGCTGCGTCGGGCTTTCGGCGACCACATCTTCGATAACTACGTGAAGCTGAAGCGCAAGGAGTGGGACGACTACCGCGTCCAGCTGCGCAGGGGGAGCTCGACCGCTATCCGACCGTGCTTAACCGGCGGAGATCACGGCAAGTCCTTCTCTGCCTCTGCAGCCCATTTGGCGTGATGGACCCGTGCCCAGTCGGCATCGACCCAGCCGCGCGTCATCCCGTTCAGGGCATGTCGCGTCTTGGGATGGATCAGGCTCAGGTAGAGGTGGCCGAGGAAGAGGAAGAACGAGGCGTACATCAGCCAGTCGTGGATCAGGATCGTCTGCGCGAACCGAAAGCGCGTGTCGCGCTCGCCGTACCAGAGCAACAGGCCGGTGACGCCGAACAGGATCGCGAAGGCGGCCGTGACGATTGCATTCAGCTTCTGGCCGGCGTTGAGGCGGCCCTGCGGGGCCGGCCGGCGGCGCAGCCATGCGCGATCGTCCCGGTCGAACGTGTCGATCTCATGCAGCGTCGAGCGTAGGCTGCGCCGGTCGCCGACGACCACGACGACCACCAGCGCGACCAGCCACGCAACGGCGGTGTAGATGTGGATCGTCTTCACGAGCGGCCGGCGCCCCACTGTCTCGGCGAGACTTGGCAGATAGAGACAGAGACCGCTGCCGAGCAAGATCAGGAACGCGGCGGCGTGCACCCAGTGCACCGCTCGCTCCGTCCGCGTGAAGCGTGGGAGGCGACGCCGCTCAGTGGTAGCCATTCGACCGCCCGACCCACGCATTCTGGTCGTAGCCGAGCCCTTCCCAGTAGCCCGTCGGCTGGTACGAAAGCAACTCGATCCGGTTCAGCCACTTGACGCCTTTGTAGCCGTACATCTCTGGGATCACAACCCGGGCCGGCGCGCCGTGGGGACGCGACAGCGGCTGTCCGTCCAGCTCGATCGCAAGCAACACGTCGGGCAGGAGGGCCTGCGCGACTGTGAGCGAATCGTTGTACGGCTCTTCCGCAGAGACGAATCGGATTGCCTTCGCAGTCGGGAGCGGCTCGACCAGATCGAGGAGGTGCCGGAACTGGACTCCTGACCAGCGGACGTTCTCGACCGTCCAGCCTGTCACGCAGTGGAACGTCGACACCTGACTCGTGCGCGGGAGTGCGAGCAGCTGCTCGTAGCTGATGCTGGCCGGACGGCGCACAAGCCCGCCGATCTCCAGGCGCCAAGACTTCGCGTCGAAGAGCGGCATCGATCCCGAGATCGTGTAGATCCGCCACCCGCCGACCGGGAACAGGTTTCCGACGAGCTGCGATGCGGCGGACGTCAGCGGGGACAGCACGCGACTTGCGGCCGGCGCCCATAGGAACGACGAGACACCGCCCGCGAGCAGGGCGAGGAACGCGCGGCGGCCGTAGGGCCGGGGGTCGCCGGCGTCGTCGGTCATCGAAGGCATCAGACCGGCGGGAGCCGCTCCGTGTTACAGCGCGCCTACAGGAAGGTGCGGATCGACTCGCGGTCGACGCGCAGGCCGATCACCTTCGAGCCGTTGTCGATCTGCTCGATCGACTCGGCCGGAACGATGCGGCGGCGGCGGGCGAGCCAGCCGGAGCGGACGGAGAGTGCATCGGGTGTCTCCGGGGAGGTGCCGTACATCGGGCACTCGACCCGTCCGACCAGACGACCGCGCGCATCTGCGACGAGAAAGCCGGTCGTGCGCCGAAGGTCGATAGCCAGAGCACTCATTGCGGTGAACCTATTCCCCGTTTGCGAGGATTCTCCCTCTGCCCCGGTAAAGCTTTTGTAACGAGGCTCACCCCCACTTCCCGGACATCGCGAGCCAGGCGATCGCGAGCAGCACCGCGTAGAGCGACGACAGCCCCGCAACGACGCGGCCGGCAATCGGCTTGCCGGAACGCTGCCACCAGAACGCGAAGCCGAGCGAGAGCAACAGCACGAGCAGGCCGGGATCGGCGACCGCGAACCCGACTCCGATCCACGTCGGGTCGTTGTGGCCGCTGAAGCCCTCCTTGGCGTAGATCCAGCCAGCACCCCCGCGCAGCAGCGCCCAGGCAGGGATCGAGACGATCAGCAGCGTCCAGAACGTCGAGCGCGCCAGCACGGTGACGGCCGGACGGCGCCAGCCGGCGAGCGACAGCACGGCGGTCGCCAACGTCGCGCCGAACAGCAGCGTCGCGCCGAGCACGTGCAGGAAGAGCGGCAAGTCCCAGGCGTTCGGCCGGACGGCTGCGATCATTGGCCGGGCTTCCAGATCATCAGGACGAGGACCAGCACGAACGTGAGCCCGGATCCGTAGGCCAGGGCGTTGCCGATGGGACTTCGGATCAGGGCGCGGAGTTCGTCGGTCAGCGTGTCCCCGTCGGCGGCGAGGCGCTCGGCTTCGGCCTGCGTCCTCGCCTGGTATGTCCCACTTCGCCCACCGAGGGCGCTCGCCACCGCCCAGAGGACGATCGCAGCCCACACCCAGAAGGCGCCGTACGAGTACCCGGCGTGGTGCACCAGCCACAGCCCGATCAGCAGGGTCAGCGCAGAGCCGATCCCGATCGCGGGCAGGGCGGCTCTCGAGATCAGGCGTAGCAGGAGCACGACCTCGCTCGGGCGCTTCGCATGCCAGGCGCTGGCGTTGAGGATGCCTGCGGTGGTGGCCCCGCCCAGCAGCAGGAAGGCGCCGGTCACATGGAGCATCAGGAGCCAGTCGTAGGTGCTCACGCCTCGAACGTACCCTTCGTCGCGGATGGAGACACGCGACAGACATTTGAAGCTCCTGACCGAGACGATCGAGGCCGTCAACTCGACGCTCGACCTCCAGGAGGTCCTGTCGCAGGTTGCGCCAAATGTCGCCTCGGCGCTGGAGGCGGACGCCTGTTTCGTCTACCTCTACGACGACCGCGCAAACGAACTGGTGCTGCGGGCGACCCATGGTTCACATGTCGAGGAGCTGACGCGCAGGCCTCGGATGCGGCCCGGTGAGGGGATCACCGGCACGGCGGCCGCTGCTCGGGCGCCGGTGATGATCGAGTCCCAGGCGCACCTCGACCCGCGGTTCAAGCACTTCCCGAATCTGCCCGAGGATCAGTACGAGTCGATCCTCGCGGTTCCGATCCTGACGCGCGACGGGACACTCGAAGGCGCGCTCAACGTGCGGACGCAGCGCCCACGCGCCTTCGTCGACGAGGAGGTCGAGCTACTGCTCGCGATTGCTGCACAGGTCGCGCAGTCGATCGAGCACGCGAAGCTCTATGCCGAGGCCCAGCGTCGCGTGCACGAGCTGGAGGCGCTCGCGCGGATCTCCGAGGCGGTCTCCAACTCGCTCTATCTCGAGGAGTCGCTCGAGGCGATCGTCTCGACGACGATGGACGCGCTCGCTGCGACGGGTGCAGCGCTGGTGCTCGACGACGGGCGGATTGCCTGGCCCGAAGGCGTCCCGGGCGCCTTTGCGATGCGCCAGCCGCTCCGCTGGCGTGGCCGCCAGATCGGGGAGTTGGTCGCCGATCGCGACACGCCGTTCACGCCGGCCGACGGCGAGCTGCTGGCGTCGATCGCGACGCATGCCGCGGTTGCGCTCGAGCACGGGCGTGCTGTGATGCGCGGCGTGTTGGCTCAGGAGATCCACCACCGGGTGAAGAACAATCTGCAAACCGTGGCGTCGCTCCTTCGCCTGCAAGCGCGCTCGACCGACGAGATCGATCCGCGTGAGGCGCTCGAGCATTCCGTCAACCGGATCCTCGCGATCGCTGCGGTGCACGAGGTGCTCACCGAGAGGCGCGATGAGGACGTCGACCTGGCTGCTCTGATCGACCGTCTGCGCGCGATGCTCATTCAGGGTGTCGGAGGCGGCAAGCAGGTCACCTCGTCGCTCGAGCCCGTCAACCTCCCCGGCGCTCGCGCAACCGCGCTCGCGCTCGTCTTCTCCGAGTTGCTGCAGAACGCGCTCGAGCACGGGGGCGATCGCATCGAGGTCGAGCTCATTACCCGCGGCGACGACGTCTTGCTCTCGATCACCGATGACGGAGCAGGCGTCGCTGCGGGCGAGGCGTCGGGCACGGGTCTGTCGATCGTCCGCGCGCTCGTCCGTGACGAGCTCCGCGGCACGCTGGACCTGCGTTCGCGCGGCGGCACCCGGGCGGAGGTCGTCTTCCCCCGCTAGTGCACGCGGCGGCCCCGGGCTAGCCTCCGAGCGTGGCGCTGTGGCACGTGAGCGAGGACAGGGCGATCCCGCGGTTCGAGCCGCGGGCACGGCCCGAGCACGATTCGCCCGAGCCGCTCGTCTGGGCGATCGACGACGAGCACGTGCCGGCGTACTGGTTCCCGCGCGATTGTCCTCGGGGGACGTTCTGGGCAGTCGACTCGACACTCGCCGCCGACGTCGAGCGCTTCCTGACCGGAGACCGCCGGCGTCGCGTGCACGCGATCCAGTCCGACTGGCTCGAGTGCGTTCGAACGGCGACGATCTTCGCCTACGAGTTGCCGGTCGAGCCGTTCGAGCCCTACCCGCGAGCGGCCGGCTACTGGGTCTCGCGCGAGGCGGTCGAGCCTCTCACGGTGACTCCGGTCGGCGACCTGCTCGAACGGCACGCAACGGCCGGTATCGAGCTGCGCATCGTCCCCGAGCTCGGCACGTTGTGGGAACGCGTGATCGCCTCGAGCCTGGAGTTCAGCGGCATCCGCCTGCGCAACCTGCGCCCGGGCTGAACGCCCCCGGAACCGGCCGCGGCTATCCGGGCTGGTCTTCGAACGTGAAGTGGAAGTGGTCGTCGTGCGCCTCGACGCCGATCACCTGGTCGTCGAGGGCGGTCGCGGCGACGCGATTCAGGAAGATCCGAACGCCGTCCCGCTCGACGATCTGGTCGTCGTCATCGGCCGGCGCGGCGGCCTCCTCGATCTCCAGCTCGATCTCTCCGTCCGCCTCGACGCCCGCGATGCGGATCGAGCCGAGCTCCCGGAACGCGTCGAGCGCCTCCTCGTCGATCTGCAGCATCGTGCGAGTCTATGTGCCGTGCGCATCCTGATCGCGGAAGACGAGACGATCATCCGGCTCGACCTGCGTGCCTTGCTCGAGCGGGCGGGACACGACGTCGTTGCGGAGGCACGCGACGGCGAGGAGGCGGTCGCGCTCGCCCGCGACCACGAGCCCGACCTCGCGATTCTCGACGTCCGCATGCCGCGTCTCGACGGGATCGAGGCGGCGAAGACCATCCTCGCCGAGCGGCCGATCCCCATCGTCATGCTGACCGCGTACGGCCAGGAAGAGCTGGTCGCGCGCGCGGTCGAGGCCGGTGTCTTCGGCTATCTCGTGAAGCCGTTCCGCGAGCAGGATCTCGTCCCGGCGATCACGACCGCGCTGGCCCGTCACCACGAGCTGTCCGCCTACCGTGAGGAGGCCGAGTCGCTCGGCGAGGCGCTCGCGGCGCGCAAGGCGATCGAACGCGCGAAGGGGCTGTTGATGGCGAAGGAAGGCCTGTCGGAGGACGACGCGTACGCCCGTCTCCGCAAGGCGAGCCAGGTGTCGGGTCGCCCGCTGAAGGTGATCGCCGAGGCTGTGATCGATACGCTCGACCCGTCATGAGCACGTTCACGCCCCCGAGGGAGCGCACGCGTCGCGGGGCCGGTTCCGGAACCGGCGACGCCTGGCGCGTGATCGTCCTGAACGACGACCACAACACCTTCGAGGGCGTCGCGTTCGCGCTCGCCCAGACGATCCCCGGCGTCGACTACGACCGCGGGATGGCGCTCGCGAACCGCATTCACTCGAGCGGCCAGGCACTGGTCTGGTCGGGCCATCGCGAGCTGGCCGAGCTCTACCACTCGCAGCTCGAGGGCTACGGGCTGACCCTGGCGCCGCTTGAACGCTGACGCCCTCGCCGGCATCCGCCGCGTGTTCGACGCGTTCGTGGGCGGCGATGCGCGTGCGCTCTTCGAGGTGATCGCCGACGATGCCGTCTGGGTCGTCAACGGCACCGTCGGGGTCGCGCAGCGCTACGACGGACGGAGCCGGATCTTCGAGCTGTTCCGGGAGACCCGTCGCTTGACCGGCGGGACCTACCTGAGCGAGCTCAAGTGGGCACTCGCCGACGACGAGCACGCCGTCGCCGTCTACCGGGCGCGCGGGGCGCGGCTCGGTCGCGAGCTCGACATCGACCAGGTGCTGCTGATCGACCACCGCGACGGCGTTTGGCAGTCGATCACCGCGATCCCGAGCGATCCGCCCGCGTTCGAAGCGTTCTGGGCGTGAGGGTAGGCGTCCAGCTGCCCGAGGTCGAGCGCGTGGTCCGCTGGCCCGAGCTGCGGGCGCTCGCGATCGCCGCGGAGGAGACGGGATTCGACTCCGTGTGGGTCGGCGACCACCTGCTCTACCGGGGCGACGGCCGCCCGGAGCGCGGCCCGTGGGACTGCTGGTCGGTGCTGGCCGCCGTCGCGGCCGTGACGACGCAGGTCGAGCTCGGCCCGCTGGTCGCGTGCACCGCCTTTCGGGCGCCGGCGCTGCTGGCCCGCGCCGCTGCGGCAGTGGACGAGGTGAGCGGCGGGCGCTTGCGGGTTGCGCTCGGCTCGGGCTGGAACGAGACCGAGTTCCGCGCCTTCGGGCTGCCCTTCGACCGGCGAGTGGCGCGCTTCACCGAGGCGTTCGAACAGATTCGCCGCCTCCTCGCCGGCGAGCGGGTCACCTTCGACGGGCAGTTCGGCGACGTCGAGGAGGCGGTGCTCCTGCCTGCACCCGCACGCACGCCGCCGCTGATGGTCGGCGGTGCTGGAACCCGCCTGCTCGCCGCGACGCTCCCGCACGTCGATTGGTGGAACACCTGGTTCGAGCTGTTCGGCAACCGGGCCGACGGCTTCGCAGCGATCAACCGTGTAATCGACGAGGCCTGCGAGCGCGCCGGTCGCGATCCCGGCGAGGTGCAGCGGAGCGCGTGCCTGCTCGTCTCGGTCGACGGCGGTGCGGGTGAGCGGGCCGCGCGGCCGGCCGTGCCGCCGGTCGCCTCGGCGCAGCTCCGCAGCGAGCTCGAAGGGCTCGCTCAGGCAGGCGCCGACGAGGTGATCCTCGTCCTCGACCCGATCACCGAGTCGTCGATCCGCTCGCTTCGAACAGCGCTTCCCAGCGGCTGATCAGCCCCGCGAGGTCGTCGCGGGCGTCGCGATGGGCGGCCACCAGCGCTGCGTCGTGCCAGTCGTCGGCGAGCCTCCGCTCGAGCTCCGCGACGCGCGCCTCCGCGCGGGCCACCTCGGCCTCGACCAGCTCGATCGGCGTCGTCTCCGGCTTCGACGGGCGCTTCGGCTTCTCGCGCTTCGGCGCCGGCGGCGCCGGCGCCGGGGCGGCCTCGGCGTCCTGCGCGCGCGCATACTCGGCCCAGCCGCCGGGATAGGAGACGATGCGTCCGTCCTCGACCGCCAGCAGCCGGCTCGCCACGGCGTCGAGCAGCGCCCGGTCGTGGGAGACGAGCAGGACGGTGCCCGGGAACGCCTCCAGCGCAGCCTCGAGCGACTCCCGCGACTCCAGGTCGAGGTGGTTCGTCGGCTCGTCGAGGACGAGCAGGTTCGCACCGGAGGCGACCACGATCGCGAGCGCCAGCCGCCGCCGCTCGCCGCCGGAGAGCGCAGCGACCGGCTTCTCGTGCTCGTCCCAGCCCGAGAACAGGAAGCGGCCGAGCAGCTTCTGCGCCTCGGGACGCTTCAGGCCCGTGCCGCTCATCGCCGCATCCAGCACCGAGCCGCGTTCATCGAGCTCGGCCTCGTGCTGGGAGAAGTACGCCGGCTCGACGCCGTGGCCGATCCGAACACGGCCCGCTGCCGGTTGCCGCCGCCCGAGCAGCGTCTCGAGCAGCGTCGTCTTGCCGGAGCCGTTCGGGCCGACGAGCGCCACGTGCTCGCCGCGCTCGAGCGCGAACTCTGCGCCTGCGAGCAGCGGCTTGTCGCCCGCCTGCACCGCGAGGCCCTCGACGACGAGGACGTCGCGACCCGAGCGGGCGGGTTTCAGGAACTCGAATCCGAGCGTGCGGCGGTGGCTGTCGGGTGTCTCGACGCGTTGCGACTCGAGCCGCTTGATCTGCTTGGCCTTCGACTTCGCCTGCTTCGCCTTGCTCGCCTTCGCCCGGAAGCGCTCGACGAAGCGCTCGAGACGCGCAAGCTGCTCGGCCTGGCGTGCCGCCGTCTTCGCCTGGTGGAGCGCACGCGCCGTCTGCTCGCGGCGCCAGACGTGCCAGGCGCCGGGAAAGTAGGTCGAGCGCCCGTTGTCCAGCTCGAGGACTGCGGTCGTGACCGCTTCGAGGAACCAGCGATCGTGCGCGACGAGGATGACCGCGGCGTCGATCGTCTTCAACATCCCCTCGAGCCACTCGAGCGATTCGATGTCAAGGTGGTTCGTCGGCTCGTCGAGCAGCAGGATGTCCGGCTGTGACGCGAGTGCGCGCGCGAGTGACGCACGCGTGAGCTCGCCGCCCGAGAACGTGTGCAACGGACGGTCGAGGTCGGCGTCCGAGAAGCCGAGGCCGCGCACCACCGCGGCCGCGCGGTCGCGCCAGTCGTAGCCGCCCGCGTGCTCGAGGCGTGCCTGCGCGGACGCATAGCGGCGGAGCGTCGCGGCGGCATGGTCGCCGTCGGCCATCGCCTGCTCCAGAGTCCGCAGCTCCAGCTCGACGGCTGCGAGGTCGGCGGTGCCCTGCAGGACGTAGTCGCGGAGCGGACGCTCGCTCTCCGACGGAGGTCGCTGGTCGTGCAGTGCGATCCGGGTCCCCTTCTCCCAGGCCAGCTCGCCGCCTTCGAGCGAGATCTCCCCGGCGAGCGCCCGCAACAGGGTCGTCTTGCCCGCGCCGTTCGGCCCCGCGAGGGCCAGCCGGTCGCGCCGCTCGACCTTGAACGAGACACCGTCGAACAGCACGTCGCCGGAGAGCTCCTTCCGGAGCGAGGAGGCGATCAGTACAGCCATGCGGCGCACGGTAGCCCGATGCGACACTCCCGAGCGAAACGCGACCCAAGGAGAGCGAGATGATCGGGATCGTCGGCGGCGGCCTCGCCGCGGCAAAGCTGGTCGAGGGCTACCGCGAGGCGGGCGGGAAAGACGAGATCACGATCTGGTCCGGTGACCCTCACGGCCCCTACCACCGGCCGCCTCTCTCGAAGCGGATCCTCCGTGGGGAAGCCGAGGCGCCGGACGCGCTCGCCCACCCTGCCGAGTGGTACGCCGAGCAAAACGTCGACCTGCGGCTCGGCGAGACGATCGGCTCCCTCGACGACGTACCGGCAGACACGGTCGTGATCGCGACCGGTGCGCGGCCACGTGAGCTGCCAGGTGCGAGGACGTTCCGGACGCTCGACGACTCGCTCGCGCTCCGCGAGCGGGCTGCGAGCGCCGAGACGGCGGTCGTGATCGGCGGCAACTTCATCGGCTGTGAGATCACGGCCTCGCTCACGCACCTCGGCGTGCAGGTGACGCAGATCGTGCGCGACGAGATGCTGTTCGCCTCGCTGCACGCGCCGCCCCTCTCCGAGGCCCTCGAAACCCTCTACCGCGAGCGCGGAGTCGACCTGCGGCTCGCCACGTCGGAGATTCCCGACGCCGAGTTGACCGTCGCCGGCATCGGGGTCGTCCCCAACGTCGAGCTCGCCAGGGATGCCGGGCTCGAGGTGCGGAGCGGCATCGTCGTCGACGAGCGGTTCGCCACCGCCAGGCCTGGCGTCTACGCGATCGGCGACGTCGCCGAGTTCTACGACCCGGTCTTCGGACGGTCACGGCGGATCGAGCACTGGTCGAACGCCTCCTACCACGGGACGACGCTCGGGCGGATCCTGGCAGGGACCGACGACCGCTACGACATCGTCTCGGCGTTCTTCTCGGAGGAGTTCGGCCGGAGCTTCAAGTACTTCGGCGACGCGCAAGGCCACGATTCCACCTCGCTCGAGGGCGACTTCGGCGAAGGCTCGGCGGTCTATCGCTTCACGCGCGGCTCGGCCGTGCTCGCGGCCGCGCTCACAGGCCAGGACGACGAGACGGAACAGGCTCTGAAGGAGGAGATCCGAGCCGGCGCGGCCAGCGTTCGATAGTCGTTACGCTCGCGGGAAGCGACTGACGAGGAGTGGACGGCGTGGCCAACTCGGAGATCGAACAGCTTTCCATCGACACCATCCGCACGCTGTCCATGGACGCGGTGCAGAAGGCGAATGCGGGCCACCCGGGCACCGCGATGGCGCTCGCCCCGCTCGCGTACGTGTTGTACACCGAAACGCTTCGGCACAACCCAGCGAACTCGCACTGGCAGAACCGCGACCGGTTCGTCCTCAGTGCCGGGCACGCGTGCGTCCTGCAGTACGCGGCGCTGCACCTGACGGGCTACGACCTGTCGCTCGACGACCTGAAGCAGTTCCGCCAGTGGGGATCGAGGACGCCCGGCCATCCCGAGCGGGGGCACACCGACGGCGTCGAGATCACGACGGGCCCGCTCGGCCAGGGCTTCGCGAACGGCGTCGGGATGGCGATCGCCGAGCGGTTCCTCGCCGGCACCTTCAACCGGCCCCATCACGAGCCCGTCGACCACCGCGTATACGTGATCTGCTCGGACGGCGACCTGATGGAGGGGCTGTCCTACGAAGCCGGATCGATCGCCGGGACGAACGGGCTCGGCAAGCTCGTCTACTTCTACGACGACAACCGCATCACGATCGACGGGACGACCGCGATCTCCTTCACCGAGGATCGCGCCAAGCGGTTCGAGGCACTCGGCTGGCACGTCCAGTCGGTCGCCGATGTCAACGATCTCGACGCGCTGCGCGCGGCGATCGCGAGTGCGCAAGGCGAGGAGGAGCGCCCGTCGATGATCATCGTGCGCTCGCACATCGGTTACGGCGCCCCCGACGCAGTCGACACCGCCGGCGCGCACGGCAACCCGCTCGGCGTCGAGGAGGTGGCCGCGGCGAAGCGCGCGCTCGGCTGGGATCCCGACCAGCAGTTCGTGATCCCGCCCGAGGTGGCTGCGCACATGAACAAGGCCGCGCGCGGGGCGGAGCTCGAGCGCGAGTGGCAGGCGACGTTCGACACGTGGTCGGACGCCTTCCCGGGCGAGCGCGAACGTTGGGATGCCGCGTGGGCCGGACAGGTCGGCGAGTGGGCGGCGCCGGCGTTCGCAGCAGGTGAGGAGCTCGCGACGCGGGCCGCCGGCAAGACAGTCATGCAGGCGTTCAAGTCGGCGGTGCCGACGATGATCGGCGGCGCCGCCGACCTCGTCGAATCGACCTACACCGAATTCGTGGGCGGCGGCCTCTTCTCGGACAGCTGGGCCGGGCGCAACTTCCCGTTCGGGATCCGCGAGCACGCGATGGGCTCGATCGTCAACGGGATCGCAGCGCATGGCGGCTGCGTGAAGCCGTACGGCTCGACCTTCCTGATCTTCAGCGACTACATGCGCCCGGCGGTCCGGCTCTCGGCCCTGATGGAGCTGCCGGTCGTCTGGGTGTGGACGCACGACTCGGTCGGCCTGGGCGAGGACGGCCCGACCCACCAGCCGGTCGAGACGTACGCCGCCCTGCGCGCGATCCCGCACCTCTGGTTCATCCGGCCGGCCGACGCAACCGAGACGGCCGCCGCCTGGCGGCTCGCGCTCGCGCGCCGCGACGGGCCGGTGGCGCTGTCCCTCTCCCGGCAGAAGGTGCCGACACTCGACCGCAACGAGCTCGCGCCGGCCTCCGGGCTCGAGCGTGGCGCGTACACGCTCTGGGAGTCTTCCCCCGCGCCCGACCTGATCTTGCTCGCCACCGGCGCTGAGGTCGGTCTCGCGCTCGACGCCGGCCGGAGGCTCGCGGAGGAGGGCTCCGCCGTCCGCGTTGTCTCCATGCCGTGCTGGGAGCTCTTCGCGGAGCAGTCGAACGAGTACCGCGACGAAGTGCTGCCGCCCGACGTCACGGCGCGCCTGTCGATCGAGCCGGGCGTCGCGCTCGGCTGGAAGCAGTGGGTCGGCGACCGGGGCGACTCGATTTCGATCGAGCACTTCGGCGCATCCGCGCCCGGCGGCACGGTGCTCGCCGAGTTCGGTTACAACCTCGACAACGTCGTCGCCCGCGCAGCCGCACTGCTCGAACGGGTCGCGTGATGGCGCGTCAGGCCGACTGCATCAAGCAGTTCTTCTCGCTCGTCTCGCCGGGGTTCATGCTCGAGGGCGAGTTGCCGGAGCTGCAACTCGAGGCGATCGAGGAACGCCACGACGGCCACGCGATCGCGCGCGTACGCGCAGACGGGCGCGTGCTGCCGATCCGCTTCACGTTCGACGAAGGCAAGATCGCCCGGGTCGAGGTCCTGTGAAGGTCGCTGTTGCGTTCGACCACCGTGGCGTCCGCCTGCGCGACGCCGTGCTCGAGTCGCTGGCGGGGCACGACGTGACCGACTTCGGTACCGATACCGATGCGGTTCGGATCGACTACCCGGACAAGGCACGCGAGGTCGGCGTGGCGATCCAGCGTGGGCAGGCCGAGCGCGCTGTGCTCGTCTGTGGCTCCGGCGTCGGTGCAGCGGTCGCGGCCTGCAAGCTGGCCGGCATCCGCGCCGCGATCTGCCACGACACGTACAGCGCACATCAGGGCGTCGAGCACGATGACATGAACGTGCTCTGCCTCGGCTCGGAAGTCGTCGGGCCGTCGCTGGCACGCGAGCTCGTCGAGGCATTTCTAGGTGCGACCTTCGACGGCGGCGAGCGCTACGTCGAACGCCTGCAGAAGGTCGCCGAGATGGAAAGGGAGATGAAGGATGGCCAAGTCACGGCTCCATGAGCTTGCTGCCCGCGGGCAGTCGGTGTGGTTCGACACGCTTTCGCGCGACCTCGTCCACACGGGCGAGCTGAAGCGGATGATGGACGAGGACGCCGTCGTCGGCGTCACCTCGAACCCGTCGATCTTTCAGAAGGCGCTCTCCGTGGGCGACGCCTACGACGACGACCTGAAACAGTTGCTCGGCACGACGGACGACGCGTCGGAGATCTTCTTCTCGCTCGCGCTGCAGGACATCCGCGACGCGTGCGACGTGCTCAAACCGGCGTACGACGCCTCCGGCGGCGTCGACGGCTACGTCTCGATGGAGGTCGAGCCCGGGATCGCGTACGACACGGAGAAGACGTTCGAGCAGGTGCAGTGGATCGCCAAGGAGGTCGAGCGGCCGAACCTCTACGTGAAGATCCCGGCGACCGAGCCGGGACTGCCCGCGATCGAGGATTCGATCGCGCACGGCACCTCGATCAACATCACGCTCATCTTCTCGCTGGCGCGGTACAAGGCTGTCGTCGAGGCGTACCTCCGCGGCCTCGAACGACTGATCGCCCACGGCGGCGACCCGTCGAAGGTCGTCTCGGTCGCGTCGTTCTTCGTCTCGCGTGTCGACACCGAGGCCGACAAACAACTCGAGGCCGTCGGCCATCCGGAGCTTGCCGGCAAGCTCGCGATCGCGAACGCCAAGCTCGCCTACCAGCACTACCTCGAAGCGTTCTCCGGGGCTCGGTGGGAGTACCTGGAGAGCAAGGGCGCACACAAGCAGCGCTGCCTCTGGGCGTCGACCTCGACGAAGAACCCCGCGTACCGCGACGTGATGTACGTCGAGGAGCTGATCGGCCGCGAGACCGTCAACACGATGCCGCTCGAGACGATCGAGGCGTTCCAGGACCATGGTGAGGTGCGGGGCGACACCGTGCTCGAGGGCGTCGCCGAAGCCGAGGCGCTCCTCGCACAGCTCGCCGCCGCGGGCGTCGACTACACGGCCGTGACGGCGACGCTCGAAGCAGAAGGCGTGCAGAAGTTCATCGACTCCTTCGAGCAGATCATCGAGAGCATCGGCGTCAAGCGCAGCGACCTGGCCGCGGCGTGAGCGAGGTCGTCGAGCGGATCTGGTCGCGCGATCCCACGCTCTGGACGGGCGCGGACGAGGCACAGTGGCTCGGGTGGCTCGACGAGCCGTGGCGGATGCGGGAGGACATCGACCTGCTGCTCCAGTTCGCGGACGCGCTCGTCGGGGAGATCGACGCGGTAGTGCTGCTCGGCATGGGCGGCTCGTCGCTCGCGCCCGAAGTGTTCAAGCAGACGTTCGGGGCGCAGACCTTCCACGTCCTCGACACGACCCATCCGCGGGCGATCCGCGCCCTCGAAGCGCAGCTCGATCTCGAGCGGACGCTGTTCGTCTCCGCGTCGAAGTCCGGTTCGACGCTGGAGACCCGCTCGCACACCGACTACTTCTGGGAGAAGACGGGCGACGGACAGCAGTGGGTTGCGATCACCGATCCAGGGTCCGCGCTCGAGGACCTGGCGCGCGCGCGCGGGTTCCGTGCCGTCTTCGCAGGCGAGCCGACGATCGGCGGCCGCTACTCCGCGTTGTCGCCGTTCGGCCTCGTGCCCGCTGCGTTGATGGGTGTCGACCTGACCCGGCTGCTCGACCGCGTGATCGAGATGGCCGACGCGTGCCGGCTGGCCGACGGCAACCCGGGGCTGGAGCTCGGGCACGCGCTCGGCGAGGGCTGGCGCGACGGCCGCGACAAGATCTGCGTCGCGCCGAACCCAGGGGACTTCGGCCTCTGGGTCGAACAGCTGCTCGCCGAGTCGACCGGCAAGCTCGGCAAGGGGTTGATCCCCGCGCCCGGCGAGTCACCTGACGGGCCGGACCGGCAGGCGCACGAGGTGCGCGTCACCGGTCCGTACGAGCTGGGCCAGGAGTTCTTCCGCTGGGAGTTCGCGACGGCGGTCGCAGGCTCGATCCTCGGCATCAATCCGTTCGACCAGCCGGACGTGCAGGCGGCAAAGGACAAGACGAGGGAGATTCTGTCCTCCGGAGCAGATCCGCAAGTCGAACCCGTTGGCTCTGCCGACGAGCTCTTTGGGCAGGCCGTTCCGGGCGACTACGTGGCAATTCTGGCGTTCGTCGAGCCGACGAATGACGCCGCGACCAAGCTGGCCGCGCTTGCAGCACGAGCGCGGCAGGCTACGGGCTGTGTCGTCACGCACGGCTTCGGGCCCCGCTACCTGCACTCGACCGGCCAGCTGCACAAGGGCGGCCCGGCCACGGGCCTCTTCCTGCAGGTCGTCGACGATCCGGGCGATGAGCTTGCGATCCCCGGGCAGCCGTTCGGGTTCGCGCAGCTGATCCGCGCGCAGGCGGCCGGCGACTTCGCGTCGTTGCAGGAGCGCGGTCGCCGGATCGCGCGTATCCGACTGGAGGAGCTCTAGGTGTCAGCACATCGCGCCAGCGACGGGAAGGAACACCAGATGCAGCTCGGCATGATCGGTCTAGGCCGCATGGGCGGCAACATGACGAAGCGGCTCGCCGATCGCGGGCACGACGTCAAGACGTACGACCCCCAGGTCGAGTCGACGGCGAGCACGCTCGAGGAGCTTCGCGACCAGCTCGACGCCCCACGGACGTTCTGGATGATGGTGCCCGCCGGCAAGATCACGGAGGACACGTTCCAGACCCTGCTCGGCGCCGGCGCTCCCGGCGACGTGATCGTCGACGGTGGCAACTCGAACTTCCACGACTCGCAGCGGCGCTACGCCGACGCGAAGGAGAAAGGACTCAGGTTCGTCGACGCAGGCGTCTCGGGCGGCGTCTGGGGCCTCGCCAACGGCTACTGCCTGATGGTCGGCGGCGACGCAGACGCGGTCGCTCAGGTCGAGCCTGTCTTCCGAGACCTCGCGCCGAAGGACGGTTATGCGCATGTTGGTCCCTCGGGCGCGGGGCACTTCACGAAGATGGTCCACAACGGGATCGAGTACGGGCTCATGCAGGCCTACGCCGAAGGATTCGACGTGCTGCGGGGCTCGGAGTTCGACCTCGATCTGCACGAGATCGCCGGCATCTGGCGCTATGGATCGGTCGTCCGTTCGTGGCTGCTCGAGCTGCTGTACGCCGCGTTCGAGCAGGAGGGCGGGCACCTCGAGACGATCCGCGGCTACGTCGACGACTCGGGCGAGGGGCGTTGGACGATCGCCGAGGCGATTGCCGAGGACGTGCCGGTGCCGGTGATCACCGCCGCACTCTTCGCGCGGTTCGCGTCGCGGGAAGACGAGTCGTTCGCGGCCAAGGTGAACGCCGCGCTCCGCAACCAGTTCGGCGGGCACGCCGTCAAGGCCGAGCAGTCGTGACCGCGCCTGCCGAGCCCAACCCGCTGCTCGAAGGATTGCGCATCCGCCGTCGGCCGGACCCGTGCATCCTGGTCATCTTCGGCGCGTCCGGCGACCTCACCTCGAAGAAGCTGATCCCGGCGCTCTACGCGCTCTCCGTGCGGCGATTGCTGCCGGACAGGTTTGCGATCATCGGGGCCGCGCGCACCGACGAGAGCGACGACGACTTCAAGGCCCGGATGAAGCAGGCGGTCAAGGATCACGCGCGCGACCCGTACGAGGAGGAGGCGTGGCAGCGGCTCGCCGTCGGGATGAGGTACGTGACGCTGGACTTCGCCGACGGGAAGGCCGAGGACGGGCTGCGCGACACGCTCGCCTCGTTGGACGCAGAGCACGGGACGCAGGGCAACCGCGTCTACTACTTCGCCGTCCCCCCGAGCGCGATCGGCACGCTCGTCGGAGAGATCGCGGAGCGCCGGGCGACGGAGGGCTGGATCAGGCTGATCATCGAGAAGCCGTTCGGACACGACCTCGCATCGGCTCGGGCGCTGAACGCGCAGATCCAGGAGCACTACACAGAGGCTGAGGTCTTCCGGATCGATCACTACCTCGGCAAGGAGACCGTGCAGAACATGCTCGCGCTCCGGTTCGCGAACGGCATCTTCGAACCGATCTGGAACCGCCAGTTCATCGACCACGTGCAGATCACCGTCGCCGAATCGATCGGGATCGAGGGTCGCGCCGGCTACTACGAGCAGGCCGGCGCGATTCGCGACATCTTCCAGAACCACCTTCTGCAACTCGTTGCGATCACGGCGATGGAGCCGCCGATCGACTTCTACGCCGACTCGGTGCGCAACGAGAAGGTCAAGGTACTGAAGTCGATCCACACCCCCGGCCCGAGGCACGTCGTGCGCGGCCAGTATGGCCCCGGGTTCGTCGAGGGACTCGAGGTTGAGGGCTACCGCGAGGAAACGGGCGTCGCGCAGGGCTCGACCACCGAGACGTTCGTCGCAGCGAAGCTGTTCGTCGACAACTGGCGTTGGGCGGACACGCCGTTCTACGTCCGGATGGGCAAGCGGCTCGCGCGACGCGAGACGACGATCGCGATCCAGTTCAAGCGGGCACCGCACCCGCCCTTCGAAGAAGGCGCGGCCGAGGGGTTGCGCCCGAACGTGCTGCTCATCCACGTCCAGCCGAACGAAGGCATCTCGCTCGCAATCGGCGCGAAGGTGCCGGGCCAGGGCATGACGATCCGGACGGTGCACATGGACTTCCTCTACGGGGGCGCGTTCCGCGAGGGACTGCCGGATGCGTACGAGCGGCTGATCCTGGACGCGATGCTCGGCGATGCGACGTTGTTCACGCGTTCCGACGAGATCGAGGAGCAGTGGGCGCTCGTCGACGCGATCATCGGGTTCTGGCAGCGTGACCGCCCGGCGTTCCCGAACTACGCGGCCGGTACCTGGGGGCCGGTCGGCTCCGACGAGCTCGTTCATCGCGACGGGAGATCATGGCGCAGGCACTGATCGAGGACAGCTGGTCGGGCGAGAGCGTCTCGATCGCCGAGATCGAGCGAGAGCTGGCACGGCTGCGCGACGCGACCTCGCCCGAGGGGTCGCAGCCCAACCTGCGGACCTCGGTGATGACCCACATCGCGTGGGTGCCCCCCCGCTGGCAGGCGGCGGCCGAGCAGACGCTGATGGGGATGGCCGAGCGGCATCCGTCGCGCACGCTCCTGCTCGTGCCTCGCCCCGACGAGGCGGACGGCATCGACGCCGAGCTCTCGATCAGGTGTTACCCGGTGGGCGATCGCGCGGTCTGCGGCGAGGTGATCGAGCTCGTTCTACGCGGCGCGCAGGCAGCCGCGCCGGCGTCGATCGCGCTACCGCTCCTGATCTCGGACCTGCCGGTGTTCTGCCGCTGGCGCGGTGAGCCGCCCTTCGGGTCGACCGAGCTCGAGCAGCTGGTCGGGATCATCGACCGGTTGGTGGTCGACTCGACCGAGTGGGACCACCTGCCCGGTGCGTACACGCAGCTGGCGGCCCTCTTCGAGCGCTGCGCGGTGTCGGACATCGCCTGGGCGCGGACGGATCGCTGGCGCACATTGCTCGCCTCGCTGTGGCCGGCGATCGGCGAGGTGCGGCAGCTGCGCGTCCACGGCACGCGTGCGCAGGGCTATCTGCTCGCAGGCTGGCTGCGCTCTCGCCTCCGCCACGAGGTCGAGCTCGTGGTCGACGAGCGCGAACGGCTCGAGGGCATCGACCTCGACGGAACGCCCGTCGAGTTCCCGCCGGGAGCTCCGCCGAACCCCAGCGACGTGCTCTCGGACGAGCTGGACAACTTCGCGCGCGACCGCGTCTACGAGCAGGCAGCGCTAGCTGCAGCCGGGGTCTGAGCGCGCCCCGCGAGCGTGACCCCCTGAGTCTGACTCGTGTCAGACACGTGTCTGACACACGAAACACAAACGAGCCCGTGAAAGAAGTGCAACTTCGCGCACGGCGGGCTCGACGCGGATGGCGGCGGTGGGCATCCTCGCGGAATGGCTCCTCCGCGGGTTCAACAGGTCGGCGCGATCTATCACGTCAACGGTAAGGCGGTCGATGGAGCGAAGCTCTTCCGTGATGACTCGGACCGCTGGTCGTTTCTGTCGCTGCTCGGCGGTGAGGCGGTACGGAGCGATTGGTGTGTCCTCGGGTACTCGCTGCTGACGACCCACTACCACCTGATTCTCAAACTCCGAAAGCTGACGCTGAGCACGGGATTTCAGCGGCTGAACAGCATCTATGCGCGGTCGTTCAATCTCCGCCACGGCCGGCGCGGCGCTCTCTGGCAGAGGCGATTCTTCGACTCGATCGTCGAGACGGACGACCACCTCTACGAGACCATTCGCTACGTCGCGCTGAACGCTCCGAGGGCGAACATGTGTCACTCGCCGGAGCAGTGGCCCTGGGCGAACTACGGCGCCGCGATCGGCCTCACTCCGCCGGACGCGCTCGTCGACGAGCGCGAGTTGCTCCGTCTCTTCGATACCCGTCCAGACCGGGCACGCCGCGTGCTCCAAGCGATGGTCGAAGAAAGCGATCCGCGCTACCGCTCACGTCAGACACGAGTCTGACTCGAGTCAGACTCAGCCGTCCGCCAACCCAAGCAGCGCGACGACTTCGTCGTGGAGCAGCCCGTTGGTGGAGACGAAGGTTCCCCCCGGCGCGGGCTCGCTGCCGTCGAAGGTCGAGCAGCGCCCGCCGGCCTCGTCGACGATGATCTGCACCGGCGCGTAATCCCACACTTGCAGCGAGGGGCCATCGGTTGCGACGTCGACAGCGCCTTCGGCAACCAGGCAGTGCTGCCAGAAGTCACCCAGGCCGCGGTTCGACCAGGCGCGCTGGACGATCGTGCGCCAGCCTGCGGGCATGCGTCGCGACGACGTCGTCGAAACGGCGGAATCCTCGATCTGCGTCACGGCTGAGACTCGACACGGCTCACCGTTGACGAACGTACCGCCGCCGCGCACCGCCCACCAGCGGCGGCCGAGCGCAGGCGCCGACGCGAGACCGAGCACGACCACACCGTCACGCTCGAGCGCCAGCAGCGTCGCCCAGACCGGAACACCGCGGACGTAGTTCGTCGTGCCGTCGATCGGGTCGACGATCCACTTCGCATCGCCTCCGTCGTCCCCGAACTCCTCCCCCAGCACGCCCTCGCCGCGGTGCGACGCCGCGACGTGCTCGCGGATCGCCTGCTCCGCCCCGCGGTCTGCCTCCGAGACAGGCGTCAGATCGGGTTTCGTCTCGACCCGCAGGTCGCGCGCGCCGAAACGGCCGAGCGTGATCGAGTCCGCGAGATCCGCGAGCTCGTGGGCGAAACGAAGGTCGCCGTTCACAGCGCCGCTTCGAGCGCGAGCCCGGCGGCCAAGACGAGGCCGTCGGCTCCGCGCCGGCCCACTAGCTGGACGGACGCCGGCAGGCCGTCCTCCGCCGCGCCTGCCGGCAGCGCGAGCGCCGGCCAGCCGAGCGCGTTGAAGGGAAACGTGAAGCGCGTGAACTCGCCCCGCACGTCCGGCTCGACCACGTCGGCGGGCGGCGCGACGAACGCGAGCGTCGGCGCGAGCAGGAGATCGAAGCCGTCGAGCACCTCGTCTGCTCGCCGTTCGAGCGCCACACGCTCGCCGGCCGCGGCCTCGACGGCCGAGTCCTCGATCGCCAGGCAACGCTCGATCTTGCCCCTGATGTTCTCGCCGTACAGCTCGCCGTGCTCGGCGTAGAGCTCCCGGTGGACGTCGGCCACCTCCCGCATGAACGCCGGGAGGACCGCCTCGGCGATCGGGAACTCGACCACGCTGACCTCTCCGAAGACGGCCGCCGCCTCGAGCACTCGCGCGCGGACGAGTGGGTCGCACCGGTCGGCCCACGTGACGCCGACGCGAAGGTCGGAAAGCGCCGGGAGCGTCGTCGAGGGCGCGAGCGCCCGCATCAGCTCCACGCAGCCGGCCACGTCGCGCGCCAGCGGGCCTGCATGGTCGAAGCTCGGCGCGAGCGGGAAGATCCCGTCGACCGAGACGAGACCGAAGCTCGGCTTGAAGCCGGCCACCCCGCAGCAGGCAGCCGGAATGCGGATCGAGCCGCCGGTGTCGGTCCCGAGCGCGCCCTCGGCGAGCCCGCCGGCGAGCGCGGCAGCAGAGCCGCCGCTCGACCCGCCGGCCGTGCGGCCCGGGAACGCGGGGTTCGGTACGACCCCGTAGTGCAGGTTCTGCGAGGTGACCCCGTAGGCGAACTCGTGCAGGTTCGCCTTTCCCGCCGAGCTCCAGCCCGCGGCTTCGAGCAGCTGCACCGCCCGCGCGGTCGTCGCCGGCACGTAATCCGAAAAGACTGCCGAGCCGTACGTCGTCCGTACGCCGGCGGTGTCGAACAGATCCTTGACGGCCAGTCGCCGGGCGGCCCCGGCCGCGAGCTCGGTAATCCAGATTCCGTCCACGAGCGAAGGAGTCTACGAGCGGCTCGGCGTCTGTTGGGGGCCGGCGCCGAGCCGCTGCACCCTCGGGATCAATCGAGCCAGAGGTACGCGGCGGCGATCAGCACGGTGCCGCCGAAGAGCGCACAGAAGAGCGCGAAGAGGGCCCAGGCCCAGGCCATGTTCTTGCGTGCCAACTCGCGTGCAGCGGCCGCCTCGTCGACCAGGAGCTCGGGCTCGCCCATCTAGACGGTCACGTCCAGCGCCATCGCGACGAAGAGGAGCGCGAGGTACAGGAGTGAGTAGTGGAAGAGGCGAACCGCAGCAGCGCGCTCCATCGTGCGGCGCAGTTCGAGTGCGTACCAGGTGAACACCGCGCCGAGGATGAGTGCGGCGACGCCGTAGACAAGGCCGAAGACCCCGAGCCCGACCGGCGCGAGCGTCGCGACGACCAGCAGGGCCGTGTAGAGCAGGATCTGCCGGGCTGTCTCCCGCTCGCCGCGCGTGACCGGCAGCATCGGCACGCCCGCGCGGGCGTAGTGCTCCTTGATCATCAGCGCGAGCGCCCAGAAGTGCGGCGGTGTCCACAGGAAGACGATCGCGAACATGACGAACGCGGCCCAGCCGAGATGGCCCGTCGCGCTCGCGTAGCCGACGAGCGGCGGCACCGCGCCGGCGGCTCCGCCGATGACGATGTTCTGGGCCGTCGAGCGCTTCAGCCAGCGTGTGTAGACGAGCACGTAGAAGAGGTTCCCGGTCAACGCGAGCAGCGCTGTCGGCAGGTTGACGAGCGACTCCAGTAGCACGAAGGAGGCCGCGGACAGCGCCAGCCCGAACTCGAGCGCGCGGTCCGGCGGCACGCGACCCGACGCGACGGGGCGACCCGCGGTGCGCTCGCCCATCACCTGGTCGATGTCACGGTCGAGGTAGTGGTTGAGCGCCGACGCGCCGCCGCACGCGAGTGCCAGTCCGACCATCGTCGCCGCGAACACGTCCCACGAAGGCACGCCGCCGGCGCCGACGAACACGCCGGCCGCACCCGTGAGGAGGAGCAGGGACATGATCCGTGGCTTCGTCAACGTGACGTAGTCGCGGAGTGGCCCCTGGACCACCGGGCCGCGGAAGGTGAAGCTGGCAGCGAGCACCGTCGCCGCGAACGCGAGCGTCGCGAGCGTCAGGTGCACCGTCGGGCCGGTCAGCAACGCCGCGAGCCCGAAGAGGACGAGGGCCGCCAGCGTGCTCGGCAGCAGCCTGCGCGCGCTCACCCAGGCCGTCGCGGCGAGTGCGGCGAGCGGCGGCAGCGCGACGGCCGCGAGCACCCGGTGCGCGGTGCCCCAGCCGGCCGCTCCGGAGACGACCGCCAGGCCGGTGCCGGCAACCGCGGCCAGCGCCGTCAGTCTGGCCCAGGTACCCATCAGAAGCCCCTCGTCTCGGACAGCCTGCGGCGCAGGTCCCGGAGCGGGCGTGCGCTCGTCACGTACGGAACCTGGTCGAAGTTCCACGCCGGCGGCGGGGAGGTCGCATACCACTCGAGCGTATCGGCCAGCCACGGATCGTTGCCGGCCCGGGGGCCGGTACGCGTCGTCTTGATCACGTTCGCGAGGAACACGAGCATCCCGATCGCCATCACGGCGGAGCCGATGCTCGACGCCATGTTGTACGCCTCCCAGAGACCGCCCTGGTGGTACGTGTAGACGCGGCGCGGCATGCCGAGCAGGCCGAGGAAGTGCTGTGGCATGAAGGTGAGGTTGAAGCCGATCAGGACGAGCCAGAAGTGCCACTTGCCGAGCCGCTCGTCGAGCAGGCGGCCGAACAGCTTCGGCCACCAGTAGTAGAGCCCGGCGAAGATCCCGAAGATCGAGCCGCCGAAGAGGACGTAATGCAGATGCGCGACGACGAAGTACGTGTCGGTCACCTGCCAGTCGACCGGGAACACCGCGAGGAAGATGCCCGACAGCCCGCCGATCGTGAACACCGCGATGAAGCCGAGCGCCCACAGCATCGGCGTGTCGAACGAGATGCTGCCGCGCCAGAGCGTCGCCAGCCAGTTGAAGATCTTCACACCGGTCGGGATCGCGATCACCATCGAGCTGACCATGAAGAAGATGTCGAGCCCGACCGGCAACCCGACCGCGAACATGTGGTGCGCCCAGACGAGCATCGAGTAGAAGGCGATCCCGACGGTCGAGATCGCGACGGCGCGGTACCCGAAGATCGGCTTGCGTGCGAAGACGGGCAGCACCTCGGAGATGATCCCCATCGCCGGCAGGATCATGATGTAGACCTCGGGGTGCCCGAAGAACCAGAAGACGTGCTGATAGAGGATCGGGCTGCCACCGTGCGCCGGGTCGAAGAAGTGCGTTCCGACCTGGCGATCGAGCAGCATCAACGTCAGGCCCGCGGAGAGCACGGGTAGGACGATCACGAGCATCCAGCCGTAGGCGACCATCGACCAGCAGAAGAGCGGGATGCGCATCCACGACATCCCCGGCGTGCGCATGTTGTGGATGGTCACGACGAAGTTGATCGCGCCGGCGAGCGATGCCATCGAGAGGATGTGCAGGCCGAGGATCCAGAGGTCCTGGCCGTTCCCGGGCGAGTGCAGGGTCGATAGCGGCGTGTACGCGGTCCAGCCGCTCGCCGCCGCGCCACCCTTCGCGAAGAAGCTCGCGAACAGGACGATCCCGCCGAGCAGGAAGAGCCAGTACGAGAGCGCGTTCAGACGCGGGAACGCCATGTCCCGCGCGCCGATCTGCAGCGGTACCAGGAAGTTCCCGAAGCCGGCGAGGATCGGGATGATGACGAGGAAGATCATCGTCGTGCCGTGGATCGTCACCACCTGGTTGTAGGAGTTCTTCGTCAGGAACGACTCGTCCGGCGTCGCGAGCTGGATGCGGATCAGCAACGCCAGCACCCCGCCGAGAGCGAAGAAGACGAGGGACGTGCAGATGTAGAGGATCCCGATCCGCTTGTGGTCGACGGTCGTCAGCCAGGAGGCGACCTTGCCGCGGCGCCAGTCGGCGCGGTAGGGGCGCGTGCTCTCGACGTTGACCGCCACTACTTCGCACCTGCCGTCGCGTATTGCTTCGTCCACGCGATCAGAGCGTCGAGCTGCGCGTCGGTCCAGTTCTTGCCGACGGCCGGCATCTGGCCCTGGCCGTTTCGCAGCAACGTCTCGATGCCCTTCCGGTCGGCGAGCAGCGGGTTGCCTCCCAACGCCGGGCCGACGTAGGCGTGGTCGAGCCGGTGGCACTTCTGGCAAACGCCCGTCCACTCTTCCTTGCCGAGCACGGGGCCGCCGGCATTGGCGGCGCGCTTGCTGATGAACGCGTCGTACGTCGATCGCGGCACGACCTCGACGGTGCCGTCCATCAGCGCGTGCTGGATGCCGCAGAGCTCGGCGCAGCGGGCGACGTACGTTCCTGCCGGCGCCTTGAACCAGGTGTGATTCGTCGTGCCCGGGATGGCGTCGTACTTGCCGCCGAGGTCGGGCACCCACCACGAGTGATTGACGTCGTAGTCGAGGCCCTTGATGTCCTCGTGCACGACCTGATCGGCCGGCGCGATCATCCGGTCGATCGAGATGGCGCCGTTCGGGTAGCGGAAGAGCCAGTAGAACTGATGGCCCTCGACCGTGATCGTCGTTTGGTCTGCAGCCGCCGCCTTCGGCGCGTCGGCGATCCCCGGCAGCTCGTAGAAGACGAACGAGCCGATCGCGGCGAGGATCACCACCGGGATCACCGTCCAGATGATCTCGAGGCGCGTGGAGCCGTGGAGCTGGAGACCTTCGGCCGAGCGTGGGCGCTTGCCGCGGCGGTACTTGATGATGAACGCGATCAGCACGCCCTCGACAGCAAGGAAGATGATGCCGGTGAAGATGGCGACGACGATGAACGTGTCGTTGATCCGGTGCGCGTTCGGAGAATGAGCGTTTGCCGGCAGGAAACCGGCGTTGCCCGCGTACGCGATACTCGCCGTCGCAAGCGCGACGAGGGTTGTGGCGAGTGTGGCAAACGCGGTCCTGCGCACGCGGCTGGCATCGTATAGCCGGTGGAACCGCGGAGTCAGGTCGACCTGCCGGACGGCGTCGGCGCCCCGTTCGAGGTCTTCGTGAACGGGGTCGAGCAGCAGCCGGGAGTGGACTTCACGCAGGTCGGCCGCACGCTCGTCTTCGGCCGTGAGCTGCGGCAGGAGGGACGGCTCGGCTTCTGGCGCTGGCTGTCGATCTTCCTCGGGGTGGCAGGGACCTATCGCAGGAACGACACGGTCGACCTCGTTTACACGGCCGGTGGCCGCCGCGTGGTCGCGAGCCTGGCCACCAGGCCGCCCGCGCAGCCCGAATAGCCCGTCACTGCTAGGTTCCTCGCGGTTTGGCGACCGTCGATCCCACGCGCAGGCCGCCGCTCGTAGCGAAGATCCCTGAGCGCGTGACCGCCGTGGTGGCGGTCGTCGGGCTGGTCGTGCTGTCGCTGCTGCTGCGGGCGACGCAGCTCCACGCCGGCTTCTGGATCGACGAGGGGATCTCGGTCGGCGTCGCCCACCACCACTGGACGTCGATCCCCCACGTGCTGCGCCAGGATGGCTCGCCGCCGGCCTACTACATGCTGCTCGGCCTGTGGATCCGCGTCTTCGGCGACGGCGAAGCGGCGACGCACACGCTCTCGCTCGTCTTCTCGCTCGCGTCGATTCCGGTGGCGTACTTCGCCGGCCGGAGCATCTTCGACCGGCGAACCGGCTTCGTCTGCGCACTGCTCGTCGCGGCGACGCCGTATCTCACCTACTACGCGCAGGAGACGCGCATGTACGCCTTCGAGGCGTTCCTGTCGCTCGTGGCAGTGCTGGCGTACGTGAACGGGATCGTGCGCGGGCGATACGGCTGGGCGGCGCTGCTCGTGCCGACGCTCGCGCTGATGGTGTACGGCCACAACTGGGCGCTGTTCTTCTGTCTGGCCCTCGCGATCGCGACCGTCCTCTACGTGCGGGAGCGCCTGCGGCTGTTCGCGCTCGTGGCGGGCGGCGTCGCGCTGCTCTACCTGCCGTGGGTGCCGACGCTGCTCTCACAGGCGAAGCACACCGGTGCGCCCTGGTCGACGCGGCCGAGCTTCCACGAGCTGTTCACCGCAACCGGAGCCGTGCTCGGCGGCGACGCGCCGTTCATCGCGTTCATCGTCGCGGCTGCGGTCGGGTTCTCGTACTCACGCGACCGGATCGAGCGGCTGCTCGCGGTGCTCGTCGGTGGCACCGTCCTGATCGCGTGGCTGTCGTCACAGATCTCGCCGGCCTGGACGACGCGCTACTTCGCCGTCATCCTCGGTCCGGCCGTCCTCCTCGCCGCCGCCATCGTCACGCGGGCAGGGCGCGTGGGCGCGGTCGCCCTGATCGCGGTGCTCTTCCTGTGGTGGGGCTTCGGCGTCCGGAACGAGAAGGAGAACGCGAAGCAGATCGCGGCCCAGCTCGCGCCGTCCATTCGGCCCGGGGAGCTCGTCGTCTCGACCCATCCAGAGCAGGTGCCGGTGCTGCGGTACTACCTCGGCGGCGGTCTCCGCTGGGCGACGACCCTGGGACCTGTCTCGGATGCGCAGGTCTTCGACTGGCGTGACGCCGTCTCACGCCTGAAGGCGGCGAAGCCCCGTGCGACTCTCGACCCGCTCATCGAGTCGGTCCCGCCGGGCCGAGAGTTCGTCGTCGTCGAACCCGTCTTCCGCGACTACCGTGCCTGGCAGGCGCCCTGGACGCGCCTGGTCTGGCAGCGGTCGCTGCAGTGGTCGGCGTTGCTCCAGCAGGACCGGCGGGTCCGTCTCGAGCACCACTTCGTCACGAACGAGATCGCCGTCGACCGCAACTACTTCAAGCCGGTGCAGGCGTTCGTGTATCGCCGAGTTGGCTAGGGTAATGCGTCCGCGGGCGGTCTCTCGATCACGTGGACCTCGATGGACACGGACAACCCCCAGACAACGCTCGTGCTCGGTGGCGGCCCAGCCGGCCTGACCGCGGGCTACCTGCTCGGCAAGGCCGGGCGGGACGTGGTCGTCCTCGAGGCGGACGATCAGGTGGGCGGTCTCGCCAAGACCGTCGAGATCGACGGCTACCGCTTCGACCTCGGCGGCCACCGGTTCTTCACCAAGTCGACCGAGGTCGACCTGCTCTGGCACGAGATCCTCGGCGACGAGTTCCTGCGGCGCCCGCGTATGTCGCGGATCTTCTGGAACAACCGCTACCTCGACTATCCCCTTCGCGGCTCCGACGTGATCCGCAAGCTCGGCCCGGTCGAGCTGACCCGGTGCATGGCGTCGTACTTGCGAGCGGCGGCCCGGCGCAACAAGGTCGACGAGTCCCTCGAGGACTGGGTCACGAACCGTTTCGGGCGCCGGCTGTTCGAGCTGTTCTTCAAGAGCTACAACGAGAAGGTCTGGGGAGTGCCGACGAGTGAGATCCGTGCCGAATGGGCGGCGCAGCGCATCCGCGGCCTGTCGTTCTTCTCCGCAGCCAGGGCCGCCTTCTTCGGCAACGAGGGCAACAAGGTCAAGAGCCTCATCTCGGAGTTCAACTATCCGCGGTTCGGGCCTGGGCAGATGTGGGATGCGATGACCAGCGCGATCGAGGCCGAGGGAGGCGAGGTGCTGCTCCGCTCGCCCGTGTCGCGCATCGAGCTCGCCGGCGGGCGCGTCGTCGAGGTCGCGGCGGGCGACGAGCTCTACGCGCTGCCCGATCACGTGATCTCGTCGCTGCCCCTGCGGGAGACGGTGCTGATGGCATCGCCGCGTGCGCCGGAGCTGGTGCGCGAAGCGGCGGTCGGGCTTCGCTACAGAGACTTCATCAGCGTTGCACTCGTGGTCGACGGCGAGGATCTGTTCCCCGACAACTGGATCTACATCCATGAGCCGTCGGTGCGGGTCGGTCGCATTCAGAACTTCCGCTCGTGGTCGCCCTGGATGGTCCCGGATCCCAACAAGGCCTGCGTCGGACTCGAGTACTTCTGCTTCGCCGGCGACGATCTCTGGACGATGAGCGACGACGATCTGGTCGAGCTCGCCGCGAGCGAGCTCGAGAAGCTCGGGCTGGCCGCGCGCGCGAGCGTCGACCGCGGCTATGTCGTGCGCGTTCCGAAGGCGTACCCGATCTACGACGCCGACTACGCCAAGCGCGTCGCCGTGATCCGCACGTGGCTCGACGGCATCGAGAATCTGCAGCAAGTCGGGCGCAACGGCCTGCACCGCTACAACAACTCGGACCATTCGATGTTGACGGCGATGCGTGCGGTCGACAACCTGCTCGACGGCGATCATCACGACATCTGGGAAGTCAACGCGGAAAGCGTCTACCACGAGACACACGTGGCCGACGAGCATCCGTACCGCGTCGCTCCGACGACTCCCGAGATGCAGGCACTCGAAGCCACGCACCCTGACTAGCTCGAAGAGGCTCCTGCTGCCAGGCGCGACGGTCGCGGCCGCCGTGCTGCTCGTCGCCGTTTCGCTCCAGACCGTCTGGTGGTCGCCGCTGAACGTCGACGAGGAGCTGACGCTGCGGATCGCGGACTTTTCGTTCGGCAACGTCTTCCACATCGTCTCGACCAAGCGCGGCGGCGGCCCGCTGCACTTCTGGCTCGAGCACTTCCTGCAAGGCTGGTGGCCAGGGCTCGAATCGCTGCGCTTCCCGTCGATCGTGTTCGGGTGCCTCGCGTTGCCGGCGGTCGCGCTGATCGCGCGTGAGCTGATCGGCGAGCGAGGGGCTGCAGGCGTCGTGGTCCTGACGGCGGTCGCGCCGATCCCGGTCCTGTACGCGACGTTCGGGCGGCCGCACACGATGCTCTTCGCCTGGCTGCAGTGGGGAACCGTGCTCGCGCTCAAGGCGGGCCGCGAGGGCAGCCGGCGCTGGTGGATTGCCGCCGGGGCCGCGCTCGGGCTCTCGGTGTTCGTGCATCCGACCGCGCCGCTCTACGCGATCACCGCCTTTGTCGCGGCTGCCGTCTACGTGCCGCGGCCGCCGCGTGCGGTCCTCCGCGAGGCATGGCCCGGCGCGGTCGCCCTCGTGCTCACCTTCGGGCCGTACTACTTGCGCACCCTCCACGTCCTCAACGATCGGTACGCGGTGGGGAGCGGCAAGCCTGGCAGTCGCACCTTCACGGGTCGGCCGGTGTGGGAGGACGCGCTTCATTTCGTCGCGCCCGGCCGGCATGACCTCAACTACTTCACCGCGTTCGCGGCACTCGGGGTGGCGACGCTCGTCGTCGCTCGCCGCAGCCGCGCGCTCGCATTCTGCGCCCTCACGGTTGCGGCGCCCGTCCTGTTCTTCTCCGTCGTGCCCGCGAACGGCGATTCGGCGCTCTTCTTCGACCGCTACATGATCCCCGCCACGCCGGCGTTCCTGACGCTCGTCGTCGCGGGCTGTCTCGGCGCGGCGCGCTGGGCGGGCGCATGGCGGCTGCTCGCACTCGCGATCCTCGTCAGCGGGCTGGTTGCGATCGAGCTGCGGTTCGACGCGGACCGCCGGGACGGGCAGCGCGACATCCGGCTCGACGCCGTCACGGCAGCGGTGCGCCACGAGCCGGCGGGCACCGTCCTGTTCGGCTCGACGGGGACGAGTGGCGTCCCGTTCTCATCCTTCGACTACGGCCACCCGGCGAATCTGCTCGACCGGTACCTCGCACTGCGGGTGCCGTCGCTCGAATACGTCGACGATGACGCCTGCGAGCGTGCGGTCGGCTTCGTGCGCGGCAACACGCTGAAGCGTGGGCTCTGGCTCTTCTACGCGGCGGCGCCGACCGAGCAGGCTGCGGCGCGTCGCGCGTTCACGAAGCTGCCCGGGGCAACCGCGCAAGAGGTTGCGGGTGGCTACTTCGTCGTCCGTTCACGGCAGGCGCTGCCGCCCCGGGCCCTGGTCGCACTCGGACGGTCGCTGCGGCTCCGCTGGCGGTCCGCCGTGCCCCTGAACCGGCGCGTCGACGAGTTGCTGCAGGCCGATCGGCAGCTGTTGCTGAGACCACCTGTCTGCACGCCGTACGGCGACCTTGGTGACCCGGACATCTCGCCCCACTGGCCGCCCGTCACGACGAACCACCAGTAGACCGCTGCTACGAGCCGCGCGGCAGCACGAAGAAGGCGATCGCGACGTACTGGCACCCCGCGGCCGCGATCGTGCAGAGATGGAACAGCTCGTGGTAACCGAGCACGGTAGGTCGTGGGTCAGGACGCTTCAGCGCGTAGATGATCCCGCCGACGGTGTAGAGCAGACCACCGACGAGAACCAACGTCAGGCCCGTGGCGCCGACCTTCGCAAGCTGGTTGATCGCGACGATCCCGATCCACCCGAGGGTGAGGCCGATGAAGGCCGACAGGATCTTCGGCGACTTCACCCAGAACAGCTTCATCAGGATCGCTGCGAGGGCGCCCGTGTAGACGATCGCCAACACGGGGATCGCCCAGCCCTTCGACAGCACGAGGAGACCGAACGGGGTGTAGGTGCCCGCGATCAGCAGGTAGATGCCTGCGTGGTCGAGCCGGGCGAGCCAGGAGCGGACGATGGGCGTCCAGGTGGGTCGGTGGTAGAGCGCGCTGGCCCCGAAGCATGCCGCGAGGCAGGCCGAGAAGACGATTGCGGCGAGCCTGGCCCTGCCTGACTCGGCCGTGACGGCCAGCGGCACCGCGAGCAGGAGGACGATGAAGAAGCCCACCTCATGGAACACGCCCCGGAGAGCCGGCTTGACTCGCGCTTCCATCTCGGTGGAAGCTACACTCACGCCCGAGAACTTGAGCGAGTCTGGATGGTGCGGGTCACCTTCTTGTCCGTTCACGAAGTTGGCAAGGAGGTGAAGGAAAACATGGCAACCGGAACCGTCAAGTGGTTCAACTCGGAGAAGGGGTACGGCTTCATCACGCCCGACGAGGGCGGTAAGGACCTCTTCGTCCATTTCAGCGCGATTCAGGGGAGCGGCTATAAGTCGCTCGATGAAGGCGCGAAGGTCGAGTACGAGGCGCAGGAGGGCGACAAGGGCCCTCAGGCTGCGAACGTCTCGGTCGTCGGCTAGTCCGGCTTCAGGCGGTGGCGGGCACGGCCCGCCACCGCCGACCACCAGCTACCAAAGGAGCTCGTCATCGCTCAGAAAGAAGAGAAGGTCGAGATGACCGGCGAGATCGTCGAGGCGCTTCGGAACGGCATGTTCCGGATCCAGCTCGACAACGGTCACGAGACGCTCGGCTACACCGCAGGCAAGATGCGCCGCTTCCGGATTCGCATGAACCCGGGCGATCGCGTCCGCATCGAGCTCAGCGCGTACGACCTCGGACGCGGTCGGATCGTCTACCGCATGCGGCCGGGCGACGAACGCCCCGAGTAGGCGCTCGCTCGCTTACGCCGCGGCCTCCGAGCCGGTTGCCGTTGCGCGTTGCGCGGCGATGAAGTCGCGGTACCAGTAGAAGCTGCCCTTCGGTACCCGCTCGAGCGTCGCGTAGTCGACGTAGACGAGACCGAAGCGCTTCCAGTAGCCCCAGGCCCACTCGAAGTTGTCGAGCAGCGACCACGCGAAGTAGCCGCGGAGCGGCACGCCGTCCGCGATCGCGCGGGCTGCGGCGTCGAGGTAACCCTGGAGGTACGACTCGCGCTCGGGATCCTGCACGGATCCGTCGTGGCCGCGCACGTCCGGGAACGCGGCCCCGTTCTCCGTCACGTAGATCGCAGCGGGCGAGTAGTCGCGGTGGAGCCGGACGAGCAGGTCGTGGAGTCCCTCCGGGACGACCTCCCAGCCCATGTCCGTGCGGTCGACATCGTTGCGGCGAATGATGCGTGAGCGCCCGCCGTTCTCGTCGGCCCCGACGAGCGGCGAGGTGTAGTTGTTGACGCCGAGGAAGTCGATCGGAGCGGCGATCGCCTCGAGGTCGCCGTCGCGCATCTCCGGCAGGATCGCCGCCCAGGCCTCGAGCATGTCCTCGGGGTACGAGCCTGTGAAGATCGGGTCGAGGAACCAGCGGTTGTGCAGTCCATCGACCCAGCGCACCGCCTGTGCATCCTCCTCCGACGGGGTCGCCGGATACGGATTGTCGAGGTTGAGCGTGATCCCGACCTGCGACGCGGGTGATTCGCGCCGCAGGATCTCGACAGCCCGTCCGTGCGAGAGCAGCAGGTGATGTGCGGTCGCGAGCGCATCCGCGTCGGAGGTGCGCCCCGGTGCGTGATGGCCCCAACCGTGCCCGACCCAGGAGACCACCCAGGGCTCGTTGTGCGTGATCCAGTGCTCGACCCTGTCACCGAGCCGCTCGGCGACGGCCTCGACGTACTCCGCGAAGGCGTCGACCGTGTCCCGGGCCGGCCAGCCGCCCGCATCCTCGAGCGGTTGCGGCGTGTCCCAGTGGAAGAGCGTCGCGTACGGTGCGATTCCGTTGCCGAGCAACTCGTCGACCAGGCGGTCGTAGAAGTCGAGCCCGGCTGTGTTGACGGGACCCCGGCCCGTCGGGATCACCCGCGGCCACGCGATCGAGAAACGAAATGCATCGACGCCGAGCTCGCGCAACAGCGCGATGTCCTCGCGGTAGCGGTGGTAGAAGTCACACGCGACGGCCCCGGTGTCGCCGTTCCGCACTTTGCCTGGAGTGGCCGCGAACCGGTCCCAGACGCTCTCGCCGCGCCCGTCTTCGTTCGTCGCCCCTTCGATCTGGTACGACGCGGTCGCCGTTCCCCAGACGAAGTCGGACGGGAGCGGTCTATGCAGTTGGTCTGGCATCGAGTTCCTCTCGGATGGTTGGGGCGGGGGCGGTGACATGACAGCGGGCGCTCTGGGCCGGACGCGCCGCCACGAGGGCAGGCGTGACCCTCGTGCAGACGTCGACCTTGAGCGGGCAGCGGCCGACGAAGCGGCAGCCCTCCGGCGGGTCGACGGCGGCAGACGCTTGGCCCTTGCGGATGACGATCGGTTCACGGGCCGCGGCTGGATCGGGAACCGACGCGAGCAGCAGTTGTGTGTACGGGTGGAGCGGCTCCTGCAGCACCTGCTCGGACGGCCCTTCCTCGACGATCTGGCCCGCGTACATCACGAGCACCGTGTCGGCGACGTAGCGGGCGCTTGCGAGATCGTGCGTGACGTAGAGGAAGGCGAGGCGCTCGCGCTCCTTCAGGTCGAGCATCAGGTTCAGGATCCCGATGCGGATCGAGACGTCGAGCATCGACGTCGGCTCGTCTGCGATCAGCACCGTCGGCTCGACCGCCAGCGCCCGAGCGATCGCAACGCGCTGGCGCTGCCCACCGGAGAGCTCGTGGGGGTACTTCGCTGCATACTGCTCGGCCGGAACGAGCCCGACCGTCTCGAGCAGTTCGTTGACGCGACCGTCGATGGCGTCGCCAGATGCGCGCCCGTGGATCTTGAGCGGCCGGGCCAGGTGGTAGCGGACGGTCTTGACCGGGTTCAGGGAACCGAACGGGTCCTGAAAGATCATCTGCACGTTCGAGCGGTAGTTCAGGAGGTCGCGCCGGCGTGAGTCGTTCGCAATGTCGGCACCGTCGAAGAGCACGTGTCCGGCGGTCGGCTCGAAGAGGCGTGCGATCAGGCGCGCGACGGTGCTCTTGCCGCTGCCGCTCTCGCCGACCAGCGCCGTGATCGTTCCCGGGCGCAGCGCGAAGGTGACGTCGTCGACCGCGTGCACGCGTCCTTGCCGGATCAGCCCGTTGCCTGCTGGGAAGTGCTTCGTGAGGCCGCGCACCTCGACGGGCGTGGCGGCGGTGGTGCTCATCGCCGTTCCTCCACCAGATGGCACGCGACGAAGTGCGCCGGCTCGGCTTCGTGCAGCTGGGGCCGCTCCATGGTCTGACGCGCATAGAGAGCGGCGTCGCCGGGCACGCAGTGGGCACAGCGCGTGTGGAAGCGGCAACCGGCGGGCGGGCTGGCAGCGTCGGGTGGCGAGCCGGGAATGCCGGTCATCCGCTCGAGCGGTCCGTGGAGCGGCGGGAACGAGTGCATCAGGCCCTGCGTGTACGGGTGCAGCGGCTCCCGGTGCAGGACGTCCGCCGACGCCTGCTCGACGATCTCGCCCGCGTACATGATCGCGATCCGGTGAGCGAATTCGAACAGGAGCGAGAGATCGTGCGTGATGAAGAGCACCGCGAAGCCGAACTCGCGCTGCAGATCGCCGACCTGCTGAAGGATCTCGCGTTGCACTACGACGTCGAGCGCGGTGGTCGGCTCGTCGAGGATCACGAGCTCGGGGCGGAGCGCTAGCGCCATCGCGATGATCACGCGCTGGCGCATCCCACCCGACAGCTCGTGGGGGTACGAGCGCAGGCGGCGGGCGTCGATACCGACGAGGTCGAGCAGCTGACCGGCTTGCGCCAACGCGTCGCGCTTCGAGACGTGCTCGTGCGCGCGCATCATGTCGACGAACTGATCGCCGACGCGCATCACCGGGTTCAGGGCGTTCATCGCGCTCTGAAAGACCATCGAGACGTTTCGCCAGCGGAAGCGGCGGAGCTGTTCGGCGTTGAGACGCGCCAGGTCTTCGCCTCGGAAGAGCACCGCGCCGTCGACGATGCGAGCGGGCGGCCTGAGGATCTGCATGACGGCGTTCGCCACGGTGCTCTTGCCGCAACCGGACTCACCCGCGAGTCCGAGGATCTCGCTCGTGCCGATCGTCAGGTCGATTCCGTCGACGGCCCGCACGTCGCCGTAGGCGACGGACAGGTTGCGGAGCTCGACGAGCGTCTCGTCCGTGCTCTCGAGCTCGCGCCGAGGTTCGCCGACGACGGCCGTCACTTCGCCTTCCGGACCTTGCGGAGCCGCGGATCGCTCAGCTCGTCGATCCCTGCGAGCAGGAAGACGAGCCCGACCACGGTGATCACCAGCGCGAGCCCCGGGAAGAGGAACGGCCACCACTCACCCTGCAACACGGCCGAGTTGGTCTGCGCCCAGTAGAGAATCATCCCCCAGCTGACGTGCGAGTTGTCTCCGAGCCCGAGGAACTCGAGCCCGGCGTCGACGAGCAGCGCGATGTAGAACACGAGCACGAACGCGGCGGCGATGCGGCTGATCATGTTCGGGATCAGCTCGCCGAAGACGATGCGCCAGGTCGATTCGCCGGCGACCTTCGCGGCCTGCACGAAGTCGCGGCTCTTCAACGACAGTGCCTGCCCGCGGAGGATGCGTGCCTCGAACGCCCAGAGGCTCAATCCCAGGACGAGGATCATCGTCCCCATCCCACGGGCCTTGAGGTAGCCCGAGATCACGATCAGCAGCGGGATCGTCGGGATGACGAGGAAGATGTTGGTCAGGAAGTTGATCACCTCGTCGACGATCCCGCCCGAATAGGCGCCGACGACACCGAGGACGGTGGCCAGTGTGGTCGCGAGCAGCGCAGCGCCAAGACCCAGGATCAGGGAGCGCCGGGCGCCGAGCACGACCTGCGAGAAGATGTCGCTGCCCTGGTCGGTGGTCCCGAACAGGTGGTGCCACGACGGCGCCTGGCGGGTGGCGAGGATGTTGAAGTCGGTCGGGTGCGCAACGGAGATCCACGGCGCGATCAGCGCGACGAGGACCACGAAGCCGACGAGTGTCAGGCCGAACCGGGACTTCGAGTTGCTCAGGAGGAGCCTCAGCCAGCCGGGCAGGTGCAGTCGGCCGCCGCTCGGCGGCGCGGCGACGGAGAGCGGGACGATCGCGTCGTGCTCGGTGAGCGCTGGTTGCAGTTGCGACACGGCTAGGAGGTCCGCACGCGCGGGTCGAGGAGGAAGTTGAGGAGGTCCATGATGAAGTTCGCCGCGATCACGCACAGCGAGAAGACCAGCAGCAGCCCCTGGGTCAGCGGGTAGTCGTTGCCGAGCGCCGCTTGCTGCAGCGTCAACCCCGCGCCCGGATAGCTGAACACGTATTCGATGAAGACGAGGCCGCCGACAGCGCCTGCGAACTGGGCTGCGAAGCCGTTCAGCGGCGGCAGGATCGCGTTGCGGCCCGCATAGCGGGTCATCACCCGCCGGTCGCGCAACCCTTTCGCACGAGCCATCGCGACGTAGTCCTCGCTGATCGTGGTGATCATCACGGCGCGCATGTTCAGCACCCAGCCGCCGGTGAAGGCGGCGATGATGATCAGCAGCGGGAGCTCGGCGTGCCGGACGGCGCTGCTCATGAACGCCCAGTTGAAGCCGGGGACGAGCCCGCTGTCGTAGGCGTGCTGAATCGGGAACCACTGGAGCTTGAGGCCCAGGAAGTACACGCCGAGGAGCGCCGTGAAGAACGCGGGAAATGCACCCAGCGCCATCAGCGAGGGGACGACGAACGTGTCGAAACCGCCCCCGCGCCGCCAGGCGGCGACCATGCCGACGGTTGTGCCGATCACGAACGCAAGCAGGAAGGCGACGCCCACGAGGGCGATCGAGTAGGGGAGGGTCCGCCCGATCACCTCGGACACAGGGGCCGGGTAGTTGGACGTCGAGATGCCGAAGTTGAGGTGCACGAGCCGGTGCAGGTAGACGACGTAGTCGTGCCAGATCGTCCCCTTGCCGCCGCCGAGCAGTGCCTGGTAGGTCTGGATGATTCCCGGGTTGGCTGCGATCTGGGCGGGTGACAATCGCTGGAGGACGCCGCCGATCGGGTCGCCCGGCATCAGCCGCGGGAGCAGGAAGTTCAGCGTGAGGGCGACCCACACGGCGAACACATAGAAGACGAGTCGGCGAAGGAACCAGCGCATACGCGATCAGTACCGAGTATTGCGCCGGGCGGGGCACGATGCCCCGCCCGGCGCGCCACTGGGCCTTGCTTTACGCGCCGGCCTTGCCGCCGGGGCAGATCCGGGTGAACGAGAGGAGGTTGTCCGGGTAGGTGCTGAAGATCGGGTCGCCGTAGAAGTTCTTCGGCGAGTTGAAGCAGTGGAAGTACTTCGTGCTGTACGTCGACCACCGTGGCCCGACGAACAGGGGCACGATCGGCATGTTGTTGAGGAAGATCTTCTCGAGCTGCGTCGCGATCGTCTGCTGCTGCTTGGGATCGAGAGTGACCTTCCACTTGTTGAGGAGTGACGTCGCCTGAGCGTCGGACGTGTGCGACCAGTTCCCCGTCGTCGAGGCGTCCTGGCCGGACGGGATCACCGAGTTCGCCGACAGGTTCGCGTTGAAGTAGCCGTACGGCGAGGCCTGCGAGCCGTTCTGCCAGAGCAGGGTCGGGTTCTTCGTTGCGAACGCGTTCGGGAACCAGGAGTTCCAGTCCGGCTCGAGCTTCACGTTCGAGTCGATGCCGATGTTCTGCAGGTTCTTCGTGATGATCTGGTTGGACGCGACCCAGTCCGACCAGCCCGAGATCACGTGGATGTCGAGCGAGACCGGATTGCCCTTCGGGTCGATCAGCTTGCTGCCCTTGTAGGTGAAGCCGTTGTCCGTCAGCAGCTTCTTCGCCGCCGTCGGGCTGTAGGTCGAGAGCGCCTTCGCCTGTGCCTTCACGGCCGGGTCGGTCACCCACTGCGGGAACAGGCCGTTCAAGCCGATTGCGTCGGCCGGCGGTGCGTAGCCGTACTCACCGAGCTTCGAAACCGTATTGCGGTCGATCGCCAGCGACAGTGCGTGGCGGAAGGCGACCAGGCTGTACGGGTACTGCGTGTTGTCGAAGACGAGCGAGACGGGGTAGGCGGTTGTGGCGTAGAACGAATGGAAGTGCGCCTTGTCCTTCGCCTCGTACGCCTGCGCGACGTTCGGGACGAAGTTGTGCGACCAGTCGGCCTGCCCACTCTGGATCAGGGCGAGCGACGCATCGTTCGAGGCTGCCTGCACGTACTCGAGGCAGCTGATCAGAGGCTTGCCGGCCTGCCAGTAGTGCGGGTTCTTGCCCAGGACGAAGTCCTGCGACGTGAACCGTACGAGCCTGGTGAACGGGCCCGAGCCAACCGGGTTCGGGTTGGTGAACGTCGCGGGGTCCGCGACCTTCGACCAGATGTGCCGTGGGATCACGTACTGCGCGTTGAGCGTCGCCGCGATGAACTGCGAGTCGGGCGTCTTCAGATTGATGATGACCTGGTACGCGCCGTGCGCCTTCACGGATGCGATGTTCGTGTCCGGCCGGGTCAGGCCGACGATGTCCATCACCTTGTTCTGCTTGCCGGCGGTGAGGCTGTAGACGACGTCGACTGACGTCAGCGCCTTCCCGTCGGACCACTTGACGCCCTTGGCGAGATTCAGCGTGAGCGTCTTGTTGCCGTTCGACCACTTCCAGGTGCGGGCGAGCCACGGGAGCGTCGGCTTCCCGCCCTCGGGCGAGACGGTCAGGCCTTCGTAGACCGCCCCACGCACGAACTGGCCGCTCGGCAGGCCGGTGGCCGTGAACGGATTGAAGTTCTTCGTGAATGCGGGGTCGCCCGATCCGACCATCACCAGACACGAATGCGCTTTGGCATTCGTCGTGAGCGGCGTCGCGGTTTGCGACCCCGAGTCGGACTTGGCTGCCGCGAGCGCGACGATCACGAGCGCAGCGACGATCGAAAGTGCACCGATGCCGAGTACGGCGACGCCGCTACGGCGGGCAGTGCGGGAGTGACGTGACATTGCCTTCCTTTCCTGCCCCGGAGGGCGCATGGTGCGAAGCGAAGGGTTGTTCCGGAAGAAGCGAAGGGGGTGTTCCGGAAATTACCGGTAACGGTTAACACGTTTTGCCCACCGCTGTCAAGCCGCACCGTCCGATCTTGGCCTGTAGATTGCCGAAACCTTGCCGGGAATTGCCGGAAACGCTTCCGGATGATTGAATGCGAGCTGATGGCCCAGAGAGACGTCCGCCCCGACCAGCCCTTCCGCGCCACGATCCGCGACATCGCGGATCTCGCCGGCGTCTCGATCGCGACGGTCTCGCGTGTGCTCAACGACCGGCCCGACGTGGCGCGCGAGACGCGCGAGACCGTGCTCCAGGTCGTCCGCGAGCAGGGCTTCTCGACGAACCGCGGCGCCCGCGGGCTCTCGAGCGGCCGCACCGGCATGATCGGCCTGACGCTGCCGCTCGTCGCGGACGCCTACTTCGGGCCGATGCTGAGCGGCGCCGCCGAGGCGCTCTACGAGAGCGACATGCGCATCGTCCTCGCACCGACGTTGCACGAGCACGATCGCGAGGTGTCGCTCCTCGAGCGCCTGATGCGCGGCACGACCGACGGGGCGATCTTGATGCTGCCGGAGGAATCCGCGGAGGAGCTGCTGACCCTCCAGCGGCAAGGGTTCCCGTTCGTCGTGGTCGATCCGCGGGAGCCGCCGCCCGAGGGCATCGCGTGCGTTGCCGCGATGCACGCATCGGGTGCGAAGCAGGCGACCGAGCACCTCCTCGCGCTCGGTCACCGACGCATCGGGGCGATCGCCGGCGTGCAGGGCTGGTATGCGACCGAGGAGCGCCTCGCCGGCTTCCGGGCTGCGCTGTCCGCCGCCGGGATCCTGCTCGACCCGGAGCTGGTCGTCTACTCCGACTGGCGGATCCCACGCGGCACGGCGGCCGCGCGAGAGCTGCTGTCGCTCCCCGACCCCCCGACGGCGATCTTCGGCTTCAACGACAACGTCGCGATCGGCGCACTGCATGCCGCGCGGGAGCGAGGACTGTCGGTGCCGGATGATCTGTCGGTCGTCGGCTTCGACGACACCGAGCAGGCGGTGATCGTCAGCCCGCGGCTGACGTCGGTTCGCCAGCCGCTCGCCGAGCTCGGACGCATGGGCGTCTCCTTGCTCATCCGTCTGATCGACGGACAGCGCGTCGATGCACTGCGTGTCGAGCTGGCGACTCAACTGGTCGTCCGCGAGTCGACGGCGCCGCGTCGGAGCTGAGCCGGTGCGGATCGCGGTTGCGATCACGGTCGTGCTGATCGGTTTCGCCGCAAGCGCCGCGCTCGGCCTCGGCAGGTCCGCGCCGAGCGAATACGTGGTCGCGAAGCTCGTCGCGGACGTGCCGGGGCACGCGCCGAACGTGGACGCCGCACTGGTCAACGCGTGGGGGATTGCGGCGAGTCCGACCGGCCCCTGGTGGACGTCGAACGAGGCGCGGGGGTCGAGCACGTTGTACTCCGGCGCCGGACGCAAGCAGCTGCTGGCGGTCACTGTCGACGGCGGTCCCACGGGCGTCGCCTTCAACGGCGGCAAGGGCTTCCGCGTCGCCGCAGGGCACACCTCCGATCCGGCTCGCTTCATCTACGCGTGCGAGGACGGGAAGCTGCGAGCTTGGACGCCGACGGTCCCGGCAGGCTGGTCGACGCGCACCGAGGTCGTGGTCGACGAGGGCGGCGAGGCGGCGGTGTTCCGCGGTGTCGCGCTCGCCGGCGGCCGCGTCTTCGCGACGGACTTTCACAACGCTCGGGTCGACGTCTACGACAGCGCCTGGCGGCGGATCCGTCATGCTCATGCATTCGAGGACAAGCAGATCCCGTCGTGGTACGCACCGTTCGGGGTGCAGGCGATCGGCGGCCACCTGTTCGTGACGTACGTCTGGCGTGCCCCTGTCGACGGCAACGATGCGCCGACGGGCGGCTACGTCGACGAGTACGACCTCGACGGTCGGCTCGTCGCCAGGGTCGCGAGCATGGACGCGCTGAACGCCCCGTGGGGCTTGGCGCTTGCGCCGAAGGACTTCGGTCGATTCGGCGGCGACTTGCTCGTGGGCAACTTCGGCGACGGCCGCATCAACGCCTATCGCAGAACCGACGAGGGCTGGGCGCGCGACGGAGTGCTGAGTAGCGCCGGGTCGAAGCCGATCGTCGTCAACGGCCTCTGGGGAATCGGCTTCGGCAACGGCGGCGGCGCCGGGCCTCGCGACACGCTCTTCTTCGCATCCGGTCCGCACGACTGGCGTGGCGCAACCGAGCTTCGCGTGCACGGACTGCTGGGATCGATCAGCGTGCGGTGATGTACTCGGTCAGGTAGCGGAGCTTGAAGCTCTGCTCCTGCGACTGCACACGCACGAGATCGCCGATCGACAGCATGCCGACGAGCCGGTCGCCGTCGATCACCGGCGCGTGGCGGATGCGCCGGTCGGTCATCAGCGCCATCGCTTCCTCGACCGTCGTCTCCGGTCCGACGACGATCACCGGTGACGTCATCACGTCTCGAACGAGCGTTTCGCGGGAGGTGCGTCCCTCGACCGCGATCCGCCTCAGGTAGTCACGCTCGGTGAAGATGCCCTCGATCCGGTCGGGGTTGGCTCCGGTGACCAGGATCGCGCCGACGTTGGCATCGACCATCGCCTTCACCGCCTCGAAGACGGTTTCGTCGCCGCCGATCCGGATCACCTCGCCGCCCTTGTCGGCGAGGATCTTCGCGACGTCAGCCATGGGTTCGACTGTCGCCAATCGGAGGGCCGCTGTCAAGGCTGGAGGGATGGAGAAAGGGGACGCTTTCGGGGCGCCAGCCGGCCGCGAGCACGGCGACGAGCGAGGGCGGCGTGATCAGGACCGTCGCGACCGGGCGCCGCTGTTGCCGCTCGGCGTAACCCGCGGGTGTCCACCGGAGCAGGTGTCCGCCGGCGACGACCCACGGGTCGCCGCCCTGCACGACGAACGCGCCGTCGGGAAGCTCGCCGAGCCGGGCAGACGTGTGGAGCTGCGTTCGCGTGCCCGGCGCGACGCGTTCTGCGTGTAGCTGGGCGTCGACCTCGTCGGCGCCGCGCGCCGCCGGGTGGATCTCGTTCCAGGCTGCGCAGAAGCGGACGTAGTCCTCACGGCGGCAGAGCGCGCACGGACGGTGACCAGCGGCGAGCGCGGTCGCCTCGTCGAGGAAGAAGAGCTCCGTGAAGCGCCCGGGCTGCAGGAGCGGCCGGCGGAGCCAGCCGCGGAACTCGAGCCGGCAGGCGATCCAGCGCTTGCCGTTGTACCGGCGGCGGATCTGGCCGGCGGCGTCGTGCAGGCAGCCGCGGTTGCCGTAGACGAGCCCACGCGCCGGGTCGGCGATCAGCTCGGAGAACGGCGTCACCCGGTTGCGGAGGGTCAAGCCGGCTACCGCACGCGGAACGTGCTGCCGCCGAGCAGGCGCCCGTAGCGCGCGGCGGCACGGGCGCCGTGACCGGGCCAGACGTACCACTTGTACGTCCCCGGCGCCAGCTTCTCGTGATGCCCGGAGAACATCCAGGCGCGCGGGAGCCGGAACCGCGCGGTCACCGGCCAGGCGGTCAGCACCTTGTGGCCGTTCCTGAACAGCTGCACGTTGTAGTAGCTCGCGCCCGGCGACGCCAACCAGGTCAGGGCGGCACCGGCCCGCAACACCGTGCCCGGCGCGGGCGTCGTCGTCGGCTGTCGCAGCGAGGTCGCGATCTTGACCCGGGCGTCGTTGCCCGCGGCATCCGTGCTCGCCACCGTGTAGTGGTAGACGACGCCCTGCTTGACGCTCGTGTCGCGGTAACTGAGCGCCGGGCCGCGATAGACGACACTCACCTTCTCGTTGCCGCGTCCCGGCGCACGCAACACCGTGGAGGTCGTGCCCCCCGAGCGCTGCCACTTGACCGTGACATCGCCGTCGGCAACCGAGGTGGCGACGCCGCTGATCTGGGGGGGCGTCGAGTCGTACTTCAGCGCGAAGCCGACCGAGCCCTGGTTGCCGGCCTGGTCGGTACAGGCGCCGTTGATCACACCCGCCGCCGTGTCCGGGCCGGCGTAGCGCACCTTGCCCGTGCACGCGTCGATGCCCGACGTCGCGTCCGTGCCCGAGAACGTGACCGAGACCGGGTGGTTGTACCAGCCCGTCTTCGTCGGAGCGCGCGCGGGCGCGGCGGTCACGGTGGGTGGCGTCGCGTCGTATTTGACCGCGAACGACGCTGCCGCGCTCACGTTGCCGGCCTTGTCGCGGCAGGTCCCGGTCGCCGCTCCGGCGGCAGCGTCGGGACCGGCGTACGCAGTCGACGTGCACGATGCGAGACCGGAGCCGGCGTCGGTGCCCTGGAACGCCACCGTGACCGGGTGCGTGTACCAGCCGTTCTTGTCGGGGGCACGGTCGGCGGTCTCGCCGGTCACCGTCGGTGGGGTGGTATCGATGTTGAACTGCAGATGGAATGGCGTGTTCTGGCTTCCCCACGTGCAGTCGACGAACGAACTGCTCGTCGTGAAACTCGCCGTTGACGGACACGTCGTCGGAGGCGACGCGTTGATCTGTACCTGGACCGTCGAGCGATACCAGCCGTTGTCACCGACCGTTCCACTCACAATCGTGAAGCCGACGCTGTCGGCTCCCGCGCTCGGAACGACCGCGAGCGCACACGCGATCGCCAGCGCGGCCGCCAGCCTCACGATCGCCCTCGCGCGGTCAGCGTGAGCATCGTTCCCGTCCCCGCTGCCGCGGCAGCGGCGAGCAGCGCGGCGGCGGCGAGGACGAGCTTCGAGTCATCGCGCGGCAGCGTTGGGATCGCGCCGAGACCCGGGTGAAGATCGATGAACGACGGCGCCACGTCGACGATCGGGCTCGCATGCGCCCGATGCTTGACAGGGGCTCGCCGATATTCGTGCGGCTTCGGCCGAGAGGTGGCGACCGGCGCCCGGACGACCACCGTGCGGCTCGGGGAGACGGAGACGCTCGGAGTCACGGTCAGTGGCGTGCGGACAGTGCGGACAGGGTGTGTGACGACCTGCTTGGTCGGCACAGGGTCCGGAGCCAGCGCCGCGGCGGCCGGCGGCAGGTCGGGCGTCGGCGTCGCTGCGTTGGCCGCTGCGGGCGCAAGGAGACCCACAACCGCGATCAGCGGCAGCAGGCGCCGCAGGTGCACGCTCACCGGATCTGGGTCGCTCAGCGCGACCTCCCCCCTCGATGGTCTCTGCCCTTGCCTCGTCAGCGTAATACCCGTGCCCTTCCCTGGCAACGGCAGGAGGGACGGCCGGCCGACCGCCCCTCCCGCTGTCCGATCGAGTTACGCCGCCTGGCTCACACCCTGAGCCGAGCGGTTGCCGTTCACGGCGTCGCCGCGCGAGCCGTCCCAGTTCGACTGGGCCAGCTGACCGGCGGTGCCGGGGCTCCAGACGGAGGTGCCACCCGCGTCGTTCGACGGATGCACCTGGGCAGCGGCCGAGAACGCCGGCGCAAGCTGCGCCGTGCCCGCCCACTGACCCGCCACCTGGATCGGAAGCTGCGCACAGCCACACGACTTGCCGGAGATGCTCTGACGGCCGTCCTGGCGCGTCGAGGCACCGTTACCGGCTGCCGCCGAGGAAGCTGCGCTGTTCGACTGAGTCACAGAACCGCTGCCGCCCGGGCTCCAGACCCGAACGGGCGAGGCGGTGTTCGACGGACCGAACTGCGCCGCCAGGGAGGCTGCGAGGGCGTCCTGCGCCGTCTCTGCCTGCTGGCCGAGCACCTGGATCCCTGAACCGGACTCACTCTGCGTGCCGTTCTGCGTCGTCGCCGCGAGGTTGCCGGCGATCGCCGAGGAATCGGCGTTGTTGGACTGATTGACGCTGCCGTCCGAGCCCGGGCTCAGCACCCGAACCGGCGAGGCGTTGTTGCCCGACGAGCCACCGCACCCGCAGCGCGAGTGGTCGTCGCCGAAGAGCTGCAGTGCGGCCGATAGTGCGGCCGAGGACTGCTCGGTCTCGCTCTTCTGGCCGGCCACCTGAATGCCGAGCCCGTCACCACAGCGGCAGGACTCGCCGCCCTGGTACTGGTTGGCGTTCTGCGTCGTTGCTGCGCCGTTGCCGGCAAACGCCGACGAATCGGCGTTGTTCGACTGGCGGACGCTGCCGTCCGAGCCCGGGCTCAGCACCCGGACCGGCGAGTCGACATTCGACGGATCGGCCTGGATCGCCGCTGATGCTGCCAGGGCGCCCTGCTCGGTCCCCGCCTGCTGATTCGCCTGCTGGATGGCGTCGCCGCCGCAGCCGCAACCGCCTGCCTGCGACTGTGACGCGTTCTGCGTCGTCGCGGCAAGGTTGCCGGCGTCGGCCGACGAGGCAGCGTTGTTCGACTGCGACACCGAGCCACCGTTACCGGGGCTGAGCACGCGGACCGAGACGTTCGTGTTCGACGGATCGATCTGCTTCGCGGCCGAGAGTGCGGCTGCCGTTTGATCCGTCGACGCCGACTGGTCGGACGTCTGGATCGGCGTCGAGCCGTCGCAGCCGCAGGACGACCCGGCCTGGCTCTGCGAGCCCGACTGCGTCGTCGACGCAGCGTTGCCGGCGTCGGCACGTGAAGCGGCGTTGTTCGACTGCGTCACAGAGCCGTCGTTACCGGGGCTGAGAACCCGGATCGCGACGTTCTTGTTCGACGGGTCGTACTGCGACGCGGCAGAAAGCGCCGCGGCGACCTGATCCGTCCCCGCAGCCTGCTGCGAGGACTGGATGCCGCTTCCGCCTGCGGCCTGATTGGCCGACTGGCTGGTCGAGCCCAGGTTGCCCGCGGCGGCAGACGAGGCGGCGTTGTTCGACTGCGAGACGGCGCCGTCGTTGCCGGGGCTGAGCACCCGGATCGAGATGTTCTTGTTGCTTGGATCGACCTGCGTGGCGCTCGAGGCTGCAGTTGCCTGTTGCGACGTTCCCGCCGACTGGCCGGAGACCTGGATCGGTCCCGGGTCGGCGGCAGCCGCAGCAGCTGCTGCCAGGCACGCGGCCACGGCGACCACGAGCGCGTAGATGAATGAACGCATTGCTCCTCCTGAGCAGAGTTTGGGGCTGCGGCAACGCCGCAGCCTGGTTGCTCTGGTGCCTGGCGGAGCGTCACCCAGGCGGATCCGGCTGCGCGCTTCCCGGCAGCGAGCGCACGGTCTGGAGTCCGGGCGCGAGGTAGCCGAGGAGGACAAGGATCAACGCGCCGAGCGCACCTGCGCCGGCGGCGAATGTCGTGAACGCGCCCGCGTCGTGCGTCTCCGTCAGCGCGGGCGCGAACGACACCGGCGCGGGCGTGCGGGGTGGAGCGGGTGGGAACGGCACGGGCACGCGCGCGCCCGCGACGGGCTGCCGCCGTGCGGCGTGGCGCGGCGCGTGCCAGGGGCTCGAGGTCACGTGAACCGTCCTGGCGACGGCGACTGTGGGCGCGGCTGTCGTCGCCCGTCGGAAGAGAGCCCGGATGTGGACCGCAGCGCGCGTGTGCAGCGCTGCGCCCGAGTCGGCGGCGAAGTCGGGAGCGCCGTGCCGGGGCGCGTCGTCTGCGCCGAAGGCGAGCGGGGGCAGGAACGGCGCGAGCAGCGATACCGCCGGTGATACCGGTGTGATCGGGGGTACCGCTGCGAGCGGCGGCACCGGTGCGAGCGGTGGTGTCGGTGCGATCCGCGGTGTCGGTGCAGCGGGCTGCGGCATCACAGGCTCCGGCGTGACTGACTGCGGCGGCGCAGGCGGCGGCACAGCAGGCTGCTGCGGCACAGCCTCGGGAAGAACCTGCGCCGCCGCCTGCGCCGCCGTCGCGACATCGGTCGCGATCGAACTTGCGTCAGTGCCAGTGGTCTGCGTCACACCGGCCGAGTCGCCGGGGCTCCCCACGCGAACGGAGATCGCGATGTTGCAGCCGACGCAGACGGTCGTGCCCGTCGCCGACGCTGTGGGTGGCGGCGCGTCCGGGCAGTTCCAATGCCAGTTCCAGATGATCGTGACGGCGCCCGCGGTCGGGTCGGGTGTCGGCGGCGGATCGGGTGTGCTCGGCTCTCCGTCACAGTTCCAGTACCAGTTCCAGATCAGGGTCTGTGATGGCGACTCCGTAGTAGGTGTCGGCGGGTTGTCGGTAATACCAGTTGAATTATCACTTGTGGTATTACCGCCTTGCGGGACCGTCGTCGGAGGATCGCTCGGGGGGTTGGTCGCGGGTTTGCTGCTGGGCTCGCTCGAGGCTACCTGCGGGTCGCCCGCGGGCGCCGGCGGTGGCGCGGGATCGGCCGTGGGTGTGTCGGCCGTCGGTGCGCTCGCTGGTACTGCCGGTGGTATCGGGTCGGAAACGACTGGTACTACGGCGTTTTCGGACGGATCGGAGGCCGCCGGCACCGCATCTGTCGCTGCGGCGACGATCGCGGCTGGATCAGGCAGCTGCGGCGTGCCGTCGTCCGCCCGGGCCGCCTGTCCGGTCGCTCCGGCGAACGCGGCCGCAAGCGTGGCAACACAGGCAGTACGACGGACGCAGCAGCTGTACTTCATCTCTCCCGTCGATGTACATACCCATCTAGCATGGTCGCGATACATGATTTCTAAAAATATCACTAGTAATTCCAAGAGGAAACGCGTAGCATGCGGCGATGCTCGTCGAACGGGAGACGACGGAGCTGGAGCGCAGGCTGCTCGTCGAGCGCTACCTGCCGCTCGCGCGCGGCGTCGCCCATCGCTTTGCCTCGACCGCCGAGCGCCAGGACGACTTGCTGCAGGTGGCCGCGCTCGCCCTGGTGCAGGCGGTCGACCGGCGCGATCCGTCGCGCTCGGCCGAGTTCGGCACCTACGCGCTCCGCTGCGTGGAAGGCGAGGTGCGGCGGCATCTGCGCGATCGCAGCTCGCCGGTGCGTGTCCCGCGTTCGTTGCAGGGCGAATCCGCCGCGGCGCAGCTTTCGCCCTCGGTGCGCCTGGTCGCCGATTCGGCCCGACGACCGCTGGAGCTCGTCGATGACGAGGCGCCCGACCGTTCGGCGCCCGTCGAGGAGCAGTGTCTCGACCGGGCCCTGGTCGCGCGTGCCGCCCGGGCGCTCGACGCACGGGAACGGCGGATCGTGCTCGAGCGGTTCTTCCTCGAACGCACCCAGGCCGAGGTCGCGGCGTCGCTCGGGCTCTCACAGGCGCACGTCTCACGCCTGCTCTCCGGCGCGCTCGTGAAAATGCGCCGGCGCGTTGGCCGGGACGACACGTTGTCCGCTGGGGAACGAACCGCTACGCTCGGCGGGCATGCGCTCGAACGCCCAGCGAGCCCAGGAGCCTGAACCTTCACACAGCGGCCGGTTGCTGCTGCGCATGCCGAAAACACTGCACGCCGAGTTGGCCTCTCGGTCCGACGCCGAAGGCGTCAGCCTGAACCAGTTCATCGTCTCGGCGCTCGCGCGCGCGGTGTCGGGTGATGCGCCCGAGGGCGGCGACGCTGCGGCGGTCCCGGAGCGGGAGCGTTCGCTGCGGATCGCCCTGATCGTCAACGCCGTCGTCGTCGCGATCGCGGCAGCAACGGCGATCGCGCTGCTGATCTACGCGTTTCGTTAGGCGGCCGAGACCGGCGCCGAGCTGAGGGCGTCTTCGCAGCCCAGCCAGCCGGGTAGCGGCTCGGGCAGGCAGGCTTCGAGCTCGGCGGCCTCGGCATCCCGGCCGGTGGCCCGCAGGAACCGCGTCAGGGCGACCCGGGCGCCGACTTCGAGCAGCTTGTAGTCCGTGTCCGCGAGCAGTGCGAAGGATTCGCGCAGCAGCTGCTCCGCCTCGAGCTCGCGTCCCTGGGCAGCCCGCACCCGGCCGAGCGTCGTCTTCGTCGAGGCGCGCGACGTCAGGTCGTGGGGGCTGACGAGCGCGTGCGCAGCCTGCGCATGTCGGTCGGCTTCCTCGATCTGCCCCGCTTCGAGCAGCGCCTCTGCGAGGGCCCGCTGTGCCTCGCACAGGTGTCCGTGATCCTCGTTGGCCGCGAAGACGCGGACGGCTTCGCGGAAGGCCCGTTCGGCGCTCGGTGCGTCACCCTCGACGAGGTCGATCCAGCCGATGATCAACCCTGACCAGGCGGCGTCGCCGGCCGCGCCGGTGTCGACGTACAGCTGCCTGGCGCCGTCGAGCTCGGTGCGCGCCTCGACCAGCCGGCCCTGGATGCGTCGCAGCGATCCCAGGGCTTGCCGCGCGCGCGCCTGCTCCAGCACGCTTTCAGCGGGATGCTCGAGCGTGGCGGCGAGCGCCGCCTCGGCGGCGTCGAGCTCGAGCCTGAGCTCGAGCAGCCACTGCAAGGTCGTCATGCCGCGCACCCAGAGGTCGCGCCGGCCGGTGGTCTCCGCGAGGGCGATCGCCTCGCGTGTGTAGGTCTCGGCCTGGCGCAGGTCGCCTGGCCACCAGGCCGCCGCGGCGAGCGTGCGCAGCGCGTCGGTGCGCGCATCGATCTCGTGCTCGGGCAGGAGAGCCAACCCTTCCCCGGCCAGCCGTGTCGCCGCCGCGGGGTCGCCGTCGCGCGACATCGCCACCTCGGCGAGCGCCGTCAGGGCCCGGCCTTCGAGCGCCCCGTTGCCGGCCGCCTGCGCGTCGGAGCGAACCAGCTCCATCTCGGTGGCGACCGTGGCGATCTCGTTCAGGCCGCGCGCGGCGTCGGCAGCGAGATACCGGCGCTCGGGGCTGGGCTCGAGCTCCAGCGCTCGTCGGAAGAGCCGCCTGGCATTGGCGAACGAGTCCCGGCGGCCGGCGAACACGCCCGCTTGCTCGAGCGCTCCGGCCGCCCGGGCGGCGAGCTCTGGCGGCACGGCGCCGTCGAGCTCGGCGACGAGCGCTGCGGCCCGGTCGAGGTGGTAGGCGCGAACCTCGACGAGGTCGTCCGCGACGCGTTCTTCGATCCACTTCGCGAAGCGCTCGTGGTTCTCGGCCCGCTCGGCCTTCGTCATGCCCGCGTACGCAACATCCCGGATCAGGACATGTGAGAACTGGTAGGCGTGGTCACCCGGAATCGCGGAGCGCTCGACCTCGCCGATGAAGTCGCGGTCGAGCAGAACCTCGAAGAGCGCGTCGGTCGCAAGCTCCGGTGCGAGTCGCTCGAGGGCGCCGCGCCAGAAGACACGACCGATCACGGCGGCGTGCTGCAGCAGCCGCTTCTGGTGTGGTGGCAGCAGGTCGATGCGCGCGCCGATCAACGCCTGAACGCTGTCGGGGATGCCGTGCGGGACGCCGTCGCCGTCTGCCTCGAGCAGCATGCGAGCCGTTTCCTCGAGGAACAGTGGGTTGCCCTCGGCCCGCTCGAGCATCAGCGCCCGCTGGCTGGTCGGCTCGTCGCTCGGCAGCAACTCGTCCGCCAAGGCAGCGCTCTCGCGCTCGGAGAGGGGTGCGAGCTCGATCGCCGTGGCTCGCGGGTTGCCGCCGCCCCACGAGGGGCGGTCTTCGAGCAGCTCGAACCGCGTCGCGCACACGATCAGCGCCGGAACATCGCGCAGCGAGCGTGCGAGATGCTCGATCACGTCCAGCATCCGCTCGTCGGCCCACTGCACGTCCTCGAACACGAGCACGAGCGGCTGGACGTCGGCCAGCTGCTCGGCCCAGCGCAGGGCGGCCCAGCCCGTTTCGGTACCGGCGGTGAGGTCCTCGGCGGCGCCGAGCACGCCGAGGGCGACGCCGAGGAGATCGGCGACCGCCTCGCTTTCGCAGCTGACGCGAAGCTTCTCGAACGCCTCGGCGGCCGGGTCGCTGTCCGTGATCCCTGCTGAGGCCTTCACCATCGAGGCGATCGGCCAGAACGCGACGCCTTCCCCGTAGGGGAGCGCGCGCCCGGTCAGCACGGTCGCCCGCTCGACGCCTGCCGTGAACTCTCCGATCAGCCTCGACTTGCCCACACCCGGGTCGCCGAAGACGGTCAGGAGCGTCGCGCGGCGGTCGCGCACGCTCCGGTCGTACGAGTTGTGCAGCAGCGCGAGCTCCTGCTCGCGGCCGACGAACCGCGCCCGCGGACGGCGCTTGTGGCCGTCGAGAATGCGCACGGCGCGCCACGACCACACCTGTTCGCCGGGTCGGATCTCGACCGAGCCGACATCCTCGACCCCGACCGAGTCGATCGTCAGCCTGCGGGCGCCGGGGCCGAGGGTGATCGTTCCGGGGTCGCCGGACTGCTGGAGGCGCGCCGCGACGTTCACCGCCTCGCCGGTGGCGAACGTCGAGGCGACGTCCTCGACCACGAGCTCACCGGATTCGATCCCGATCCGCACATCGAGGTCGAGGTCGCAGACGGCACCGAGCACCGCGAACGCCGCCCGGACGGCGCGTTCGGCGTCGTCTTCGTGTGCCTGCGGCACACCGAAGGCGGCCATCACGGCGTCGCCCGCGAACTTCTCGACGGTCCCTCCGTGCAGCTCGATCTGCTCCGCAACCTGCGCGAAGTAACGGGTCACGCGCCGGCGCACGACCTCCGGATCGCTGACGCCGAGCAGCGACGTCGAGTCGACGAGATCGACGAAGAGGACTGTCGCGAGCTTGCGTTCCATCGGTTCATTTTACGAGCCGGGGTGAGGCAGCCGTAGGATCCGAGTCATGATCGTCGAGCGAGCCGAGCATCCGACCTGGACGTCGAACGCCTACCTCGTTGCCGACGAGGACGGTGGACACGGCGTGCTGGTCGATTCGAACGGCGTCGAAGGCCCGCTGCTCGACCAGGTCGCGGCGCGCGAGTTGACGATCACCCACGTTCTCGTCACGCACCAGCACGGTGACCACGTCGTCGATGTCGCCGGGCTCGCCAGGCGCTTCGCCGTCCCGACCGTCGGCAGCCGGGAGACGGCCGACGCCGGCATCTCGATCGACGAGATCATCGGCGACGGCGACATGGTCCGCTCCGGGACGCTCGAGATCCAGGCAATCGCGACACCGGGGCACTGTCCGGGACACCTGGCGCTGCTCGTGGACGGCAGCGACTGCCTGACGGCCGATTGCCTCTTCAAGGGAACGGTCGGCGGGACCGGCGGCGGAGGCCCGACGGGCTACACCGATCAGCACCACTCGATCATGGAGCGGCTGATGACGCTGCCGCCGGAAACCCGGATCCATCCGGGCCATACGCTGCCGACGACGGTCGGCGAGGAGTGGGAGCGAAACCCCTTCATCCGCATCTGGCGTGGCCTCGATCCCGAGGGCGCGGAGCCTTGCCGCGTGCGTGGTGAGCAGGCGACGCTGATCCTCTTCGGGCCGGACTACGACGGAACCCACAAGGCGTGGGTGCGCTACCCCGACGGCCGCGACGCGATCGTTGGTGGCAGTCAGATCGACCGCTCCTAGACGACGGTCGCCGGCGCGGCGAGGTGCACATTCCTTCGCTGTCGAGGCCGCAATTCAGGGAGCAGAGGGAGCCGGTGCGGGATTACGTGACTTCTCTTCCCTTCGAGTGCGGTGGCGAAGATCACCCGTTCGGGCAGCCCGAGCAGGCAGAGTTCGTGAGGTGGCGACGATGCAGGACGTCGACGAGCTCGCCCTGGCGATGCCTCAGGCGACCAAGACCGTGTCCGACGACGGACGGCCGACGTACCTCGTACACGGCAAGATGTTCTGCTTCCACCGCAGTCCACGCCCGGATGCGGTGGATGAGACCGGCGCACGGCGCGACGACGTCTTCGTTCTCCGGGTCGAGGATCTCGAGGTCAAGGAGCTGTTGCTGGCCGATCCACGCGGCGTGTTCTTCACCACACCGCACTGGAACGGATATGCCGCTGTGCTCATCAGGATCCCGGAGCTCGCGCACCTCGACCGCGGGGAGCTCGAGGAGCTCGTGACCGACGCGTGGTTGACGCGGGCGCAGAAGCGGGTCGCGAAGGCGTGGCTCGCCGAGCATGAAACGGACGGTCGCTAGCCGGTCAGGCGAGTGCGTCGCCGAGCGAATCGACGAGGCCGAGCGGTCCGGTGAGCTGTGTGATCTCGAACACCCGTCGCACGGTCTCGTCGCTCGGGCTGACCACCTTGAAGGTGGTTTCGCGCTCCGCGAGCGCCCGCTGGGCATGCACGAGCGCGTTCAGCGCGGACGAGTCGAGAAAGGTGGCGTTCGAGAGGTCGACCACCACGCGCCGCACCGAACCGTGAACGCCGCCGGCATCGATCGCGTGCGCGAGCTCGGGCGCGGTCGCCATGTCGATCTCGCCGGTCACGGCAACGACCAGCGTTGCGCCGGCCAGCGAGGAGTGTAGTTCGAAGAGAGGTTCGGTCAGGATGTGGGTCGTCGTATGAACAACAATTGCGCAGGCGCGAGGCTAGCAGACCGTCCTGGCGTTCTCAGGGCGCCGCCGGAACCGCCGACCGCCTGGTCTCGCGCGCCACAGCCAGTTGCAGCACGAGCGTGACGCGTGTGCCGTTCGCTTCGGGCTCGATCTCGGCCGAGGTCATCAGGTGTCTCATCAAGGTGATGCCGCGGCCGCGTTCATCGCCGCCCAACGGCTCTTGCCAGCTCCCCTGATCCTCGACCACCGCGCGTACGCTCGCTCCGTCCGCCTCGACGCGCAACGCGATCGTCCCTTCGCGGTCCCGGTGGGCATGTTCGATCGCGTTGTTGCAGGCTTCGCTCACCGCGAGCACGACGTCGGCGGCCTCCGCAGCGCTGCATTCGCGGCGCAGCAGCCACGTGCGGAGCCGCCGGCGAAGCTCCGGCAGCGTGCCGGGCTCTGCCGGTATCTCCACCTCGAACGTCGTCTGCGCGCCACCGATCGTCGTCAGCAACAGGGCGACGTCGTCGTCGGGTGCCCCGATCACCTCGCTGACGTTCCGGAGGATCCGGTCGGACGAGGTATCGACGCCGGTCGCGATCACTCGCCCGAGTAGGTCGATCCCCTCATCGATGTTCTGACCGCGTCGCTCGATCAACCCGTCCGTGTACATCGCGAGAACCGAGCCTGGGGTGGGCAGCAGGCGCGCCTCGACGATGTCGCCGGCCTCGGCGACGCCCATTGGAGGCGCGCTGGCACGGTCGAGTCTCGTCACCTTGCCCGAACGCCGGTCGACGACCAGGGGCGGTGGGTGCCCCGCGCACGAATACACGAGCTCGCCGGTGTATGGATCGAGGCTGACGCAGGTGAGCGTGATCATCTCCTCCTCGCCCGCGTGTCGCAGCATCCGCCGGATGATCTCGGCCGGGGATGCGTGGTCGTGTGCATAGACCTGGAAGACGTTGCGTTGCCGTCCCATCACAGTCGCAGCGCCGATGCCCTTGCCGCTCACGTCTCCGACGCACAGCTGGATGATCCCGTCGGGCCGCCGGACCGCGTCGTACCAGTCGCCGCCGACCTCGACGGCGTCCCCGCCGGCGAGGTAGTGGCCGGCGAGCTCTATGCCCTCGGCGGTCGGCAGGCGGTCGGGGAGCAGGCTGCGCTGGAGCCGCGACGCCAGCTCGTGCTCGTGGGCGAAGAGTCGGGCGCGCTCGAGCGCATGCGCCGCCTGGTCGGCAAACGAGCCCAGCAGGTCCCACTCGCTCGCTGCGAGCCGGTCGTCGGCGGTCAGCAGCGAGATCGTCCCGGCCGTCTCGCCCTCCGGGCCCGGGACCGGGAGGCTGTGGATCGCGTTCAGCCGCCTGGTGCTGAAGACATGGGCTTCCTTCAGGTCGGGTTCGCGCTCGATCAGCACGGTGCCCGGCCCCTCCCGGCCGAGCGGCGCGATCTTCTCCAGGGTCGATGTGCTCTGGATCAGCCGCCGCGCCTGGCGTAGCGCCGACTCGGCCCTGATCTGCACGCCGTCCGCGTGCTGGAAGGCGACCACGGCCGCAGCTTCCGGGAACGCTGCCGCGAGCGAGAGGACGAGTGCCTCCGCGACCTCGGCCGGCGTTGCGGCCGAGCCGAGTGCTCGCGTGAGCCCGCTCCAGGCCCGGGCGCGCTGGTTCTGCAGCGCTCCCTCGCGACGCGTTCGCCTGACGACGAACACCAGCGTCAGGAGGATCAGCAGCACCCCGGCGGCCATCGAGGCCAGTTCGAGGACCAGCGACTTGCGTGCTGCTGCGAAGACGGTCGACCGTGGGCGGTCGATCAGCGTCACCCAGCCCGGCAGCGAGGACGTTGCGAACGCGACGACGTCGTTGCCTTGCTGCTCGATACCGGTCGTCTGCGCCAACACGCCGCTGCCGGTCCTGGCTCGCCTGATCTGCGAGAGCAGCGTCGGGTTGGGGACCGGGCGAAGGCCCGAGAGCAGCAGGTGACCGTTGCGGTCGATGATCTGGAGATCGCCGTAGCCGAGGTCGATCGCCTGCTTGCTCTCCGCGACCGTCTTCAGGAGGATGCTGCCGACGAGCACGCCGGTGAGCCGGCCCTCGCGACCATGGGTCGGCACGGCGATCACGATGATCGGCTGGTTGAGTCGCTTGCCGATCAGCCCGGCGCTGACATACGGCCGGCCGGTCGCCAGCACGCGCCGGAAGTAGAGGCGCTTGGACAGGTTGGTGGCGGTGCCCGGATTGCTGCTCGCGCGCACCATGCCCTTGCGGTCGATCCAACCGACTCCGCCCGAGAACGCGGGCGTGGTCCGTGGGTTGACCCGTCCGAAGTAGTCCCGCATCGGCGCCGCCTCGTGATTCACCACCGACGGCGCCTTCGCCATTGCGTTCAGCGTCCCGATCTGCCCGGCGAACGAGGTATCGACGATCGCGCTTACGGCGACGACGCGTGCCTCGAGATCCTGCAGCGCGCGGGTGCGGGCATCCTCGTACTGGCGCCACGCGAGCGCGATCGAGATCCCGGCCAGCAGGAGCACCGCGACGGTCGCCCCCGCGATCATCCGCCGCCGGAACGACGTCAACCCTTGATAGAGCAGGACGTCGATCGTGTCCGCCCGCGGTCCTTGGTCGGAGCGACTGAAGACCCGTCTCACACGGTGCCCCAGACGGCCATGGCTGCGCACCCTACCGGGCATCGCCCAACCCGGTGCTTGTTCAGCTCTTCTTCAGTAGGGTTCGGCGCGTGACGCGCGAGAGCAGGAAGGGCGCGAACGAGGCCTGGTTTCGCGAGGTCAACGAGCGGCTCGAGGATCGTGCTGCCGGCCAGGAGGGGCGCGCCGAGGCGTTCGAGGTCGTCTGCGAATGCGCCCGCGAGGAGTGCACCGAGCGAATCACGATCGCGTTCGCCGAGTATGAGCGCGTCCGCCGCAGCCCGACGGGCTTCATCGTCGTCCCGGGTCACCTGGATCCGTCGTGCGAGCGGCTTGCGGCGTCGACGGACGCGTACGACGTGGTCGAGAAATTCGGCGAGGCGGGCGAGGTTGCGCGGATTGAGAATCCGCGCAATGGTGCATGACAGCCTGATGGTTCAAAACGTTGCACCCGGATGACGGCCGACCTCCAGGAAATCGGAGCGGTGGCACGCGAGCTTGGCGTTGCGCCGAGCACGCTGCGGACCTGGGAGCGCCGTTACCGACTCATCGTGCCTCACCGCGGCGACCACGGCCAGCGGCTGTACGACTCCGACCAGGTCTTGACGTTGCGGCGGGTCCTCGCGCAGCTTCGGCGCGGCGCCCGAGCGCGGGCGGCTCACGACCTCGCCCTGGTTCCCAAGGCGACCCACGTGGCCCGCGCCCGCTTCGAGCCGTCCCCAGGAGCGCCTGCGCTCGCGCGGCGCGCGATCGACGAGCTGCTCGGCGATCAAGGCGGGACGCGCTTCGGCTTCTACCTACGACTTGTGGCGAGCGAGCTCGTCAAGAACGCCGTGCTCTACGGCTCGGACCGTGAAGCGATCCGGATGGAGACCAAGCTCTTTCCCGACTGGGCCGAGCTGCGCGTCCAGAACAGCGGCAAACGATTGAGCATGCGCAAGCTGCGCACACGCCGGCGCGAAGGTGGCCGCGGCCTCGAGATCGTCGACGCGCTCGCCGATGCGTGGTCGATCGACACGGGGCCGCTCGGCACCAAGATCACGGTACGGCTCCCCGTCGCTCCAGCCGCGTAGGCCGTTCCCTCAGACGATCGTGGTCGTTGTGATGCCCGGATCCGGCTCGGGGAGCTTCGGGTTCAGGCGTTCGAGCGTGCTGACGAGGATCTCGGCCACGGCGAGGTTGCGCGACCAGTTGTGGTCGGCGGGGACGACGTACCACGGCGCGTAGTCGGTCGACGTCATGTGCAGCGTGTCCTCGTACGCGGTGGCGAACTCGTCCCACAACGCGCGATCGTCGAGGTCGCCGGCGCGGAACTTCCAGCGCTTCTCCGGGTCGTCGAGCCGCTGCTGGAGTCGCGTGCGCTGCTCGTCGCGTGAGAGGTGCAGGAACACTTTGACCACGGCAGTACCTTCGTCGGTCAGCAGCTTCTCGAACGAGCGGATGTGCTCGTAGCGCCGGTGCCAGACGCTCCTGTCGGCCAGCTTGCGCACGCGAACCGCGATCACGTCCTCGTAGTGCGATCGGTTGAAGATCACGATCTCACCGCGGGCGGGGCACTCGCCATGGATGCGCCACAGGTAGTCGTGTGCCAACTCGGTGACCGTCGGCGTCTTGAACGACTGAACGCGGCACCCTTGCGGGTTGACGCCGGTGAACACCGTCCGGATCGTCCCGTCCTTGCCTGACGCATCGGTGCCCTGCAGGACGAGGAGCACCGATCGCGTGGACTCGGCATAGAGGCGGTTGTGGAGCTCGCCGAGCCGTTCCACGAGGTAGGCGATGCGCTCGACTCCTTCTTTCTTCCCGTCGGCGCCGACCCGCGCGCCCGGATCGCGGTGGTCGAGCTGTGGCGCCGAGCCGGGTTCGACGCGCAATTGCTCGAGCAGGTCGTGAACGGACGACATCGTCGTCATTCTGGACGGACCGCGTTGGCGGCGCCTCGGAGCGGCGTTGCGCTCAGCTCGAGCGGCGACGACGGGACGCGTCGGCGACCGCTGGCGGCGTCCAGCCGGCGTCGGCGCGCGTGAACGTCGTCCCCGGCGGGACGATCTCGTCGACGCGGTCGAGGAGCGCCGAGTCGAGCTGTACGTCGACGGCTCCGAGTTGGCTCTCGAGTTGTTCCAGCGTGCGCGGGCCGATGATCGGGGCCGTTACGGCGGGATGCTGGAGGACGAACGCAAGCGCCAGGTGGATCAACGAGATGCCCGCTTCCTCGGCGAGCTCGGCAAACGCCTCGGCGGCGTCGAGCTTTCGCTGGTTTTCGGGCAGCGACAGGTCGTAGCGCTGCGGGATCCGCCCCGAACGTGTGCTCTCCGGCTGCGCCTGGCCCTTACGCCAGCGACCGCTCAGCCAGCCACCCGCGAGGGGGCTCCATGGAATCACACCCATGCCGTATCGCTCGCACAACGGCAGCACCTCGGACTCGGCGCCGCGAACGAGCAGCGAATACGGCGGCTGCTCACAGACGAACCGCGCATGGCCGCGCCGTTCCGCCACCCATTGGGCCGTCACGATCTCGCTCGCCGGGTAGGTCGACGAGCCGATGTAGCGGACCTTGCCCGCCCGAACGAGATCGGTGAGCGCGCCGAGTGTCTCGTCGTGGTCGGTGTCGTCGTCGAACCGATGGACCTGGTAGAGGTCGATCCAGTCGGTGCCGAGACGGCGGAGGCTGGCATCGCACTCCTGGATGATCCAGCGTCGCGAGTTGCCGCGCCTGTTCGGGCCGCTGCCCATCGCTCCGTGCACCTTGGTCGCGAGCACGATCTGGTCGCGGCGGCCCTTGAGCGCCTTGGCGACGATCTCCTCCGATTCGCCGCGCGAGTAGACGTCGGCGGTGTCGATGAAGTTGATGCCCCCGTCGAGTGCTCGGTGAATGATCCGGACGGATTCGTCGTGATCGGGGTTGCCCCACGCCCCGAACATCATCGCGCCGAGGCACAGCGGGCTGACCTTGACGCCGGTGCGGCCGAGCGGGCGATAGTCCATCGCCTCGACCCTAGCGATCGCAGCCTGGTAGGAGTCGTCGGACCTGGGCGGGGTCCGTTTAGGCTCAGCCGGCCGGCGGCAGGGACGGCCTGACGCGGAGACTCAGAGCCAGACGTGCGCCTTCCCTCGCCCCTGAAACACGCGGACTTCCGCTGGTTCTTCTCCGGCCAGTCCGTCTCGCTGTTCGGCAGCGCGATGGTTCCGGTCGCTCTGGCGTTCGCAGTGCTCGACGCGTCCGGGAGTACCAGCGACCTCGGCGTCGTGCTGGCCTCGCGCATGATTCCGCTGCTCGCGTTCTTGCTGATCGGCGGGGCGGTCGCGGACCGGTTCTCACGCCGGACGGTGCTGGTCGCCGCCAACCTCGGCTCCGGACTCACCCAGGGGGCCGTCGCGGCGGTCCTGCTGACCGGGCACTACAACCTCGGGGCAGTTGCAGCCTTGGAGTTCCTGAACGGCGTGTTGGCGGCCTTCTCGACGCCGGCGCTGCGCGGCGTCGTTCCCCAGCTGGTCGCGAGCGATCAGCTCCGGCAGGCCAACTCGCTGCTCGGCTCCGCGCGAAACGGGGCCAGGATCCTCGGGCCGAGCGTTTCGGGCGTGCTGGTCGTCACGGCCGGCAGCGGTGCCGCTGTTGCGATCGACGCTGTCACCTTTCTGGTGGCAGCAGGTTGCTTCACGCGCCTTCAGCTCGCGACCTCGGTGCCGGTCGGCCGTGAGGCGGCGCTGTTCACGGACATCCGTGCCGGTTGGCGTGCGTTTCGCAGCATCCCCTGGGTCTGGATCGTCACGATCTCGTCGTGCCTGATGAACCTGGTGCAGACGGGTAGCTGGCAGATCCTCGGTCCTGAGCTCACGAAGCAGACGAGCAGTGAGGCGACGTGGGGATTCGTGCTCAGCATCCGCGGTCTCGGGTTGCTCGTGATGAGCGCGCTCATGTATCGAGTCGTCGTCCGGCACCTGCTTCGAGTCGGCCAGCTCGGCGGCGCGCTCGGCGCCCTGCCGCTGCTCGCCCTCGGCATCCAGCTGGGTGTGCCCTGGTTGATCGCGAGCGCCTTCATCGCCGGGCTCGGCACTTCGTTGTCTGCGATCAGCTGGGAGACCTCACTCCAGGAACACGTTCCCGGGCCGGTCCTCTCGCGCGTCGCTTCCTACGACGACTTGCTCTCGTACATCGCCATCCCGATCGGCCAGCTCGCGGTCGGGCCGCTCGCAGACGCGTACGGCGGCTTCCGGGTCGCGACGATCGCAGCGCTCACCTACACCGTGGTGGCGGTGCTTCCCCTCGCGTCACGGTCCGTCCGAGAGCTGCCTCACGGCCTGCCTGGTTGAGTCCGCTCTACGCGGCGCGGTCGAGTTCGCCGTCGGTCTTGAGAGCGTCGTCGACCAGCTCGTCGATCTCGCTCTCGGAACGGCCGGCCCGTTGTGCCGACTCGACCAGCAACAGCAAGTGCTGCTGCGCCTGTTCGTCTGCCTGCCCTGACATGGGCACTCCTTCTTTCGTTGCGTTCATCAACACAATACGGACCGAACCGTGTCGATGCGGTAAGGGTTTTGTGACGAGGCGTGGTTCTCGGCGCGTCGAGCCAAACCAGCCGGCTCGGCCGCGAGAACGCGATCCCTCGTGTGGGGGAGGGCCGGCAGACGCGCGCTGTCGATCCAATCGCCGTGGACGAGTGCTGCGGTAGCGCTTTGCCGGCGTCTGTCGACCCGGTCGGCTACGACGACGTCGCTCGGCGCTACAAGACGCTCGTCGAGCAGTTGCCGCTCGTCGTCTACGTCGATGCGCTCGACGAGGCAAGCTCCAACATCTTCACGAGCCCGCAGGTCGAATCGCTGCTCGGGTACACACCCGCCGAATGGCTCGCCGCGAGCGACCTCTTCGTCCGCATGCTGCATCCGGACGACCGCGAGCGCGTCCTGGCTGCGCACGCGCGGACGCACCGGACACACGATCCATTGAGTCTCGAGTACAGGCTGATCAACCGAGAAGGGCGCGTCGTCTGGGTCCGGGACGAAGGCGTGATCGTCGTCGACGAGGATGGCCGGCCGCTCTACCTGCAGGGGTACCTGCTCGACATCACGGCGGAGCGCGAGGCGCAGGCGCAGTTGCGGCAGCTGGCGCTGTACGACGCCCTCACCGGTCTCGCGAATCGCGCGTTCTTCCACGAGCAGTTCCAGCACACCGTCTCGATCAGGAAGGAGCCGACTCAGCAGAGCGCACTGCTGTTCATCGACCTCAACGATTTCAAGAACGTCAACGACCGCTGGGGGCACGACGTCGGCGACCTCGTGCTCGCGACGCTCGGCGAGCGGCTGCAAGGCACGCTGCGCGCAGGCGACTGTGCTGCGCGTCTCGGTGGAGACGAGTTCGCGATCGTCATCCCGTCGATCGCCGAGCCGGCGGAAGCGGTCCAGGTGGCCGAGCGTCTGCTCGAGGCGATCCGCGCTCCGATCGAGCTCGAGCGCCGCCAGTTCTCGATCACAGCGAGCATCGGGATCTCCGTCGGCGGCGAGACGGCGGTGATGCTGCAGGAGGCGGATGCCGCGATGTACCGGGCCAAGCGCCAGCAGGACGTCGGCTACGCATTCTTCGACCCCGATCTGGATGTCGCGGCCGTCCAGCGTTCGCGGCGGGTGATCGAGCTCCGTGAGGCGGTCGAGTCCGGTCAATTCACGCTCGACTACCAACCCGTGATCAACCTCGAGGCGTACGAGATTGCCGGGTACGAGGCGCTGCTCCGCTGGCGTCATCCGACCGAAGGAGTGATCGCGCCGCTCGAGTTCATCCCCCTCGCCGAGGAGTGCGGACTGATCGTCCCGCTCGGCAAGTGGGTGCTTGCGGAGGCCTGCCGCTACGGCGCGGTGCTGCAGAGAGACATGGGGCGCGAGATCGGGATGGCGGTCAACGTCTCCGCGCGGCAGCTCCAGCATCCGGACTTCGTCAGCCACGTCGAGGAAGCGCTCGGCGACGCGGGCTTCCCGCCGCACTGTCTGACGCTCGAGCTGACCGAAAGCGTCCTGCTCGCGTCAGGCCGGCACACCGAGCAACGGCTTGCCGCACTCAAGGCGAGCGGGATCTCGCTCGCGCTCGACGACTTCGGCACCGGCTACGCCTCGCTCTCGTATCTACAGCGATTTCCCGTCGACATCGTGAAGATCGACCGGAGCTTCACCGGCACGATCGACTCGGGAACCGCCGATCTTGTCCTGCTGAGGGGCATCGTCGACCTCGGCAACGCGCTTGGCCTCAACCTGGTCGCCGAGGGAATCGAGACGCCGGCCCAGCACGAGCTCGTGCGTGGTCTCGGTTGTCACAGCGCACAGGGCTTCTACTTCGGACACCCCGCCCCCGATGCCCTGCGCCGCCTGGCCGACCGTCCGTCGTCCGCCGTCATCGCGATTTAGAAGGCGGGGCGGCCGCCCAAGATCGTCCTCGAGGACGACGCCGAATCGTCCTCCTCCCCGATTCGTCGGTCGGCGCCCTGACCTACGTTCACGAGGGATGGGTGACAAGCAGAGCAGGCGCTCGGCCGCCGTCCTTGTCGTCTGGTGCCTCGCCTTCGCGTTACCGCTGGTCGGGCTCGTCTCCCTGCTCATGCGCAGGCAGCTCGACCCGCACTTCGAGAACTACCGCGCACACTTCATCGTGTTCGGGATCGTCGGCGGGTTTGCCTTTTTCCTCGGCTACACGGCCGGCGAGGCCGCCAAGCGCCGCGGCGACGCTCGAGTGCTCCTGCTGTCGCTGGCCTTCATGGCGACCGGAGGCTTTCTCGGTCTCCATGCGCTCGGGACCGCCGGGGTTCTCTTCACGAATGAGCACGCAGGCTTCCAGGTCGCGATCCCGGTCGGGCTGCTGGTGAGCGCCATCTTCGCTGTTGCATCTGCCTTCGTCGACGTTCGTCCGTGGTTCGGGCCGTCCCTGATTCGGTACCGCACCCTGCTGCACGCCGCAGTTCTGCTGGCGATGGGCGGCTGGTTCATCTGGACCATCCTGGACCTGCCGCCGCTGCGACATCCGAGCAGCGAGGCCGCGACCGGCACATTCCTGACGTCGCTGGCGGTCGTCGGGACGACGATGTACGCCCTCAGCGCACTGCGCTACTGGGGGATCTTCCGTCACGATCGGAAGTTGCTGCCGGCGGCGGTGATCGCCTGCTTCCTGCTGCTGGCCGAGGCAATGATCGGCGTCGCGGTCACCGGCGAGCGAAAGTGGCACGCGAGCTGGTGGGAGTGGCACGGACTGATCGTCACCGCCTTCGTGACGATCGGTCTCGCTGCTCGACGCGAATGGAGCGAAGAGCGCTTCCGCGATCTCTATCTGTCGACAACCCGGGAGCGTCGTCAGGACATCAGCGTGCTCTTCGCGGACCTCGTCGGGTTCACGGCGTTCACGGAACGCTCGACTCCAAGCGAGGTCGCCGAGGTGCTCGGGGCGTACTGGGGGATCGCAGCGCCGTTGATCACGCACGAGTTCGGCGGCGAGGTCGAGAAGTTCATCGGCGACGGCGTGATGGCTTCCTTCAACAACCGCGGCGACCAACCGGACCATGCGCTGCGCGCCGCACGCGCCGCGCTGGCGCTGCAGGATCGCCTCGGCGTCCTGGCCGACGAGCATCGGGGTTGGCCGCGGATGCGCGTCGGTGTGAACAGCGGGGAGGCGCTCGTGCGCGAGGTCGGCGGACCCGGACATGTCGCGTATCCCGCGGTCGGCGACGCCGTGAACACGGGCTCGCGGCTCGAGAGCCTTGCGCCGCCGGGTGGGGTCCTGATCGGCGAGGAGACCTACGAGCAGCTGCCCGAGGGAACGATCGTCGAAGCCGGGCGCGAGTTGACAGTCAAGGGCAAGAACGACGCCGTCACCGCGTACGTCCTGCTCGCGCTGCCGTAGCAAACAGTGTCGTCGGAAACCGACTGACTGCTCGGCGCGTACTTGCTGCGTCAGTCGATTTCAACAGGGGGATCAGGTTATGTCACGCACACGCGTCACGACAGCGGCGTTGCTCGCCGTTGCGATTGTCACTGCCATTGTCGCGGCGGCGGCCCAGGGCCGCCAGGCCGCCGGCATCTACTCACTGCACGCACTCGTCTCCGACAGCACCGCGACGCCGGCTGCCGCCAACGACGCATCGCTCGTCAACGGTTGGGGCTTGAGTGCGGGGCCAACGACGCCGTGGTGGGCCGCGAACAACGGCTCGAACACCTCGACGCTCTACAGCGGCGCGGGTGTGAAGGCTGCGCTCACGGTCTCCGTCCCCGGCGCACCGACCGGAACGGTGTTCAACGGGAACGCCGCCGACTTCGTTGTCAACCAGTCTGGCAAGAGCGGGGCGGCGCGGTTCCTCTTCGCAACCGAAGGCGGAACGATCCTCGGCTGGACGCCGACGGTGAACGGCACCGTTGCAGTCGTCGGGGCCGATCGGTCGAGCGTCGGCGCTGTCTACAAGGGGCTCGCGACAGCCAGCGACCGTCTCTACGCGACCGACTTCCACAACGGGCGAGTCGATGTCTTCGATGCCTCGTTCAAGCTGATCACGACATCGGGCGGCTTCAAGGACCCGAAGGTCGCCAAGGGTTTCGCACCGTTCGGGATCCAGGCGATCGCCGGCAACATCTTCGTCACGTACGCGAAGCAGGACTCGGCGAAGAAGGATGACGTCCCCGTTCCGGGGCAGGCCTACGTCGACGAGTTCACGCCTGACGGCCAGCTCGTCGCAAGCGTCGTCAACAGCGGCAAGAAGAACGCGCCGTTGAACGCCCCGTGGGGCCTCGCAATGGCGCCCGCCGGTTTCAGCGTGTTCGGTGGTGACCTGCTGGTCGGCAACTTCGGCAACGGCCGCATCAGCGCCTACGCACAGAACGGCAGCAAGTGGGTCTACAAGGGCCAGCTGCGGCTCGCCGACGGCACGCCGATTGCGATCGACGGCCTCTGGGCGATCGCGTTCGGCAACGGCTCGGCCGCCGGGCCGGTCAACACGCTGTACTTCCTGTCCGGTCCGTCGGGCGAGAAGCACGGGCTCTACGGCTCGATCACTGCTGGTTGACGAAATCGGTGGTCGCGGTTGCGCGAGGGGGCGCAGCCGCGACCACCGTCGTTCGCCCGTGTCGAGAGCCGAGCGGTCTGGAGGCTAGGCTCTTGCTGATGCCGCGCAGAAGCCGCCGCGAGGGGGAGCCGCTGATGCCGGAGGAGTATGCGACGCAGCTGCCCCCGGCCCTGAAGGAGATCGGCGTACCCGCCTACATCATCGATGAGACCGGGCGGATTCGCTGGCTGAACGACGCGGCGAAGGAACTCGCGGGGGATGCGGTCGGCCGGCTCTTCACCTCGTTGATCGCGCCGGACGCGGTCAGCCGCGCGCGCGCGACGTTCGAGCAGAACATTCGCGAACGACGTCACGGGGACTACTCGGTCGACGTCGTGGTGGAAGGCGAGACGAAACGCGTCGAGATCAGCTCGGTGCCGATCGGCGATCTTCAGCACGCGATCGGGATGTTCGGCCTCCTGCGACCGGTGTCGGGCGAACGAGCAGCGCCGAAGGTCGACGACCGCCTGACGCCAAGGCAGCAGCAGATCCTCGGGCGGCTCGCCGAAGGGGCCTCGACAGCCGAGATCGCCGGCGAGCTCGTGCTCAGCCGCGAGACGGTGCGAAACCACGTCAGGCACATCTTGCAGCGCCTCGGTGTGAGGTCACGGCTCGCCGCGATCGCCGTCGCGCGCAACGACGGCCTGGTCTGAGCGACCCCCCAGCTCAGCGCAGCAGCGCCGCAACGCCCCGCGCGATCAGCAGCACGCCGGCGGCGTACAGGACGACCACTGCCAGCTTCCTGGAGTGGGCCTTCAGCCAGTCGTTGAACTCGCCCGTCAGGCGAGCCGTCGCGTCGGGGGCGAACGCATAGCCGATCAGCGGTACCTCGATGAACGCGAACATCACCAGGTAGAACGCGATCACGATCGCGAGGTCCACCGCCGCCGGGTGGCCGAGCTGGGCGATGTCCTTCAGCGCCACGAACGGGAAGATGCCCGGTGCGATGTTCAGGACGACACCCGCGACGAAGGCGAGCAACGCGCCGCGCCGGAGCAGGCGGGTCGCCAACGAGGGCTGGTCGTTCGACTCCTGCTGTTCGCGCGGCGGGCGTCGTGCAACCATCGTCGCCGCGACGAGCGCCGCCACTCCGCCGCCGAAGTAGAGGATCGGATTGGCGGGAGGTCGCGAGCCGCTGACCGCGTCCGTGTCCTCGAGCAGCGTGACGATCGCCATTCCGACGACGATGCAGGTCAGCAAGCCTCCCGCCAGAAAGCACGCGAGGAGGCGCGCGGGTTGCTCACTCTGCAGCGCCACGAGGACGACTGCGAGCAGGATGGGCCACACCGCCGAGGCGAGCGCGAGTAGGAGCAGTTCGAGTGGCACGGTTCCGTCGGAGTGTGTCAGGCGCCCGAGCGGTCAACCAGTGTGCGAGTGTGAGGAGCGCGCACCCGGCCGGCCCGCTAGAGTCGCGCCATGGCGACGTCGAGCAGACCGGCGGCTGCACCCGAGAGCGTGGAGGTGGAGGCGCTCGCAGGTCTCTGGTGGCTGAAGGTGATCACCGCCGGCTGCTGGTTGCTGCTCTCGGTGATCGTGTTCAGGTTCGACTACACGACCGTGTCGGCGATCTCGATTCTCTTCGGGATCGTGATGCTCGCCGCGGCAGCGACCGAACTGGTCGCGATCTTCGTGTCACACGGGTGGTGGAGGCTCGCGCACGGAGTGCTCGCGCTGGCCTTCGTCGTGATCGGAATCGTCGCGTTCGTGCATCCGGGAAACACGTTCGCCGCACTCGCCGGCGTGATGAGCTTCTACTTCATCTTCGCCGGAGCGCTGAGGATCGCGCTCGCGGTTGCGCTGCGCGATCCCGACGGCTTCCACTGGCTCCTGCTCGCCGTCGGCGTCGCGGAGCTCCTGCTCGGGTTCTGGGCGGCCGGCTACTTCGGCCGCAGCGCGCTGCTCCTGGTCATCTGGGTCGGAGCGCTGGCGCTCGCCCGCGGGATCGGGGACATCATCGACGCCTTCGCGTTGCGCAGACTGCGCGACGTCTAGACCGGCGCGACGTCTAGCCCAGGCCGGTTGACCCGTCTGGGTCAGGCCACTCGGCTCGTTCGTCAGCAGGATGCCCGCTTGCTGTCGCGGCGAGTGCGTGGGCTCCCTCCCTCGATGAGCCCGCGCCTCGTCTGCCTGCGGGCGGCGTGCCCGCAGGCCGCCGCCCGCAGGCGGCGACAGCGCACGGTGGGCTTACGATTCGAGGCTCTGCTGGTCGAGCTCGTGGCCGACGACAGGCATCGGCTTCGGCTTCACCGCAGACCACTCGGACCAGCCGATCTCACCTGCGTGGAGGATGTAGGCCCTGCCGTCGAGGTGGAAGCGGATCGCGCCGAGCCGTCGCGCGGCCACCCAGGCCTCGACATCGCGCAGGAGCCGAGCAAGATCCTCCGGCCGGCGAAACTCGGCCTGGACGAACCAGGCGTCCGCGCATTTCGCCGACCAGGCGATTCTCGTTCTCGCGAGCTGCCATTGCAGACGCGTGACGTGCTCGATCGAGGGGAGCTCGAATCGAATCACGTTCTCGGACCGGGACTCGTCGTCCATGCGGCCAAGCATTCCCGTCGTCGCCGCGTTCCGCATGAGCCGTCTGGGTCAATTCGCCCCGAGCCTCGAGGGCGCGGTTCTTCTCGGCAGTTCGTCTAACCCGTGGGCGGTTCGGACGGCGTCGCGTACTGGACGGTCGTGCCGGCGACGAAATCGTGCAGGCCGCGGCGCCGAGCATCGAGCAGGATCGGAACGAGGCCGAGGAAGAACGGGATGATCGCGACGATCAAGCCGGCGAAGCGGATCGCAGCGCGGACAACGCCCGGTGCTCTTCCCTCCGGCCCGACCACCCGCAGCCCGGCGAGGCGCATCCCCGGCGTCTGCCCGATCAGCGCCCAGAAAGAGATGAAGTAGACGGCGAAGGCCGCCGTCCAGCCCAGGCCGGCGAGTGTGTACGCGAGCCACTCGGGACGCAGCGGGCCGGTGATCGAGAGCACGATCGCAATCAGGCCGGCTCCGATCAGGAACAGCAATTGACCGAGAACGAGGTCGACGGCGAAGGCAGTGCTGCGGCTGGCTGCGCCGGCCTCGTTGCCGGCCGCTGCGCGGCCGCTGCGGCTGTCGAGCTCGACGAGGCGGTTGTGTGCAGTCGCTGCCACTTCCTCGGCGAAGGTCCGGCTCTGACGAGTGAGCGCTGTCCGCACCTGTGGGCTGCCGAGCGCTCGTTCGAGGGCGAGACCGAAGGCGGGGCTCTCGATCACGCGTTGGATGGCTTCCTCCATTGCCCGTTCGTCGAGGCTGCCGGCGATGCGTTCCGCGAGGTGATGCTCGACGGCGCTCCGCACAACTGCTTCCGGGAGGGGGCCGGCCAGCGTCTCGTCGATGATCGCACGCACCTCCGGGCCGGACAACGCGGATCGCGTTGCACTCAGGGCGCGCTCGGTCGCTTCACGGCGAGCGACCGCTCCTGTGCGTTGCAGCGCCCCCGTCCGCCGGCGGAGAAATGATCCGAGCAGCGGTGCTCGCGCGACGACGCGCACTGGCACGAACGCCAGTCGCGCGCTCGCCACGACGACCCCCACGACAGCGTCGTCGTTCGACGTCGCGGGGTCGTCGCCGGCGGGTACCTCCGGAACCATGAGGAGATTCTCTCTGTTTCGGGGACGCGAATCCATTCCGGCCGCAGTTCGTTCGAGATTTATGATTGACGCGTCTGCGTCATGCTGGACCGGCGGCCCCCCGGCAAGCTCGTGCTAGATGGCACCACCAGTCATCTCGGACGAGGTCGTCAGGCGCGCCCAGCGCGGTGACAAGGCCGCGTTCGAGGCGATCGTGGCCGAGTTCCAGACATCCATCTTCAACTACATCCTGCGGGCGGTCGGTGATCGGGCGCTCGCCGAGGATCTGACGCAAGACGTGTTCATGCGCGTCTACCAGAAGCTGCCGCGCTTCTCGTTCCGCTCGAAGTTCACGACGTGGCTCTTCCAGGTTGCGAAGAACCGCGTCGTCGACGAGTTCCGCAGCCGCGAGCGTCGTCCCCCTGCCGAGGAGCTCGAGTACGACACGCTGCGTGCCGCCGACCCGCTCCCCGAGCAGTCTGCGACGATCGACGCCATCTGGCGTGCCGTCGAGAGGCTCCCGCTCGACCTGCGGATGAGCCTGCTACTGCGCGATGTCTCCGGATTTGCGTACGACGAGATCGCCGACATCACCGAGGCGACGCTCTCTACGGTCAAGTGGCGCATCTATCAGGCGCGCGAGCTGGTGGCGCAGAGTGTCGCCGACGAGGGCTTGATCGAGGCGCGGCCCCAGCGCGGCCGGGCCGCAGCCCACGTGGGCTGAGCAGCCGCGTCGGGGCCGATTCTCTATCCTGTGCCGACGATGGTCGGACACGCCGGTTCGCACAGACGCGTCACTGCAGCCAGAGGTGGGGCCGCGTTGCTCCTGGTCGTGGTCACGCTGGCCGCGGCAGGCTGCGGTGGAAACTCCGACAAGAAGGCGAACGAGGCGTACGCGAACAATGTGTGCAAGGCGGTCGCGAGCTGGGAGACGCAGATCAAGAGCATCGCCACGAGCTTCAACGGCGACGTCTCCAAGAGCGCCGTTCAGTCGAAGGTCGGCGATGCGAAGACTGCGACCAAGCAGCTCGCCACCGATATCGCGACGGTGCCGCCGCCGGACACCGACGCGGGGCGCGCGGCGAAGCAGCAGCTCGACCAACTGGCCACAGACGCGAGCACGTCTGTCACGGCCGCGCAGACCGCGGTCGGCAAGATCCAGGCCGATGCCTCTGTCGCCGAGATCACGGCGACGCTCGTAGCGCTCGTGCCGCAGCTCAAGACCCTCGCCGACAGCACCAGCACTGCGATCACGTCCTTGAAGGACGCAGGCGGCTCGCTCGCTTCGGCGTTCAAGTCCGCCGACTCGTGCAAGAGCCTGAGCCCCAGCTAGCTCGGAGGCGGCGGAGCTGAGGATTCGCTGGTCGCGGCGAGCTCTCTGGCGCTCTGGCGCCTGAGCGCCTCGACACCCACCGCGAGAATCACGATCGCAGCGAGCACGAGGTACCAGCGGTGGGCTTGCGGTGTCGGCCCCCACCAGACGAGCAGGACCACGAAGCCAAGGACGGCTCCGAACGCAAGCTCGGGCCTCGCGAGCGGCTCGGCGAGCTTCCGGCGCGCCACGCGACCGCTCTTCGTCTCGCCGGCGAGCCAGACGCCGGCCAGCGCAACGACCGCCGCGAAGATCAGTGTCCAGGCGCCGTCGGCGAGGAGCTGCGTGACGATGTCCCACGCGTCCCGAACAGCAGGTCGAAGCGACTCGGACGCCACGAGATGTGTCGTCACGTAGGAGCCCGCGAGCTTGCGGATCACGAGCACCAGGAAGCCGGCGATCAGCGCCCCGATCGCGCTCTGTCGGAGGATCCGACGTCGCCGGCCGCGCGCGAGCCAGATCGCGCAGGCAAACAGCAGAAGCGGAACGAGCCAGAAGAAGCTGCCGACGACCTTCAGGATGTGCGTGATCCTCTGGGCGGTCTTCAGCTGATCCGCCTTCATGATCGTGATCTGCGCGCTCCCGGGCGGTAGCCGGCCCGCGATGTTGTTCACGATCGCGATCTGGTCACCGAGCTGGACGACGAGCGGTTGGAGATCGAGCACCACGAGACCGCCCTCGGTCTTGATCACCGTGCTGCGGTCGTCGAGCAGGCGGAGCAACCGACTCTGTGCGGTCGAGACGGCCTCGACCCAGGCAGTTTGCACGCGTGGTCGCGCGAGCAGTCGCGCCGCCGAACGGTTTGCCAGCTCGCGCAGCCCCGCGGCGAGCGGACCTGCAAACGCCTGTTGTCCCGCCGGCAGGTCCTTGCGCAACACGGCTTCGACGTCGACGTTGCCATACAGCTGGTCGACGAGCGTCGTTGCGACCTGTTGGCGAATCGTGTCGTTGGCGATCAGGTCCGCCGACGTCCCTTTGAACGTCGCTGCGTCGAAGACCTGAAAGCGGACGAAGCCGCCGAACAGGGCGACGACGGCGGTCAGGGAGGCGAGGACGACGAGTACTTCGGCAGCAATGACCCGGCCCCGTCCAGCAGGCGCCCCCGCTTCCTTCGTCATGCGATCGCGGCGTCGCTCATCGAAGCGACTATACGGCGCTTTCGGAGTCGTCGTCGGCCGCCTGCTTCGCGGCCTTCTTCTCGGCCTTCTTCCGCTTTCGCTCTTCCCGACGTTCGGCGACCTGCTCCTTGGCCCCGACGTAGGAGCTGCCGACCAGCGTCTTCCCGCCCGACCAGCCGAAGACCCAGATCACGAGCACCGTTGCGAAGAGGACGTTCCACGCCGTCGTGATCAGCTGCTGCGCCGTGGAGTAGGCGACCGCGGTGTTCTTCGGCACGTTGCAGCACACGTCCAGCGCCAGCGCGTTCGTCGCCTGGGTCACGCCGACCGACCCGGGGGTGAACGACGCGACGTTCGCGAGCGACCCCGAGCCTACGATCCACGTGATCGACTCGAAGGTCACCGGAATCGCGAACGCGGCGAGAAAGATGCCGATCACCGCGAACTTGGCCACGTAGGAGAGGAAGGACGGCAGGAAGACCCGTGTCATGTACCGCTTCGGCTGGCTGAGGATGACGCCGCCCGCGCGGGCCTGCGCCCACAGCTTCTTGACCTGCCGCCAGAAGACCCGTGCGACGAGGACGATCAGGAAGCCGCCGCCGGCGACGATCGCGATCGTCCAGCCGGGATGCTCCGAGATGTTGCCGAGGTTCACGTCGAACGACCCCGGCACGGACAGGAAGAGATAGAGGTAGACGAAGGTCCCGGCGATCGTGAAGAAGATCTTCTGTACGAGGTACGCCGCGATCGAGCCGCCGAGCGTGCACGCCGGGATGAGTGCGACGAACATCAGCAGCGTGACGAACGTGCCGATGTTGGCGGGAAGGAAGTTGTTCATCGCGACGCCGACGGCGTAGGCGGTGACGATCTGCCTCGCGACGACCTGCTTCGGATAGGCGGCGGCGAGGATGCCGTAGTACGACACGCCGGCCAGAACGGTCTGTGCGCCCTGAAAGATCAGGCCCGCGACGATGTACTTGACCGGGACCGCCTTGATCTGGTTCCAGAGATCCTTGAACCACGCGATCACATCGACGCCCGCCAGCTGCAGGATCCCGACGACGACGATGACGCCGGCGATCCAGGCGGCGATCCCCACGAATCTGCGAGTGCGCGACTGGCCGGTGAGCGGCGCCGCCACAACACTTAGAGCCGGTTCGCTCATCAGCCCACCCTAGACGGCACGGTGGTGGGCTCCTCGGCGTCGGCACCGCTGCCCTCGAGCAGCCGGCGCCAGCCGGAGAGCAGCGTGTGCACCGCGGCAGCTCCGACGATCGGCTCGGCCGGTGCGGGCAACTCGGTCGGGTGGAGGATGAACGCGCGCGTCTGCGGCCCGCCCATGCCGCCGTGGAACGAGATCAGCTCTTCGAACGCGCAGCCCTCTTCGAGCTGGGGGTTGTAATAGCTGTTGACCATGATGTCGGCGACGTGCTCGAAGCCGTCCGTGCGTCTAAGGTGTTGCGCGGCGTTCGGCGAGAACGGCGCCAACGGGTCCTCGCCGACGACCCGATCGTCCGCCAGGTACCGCGTGCCGCGGGGGCCGAGCACGACCGCGCCGTGCTGGGCCGAGCGGACGAGGAGGAAGCCGACATCCGGGTGCTCTCGTAGCGCGGGCAGCAGCGCAGGATGCCGCTCGTCGATCTCCTCCAGTGTCATCCGGCGCTTTTCCTCCATCAGGTAGACGAGGCCGAGGTTGCCGGAGCCGAGGACGACGACGTTCCGGTCGGAGACGTCGTTCTTCGGCCGCTTTCCCTGGCGGCCGGTTGCCTCGCCGAGCGCATGGCCGACCATCTTCTCCTGCTCATCGCCGTCCGAGACCTGGGTGACGGCCCCACGGGCGAGCGCGCTCTCGACGAGATCGCCGAGCGCAATGCCGTTTCGCTGCTTGAACGTTGCCCCTTGCGTCTGTCCGTGGTCCGAGAGCACGACGATCTCGTACGGCCTCGCTGCGTAGCGGCGGGCGCGCTCGATCCGCCCGAACTGCTCGTCGAGCTTTCTCAGCGCCTCGAGCGTGTCGGCGCGTTCGAGACCCGAGTGATGTGCGACCTCGTCGTAGCTCGAGAACGTGGCGTAGACGGCGGGCCGGCCCTTCATCATGTCCGACAGGACGCCATACACCAGCAGGTCGCGAACGAAGACGCACATGACTGCTCGAAGGAGTGGATAGACGCCGCCGCGGTGCCCGCGCGGCCTGACGTCACGGCGGATCGCGCGGAGCGCGGCAAGCCACTCGAGGATCACCTCCCACGTCAGCAGTGCGAGCACCCGCGTCACGTTGAACCCGTTCGCGAGGAACGCCCGGTAGCCCGGGTTCGCGCCGCGCTCGGCCTGGATGCGGCTGACGGTCAGGATTACCTCGTCGGCTTCGCCCGAGAGGAGATTGCCGCGACTCGCACCGCCGTTCACCAGCAACCCTTGCCCGGTCGCGTGTCGCCGCTCGATCTCGGTGCAGTCGGCGGGCGCCGAGCAGACCATCATGATCCCGCGCTCCTTCTCGACCCAGCGGAACGCTGAGATGTCCTCGTTCGAGCCCAGCAGGATTCCCGCCTGGCTCGCTCCGGTCTGTGACGAGAAGTCTGTCTCCCACTCGATCAGCGAGTGGGAGTTGTCCTGAACCCACCTCGCCATGATGGGGGCGTTGCCGTCCCGCATCGCCCGGCGCAGGACCGGAAGGGCCAGACCGTCGATCTCGAGGAAGATGATCCCGGGGACGTTGGTTCGCGCCTGCCCACCCGAGCGCCGCGCGATCCGCTGAACCACCCGCAGCGAGTAGGTGTCGTCGTCGTTCGTCCCGAAGATGACGTCGAGCACGAGCGTCACTGCGGATGCCAGCAGCGCGGCCAGGAGGGCCCACCAGAACGAATCGACCTGGATCGCGCCGGGCGCGATGTGCGAGGCGACCACCAGCATCGTCGCGTCGAGCAACAACACCAACACGAAACCCGTGACGAGGGCGAACGGCAACTTCAATGCTGCGACGATCGGCGGCAGTACCGCGTTCAACACGGCGATCAGCGCGGCGGCGGTGACCGCACCCAGGAAGCCCTTGACGGCGACGTGCGGAACGATCGCAGCCGAGATCAGCAGCGCCGATGCCGAGACGAACCATGTCACCACGAGGCGCAACGGCCGGACGCGGGGACGCTCCGGCGTCCAGATCGGCCGGTCACCGTATGGCGTAGAGGCGGTGGTGTCCATCAGCGGGGAAACGGGACGGCAACGTTAAAGCACATCGATCTTCCCTGTCGGCCCGGACAGGTCAGTCGAGCGTCAGCGACTCCCCCGGCGCGAGCACGCGGATGTCGACAGCCGGTGCGAGCTCCGACGCGAGGCGTGCGAACTCCTCTGCGGGCGCGCGCGCCTCGGCGTCGCTGACGCGGCGGCCGGTGACGACCGAGTAGGTCCCCCAGTGGATCGGTACGGCCGCCCGTGGTTGGAGCAGTCTCAGTGCTTCGGCGGCGCGGAGCGGCGTGAGATGGCCGGCGGGCAGTCGCGGCCCCCAGCCGGCGACCGGGAGGAGTGCGAGATCGACGGGCGCGAGTGACGCCATCTCGGGAAACAGATCCGTATCGCCTGCGAAGTAGATGCGTTTCGATCCCGTGATGAGGTAGCCGAGCGCCGGCGAGCGGGGGCCGAGCGGCCCTCGTCCCGCGTCGTGCTCGGCGTAGGTGGCGGTTACGGCGACCTCGCCGATCTCCGACGCCTCGCCGGCGCCGAGCTCGACGACATCGGTGAAGCGTTTACGTCGCAACAGTCGACCGGCGTCACGCGGGACGACGAAACGAACGTCCCGCGGGAGTTTCCTCAGCGATCGCAGGTCGAGGTGGTCCCAGTGAGCGTGGGAGATGAGCACGGCCTGGAGGTCGCGCAGCGCCTCGGGCGCTGCGACACCGCTTCGGCGCAGGTGCAAAACGTGCCGCCGAACGACGGGGTCGGTCAACAGGCGCACGCCGTCCAGCTCGACCAGCACCGTCGCGTGCCCGACGTAGGTGACCCGGGCGATGCCTGGCGACGCGTCGGGCATGGCGTCGATGTTACGGCGCGCGAGCGCGAATGTCCCGTCCGAGGCGCCTGCTTTGGGGATCGCGCGCAGCAAGTGGTACTGGACGCCTCGGCAGGTCGACTGCCGTTTAGCCGATTGGGATCACGTCGGCAGGTCCTTCGACCAGTGACGGAAAGCGGTTACAGGAGTACGTTTGAGCTGTCCATGGGGTGGATCTCGTCGTTCGCAGCGGCGGTGGTGGCCGGGCTTGCGCTGCTCGGTTCGTCGGCTGCGGCCGAGCAGCCGCGCGTGACGGTGATCGGCGACTCGGTGCTGACGGCGGTCGAGTGGAACGCGACGCCGCTCGCGATCTTCGAGCGTGGGCTCGATCTGCAGCTGGACATCGGCGTCTGCCGAACGCTCGAAGGCGTCAGCTGTCCGTTCGAGGGCCGCACCGTCCCGACCTTGCTCGACGTCGTCAAGTCGCTGGGGCCTCGGCTCGGAAAGACGGTTCTGATCGAGGCGGGCTACAACGACCCTCCGGCCGAGTTCGCACAGCGCGTCGAGGACTCCGTCGATGCGCTACTCGCGGCTGGCGTGACCCGGATCCTCTGGGTCAACATGCGCGAGTGGCAACGGCAGTACATCGGCATGAACCAGACACTCGACGCGGCCGCTGCGCGCCATCCACAGCTGACGATTCTTGACTGGGAGTCGACCTCCCACGATCACTATTCGTGGTTCCAGGGGGACGGGATCCATCTCGTGTACGACGGCGCGGTCGGGATGGCGATCTTCTTGAACGCCTCGATCAAGGAGGCGCTCGCACCGCCCCTGTCGATCTCGACCACCGAGCTGCCGCTTGCCCATCTCGACAGGCCATACGCAGCACGCCTTGTTGCCACGGGTGGAAACGGCCCCTACAGCTGGCGGGTCACCTCCGGACCCTTGCCCCGCGGGCTCCATCTGCTCGTCGACGGGCGCATCACGGGTGAGCCGCGCCGGGCCGGCCGGTCGGAGATCGTGCTGCAGGCGACCGACCGCTACGGCACGCGGGTCGCGGGCCGCGCGACGCTGACGATCAAGGACTGACCGAGCGAGCCCGCCGCGGCGACTTGACGGCGAACACGACGGTCACGTTCGCCAGCGTGCCGTTGGCATCGGTCACCTGCAGCGGCACCGAGAACGTGCTCGCCCGGCGTGGACGTCCGGTCAGCTCGCCGCTCGCCAGCAGGTGGAGCCTGGCGCGATGCAGTGAGGCGTTGGTCGTTCGCCAGCGGAGCGGCGCGACTCCGCCGCCCGCGCGCAGCCGATGGTCGAACCGGACGCCGACGCGGGCGACCATCCGCTGCGCCGGCACGATCAGGGGTGTGACGGGCGTCGCAGGCGGCAAAGGCGGCGTAGGCGGTGGCGGCGCGAACGTGTCGGCGATCGCCTGGTGCAGCCAGGCGGCGATCGCGTCGCCGCCCGCCGGCCGCAGGTGGATCCAGTCCGTCTGGAACCACTCGGGGTGCGGTGCGGCGTAGCTGTTCCAGTCGAGCACACGGAGCTCGGGATGGTGCCGGGCCGCCGCTGCCAGGACGGCGTTCTTCGCGGTGTACTCCGGACTGATGTCGTGGAGGTTCACCCAGAGCACGTGCTGAACACCGTGGTCACGCAGGGTGTTGAGCGTGAGCTCGACGTCGCCGGCGAACTGATCCGGGATGTCGTTGTAGCCGTCGACGATCACGACGACCGGACCGAGCTGCGTGATCCAGCTGTTGATCACGCTCAGCGTGGTCGGCACGTACGTTCCGTTGAACTCGCAGCTCTGGCCGTTCAGGCGCCGGCAGACGCCTGCGTCGATCTGCAGGTCGAGCCCGTCCGACAGTGAAGCCAGCGACCCGTCGGTGCTCCACGTGACCGACGTCAGGATCGAGTCCGAGATCACCGAGACGCGCGGCGGCGGCGACGCCGCGCCGGGCGTGGCCTGGAACCATGCTGGGAGGGCCACTGCGGCCAGCACGGCCACGGCGGCGCTGAGGCGGCGTGAGCGGGACATTGGGCGACGTCACCGGCGGCGACGTTCGCAACTCTTCGTCACCCCTCCGGCCGACCGAGATGGCCCGATCGAGGGATGCAGTTCTCGCCGCCCGCCGTCCGCAGCGAGGCGGCGCGACGTACTCTGCTTCCGATGTCCGTCGCCTCGAGAAGGGTCGTTGTCAGCGGCCTCGGAATGGTGAGTCCGATCGGCAACTCCGTTCGAGAGTCATGGGAGGCGTTGCTGGCGGGGAGCAGCGGGGCCGCCGAGATCACGCGCTTCGACGCGAGCGGGCACTCGACGCGCTTCGCATGCGAGGTGAAAGGACTCGAGATCGGCGACTATGTCGACCGCAAGACCGCGCGCCGGATGGATCGCTGTGCGCATCTCGTCGTTGCTGCAGCGCGGCAGGCCGAGCTGGATTCAGGTCTGGACGTCGCCAAGCGACCCGACCGGGTCGGCGTCGCCGTTGCGAGCGCAATGGGCGGCGTCGCATCGTTCGAAGAGTGCGTACTACTGGTGGCCGCGAGCGGTGCCGACCGGGTCAGTCCCTTCTCGATCGTGCAGACGCTCCCGAATCTGCCTGCGGGCTGGGTCTCGATCGAACTCGGAACGACCGGGCCGTTGCTTGCGGAAGCGACTGCCTGCGCTGCGTCGAACATGGCGATCGGCGATGCGCGGGACGCGATCCGTCTCGGTCGCGCCGACGTGATGTTCTGCGGCGGCACCGAGGCGCCCGTCACCTCGGTCGCAGTGGCCGGCTTCGGGGCGATGCGAGCGCTCTCGAAACGAAACGACGACCCCGCGCGCGCATCGCGGCCCTTCGACGGGACCCGCGACGGCTTCGTGATGGCCGAGGGTGCCGCAGTGCTCGTGCTGGAGGAGTTGGAGCACGCGCTCGAGCGTGGTGCGCACATCTATGCCGAGGTCGCCGGCTACGGCATCTCCTCCGACGCCAATCACGTCTCCGACATCGATCCAACAGCCGAGAATCCAGCCCGTGCGCTGCAGATGGCGTTTGCCGACGCAGGCGTCGAGGCCGATGAGGTCGGCTACGTCAACGCCCACGGGACGTCGACGCCGCTCGGCGACGCCGGGGAGACGCGCGTGCTCAAGCGCGCCCTCGGGGAGGAGCATGCGCGGCGGACGCCGGTCTCCTCCACGAAGGGCGCAACGGGGCACACGCTCGGCGCCGCGGGGGCCGTGGAAGCGATCTTCACGGTGCTCGCCCTCGAGCACGGCGTCCTGCCGCCGACGATCAACTACGAGATCGAGGATCCGGAGTGCGATCTCGACTACATCGCGAACAGCCCACGGCGCGAGCAGGTCGAGGTCGCCGTCTCGAACTCCTTCGGGTTCGGCGGCCACAACACGGCCGTCGTGTTTCGCCGCTGGGCGTAGGCCGGCCCGCGCCGGGCCGGTTGCCTCGGCTGCAGTGACGGGTTAGTGTCGCTTCAGATTTCTTTGACAGCACCCAAGGTGATTGCGAGCGCTCCGGCCGCGGCTTCGGCCGCCGAGGTCGACGTCGGCGCCAGGCTCCGGGCGATCCGCCACCTGCGTCGCGCAACGCTCAAGACCGTTGCCGACCGAGCGGGCCTGAGCGAGAGCTTCCTGAGCCAGGTCGAACGCGGCAAGGCGAGCCCGAGCGTCGCATCGCTGACACGCATCGCCGGCGCGCTCGGCGTGCAGGTTGCCGATCTGTTCGAGGCGCACACCGCGCGGTCCGATCCGCGCGTGCTGCGGCGCGAGCACCGACCGACGCTCGGGTTTGGCAACCGCGCCCGGAAGTACCTGCTCACGCCCCGTCCGCTCGAGAACCTCGAGGTGTTCACCGCGGAGTTCGTCCCTGGCGGTTCGACGGGCGACGAGCCGTATACGCACGGCGACTCCGAGGAACTGGTCGTCGTGTTGTCCGGGCGCATTCAGCTGCAACTCGGCGAGCGTCTGTTCGAGCTCGAGCAGGGGGACAGTCTCGACTACCTGAGCTCGACGCCTCATCGCGTTGCCAACGCGGGCGACGACATCGCGGAGGTGATGTGGATCATCAGCCCGCCGAGCTACTAGCGACGAGACACGACCCATACAGGCTTCGAACGAAGGAGAGGACGGAACATGAGCGACGAGCGGGAAGAGCTGGAGCGGCGCTTGAAGCGTGAGGATCTCTTCAAGCTGGCGGCGGCGGCCGGAGGAGCGAGCCTGCTCGGGTCCCGTACCGGAGTGGCGCGGGCGGCGTTCGATCGGCTGACCGCGGAGAGCGGTCGGCTGCAGGTGCTCGACTGGGCGGGCTACGGCAACGACGGCGGCCAGACGATGTTCGCCCAGTACGTGAAAGCGCACGCGGCCAACAAGCCACAGTTCACGTACATGACCAACGAGTCCGATGCGCTGGCGAAGCTGCATGCGGGGCTGACGCCGGACATCTTTCGCCCGTACGTGGGCTGGGTGAAGTACTTCGCGACGAGCGGGCTCGTCGAGCCGTGGGACACCTCGCTGATCCCGAACTTCAAGCACCTGAACCCGTTCATGGTCAAGGCCGGCCAGTACAACGGCAAGCAGTACGGCATCCCCGAGGACTGGGGCTTCGACGCGATCCTCTATCGAAGCGACAAGGTGACACCGAAGGCGCGCTCGTGGGGGCTGCTGTTCGACGATCGGTACAAGGGAAAGATCGCCTGGTTCGACGATCTGGGGATGCTCGTGGTGGCGGGTCTGTATCTCGGCATGAAGGATCCGTGGAATCAGTCCGACTCCGAGCTGAAGGAATCCCAGAAGCTGCTCGTCTCGAAGAAGCGGCTCGTACGGATGATCTGGTCGTCAGAGACCAACCTCTGGGAGGCGTTCGGTTCGGGCGATCTCTGGATCGCCTACGCCTGGCCCAACGACTGGGTCCAGATGAAGAAGAAGGGCTTGAAGGTCGTCTACATGCATCCGAAGGAGAAGCCGATCGCGTGGGTCGGAATGATGATGCTCTTGAAGGGCACACCGCGTCCGAAGCTCGCGCACGCCTATGTCGATGCGTGGAGCTCGACGGCGTCCGCCAAATGGCTGGAGGACAACTACGGCTACGGCCACGCGAATCTGCAGGCGCGTCCTTCCTCGAGCGATCTGTTGAAGGCGTTGCAGATCACGAATCCGAAAGCGGTCACCGAGCCGAACGCCCACCTCGACCGCGACATTCCACGTCGCGCGGTCTACGCGAAGGCGTGGCAAGAGGTGAAGGCTTCCTGACGAATGCCTGCTGAGCCAGCGACGGCTCTCGACCCCGATACCGCCCGCGCGCCGGCGCCCCCTCGCCGGCGCCGCGGGCTTCCCGACCTGACGACGACGGGACTGCTCGGCCTGCCGCTCTCGTGGCTCGCCGTCTTCTTCGTCGTCCCGATCGCGATCGTCGCCGCGTACAGCGTCGACCTCTACTCGCTGTTCCCGGGTCCACACGGCTTCACGCTTGCGGGTTGGCGAAGCTTCTTCCACGATCCGGTCTACCTACGGCTCTTCTGGAAGTCGGCGGAGATGTCGTTGATCGTCTCGGCGGCGATCGTCGTGCTCGCCTATCCGCTCGCGTACTACCTGGCCTTCTCGGGCACCAAGCGGAAGTACGTCCTGCTGCTGCTGCTGATTGCGCCGTTCCTGACGAGTTACCTGCTTCGGGTGCTCGCCTGGAAGGTGATCCTCGGCGATGAGGGTGTCGTCAACACTTTTCTCTTCTGGACCGGCCTGCGGTCGCCGGGCCATCCCTTTTCACAGCTGCTCTACAGCAGGTTCGCGGTGATGCTCGTCCTCGGCTACATCTGGCTCCCGTTCGTCGCCCTGCCGATCTTCGTCTCACTCGAAAGTCTCGACCACGGACTGCTCGAGGCTGCCAGCGACCTCGGCGCGAGCCGCCTCCAGGCGTTTCGGCGCGTCACGTTGCCGTTGTCCGCGCCGGGCGTCTTCGCGGCGTTTCTCTTCGTCTTCATTCCGACGCTCGGCGAGTTCGTGACGCCTTCGCTGGTCGGCGGAACGACCGGCTACATGTACGGCAACCAGATCGTCGACCTGTTCGGAACCGGTTTTCCCGACTGGGAGACAGGGTCGGTGCTCGCGATCTTCCTGCTCGGCGTCGTCACCGTTCTGACGCTGGTCTTCGGACGCTTCCTGAGGACTGATCGCTGATGGACGTCGCACTCTCGAAGAACGGCTCGCGCGTCCTCCGGGTGTTCTTTGCCCTCGTGATCATCTTTCTCTACGCGCCGATCCTGATCCTCGTCATCTTCTCGTTCAATACGTCGGAGGTTCCCTCGTTTCCGCTCACTGGGTTCACCCTCCACTGGTACCGCGCGTTTCTCGGCAACTCCGACCTCCGGGCGGCGCTCCAGACGAGCGCGATCATCGCGGTCCTCTCGAGCATCGGAGCCGTGCTGCTCGGGGTGCTGGCATCGATCGCCCTCGTCCGCCGTCGCTTCAGAGCGAAAGCCTCGGTCTCTGCCCTGCTCTTGAGCCCGCTCGTGATTCCCTATCTCGTCTTCGGGATCTCGTTGCTCCTGCTCTTTCACACGCTCGGGATCCCGCGCTCGATCCTCACGGTGATGATCGGGCACATCGTGATCACTCTCCCCTACGCGATCCTCGTCGTCATGCCGCGACTACAGCAGATCGACGTCTCGCTCGAGGAGGCCGCATTTGACCTCGGGGCGGGACGAGTGCGGACGTTCTGGTCGATCACGCTCCCGCTGATCCTCCCGGCCGTCGTGGCGGCGTTCTTGATCGCCTTCACGACCTCGTTCGACGAGTACGCGGTCGCATCGTTCGTGGTCGGGACACGCGTGACGTTCCCGATCTACCTCTACTCGGCCCTCCGCTTCCCGAATCAACTGCCGCAGGTGATTGCGGTCGCGGTCGTGGTGATCACGATCTCGCTGTTCGTCGTCGTGCTCGCAGAGCTTGGCCGGCGCGTGGTGGAACGGCGCCTCGGAGCGTCAGCGGAATGAGCGAGCGTAGACTGCGCGTCTCGATTCCGTTGACGTTGCGCATCATTACTCTGGTCTTCGTAGGGGCGATCGCGGTCGACCTGCTGAGCAAGCAATGGGCGGTCGTGCACGCGAACGTGCTCATCTTCAACGCCAGTCCGAGCGAGCTCCCGCTTCGGTTGCTGATGTCGCTGGTCGCGATTGCCGTCGGCTTCGTGCTAGCACGCGTCGCGACGCAACGCGGTCTCGGTCGCCAGTGGGGCGTGTGGATCGGCTGCGCGTTGCTCGTCGCGGGGATCCTCGCCAACGGCATCTCGCCGCTCCTCTGGACGCAAGGTGTTCCGGACTTCATCGCCGTCAACGGTGGCTGGGTCTGGAACGTTGCGGACTTCGAGATCGCAATCGGCCTCACCGGCGGGATTCTCTCCGTCGCCTTCTGTGCCGTGGTCGTCTACGCACGCGAGCGGGTCGCGCGAGGTCGCGCGTAGCTCCGACGTTCAGCGAACGACGAACGCCGCTGAAGTGCCGCGCCAGTAGTGCCACGGCAGGTTGTCGATCAGCAGATAGGTGCCGGGTTGCAGCCGGGCCAGAATCGATCTGGATCGCCCCGGCCGCACGACGACTGGTGACGTGACGGGGCGACCCGTCGCATGGTCGCCGTCGAGCGGCAGCACCTGTTCGAAGCGGCTCGTCCGAACGAGTACGAGCTGGTGCTCGGCGAGCCCGAAGTTCCGCGCGGTGATCCGGACCAGCCCTGCTCGCACGACGCCCGTAGACGGCACGATGCTCCACTCGGCGAGATCGGCAGTGAGCGAGGCGGGCGGTCTGGTATCTGCGCGCGAAACCTCCGCCTGGCCGGCGGCGACCGCGAGTAGGACGATCAGGATGAGGCTCCGAATCACCTGCGGAGCTTGAGCGGCTGAGGGTGCACACGCACCGGACCTTGGTCGTGCTTTTCACCAGCGAGTCTGCGCTGTTCGAGTGCAAGCTCGGGGTGTGACAATCGGTTGCCGGGCGGCGTATAACGTGCGTATGAGGCTCACGACGCGCGTGCCGCTCGTCGCCGCCACAGCGGTGCTGGTCGTCGCCGGCTTGGGTGGGACGACCGCCCACACTGCGCCCGATCACGTCCAGGCCGCCGCCGCCCGCAATTCGCGGCTGGTGCCGTTCGGCTCCTGTGGCGCCCTGCTCGCCTACGTCAAGTCCCAGGCGTTGCCGCTCGTCGGCCCGTGGGGTCTCGGCGGCACATCGCGTGGTGCTCTGCCGCCCGGAGTCGCCGCTCCCACCGCCGGCGCAAGTACGGCCGGCTCCGGCCCGACCGAGGGTGTCGACTACTCGGGCACGAACGTCCAGGAACAGGGTGTCGACGAGCCGGACCTGGTCAAGACGAACGGCTCGACGCTGTTCGCCGTCGCCGCGGGCCGACTCGAGGCGGTCGACGTTCGCGAGGCGCGACCGCACATCCTCGACTCGCTGGCGCTCGACGGAGGGTGGAGTCACGAGCTTCTGCTCGTCGGCGACCGCCTGCTCGTCCTGTCGCGCGGCGGGTATTGGTTGACTCCTCGTTCTGCTGCGCCGGCGATTGCGATGCCGTACCTCCCCGCGACGTCGGTGCTCTCGGAGATCGACGTCTCGAACCCGAAGGCGTTGCGGCTCGTCCGGACGCTCACACTGGACGGTGCGTACGTCGACGCACGGCTCGTCGGCACGACCGCGCGCATCGTCGTCTCCTCCCAGGTGCCGGGGCCGTTGCCCTTCGAGCCGCCGACAGATTCGACCGCCGCCGCGCTCGCGAGCGCGCGCGATCACAACCGAACCGTCGTCCAGGCTTCGCGGGTCGGGTCGTGGCTGCCGACGTACCGGATCAAGCGCGCCGGCAGGCCGGTGCTCGCTGCCCGGCCGCTCGTCCAGTGCAGGAACGTCGACCGCCCGAGGAGCTTCTCCGGCCTCGGCATGATGACGGTGCTCACCGTCGACCTCGCGAAGGGCCTCGTCCCCCTCGACTCGGTCGGCGTCATGACCGACGCGCGGATCGTCTATGCCTCATCCGACAATCTCTACCTCGCGACCGAGCAGTGGGCCGACAGACCGCCAACGGCAACGCCGACCGAGACGAAGCCGGGCGTCACCACGGCCATCCATCGCTTCGACATCTCGAATCCGACCCGCACGCGGTACCGCGGCAGCGGCCAGGTGACGGGCTACCTGCTCGACCAGTGGTCGTTGTCCGAGTACGCCGGCGTCCTGCGCGTCGTGAGCACCGATGCGCCGGCATGGTTCGACTCGAGCGACTCGACAACCTCGTTGTTGACCACCTTCCGCACCGAGGCGGGAGGCCTCACGCAGATCGGCCGCGTCGGAGATCTCGGCCGTCGTCAGCGCGTCTATGCGGTCCGCTTTGTCGGCCCGGCCGCGTACGTCGTCACGTTCAAGCGGGTCGACCCGCTCTACACGGTCGACCTTGGCGACCCGGCTCGGCCGCGAGTGCTCGGCGAGCTCGAGCTGCCGGGCTACTCGGCCTACCTGCACCCGATCTCGCCCGATCTCCTGCTCGGGATCGGTCAGGACGTCAACGACCAGGGTCGGCCGGTCGGGACCCAGCTCTCGCTATTCGACGTCTCGGATCTTCGGCACCCGGCGCGGATCGCCCATGCGACGCTCGGCCCGGGGTGGTCCGAGGCGGAGTCCGATCACCACGCCTTTCTCTTCTGGCCGCCAACGGGCCTTGTCGTCGTGCCGTTCGACCAGCGCGCCGTGGGCTATCGCGTGACGCGAGCGCACGGAATCCAGCTCGTCGGCCGCATCGCGCACCCGCCGGGTACGGTTTCGCCGACGATCAGGCGGGCGGTCGTCGTCGGCCACAACGTCTTCACGACCTCGGACTCCGGCGTCGCGTCGAGCGCTCTCGACGACCTCGCCGAACAGGGCTGGGCGCCCTTCCCGGCGCGGCGTCCCGTCCCTCAGCCGAGGCCGGGCAGCCCGTAGACTGAACTCCAGGATGCAGGTGCACGTTGTCGGCGCAGGGCCCGTCGGTCTGATGCTCACTGCATTGCTTCAGCCGATCGAGGGGTTCCCCGTGCGCCTGTACGACAAGCGTCGCGAGTACACGCGAACGCGGATGGTCCAGCTCGCGCCGTATCTCGTGGCGGATTCGCTCGAGAGCTACCGGGCGGATTCCATCGACGGAGACAGCGTCGAGGCCATCTTCGATCCAGCCGAGCTCGATGGGGGACTCGCGTTCAGACAGTCGATCGCTCCGGACCTACGTTCACTCCTGCAGAACTGGGTGCAGGGGTTCTGCCCACTCAACTCGATTGAACGCTCCCTCAGCGACCTGATCGATGCACGCGGCCTCGATGGGGTGGAGCGCACCGCCGCGGTGATGACTGCGGAGGACGCGATGGCGATGCTCCAACCGGGAGACGTGCTCATCGACGCCACGGGCAGCAGGTCCCTGCTTCGAGATCACCTCGTTCCCGGCTCCGGGGAGGTGAACGAAGGCGCGAACACGGTCAATGTCCGGCTGGAGTATGCGCTCGTCATCACCTTCCTCTACGGACAGCGGTACGACTGCAACGAGCACTGCAAGTACTACAAGAACATCGAGAACGCGCACTACAAGTTCATCCCCATGGTGCACCGCACGCACTACGACGGCAGCGTCAGCCACGTCACAGGCATCGTCAACATCAGCGCCGAGGAGTACGAGGCGATGCCGTCCCGGCTTGACGGTGAGTGGCTTCGGGGGAACGTTCCCGGTGTCGCCGAGTCGATGGATAGGTTCATCGGCAAGATCAAGGAGGAAACACACGGCGAGATACTCGGCGAGCTGGAGATCGTCCGGATCCCACTGGATCTCTACCGCGCGCGCAACGCGACAAACCGGCAGTGGCTCGAAGCGCGTCCGAGTGACCATCCGCTCGCCAGTTCACCGGTGTTCCTCGCCGGTGACTCGGCGATCGGCTCGCCGTACTTTCAGTCGATTTCGCTCGGCTTCGAGTGTGCGATGTTCCTCGCTGGCCTCATCGCCCAGCGGGATTTGACGCTTGGAGAGAAGCTCGACCGCTACGAGCTCTACATCTACAAGCAGTGGCTTCGGGTCTACATGCGCAGCAAGATGATCAAGCACAACAAGGATCTGTTCGAGTCGATCGACGACCCGATCGCGCTGCTCGACAAGCTGCACATCTACTAGCCGGACGCCCCTGTCGGTCGGCCTCGTGTCGTCGTTGCGCCTTCGGCCTATCGTGGGAAGCGGGGCTGGAGCGAGCCACGCCCGCCCTCGATGATGCGCTTGCTCGCGTAGACGAGCAACACGACGATCACCGACGTCACCACTGCGCCGACGACAAGGCTGAGCACAGATCCTGCACCCGCAGCTTTTGCGATCAGGCCGCCGATGACCCCGGCGATCGCGGCGTCGATCACCCCCACGACCGTCGACGTGCTTGCGAGCAGGCGGTAGAGCCGGATCTCGGTGTGCGGGCCGTACGTCTCGTAGAGGCCTTGCTGATCGTCGTGATGGCCCGTGACGAAATACGGCTCGAGCTCCGGTGCGATCTCGAGGTACGCGTGACGGACAAGATTCATGCCGGACACGAGCCAGAAATCCTCGATCCGGGCGTCGAGGACGCGAACATATGTCGCGACCCCGATGAAGAGAGCAACCGGAAGAACGAGGAGTGCGAAGACGTAGAAGGCGCCGGCGAACGCGGTCGCCTGGGCGACCAGAGCCAGCGCGACGACGGCCGCAGAGACGACGGTCAGAAAGATGCTGGCCCGACTGAAGATCGCGTTGTACGCGATGTTCCTCGTCGCGAGCAGGCTCCAGTGCTCGGTCGCGAGGATCTGTAGACGCACGGCCTCAGGCAGGTCGAGGCGCGGGGACAACGGTGGCATTGCCCGATCATCCACGCACCCGACTTTCGCCAACCGCAGCTGGAGTCCTAGAATGGCTGCTTTCCGGAGGTCTGACTGTGTGGCGCCTGGCTGGACCCGCCGCGGTACGTTCGCGCGGATGGCGAGGATCGTGGTGAGATCTGCCGACGACGGCGACGTTGAGACGATGGCCGCGATCTACGTCAATGCCGCTCGCGAAGGTTGGGCGCACATGTTCGGGGAGTCAGGACTGGCAGCCCTCGAACCGCCCGTTGAGCACTTCCGAGCCGAACTCGCGTCCACGAATCCGCGTCGGCAGGTGCTCGTGGCCGAGAGGGAAGGGCGAGTGGTCGGATTCGCTGTCGTCCGGCCGTCTCGGGACGGGAACGCCGACGCCGTCCAGGTGGGAGAGCTCGACCAGCTCTACTCCGATCCAGCGGTATGGAGCGAAGGGGTGGGCCGAACGCTCCTGGCGGCGGCGATCGAGACCCTTCGCGAGAGCGGCTTCACAGAGGCGACTCTCTGGGTCGCGGAAGAAAACCAGCGTGCGAGACGGATCTATGAGGTGGCCGGGTGGACCTTGGACGGAGTGACGCGCGACAAGTCGTGGCGCGGGACCAGCGTTCGAGATCTGCGCTACCGGCTCGAGCTGTAACGGCCGGCGCGCCACCCTCGCGCTCTTCGTCCTGCCCAGGCGAGTGCTGTCCGCGAATGACGCCGCAGCGAACTTCGAGAAGGACCTCGTCGCCGCCTTCCCGGAACTCGCGGGGAAACTTCACGAGACCTAACCGGCTCGTTTCTCTAGCCGCGGATGCGGCCGGGGCGGAGCGGTCGGGCGTGGGCGCTGATCTTTTCGAGTGCGCGGGTCAGGGCCTTGACGTCGGCGTCGGTGAGGTGCTGGGAGAAGTGCCGTTGGATTCCGTCTCGGTGGTGGCGACGAGCGCGCTCCAATGTCTCGGTGCCTTTGTCGGCGAGGACGATCAGAATCGTGCGTCGATCGTTCTCGGGGCGGGCGCGGCGGACGAGCCCCGCCTCCTCCATCCGGTCGACGACGCGCGTGAAGCCGCTCTTGCTGTAGAGGATCCGTTCGGCGAGCTCGTGCATCGGGATGCCCTGCGGGGATTCCTCGAGGTGGACGAGCACGTCGTACCAGCGCTGCGGGATGCCCGCAGCCTGCTCGAGCTCGGCGTCGAGCACGTCGAGCAGCGCCAGCGCGCTCTCGAAGAAGAGGCGCCAGGCGAGCAGCCGCTCCGGGGACGGGCTTGACAGGGATGCTTCCTCGTGAGATAGTTCGCTCTGCAACTGTTTACTCATGGACTGTTGCGGATCATATCAGCGACGGGAGTGGAAGGGAGTAACCGATGGCGACCATCGTCGGCAAGCCGGAACAGCTCGGATACGCACTGCACGAGAGCGAGGGCGAGGCGTTCTGGCTACTCGGGATGTTGCAGACGATCAAGATCGGCCGCGACGACACCGGCGGCGCGTACGGCCTGGTCGAGATCGTCGTGCCCGAGGGTCTCGGATCGCCCTGGCACGTCCATCCCGAGGAGGACGAGTGGTTCTTCGTCCTCGAGGGTGAGCTCACTGTCTGGGTCGCCGACACCCGCCTGCCCCTGAAGGCCGGTTCGTTTGCGTTCGGTCCCAAAGGGGTGCCGCACACCTTCTACGCCGAGGCAGGCGGGGCGAAGGCCCTGGTTGGCTTCGCGCCGATGCAGTTCGAGGGATTCCAGAGGGAAGTCGGCGAGGCTGCTCCCGAGCGCGTCGTGCCACCACCGCTCGAAGGCCACCCGGACCTGGCGCGGCTCGCCGTCATTGCCAGGCGAAACGGATTCGAGATCCTCGGTCCCCCAGGCCCGCCTCCCGGTCACTGACGCGGCGCCTCACTTCCGCGCTCCCGCTCACCGCTGGTGCGGGCGCGCAGCTTTACCCAGAGATGTCCGTCACGGGAGGCCGGGCGCCTGGTCGCGGACCCGGTCGTCGGACCTTCAGGCCTGCCCGACGACCTCGCACACATCCACAGCGATAAACGTCGCGGGTGCGTCCGGCAGGTCCCGGAGAGTGAGGTACGTCGCCTCCGCCTGGCGGGCGCCCTCTTCGCTCTCGAACAGCCAGAAAGAGTGCTGGACAAGATCTTCTCCGGCAGTCGTGCGCGCCCAGTAGCCGCCCCGCGACCCTGGAAAGCCGTTCACCATCGCGACGCCGCCCGCGTCGATCATCGCGAGCGTTTCCTGCTCGTGCCCCGGCTTGATCTTCACCCGTCCAATGACTGCGTACATGCTGGCCTCCGTTCGCTGCCTACCCGATAAGCGACCCACCGGACGGTAACCGCGCAGTTCGCTACACGCAGGATCCGGTGTCCATCGACAGGCTTCGGCGAACCACCTCGAGCTCGGACCTCCGCGGGTCCGATCGCCGTAAGTTGTCCGAGGATGAATCGGCGAGCGTTGATCGCAGGGCCGCTCGTGGTCGGGTGTTCGCTTGCGCTGCTGCCGTCACCGGGAGTCCGGGGCGTGAATGCCGCTGATCGACCTGCGAGCGCGAGCGCGACCGCGAGCGCGGTACCGGCATCGCGCATGGAGACGACCGCTGGATACATCCTGGGCTACTGCCGAACGTCTCGGCTCCTTCCACTCGCGTGCCCGCACCGGCTTCCCTTCATGACGCAGCCGCCGCCGCACTGGGAGACGGCCGTGTGCTTGATCGGAGCCGCCGGGTGCGGCGGGCTGACGTGGGACGAGCTCAGTCTCGTCGATGCCGGGAACGGCGTCCGCCCGCCTGTGTGGTCGCACGTCGCGATCTACGCCGGAGATCTCGCCTCGGCGTTCGGGTTCCGTTACCCGACTCAGGGCAAGCGAGTCACGCACCTTGACGGGCTCTTTGCCAGGACGAGGGCTCGTGCGATCTTCCTCGGCTCCTACACATGGGGTGGCAAACGAGGAACGGTGATCCTTGCCCCCGCCTACCCGGGCGGCGGCGAACAGGGCGACCATCTGATCTTCCGGTGGCGCCGATCACACGTTGGCTTCGCTGTAGGGCTCCACGGCTGGGAACCGCTCGGCCGGGCGTTCGCAACCCTCCGAGCGATGGTTCGCTCGATCTAGGAGTCGATTGTCCCGCGGGCGGCGGCGACACCACCGCGGTCTCCGCCCGGGCCGCGTAGAACCCAGGCGAAGGCAACAGCGAGCGCCGCACCGGCGAGGGGGCCGACCAGGTACACCCAGAAGTGCGCGAAGTTGCCGAGTACGAGGTCGGGGCCGAACGAGCGCGCCGTGTTCATCGATGCGCCGCTGATCGGGCTCGACCAGAGACCGGCAAGCACGATGTAGCCGCCGACGCCGACGGCCGATAGCGGCCCGACGTTCTGTGCCTCCGAGGCGGTCCCGAGAATCGTGCTGACCAGACCGACGGTGAGCACCAGCTCGATCAGCATCGCCTTCCAGTCGGCGATGCCGGCGCCGGGCTTGGTTGCGCCGAGCTCGCCGATCTTGCCGAAGACAGCCGCCAGGAAGAGGCACGCCAGCGACGCGCCGACAAGCTGCGCGGCGACGTAGCCCGGGAGCCGTCGCCAGGGGAAGTCGCCTCGCAGGCTGAACGCGAGCGTGACGCCGGGGTTGAGGTGCGCGCCGGAGACGGCGCCCATGAAGAGGATGACCGCCATGACCGTCAGCCCGGGTGCGGTGACCGCTGCCGAACGACTGATCGCGCCGTGGGTCTGGGCGTTGACGACCGTGGCTCCGGCGGCGGCGAGCACGAGCAGGAACGTGCCGAACAGCTCCGAGAACAGCCGGCTGAGCGTCACCGGAGGCGTCACGGTGCGCCGCCTGGCCTTCGGTTTCGCCACGCCCAGGGTTTCTCACCACGCCGGGACGACGAAACACGCCGGCCTACGGTCGACGCGGCGGTCGAGCGTCAGCGCACCGCCGGGATGTCTGCGCTGAACACCCAGAGGTGGCCGTCTGGATCACGGATGGCCACTTGGCGCACGCCCCAGGGCCGGTCGATCGGACCGTCGGCGATCGAGACTCCACGCTCGGCAAGCTCGGCGCAGACAGCGTCCGCATCGTCCACAAAGGCCGCCAACTTGAAGCTCGCCCCCGAACCGGAGTCGGCTATGGGTACCCGCCCGAGCTCTTTCTGGGCCTCCGCGCGCGTCTGAAGCCGCAGGAACAGGTTGTCGAACTTCAGGATGGTCGTGGTCTCGTCCTCATCGATCTGGTCAACCTCGAAGACGCGCCCGTAGAACTCCTTCGCACGCTGGAGGTCTTCGACAAACAGTGTGATCACGTTGACGGTCTTCGGTGATTGGGCCATCTCTTCGGACCTCCAGGTTCGTAGGACAGGGGCTTGCCCCGCACGGAATAGACGGTTGCTCGGGCTCGAATTCATCGCCGCCTGACTCGCTTCCGTCAGCCTCCGCGGCAAAAGGCGTCATCACGCCAGAGAGTGATCGTCCCCCACGGCTCGGTCGGTCTGCATCGCCGTCGATTCGACTACTCGCCGGGAAGCAGCGAGAAGATGGTCTTGTCGACGCGGCCTCCGTCGGACTTCGGCATCGAGCGGAGGACGCCCTCGCGTGTGAAGCCTGCTCGCTCGAGCACCCGCTCCGACTCGCGGTTCCCGACGGTGACGAAAGCCGTCACTCGTTGGACACCGATCGTGAACGCATACTCGGCGAGCGCCCGCGCGACTTTCGTCGCAATCCCGCGACCACGTGCCCGCGGATAGAGCCAATAGCCGATCTCGATGATCCCTCGCTCCGCGTCAAGGTGGTGCAGGGTTCCGCCGCCGTAGGTCACCCCGCTTCGAACGTCGGCAACGACGAGCCGCGCCAGTCGGCCGTTTGCAACCAACTCGGGGAGTTCCACCGCAAGCTCGTCCCGGCGAAAGGGAGAGATATTGTCCGCCTCGCTCAATTCACCAGCGGCGAATGCGGCCGCAAGTCCTTGCAGATCCTCGGCGTTCGGTAGCCGAAGCACGAGGTCGTCGAATGCCAAGCCTTCCTCAGGGAAGGGAAGCCGCAGCGTCTGATCGCCGAATCCCGACGGGCCGCTCGGACCGGACGTGCTCACCGGTACCCATTCTCGCAGCATCACCGAGACCGCAGGCCTTCGGACGGGCGGACGTCACATGCGCCAGCGTGCGGGAACGAACTCCTGAGCGTCAGTCGATGATCTCGAACCCGAGCGCAGCTGCGAACAGCGGCCCGTTTTCGAGCACATCGCTCCAGGGCATGCGGGCTCCCCGCAGAGCCTCGACACCCTTGAGACCGGCCAGATCACACCGACGAAGCTCGACACGCTCGAGCTTCACGCCGCTCACCGTTGCCTCCCGGAGCTCGCATTGCTCGAAGAGGACATCGGATAGCGACGCCTCGTAGAAGTCACATTCAGCCATCCTGCAGTCACGGAAAACGACGCGGTCGAGCTTTGCCATTCGCAGCCCGGCGAGGTCGAGGCGGCACTCCACAAACAGCACGTCGGTGAGCATTGCCTCGGCGAGATCGGCACCGGTCAACCGACAGCGGTGGAGCTCCACGCGCCGAGCCACCAGTCTCCGCGCATGCCGATTCGCCCAATCGAGATCGTCCACCACCGCATCCACCAAATCCCCAAGCTCGGTGACTGGCGCAGCGTCCTCCGCCGGGTCAGGCGGATAGGGAGAGTTCGGAGTCTTGCCCAAGCACGCGAGCATATGCCGACCGGACGCGACGATCGATTTCGTAGGGATACGCACCGGATATCGGTTACGGGGTTGACGGAGAAGGCGTTCCCAGGCCGACGGGGGTGTCGATGAACTGACGGGCGAGACCCTGGATCAGCTCACGTAGCTCCGGATGCTGCTCCGGCTCCCAGCCGGAAGAGAGCTCGTCAAGCCGGTCGCGTCCACAGCTGATGAGCGTGTCGAGTGTCTGCCTGCCTTTCTCCGTGAGCGGGCCGCTGGTCTCGATGAGACCCGCGGCAACGAGCGCGCTCCGTGCGTTCTCGAGCCGGAGCGGGTCGACCGCATACACGTCGGCGAGCCCACGCACGTCGAGGCCGGGGTCGCGGTTGAAGCGTCCGAGCAGCCAGATCTCGGCCGGTTGGAGGTCCACCTCGGCCCGTGCCGCGAGGCGTTCGAGAATGCGGTCTGCCTGCTCGCGGCGACTGAGGATGCTGAGCTCGCGGGCCAGCTCGGCGAGCGGAGCGGTGTCCTTCGGAACCGCGAACGCCTCTCCCACGCTCGCGGTCGCGACGGTGTCGCGGAGCGGCAGCTCCTTGATGAACCAGGTGAGCGCGAACGCCGCAACGCCGATCACTGCGGCGACGAGGAAGACGATGTTGAGCGAGTCGGTGAACGCCTTGATGTAGGCGTCGTGGACGGCCGGGGGAAGCTGCGCGAGCGCAGACGGGTCGATGTGGCCGCCGCCGGGGTTCGCGTGTCCCGGGAACGCGTGCGTCAGGTTCTTGGTCAACTCGCTCGCGAAGATCGCCCCCAGCACGGATGCGCCGAAGGAGCCCCCGATCGAGCGGAACAGGGTCGCGCCCGAGGTCGCGACACCGAGCTCGCTGTACGGGACGGCGTTCTGCACCGCGAGGACGAGCACCTGCATCACGAGCCCGAGACCGAGGCCGAGGACGAACATGTACAGCGATGCGGTCGCGACGCTCGTGCCGGCGTCCATCAGTGAGAGTAGGTAGAGCCCGATCACGGTCACCGCGGTGCCCACGATCGGGAAGGGCTTGTAGCGCCCGGTGCGCGTGATCAGCTGGCCCGATCCGATCGAGGCGATCAGCAAGCCTCCCATCACGGGCAGCAGCTGGAGACCAGACGCGGTTGGGCTGGCACCGTTGACGACCTGGAGAAACAGCGGCAGGTACGTGATCGAGCCGAACAGCGCGAACCCGATGATCAGGCCGACGAGGCTCGTCGTCGTGAAGACGCTATTGCGGAACAGCTCGAGAGGCAGCACCGGCTCGGCGGCGCGTTTCTCGGCCAGCACGAAGCCCACGAGAGAGGCAGCCCCGAGCAGGCCGAGCCCGACGATCTGCGGCGATCCCCAGGCGTAGGTGTTGCCGCCGAGCGTGGTCAGGAGCACGATCGCGCTCAGCCCTGCGGCCAACAGGCCCGTCCCGAGATAGTCGATCGTGTGGCGCACGCGTTCGGCAACCGATGGCAGCGTCAGCGCAAGAACGACGAACGCCGCGACCCCGAGCGGGATGTTGATGAAGAAGATCCAGCGCCACGAGAGATGAGTCGTGAAGAAGCCGCCGATCAGCGGGCCTGCGACGCTGGAGAGGCCGAAGACAGCGCCGAAGATGCCCTGATAGCGCCCACGGTCGCGCGGCGGGACCACGTCTCCGATCGTCGCCTGTGCCGACACCATCAGACCGCCGCCCCCGAGCCCCTGCACAGCCCGGAACGCGATCAGCTCGGGCAGGTTCTGCGCGATCCCGCACAGGATCGAGCCGATCAGGAACACCACCAGGCCGACCTGGAGCACGATCTTGCGGCCATACAGATCGCCGAGCTTCCCGTACAGCGGCGTCACGATCGTCTGCGCGAGCAAGTACGCCGTCACGACCCAGCTGATGTGGTCGAATCCTCCCAGCTCTCCCACGATCGTCGGGAGCGCAGTCGAGACGATCGTGCTGTCCAGTGCCGCAAGCAGCATCACCAGCACGAGGCCGGAGAAGATGACGTAAATGTGGCGCGAGCCCCGCCCGGCCGGCGGCCCCTCCAGCTCGGGCAGACCTGCCGGCGACGCGGACATCGGCCGAGTCTATGCGACCGCCACCAGGCTCCTTCGCTGGGGTCGCAGCTCTTCTCGAGCTGACTGTTCCCTGACCGAGACGACAGTGTTGACCCTTCCCGGAGCTTGCCGTCGGTAGGCTTGATGCCGCACGGCGGAGCGGACAATCATCCGGTCTTCTTCCCTCACGAACCGCGAAGTCAGACCTTCGAGCGAAAGGAAACAGCGATGAGCAAGGTGATGATCGGTGTGCTTGTGGCGATGGCAATCTCGGCAGGCGCGTCTGCGCAGGCGAGCCGCCTTCCTGCTCAGTCGCGCGGCGCGTCGTCGACGGCGCTCCTGGCGCAGGTGAAGGTGAGTGCGAGCGAGTTCAAGTTTGTCTTGAGCAAGAAGACCGCGAAGCGCGGTCTCGTAACCTTCAAGGTCACGAACGTCGGCAAGATCTCGCACGATTTCCAGATCAGCGGCCGCAAGACGAAGATGCTCTCGCACGGTCAGACCGCGACCCTCCGGGTCACGTTCCTGCGCAAGGGTGCTTACGCGTACAAGTGCACGGTCCCCGGGCACGCAGCCGCTGGGATGAAGGGCGTCTTCACCATCACCTGAGAAGGACTGTCGGGCACCGGCAACGTCGCGCTGGTCGTTCCGGTTCGCGAGGACCGGAACGACAGCGTCGAAGCTTGTGTCGAGGTGTCGGACCGCTGCCGCGCCTCCACCAGCGGAGCGTCAGACCTGCGCGTGATCGACCGTTGACTCCGCTCCATGCATAGAGTTGGCGGCGAACCGGAGCCGGGGTGGTGTGAAAGCGTGACCGGATCGGAACCCATGACGACGCTCGTCGGGCGGTACAGGCTGCTCGACCTGCTCGGCGAGGGCGGCATGGGGGTGGTTTGGCGGGCGCATGACCGCACGCTCGGCCGCGACGTGGCGATCAAGCTGCTCAGGCCGATCGTCGCGTCCGATGCGCAGCAGCGGCGCAGGTTCGAGCGGGAGGCGAGAACGCTCGCCGTGCTCGCAAACGAAAACATCGTCCGCGTGCACGACTTCGTGGACGATGAGGCGCAGGCGTTTCTCGTGATGGAGTTCGTCGACGGTCGCAACCTGGCCGACACGACGGTGGCGCGCTTGCCGCTCGAGCTCGGAGAGGCAGCGTGGTACGCGGCGTCCGTCGCACACGCGCTTGCCTATGCGCATGCGAAGGGCGTCGTGCATCGCGACCTGACGCCGGCGAACATCCTCGTCGAGCGCGGGACGGGCCGGGTGGTGACCACCGACTTTGGTCTGGCGCGAGTCGCGCGCACCGGTGGGTCCCTGACGACCGTGGGGATGCTCGTCGGGACGCCGGAATACTGGTCGCCCGAGCAGGCGCGCGGCAGTGAGACGGGCCCTGCCACTGATCTGTATGCGCTCGGCTGCATCCTCTATCTGCTCCTGGGGGGCCGTCCGCCGTTCGAAGGTGATGACCGGCTCGCCGTCGGGCTTCGCCGCGCCCACGAGCCGGCGCCGTCCCTGACGACTGTCGCGCCCGAGCTGCCGGCCGCTGCGGCCGAACTCGTCGACTCGCTCCTGTCTTCGGAGCCAGGCGGGCGGCCCGATGCGGGGACCACGGCCGCGTCGTTGTCGAACATGGCGGCCGGACCGCAATGGCCGACGCGCCCGGGCGAGCACGTCGCCCCGTCCGTTGCGACCTTCGGCTATCCGGCCGCTCGCCTCGAGGATGCCTGGCCGACGGTTTACGGCGCCGCCCCGGCGGAGGCTTCCACGCTTTCGCCGCCACCGGCGTCGTCGTCGCGATCCCCCGGTGCGTCGGTACGGCTCCTGTGGGAGAGCCCCCGCCGGCGTCTGCTCGTGCTCGGCGGCGTGGCTGCTGTCGGGCTGATCGGCGCAGCCGCTGCCATGCATTTGCGCGAGGGACCGGTGCGGAGGGTGCCCGAAGTCGTCTCGCTCCGTCCCTCGGCGGCGCGTGCTCAGATCCTCCAGTCGCTGCCCGATGCGAACGTGTCCGTCCGCTGGGTGTACTCGACGCGGGTGTCACTCGGCCGGGTGATCAGTCAGCGTCCGGAAGCACGGACCAGTGTCGGCGGGGGCGAGGACGTGAGGCTGATGGTGAGCAAGGGAACCCCGTTCGCGGAAGTTCCTGCCGTCCCCGTCGGCGTATCGGCTCCGGCAGCAGCGCGAACGCTGGCGCGCGCCGGTTTCCGCGCACGGCTCCATTACACGCCGTCCTGGACCGTGAGGAAGGGCGCAGTGATCGAGCTGCGTCCCGGCGCGGGCGTGCGACTTCGGCGTCCGGCGACCGTGAAGGTCGTTCTCGCCTCCGGTTACCCTCGCGCGGTCGTGCCGCCGGTCCTGAATGCAGACCTCGCCTCGGCTCAGTCCACGCTGGACGCCAAGCATCTGCGCTACCAGATTGTCTACAGGCTCATGCCGAACGGGCCGGTGAACCAGGTGGTCGGCCAGCTCCCGTCGGCGGGCGCGGTCGTCTACAGCGGCAGCCGGATCCGACTGACGGTCGCGCGGACGCACCGCTGGGTGAACCTGTTCCACTGGTCGGGAACAGACCGCTTCCACAGCGATCCATTTACCGTTCCGACTCGCTGGCGGATCCGTTACCGGCTCGCCGCCGAAGCGTCGCTGCCTGCGCTGGCCCAGTTCTTCTGGCGGCCGAACGATGAGCCGTTCGCCGGCCACGGCTTCGTCGCGACCGACACCGGCGCCCGCAGCTACGTCGTGCCGGACGGCGCCGGCACGTACTCGCTGGCCGTGAACCCACTCGCGGGGACGACCTGGTCGGTCGAGTTGGACGCGTTCGAGTAACCACGCCGGCGAGCCGCGTCTCGGTGGCTAGCGGCGGGCGCGCGAACTGTGTGTCGTGCGGTCGAGCTCATCGAGGGTCTGCATGTCGGCATCGCTGAGTGCGAAGTCGAACACCTGGCCGTTGGCGCGGATGCGTTCCTTGTGGGTGGACTTGGGAATGACGATTGCCTGGTGCTGGATCGCCCAGCGGAGCATCACCTGCGCAGGGGTGCGGCCAAGTCGCTCGGCGAGACCGGTGATCGTCGGGTCATGGAGGCCCTGACCGCGCGCGAGCGGGCTGTAGGCCTCGAGCACGATGCCGTGTTCCTCGCAGTAGTCGAGCAATTGGCGGCGGTAGTGGTAGGGACTGAATTGCACCTGGTTGACCGTGGGCGGCCCAGAGGCATGCGGCCTGAGCGATTCGAGCTGATTGATGCCGAAGTTGCTGACCCCGATCTCTCGCGTCAGCCCTCGTTCCTGGAGCGACTCGAACTGGCGCCACTGTCGCCCGCTGAGCAGGGGGATCGGCCAGTGGATCAGGTAGAGGTCGACGTAGTCGAGGTTCAGGCGACGGAGGCTCTTTGTCAACGCTCGTGCCGCGCTCGGGTGGCCCGCCAGCTTGGTCGTGATGAAGACCTCGTCCCGTGGCAGGCCGCTGCGTTTCAGCGCGGCGCCGACGCTCTGCTCGTTGCGATAGAGCGAGGCCGTGTCGATGTGGCGGTAACCGACCTCGAGGGCGTATTCGACGGCTTGTTCGGTCTCCGATCCGGCAGCCATCTGCCAGACGCCGAGGCCAAGCACGGGCATCCTCGATCCGGCGGCCAGCTCACGCGTCGGTTGATCCCCAGGTGAAGTCACGAGCGAGACACGAGACCAAGCGTAGAGCGGCGGTGACCAGGTTGTAACCCGCAGCTTCGACCGACCTGTCATGATCGCACGGCGGGGTCGGAGCGCAACGAAGGAGGGAACGCGATGAGCGTTTCGGACAAGTTGTTGGGCGCTTCAGACAGGCTGGCGGAGCTTGCCGGGCGCGCAAAGCTGGCGGAGGACCGGGCTGCCGCTGCTCGGAACCAGGCAAAGGCTGAGCTGGAGCAGTCTGCAGACGCGGCCAGGGCGGAGGCGCAGGCGCATGCCGAAAAGCTGCGCGCTTCCGCAAACGCGACCGAGGCGAACGTCTCCGAGTCGTGGAACGACATGCAAGAGACGCTGAATGCGCATATCGCAAAGGCGCGGAAGAACATCGGCGAGAAGAAGACCGAGGTCGATGTCAAGAGAGCGGAGAAGCGCGCCGAGAACGCCGAGGACGATGCGCTCTTCGCGATCGACTATGCGTATGTGACGATCGAGGAAGCCGAGTCTGCAGTGCTCGACGCGATCGTTGCGAGGAATGATGTCGAGGAGTTCGCCACCCGCTGAGGCGGTGACGGCAGAGTGGTGCAGCCTGGCTGGCACCCCGGAGCGCACACGCCGCCCCCGGGGTGCCAGCCGTCCGTAACTCCGCACCGCTTCGAACGGCCGCCTCCTGAGACGGGCACAGCCCGGGGGCGTCGGTGTCGAGTCAACTCAATCCCCGAGCTGAAGGGAACGAGGAAATCTCCGGAAAGGGCGGTCTGACCATGGAGCAGTCGGTTCTTCTCCAACGCGTCTCACGCGTGTCGCTTGAACCGAACCCCGCGCTCGTCGAGCACGCCAGGCAACGCGCCGAGAGCGTGCAGAATCGGATTGCGGATCAAATCACCACGTTCGCCGGATCGATGAGATTCGTCTACATCCACATCCTGTGGTTCGGATGCTGGATCGGATTCGAGGTAGAGGGTTACCCATATGGCCTGCTGACGATGATCGTTTCTCTCGAAGCAATCTTTCTCTCGACCTTCGTGATGATCAGCCAGAACAGGGCCGACGCCAAACGTCAAATCGTCGCCGACCAGCAATGGCAGACCGTCAAAGAGGAAGACACCCAGAACCAACAGCTGCTCAACCTCTCCAATCAGATCCTCGAACTGACGAAGGCGATTCACACCTACACGAACCCAGAAGCCAAGGGCGCCCGGGCTCCCTTGGATCAACAGTGAGGCTGCCCGCTCTCAGTCGAGCCAACCCGACATCAGCGTGACAGTGAGTTCAGGCCGAGGTGTCGGTCGTTGATTGACGGAACGGACGGAGCGTCGGGGAGCGACGCTCCGTCCGTACTGGTGCGCGCCGGGCGCTCTCCATCACCGCGGGCTTGGGGGCGCGTCGGCCTCCTATCGAGTCTCTTCAGCCGACGGGATGAGTGGGCCTGTAAAGGCCGCGAACACTTTCGAACATGCGCCGCACGCGATCACCTCGATGTTGCCGGAGCCAGACGACACCACACCCGAGGAGACGCCCACCTCCCTGAGGTTCTGGCCACACTGCGGGCAAAGAGGATCAAAGGTCTCAGGTTCGGTCATCGGGGCTCCTTGTTCGTGGATGATCGGCGGTCGAGAACAGTCGCAACGGCCTCTGTTGCGCATCGATCGACCCTGGGAAACATCAAGCTCTTCGATGAACTTCGGCTGTCGCCGCTACGCGCTCAGCGTGTGTCGTCCGTTGCTGCGACCCGCGACCAGGCGGTAGAGCAGCAGCAGGATGATCGAGCCGACGATCGCTGCCAGCCAGGTGCTGATGTCGAAGAAATCATCGAGCGGGTGTGCGCCGAAGAGTGTTGCAGCGAGGAAACCGCCCAGGATCGCGCCGACGATCCCGATGATCGTCGTCACGATCAAACCGCCCGGATCGTCACCTGGCAACAGCGCCTTCGCGATCGCCCCGGCGAGCAGTCCAAGAATGACAAACGCGATGATTCCCATCACAACCTCCGACTGGTTCGAGTGTGGATGGGCTTCGTACCCCCTCGACGCTTAGGAGAAACAGGCCTCGCGTATGTGTCGCCCACGATGTCGAGAACGGAGGCGGCGATGAAAGCCCTCGATGAAACGCTGATCCAACGCGTCGACGAGTTGCTCCATGCGGGCAAGTCCCAGGAGCTTCGGTCGACGACCGGTTCGCACGGAGCCCTGATCGAACTAGAGGCTTGATGTGAATCAGCCGCACTCACGGCTGGTGTGCCAGACGCGGCTCGCTTCGCTTGGTCTGGCCCATCCGCGTGAGCACCTCCAATCCACATCAAGCCTCTAGCCGGTCGCGTCGAGGGCCTCGAACGGGCGGTCCGCGAAATAGCTGCTGCAGTTGAGAATCTGCACGGTCGCCGACCGGTCGACTAGTGGCAACGCAGTCAGGAGAGATTCAGCGTCGCACGCTTGGAGAACGCCGACGCGGGGTAGAGATCGAGACCGCGCGTTCTCAACAAAGGAGCGAATGATGGCTGACGGCTTCGTGCATACCGTCCACAAGGGCGGCGACTGGGTGAATGAGATCGAGGGCGGCGCCGAGTTCGGCGACACGCATTCGACGAAGGAGCAGGCCGTTGCTGTCGGTCGTACCCGTGCGATGGAGGACGGCACCGAGCATCTGATTCACAGCGAAGGCGGCGTGATCACCGAACGGAACTCGTACGGGAACGATCCGGCATCCCGCCCAGGTTGAGGGACGAGATGGCTGAAGAGCTCGACACCGAGGCAAGCCCCGGCGATACCGCAGAACTCGTCGTTGCAACCCGCGAACCGATCGGCGGGGAGGACCACGACGTTGACCCAGAGACAGCATCACGCTGGCGTTGAGGGCCAGCCCATACGCTTGAGGGCCGTGCCGCCTTGTTGCCAGTGAGTGGGATTGGGCGGCGTCGCGAACGTCTTCGGCCGTTACCATCGACACAGTGAACCTCGAGGCAGAACTGCAAGAACTGATGGAGCGTGTCGCGGCCACCGATCTCGATCTTGCGGACCGGCTCGCCTCGGCAACCCGTCTCGATCTTGACGCTGAAGTCGACGGCGTTACGAAAGGTGCATTGACGACCGTGGATCTGCTTCGCATTCGCGGCCGACTCGACGGCCTGCGCGAAGCGGTGCTTCGGCTCGCGCGGGAAATCGATGCAAGGAACGTCGACTCCGTCTGAGAACGGCGACGCAGCTCGCGGTGAGCGCGGCACGCCGTCGGGCCGCAGTGCGCTCTACGGACTGCGTTGAGCGCTTGGTCGTTTAGGGGCTGCTAGCCGGCCGCGACCGCGGTCGCATCGGCCGCGGCGAACGGCGGGCCCGGTTCCGCGGCTTCGTCTGCGTGGGCCGCGTTTCGGAGTGGGAGCCTCAACTCGAACACGGCGCCCCCGGTCGGGGCGTTGCGCGCCGCGCAGGAGCCGCCGTGTGCCCTCGCGACCGCAGCGACGATCGCCAGGCCGAGTCCCACCCCGCCTTCACGGCGTGAACGCGAGACGTCGCCGCGCGCGAAACGCTCGAAGATGTGGTCGACGACCTCGGGGTCGACACCGTCGCCGCCATCAGAAACGGTGATCACGACGTCGTCGCCCTCACCGTGCGCGGCGAGCTCGACCAGTTGGTACGGCTCCGTGTGCTGCACCGCGTTCTCGAGCAGTGCGTCGAGGGCAGCGCGGAACCACGTCTCGTCGACGAACAGCGTCACGTCGACGACTGGCCCAAGGCGCCACGCGCGAGGAGCAACGCCCGCCCAGCGCATCAGTGTGTCCTCGGCCAGTGCGACGACCTGTACCGGTGTGCGGAGGATCCGATCGTGTTGCTCGGCGCTTGCGAGGAGCAGGATGCGGTCGACCAGGCGCTCCATCCGCGCGAGCTCATCCGACACGACCGCGAGCTCGGGGGAGGTGCTCTCGAGCCGGCGCGCGAGCAGGTCGAGGTGGCCGCGCGCGATCGTCACCGGTGTGCGGAGCTCGTGCGACACGTTCTGCACGAGACGTTCCTGTTGCTCGAGGAGCGACGCACGTTCGCGCGCCAGGCCCTCGACGGTTCTGTGCATGAAGACGCGCCGGCGTGCATGCCACACCATCGCGAGGAACATCGCTGACATGAGCGGCACCTCGAAGAGCTCGCCCCAGAGCTGCAGCCCCTCGAAGGCGTCCGCCAGGATCGACGCACCGGTCGCGAGGACGACCGCGCCGAGAACAGCGCCGGTGACGGTGAGCGACCAGACGCGAAAGCCGTACAGCAGCGTGAGGCTGATCCAGATGACGTGGAACGGGATCGTCTCCCACGAGGGCCACGCGATCATCACGGCGACGCAGACGACCGCGAGCGCGCCCCACGCGAGCTCGACGCCGTTAGGCCGCTGCGACCCGGTAGCCGCCATTGCGCACGGTCTCGATCGCCTCGGAGCAGCCGAGCTTCTTGCGCAGCCGCCTCACGCAGACGTCCACCACGTTCGAGCCGGGGTCGAAGCTGTAGCCCCAGACCTCGGACAGCAGACGCTCACGGCTTACAACCTCGCCCGGGTGCGAGACGAGGTGGTAGAGCAGCCGGAACTCACCGGCCGACAGGTCGACGAGCCGATCGTCGATCTCGGCCTGGCGACGTGCGAGATCGAGCTGGACCCGGCCGGCACGAAGGCGCGAGCCGTCAGAGGATTCGCCGCTCCGCCGCAGGTGGACCCGCACACGCGCCACCAGCTCGTCGAACGAGAAGGGCTTGGCGAGGTAGTCGTTCGCGCCGAGGTCGAAGCCGCGCAGCCGCGTCGGCAAGTCGGATCGAGCCGACAGGATCAGGACCGGCAGGTCGGCTCGCGCTCGGCGCAGCTCGGCGAGTACCTGCAGCCCGTCGACACGTGGAAGCAGCAGGTCGAGCACGACCAGCTCGTACGAGCCCTCGAGCGCGAGGCGGAGCCCGACCGCGCCGTCACCGGCGGCGTCGACCACGAAGCCTTCAGCCTCGAGCCCCAGTCGGAGAAACTCGAGGATCCGGGATTCGTCCTCGATCACGAGAATCCGCATCGACCCGCGTCGACCCTATATCGCGGGATTCGATCGTGGGCCAGGGAACCATCCCACCTGGTCGGCGCGGGACGTGCGTTCGCCGCTAGGCGGCGATCCGGTCGCGGTCCCGCGCCGGTAGAGCGCGGAGCTCCGCAGCGCGAACGAGGCGGTGGCGACGATCGCCGTGAACGCCATGGAGTAGGAGCATGAGCAGGGCGAACCCGATCAGCGCTCCGAGGACGGCGTTGGTGACGATCAGTGTTGTCGGTGTCATGTGGCCCAGTCTTTCCGGCCGTCCTTCGAGCGCCCTAAGAGGAATCTAGGAGAACCCTGAGAGTTCCCACGGCGCCGCCGCCGCATGACGTGAGGATGACAATGTCGTCAGAAACCGCATGGTCAGCATCGGCGCGGGGTATATGCGGGGACCGTGCGGACGAAGCTGGCGATCCTCGCCGTGGGTGTGCTGCTGGTCGGCGTCGCGATCGGCTTCTACGTCGAACTACTCGCGAGCGGCCCGGCGCCGTACACGGTGCCCGCCACCGGCCAACGGAACGTCGACCTGGCGCTTCAGACGGTGGCCGCCGTCGGCCCGAAGCTCTCGCCGAACGAGAACTGGGTCTCATACCTCGTTCGCGAGAACGGCGTCTGGCGCAGAAGCACTGTCTGGACGCTGCCGGCGAACTCAGTCGTGCACGTCACGATCTACAACTTCGACGGCAAGAGCGGTCTGCGGAACCCGTTTCTCGCCCAGGCGCGCGGACTGGTGGGCGGGACGTTCGCGATCGACGGGAAGCCAACGCGCGTGATCGACCCCGATGCCGCCTCGCACACCTTCGCGATCCCGAGCCTCGGCGTGATCGTCCCGGTCATGGGGGTCGACGACAACGCGCCCCACCAGTGCGACTACGCCCCCTGCCCGATGTCGAACGCGCACGAGACGATCACGTTCGCCTTCCGCACGGGAAAGGCCGGCCACTACCGGTGGCAGTGCTTCGTCCCCTGCGCCGCCGGGTTCGTCTACGGCTTCGGCGGTCCGATGCAGACGGTCGGCTACATGGACGGCTACGTCGATGTGGTCTAGCTGGAGCCGCGGCCGCCAGGTCGCCGCCCTGACCGTGATCGGCACGGCGATCGTCCTGCCGCTCGTCGTCTTCGTCCTCGGCCCGAACATGCCGCCCGGGAAGGGAACGCCGGTCGCCGCGAGTCAGGTCAGGGACAACACCGTCCTCCTCGCCGTGATGACCCCGTTCACGGTCTTCATCCTCGTGTACCTCGGCTACGTGCTCGTCGTCTTCCGTGCAGAGAAAGGGGAGGAGTTGCGGGACGGCGCGCCCATCCGCGGCCACTTCGGCGCGCAGGTCGCCTGGCTCGCCACGACGTCCGCGGCCGTGCTCTTCTTGGCGATCTTCGGCACGGCCGAGTTGCTCGCCGGCAACGGCGCCGGCGGCGGCAGCGGACCGGACCCCGTCGCGAAGCCGTCCGGTCCGGTGCTGCCCGTCCAGGTGATTGCGCAGCAGTGGCAGTTCACCTACCGCTATCCGACCTACGGCGGCCTCGAGACCGCATCGCTCGTGCTGCCGGTCGGACGCGAGATCGCGTTCCATGTGACGTCCCTCGACGCCGTCCACTCATTCTGGGCGTACGAGCTGGGTGTCAAGGCCGACGCGAACCCCGGCGTAGACAACGTCGCCTACGTGAAGACGACGAAGGAGATGACGTTCCAGATCCGTTGTGCAGAGCTCTGCGGCCTCTGGCACGGCTACATGTCCGAGACCGGGCGCATCGTCGGCCACGCCGGCTTTGTGTCGTGGATCGCGGCGCGGAAGGCGCAGTTCGAGCCGGTCATGAAGTACCTGCCGAAGTACGCGCCGAGCTACAACCCTGACCCGACCTACCGCGCCGGATGAGCATGCGCCGCCTGATCGGGTTCAACCTCCTCACGGCAATCGTGCTCGGGATCGGCGGCTTCTACCTCGGCTGGTGGCTCGGCCATCTCGTCAAGGGACCGAGCATCGACTACTTCTCCGACACGGGCCAGAACGACATCGCGCTGTTCGTCGCGTACTTCACCGGCGTCGTCGGATTCCTCGTCGGGCTCGGCTTCGCCAACTACCCCGTGCAGCGGCTGCTCGGACGGCCGCCGTCGCTGCGCCAGAAGGAGACCGCGGGCATCGGCCGGTACTTCGGCCTCTGCACCGACCACAAGGTCGTCGGACTCCAGTACCTGATCGGCATCGGTGCATTCATCTTCATCGGCGGCCTGAACGCGATGCTGATCCGCTTCGAGTTGCTGCGGCCCACACACCTCGCGTGGAACGGCAACAACTACCTCACCCTGGTCGGGCTGCACGGCACGATGATGATGGGGATGATGACGAGCGGCATCCTCGGGCCGTTCGCCAACTACCTCGTGCCGCTGATGATCGGCGCGCGCCGGATGGCGTTCCCGCGGATCGAGGCGTTGACCTTCTGGCTCCTGATGGCCGCCGGTGCGATCCTGATGACTGCGCTCGCGTTCGGTGGGTTCCCAACCGGCTGGACGGGCTACGCGCCGCTCTCGGAGCAGGCGAACATGGGAATCGACGCGTACATCGCGTTCTTCGCACTCGTCGGGCTGTCGATGATGCTGCTCGGGCTCAACATGCTCGTCACCGTGATCACGATGCGCGCACCCGGGCTCTCCTGGAGCCAGCTGCCGATCTTCGTCTGGGGCACCGTTTCGACGGCGGTCCTGATGCTGCTGGCGGCGCCCGTGCTCATCTCGACACTCGTCATGCTCGCGCTCGACCGGACCGCGCAGACCGGATTCTTCAACGGGCAGACGGGCGGAAGCCCGTACCTGTACGAGAACCTCTTCTGGATCTTCGGCCATCCCGAGGTGTACGTCCTCGCCCTGCCCGGAATGGGGATCGTGCTCGAGATTCTGCCCGTGTTCGCGCGCAAGCCGCTCTGGGGATACAAGCTCGCCGTCACGGGGATGCTCGGCATCACGCTGCTCAGCTTCCTCGTGTGGCAGCACCATCTGTTCGTGAGCGGCATCAACGCCGACTTGCGGCCGTTCTACATGCTCTCGACGGAGCTGATCTCCCTCCCGACCGGCTTCATCTTCCTGTGCGCGCTAGGGACGCTCTGGGGCGGCCGCATCCGCTTCACGGTGCCGATGCTCTTCGCGCTGGCGTGGGTGTTCAACTTCCTGGTCGGCGGACTCTCCGGCGTCTTTCTCTCCGACGTTCCGTCGGACGTGACGACGCACGGCAGCTTCTTCTCGATGGCGCACTTCCACTACACGATCATGGGCGGGCTGATCTTCGCGTTCTTCGCAGCCATCTACTACTGGCTGCCGAAGATGACCGGCTTCGAACTGAACGAGACGCTCGGAAAGGTGCATTTCTGGGTGATGTTCATCGCGTTCAACTCGACGTTCGGGCCGCTGCTCGTGATCGGCTTCCTCGGCATGCCGCGCCGCGTCGTGACGTACGCCGGCTACCTACAGGGCGCGAACACGTGGGTCTCGATCTCGGCGTTCGTCCTCGGCGCGTCGATGCTCGTTTTCCTCGCCAACCTCGTGTGGTCGCAGGTGTTCGTCCGGAAGCCGGCCGGCGCGAACCCGTGGGGCTCGAAGTCGATCGAGTTCCAGCTTCCCTCGCCCGTCCCCGTGCACGACTTCGACCGTATCCCGACGTTCGGGTCCGATCCCTATCCGTACGGGGCGATCGACGAGGTCGGGTTCGCGGGCCAGCGTGGTGCGGTCGCTCCGGGAAGAGCGGTGCCGTGACCGATCTCGCTCATCCCGCCACGGACTACAGCGTCGTCGAGCGCGAGCCACCGGTCGTCATGGAACGCAACCTGTTCGTCGCGTCGCGCCTCTGGTCGAGCTCGCTGGTCTTCTTCTTCTTCGCGTTTCTGTTCGCGTACTTCTATCTGCGCACTCTCGACTCGCACGGGCTCTTCAAACCGAAGGGCGTCGACGCGCCGCAGGCCTGGGGCGCCGCCGTCGCCATCTGCGTCGTCGCGAGCGCGGCTCTCCTCTCGTGGGGAGCCGCCGACCAGCGGGCCGACCGCCGACCCCTGTGGCGACTGAAGGGTGTCGGCGCGCTCGTTCTCGGGCTCGCGGCGATCGTCGTGCAGATCGTGGCCTGGACGCGGCTCGATTTCGGCCCGACCGACGGCGGCTACGCCTCCGTCTACCTCGGTTGGACGGGTCTCTACGCGGCCTTCCTGCTCGGGATGAGCTACTGGCTCGAGACGTGCCTCGCCCTCTCGCAGCGGTACCGGAACGAGCCGTTCGGCCGGGCCGAGGTCGAGCCGGGCCATGCCTCCGGCGACATCGACCGAGAGGAGCACGACATCGTGAACCCCGTCCACCTGAACACGGCCTCGGTCGCGGCGCTGGCCTTCTCGTGGACGACGCTCGCGCTGATCGGCGTCGCCACCTGGGTCGTCCTCTACATCATCTGACATGCCGGTCTCATGGCCCCTGGCGGGACTCGCCATCACGGCTCTCCTCTATGCCGGTGGGCGCCGCCCGTCGAGTGCCGCGCGCAGCGACGCATGCTTCTACGCCGGTCTCGGCGTCGTCGTGCTCGCGATCGCCGGCCCCGTCGACGACTACGCCGACAACCTGTTCTGGGTTCACATGAGCCAGCACGTCCTGCTGACGATGGTCGCGCCGCCGCTCCTCCTGCTCGGCCGACCCTGGCCGCGAGCAGTCCGACCGCTTCCGCTGCCCGCGCGACGGAGTCTCGCCCGCGCGCTCCACGCGTGCCGGCCGCTCGCATCGCCGCTCGCCGCGTTCGCCCTCTTCAACGTCGTTCTCCTCACCTGGCACGTGCCGAAGCTCTACGACGCGACGCTGGACAACGCATGGGTGCACGAGCTCGAGCATCTGATGTTCTTCGTCACGGCACTCGTGTTCTGGACGCATCTCGTCCCGACCTCGCGGCGACCTCGGTTGAGCGACGTGCAGAGGATCGCGTACGGCGTGGGCGCGATCGTCTTCGGCTGGGCGCTTGCCGTCACACTCGGCCTCGCCTCACATCCGCTCTACGCCCACTACGCCGCCCTAGGACACCGTCCGGGTGGGATCTCAGCGCTCGCCGACCAGCAGCTAGCGGCCGGGATCATGTGGGTCCCCGCCTCCGTTCCTCTGACCGTCGCGGTGTTCGCGGCGGCCTACCGACTTGTCGAGCCCACCGCGGCTCGCCTCCGACCCAGGGAGACCTGATGCTTGCGTCCTTCCACACCGCAGCCCTGCTCACGCTAGTGCTACCGCTCGTGCTTCTCATCGGCGTCGGTGTCTGGTGGGCGATTGCGGCCCGCCGTCGCGACGAGATCTAGAGGCTTGATGTGAATCAGCAGCACCTCCAATCCGCATCAAGCCTCTAGTGCCGCGCCTCTACATGATCGCGGTCGGCTCTGCGGCCGTCGTCGGGATCGTCCTCGGCGTCGTCATCCACAACGTCTTCGCGACGTCGAGCGCACGAGCTCATCCTTCCTTGCCCACGCTGTACGGGCAGGCGACCTGGAAAGCCGGTGCGGTCCATGCCCCGCCCGTCGCGCTGCGCGACCAGCGCGGCCGTCGGTTTGCGCTCGCCTCGCTCCGCGGGAGTACGGTCGTCCTCGCCTTCATGGACTCGCTCTGCAAGGCCGAGTGCCCGCTCGAAGCCGCCCAGCTCGCCGCCGCCGTGAAGCCGCTCCCGTCCTCGGCTCGCCCTCGACTCGTCATCGTCAGCGTCGACCTCGCCGACACGCCGCGATCCGTCGCTGCGGCCGCGCGGAAGTGGCACCTCCCCGCGCGGTTCGAGTGGCTGCTCGGGACACACGCACAGCTGGCTCCCGTCTGGCGAGCCTTCGGGATCGAGGTCGTCCCGACGAAGAGCGGCGACGTCGCGCACAGCGACGCCTTCTATTTGATCGACGCGAACGGCGACGAGCGCGCAGCGTTCCTGTCGCCGTTCATCCCGGGGCTCGTCACGCGCGACCTGTCCCGCCTAGCTTCCTAGGGAAGGGCTCGGCAGCATAATCGGTCGATGCCGCGTGCGCTCTGGGCCAAGGCACCCCTCGGGCTTCGGCCCTACCCGGTCGGCCTCGCCGCGGTCGTCTGTGCGGCGTTCCTCGTCTCGGTCGGTGCGGCGGCCGGGCCGTTGATGAACGCTGGTGCGGAGAGCGAGGCGCTGCAGGCCAGGCTGCGGGTGCTGACGCCGCTGGCGGCGGGTCTGGTGATCGAGCGCCCGCCGGATGCTGGCGGTGGCCCTGTTCGCTCGACGGACGAGCGGCGCCGTCGAGCGGCGGTCGCCTTGGGTCGCACACTTCCCTCCGTCGACCCCCCGGTGCTGACATCGTCGACGTACGGCCAACTCGCGGGGTCGGCTGCGGTCATCGGCAACCAGTCATTGGTCGTGTTGATGAGCAGAACGGGAGCGACGGCGCACGTCCACAAATTGGCGGGCGGAGGCGGCCCCGGTGTGTGGCTCTCGCGTGTCGTCGCGGCCAACGGTGGGGTGCACCCCGGCGGTCGTGTCGCGTTTGTGCGGCCGGATTCCGCGCCGCCGGGGGCGGGTCGCTCAACCCTCCGCGTCGGCGCCATCTACCGCCCGCTCGACTCCGAGCTCGCCAATCCCTATTGGGTCAACTTCATCGCCCGGATCCGCTCGGTACATCCGGATTCGCCGATCCCGCCGACGTTTGCGCTCATGCCGCTCGGTCAGCTGTATCGACTTGCGGACCGGGTGGGCGGTGGCTCCATCGCGAATGTCTATGAGTTCCCGCTCGACACGCGCGGAATGACGGCTGTTCGGGCGCGGCGGACCGCGCGGGGGTTTCAGCATGTCGCGCAGGCGCTCACGACGGGTTCGGCGCTCGCGAAACGTCTTGGCTGCGCGGATGTGGACCGTCCCTGTCGTGTGTCGAGTGAGCTCACCGATGCGGTCATCGTCGCGACCGCCACGAACTCGAGCCTGCGGCCGGTCGTAGACCTGCTGGCGGGCTTCTGCGTGCTGATCGCGCTCGGGGCGGCGCTCGTCGCCGGCGTCTTCATCGGTCGTCGCCGTGCGGCTGAAGCGCGCCTTTCGCTTGTCGGGGGCGAGGCGCAAGTCGCGTTCCTGGCGCGCTCGGGGATCGAGGCATTCCTGCCGGCCCTGGTTGGTTCCGCTGTCGGCCTTGCAGTCACCGTCGAGCTCGTCCGCGTCTTTACACCGCACGGCTCGATCGATGCAAGCGTCTTCAGACGCGCTGCCGCGCTGGCCGCGTTGTCGATCATCGCGACCGTGCTGGCCGTGGCGCTTGGCATGACTCTCGCGCGCGGCCGGATGAGTGCGCGTCGCGCAGCCCGACGCAGGATCGGGCACCTGCCCTGGGAGGCGGCTGCCATCGCAGCGGCGTCGGTGTCGTGGCTCGTTCTGGTCTCCGGCGGCGGCCTCGTCAAAGACAGCGTCGCCGGCTCGCATCCGCGCCTCGCCGTACTCTTGCTGCCAGGGCTCGTGGCCGCGCCGCTGGCCGGACTCACCGCTCGAGCGCTGCGCTCGGTCGTTCTACCTCACGTAGCTCCCACTGCTGTCGCAGTGTTGCTGGCGCTCCGACGGGTTGCCGCAGCGCGCGGGCTCGTCGTCGGACTGTTCGTGGTGATCGCCGCCGGCACCGCCTCGCTCGCGTTCGCGGAGATCCTGCAGGCGTCGCTCGGGGCGAACAACACGGAGAAGGCATTCGTTGCAAACGGCTCGGACGTCCAGGGGCTGATCGACGCAGCGCAGCGTCTTCCAAAGACCTTCCGATATCCGATCACCAAGGTCACGGAACTCTTCGACGCCGGGACCACCGACTCCGGTCAATCCCTCGAGCTGCTCGCGGTCGATCCATCGAGCCTCACCCGCGTCGTCGCGCCACACTCGTCGGCAGGGGTCCGCGCGGGCCTCCGCGCACTCGCCGACTCCCACGCGCGGCTGCCGGCAATCTCGGTGGGGCTCGGTACCGGACCTCAGACGGTCACGATCGGGGGTGACCGAACCCGGGTTCAGGTTGTGGCTCGGGTGCGCGCATTCCCGGGGATGCAGCCATCGCAGCCGCTGCTCGTCGTCCCCGCTCGCGCGCTCGCTGTGCCGTCCACCGCCTTGACGTATGTCTGGGCAACGGGCCCATCGCGCCAGGTCAAAGCAGCGCTTTCGGGTTCCAGCCTCTCGCCGTCGTATCTGACAGCGGTCAGAGACTTCTCACGCAGAGCGGACGTCCAGAACATCACCCGCACCTACGGCTTCCTGCGGATCGTCGCGCTGGCGATCTTTGGGCTGGGCCTCATCGCGCTGATGCTTTATCTGAGCAGCCGCCAACGATCGCAACTCGTCACGTCCGCGTTTCTCCGCCGGATGGGTGTGACGCAAACGGACCAGGCGTGGTCGGTCGCCCTCGAATCGACGGTCCTCGTGGCAGTGGCTACGGTCGTCGGGCTTGCCGCAGCACTCATCACAGCCAACGCGATCGTGCGTCACGTCGACCCGCTCGCACAGTTCGCCCCGGCTCCGGCCACGACCGTGCCGTGGGCGCTCCTGGCCGCAACAGGAGCCGCCGCGGTTCTCGTCTCAGGCTTCGTCGGCGCTGGTCTCGTCCTCGCCCTGCGACGGTCGGACGTCGGGGAGGAGCTCCGTGTCAGCTGAGAGCCTCGCCGTGTTCGATCGGGTCACGAAGCACTACGCCACATCGGCTGGCACCGTCGAAGCGCTCGCTGCAGTCGACGCGCGCATCCCGACCGGGAGACTCACCGCGGTCGTCGGGGTCTCAGGCAGCGGCAAGTCCACACTGCTTCGGCTGCTCGCCGGGCACGAAGCCCCCTCGTCCGGCACCGTCGTCGTCGCGGGGCGGGACCTCGCTGCGCTCTCAGGCCGGCAGCTGAGTCGATTTCGTCGCCGCGAGGTGAGGTACGTCTCGCAGCGCGCGGCCGACAATCTCTTTCCGCAGCTGACGCTCGAGGAGCATCTCCCGCCGGGCGCCTCTCTGGGGCCGTTCGAGTTGCTCGGTCTGACGAAGCGGTTCGACGCACGTCCCGCTGAGCTGTCCGGCGGCGAGCTTGCGCGCGCGTCGTTCGCCGTGGCGCTCGCACAGGGGACGCCGCTCGTCGTCGTCGACGAGCCCACCGCCGAGCTCGACCGCGCGACCGCGAGGGCCGTACTCGCGGCGATCCGCGAGCGGGTGGCGCTCGGCCAAACCTTCGTCGTCGCGACCCACGATCCCGACGTGGTCGCGCTCGCCGACGAGGTCCTCGACCTCACGACCCGAACGCCGGCGGCCGTGCCTCCGACGGCGCAGTCGCGGCCACGTGGTGCGGTCGCGCTGCGTGTGCAAGGTGTCACCAAGAGCTACGCCGGCTCGGTCGTGCTCGCGGACGTCTCCCTGTCCGTGCGCGCGGGGGAACTCGCGCTCGTCGTGGGCCGATCGGGATCGGGGAAATCAACGCTCCTGATGCTGACGGGAGGATGGATCGAACCGGACCGCGGCACAGTCGCGCCCAGCTCGACGCGGTGGGCCGAACTGGCCTACGTTCCCCAACGCTTCGGGCTCGTTCCCGAGCTGACCGTGGCAGAGAACATCGAGCTGCCGGCGAGGCACGCTGGTGCGGCTCCGCCGATGCCCGACCTGCTCCGGCGCCTGGCCATCGACGAGCTCACGAACCGCACACCTGGTGAGATCTCGATCGGTCAACAGCAACGCGTCGCGATCGCGCGTGCGCTTCGTATTGCATCGCCGATCCTGCTCGTGGATGAGCCAACTTCACACCAAGACGCCGCCCATGCCGAGCTCGTCTGGGCGGCGCTCAGAGAAGCAGCCACGACCGGCACCGCGTGCCTCGTGGCCACACACGAGCTCGACGCGCACAACCGCGCCGACCGCTGGTGGCAAATCGACGACGGGCGCCTGCAAGCCGCGTCCGACAACCCTCCCTCGTAGACACGCGGTTGCGCCGGTGATCGGCGTCTTGCGCGAGACTTGCGGTCCTTTGTCGTAGAGTTGCAGTGTGCCGGGGAGGCTCGCAGACGTCGCGAAGCAGGCTGGGGTCAGCGAGGCCACGGTCAGCCGCGTCCTGAACGGGAAGCCGGGAATCTCCGACACGACCCGGGCTGCCGTGCTGACCGCCCTCGACGTGATCGGGTACGAACGCCCTACACACCTGCGTGTTCGCCGGGCGCGCATGGTCGGGCTGATCGTCCCCGAGCTCCAGAACCCGATCTTCCCGGCGCTCGCGGAAGTCGTCGCCGGCGCGCTGGCCCAGCGCGGGTTCAACGCCGTTCTCTGTACCCGCACAGGCAGCATGTCGGAGGCCGAGTACGTCGAGATGCTCCTCGAGCGGCAGGTGTCGGGAATGATCTTCGCGGGCGGGCAGTACGCGGAGGCCGATGCGCCGCACGAGCACTACGCACGGCTGCTGAAGCTTCGCCTGCCGGTCGTGCTCGTCAATGCCGCCGCCGAGCATCTCGATTTTCCACGTGTCTCGACCGACGACGCCGTCGCGATGGAGCAGGCGTATGCCCACCTCGCTTATCTGGGTCACCAGCGGATCGGCCTGATCCTGGGGCCGCCCGACCACGTTCCCTCCCTGCGCAAGCTCGCCGCCTTCAAGGCCGCGCAGCTACGTGGAAACGGACAGGAGTTCGCCGCCGATCTCGTCGAGCGGACACGGTTCTCGCTCGAGGGAGGGCACGCGGCTGCAACACGACTGATCGCCCACGGCGCCACGGGCATCATCTGCGGCAGCGACCCGCTGGCGCTCGGCGCGATCCGCGCGGCGCGGCGCGCCGGGCTCTCCGTGCCGGCCGACGTCTCGGTGGTCGGGTACGACGACTCGACGTTCATGAGCTGCACCGACCCGCCGTTGACGACGGTCCGCCAGCCGATCGAGGCGATCGGACGGGCCGCGGTCGAGATGCTGACGGGGCAGATCGAGGGCTCGCCGGTCTCCGCCGACGAGCTGTTCTTCGAGCCTGAGATCGTCGCCCGCGGCTCCACCGCCGCCGCGCGCAACTAGGCAACAAGCTGATTCTGCGGCGTTTGCAGGGTGTTCTGCCGACTATTCGCAAGAACATGCAGAAGCTCGTTTGACTCTTGCAATCATTTGTCGGATATGCCATGCTCGCCGCCGTGAGGCAGGCTGGTGGAACGGCGACGGCGTCGCAGCCCGTGGAACCGGCTGGGGACGCACGGTGGTGGCGCGATGCCGTCGTCTACCAGGTCTACGTCCGCAGCTTCGGCGACGCGAACGGGGACGGGATCGGCGACCTCGCCGGCGTTCGCGAGCGTCTCCCGTACCTGCACGATCTCGGCGTCGACGCCCTCTGGTTCAACCCGTGGTACCCGTCGCCGCTCGCCGATACCGGGTACGACATCGCCGACTACCGGGCGATCGATCCCGCGTTCGGGACCCTCGAGGAGGCCGAGCGGCTGATCGCCGAGGCGCGTGCGCTCGGCATCCGCACGATCGTCGACATCGTTCCGAACCACGTCTCGAACCAGCACCCGTGGTTCAGCGAGGCGCTGGCGGCCGGGCCCGGATCGCCGGAGCGGGAGCGTTTCTGGTTCCGTTCCGGGGTAGGTGTGGGCGGCAACCTGCCGCCGAACCGGTGGCAGTCGATCTTCGGCGGCTCGGCCTGGACGAGGGTCGACGACGGCGAGTGGTACCTGCACCTGTTCGCTCCCGAGCAGCCCGATCTCAACTGGGTCCATCCGGACGTCTGGCTCGAGCACGAAGACGTCCTGCGCTTCTGGTTCGATCGCGGTGCCGCGGGCGTACGCATCGATTCTGCCGCTCTGCTCGTCAAGGACCCGGAGCTCCGCGAGCGGGCGGATACGCCGGCGCCGGGCGAGCACCCGTTCGAGGACCGCGACGAGCTGCACGACATCTACCGGCGGTGGCGAGCGATCGCAGACAGCTACCCGGAGCCGCGTCTGCTCGTCGGCGAGATCTGGCTGCCCGACTCGGACCGACTCGCGCGGTATCTGCGTCCCGACGAGTTGCACATGGCATTCAACTTCGACTTCCTCAGGTGCGCGTGGGATCGCAACCCGCTGCGCACTTCGATCGATGACGCGCTCGCAACCCACGCTCCGGTCGACGCGCCGACGACGTGGGTCCTCTCGAACCACGACGTGACCCGGCCGGTGACGCGTTACGGCCGGGCCGACACGTCGTTCTCGTTCGAGTCCAAGCGCGAGGGAACACCGACCGACCTGCTGCGCGGCACCCGCCGGGCGCGGGCGGCGGCGCTGCTCGCGATGGCTCTGCCCGGTTCCCTGTACGTCTACCAGGGCGAGGAGCTCGGCCTGCCCGAGGTCGAGGACATCCCTTCCGACCGCCGCCAGGACCCGATGTGGCTGCGCTCGGGCGGCGTCGATCCGGGCCGCGACGGCTGCCGCATCCCCTTGCCGTGGAGCGGAGACCGCCCTCCTTACGGGTTCAGCGCAAATGGCGTCGAGCGGACATGGCTCGACCAGCCCGCAGACTGGGGGCAGCTCACGGTGGCCGCGCAGTCGGCCGAGTCGACCTCGACGCTCGCGCTCTATCGCGAGGGCCTGCGGCTCCGCCGTAACGCGCCGTGGGGCGAGGGAGGGCTGCGCTGGCTCGAGTCGAGCGACTCGGTGCTCGCCTTCGAGCGCGGCGATCGCTTCGTCTGCCTCGTCAACTTCGGCCCGGAGGCCGTCCAACTCCCCTCCGGCGCCGTCGTCCTAATCGCGAGCGACGACCTTGAAGGAGGTGCGCTACCGCAGGACACCACGGTCTGGCTCAGCAGGGTCGAGACCGAACACAGCGTCGGATAGGTCAAGAAAGGAAGGACGATGAAGTCCATTCGTATTTCCGCGATGGTCGCCGTGGTGAGCCTGCTGGCCGTCAGCGCTAGCGCGATCTCCAGCGCCGCCTCGTCGAAGTCGGTGACGATCAGCGTCGCCTCGCTCATCCCGGGCAGCACGCCCGCGGCCGTCCAGCAGTTCAACAATCAGGTCAACGAGTTCCAGAAGGCGAACCCCTCGATCCACATCAAGTCCGTCGAGTACCAGTGGACCGGGCCGACCTTCGCCGCCAAGCTCGCCGCCGGCACTCTGCCGACAGTCTTCGAGGTGCCGTTCACGGACGCCCGGACACTCGGCGACAATGGGCAGCTCGCCGACATTTCCGCCGAGGCGAAGGCCCTGCCCTACTTCAGCAAGTACAACCCGGCGGTCATCGCCGAAGGCACGACCGCGAAGGGGAAGATCGTCGCGCTGCCAAAGGGTGCGTACGCACAGGCGCTGCACTACAACCGCAAGCTCTTCGCCGCAGCCGGCCTCGACCCGAACAAGCCTCCGACGAACTGGGCGCAGCTGCAGGCCGACGCCAAGCAGATCAGCCAGAAGACCGGCAAGGCGGGTTACGTCCAGATGGCCAAGGACGACAACACGGCCGGCTGGATTCTGACGACTCTCGTCTACGCGCTCGGCGGGCGGATGGAGTCCGGCCACGGAACGAGCACCACTGCAACGTTGAACAACAAGCAGACCGTCACCGCGCTGAACATGCTCAAGAAGATGCGGTGGACGGACAACTCGATGGGCTCCAACTTCGACTACGGCTGGAGTGACATCAACCAGGCGTTCGCCGCGGGCAACGTCGGGATGTACATCAGCGGCTCGGACGTCTACACGAACCTCGTCTCGGCGAGCAACGTCGACCCGACCATCTACGGTCTCGCGACGATCCCGCTCGCGAAGAACGCAACCGCCGGCGTCCTCGGCGGAGGCACGCTGGTGGGCGTTCGGCCCGACGCGAACGCCGCGGCACGCGCGGCAGCGGTCAAATGGATCGACTTCTTCTACGAGAGGCCGCTCGTCAACAAGGCGCAGGCGATTCGCAACGCCAAGACGCTGGTTGCGAGCAAGCAGCCCGTTGGCGTGCCGGCGCTGCCGATCTTCAACAAGAAGCAGTACGACGTGGCGAACACCTGGATCAAGCCGTACGTCAACGTGCCGCAGAACCAGATGAAGCCGTTCCTCACGAACATCTTCAACCAGCGGTTGATCGCAGAGCCGGCCGCGTCGACACAGGCCGTGTATCACTCTCTCGACGCCGCGGTCGAAGCTGTTCTCACCGATAAGAACGCGAATGTCGTGCAGTTGCTACAGCAGGCGAACGACACTGCTCAGAACCTGATCCGCCAGGGAAGCTAACTCCCCCTCCCCCTGTGGGTGGCCGGGCGACCGGCCACCCACTCCGCGGCTCCGCCCGCGTGTTGCATGTCCACCACCGAATCCGTCACGCCGACCGTCGAACGCCGCGAGGCCGCCCGGGCGCGCCATCGCGTCCGGCGAACGCCGACCACGTGGGTCCGAGGAGGGGGTCTCTCGACGCTCCTCTTCTTGCTGCCGATGCTGCTCATCTTCGGGGCGTTCTCGTGGTACCCGATCGTGCGCACGGTCGTCATGTCGTTCCAGCACACGAACCTCGTCCAGCCGGCGACCTGGGTGGGGCTCGACAACTTCCGAGCGGTTCTCAACGATCCACTCTTCCCGATCGCCGTCAAGAACACCGCCTACTTCGCGTTGCTCGCGTTGATCTTCGGGTATCCGATCCCGCTCGCCGCCGCTGTCCTGATGAGCGAAGCCCGGCGGTTCAAAGGCGCGTACAGCGTGCTTGCCTATCTGCCGGTCGTCATCCCGCCGGTCGTCGCCGTCCTGCTCTGGAAAACCTTCTACGACGCGAGCTCCACGGGTGTCTTCAACACGGCCCTCGGCTGGGTGCATCTCGGGCCGTATCCGTGGCTGCAGTCGCAGCAGTGGGCAATGCCCTCACTCGTCCTCGAGGCCACCTGGGCGAACGCCGGGGCGACGGTGATTATCTACCTGGCTGCGCTGACCGGCGTGAATCGTGAGCTCTACGAGGCCGCATCGGTCGACGGTGCGAACCTGTGGCAGAAGATCTGGCGGGTTACGCTGCCGCAGCTCCGTGGCGTGCTGCTCGTGACGATGATCTTGCAGATCATCGGGACCGCTCAGGTCTTCCTCGAGCCGTACCTCTTCACCTCCGGCGGCCCCGCGAACGCGACGCTGACCGTGCTGCTGCTGATCTTCGACTACGCGTTCGGGAACTCGCTCGGCGGCGACTATGGCGCTGCGACCGCGCTCAGCCTGATGCTCGCCGGCTTCCTCGCACTGTTCTCCCTGGTCTACTGGCGTGCCACTCGCTCCTGGAGCACCGAATGAGCGACGAGCCCGAGGGTCAAGCGCTCGTCTCGTTCGCCGAGTGGCGCCAGCGCCGCGTCAGGTGGAGCTTCGGCGCCGGGCAGGGATTGCTGTTCGTCGGCCTGATCGTGATCGGTCTCGGCCCCATCCTCTGGCTCGCGAAGTCGGCGGTCACCCCGACGAACGACACGATCAGCCATCCGATGGCGTTGTTCCCGCACGGCTTCGCGTGGGACAACCTCCGTGTCGCATGGTCGGACGTTCACGTGGGTCGGTATTTCTGGAACACGATCGTGATCGCTGTGGGCTCGTGGTTCACTCAGATCGTCGTCGCCACGACCGCTGGGTACGCGTTGTCGGTACTGCGTCCACGGTACGCCCGGTACATCACCGGTCTGCTCTTGCTGACGCTGTTCGTGCCTGCGGTCGTGCTGCTCGTCCCGCTGTACATCGAGATCGTGCATCCGCCGCTGATCCACCATTCGTTCATCGACAGCTACTGGGCGATCTGGCTGCCGGCCGGCGCGAGTGCGTTCAACGTGATCATCGTCAAGCGCTTCTTCGACAACCTGCCTCGCGAGATCTTCGAGGCGGCGCGCATCGACGGTGCCGGGCCGTTCACGCTCTTCTACAAGATCGTGCTGCCGATGTCCCGTCCGATCCTCGGCGTGATCTCCATCTTCGCGGTGCTCGCGTCGTGGAAGGACTTCCTCTGGCCGCTGCTCGTCCTGAGCGACCCGAACAAACAGCCGCTCTCGGTGCGCCTGCCGACGATTCAGTCGCAGACCGAGCTCGGCGTGTTCCTCGCCGCGATGTTCATCGCCTGTCTGGTGCCGATCGTCGGGTTCTTGATCTTCCAGCGGTCGTTCCTGCGCGGCTCGGGCCTGAGCGGCGCCGTCAAGGGCTGAACGGTAGACCCGAGACGGGGTTGCCTGCGCCAGTAAAGAACGGTGGCGTGCGCCTCCCGCTTCGCTATGCGTGATGTAGGAACCTGAAGTAGAACGCCCCGAACACCAGGACAATGCCGACGTTGGCCGCCAGCCGCTCCCAGAAGTGGCTTCGGAAGAACAGACCGTCCACCGCCACCACGACAGCGACCATCGCGACCACGTACAGCGCGCCGGCTGCCGGCCTTCCCATCGAGCCACCTTACTGAGTGCTTATCGACGGGCCACGAAGATGTACTCACGGCTGTCGTCGTCGAGCGGTTCCCCGGCGAATCCGCCGTAGAGAGCCTCGAGGCGCAGGCCCGCGACGGCGAGGAGCCCAAGCCATTCGTTCCTGGTCGCCCACCAGAGCGAACCAGTGCCACCATCGTCCAAGGTGATGTCGACTCGGTTATCGCTGACGCTGTAGTGGATCGTGTGTGGCACCGGGACGCCGGGCGTCGCGTCGGCGTGCCGGCCGTCTATGGCGGATGCGATGTGATGGTCGAAGGCGAACGCGTTCCAGGCGAAGCGGCCGTCAGGCCGAAGCGATGCCGCGACCCGCTCGAAGCAGCGGCGACGATCGGCCCACGTGGGCAGATGCAGCAGAGACCTCCCAGGGCAGTAGATCAAGGCCGCCGGCTCCTCGATTTCGAGCTCCCGTATGTCTCCTTCACGCAGGTCGAGCTCGACTCCCTCCTCAACTGCCCGCACACGCGCCTGCGCGAGCATCGCCGGCGAAGAGTCAATCCCTAGGACACGCCTGCCCGTGGCCTGAGAAACCGGGCTCGCAACGCGTCCGGTGCCAACTGCAAGCTCGACCAGTGGCCCTTCAGCATCACGGGCAAGTCCGACGTAGAACGGGACGTCAGCGGGCACGCCCGCCGACGGCTCGTCGTATCGGTCCGCCCAGGCGTCGTACCAACTCGGCATGGCAACACCAATCTACGCGCCCAAACGAGGCGGCGTTCGGCCGCGCCGGGGTTCGCCGACTGGCCCCTGACGGACCGACCAACCGAGTCGCACAGACCCCTGAGAATTCGCTAAGGCTGCGTCAAGCCACGGAATCTCTCGATGGGTTCGCCGAGTTCGCCGACAGCTTCGAGGATGCCGTCGATGATGGCATGCATCGCGAGCCAGTCATCCTGGTGCTCTCCCATTGGCCGGATCGACGGCGAAGCCGTCCGGAGGTCACCGCGGTAGAGGTCTCCGCCGACGAGAGGGTTCTCTTCCGCCACCTCGGCGCCCGGGGCACCAGGTGCGAGCGCGAAGTCTTATCGATCATGAGAAGATCGCCGGCGTGAAATCACCCACTGGCTTACGCCGAAGCTCATGGCAACGGACGACCAACCCCGTCGCGTCGGGGGTCGCTGGCCCCCAAGCAGGCGGGTCAAGCTCGTCCAGGGTCCTGTCGCTCATGCTTCAGATAGTGCCGCGCGCTTGGCTCCCTCAGCCGCCCCAGGGCAGAAACGGCAGCGGATCGCGGACCGTTCCGCAGTCCCGACACTTCTTGTAGGGCCGTCCGTTCTCGTACTGACGCGCCTGCCAGCGGTGGGCACCGAAGTAGCAGCGGAGCCGCTTCCTCATCCGCAGGTGAAGCTCTCACACGTCCGCAACGGAAATCAAGACTCGGGTCGCGCGCCCGCGCCCCTCCGGGGATGACGTCTGACCGTCCCGTCGCGCTATTGAACGACGAAAAGGGCGAACGCAAGCAGCGCCAGGCCGGTCAGGACGAAGACGATTCCCGGGTTGAGCGTTGGATCCTCACCCCGCCGGTTGAGCGACGATACGCCGGGGATTCGCCCCCAGGCCGCCTTCGTCCCTGAAGCGTCCATCCCGCGCTCCAAGTTCGAGCCGCTTCCAATCGCCCCCTCGCCAGGAGCGCGCACCCGAGAGGCAAGGTCGTGTTGTCGAGGTCTGTGTCAAACGAGTGCTCGCTCACCGCCGCCCAAAGCACAGCGAGCGCGAGAGCGATCAGGAATCCGAGCGCGATCTTCTCAACGAGGCGCAGGAACTCACGAACAAGCCACACCGCCCATCGTACGACTCCGGGGAGAGAGAGTACGCATGCTTGGGCGGACGTTTCGTAGGCCGCTCGCGCAGGCGCGTGATCGGGATCAGGGCGCGGCAACGAGCCGTCATGGCGCCGAGTGGCTAGGGTCGTGTGACGGTGCACGCGCGTAGCTCATTCATCGAGGTCGACGGCCATCGTCTGCATTGCGTCTCGGCGGGAGCGGCGGGAGCGCCTGTGGTGCTGCTGCACGGGTATGGCGTCTCGGGCGCCTACATGCTCCCCCTGGCCCGCGTTCTGTCTCGGTCCTTTAGCGTGTTTGTGCCCGATCTGCCCGGCTGTGGGAAGAGTGGCCGTTCGAGCACGGTTCTCGGCGTCGGGGAGCTGGCACGGCTCGTCGGGGACCTCCTCGGCGCGCTCGAGGTCACGGCACCGACGATCGTTGCGAACTCGTTCGGCTGTCAGATCGCGACAGCGCTGGCAATCGAGCGGCCGCAGAGCGTGGGCGCACTCGTTCTGATCGGCCCGACCGTCGACCCGAAGCGCCGTTCCGGCAGGCGCCAGCTTCTGAGTGCCGTGCGTGCTCTGACATCCGAACCGGAGTCACTGATCATCGAAGGTGTGCGAGGAACCAAGCGGCAGACTGCGTTCGACCTGATCGCCACCGCGCGCGTGATCCTTGCCGATCGCATCGAGGATCGCCTGCCCCTTGTCACTCAGCCGTCCGTCGTAGTCGTGGGCGAGCGTGACGCCTTCGTCGATGCGGCATGGGGACGACGCGCTGCGGAGCTCCTGCCCGACGGAACGCTCGTGACGGTTCCGGGCGCCCCGCATGCCGTGCACTACACGGACCCCGACCTGATCGCCGGACTCGTCCGCGGGCTAGAAGTCGAGGAAGGATCGGATCGCAGCGGTGAGTTCGTCGGGAGCCTCGAGCATCGGCACGTGTCCGCATTCGAGGAGCACGAGCCGAGCCTGCGGGATCAGCCGCTGCCACTCCCGAGCCAGGCGTGACGGCACGAGCCGGTCGCGCGCGCCCCAGACTAGAAGTGTCGGCGCGGAGATCTCCGCCAGTTCCTCCGTGAGATCGCGACCGTCGATCAGCGCGATCCCTCGCGCGACGGCGACCGGGCCCGTTCGAACGGCATCGCCGACGACCATCGGCAAGCGGCGGCGGATGTCGAAGAGCGTCGTCGCCAGCGGCAGCACGCGGCCTTGGAGGCTCCGCCCGCACGGGATGCCTGCGGGCGCGACGAGGACGAGCCGCGACACCCGGTCCGGCGCAACCGCGGCCAACTCGGCAGCGAACAGCCCACCGAGCGAGTGGGCTGCGACGTCGACGCATTCGAGGCTGGCGGCATCCAACCAATGCAACACCCACGACCCCAGCGCAGCTTTCGGCAACGCAACGGGCGGCCGCGGCAGCTCGGGAACATAGAGCCGGCGGCCGGCGGCGAGAGCCGGGAAAAGAGGCGACCACCACCGCCACGAGCCGCCGAGGCCGTGCAGAAGCACGAGCGGCCGACCGTCGCCGAGTTCGTGCTGACGCACGAGCCGATCACCGACCCGCACCTGACGGAGTTCTGGCTCGCCGTTCACAGGCCGAGCCTAGACCGACACGACCGCAGCCATCATCGCCTGAGTCGCTGCTCGATCGGAACGAGCCTCGCCTGGGCCGGCGTTTCGGAAGACCCGGCTACCTTGCAAGCGAGTGTCGTACGGCGTGGTTCGCCTGGGCCACTGATCGCGAATGTCACTCGAGCGGAACAGCGTGGGGCCGCGCCGGACTCGAAGAGAAGGTGATTGGGATAAACGACGTAGGCGCCGACCGCGCCCTACGAGTTGGCGCTATCCGGGCTCGGTCGCGGCCTGCGGGATCTGATCCCGGCGTACGCGCAGTACGCGCGCGAAGCTCGTCGGCAGGTACCAGTTCCAGTCTCCGAAGAGCTTCATCAGTGAGGGCACGAGCAGAATGCGGATCACCGTGGCGTCGAAGATGATCCCAGCGGCGAGGCCGATTGCGAAGACCTTGATCTCATAGCCCGGGCTGGACGAGAGGACGAGGAACGCGAACATGAGGATGAGCGCGGCGCTCGTGACGAGCTTGCCGGTGCGCGACAGGCCGAGCTCGATCGCCTGATCGGTCGAGCCCGTCTCGTCGTAGGCCTCGCGCATCCGCGTGAGCATGAAGACCTCATAGTCCATCGAGAGGCCATAGAGGAACGCGAAGATCATCAGCGGGATCCAGGCTGTGATCGCGTGGGTCGCAGTGATGTTCCAGAGCGAGGAGCCATGGCCGTTCTGAAAGATGATGACGATGAGCCCGAATGCCGCGGCGAGCGAGAGTAGGTTGAGGACCACGGCCTTGAGCGCGAGCACGATCGAGCGGAACGCGCGTGTGAGCAGGACCAGCGTGAGGATGAGCACGAACGCAAGCAGGTACGGGAAATTGCCGTAGATGGCGTGAACGAAGTCTCGGTCGACCGCCGGAACGCCGCCGAGTGTGCCGTCGCTATTCGCGAGTGCGGAGTTCGTGCTGTTGATGATGGTCTGGATTCCGGGTGCGGCGCCGTCGACGGCCGGGATCGCCTCGACGAGTGAGTCACCGCCGCTCCGCCACGAGGCCGGCGCGGCTACGCCGACGATCCCGGGAACGGGGCGTATCTTGACCGCGATTGCGTTGGCGTTGCCGCCGTTCTCGACGAGAACGATGAACGGCTTCATCGCGCCCGGGCTGATGTTGGCGTTGGCGAGCATCTCTCTGCCCGCGATCGCGGTTCCAGTACCCGGGAAGTTCTTGAGCTGCGCCTCGTTCGGGTTCAGCTGCAAGCCGTAGAAGACGAGCACGGCGACGACGGCCAGGCCGCTGAGCACTACCGGCCACGGATGGCGGAGCACGAACCGGGCCCACCAGCCCCAGCGGCCAGCCTCGGGGTGGCCATGATCGACGAACCGCTTCGGCATCACCCGCAAACTGTTGATCCGCGTGCCGACCGTTATCAGCAGGGCGGGAAGCAACGTGATCGCCGTGATCACCGAGACGAGCGGGATCAGCATCCCACCGATGCCCATCGAGCGGATGAACGGCAACGGAATCACGACCAGGGAGAGCAGACCGACGGCCACGGTCGACCCGGACACGATCACGGAGCGACCGGCATGCGTCATCGTCTCCACGAGCGCGGACTCGACCTCTGCACCCTCGCGCAACTCGTCACGGAAGCGGAAGATCATCAGCAGCGCGTAATCGATTGCGACGCCCAGCCCGACGAGAGCGATCAGGAACTGGACGATGATCGAGACGTTCGTGATGTACGTCAGGATCCAAACCAGCGTGAACGTATTCAGGATCGACGCCATCGCGACCACGAGCGGCATCAGCACCGCCGGCAGCGTGCCGAACACGAACAGGAGAATCACGAGCGCGCCGAGCGCGCCGAGCATCCCCTCGAGCAGCACACCGGGGCCACCGCTGTTTCCGTGCGTGCTCGCTTCCTCGAGCGGGTCGTGGCCCGTCACCTCTACGGTCGTGCCGGCCGGCAGCCCCTTTGCGGCGGCGGCCCGCATGCTTTCGGCGCCGCTCTTCGTATCGAACTTCGCGATCCCGGGCGGGTAGACCTCCTCGAAGATCGTGTGCCGGTCGGCCGAGACGTACATCGCGTTGCCGGTCGAGAAGTACGAGCTAGTCCGTGCGCCCGGCATCGTCGCGGCTGCTCGTTGCATTGCAAGCTTGATCGCATCGCTCTTGGTTGCGTCGCCGCTGGTGTGGAAGACAACGACATTCGGCGGCCGCACGCCGGTGCCGAAACTCTTCAGCGTGCGCTGGTTCGCCTCGTACGCGGACTTCCCAGGGATCGAGAAGCTCTGATACCACCGCTTCGAGACCTGCCCCGCCGCGTAGCCACCAAAGACCGTCAGAACGATCCAGGTCCCGATTACCAGCCAGCGGTGCCGCGTGATGACGTGGGTCAGCCGAGCGAGCATCGGGAGCGAGGATACCGGCTAGTCATGAGATGTCAAATCGTTTAATATCTAACGATATGGTGAACCCGGACGCGCACCTCGTCGAGCCACTCGGACGTCAACTCGTCTTCACCGCGAAGGCGATGAGAGAGGTGTTCGAGGACGCGCTCACGGCCGCCGGCGGCTCGCTCGGAACCTGGATCGTGCTCAGCGCCCTGAGCGACGTCGGCGGCATGAACCAGGCCGCGCTCGCCTCGCACGTTCACCTCGAGGGCGCGACGATCACGCATCACATCGACCGGCTCGAGGCGGCCGGGCTCGTCGGGCGGCACCTCGATCCGAACGACCGGCGAGTGCGTCGACTCGAACTCACCCACGCAGGCACCGAGCTCCACACTCGATTGCTCACTGCCGTGATCGAGCTCCAGCGGCACGTACTCGCCGGGCTCGGCAGCACGGAGCGCGCGGCCCTCAAACAGACGCTCGACACGATCCAGTCGAACCTCGCATCACTCGCCACCCCGACCCCGGCGCCCTAGGAACCGCCAAACCCCGCCTGGCAAGTTGCTCTCGCCTTGTTCGTCGGAGAGACGCAGGAGCGCCATCGTCGCTAGCTCGGCTGGGCCAGATGTTCGGGAGTGACCCTTGAGCGGTGGCTCCGTTGCTCTGGGAGACTGCTGCGGTGCCCGAGGCGCCGGTTCGGATGAGCAGGAACGGCCTCGTCGTTGACGGCGAGGGCTGGTTCGTTGTCAACGCGCGGGCGTCGCGTTGGAAGGATGAAGGCCCTCTGGGTTCGTATTGCACGTTCGAGGGGAAGCGGCGGTTCCCGCACTTCGGGATCAACATCAGCGTTTTGGAACCGGGCGAGCGAATCGGGATGTACCACCGAGAGAAGGCTCAGGAGGCGTTTCTCGTTCTCGCGGGTGAGTGCACGTTGATCGTCGAGGGGCAGGAGCGCCCGCTGGTGGCCTGGGACTTCTTCTACTGCGCGCCGGAGACCGAGCACATCATCGTGGCAGCGGGCGAGCAGTCTGCGGTCGTGTTGGCGGTAGGTGCGCGCGGTCGCGGAGTCGGCGGTGGCCTTCTCTACACCGTCTGCAAAGCAGCCGCACGATACGGAGCCAGCGTCGTGCGTGAGACTGCCGATCCCTCTGTCGCCTACGCAAAGGTGTGGGCGAAGCTCCCACGATCCCGCTTCGTCAAGTACCGCAAAGGCTGGATACCCGGCGACTAATTCGAGGGTTCCCTGGGCCAGTGATGCGGAATGTCGCCCGAGCAACGTCGCTTATTGCGCCAACCGGCGAGAGCTACCTTTTGGTGCGATGGTCACGCACGACGCCGCCTGCAGCTGCGGTCAACTTCGGCTCACGGCAAATGGGATCCCGTCCGCGTTTCGATTTGCCACTGCCTCGCCTGCCAACGACGCACTGTAGCGCCTTCGGAGTCCACGCGCGGTTTCTGGCACGCGAGGTGCCGCTGAGTGGCGCCTTCGCCAAATACACACGCACCTCCTGCCGCTGCGACAAGCGAACGTTCCGCCTCTGTCCTGAGTTCGGCGCGACCGTGTACTACACGCTCGACGGGTCGCAAGAAGTGCCTGCGACCAGGATGGTTTCCAGCGACCTAGGCCGCCCGTGCGCCAGTGGTTGCGCTGATGTTGTCGCGATGGTGAAGCTGCTTCTCCGTGAAGTCCCCGTTCCCACCCTCGCCGCGAAACCAGCTCTGCACGTGGTGATGCACTGTGTAGGTGCGTCGTGACGTGTGCATGGTGCTGGGCGCTGCGCGGTGCAGGTGGGGAATCGAACCCCTGGCGCCCGCCCGTGACGCCGCCAGATGCGACTTCGGCAGTCGCCGCCTTGTGCACGCCGCTGGTTTCGTTGTCGGCTACCGACTCACGTGTCTAGGGCATCAGCTCCGTCTGCCAGTTGGCTTCCTGGATGCTTGCATCAAGCTCGCGGTGTTCCTTCGCGAGCTCGTCGGCTCGCCGGCGGAGCTCACCGACATCGACGGTGCGGATGATGCGAAGCTCGGCCTTGCCGTAGCGGGCCTGGCCGGCGCTCGCGGTCTCTGCGACCTGGTGGTAGGCACCTTGAAGCAGCCCGAGGTCAGGTCGCGGTTTGGCAAGCCACGCGCTGTGAACGTTCCGGGAGACACACCTTTTGCGTGTGGAGTAGGCTCGGATCGATGCGCGCCGGGGTTGACCTGGGCGGAACAAAGATCGATGTCCTGCTAGTCGAGCGGGAGCGTGAGGTCCTTGGCCGCATGCGTCGGCCAACACCGACCGAGGGCGGGGCGACGGCAGTGGTTACTGCGATCGCTCGAACCGTTGCGGACGCCGCCGACGCCGCATCTGTGCGCGTCGATCAGCTGACAGGAGTCGGAGTCGGATCACCCGGCGCTGTCGACACCGTCGCCGGCACGGTCGGATTCAACTCGAATCTGGCGGGCGGCTGGGTCGATCCATACCCCTTCACCGAGGAACTGGCTCGGCGGGTCGGCACCCGTGTGCGGGTGGCAAACGACGTCGCAGCCGCCGCGGCCGCCGAAGTCGAGCTCGGCGCCGGTCGCTCCCTTCCGTCGTTTCTCGCCGTCTGGTGGGGAACCGGCCTCGGCGGTTCGGTCGTGCTAGCCGGTCGGCGATGGGACGGCAACGGAGCGGCCGGCGAGCTGGGGCACACGGTCGTGAAGCTTGGTGGGCGGATCTGTCCTTGCGGTCGCCGTGGCTGCGCCGAGGCGTACGCGGGCCGAGCGGCGATGGAAGCTCGCGCGCGCCAGCTCCACGAACGCGGACAACGCACGAAGCTGTTCGAACTCATGCGCAAGGCGAACCGGGATCGACTCACGAGCGGCGTATGGGAACGCGCGCTCAGGGAGGATGACCGTCTCGCGCATGAACTCATCGACGACGCCTACGACGCCATCGCCGCCGCGAGTGCCTCCGTCGTCAACCTCCTTGACATCGACGGCATCGTCCTCGGCGGCGGTCTGGGAACCCGCTTCGGCGCGAATGCCGCCGAACGCATCCACGCCAAGATGCGCCCTCACATCTTCAACCCGACGCGTGACCCGCCGGTCATACCTGCAGAGCTGGGCGATGACGGCGGCGCGATCGGCGCTGCGCTGCTCGTTCGGTAGACCATCACCACGTGGGTAACACCGCGTCGGCGACGGCGTTTGCGACTTGGAACTGAATGTGTGTGTGGAACCGTCCTTATGCCCCCGACAAGAATCGAACTTGTGCACGCGGTTTAGGAAACCGCTGCTCTATCCACTGAGCTACGGGGGCGTTTTGGTTCAACCATGCGCGTTAGCGCGCTTAAGTGTCAGATGCACTTTAACCCGGCGGATTTCCACCACCGGACGTTTCCGGCGCGTGATCACGGTGTCGCCCGGCCCACCGGCTCGTGGCGGAGGCCTCGAGGCCGTCGAGGATCTCGCCACCCTGCGGCTGGAGGGCTCTTCCTGAGGCTAGGCGGGCGAGACAGTCGTCTGGGGTTAACCGACGTCGTGTGTCATCTGGTCGATGCACACCGTGATCGCGAGGATCAGCGCGTCGTCCTGTTCAGCGTCGATCTCGATCCCATATGTATCCCGCACTCTGAACCAGCGCTTCGACACCTCAGCAACATCGTCGCCGCCCCGTTCGATCTTGTACTCATGGTCGAGAATGTTGCCCTTGGCCTCCATGTCCTCGCCGCCCTCGACGTCGATCGAGAAGCGTTCGCGCAACGGGCTGATGAGCGCCTTCTTCACCGTCGCGACGGTCTTGCCGTCGCGCTCGATCGCCATCTTGTCGCGCACGCTCAGCTTCTTCTCCTGGATCGTGAACACCTCGTCGCCGCCGGGGGTCTCGAGGACAAGGGTGTCGCGGATCCGCAGCGCCTTGCCGTTCACCTTGAAGACGCGCTCGCCGCCGTCGGTCTCAATCCAGTAGTCGTCGCCGATCGCGAACATCTTCTCGCGCATCTGGTACTTCGTCCCCCCGCCATCGTCGCGGCGGCCTCTGAAGAGCGGCATCTCGAGTCTCCTTCCCACCGGGAACTGTCCCCCACGACTCTACGCCTCCCGAGAACCTCGCGTCCTCGGCGCGGAGGCCGACAACGACTGGAGCCGCGTTATGGTTAGCGGCGATGGCTCCGCCTGCGGACAGCGCGCTGAATTACCGTGCCGGCACACCGAACGGTGAGGAAAGTGAGCGCGGCAACGGTACGCTGAGGGCGCTCGACCGGTATGTCGGCATTCCTGTCGTCGCGGCGTCGGGTTTGTTGCGGCGGCGACGACGACTGCCGGAGACGATCGACCGCATCGGGATCGTCAACGGCACCGCCATCGGTGACACGATTGTTCTTTCCGCCGTCGTCAGGGATATCGCTGCTGCACATCCCGAGGCCGAGACGGTGTTGTTCGCGAGTTCCGCAATGGTCCCGTTGCTGCGACAGATCGAGGGCGTCACTCCCGAGCCGATCCGAATGGCCAGTCCGCTGACGGCGATCCGCGCCCTCCGGCGCCATCGCTTCGACGTCGTGATCGACTTCGGGTCGTGGCCGCGTGTCGAGGCGGTGTACGCCGTCCTCTCTGGGGCGCGTTACACCGTCGGACTAAGCGCAACGGGACAGCACCGCCACTACGCGTTCGATGCCGCGGTAGAACGGTCGCCGGTCCTGCACGAACTCGACAACTTTCGCCTACTCGCTCAGGTGGTCGGTGTCACGTCGACGACCGAGCCATCTTTCCGACCTCCGGGCGTGCTGACCGCCGCCTCGTTGCCGAGCGAGCCGTTCGTCGTCCTCCATCTTTGGCCGACCGGAGTCGAGTCCCACCTGAAGGAGTGGCCCAGCGAATCCTGGCGGGCACTGATCGATGACCTGCTCGATCGCGGTCAGCACGTCGTGCTCACCGGTGGCCCCGCGGACGTCGCGCGCTCGGCGGCCTTCGCCGCCACCTGCGCTCCCGGAGCCGTGACCGATACGGCTGGCAAGCACTCACTCGAGGAGCTCGCAGACCTCCTTGCGGCGGCCACCTGTGTCGTCAGCGTCAACACCGGAATCGCACACCTCGCCGCCGCCGTGGGGGCGCCGACCATCACGCTCAACGGCCCGACCGCCGGCCGTCGCTGGGGTCCGATCGGCCCTCGCGCGGTCGGTGTCGAATCGGGCCTCGCGGGTTGCGGCTATCTGGATTTCGGATGGGAGTACAAAGGCAACCGTCGCGATTGCATGCAGGGGATCTCGCCCGATCGTGTCCGGCAGGCCGTGGCCGACGCGGTTGCCGCGTAGTGGTGGCGAAGAGCGAGGGCCCGGGGACGTTGGGAATCCCCGCAGACGCCTTCGAAAACGCGGTCGCCGATCTCGTCGCGTGTTTCAGGCGTGGCGGAAAGCTGCTCGTTTTCGGGAACGGTGGCAGTGCAGCCGACGCGCAGCACCTTGCCGCGGAGTTCGTCGGCCGATTCGAGCTCGACCGCCGGCCGCTGCCGGCGATCGCGCTCACGACGGATTCATCGGCTCTCACGGCGATCGCGAACGACTTCGGGTACGAAAACGTGTTTGCGCGTCAGGTCGAAGCGCTTGGCCGACGCGGCGACGTTGCGCTCGCGATCAGTACGAGCGGCGAGTCTCCGAACGTGCTTCACGGAGTGGCGGCCGCGGCGGCGGCGGGAATGCGCACTCTGGCGCTCGTCGGTGACGGAACGTCGGCTCTCGTACGCGCAGTCGATGTCGCCCTCGTGGTGCGCGGTGCGACCTCGGCTGAGGTCCAGGAGGCCCAGCTGGTCGTCGAACACGAGTTGTGTCGCCAGGTCGAACGGCGGCTGAGCGCTGCGCCCGTCGCGGTCGGCGGCGCTGACGCTGGAGCAGGACGAGTCGTTGCCTGGGAGCCGCTGCTTGACGAGCGGGACCAATGGCGCCGAGCCGGGTTGCGGGTCGTGTGGACCAACGGCGCCTTCGATCTGCTCCATCATGGTCACGTTCGAAGTCTGGAAGCTGCGAAAGAGCTCGGTGATGTGCTCGTCGTCGGCGTGAATGCCGACGAGACGGTTCGGCTTCTCAAGGGAGCCGGTCGGCCAGTCGTACCGGCGGCGCAGCGTGCCGAAGTCGTGGCTGCGCTCCGCGCCGTCGATCGAGTCGTCGTGTTCGACGAACCAACGCCCGAGCTTGCGCTCGATCGGTTGCGGCCTGAGGTGCATGCAAAGGGCGCGGATTATGGCGACCGGCCCATGCCCGAGCGGTCGCTCGTCGAGTCGTACGGAGGCCGAGTTGTGCTGCTCCCGTTCGTGGACGGTGTTTCGACGACCTCGCTCGTCTCCAGGCTCGGTGGCTAGTCGTCCGGCGGTCTTTCTCGATCGCGATGGCACGTTGATCGAGGACGTCGGCTACCCGTCTCGACCCGAGCAGGTAAGGCTGCTGCCGGGCGCCGCTGAATCGCTCCGAACGCTTCACACCTCCGGGTTCGCTCTCGTTCTCGTCAGCAACCAGTCGGGCGTCGGACGCGGCTACTTCGATCAGACCGATGCAGAGGCCGTCCACGAGCGTTTCGTCGAGCTGCTCGCCGATGCAGGGGCGTCCCTCGACGCGGCGTACTACTGCTTCCATGCCCCTGACGAAGACTGCGCCTGCCGAAAACCGGCCCCCGGCATGATTCTCGATGCCGCCGCGGACCTCGACCTCGAGCTTGCGCGCTCCTTCATGGTCGGAAACTCCCACGCTGACGTAGAGGCCGGCCGCGCTGCGGGTTGCCGGACGATCGCGTTCGCATCGGTCGACGCCGCCGCCGACTGGAGCTGCGAGTCGTGGCCGGAGGTCACGGCGCTCGTGCTCGCGGAAACGTCGAGATGATCGACGACCTGCTCGACCGCATCGGCTCTGCGCGAGTTGCCGTGATCGGCGATGTAATGCTCGATCGCTATCTGTGGGGCGACGTGAAGCGCATCTCGCCGGAAGCCCCGGTCCCCGTCG